>CAWGCJ010000018.1:0-133305 GCA_963821095.1 uncultured Acidimicrobiia bacterium | reverse complement strand
TGTGGTCGTTCCGGCGCCACGAAGCGGCCATGGCCAGGTACGTATGACCACAGATCTCGGAGCCCCTGCCCCGCCGCGAATTGGCCCACCGTTGCCCTATCACCGGCCGGGCTGGAGCAGTGCCCGACCGGTCGACCGAATCGCCGACGGCCTGCTCGAAGCCGGACTGGTCCGCGCCGGCGAGCCCGACCCCATCCCCCTCATCCGACCCTTCCGCTGGCGGACTGACCCGAGCCTGCCGACCCCCAATGACCTCGCCTCCTGGGGCTTCCTCGATCCGCTCCTCGAGATCTACTCCGAAACGCACGATCAGCGCTATCTCGAACCGGCGGTTGATCTCGCACGGGATTGGATCCGTGCCCACCGCGACGAGGCGACCACCGACTCGATCAACATCCAGGCAGGGCGGGCATGGCGCCTTGCGTACATCCTCGCCGAGGCGGAGCGGTATGGCGGGTTCGGCCTGCGCGAGCTCAAGCCACTGTGGGACCTGGCCTCGCGATCTGAAATGGCCCTGGAGGGAGACGCCGGGGTTCCCGCCACCTGTGGACGGCTGGCCCTCGCCACCCGCCTCTTCGGTACCGACCACCATCGCGAAGTTGAAGCCCAGGCCGCCGCCCTCGAAGCCTTCCGCAACGCGTTCGGTCCCGACGGCGTCCACCGCAGCCACGATCCGGCACGACACGACGCCGAACTGGGCCTCCTGACTGCGGTGCTGCGCAGCGAAATGGTCGACACACCTGACCTCAACGGCTTGCAGGAGCGGGCAGAGGAAGCACTGGCATGGTTTGTGCTTCCCGACGGAACGCTCGCAACCTTCGGCGACACCGGCGAGCAGTACATCTCGCCGGCGTGGGACGGCCCACAAATCGCCCTTCGCTTTGTCGTCGACCGCTACCGCAGCGAGACCCTCCGTCATCTCGCCAGCATGGGCCGGATCGGCGCTCCACCGCAGGCGAGCTTCAAGGTGTTCCCTGATTCCGGCTACCTGGTGATGCGGCCGGCCCGCCGCTTCACCCCGGAGCGTGATCCCGGCGCCAGCTATGTGGCGCTCCAGGCGGGCAGCGACCGTCGCCGCCATCCCCAGCGCGACGACCTCGCCGTGGTGTGGTTCGACCGTGGCCGCCGCATCCTCGTCAACGGCGGGGCCCGCCCTCCCGCGCCTCCCGACGCAACGGCCGTCAGGTATTTCGTCTCCCCACGAGCCCACAACACCGTCACCGTCGATGGCCGCCGACCCACCGGTGAGGCAACGCTCGAGCGGTGGGGCGAATTGCGCGGCTTCGTGTTTGCCGACGCCCGCGCGCAGATCGACACCGTCACCCACCGCCGCAGCGTGATGACCAAGCCAACGGAGTGGCTGCTCATCGTCGACATGCTGTATGACAACGTCGGGGCGACGCACAACTACCGTCAATGGTTCCACGCCGCCGAAGAGTTTGATCTCGTCAAGGACGGGCGCCGCTACATGCTCACCGAATTCGGTAATCCGCTGGCCTTCGCCGTGCCATTGCGCGGGAGCCAACAACCACTGACTCCGTTGCGCTCCAAGACTGCGCCGCAGCTCAACGGCTGGTGGGCACCGCGACCTGGAGTCATGGTGCCGAACTGGGCATTCGGCTGGGAACTCAGTGGCGCCCAGGCCATGTTCGCCACGGTGTTCACGTTCGATCGTCCGGCCAACCCAACGCTCCACCCCGAGGGATCTGTCGGCTGGGTTCACAACGGCGTCGAGACGGAGATCATCGTGCGCGATGTCGGGCTGGTCGACATCAATGAGCGGCCCGCAGACCCAACGACGGAGATGGCATGACAGGCAATCTCCCAGCTCAAGGCACCCTCTCGTTCCTGATCGTTGGCACGTCGCGATCGGGTACCACCCTGGTACAACGACTTTGCTCGGAGCTGCCTGGGGTATGGGTGCCGGCCGAGACGCATTTCTGGGCGCTGGCCGATCGCGCCCGATATCGCTACAACTTCCCACTGCGGGGCGCCGACCGCTCCGCCATGGTCAACTGGGCGGTGAAAGAACTCGACGAGCGTACCCTCGGCGTCAATTCGGGCGACATTCTGCGCGAGACCCGGGTCCGGGATCGACGCATCGGACTCTTCCACGTGTTCGAATCCATAGTCGCCGCGATGAGCCCGCCCGCAGTGGTGCTCGGCGAGAAGACTCCCGGACATATTGCCTACTGGGAGCACCTGACCCAGACCCAACCCCACCTCAAGCTGGTGGCGGTCGTGCGGGACCCGCGAGCCGTATACCGCTCCCACCTCGGCGTCCCCTGGGGCGAACGTGACGCCTTCTCGCTCGCCGAGCGCTGGCTTCTGCACCAGCGATCGATCCTAGATGCCGAACGAATCCTCGGTAAGCAGCGATGTTTGGTCGCCAGGTACGAAGACATCGTTGCCGACACTGCGACGTACCAAGAAAGCCTCGCCCACTTCCTCGAGGTTCCGTACGAGCCGCAGCCCCTCGACGACGAGCTAGTGGCCCGATACCCCCTGTTCGCTGAACGCGAGTCGTGGAAGGCCGGGGCGATGGGCGCCGTCACCACGGACCGAGTCGCGACCTGGAAGGGCGAATTGACCGTTGAAGATCGGGCCATCATCGAGCACACCTGCGGCGACATGATGGCCGACTTCGGCTACGAGTCATCCAGCACCGCGCCGGTCCCCGCACCGTCGGAGGACTCTCGCCTCCGCATCGATGCTTACCGTCACTGGTACGCCACTGTCGCCGCACTCTCCGACCTCCCCCTGTATTGAGATGACCGCGCAACCACGAACGATTCCCGACGGCCTTGCGTCACTCATCGAACGGTTTGAACCGCCCACGCTGCCGCCCGGCAACGCCCCGGTGTTCCTCTTCGCCTCCGCCTGGCGCTCCGGCTCGACCCTGGTGCAGCGCCTCCTGGTGTCGAGCGGAGAACTCCTGATGTGGGGAGAGCCGTATGACCACTCCTCGCTGGTGCGGCGCATGGCCGAATCACTGGCTCCGTTCAGCGACAAGTGGCCGCCGGTGAACTACATCGTGAACCCGGAAGACCCCCCAACCGCCGAGCGATGGATCGCCAATGCCTATCCGAGCCCGGCGGATCTGTTGGCAGCCCACCGTGCCTTCTTCGATCGACTGTTCAGCGAACCTGCCGAAGCATCCGGCTTCTCGCGTTGGGGCTTCAAGGGTGTGCGCCTCGGCGGTGAGCACGCCCTGTATCTCAAGCGCATCTATCCGGACGCCCGGTTCATCTTCCTCCACCGCAACCCTTACGACGCCTTCTTGTCGTACCGGATGTTGCACGAGATCAGGACCCACAGCTACTGGTGGTATCACCGCTGGCCCGACGAGCAGGTCGCCACCGCCGAGCACTTCGGTGCCATCTGGAATCGCCTCACCGAGTCGTTCGTCCGATGGGCACCGGAGGTGGGCGGCACGATCGTGGCCTATGAAGACCTCACCCGCGGTTCGAAGTTCGCCGCCATCGCCGATGCAGCCAGCGTGCCAATCGACGAGTCGATCCTCGAGAACAGGGTCGGAGGCACCGGCCAGCAGCGGGGCGAGTGGGATCGGGCCCAGCACCACCTCACGCCGGCCGAACTGGCCGGATTGCGTGAGACCGCCGGACGGCTCGGTCGAACGTTAGGGTACGTTGGCCCGTCGACAGGTGGGGTTCAAACCTGATGGCACTCGGTGGTGTAAAGAAATACGTCCCCGGTCCGGTCAAGCGTGGAGTGAAGTTCTTCGTGCTGCGACCCGACGTCGAGGCCACGCATTACGAGTTTGTCGAGCTCGAAGTTCCGGCTCCCGATCCCGCAAGGGCTGCCGCTACGAAAGCGACCCCCGGCAAGAAGCTCACCAAGGAAGAGCAAGCGGCCCAGCGCGCCGAACATGACAGGATCAAACTCCTCAAAGAACAGGCCAAAAAGCAGCAGGTCCGCCTGCGCGGCCTCGAGGAGAAGACCCAGTCACAACTGGCCCAGACGAAAGGGCTCAGATCACAGCTCGATCGAGCTCGCCAGCTGAACGAGGAAGCCAAGCGCCAGCGCGACCGCAGCAAGAGCCTCGTCGAGCAGTTGCGAGATGAACGCGACAAGGCTCGCAAGCAGCTTCGCCTCACCAGGGAGCAGCGCGACACGGCACGCGAGGATCTGCGTGGCGCCCGGCGCCGATTCGCCGATTTGCAGCGCGAGATCCGCTTCCCGGAAGAGGCGTGGTGGGAGCAGCGGACCGCGCTGGCCGCCCCCGCCGGGCTCGGACTCCACGACCTGTCGTACTTCCCTGGGGGCACCCAGAACCCCTATCTGCGTCTGCTCTACGCCCGGTGTCCCGAGGTCGGATTCGATGCCCGTCCGCTCGGCTCCCTCGACCATCTCTATCGATTGCCTGCCGACTCTGCGTTCCACCTCCATTGGACACGAATCGCCCAGCTCGGAGCGAAGACAGAAGAGCAGGCAAGAGAACGAACGGACGAGTTCGTCGCCCCGATCGAGTCGTTCGTCGAACGCGGCGGCACCTTCCTGTGGAGCATCCACGAACCGCTCCCTCACGATTGTCCGTTCCCGAACGTCGAGATCGAGCTACGGCAACGACTGATCGAACTCGCCCACGGGGTTCACGTGCTCCACGCCAGAACGGTCGAAGAGGTCGCGCCCGTACTACACGATCGATCCGGCCAAACTGTTCGTCGTCGACCACCCGCTTTACCAGGGGATCTACGAGGAGTACATGACTCGCGAAGCCGCCCGCAAGCTGATCGGCCTCGACGACGACGAGGTGATGCTGCTCGCCTTCGGCGCTATTCGCCCCTACAAGGGTTTCGACCGATTGGTGCGGCTGCTGCCAAAACTCAAGGCCGACACGGGGCTGCGCCTCCGGGTCATGGTTGCCGGCCCCACCATGGGCGCGATCGACAACTCGGAGCTATTCGAGGTGATCGAAGACACCGAGGGTGCCAGCATCACCGCCAGCCCGATCCCCGACGAGCACGTGCAGGTCATGTTCAAGAGCGCCGACGTCGTGGTACTCCCCTACCGGCAAGTCTTGAATTCGGGCGTCCTCATGCTGGGGCTCACCTTCGGATGCCGCTCGGTTGCCCCCGACAACAGCGTCACCCGCGACGCGCTCGGCTCGGGACTGGTCCACCTCTTCGAACGGTCCTCTGACGAGGACCTGTTCCGTGCCATCAAAGAAGCCATCGCCGCCCGCGGCGATCAGGGTGAGCTACCGGCACCGTTCCGCGACCGGTACGATGCCACCGTCATCGCCGGGCAATTCGCCGCCCATCTCGAACGGCTCATCGTCCATGACTGAGCGTCGAACCGCGATGCGCCCCACCGCAACGATCCCGACCCCGGAGAAACCGTGAAGAGTGTCTTCATCTGTACCTTGCCGCGAACCGGAAGCAGTCTGCTCGCCGCCGACATGCGCAGTACCGACGCGCTCGGCGAGCCCCGAGAGTTCTTCAATCGGCCGCGCTACGAACGCCTCATCGAGCGATGGGACATCCCGCGTGGCGATTTGGACGCCTACATCTCGAAGCTGTTGGAGAAAACGGCGTCACCCAACGGTGTCCTTGGCGTGAAGCTGATGGTTCGTCACCTCGACATCCTCACCAAGGAAGGGATGCTGCCGCCCGAGCCCGGCCGGCTCCGCAATCTGACCAAGCACTTCGGGGACGTGGTGGTGGTCAAGCTGCTGCGCAAGGACAAGCTTCGCCAGGCCATCTCGCTGACGAAGGCGCAACAAACCGGCAAGTGGGGGGTATTGAAGGAGCAGACCGCCGAGCCCTTCTACGACCGGGAGGCGCTGATCGCCAACCTGGTGCGCATCGTCGAGGACGAGGCCATGTGGGAGCGCGAGTTGGAGGCATCCGAACTCACCCCATCGATCACGATTGACTATGAGGACATCCCGTCCTCGCGCGACGAGCTCTTGCTCGAGATCGCCGAGTTGCTCGAACTGCCCGACGCGGCCGAAATCGTGGCCAATCGTGATCGTGAGGACGTGAAGCTCCAGAAACAGTCCGATTCCCTCACCGAAGAATGGTATGACCGTTTCATCAATGGCTGACACGAACGCCTCGCCGAGTCGCCTCATCCACATCGTCGGTGCCAGACCCAACTTCATGAAGGCTGCGCCCGTGGTGGCGGCGGCCCAAGCGCTTGGGTCGGATCCCCTGCTGGTCCACACCGGTCAGCACTACGACCGACAACTTTCGGAGGTGTTCTTCGAACAGCTCGGGCTGCCGGAACCCGACATCAATCTCGGCGTGGGATCCGGTTCCCACGCCGCCCAGACGGCCGCGCTGCTGACGGCGCTCGAGACGACGATGCTCGACCTTCAGCCCCGGGCAGTCGTCGTCTACGGCGACGTCAACTCAACGCTGGCGGCTGTGCTCGTGGCATCCAAACTGCTCATCCCCCTCGCGCACGTTGAGGCCGGGCTCCGCAGCTTCGACCGGACCATGCCCGAGGAAGTCAATCGAATCGTCACCGACGCTCTGGCGGACCTCCTCCTCATTACATCCCCCGAGGCTGCCGACCACCTAGCCGCTGAGGGAGTTGCGGTCGAGCGGATCCGCGCCGTCGGCAATCCCATGATCGATACGCTGCTGCGCTTTCGGGACCGGCTCGACTCGACGCCCATCCGGAACCAGCACAACATCGGCGATAGATTCGGAGTCGTGACGCTGCACCGCCCCGCCAACGTCGATCATCCCGACCGGGCCCGAGCCATCGTGGACGCCATGGCGGTCGTGGCCGCCGAGCTTCCCCTCGTCATCCCGCTTCATCCGCGCGGTCGCGAGGTGTTGGGGGCGGCAGGCCTGTTCGACCACCCGGGTTTGTTGGTGATCGACCCGCTCGGTTACACCGACTTCATGTCGCTGGTGGCAGATTCGTCTCTCGTTCTCACCGACTCAGGCGGAATCCAGGAGGAAACCTCCATTCTCGGCGTTCCCTGCCTCACCGTTCGCCCCAACACCGAGCGCCCCATTACGGTGACGATGGGAACCAATCGACTGGTTGAGCCTGAGGACATCGCGGTTGCGGCCCACGATGCCCTGGCCCGCGATTGGGTTCCGGCCGAGATCCCTCTGTGGGATGGCCATGCCGGCGTCAGGATCGCCGAGATCCTCGCCGAGCGTTACGGGACCTGACGGCCACTCGGGATGCCCGGTGGCCCGGGACCCAAAACTCCGGGACCAGTCAGTCGATAGCGCCCAAGCCGCGATAGATCTCAAGATATCGTTCCGCATTGGCATCCCAGGTGCGGTGGGCGCGGACCCAGGTTGCCCCTTGCTCGGCGAGCTCGGCGCGCTCCGCCTCATCACCCACAAGCCTGCAGAGGACCCGGGCGAGATCAGCGGCGTTTTCGGGTTCGAAGGTCGCCGCGGCGCCGGACTCGGCGGCAATGTCGGCCAGCGCCGGGACAGATGACATCACCAAGGTCCGCCCGGTGCTCATCGCCTCGAACGGCTTCAGTGGCGTGACCAACCGACACACCCGGTCGTTGCGGCGCGGCACAACGAAGACATCGATGAGGCTGTAGTAGTCGAGTACCTGGTCGTGCGGCACCCTGCCGGTGAAGGTCACCACGTCGGCAACCCCACGGGCCGCGGCCAGCTGCTCGAGACTCTCGCGCTGGTCGCCGTCTCCCACAATCAGACCACGAACGGGGAGACCAGAGTCGCGAGCCAGCCGTAGCGCCTCGATCAGGGTGTCGACGCCTTCATACGACACCAGACTCGAGATGTAGCCGACGGTGACCTCAGAAGGTGCGATACCCAGGCTCTGCGCCAACTCCTCGTTTCGGGTCATCACCGGGAAGGCGCCGGGGTCGACGGCATTCGGGATGATCGTCACCCGTGCGGGATCGACCCCATCCGCGGCCATCCGGTTGCGCATGGTTTCGGCGAGGGTAACGACGTGATCGACCCGCTGGATGCACGCCAGCTCGCGTTCGTGGCGCCAGCGGAAGCGGTCGGCCGTCGGGCTGCGTTCCGGCGACTTCGAGAGCCAGGTTTCCTCCCAGAACCCCCGCACTTCGTAGACCACCGGCAGATCGAACTGCTCACCGAGGGCGAGGGCCAGCAGCGGGTTCTCGAAGTCGGAATGAGCATGCAACACCTGGGGCCTCACCTGTTCGACGATCGGACGGAGCGCGGCCAGATTTGCGTCCAACCGGTCGTCCCAGCGACGCGGCAGTACGCCGCTACCGATGCGGTAGTGGGGAATGCCGTCGACGTACTCGATGGCGGCGTCGGCGTCGCCCCCGACGTACCAGGGGAATCCATACTTCGTGACGACGACCGGGTCGATACCTAACGACCGTTGCGCCGAAACCACGGCCTGGGTCCTGATGGTGTAGCCGGCCAGCGTCTGCGGGAGGGACTTACCGACCACGTGGAGTACCCGTTGCGGCGCACGATCGACCAGCGCTGCCGTCCCCTTTGGCGCCGGCGGGCGCCAGCCACCGGAGAGGACAACGTGTTCCCCCTCCACAACATCGGCTGCCGCTGCCAGTCGTTCATCAGAGCCGAACCAGCCGACCCCGCGTTCCAACACCCACTTGGCGTCAGCAACGTTGCCCTGGCGCAACAGACCCAGCCCGAACTGCGTAATGAAGACGGCCGGCCGGCTCCTCCGTTGTGGTTCCGCCGGTTCGCCGGCCGTCACATCCGCAACGATTGCAGAATCGCGGTACTGATCGATGCTGGATCTGCCGAAGAATGTCAGCAACGTGTCGCGAGCCAGGTACGCAAGGTACCTCGGGCCTCGCCGCACTTGGCCGTAGACCAGAACCGCACCGAGACGGGTGAATTGAATGAGCCGTGCTAACCAGGACATGCCAGCGGCGATGGTAGGGCGAGAAACACGTACCAAATCCCTCTTGGGTTGCTCTGATCCAGCAGTACCATGGAAGGGGAGGGGTATGGGATACCTTCGTGCGTTCATTGCGCTGTCGGTGGCTCTCGCCACGCTATTGATGCCGGCCATGAGTGCGGCGCAGATCGACGCGGGCGCGGAGCCCGGATCAATCAACGATCCCGCCGCAGAAACCGCCGGCGCTCCCGTCCCCGCAACGGTCACATTCATCGGTGGTGGCTTCGGCCACGCCGTAGGGATGAGTCAGTACGGCGCCCAGGGTCGCGCCCTCAGCGGTTTCACCGGCGAAGAGATCGTGACCGCCTACTACACCGGAACCGAGGTGGAATCGACGTCCGCATTGGCGCTCGACCCCGAGGTCCTCGGAATTGACCGCCCGCTGTGGGTGGGGTTGTCCCAGGGTCATAACTCACTCCCGCTGGGAATCACCTCGGGCGACCTGACCATCTGCTTCGACGCCACGTGCACCAATTCGCTTTCTGCCAACCAAGGCGAGTCGTGGGTCATCACCTACGACGGCACCCGGGCCGGATGTACGTTCACTCGCAACGGTGAGCCGATCATGCTGCCACCGCCACCCGATCCACCGCCGCCGGACGATGTCGTCACCGACAAGCCCGACTCCCCTCCTCTCGAGGGAGATCCGGTTGGCACCGGCACAGCCGATGGAGCCAACTCGGCAGACGAAGACCCGCCACCGGCCGACCCGCCACCGGCCGACTCGCCACCGGAAGCAGATCCGCCCGCAGAGGCGAACCCTCCCCTCGACGGGGTGGAAGAAGAGCCACCGCCACCCCCGGAACCCGTCGTTGCTCCAAATTGTCGGCTCACCATCGAACTCGACCCTGGGCGGGTATCAACGTTGGATCAGCAATACGGACGCGGTGCTCTCGAACTGCGCAAGGTGCCCGGTTCCCCCCGCTTCCACGTGTCCGCCTCTCTCGACCTCAACGACTACGTCTATGGGATCGCTGAAGTGCCCACAAGCTGGCACGCGGAGGCGCTTGCCGCGCAAACACTTGCTGCCCGCACCTATGCACTCCATCGCTTCCTGACCTACGAGAATGTGGCACTCCGGTTCCCCGGGCAACCCGGCCTCACGACGGATCGAAGGGCTGACTGCTGGTGTCACGTCTTCGACACCACGGCCGATCAGGTCTACAAGGGCCTAGCGGGAGAAGCCACTTCGTGGATCGCGGCGGCTGATGCCACCGCCGGCAGGGTGATCACATACCGGGGTCCCGACGCCGCATCCTTCACCAAATCCAACGTCATTGTGGCTTCATACAGCTCATCGAACGGCGGCGTTTCAGAGTCGAACACCTCCGGCTTCGGCAGTTCAACCCTCTATCCCTACCTGGTCCCGGTGGACGATCATTACTCGACCCTCAACGCAGTCAACAACCCACTGGCAACTTGGGAAGCGGAAGTCGATGTCGCCACTGTGCTCGAAGCGATCGGCACGATCGACGGCGACGGCCCGGCCTGGGACAGCCTCATCACGGTTCAGGTACTCGACGGTCCGCCGGGTGGCTTCGTCCACTTCGAGGGCATCGACCGCGGCGAGTTCGTCACCGAGGATGTGCCCGGTTGGGAGATACGGCGCACGTTCGGTTTGCGGTCACCACAGGTGTTCGACATCAGACTGGCGGGAACGGTGTGCGCCGGCCACTTCCCGACCATCGTCGGCTCGAAGCTCTCGGAACGCATCGTCGGGACCAATGGCAAGGACGTCATCCTGGGCTACGGCGGAAATGACACCATCGACGGCCTCGGCGGAGATGACGTGATCTGCGCCGGCACCGGCAACGACGTGGTCAATGGTGGGTTCGGCGCCGACATCATTCTCGGTGGCTCCGGCAACGACACGCTGATGGGCGACGAGAGCCACGACGTCATCTCCGGAGGCGAGGGACAGGACTTCATCGACGGCGGGATCGGCCACGACACGCTCAACGGTGACAACTCCCTCGACATCATCCATGGCGGAGGGGGCCGCGACGTAGTGAATGGCGGCGCGGGCAACAACGTCCTCTACGGCGAGGCGGGCCGCGACAGGTTGAACGGCGGCCCCGACGACGACAGCCTGTTCGGTGGCGCCCACGGCGACATTTTGTCCGGCTACGGAGGAGACGACGAACTCGACGGCGGCAGCGAAGATGACAAGTGCAACGGCGGTCAGGGCGTCGATTTCGCCACCAGCTGTGAAACCGTCAATTGGGTTCCGTAGGACCCGAACTCGGTTGAGGAACATGCTCCGGGTTGAATCGGGTGCCTCCTCCTAGACTCCGTTCGTCCCCCAACCTCGGGAGTTCGCATGACTTCAACAACCTCGGCCGACGCCGCCGCGCAGCGCTTCACTTCCGATCACTGGACCGCGGGCATCATCGGTCTCGGGTACGTCGGCTTACCGCTCGCCGTGGCAGCTGCCGACTCTGGACTGCCGGTGATCGGCTTCGACATCTCACCCGATCTGGTGGCGAGCCTCTCCGCCGGCTCCTCCCACGTCGACGACATCTCAGACGAGGTGCTGGTGGAAGCGCTCGCTGCCGGCCTCGAGGTCACCACAGACCCAACCCGGCTGGGTTCCTGCGACGCCGTCTTCATCTGTGTGCCCAGCCCGTTGGGGCGAAATCGCCAGCCCGACCTCTCCTACATCGAGTCGGCGGCCGCCACGGTGGCCGGCGCCGCTCAACCCGGCATCCTCATTTCTCTCGAGTCGACCACGTATCCGGGGACCACCGAGGACCTGATCGTGCCTGCGGTCGAGGCGGCCGGACTCCAACTCGATCAAGACGCCTTCGTCGCCTTCTCACCTGAGCGGGTGAATCCGGGCGGAGATGTTGCTCCCCAGGCCATCCCCAAAGTCGTCGGTGGAGTCACCCCCACCAGCGGAAGGGTCGCGGCCGCTGCCTACGGACGGCTTTTTGAGGCCGTCCACGTGGTTTCGAGCGCCCGGGCCGCCGAGATGGCCAAGCTGTTGGAGAACACCTATCGCGCCGTGAACATCGCCCTCGTCAACGAGATGGCTCAGCTCGCTCACGAGCTGGAGATCGATATCTGGGAGGTCATCGACGCAGCCGCAACCAAGCCCTTTGGGTTCCAGGCCTTCTACCCGGGTCCCGGAGTGGGCGGGCACTGTATCCCCCTTGACCCGCAATTCCTCGCCTGGCGGGCCCGCGAGGCCAAGATCGCTACCCGCTTCATCGACACCGCCGAGCAGGTCAACACTGCGATGCCCACCTACACCGCCGATCGAATCGCCGACGTTCTCAACGATCTGGGCTTGCCGGTTTCCGGAACCCCCATTCTCGGAGTGGGAATCTCGTACAAGCCGAATATCGCCGACGACCGCGAATCCGCGTCTGATCGAGGTGCTCAAGAAGCTGGAGCGACGCGGCGCCAGCATCTCGGTCTTGGACCCCGTGGTTGGCACCCAACGCATCGCCCACTGGGGTTTTGCCGCCGTGACAGCCGATGACCTCGGCGACCCCGCAATCGCGGTCGTGCTGACAGATCACGATGACATCGACCTCGCCGCCCTTGCCGACCACGTGGGTACGGTGTTCGATACCCGAGGCGCCTATCGCAAACGCGGCATCAAACGATCGAACGTCGTCACCCTCTGACCGATGGATTCCCACCGCATCCTCGTGTTGAGCACGGTGCATCGCGCCGACGACACCCGGATCAGAGAGAAGCTCATCCCAACGCTCGAGCCGATCGGGGCAATCACGTACGGCACCAGGCCTCCCGCACCCTCATCACAAACCGGGATCAAGCGTTGGATCGGACTCACCGGGGGCCGGCTGCGTCGCAACCTCACTGCAGTGCGTCTGCTCGTCGGGCGCAGCTATGACGTCGCCATCACCCACGACCCAGAGTTGCTGCCGGCCAGCATCGTTGCGGGGTTGATGGGGCGCCGAGTCGTCTTCGACCTCCACGAGAACGTTCCCGGCCAGCTCCTCACCAAGGAATGGCTTCCGGCGCCGGTGCGCCCTTTGCTTTCGTGGGTCTCGCGCTCGCTGCTACGCCTGGCCGAGCGGACCTGCTCCATCACCCTCGCCGAGCCAGGATACGCCCAACTGTTCGCGCAACGGCATCCCGTCTTCGCCAACTACCCAGATGACCTCCCCGCGCCGCAACCCTCAGATGGTGCCGCCGTCTACGTCGGCGATGTCACCGCGGTTCGGGGGGTGCCCTTTGTGGCGGCTGCGATGGCCGCGGCCGCGCCCGAGGTGGCTCTACGAGTCATCGGCCCGTGCTCCGCTCAGTTGGCTGCCGAACTCCGCCAGACCAACCGCCGCACCGAACTGGTTGGCGCCCTCCCCCACGCCAAGGCCATGGCAGCGATGGCGACAGCAGCCGTTGGGGTGGCGCCCCTCTTTGATACCCCCAACTATCGATACTCGCTACCGACCAAGGTCATCGAGTATCTCGGCAGCGGCGTCCCGGTGGTTGCGTCCGATCTCCCCGGAACCCGCGACGAGATCGGACATCTGCCCGGCGTCAGGCTCGTCCCGGCCGGAGACGCTGCGGCCTGGGAGACCACATTGCGGGCGGCACTCGACGACACCGAACTACGGGCCGCCGCTCAGGCAAATGCCGGCGCGGTGCGGAAGCAGTTCACTTGGCCGGCGCAGGCAGTCCGGTCGTGGTATCGGGAATTGCTGGCTGCCCCGAGGTGACCTGAAGCCGGCGGTTTGGTCCAAAAGTCCCTCGCCCCGGGCGCTGGGATCGACCACCATGTGCGTACCGGACAACCAGCACGAGTCATGCCGACCAACACCTCACCAGAGTACAAATCCGCCGAAGCCGCCTACCGGCGAGCTCGCGACCCTCAGGAGAAGCTCGACTGCCTGCGGGAGATGCATCGCACCATCCCCAAGCACAAGGGCACGGAGCACCTCCGCGCCGGAATCAAGACCCGCATCAAGGAGCTGAACGACGAGCTCGCCACTTCCTCGCGGACGGGCGCCCGGGGTGGGCCGCCCACGGTGATCCGGCCCGAAGGAGCCGCCCAGATCGCCTTGATCGGACCGCCCAACGGCGGCAAGTCCGCGCTGCATGCTCGGCTCACCGGATCCCATGTTGCTTCTGAGCCGTACCCCTTCGCCACCCAGTATCCGCAGCCCGGGATGTATCTCTACGAGGACGTCGCCTTCCAACTCGTCGACCAGCCGTCGCTTTCTCCGGAACACCCGATCAGCTGGATCGGCAATGCGCTGCAACCCGCCGACGCTGCTCTCTTCGTCGTCGACCTGGGAACTGCGGGTTGCATGGAGCGGGCGCTGGCTGCGATGGAGATCCTGGAGGAGCGCCGGGTGCTCCTGCGTGAGGCTTGGCCGGCTACCACCATCGGTCACGCCAACCTCGCAGGGGACGACCCATTCGCCACCAATCTTCCCACCCTGCTCGTCGCCAACAAGTCGGACCAGATCCCCGACATCACCGACGAGCTCGAAGTGTTCGAGGAGCTCACCGGCCTGCGCTTCCCGTTCATAGCGGTGTCGGCTGCAACCGGAGCGGGACTCGACGAGTTGGGAGCGTGGCTGTTCCGCATGCTCGGCATCGTGCGGGTCTACACCAAGGTGCCCGGCAAGGAAGCCGACATGGGACAACCCTTCACCGTGAGGCAGGGCGACACCGTTCTCGACGTCGCTGCGCTGGTCCACCGTGACATTGCCGCTCAATTCAAGTACGCCCGGCTGTGGGGAGCGGGCAGCTTCGGGGGTCAACAGGTCGGCAGAGACCACGTCGTCGTGGACGGCGACGTCATCGAGATCCACGCCTAGGCCGCGCCAGGCGAGGATTCGAGGTATCACGGCAGCGCCCGGCTGCTCTAGCTCTCGTGACCGGTTGTAGCGGTCGCTCGAGATGACACTGAGGGGAAAGCACACATGACCACACGATTCCGAGAGCCGGCTGTTGCGACGGTGGGGCGCACCACGGTCACCAGAGTTCGAATTGGTCCCACCAGCTACGACGTCTGCATCGAAGAGCTCGACGGCGACGTCCGTTACTCGGCGCCGAACGTGTTCCCCTATTCCGATTTCGGCTCGCTCGAGGAGATCAGGAACCGGCTGACTCACCGGCGTCGGTCGTAGCCGCCGGCAGTTGTGGCTCGGGCGGGCGCGCCGCGCGATCGAGCAGGCCGAGCCAAACGCCAAAGAGCACAAGACCGGCCGGGTACCAGTAAAGGACGACGTCGAAGACCGTGAACCCCATCACGGCCCCAAACAGGGCAAAGGTGAGCGGGCCGGTGCGGCCGGCTCTCACCCCCAACGCCACCAGTGCAGCCAAGAACGCAATCCCGATCACAACGCCGAACTCGGTCGTCACCAGAAACGGGAGACTATGCACCGGCGAGTCGTCGCCGGTGGCCAGCGGGTAGTCGGCCTCGGCAACAATCGTGTACCGCCATGGTCCGACCCCAACCAGTGGATAGTCGGCGATCATGTCAATGGCCTGGTTGGTGAGCTCGACCCGATTGGCACTGGCGTCGTTCAAGCTGCCCGTCGTCGAGTCCTCCAGCCGCTCCAACCACGCCGGCGCAAACAACAATGCCGGGACCGCAATGCCAAGCATCACTGCAGCCACCGGTGGGCCATAGATGCGGGGCTTCCCGACGACGGCGATCACCCAGCCCACGCCGGCGAACAGTACGCTCACCACCGCAGCGCGTGAAAAGCTCAGGCCGATCGGAACTGCTGCCAACGCCAGCGGACCCAGCCACCATCGCGAGATGGACTGCGTCCAGACCAGCGCCCCGGCCGACACCGCAACCAGGCAGTAGGTCGTCAGCATGTAGGGATGTGAAGCCGTTCCGGCCGGTCGCACGGTATCGGCAACCGCCCCGAATTCAGTCGGCTCGCCGGGGACGCCGAGTGGTCCGCCATTGACCGCCTGCCCGAACGCCAGCACCCCTTGGGCCGCAGCAGCTACCACGAGCGGGAGGATCACAAACTGCATGACCTCGCGACGGCGCATCCCCCCGATCTCGAGTGCAACCATCACGGCCGCCACAAGCCGCAGTCCCAGGGCCACCCCCCGCCACGAACCGTGGAATGGGAGGGAAACAACGGTGACGACGAGGAGCCCGATCGCCAGCCACCCTCCCCACCCAATCACAACGCTTCGACGCGAGCCAAGAGAAAGCAGGGCCAGGGCGACAAAGGCGACAAGTGCGACATCAAAAAGCCCAACGCTCACAAAACGACTGAACCCGCCTGCTTGCCCCGGGTATTCAACGAGCGCCCGGTTGACCTCGAAGGGCAGCAGGAACAGGACCACGCCAAGAGCCACATGCCGCAACTCGTTTTCTTGTCCTGCCGCCGTCACGGTGGGAAGGCCCTCTCTCGTATCGCTCCACGAGACTATCCGTGAAGGTGCCGGTCGACCCGCCACCTCGTCAATGTCGGTTGTCGTGGGGCGGTGCTTGATCGGTGGAGGCCGCATTGTGACAACATCGAGCCCAGTTACCATTTGGCTATGAGCTCGTTCTGGCACCCATTCTCGAACATGTCCACCGTCGCCGGGCACGAAGTCGTCATCGATCGCGGTGAAGGCGTGTACGTCTACGACACCAATGGCAGGCGCTACCTCGATGGCACGGCAAGCCTCTGGTACGCCAACATCGGCTACGGGCGTTCCGAGATCGCGGCGGCCGTTGCCGCGCAGATCACAAAACTGCATGCCTTCCACACCTTCGGCGATTACAGCAACGAACCGGCCGAGCAACTCGCCACTCGGATTGCCGACTTGAGCGGCTATCCAGGTTCCAAGGTGTTCCTCACCTCGGGCGGATCGGATTCCGTTGACACGGCAGCCAAGCTGGCCAGGCGCTACTTCGATCAGATCGGCCAGCCGAGTCGCGACGTCTTCATCGTTCGGGACTGGGCTTACCACGGCATGCACGCCTACGGCACCAGCTTGGCGGGGATCGAACCGAATCGCGAAGGCACCGGGCCACTTGTGGAACAAGTGGTGAGAGTGCCCTACGACTCGATCGACGCGCTGTACGACGTGATCGAGGGAATCGGGCACGACCGGATTGCAGGGTTCTACGTCGAGCCGGTGATCGGCGCCGGAGGGGTCCGTCCGGCGCCAGACGGCTACCTCGGCAAGTCTCGGCAGATGGTCAAAGACGCCGGCGCCCTGTACATCTCCGATGAGGTCATCACCGGCTTCGGCCGCATTGGTGACTGGTTCGCTTCCCGCCGCTTTGATCTCGATGCCGACCTCATCACCTTCGCCAAGGGGGTCACCTCCGGGTATGCGCCGCTTGGTGGTGTCGTCGCATCGTCACGGGTGGCCGCGCCGTTCTGGAACGGCGAGGGAGCTCTCTGGCGCCACGGCTACACGTATTCGGGCCACACGGCTTCGTGTGTCGCCGCTTCGGTCAACCTCGACATCATCGAACGCGAGGGATTGATCGGGAGGGCCCGAGAGCTCGAGTCCGGATTGATGGAAGCGCTCGCCCCTCTCGTCGGACACCCGCTCGTCTCCAATCTCCGCGGTGGAGTCGGGGCCATGGCTGCCGTACAACTCGACCGTGATGCCATCGCCGCCGACGCCACGCTTGCCACTCGCGCTGCAGTGGCAGCCCGCGACGCCGGTGTCATCACGCGGGCCCTTGCCGGGGGTGGGCTCCAGGTGTCGCCACCGCTGACCATCACGCCCGCACAGGTGCAGGAGTTGGTTGCAGGTCTCCGCGTCGGTTTGGATGCGCTGTAGGGGTCTGCGAAGAGATCTATCCTCCACCGGATGTTGCGTACCACTCCCTTCTGGCGTGATGATTTCCCTCGACCTGACGACCTCCCCGTCTCCGACCTGCCCGCCGAGGTCGACGTTGCCGTCGTCGGCGCGGGAGTCACCGGACTGAACGCAGCGCGCGAGATCGTGCGCTCCGGAATGAGCGTTGCCGTGCTGGATTCTGGAGAGGTCGGAGCCGGGGCCAGCACCGTCAACGGCGGCATGCTCAACTACGGGCTCAAAGCCTCAACGGCCAAGGTGCTCGAGCGCCACGGCCCAACGCTCGGCAGGGAGTTCTGGGATGCCGCCCTGGCGTCCATCGACTACGTCGAGGAACTCGTCGCTACCGAAGACATCGATTGCTGCTTCGAGCGCAACGGTGCGGCCGAACTCGGCTACCGAACCCAGAATCTCGAGGAGTTCCGGGAGGAGGCCGAGTGGATGCGAACCAACCTCGGTTTTGACACCGAAGTCGTACCCAATGAGGACATCACCAGCGTCGTCGACTCAGCCGAGTTCCACTGTGCGTTGGTTGACGCTGCCGGCGCCGGCCTGCATCCGGCTCGCTACGTCTACGGCCTGGCGCGCCGCGTCGGCGATACCGGGGCGAGCATCGTTGAGCATGCTGAGGTCCGCAACATCGCCAAGCACACCGCCGGCTACCAGATCCTCACCCCAAAGGGGAAGCTTTCGGCCGGAACGGTGCTCCTCGCGACCAACGGCTACACCGGAGCCCGCCCGGTTCCCGAGCTGCGGCGTCGGGTGGTGCCCATCGGCTCGTACATCGTGGTGACCGAGCCACTGCCGGCCGAGACCGTCGAGCGGCTCATCCCCCGCAACCGGATGTTGTGGACCTCGCGCCGCTTCCTCAACTACTTCCGCCGCACACCCGACAATCGGATCCTGCTCGGCGGGCGCAACAACCTGTCGACCGACCTCGACCTCCAGAAGAGCGCGGACATCCTGCGGACGACAACAGTCGGGATCTTCCCGGAGCTGGCGGATGTCGAGTTCACCCACACGTGGTCGGGCAAGCTGGGCATCACCTTCGATCTCATGCCGCACATCGGCCAGATCGAGGGCATCTGGTACGCCCTCGGCTACGGGGGCCACGGACTCGGCATCGGAAGCTACGTCGGCGCCGAGGTCGGCAGATTGATCTCCGAGCAGATCGACCGCAGCCCATTTGCGGAGATCAGTCATCCAACCCGCCCCTACTACCGGCAGAAGGCGTGGTTCCTCCCGGCTGCCGCGCCTTGGTACCGGTTCCTCGACAGACTGGGCAAATAGCCCCTCGCCGTGAGGGCTACCCGCGAACGAACGCGATCTGGAGTTCGAGCGTTCCCGGGTCCTCGATATCCAGCACGGAGAAGCCGGTGGGCGACTCGATCCCGTAGTCGGCGAAGGCAACCTCCAGCGACCCAACCACAACGATGGTGGTGTCGTCCGCTAACTGCGCGTCGAGTGGAATCGTCACCGTCTTGGTGACACCGTGCAGCGTCAGCTCGCCGACGGCGTCGGCAGCAACGGGCTCGCCAACGACGGGCAGGCTGCCCAGATCGATCGGTTCGGTGAGCGCAAAGGTCGCGGTTGGGAACGTGTCCGTCTCCAACCCACGGCTGCCGAGGGCGCCATCGCGCCGGCTCGAGTCGCTCTGCAGCGTTGTCATGTCGACTTCGACCAAGACGGCGGTGAGGCTGGTGCCGGCAATCGTCAGTCCGCCCGTCAGGTCAGAGGTTCGTCCGACCGCCTCGGTGAACCCAATCGACGCCAACTCCTCCTTCACCCGGTAGCCGGCAAACGATGCCGTCGTGTCGATGGCCCAGTCACCATCGAGCCCGGCCGAAGGAGCCGCGCTCGCCGCGGCAGTCGTTGTGGTGGTCTCGGCCCCAGAAGAGCCCTCCGTGGTGGTGGTCGTGGTGCTCTCCGTGACAGACTCGACCGCACTATCGAGCGACACCGGCGGCGGTGCGTCACTGCGCAACACGAAGTACCAGAGACCGACCGCGGCGAGCGCGACGAGAACTACAACGGAAATCAGAACGGTCTTCTTGCTCACTGGTCGTCCCCTCCCAGGAAGTGGCGGCGGTTGGCTCAAGATCGTACGCCGATCCGAGCACTATGTTGCACACTGCAACAAAATTGAGGAAGCCGGCGCCGCAGACGCGACGCCGGCTTCTTGGTGGTGAAGCGAGAGCCTCGCTCGTCGTCGATCGGCGTTCAGCCGATCAAACGACATGGAGCCTCCTAGGCGCCGAACAAGGCGTCGCTGGCAGTACCAGCGTCCTCTCCACCGCCGGATGGACCAAAGCCGCGGCCGCCGGGCCCGATGCCACGTCCCCGCGGCTCGAACTCGCCGTTGACCATGTCCTCGATCCGCTCAGCCGCGTTCGCCTTGGCATCGGCGGCATCTTCCGCTGGGATCCTCCCATCGGCGACGGCCTCGTCGAGGTGCTCATTGGCCTCCGCAACCAACGCGTCGACCACGGCCGTAGCCGACGAGCCATTGGCTGCAGCGACCTCGGCGATCGTCGAACCGTCACGGAGCGCATTCACGAGATCCGCTACGTCGATCCCGATGATCGTCGCCACGGTCTCCATGTGGACTCCGGCCCGAAAGCCGCGGTGTGGTCCGCGAGCGGGCAGGTTCTCGACCAACGCATCGGTCACGGCGTCGGCCTGCGCCTGAGTGATCACATTGTCCGTGACGAGTTGCGACAGCGCCTCTTGGATCGCGTCGGACAGCCCGGGTCGGGTCTCTTCGTCGGTTACCTCAGCCTCCTGAGCTACTGCCGTTGCCGGACTCGAAAGCACGGTCCCGGCCACGCCCCCCACGGCGGCCGCAGCGACCGCTACCGCAGCGATCATCCTCTTGGTGTTGATAGGCATCAAGTTTCTCCTTCTCTTGCTTGCGCCTGTAGAACCCACGATGGGGCATGCCCCTGAAGAGCATCTGAGGCGTAAGTGAGAACCCGCTAGGAATCCGACCGGGTCGGATCAGCGTCGATCGGTCATCAACCGGTCGATGTCGAGCACGGGAAGCTTGTCGTCGTCGGGAATGCCGTCATTCACCGCCGCGATCTGTTCGTTGAAATTGCGGAGACCTGCCCTGATCACGTTCGGATCGGCACCAGCCATCAGGCGCGGCAGTTCGCGCCTGAGCTTCGCCGCAAGCGCGGTGACGGCATGGTTGCGCCGATCCCGTTCCATCCAGGTGCGCGCCCACCAGGTTGACTCATACGGCCGATCGAGCCGTGGAATCGGCTTCCCGTGCCCGAGGAGGTCGTCGAACTCCCCGGCTTCGCCTGCTTCGCGGATGACCCGCTCGACCCACGACTCCTGCTGAGGACCGTCCATGGGAATGAGGCTACATAGTGGCCGACGCGTTCGTGCCCGCCCCGAGGGGCGGGCACGTGGAACTCGGAAACCGAGAGCCGTGGTCTACCTGAGCCTCTTGGACACGGCGGCTAGTTGGGCCGAATGCCCAGGGCGACGACGACCGTATCCGCCGTCCCCGCCCGATCGATCACCAAGGTGGTTTCCTGCCCGGCGGAGTATCTGCGGAGCATGGAGATCAACTCATCCATCGTGCGGATGGTCTCTCCATCCACCGTCGTGATGACGTCGCCGGCCTCGAGGCCGGCGATGGCGGCCGCCGAACCGGGTTCAACCGTCAGGACCACAACACCGATGGGTGACTTGCCTTCGGTCCCGATGGCGTCGAAGGCGGTCTCTCCTGTGATGCCGAGGAAGGCGTGTTGGATGGCGCCCTCCGCGATGAGTTCATCGACTACCCGTGCGACGAGTTCAACCGGCGTGGCAAAACCGATGCCTTCGATCCCAACCTCGCTGACGCCGACGGCAGTGGTGATGCCGATCAAGCGACCGGCGGAGTCAACCAAGGCGCCGCCTGACGACCCGGAAGTGATCGGGGCGTCGGTCTGGAGCATCCCAAAGAGCACAGAGTCGGCGCCGGTTTGCACCTGCCGGCCAAACGCCGACACCACCCCGACGGTGAGCGATGGCCCACCTTCGAGCCCGAGTGGACTTCCGACCGCAACGGCGGGCTCGCCGACGGTCAACTCGTCGGCAGCCCCGAACTCAATGGGGACAAGATCGGTCGCCGTGATCTTCAGCACGGCGAGGTCGGTCAGCGGGTCCGTACCGATCAAATCGGCGGCATAGACCCTTCCGTCGGAGAGGATGACCTGGTGGTCGTTTGCGATCTCGGCGACGTGATCGTTGGTCGCGATGTGACCCGCAGTGTCCAGGATCACTCCGGAACCCGACCCCTGGGCAAGGAACCCATCGGGTCCGGCGGAACCGACCTCAACGGTCACGACTGAAGGAATCACCGTCGCCCCGACCGCAGCCGGATCCACAACAGTCCCTTCCGTCATGAGAGGAATCTCAATACTCGGTATTGCCGACTCGGGGGTCTCGATGACAACAGCGGCGGCCGCTTCGACCGGTGTCGGCTCGTCTTCGGACGCAACGGCGTCGACAAGTTGCATGCCACCAACGGCCAAGACCGCTCCGAGGAATCCCGCGGCGACCGGCACCCACCACGAGCGGGGGGGCGCCGCCGACGCCGGAGGGGCTGAGGAGGGCACCGGCCCGGATACGGCCGGAGCCGGAGCCGGAGCCGGAAACGGCACCGACGCTGCAGCCGGCATCTTCAGGGTTGGCTCGTCACCCGGATAGGAGATGGCAGAAGCCGGCAATGCTGACTCGGGAGGCGTGGCATCTTGCCACTGCGGAGGAGTCGTCGGGTGCGGCGCACGCGGAGCAGATCTGGTGTCGATCGGGTCAGGCCGCGAGGCCGAGGGGCCGAAGAAGATGGAGTTGCGCGAAGCCGAAGAATCGTCGGGATCGGCGTTGATGTCGCTCATGTCGGAGTCCCTTCAGAGGTGGGTCTGCAAGAAAGCTGCTTTCACTAGGTAAACGGAGCCACCCGCAACTTCGGATGAAGACTGTCTGAGAATTGAATGAGAAACCGGGAACCCCATAACGGCCCCGCGGCATCAGAACCAAGACAGGATGGACCCACAGGGAGATCGATCATGGGACGGATCACTACCACACTCATCGCACTGGCTTTGCTGCTCACGGCTTGCGCCTCGAATCAGGACGTGTCGACAACGACCACGAGGGGACCAAGTAGCGGTGGCGATGGACGCGTCAATGCCCAGCTCGCCTCCTACAGCCTGGTCCCGTTTGATGCCTGCGATGCGTTCCTCGACTACGTGATCGAACGCGGCACCGAATTGGTCGGACCGTACGGCCTCAATCCCGGCTACGGCTACGGCCTCCCGGGTGATGCAATCCTGCTCGAACGAGGTGAGTTCACCTCCGATGATGCGGGCGCTCCCGTGACGACCACCGCTGCGGCCGAGGAGACGCTTGCGCCCCAGGCAGGTGGCGATGGCGACTTCTCCGGTACCAACGTGCAGGAACTGGGTGTTGACGAACCCGACATCGTCAAGACCGATGGCAAGCGGATCATCGCTCTCTCCAACGGTGTCCTCTATGTGATCGACGTCACCAATAACAAGCCCCGCATCACCGGCACCCTGACCCTCAACAACTACGCGGTCCAGGACATGTTTCTCTCCGGCGACCGGGTGTTGCTGCTCGGCGGCGCCTGGAATGCTTACCCGGGGCCAATTGCGGAAGGCGATGTTGAGTTCGCCCCGGAGTATCAGACTCCCGTCGTCCGCCTGGTCGAGGTCGACCTCACCGGCGGTGATCCGGACCTGATGCGCACAATGGACCTCGATGGCCGCTACGTGAGTGCCCGCATGGTCGATGGCACTATCCGGATCGTGGTCAACTCGAGCCCAACGGGCTTCGAGTGGAAGTACCCGAAGTCATCGGGCATCAAGTCGGAGCGCGAGGCGCTAAAGGCCAATCAGGAACTCATCGAAGAGTCGGACATCTCCAACTGGGTCCCCTACTACGTCGTTTCCGATGACGACGGCGATGTGATCGACGAGGGCAGCCTGGTGGCGTGCGAACGTGCACATCATCCCGCCGACTTCTCTGGCCTCGACATGCTGTCCGTGCTGACCATCGACCTCGACGAGGGTCTCTTCCCGGTCGACGCCACCGGCGTGCTCGCCACCGGCAGCACCGTGTATGCCTCGACCGAAAGCCTCTACGTCGCCACCGCCCGTTGGGTTCCCTGGTGGACGTTTGAAGCCGAAGAAGACTTCATCGAGGCGGCGGAGAACGCCGGCAGCCAGATCCACAAATTCGACATCTCATCGACTGAGAGCAGCGACTACGTTGCCTCCGGCCAGGTTCAGGGCTACCTGCTCAACCAGTTCGCCATGTCCGAGCACGAAGGCCTGCTCAGAGTGGCAACCACCACCGAGCCGAACTGGGGCCGGGGCGCCTTCCCCGACCAAGAGTCACTGGTAACGGTGCTCGAAACCAGCGGCAACGAGTTGGTCGAGGTCGGCAAGGTCGGCGGTCTCGGTGAAGGCGAGCGGATCTACTCGGTTCGCTTCATCGGCGACGTCGGCTACGTCGTCACCTTCCGCCAAACGGACCCGCTCTATACGCTGGATCTCTCCGATCCGACCAACCCCGAGGTAAAGGGCGAGCTCAAGATCCTCGGCTACTCGGCGTACCTGCATCCCATGGACGACGGGCTGCTGATCGGCATCGGCCAGGATGCCAACGAGCAAGGCCAGGTCAAGGGCACCCAGATCTCGGTGTTCGATGTCTCCGACCTGAGCAAACCGGTTCGGCTCCATCAGCTTGCCCTGGGTGAGGGCTCCAACTCCGAGGTCGAGTATGACCATCACGCCTTCCTCCACTGGGCGGAGACCGGCCTGACCATGTTGCCGGTCCAGAGCTGGAACTGGAGCGATGAGGGCGGCGAGAGCGGCTTTGCCGGCGTCCTGGGATTCGAGGTCTCTGAAGACGGAATCGAGGAGATCGCAACCGTGATCCACCCCGGTGGCGCCACCGAGGAAGGCTGGTGGGACTGGGAGGCCGGAGTCCGACGTTCCATCGTCATCGGCGACAGCGTCTATACCGTGTCGCACAAGGGCCTGATGAAGAGCGACCTCGACACGCTCGACGAGCAGGCGTGGCTGAAGTTCTAGCAAGGTTCGCTTCGGCAACACCAGCAAGGGCACCCTCGCCACACCGGGGGTGCCCTTCTCGCGGTTCCACCTTGGATCGATGCGGACCATCGGATCTCACGGGCCTCGGTACATGACGTGGGTCGCGGCCGGATCGTTGGCAGAGCTCGGTCTTACTCGCAGACTCACCGTACCTCGGTCCACGCCGATCGAGCATGGGGCAGGAGCCAAGGCCCTGGCGGCCTACTCGGCCTCGGTCGGAATCGTGAAGCCGACGATGACACCGCCACCGTCGGCATCCTCGATGAAGACAGACCCCTCGTGCTCCTGGGCGGTCTGTTTCACGATGGAGAGTCCAAGGCCGGAGCCCGGGGTGGTGCGAGCAGTATCGGCCCGGTAGAAACGGTCAAAGACCCGAGGCTTGTCTTCGTCGGAGACACCGGGACCGTGGTCACGAACCGATACCGTCCCGGCCGCCACCTTCACTTCGATGGGCTCGCCGTTGGTATTCCATTTCGTGGCGTTGTCCATGAGGTTGGAGACGGCTCGCTCGAGCATCGCCGGCCGGCCGGTCACGCAGCTGTCCTCAGCGGTGACAACAATTGCCGTGTCGCTGCGGCGGCGATAGCGATCGGCCACTCCCTTTACGATCTCATCGAGACGCACATTGACAACGGTTTCCTCGGCGTTCCCAGGGTCGATGGCAAGCTCAACCAACGCGGTGACCATGTTGCTCAGTTCTCCAAGTTCCAGCGTCACGTCGTCGAGCAGCCTGCGGCGATCATCAGCCGGCATTCCCTGGGTCCGAGCCAACACCTCGATGTTGGTCCGCAATGCAGTGAGGGGGGTGCGTAACTCGTGACCGGCGTCGCGCACCAGGCGCTGTTGCTGAACGCGGGACTGCTCGAGGGCGGCGAGCATGGCATTCAACGCTTCAGCGAGCCGGCCCACCTCGTCATCTCGATCAATTTCGATCTGGGCCTCGAGCTCCTGGGTTTCGGCCACGTGCTCGGCGGCCCTGGTCAGACGAGCAAGGGGTCGAAGCGCACTGCGCGCCACGACCAGGCCGAGGACTCCCGCCAACACTGCGCCCCCGACGCTGACAACGACCAGCACCGCGGTCAACCCCTGGAGGGCCTCATCGACCTCGTCAAGCGATCGGGCCACCTGAAGCACCCCATCGACATCGTTGAGCGGGGCACTCACCATGCGAAGGTGCTGCCCATCTTCTGTTGTGACATCGGCGAGCACCGTGACCTGCGAGTCCCCTTGGGCAATGGCGATCGTGGCGTCAGACACCGGAAGTGCCGTCCCTTGATCCTCAGGAATGAAGGCTTTGCCGTCCGGGAGGAAGAGTTGATAGAGGACCACATCAAATGCCTGCTCGGTCACACCCGGACGTCGGGGCCCAAACGGCCCGGAGAATATGCTGATTACGTCACGGATGTTGCGGGTCTCGCTGGAGATCTCGATCAAGCTCTCGTCGATCTGGTTCCGCATTTGGTCGCGCGCCAGGAAGTAGGCGCCGACCGAGGCACCGACAACGCCAATGGCAACGGCGAAGGCGGCGATGATCGCAATGCGGGTACGGAGCTTCACGTCGCGGTCACGACTCCCTCGCCACGTAGCCGACGCCCCGCACGGTGTGAATCACCCGGGGCAAACCCTCGACCTCGGTCTTGCGGCGGATGTACCCGATGTAGACATCGAGCGAATTGGAGCTGGTCTCGAAGTCGTAGCCCCAGATCTTCTCGTAGATGGTGTCGCGCGAAATGACGATCCCGGCGTTGCGGATCAGCAGCTCGAGGAGGTCGAACTCCGTCTTGGTGAGATCGATCGGCAGATCGCCGCGGTGCACCTCGCGGGTGCCGACGTTCATCGCCAGATCACCAACGGAGAGCACCTCGGTAGTTGAACCGCTCGATCGCCGCAGCAGGGCCCGCAGCCGAGCCAGGAGCTCCTCGAGCGCAAAGGGCTTGACCATGTAGTCGTCGGCGCCGGCGTCGAGACCTTCTACCCGGTCGCTGACCTCGTGACGCGCCGTCAAGATGAGAATCGGAGTCGTATCACCGGACGCCCTGATCCGACGGCATGCCTCGAGACCGTTGACGTGAGGCATCATCACGTCGAGCACGATGGCTTGCGGTGGATCGTTGAGCACAGCGGATAGCGCCTCGGCGCCGTCGCGTGCGGTGCTCACCTCGTAGCCCTCGTAGGAGAGGGCGCGCTCAACGGCCTCGCGCACCGCGCGGTCGTCCTCCACGACAAGGATACGTTCGAGAGTGCTTGGTTCGGTCATCTGATCTCCTGAGCCGCGTGAGCGGCGTCGGTAGTGCAGCTATTCATATCGCAATGCTTCGGTAGGTGACATCCGTGCCGCGCGCACTGCCGGATACAGACCGGCGATGGCGCCGATGATGAGGGCGGCGGCAACGCCGCCGGCCATTGCGATCGGGGGGATCAGGGCATTCCAGCCCCGCAGGTTGGCGTACAGAGTGGTGACCCCGACTCCGAGCAGTACCCCACCAACTCCACCGATGCCGGCCAACAACAGCGCCTCGCCCAGGAATTGCACCGCGACGTGGCGCTTGGTGGCGCCGAGGGCGCGGCGGAGCCCGATCTCAGAGCGACGCTCGAGAACTGAAATGACCATCACGTTGGCGATGCCGACGCCGCCAACGAGCAGGGCCACCGCGCCGAGACCGAGGAACAACGCGGTGAACGCGTCGTCGGCGGCCTCCTTCGCCTCGAGGGCGTCGGTGGGGCGAGAGACCTCCACTTCCTCGGGATTCTCCGGATTGGCGGTGGCGGCGAGAACGCCCATGACGTCATCGACGTAGGCCGGGTCGCTGCGAACCAGGATCGACGTCGGCACGGGATCATGGTCGAGATACGTCTCGGCGGCGCTGATCCCGATGATGGCTGCCCGGTCGAGGTCGGGGCTCAGCTCGAATTCGTCGAGGACCCCGACGACCGTGAACCACTGCTCGCCGAGCCAGATCTGCTGGGTACCGGTGACCTCGGCGATGCCGAGACGCTCGGCGGCCACCGACCCGAGCACTGTGGTCGGATAATCCGCGTTGGCTACGGTGATGAACTGACCGTCGGCCACCGTTCCCGCCAGGGTGTCGAGCAGGTTGACGTCGACGGCCTGAACGCTGATGCCTCCGGTCTGTCCGCTCGGCACCAGATCGTTCTTGTAGACGTTGGCGTCGACCTCACTGACCGTGCTGGTCGTTTCCACCGGGCCGATGCGGGCAATCATCACGGCGGCTTCCTCGGGTAGTTCGCCACTCCCGATGCCGATCCCGGTTCCGGCTTGGACGGTGAGCAGATTGGTGCCGAGCTTGTCGAGTTGGGCCAGCAAATCTGACTTCGAGGACTCGGAGAGCCCGAGCACACCGACCATCGCGGCAATCCCGATCATGATGCCGAGGGCAGAAAGTGCGGCACGTAGTTTGCGGGTCCGGATCCCAACACTGGCAGTACGCGCCACATCGGCGGCGTGCAGCTTGGATGGGGTGAGGGTGGCGGCCATCTCAATGAACCCCGTTGAACCGGTCGTACTCGATCAGTCCGTCCCGTAGCCCGACCGAACGCGGGAAATGGGACGCGATCTCGTGGTTGTGGGTGATGACCACAATGGTGGTGCCGCCGGCGTTCAGATTCTCGATGAGTTCGACGATGGCGTCGCTGGTCTTTGAGTCGAGGTTGCCGGTAGGTTCGTCGGCGAGCACAATCGACGGTCCACCGACGAGCGCCCGAGCGATGGCTACTCGCTGCCGCTCACCGCCTGACAGCTTGGTGGCATCGTGGTCCATTCGGTTGCTGAGCCCGACCTGACGTAGGGCCACGGCGGCAAGGTCGCGTCGCTCGGCGAGTGGCATCCCGGTGTAGAGCATCCCGTCTGCGACGTTGTCGAGCGCGGTGTACCCGCTGAGCAGGAAGAACTGCTGGAACACAAAACCGATGTGTCGCGAGCGCAACGCCGACATGCTCTTGTCGGATAGCTCAGAGATGGCATGGCCGGCCACCGTCACCTCGCCCGAGGTGGGGCGGTCGAGCGTGCCCATGATGTGGAGCAACGTGGACTTCCCACTGCCGGAAGGACCGACGACGGCGACCAGTTCGCCCCGTTCGACTTCGAAGGTCACCCCGGCCAGAGCCCGCACCGGCGGGGTCAGGGGGTACTCCTTGACCACGTCGTGGAGCGACAGGACGATGTCCGACCCGGTCTCGCCTGCCGCCGGTGGATCCGTCAGCGTTGCGGTCACGGGACCACGACCTGGTCGCCCACCGCCAGGCTCGCTGAGGTGATCTCGACCATGCCGTCGGCGTAGAATCCGACCTCGACCCCGACGAGGCGAATGGTGCCGTCGCCGGCATCGACCTCGACGGCATAGCCGCCCTCTTGCAGGGCGACCAGGGCCGTGACTGGGACCGCCACCACGCCGCGCACGGAGTCGCTCACGACCTCGACGTCGACCGGAGCTTCGTCGAGTCCGGCAGCAACCGACGGGTCGTCGAGAGCAGCGGTGATTTCAAAGGCGGAACTGCCGTCCTGAGCCACGGTGGCTACCGCAGACACCTCGGCTACGGTGGCGGGCGTCTTGGTGTTGTCGGGCAGCACAACAATCACGGCATCACCCTCGACCAGCAGGGCTTGGTCCTCTGCCGGCAGATCGAAGGTGACCACCTTGTCGGCGGAAGACACCGCGAGGACGCCGCTGCCGGGACTCACCGCGCTGCCGGCGGGAGCAAGTTCGTCGCTGATCCGCACCGCAGACGGAAGGAACACCACCTCGCCAAGGTGGACGATGCCGTCGACCTCGGCGCCGAGGTCGAGTTGCCAGGCTTCAACCGCGGCGCGGGTGGCTTCGTCGTACTCTCCGTCGACAACGAGGGCACCGTCGGCGTCGTAGCCGAGAGCCGCCAGACCTTCCTCGAGCTGCAGGATGTCGTCGCCGGTCGCCGGGGCGGTGCCGGTGACGATTAGGATCTCACGGCCGTCATTGGCGACGTCGCCGGCCTCGACCAGCGCTTCGATCACCGTGACCGGCCCGGGGATGAACACAACCTCGCCGAGGTCGACCACTCCGTCGTCATCCGCACCGATCGATTCTTGCCAGTCCTCAACCATGTTCTCGGTGGCGTCGGTGAACTCATCGTCAACCGTCAGATTGTCGAACCCGAGTGCCGCCAACGCCGTTTCGAGCTGGCGGACGTCTTCGCCGGTCATGTTGGTGCTCAGGTTGGCCATGGTGCGATAGGCCGGCACGTCACCGTAGAGAGCGACCACCGGCTCACCGTCCACGTTGTAGAAAACGTCGCCTTGTTCGACAACAGTCCCCTGGGCGACGACCGAAGTGATCGTGCCGTTGCCTCGGCTCACCACGGTGTCGGTGTCTTCGGTCGGAAGGAGATCGCGATAGGCCGGCGTCGACCCGTAGAGCAAGACGACCGGTTCGCCGTCGACCGCAAACAGGACATCTCCTTGCTCGACCGTGGTCCCGGCGACGGCGATGGACGTCACCGTGCCGGTGGACTGGGCGCCTATCGGATCGGCCTCGACGGTGCCCAAGGTGCCGTCATAGCTCTCTTCTTGGACGAGGTCGGTGGAAACGACGGCCGCAAAGTTGCGCGCCGTCACGGCGCCTGTCTCCTCGGCGTCACCGCTGCCGGAAGCCAGCGCCCACGCGACACCGATGACCGCAACGACGGCGACCGCTGCTGCGATCCACCACCACAGATGGGAACGACGGGGGCTGGGAGTCGAAGGGATTGGTGTGTCGGTGCTCATGTCCTCATTCTCGACGAGATCTGCGCGCTGCGCAGCCGGATCGATGGTGGTGCTCACAGTCGGCTCCTCGCTGCGTCTGCTGGATGTCATCCCTCGCCTCCGCCCGGACCGCCAAACCTGGGCCCGGCCCCATCGGGTCCGAAGCCGGAGAGAATGTCCTGGCAGGCTTCGAGGCCGGCCTGGAAGGCGGGGTCTTCGGGGTCGATGGCGCCAAAGGGGCCCCGGGGTCCGTCGCCGGATCCGCCTTCGCCGCCGGGGCCGAAGCTGGAGAAGTCCGGGTCGGCCATGTCGTAGCCGTTGTCGCGCATGCAGGCGGCAAATTCGAGAATCTGGTCTTGGAACTCAGCGTTGTCGCGATCCTCGAATCCGAAACTCAGGGCCTCGCGGTACTCGGCGCAGGCATCCTGGGCAGCGCGGACCGCCTCGCGGTCGAAGCCCTCTTCGCCGGGTGCGGCGTTGCCGCGGAAGTTGAGCCGGATGTTGCCGTCTGCGTCTACGGTCGGGTCTTCCATGTCGACTCCGTTGTCGCGCATGCAGGCGGCGAACTCGAGGACGGCAGTCTCCTGGTCGACTTCGGTAGTCGCAGCACCATCCGATATCGCCGGCACCTCGCCCCCGGAAACCTCGAGCGAAGCGACCCCCGGATCGGCGTCGGCACCTCCACAGGCGGCAGCGACGAGAGCGATCACTGCAAGCAGCGGCAGCAGGCGTTTCATGGATGGACCTCTTGGTTGTGGACGTCAATGTCGAGGACAGGTTCTCAGCCGGACTTGAAGTCCATCTGAGCCTTGCCTGAGATTGAGATGAGAACGGTGGGATTGGCCCCGAACGCGCCGAGGCCGCCTTGCGGCGGCCCGGAGCGGGAAGCTCGAGAACCTGCCTTCAACTTGGTGTCGGAACCTCACGTCCGCGGACCCGAGGGAACTTCACTGGGCTGTGCGTGTAGCAGGTGGTCTTCTTGTTGTAGCGAGAAATCACGGTGTCGCATTTCGGACTTGAGCACACCCGACGGCCTGCGACGGCCTTCGGGGCGCGGCGCTTGCCGGTGAGGCGGCGCCCGGTGAGTGTTGATTCAGCCATACCCGTATCGTGCGGTTGAGCGGTGAGGGATTTCTGAGCAGCACCTAAGAATCATCTAAGAAGGCAAATGAGCCATTTCTTGGAAGAAATGCGCTGCAAACCGGTCATAGTTGACTGGATGCCACCCAGCGTCGGCGAGGACAAGACCAAAACATGTCCGTTCGGCCCGCTCAAGTGCCAGTATCGGCCTCATGCGGATGAGCGACAGCGAAGCCTGGTCACGGGTCGAGACGGCTCGCCATGGGGTCCTGGGAACTCGACAAGAATTACGCGGTGTCGACCTGGTTCCGGTTGTGTACGCCATCGATGGAGACCGTCGGATCTTCATCCCGATCGACACGATCAAGGCGAAGGCCACCACTCGACTGCAGCGGCTCGAGAACCTCCGCCACGATCCCCGATGCACGCTGCTGGTCGAGCACTACGACGACGACTGGTCTCAGTTGTGGTGGGTGCGGGTCTCGGGGACGGGAGCCGAAGCAAACTCGGCAGCCGTCGCCGAGTACCTACCGCGCCTGGCGAACCGGTACCCGCAATACGTCGATCCCGAGTCGATCAGTTCGGGAATCGTCGTTTCGCCGGCGGCGATTCTGGGTTGGCGCGCCGAATGACTTCTCGATTGAATTAGATGCCGAGGAGATGGGCCGAGAAGAACACCACCTGGCTGCAGTTCTTGCAGGCGACGGGAGCGACCCGCATGGCGAACATGCCCATTTCTGTGGGGCTGTCGGACACATACAGGGATCGGTCGTCGATTTCCCATTCCGTCGCCCCACAGAGCTGACATGCCCCGTTGGCCGTGGTGGCGAGGTGCTCCTCGAGCTTTGCCCTTTGGTTTGCGTTGAGTGCCATGTTCTGCCCCTGACCTCGGTTTGTCGTGACGGTGGTCGCAACGGTAGACGAATCAACCGGCCCCTCTGTCGGTGTGGAATCCGTCGGGCCGGCGGCCGAGCGTGCACCGCTCACGCGGCTTTCTGATGCCTGCCGGCTCGCAGCAGGAGCCAGAGCCCCAGCCACAACTCCCCGATCACCGATGGCACCGCCACCATGACGAGGAACAGGTTCTCGTAGTCGGCGTAGTTCGCCACCAGCGCGTAGGCACCCGTGTCGACCACGTAGGCGGCTCCGGCCACCATCAACACGTAGCCGAGGAGCCTGGAGGTGTAGCCGGACTTGAGAATCAGGAAGCCGAGGAGCAGCAGATGGATGCCGAAGGCCGCCAATCCGATCAGCCACGTGTAGTTGAACGCCTCGAGGGCACCGAGCGCTTGGGCGTTGACCTGACCCGTATCGAAAGCAGTCAGATAGTCGGCGCCGCTGAGGAGTTGCAGAGCCTGGAAGAAGAAGATGAGCGCTATGCCAAGAAAGACCGTGTAGACGAGCCGGAACCATGCCGCCAGCAACGACAGATCCCTGCTGACGTTCCTGAAGAAGATGTAGAGGGCCCATGCCAGCACGACGTCCACGATGAAGACCACCATGAAGCTGACCAGGCTGAGGCGGAACAGTCCTTCGGATTCTCTGATATTCGCCGCCGTTGTCGCAGCATCGCCGGCTTCGATCAGACCTTCGAGCACGAAGAAGTTGGCGAAGATGGCAAGCAGAAAGAGCATCACATACCCGACACCGGCAAGCCGCGCCGCTTGACGGGGAGACATTTGGCCGACCTCCCCTTGTGATGTCGCGCCTGGGTCACCCGGCGTCGGGTTCGTGTCCGGTTTGCGCCTTCTGCCCCTCGTGAGGTCCTGTCGTGTGCTCGTCATGGCTCTCGCTCCCTCCCAATCCGTTGTGGGTTTGTCGTTCCCTATCGTACTAAGTACGGTAGGTGACGAGGAATGTAACCGTACTTAGTATGTTTGGCAAGCGCGAGTCTTCTGGCGAGAAGTAGGAGCGACATGGCGACCACAACCGAACCGACCCCAGGGGCGCGGGATCCACTGACCCGGGACCGGGTGCTCCTGGGCGCCGTCGCCCTCGCCGACGAGCGCGGGATCGGCGCGCTCACCATGCGAAACCTGGCCGGGGAATTGGATCGTAAGCCCATGGCGCTCTATCACCACGTCGCCAACAAGGATGAGCTCCTCGACGGCATGGTCGATGCCGTGTTCGGCGAGATCGACCTGCCTGACGCCAGCGCCGGATGGAAGACGGCCATGCGACGCCGCGCCGACTCAGCGCGTGCAGTGCTGCTCCGCCACCCGTGGGCGCTCGGCCTGATGGACTCACGCACCGCCCCCGGCCCGGCCACGCTCCGCCATCTCGATACCGTGATCGGTTGCCTCCTCAGCGGAGGCTTCACCATCGAGATGGCCGGCCACGCGTTCTCGCTGCTCGACGCCTACATCTACGGGTACGTCCTCCAGGAGATCAGCCTGCCATTCAGCACGCCGGAGGAAACCCAGGAAGTGGCCGACGCGGTCGTTGAACAGGCCGGTGGCGATTTCCCGAACCTCGCCGCGATGGCCACCGGCTACGCCCTCCAAACGGAGTACAGCTTCGAAGACGAGTTCCACTTCGGTATCGATTTGATACTCGACGGCTTGGAGAAGATGCTCGCGACCGGCTGACAGAGGCGACCGATGGTCGGCGCCAATGGATAGAGATCTCGCCGCCGGTACGATCGAAGTCATGTCCGACACGCACATCTCCGTGGATCAGCTCGCAGTCCTCCTGAAGCAAACCGGCGAGGCTCACCATGCCGCCTACGAGGCAACGGACGGCACCGACCCAGAATGGGCGATGTGGTATTCCGGCCACCTCCAGGCGTTGCTCGGCAGCCGGCTCGGACGCGCCATCACGAGGAGCGAGATCGTCTATCTCCTTTGCAGGGCGCAGGAGCAGCAGGACGCCGATGGATCAGACGAACCGTGGCCCACCTACTACGCACGCCAAATGCTGGCCAAGACCGCGCCCTGACCTTCTGCTGCCCTCAACCGAACGAGAACCGGCGCTCACGCACAGAGATGACGAGCCAGGAAGGTGTCCAGTTCGCTCTCCGTGGGGCTGTTCAGGACACCCGGCGTTCGTTCGCACACGAGCGCCGCCACTGCGCACGCCGTCCTGATCAAAGGTTGGGTGTCGAGCCCCTGAAGCATCCCGTAGATGATTCCGGCCCGGAAGCTGTCCCCCGCCCCAGTGGTGTCGCGCACGGTCACCGCAAAGGCTGGGTATTCCTGCGGCTCCTCAGCTCCGCGCCCATAGAGCAAGCTTTCGCCACCTCGCGTCAGGATCACTAGACCTCGACACTCCTCGGTGAAGGCAGTGAGTACGTCCAACGGTGCCGTCCCGAAGGCCGGCGTGGCGAACTCCTCGGAGACGATCAACACCCCGGCGTGGCGCGCGATCTCGGAGTCGGGAGCGGTGTCGATGGTGACGTAGGGGATCCCCGAATCTCTGCACCAGCGCACGACCTGAACCGAGTCGTTGAGGAAAAACGGGTCGACGCACACGATGCGACTGGATCGAACGTCCCGTTCTGAGGGTTCATCCCAGGCTCGATTGGACGCGAGTTTCCGATAGGTACCAAGCACGGTCCGCGCCGCGCCGGCGGCGATGACGACCTCAGTGATCGAAGGGCGGTCTCCCGTCAACGGAATCGAGCTGCAGTCCACCCCGGCCGACGACAGGATCTCGATAGTGCGCGCAGACTGCTGATCCGTGCCCAGCCGGTTGCCGCGTAGTTTGGTGCGGATACCAAGCCGTGCCATCACGTAGGCACTCGCCGCCGCCTCTCCACCGATCGAGGTGTGTACCGCGGCGAGTTCGGCGTATCCGGCCGGGGGCGGGTAGTCATCGTCCAATTCGAGCACCGTGCTTGGAGCGATCATCCCGTATGCGTAGACATCGTGCATGTCACCTTCCTCGGTTCTCGCGTACGGTACTCAGGTGCCGAGGTGGGATGGAGTTCGGGCACCGGGCTTCTCGACGCGAGATCTAGTGGAACGTGAGTCCGGTCGGCTGCATTGCCATCATCGAGCCGCAGATTTCCCCTTTGCCGGCACCGATCAGAGAAGGGCCCATCGCGCCGCAAGCGCGTCAGGCGACAGTGCCTCGAGTTCGGCAGGCGAGAATGGTGGGGACACGTCCTCGAGCACGCCGACGACACGGGAACCCAGGAGATGACCAAGCCGAAGCCGAGCCTGTGCGGACCACCCAAAACAGGACGCCGCCAGGTAGCCGGCGGCGAAGGCATCCCCGGCACCGGTTGGGTCGACGACCTCAGCCGGTAACGCCGACTCGAACACTTCACCACCGCGGGTGACGACCGAAGCGCCGGTGGCGCCTCGCTTCAACACGAGTTCCTGGTCCTCTCGCGCCAGGATCAACGCGGCCAGCGCGGCGGCGTCTGAGGTGCCGAGCAACGCCTCCGCCTCGTCGTCGCCGATGAACACGACGTCGGCGCCACGGCAATGCGCCAAGAGGGAACGGGAAGCGGCCCTGGTGTCAAACCACAGGGCAGGACGATGATTGACATCGAACGACACTCGGCCTGAGTGACCGGTACCGCGGTCGATCACCGCGTCGACCAGGTCCGCAGCCGAGGTTGAGAGCGCGGGCGTGATACCGGTCACGTGCATCCATCGAGTTCGGCCGGCTCGTATCAAGTCATCGACCGAGAGTGATCGTGCCGCACTCTCACTCCGGTAGTACTGCACGCGGGTTCGAGAGTCGGTCACGTGCTTCGTCAACACGCCGGTTGGCCTACCGCGATCTCGAACCACGGCCACGTCGACCCCGCCGGCCGCGATCGAGTCTTCGATGAACGCACCGAGCGGGTCGTCTCCAAGCCGCGACACCCAGCGTGTCCGGCACCCGAGCTGCGCCATCCCAACCGCCACGTTCGATTCGGCGCCGGCCGGCACGGCGAGATACCGCCGCCGATCGGAACCCGCGACGAAGGCGACCATCGTCTCCCCGATGCACACCATATCGAACTGCTCGACCCCGGGCGCACCGACCTCACTGCCTACCTTCACTTCGCAAGCTCCATTCGTCGCGAACGACATGCTGCGTCGGCCGGCACGGTTGTGCAAACGCACCACACCGGGTCGGCTCGTTCCCTGAGGTGGTCGCAGCCCGGCGGATGGCAGTAGGGTGCGCGGACTTGCCGAAGCGGACCTCGGAGCCGGGTAGCGTCACTCGTTCACCATCGCGTAGGCAGCAACGAGAGGGGCAACGGCCGATGAAGATCGCAGTGACGGGTGGCAATGGCCGGGTCGGCCGGGCCGTCATCGAACTCGCCACGGCCGAAGGGCACACGGTCGTCTCAATCGACCACAGCCAAAACCAATCGGCAACCCGAGCCGCGAGCACGCTCGAGATCGACGTGAGGGACTACGCGGCGCTCACGCAGGCCATTGCAGGGTGTGACGCTTTGATCCACCTCGCCGCAATCAGCGGCCCCGGCCGCGCCCCCGATCACGTGGTCCACGGCAACAACGTCGTCGCGAGCTACGACGCCCTCCGGGCAGCCGCAGAAGCGGACGTTCGACGAGTGTGCCAAGCGTCGAGCGTCAATGCGATCGGCGGCCGGTTCAGCAGGTGGCCGCCGCGCTACGACTACTTCCCCTTGGACGAACATCATCCGGCCTACGTTGAGGATCCCTACAGCTTGTCCAAGTGGATCTGCGAACAGCAAGCGGATGCGATCGCTCGTCGTCATGACAACGTGACCATCGCGAGCCTGAGATTGCATGGTGTCGTTGCCGACCGAGCCGATACCGCTCACTGGGTCGATTCGCCGCAGAAGATCGCAGAACGGCACCTGTGGGGCTACACCATCAGAGAAGCGGCGGCCCGTGCGTTTCTGTTGGGCGTGACGGCCGATTTTGTGGGTCACGAGACGTTCTACATCGTGGCCCCCGAGACCATGGTCGATACACCGTCACTCGACCTCAAGGCCAAGTACTACCCCGCGGTGCCCGTCCGGGGAGACCTCAGCGGCACGCGGGGCTTCTTCGACTGTCGGAAGGCAGACGAGATCCTGGGATGGAGGCACGATGCGGACTGATCGCGGCTCCGCTCCTGAGCGTGGCCAATCGGAGTCGCCGGCCGAACTCGGCTTCACGGGCCGTCGTCGGACGTAGGCCATGATCTCCCGCGCCGAACAGAGAATGCTTGTGGGAAGCTACGCACCTGCAGATGAGCCCGGCGTCTCAGCCTTCGCCGTTGGCGACTCGGCAGCGGGGCTGCGGCTGGATTCGGCCGTCACAGGGATTCGGAACCCATCGTTCCTTGCGGTGCATCCGGCACGAAAGATTCTGTTTGCGGTGAGCGAGACCGGCCTCAGCAGCGACGGAGCGCACGGAGCTGTGCACGCCTTTCGGATCAAACGTGAAGAGGGGCGCTTCGATCTCGTAGCGTTGAGCCATCGCTCGACCGGTGGCGACTATCCCTGCCATGTCCGCGTCGATACCGGCGGGCACTGGCTGGCCGTCTCCAACTACGGCAGCGGCGATGTTGCGGTCTTTCCGATCGAGGGCGACGGCAGGATCGGCGAGATGACTGCTTGGGCGCGTCATTCCGGTTCAGGACCGACGACCGGTCGCCAGGATGGTCCGCATGCCCATTCGTCACTCTTTGCCGCAGACAGCCGATTCCTGCTCGTGGCCGACCTGGGCATCGATCAGATCGTCATCTATAGGTTCGACGCAGCCGACGGATCCCTGGTTCGCCACCGCAACGTGGCGACTTCTCCGGGGGCCGGGCCTCGCCATATGGTCTTTCATCTTGATGGGAATCACCTGACGGTCGTCAACGAGCTCGACAGCAGCGTCACGCTCTATCGATACGATGCGCAAGCTGGCAGCCTTTCTGAGCTGCAGACGATCTCGACGGTTCCGACGCACGTGGCTGAGAACACGGCTGCAGACATCCACCTGTCTCCGTCCGGAACGCACGTCTACGTGTCTAACCGCGGTCACGACAGCGTTGCCGTCTTTGCATTCGACCCGGAGCGCGGCCTGAACCGGACCGCGGTCCGCTCGAGTGGGGGCGAGTGGCCTCGAGGCCTCGGCTTGGCGCCCGGTGGTCGCCACCTCGTGGCGGCAAACCGCCATAGCAACGAAGTCGTTGTGCTGCCGTTGCTGGCAGGCGGATCGGACATCGGCAGGCCGACAGCACGCGCCGAGGTGGCGCAGCCATCATGCGTCGTTTTTGCATAGGGGTGTCATCGGGTCAGAGGCGATGCTCGACGGGGCGAGCCATGAGCCTGCCCACCACCGCCGACGCCCAGGACGTGGCCAACGGCACCATCTCGGAGATCGAGGCTTCCCGCCGAGCTCCCATACCAATCTCACGAGCCACGTTGCGGGTCGATTGTCGTTGATCGCTACGGCGTCGGCGGCTGGCCGGACCGTCCGTTTGACAGTGAAGCGGGCACCGAAGTATGTTCCTGGGAGCGCTCTCAGAGAGCGCTCCCACTGGAGCAGATATGACGCTGACACTGGAGGACATCGGGCGTTTGGCTGGTGTTTCTCGCTCGACGGTTTCGCGGGTCATCAACAACCAGGAGAGCGTGAGCGCCGACGTCCGCGAGCGTGTGCGGGCCGTCATCGACCGTACCGGCTTCACGCCGAACGTTGCAGCTCGGTCGTTGGTCTCCAGGAAGACCGGTGTCATCGGTCTGGTCATCCCGAGCCGCGTCCACAACCTCTTCGAGGACCCCTACTTCGCCACATTGATCCAGGGCATCAGCGCAGCGAGCAACCGGACCGGCACCACGCTGTCACTCTTCCTCTTCGAGACCGAAGAGGAAGAAGAAGAGCTCTACCCGCGTGTCGTGTCGTCCGGTTTCGTCGACGGTGTGATTCTCACCGCGACTCGTATGGGAGATCCGCTGCTCGCCCGAATGCTCGCAGCAGACCTCCCGCTCGTCATGGTGGGCCGTCCCGAATTCGCCGGGGTGAGCTACGTGGATGTCGACAACACCGGCGGCGCCCGGTCGGTTGCAGCGCACCTCTGCGGCCTCGGACACCAGCGTATCGGCCTCCTCGGGGCCCCAGAATCAACAACCGCAGGGATTGACCGTCTCCGAGGCTTCGTCGAGGGTCTCGCCGAGTGCGGCAGCGCCCTCGACCCTGAGCTGCGTGCCGACGGCGAGTTCTCGGAGCGGAGTGGGTACGAGGCGATGCAGCGGCTCATTCCACGTCGGCCCGACGCCGTGTTCGTGGCGTCCGACACTATGGCCCTGGGCGCGCTGCGGGCGCTGCATGAAGCGGGCATCAGCGTCCCCGGCGACATCGCTCTCGTAGGCTTTGACGGGCTACAAGCGTCGGAGCTTTCGGTTCCCAGGCTGACCACGATCAGGCAACCGGTGCTCGAGACCGGTGCGAGGGCGGTGCAGGTCCTCAACGCTCTCGTGAGCAGCGACGCCCCCGCTCCCGTTGCAGAGATCATGCCCGTTGAGCTCATCGTCAGAGAGTCGTGTGGGGCGGCGGTTGCCGCGGCCGGGGTGGAGGCGATCTGAATGGTCAACGATCGGAAGCGGGAACAGCAAGGTCCGCCTATGTGAGGAGATGTCGAACCGGCGACGAGCGCTGAGAATGGGAGCGCTCCACGCGGGTAACCAAGCACATGAGAACCAAGTAGCCCATTACAGGTCGGCCCGGGAGCCCTCCCAGGCCCTTTGGACAATGAGGAGAGAAATGAAGAACATCAGATGGATTGCAGTCTTGGCTGCGTTCGTCCTCGTGCTCGCCGCATGCGGCGACGACGACGACGGCGGTGATACGACGACCACAGCCGCGGCGGGTGGTGACGGCGGTACGGAGACCACGGCCGCGGCGGGCGACGACGGCGCCACGACGACCGCGGCACCTTTGGATGAACCGGTCACTCTTCGAGTGCTCGTTCACTCCCAGGAACCCATGACAACGTTCGTGCAAGACTTCAGCACGGAGTTCGAGGCCGCAAACCCGGGCGTCACGGTTGACGTAGCGGTGGTAGGCGCCGGCGACCTGGCCACGGTCACGCAGACCCGACTGTCCGCCAACGATGTCGATGTCATCGACATGTTCGGCTTCGCAAACCCGGTCCAGCCGTACATGGGCAACGCAACGCCGCCGGCGTGGCAAACCCTGATCGAGGCGGGACTCATCCTCGACATCACCGACGAGCCCTGGGTCCAGAACTACGATGCAGCCTCCATTGCGCAGGCCGGGACGTTCAACGATCGGGTGTACTCGGTCAACCTGGGCCGCACCGTCTACGGCGGCATGTTCGTCAACAATGACCTCCTGGCCAGCGTTGGCGTAGACGTCCCGACCACGTGGAGCGAGCTGGTCAGCGTGTGCGAGGCGGTCAAGGCCGCCGGCAACGAGTGCATGACCAACGGCGGCGCCGATGGTTGGCCCGTGTTCGTCGGTACCTACGGCCTGCTCGGGGCGCTGTACCCGGACCAAGAGGCCCTCGTTGAGGGGCTCTACACCGGAACCGTCAAGTGGGACGATGCCGACACCGCCGTGTTGTGGGACCGCTACAAGGTGTACTCCCAGGACATGCTCGAGGCCGGTACGACCGGTCTGCAGCACGATGCGGCCACGTTCCGCTATGCGGCTGGTGACGTGGCGTTCCTGCCCACCGGTGCGTGGCAGGCTCCGAATCTCGAGGGCGAAGCCGCCTTCGCTTGGTCGTACGTGCCCTTCCCAGGCAGTGACAATGCTGCGGAGAACGAATTGCTGTTCGGAAAGTACGATCAGGGCTGGTCAATTGCAGCCAACTCGCCGAACGTCGACGTGGCGAAGGCCTACGTGGCGGCGTTCTCCGATCCGGCCAACTATCAGGCGTTCGTGGATGTGACCGGATTCATCCCGACGCAGGAGACGGCGACCCTCAATACCACCTTGGGTCAATCCCTTGCGTCGTACCTGGGCAACTACCGGGTGGGCTTCGAGCAGTTCTGGGTTGACCCGGCGGGCGCCGGACAGTGGGCCAACGGCTCGCAAGGCGCCTCCTGGTTCCAGCCGTTCAATGAGTGGGACGATGCTGCAGCCCTGGCCACGCAGGCGCAGATCGACCTCCAAGCCGCGCTGGACGACCTCTAGGAGGGTGTTGAACAAACGGCGTGCGGGATTGCGTTGGCGAGCAAACGCCTGGTCGTGGACCTCGCGGCAAGCCCAAGCTGGCATTGTTCAACAGCCTCCCAAGTAGGCAGCTAGGACGGGTGCGGGTTTCTCGTATGCGAGAAACCCGCACCCGCTAGCCCAATCTCATCGGGGGCACGATGGCCATCGAAATCGTAAAGAAGTCCTACTTGTTCGGACGCGGTTGGAAGAGCTGGACACCCGTCCTGCTGCTCTTGCCCGGCTTCGGACTGTATATGCTGATCGGCTTTGGCCCCTCGCTGGCTACGGCCTTCTATTCGTTCACGGACGCCACGGGCATTCGCGGCGCTCCGGTCAATTGGATCGGCCTCGAGAACTACGACGAGTTCCTGTTCCGCGGACTGGCGTCCCGGGACAACCTCGCCGCGCTCCAGCGAACCTTGATCTTCATGGCCGTCGTCACCACGGTTCAGTTCAGCCTCGGCCTGGCGCTCGCCCTATTGTTGAATCAGAAGCTGAGGGGCCGGACTTTCTTCCGCACGCTGTTCTTCCTCCCAGTGGTTCTCGGTGTGGTCATCCAGGGGCTCATGTGGAAGCTCTTTCTCTTCCCCGGCGGCGGCCCGGTCGCCGAGATCTTCGGGGCTTTTGGCATTCAATCGGAATTCCTCGGTGGAGCGCCGAATGAAGCCTTCGTCTGGGTGATGGTCGTCCAGATCTGGGCCAACGTCGGCATCACCATGGTGATCTTCCTTGCCGGCATGCAGACGATCGACGAGACCCTGTATGAAGCGGCCCGGATCGACGGGGCCGGAGGCTGGGCGCTGTTCAGAGACATCACCTGGCCCCAACTGACTCCAGCCATCAACACCAACTTCCTGTTGAACATCGTGGGTTCACTGCAGGCCTGGCAGTTGTTCCTGGTCCTCATCGGGTACCGGCCCGGCACCCAGGTGCTCGGCTACCTCGTCTTCGCCGAAGGCTTTGGGCAAACAACGGGTTCCGTCAGTGGCGCCTTCCGCCAGGGGTATGCAGCCGCAGCATCAATCGTGCTGTTCTTCCTGGTGTTGATTCTCGGCCTTTCAGCCAACTGGATCGTCCAATATCGAGAGAGGAAGTACCTCGGATGACTGCCCAGACAACAGACAAAGCAGCTCGCGTCGTCAAACAGCCTCGGAAGCCCTTTCCATGGGGCAAGGTCGTCTCGTACGGCATCTTGTTGGCGTTCTCTCTCCTGTACATCGGGCCGCTGTTCATGCTCATCAACGCATCGTTCAAGCCGCTGTCGGAGTTCTTCAAGGATCCGACCAGCCTGGCGGAGAGCGTCAACTTCGAGAACTACACCAAAGCCTGGGAGCTCGCCAACTTCCCGAGATACATGTTGAACTCAGCGTTCTACACCGCTGTTGCGACGACAGTGTTCGTACTCACCTCGGTGTTCGTGGCATTCCCAATCGCTCGCGGAATCGTCAAGGGCTCCGGGGCGCTGCTCACCTTGTACGTGGTTGCGTTGTTCCTGCCGGCGGCGCTGATTCCTCAGTTCCAGCTGATTCTGAACATCGGCCTCTACAACACGCGGACCGGCTACATCCTGCTCTTCCTCGTCAATGCGATCGGAATGATCATCCTGGTCAACTACATCAAGTCGATTCCCAGAGAGTTGGACGAATCAGCGGCGGTTGACGGGTGTGGCTATTTCCGGTTCGTCTGGTCGATCATCTTGCCGCTCATCCGCCCGGCCGTCGCAACGGTCACGGTGCTGCATGCCATCTTCATCTGGAACGAGCTGATCCTTCCCACGATCTATCTCACCGAAGACAGCCTCTACCCGATCACGCGGGGCTTGATCGTCTTCGAGGGTCAATACGGCAGTGACTGGCCGGCATTGGCCGCCGCGGTCCTCATGTTGATGCTCCCCATGCTGATCCTCTTCATGTTCTTGCAGCGATACATCATCGGCGGCCTCACTTCCGGCGCCGTCAAGGGATAGACATGGACCGAGCGGTATTGCCAAGAGAGGAGACGAGAGTCCGGAAGCGCCGCCTGGACGGTGCCCACGTGCGGTGGGTGCTTCGTTACCAGTCAAGCGATCGGGCCTGCTGATGTCCGGTGCCGTCACGATCACCGACGTTGAAGCCATCCTGACTCAACCGGGTCGCTCCCGATTGGTGGTCGTCAAGGTGGCGACGTCGGAAGACGGACTCTTCGGACTGGGATGCGCCACCTTCACCCAACGCGTCTTCGCGGTCCAAGCGGCGATCGAACGTCACCTGAAGCCGTTCCTCATTGGGCGCGATGTGGATCGGATTGAAGAGATCTGGCAGATGTCGATGGTGAACGGGTACTGGCGCAACGGTCCGGTGCTCAACAACGCCATTTCTGGCGTGGATCAAGCGCTGTGGGACATCAAAGGCAAGCGGGCGGGCATGCCCCTCTATCAGTTGTTCGGCGGCAAGACTCGTGAAGCAGCAGCCGTGTACGTTCACGCCGACGGTGAAGACCCAAAGGAGGTGGAGGACAACGCGCGGCGGCTCATCGAGCAGGGTTTTCACTACCTACGGGTCCAGCTCGATGGCTACGGTGGGCCCCCCTCGGCGTTCCGCACACCAAGAGGAGCGCCGGAGGGGAGCTACTTCAACCCCCGCGCCTACGGCCGAGCCACGCTCGAGATGATCGACTTCGTCCGTAGCCAGCTGGATGATGGCATCGAGCTTCTCCACGACGTACACGAGCGTCTCCATCCGATCGACGCGCTGCAGTTCGCCAAGGACGTCGAGCCGTACGGACTGTTCTTCCTGGAGGACCCGCTGGCCCCCGAGGACATCGGCTGGTTCGAAGCCATTCGTCGGCAGACCGCCACACCGCTGGCGATGGGGGAGCTCTTCAACAATCCCCACGAGTGGCAGCCTCTGATCACCGGGCGCCTCATCGATTTTGTTCGTATGCACATCAGCCAGATCGGTGGGATCACTCCGGCCCGCAAGGTCGCCATGCTCGCCGACACGTTCGGAGTGCGAACGGCCTGGCACGGTCCCGGCGACACCTCGCCGGTTGGCCATGCGGCAAACCTCCACCTGGATGTGTGGGCCCCAAACTTCGGAATCCACGAGTGGTATCTGCCCACCGACATCGAGTACGAGGTGTTCCCCGGTCTTCCGGTAGTAGAGGACGGCTATCTCTACCCGAACGACCGACCCGGCCTTGGTATCGACATCAATGAGGAACTCGCGGCGCAGCACCCGTGTGACGAGCACATCGTGACCTGGACCCAGACCCGGCTGCCCGACGGAAGCCCGGCCCGACCATGAGTCCGATCCAGCCGGGCGGGGACGAGGAGACGATGACGAGGGGAGCACGTGATTCTGGCCGCTCGAGGGATGGCGTCAGGATCGCGACCCTCCTCATCGCGGTAACGCTCGTGGCCGCGGCCTGCGGGTCTGACTCCGCCGCCGAAGGTGAGTCCACTGCGGTGCCCTCGACCCAAGTGCCGGCCACTTCAACGAGCACCACGACGACAAGCACGACCACGAGCACCAGCACGACGACCACCATTCCGGTCATCGCGGCGCCGCCGCCGATCCCCATCGAACCTCCCGACGGATACGAGCTGATCTGGAACGACGAATTCGACGGCGACACGATCGACCCGGCCAATTGGACCTACGACATCGGCGGCTGGGGCTGGGGAAACGGCGAATCGCAGTACTACACCGACCGGGCGGACAACGCCTGGCTCCAGGACGGGTTGCTGGTCATCGAAGGCCGCCAGGAGCGCTTCGAGGAGTCGTATTACACCTCCACTCGGCTCAAGACGCAGGGTCTCCAGGAGTTCCAGTACGGCTACTTCGAAGCCCGCATCAAGGTGCCCGAAGGCCAGGGTATGTGGCCGGCCTTCTGGATGCTGGGAGCGGATTTCGGACGCGACACGGAGGACCCAAACGCCAGCAATTGGCCGGACGTCGGCGAGATCGACATCATGGAGTACGTCGGCAAGGAGCCGCTCCTCGTGTACGGCACGCTCCACGGGCCCGGATATGCCGGAGCCGGGGGTCTGGGCAGTCGGTACCGCAACGACGAACCCATCGCCGACAACTTCCACACGTTTGCTATCGAATGGGACGTCGAGGGGATCCGCTGGTTCTTCGACGGCGAGATGTACGGCGAGAAGAGCCGGGACATCGTCGGCGACCGATGGGTCTTCGACAAGCCGTTCTTCTTCATCCTCAATCTGGCGCTTGGGGGGACCTTCCCGGGACCGATCGGGCTGGACGTCGAGTTCCCGAAGCGGCTCTACGTCGACTACGTGCGCGTCTATCAACCGATCGATGGGACGGGGTGAGGATCGTGGCTCGCCACGACGGATCAACAACGGGCGGTGAGCGATCGGTGGGCCATTGGCCCTCCGCTGCGCCGCAAGGCATAGTGTACGAATTGGCGCATGCCAGAACGGGAAGGAAAGAGGGGAATGATCATCACGATCTCACGGAGTAAGAGAAGGACTGGGCTACTGGCAATTGCCTTGCTCATGGTGGCGGCGCTGCTCGCATTGCCGTCGGCCTCACCACAGGCGCTGGCAGCCGATGAAGTGCTGTTCGATGACATGGAGCACGGCGACCCGTTCGGCAACGGCTGGTTCGCGTTCAACGGTTCCGTTGGCGGCGGCGGCATCGATGCGAACAACGTTGACCTTCCGCCCGCGCTCGGCGGCGCGTTCTCGCTGCAGAGCGGATGGGGATCGGGCGGAACGCCAGGTTTCTACGGCGGCTTCGGGCGCACCAACCCGAGCGACCTCTCGGGCACCGAGTACTTCAACTTCTGGATCAACCCCGATGCCGGCCAGGACTACACGCTCGAGATCAACCTCCAGGAGGACGACAACTCGGACGGCGCCATCAACCCGCCCGACGATGATGAGTTCCAGTACAACTGCGTTGTGTCCGCCGCCGGACCTTGCGCCACGAGTGGCGGTGGCTGGCAACTCGTGTCGATTCCGCTCGCCGACTTCTTCGACGACAACTCGTTCCTCTTCGGCGGCAACGGCGTGCTCGACCCGATCCCACCCGCCCTCGGCGGCAACGGCGAACTGATCAACGTGGTCGTCGCAGTAATCGGCAACGACGGCACCGACGTCAACTTCCGCACCGACTACTGGGCGTTCAGCCTTGTCCCGATCGTGCCCGACGCCAGCACGGTCATCGACGACTTCGAGAACGGCCTCCCGTTCGGCTCCGCGGTCCCGGACGGCGAGCCAATCGGTTTCTACACCTTCCAGGGCGACGGCTCGGTTGCGATCGCAGACCGAGACGACGCCGCCGGCGCCGACGCTCCCCGCCGTCGGCACCCCGAACAACGTGATGCAGATGGATGTCGACGTGTCCTCGTTCGCTGGCTACATCCACGCCTTCGAGAACGCTGCCGTCGACACCTGGGTCACCCAGGACTGGTCGACCAGCGAAGGTATTTCGTTCTGGATGTTCGGCTTGAACAGCGGCACGCAGATGTTCATCGACATCCTCGACAACCGTAACCCCGGCTCGACGACCGACGACGCTGAGCGCTTCACGGTGACGTTCGTCGACGACTTCACGGGTTGGCAGTTGCTCGAGTTCCCGTTCAGCACCTTCGTCCGCAAGGAGATCGGCAACGGCGCCCCCAACGACGGGCTCGGCCTGTTCGAGATGCACGGTTACGCGCTCGGCACGCTCGGCACGGGCGGCCCCAAGACCTACTACTTCGACGAGGTGAGCGTGTACGGCGTTGCCGAGCCACCGGCGCTGGCGGTGAACTTCTCGCAGCAGAACACGCTCATCGAGGAGGGCACAACCGGCGACGTCGCCGTCAAGCTCAATCGTCCGATGGGTCCCGATGACCCGGCCCAGGTGAGTATCGACTTCGCCACTGAGCGCTCCAACGCGCCCCCGGCGAGGACTTCACGCCCACCAGCGGGCACGCTGACGTTCACCAACGGCGGTCCGACCGAGCTGTTCTTCCCGGTGGAGACCTTCGACGACACCAAGTTCACGGGCGATCTGCAGGTCGTCATTCGGCTCACCAACCCGGTCGATGTCGAGCGTGGCGCTTTGTTCCAGGGTTCGGTGCTGATCGACGACAACGACCCGTTCGATCCCAAGCTGCTCGACGACTTCGAGCAGGGGGCGTTCCTGTGGGATACCGAGGGGCCGGCCGCGCTCGAGGCGGTTCGGACCGAGAGCAGCGATGCCGACGCGCGTCCAGGCCAGGACCCGGTTGAGAACGTTGGCGTGGCGACGGTTCCGCGCAGCGTCGAGATCGATGTGCAAGGCAACGTCTGCAACCAGGGCAAAGGCGTCGTGCCAGTACACCTGCTGAGCACGCCGAGCTTCGACGCCACGACGGTCGACCACACGACAGTCACCCTCGGTGACGCGTCGGAGACCCACGTGGACAAGAAGACGGGTGTGGCCAAGCGGCATGAGGAGGACGTCGACGACGATGGTGACATCGACCTCGTCTTCCACTTCCGCAGTCAGGGAAATCGGCGTGCCGTGCGGTGAGGCGGTGCCGTTCAACGGAGCCACCTTCGACGGCCAGGCCATCACGGCCGGCGGCTCGGATGCAGCTCTCGATCCGCGACTTCCCGCTCGGGCAGGACTGGACCGGGACTGAGAGACTCGACTTCTGGTTCAACGGCGCCGGCGGTGGTGAGGAGATCACCGTCACGCTGAAGGACAATCGCGCCCCGGATCCTGGTCCTTCGGGCTGGTCACTGGCGTGGGCCGACGAGTTCGACGAGCCGGCGGGTACCCCGCCGAACCCGGCGAACTGGGCCTACGAGATCGGTGATACCACGCCCGACGGCAAGAACGGGTGGGGCAACGAGGAGCTGCAGTACTACACCGACGATCCTGCCAACGCGGCGACCGACGGCAACGGCAACCTCGTGATCACCCTCGACGAGGCCGACGGATCGCAAGAGTGCTACTACGGCCCGTGCGAATTCGAGTCGGCCCGCCTGATCACCCAGAACAAGGCGGAGTTCGCCTACGGACGAATCGAGTCGAGGTTGCAGGTCCCGACCGGCGGCAACGGACTGTGGCCGGCGTTCTGGAGCCTCGGCACCGACATCACCTACAACCCGTGGCCCGGTGCCGGAGAGATCGACGTCATGGAGTATGTGAGCCGGCTTCCGAACGAGATCTTCGGGACGATCCATGGCCCCGGATACAACGGTGGCGGTAGCTTCGGCAACGTATTCGACTTCGGCGCACCGGTCTACAACGACTATCACACCTTCACAGTCGAGTGGGAGCCGAACCTGATCACCTGGTACGTCGATGGCATCCAGTACCACCAGGCCGAGCCGTCCGACGTGCCGGGTCCGTGGGTCTTCGAGAAGCCCTTCTTCCTGCTTCTCAATTTCGCGATCGGCGGCAACTTCGGTGGCGCCATCGACCCGGCGAACAAGTACCCGCAGGAGTACCTGGTCGACTACGTCCGGGTGTATCAGGGTCCCGACACTGCCGAGCGGTTCGAGACGACGTTCACCGACTCTGTCGCCGGTTGGCAGCAGGTGTCGATCCCGATGACGGCGTTCGCCCGCAGCGCGGTCCAGCCGGCCGGCGCTCCAAACGACGGGCTCGGCCTCGACGAGGTGTGGGGCTATGGCTTGGCGTTCCCCAATGGCACGGCCAACGGTGAGGCCCGGTTCGACTTCGTTCAGCGGGTTCCGACCCCGCCGCCGACCGAGTTGGTGGTGACCAACCTCGACGACAGTGGGCCCGGGTCGCTGCGTGAGGCGTTGTCGCTGATCGCTGAGGGTGGAACGATCACGTTCGATCCCGAATTGGCCGGGGGGACCCTGACGCTGTCTTCCGGGCAGCTCACCGTCGACGGCTCGGTCACGGTCGACGCCTCGGCTGCGGCCCCGGTGACGATCAGCGCGGGTGGCGCGTCACGTGTCCTCGAAGTCCAGGCGGGCGCAGTGGTCGCCATGAATGACCTCGTTGTCCGAGACGGCGTCGCCGCGCCGCAGGGTGGCGGCATCCTCAATTTCGGCGAGCTCAGCCTCGACCGGGTGGCGGTGACGGACAACTTGGAGAACAGCACCGGCACCAGTTTCGAGCTGGGCGGCGGCGGCATCTACAACGGTGACGGCGCAGTGTTGAACCTGACCGACTCGACGGTCAGCGACAACGCCACCGTCGCACAGCCGGGTGGAGGTATCTACGGGTTCTTCAACAGCACGATCAACATCACGCGGAGCACCGTCAGCGGTAACGTCGGCGGCGACGTGGCCGGTGGTCTACGGTCGCTGGGTACCACCAACGTGATCAACAGCACGTTCAGTGGCAACACGTCGACCGCGTGGCACGGCGGTGCGATGTTCCTCACCGACGGCGCCGTGACGATCTCCAACAGCACGATCGTCGGGAACAACGCCCCCGGCGGTACCGCCGGCGGATTGATGGTGGCAACCTTCGGCGCTCCTGTGAGCGTCTCGATCGCCGACAACATCATCGCCGACAACGGCACCTACAACTGCCAGATCGAGGGCGGCGGTGCCGCCGTGCTCACCTCGCTCGGCGGGAACGTCACCACCGACCCGTCTTGCTCGCTGATCGGCAGCGACCAGGACGTCGGCCCCGGTGGAGCATTGGTTGACGTGCTCGCCGACAACGGCGGGCCGACCCTGACGCATGCGTTGCTCGTCGGCAGCCCGGCCATCGACGCTGCGATCGGCGTGTGCCCGGCAACCGATCAGCGCGGCGTCAGCAGGGATGCGGCCTGCGATGTGGGAGCGTTCGAGTTCGTGCCCTAGACCGATCAGTCTCCTCCAAAGGCTCCGGCCGGGTGTTCGAAGCCCGGCCGGAGCCTTCCGTCCCCCCGCCTGGAGCAGCCAATAGATGAAGCACAACGAGGCCTGGGTCGAGCATGCGCTCGGCAAGATGACCATGTCCGAGAAGATCGGGCAGATGACCCAGGTGTCCAACGACAGCATCACGCCGCCTGAGGTCGCCGATCATGCCATCGGATCGGTCCTGAGTGGCGGCAACGGCAACCCGTCGCCGAATGCGCCGCAAGTGTGGGCGGACATGGTCGGGTCCTTCACCGAGGGGGCGGCAGGTTCACGTTGTGGTATTCCGCTCATCTACGGGGTCGACGCGGTCCACGGTCACAGCAACGTGCGCGGTGCCACGGTCTATCCCCACAACATCGGCCTCGGCGCGGCCGGCGACGCCGACCTCGTGCGCCGCATCGGGCAGGCAACGGCCACGGAGATGCTGGCGACCGGGGTGCGGTGGGCGTTCTCACCCTGCGTTGCCGTACCGCAGGACATCCGATGGGGCCGCACCAACGAGGGCTTCGGGCGCGACCCGGGTCTGGTGTCCTCGCTCGGCGCTGCGCTCGTGGAAGGGCTCCAACACGACGAGGATGGCGCAGCAGCCGTGCTGGCGTGCCCCAAACACTTCGTCGGCGATGGCGGCACGACTTGGGACAGCGTCGGCAATCCGCCCTGGACCTCATGGTGGGACCCGTGGGGCGACGAATGGCGAATCGACCAAGGCGATTTCCGTGCTTCCGAGGAGGAGCTGCGCGCCGTCCACCTCCCGCCGTATGCAGCCGCGGTTGCGGCCGGCGCTCTGAGCGTGATGGCGTCGTACTCCTCGTGGAACGGCGCCAAGCTCCACGGACACCGTTATCTGTTGACCGAGATCCTCAAGAACGAGTTCGCATTCCCCGGGTTCGTCATCTCCGATTGGATGGGGGTCGACCAGATCGACCCCGACTATCGACGCAGCGTCGTTGCTGCGATCAATGCCGGAGTCGATATGGTGATGGTGCCGATCGACTGGCGGCAGTTCATCGCTGCGATGGAGGTGGCCGTTGCGGACGGGGACATTGCGGTGGCCCGGATCGACGACGCCGTCCGCCGCATCCTCCGAGCCAAAGAAGCACTCGGTCTCGATCGGGGGGATGTCGCCGACGCGCCACCGCTGAGCAGCGTTGGTTCCTCGGACCATCGGGCTCTCGCCGCCGAGGCTGCCCGTCGGAGTGCCGTGCTGCTCGAGAACCGCGGCGGTCTGCCGCTCCGTCCCGGAGCGGATCCCATCGAACTAGCCGGTCGCGCCGCCGCCGACATCGGCCTCCAGTGCGGCGGATGGACCGTGGGCTGGCAGGGTGGAACCGGCGCGACCACGCCGGGCACGACCCTCGTCGAAGCGTTCCACCGGACACTCGACTGCGAGGTTGCCTACGACGCGACCGGGCAGTTTCCCGATAGGCCGCCTGGTGGCGTCGGTGTCGTGTGCGTATCCGAGCCGCCCTACGCCGAGGGCCCCGGCGATCGAGCCGTGCCCGGGGTGAGCGACGACGACCGTGCGGTGTTCGCCAAGATGCGAGAACGGTGCGACACCCTCATCCTCGTGATCTACTCGGGGCGGCCGGTCCTGGTGTCCGACCTCATGGATCGGTCCGACGCCGTCGTCGCCGCCTGGCTTCCCGGGACGGAGGCCACCGAACTCCCCGGATTGCTGTTCGGCCACTATCAGTTCGAAGGCGTCCTGCCGCAACCGTGGCCCGCCGCGGCGGCTGACCTTGGCGACCCGCAGGCAGTGCCGCGTTATCCCATCGGTCACGGGCTCCGGTCTACGGCGACCGCCGACGTACGGGGCAGGGACGCTTTCCCTGCGGCTATCGAAACCGGAGGAACGTGAGATGAGCAAGGAGTCACGGTGATAGGGACAACGACGCTGACGATTGGATCCGAGGTCACCGAAGGCTTCGTAGAAATCGATGGCGAGGGTTTCTATCTGATTCCCGACGTCGACCAAATGGCGCCGTTCCTGATGAGCATCGTCTCGGACTCCGATCACTGGATGTTCGTGTCGAGCCGCGGGGCGCTCACCGCCGGCCGAGGAAGCGCTGCGTCGGCGCTGTTCCCCTACGAGACCGACGATCGCCTCCACCAGGCGGCCGGAGTCACGGGACCCGTGACGGCGGTCCGGAGCATCAGCGCAGACGGTTCCGAGCTCTGGCGCCCGTTCCGGGCCGCGGCTCGGGACGGGGTCCGGCGCCACCTCTACAAGTCGGTGGTCGGCAACCAGGTCCTGTTTGAAGAGGTTCACAGGGGGCTCGACCTGGTCTTCCGCTACCGGTGGGCGAGCAGCGAGCGATTCGGATTCGTGCGCACGGCCTCGCTGGCAAACACCGGTCATCGTCCCGTTCGGGTGGAACTCATCGACGGCCTACTCAACGTGCTGCCGCACGGGCTCTCTCCGACGCTGTACACGCAGATGAGCAACCTCACCAACGCCTACAAGCGCAGCGAGCTCATCGACGGCGACCGGCTCGCCGTCTACACGCTCGAGGCGCGGGTCGTGGACCGGCCGGAACCGGCCGAGTCGCTGCGGGCGAGCATCGTGTGGTCGGCCGGGTTCGATGGCGCGGTCACGCTCAGCCCGGAGGCGGTGGCCGACTTCGAAGCCGGCGCCGCCGTGCCTCCGACGGACCTGGTGACCGGCCGGCCCGGCGCCTACCTGGTCACCGGCCGCCTCGAGATTCCACCCGGTGAGACGATCACGTGGTACATCGTCGCCGACGTGGCACGCGATCAAGTGAGTGTGACCGAGCTGGATCGCTTCCTGCGCTCTTCGCAGAGCCCGGCCGGAGAGATCGACTTCTCAGTCGCAGCTGGGACGGATGCCCTCGTGCGGATCATGGGCCGAAGCGACGCCCTCCAGCGCACCGGGGACCGGGTCGCCACCGCCCACCAGTTCGCCAACGTCACCTACAACGTGATGCGCGGCGGCATCCCTATGACGGCGTACACGATTGACATGGCCGACTTCGCCGCCTTCGTGGCCAACCGCAATCGCCATGTGGTGAATCTACAGCGACCGTGGTTCGATGGGCAGCCGGCGGAGATGGGCCGAGAGGCACTCCTCGAGGCGATCGCAGCGACCCGGGATGCCCAGCTCATGCGACTCGGGCTCGAGTACCTGCCGTTCGGATTCTCTCGCCGCCACGGCGATCCGAGCCGTCCGTGGAATGCGTTCTCCATTTCCGTGCGAGATGAGTCCGGCCGGCCATCGCTCTACTACGAAGGTAACTGGCGTGACATCTTCCAGAACTGGGAGGCCCTGTGTTTGAGCTTCCCGCACTACCTGCCGGGTGTGGTCTCCGTGTTCGTCAACGCGTCTACTCCAGACGGCTTCAACCCGTACCGGATCACCCGGGACGGGATCGACTGGGAGGCGCCCGATCCCGATGATCCGTGGAGCAACATCGGGTATTGGGGCGATCACCAAATTGTCTACCTGTTGCGCCTTCTCGAGGCAACGGAGCGGTTCCTTCCTGGAGAGCTCGACCGGCTGCTGGGTGAGGCGTGGTTCTCCTACGCCGACGTTCCGTACCGGATCGCTCCGTACGACGAGATGGTGCGCGACCCGAAAGCGACGATCCGCTACGACGTCGATGCCGCCAACCGGTCGGCCGCCCGGGTGGATGAGGTCGGAGGCGACGGCCGGCTGCTGTGGAGCCGGGACCGCAATGTCTACCTCGTGACGCTGATGGAGAAGCTCCTCGTTCCGGCGCTGGCGAAGTTGTCCAACTACGTTCCCGGCGGCGGCATCTGGATGAACACCCAGCGGCCGGAGTGGAACGACGCCAACAATGCCCTCGTCGGGTACGGGCTCTCGATGGTCACGCTGTACCAGCTGCGCCGGTACCTCGACCGGCTGCAGCGGATCATCGCTGCCGCCGGGCTCGACGAGGTGCAGATGTCGATCGAGGTGTCCGACTGGCTGGCGGCGATCACGGGTGTACTGCGCGGCAACCTCGGACTCGTCGGTATCGGCGCCGACGACCGGCAACGCAAGAATCTCATGGACGAGCTCGGGTGGGCGTTCTTTGAGTATCGCTCTCGGGTGTACGCGTCGGGGTTCTCAGGGACGGCACCGGTGGATCTCAGCCGGATCGCGGATCTCTGCGAAACCGCAATCGAGCATCTCGACGACACAATCCGCCGGAACCGCCGCGACGACGGGCTATATCACTCGTACAACCTCATCCACTTCACGCCCGATGGGTCGAGCGCTCGCCTCGAGCCGCTCCACGAGATGCTCGAAGGCCAGGTCAACGTGCTCAGTGCCGGCGTCCTGTCGGCCGAGGAGCGGGCCGACGTCATCGATGCCCTCTTCGCCAGCGCGATGTACCGGCCCGATCAACGCAGCTTCATGCTCTACCCGGCCCGGACCCTGCCTTCCTTCCTCGACAAGGGGATCGTTGCCGATGGTGACGTCGACGCGAGTCCGCTCCTCGCCGCCCTCGTCGAAGCGGGCGATCGTTCCATCGTCACCGTCGATGCCGGCGGGCGATACCGATTTACCGCCGACCTGACCAATCAGGGTGACCTGGTGGCGGCACTCGAGCGTCTCGCCGCCGACGACCAGTGGAGCGATCTCGTGACGACGCATCGTGGCGCGGTTCTCGAGGTCTACGAGCGGGTGTTCTGCCACCACGCCTTCACGGGCCGTTCCGGGTCGATGTATGGATACGAAGGGATCGGTTCGATCTACTGGCACATGGTGGCAAAGCTCCTTGTCGCCGTGCAGGAATCGGTCCTCGAAGCCAGCGATGAGGACGCAGCGCCGGAAACCGTGGGCCGTCTCATCGACGGCTACTGGCGGGTTCGTGCCGGGCTGGGATTCAACAAGACGGCGGGCGAGTACGGAGCCTTCCCCACCGACCCCTACTCGCACACCCCGGCACACGCCGGCGCTCAGCAACCCGGCATGACCGGTCAGGTGAAGGAGGAACTGCTGACCAGGCCGCTCGAGGTGGGCATCCGGGTCGACGACGGTGAGATCTCATTCGATCCGGTGCTCTTGCGTCCCGGCGAGCTCCTCGACCGGACCGAGGTCTGGCAGGTGCTCGACGGCGACGGGCCGATGAGGACGATCGAGCTGCCGGCGGGCTCGCTTGGTGCGACGCTTTGTGAGGTGCCGCTGATCGTTGCGGTGACGGCGGGCGAACCGGCTATCGAGGTCGTCTTTTCAGACGGAATATCCGAAAGGCGATCGGGCCTCCAACTCGATCGTGCCACCAGCGCCGCGATCTTCGCTCGCTCCGCCGAGGTCGGACACGTGCGTGCGTTCGTGCCCGAATCAATGCTTGAGCCACCCGGATCAGCGAACTAGACCACGACTGCCCGGCACGGCGTTTCGCCGTGGGCAAGACCACGGGTGAGGTCGGCCGCATCCTGAAACGCCCACGTCGCCCGGAGGGTCTCCACGTCACGCTTCCTGTTCGGCGCACCACAGGCCATGGCTGCCGCGATTGACCCTTGACAGCGGCCCACAGCACTGCTTCACTCGCTGCCCACAACATACATAGCGCGTTCATCACGAGCGGTGGAGGGACAGGCCCTTTGAAGCCGCGGCAACCGACCCGATCGGTGCCAATGCCTGATCGATGAGCAGCCGACCGGCGGGACACCCCGCTCGCGGCGCTCCCGAGAGCGCGTACAAGCGAGACGAGAGGACCGATCGGCCATGGAGTTGTACCACCCGCCCCAACCCGGCGCGGCGCGTCCGGCGCCGGGTTCCCTCATGTGTTGTCTGATGCCCGGCTCTCGGGTGTTCCGCCCGAGCGCATCAGACATGCGCTCCTGAAGAACGCCACCACCCGAGAGGCACTGAGGCGTTTCTGACTCTCCACCGCTTCGACGCGGTGGCTCCCCGCCAGGACGAGAGGACTACTTCCACCATGACCGATACCAGCTACCACTTCGAAACGCTCCAACTTCACGCCGGCCAGGAGGTCGAAGGCACCACCAAATCGAGGGCGGTGCCCATCTATCAGACCACCTCATACGTGTTCGACGATTCCGACCACGCGGCCCGTCTGTTCGGACTCGAAGAGTTCGGCAACATCTACACCCGCATCATGAACCCGACCACCGACGTTTTCGAGAAGCGAATCGCCGCCCTCGAAGGCGGCGTCGCCGCGGTCGCGACCGCATCAGGACAGGCTGCCCAGTTGCTGGCGATCATCACGCTGGCCCAGGCGGGCGACAACATCGTCTCCACCAGCTACCTGTACGGCGGGACCTACAACCAGTTCAAGGTTGCGCTCCCCCGGCTCGGCATCGACGTCACCATCGTCGACGGTGACGATCCGGCCGACCTGGCCGCCGCCATCGACGAGAACACCAAGGCGTTGTACGTCGAGTCGATCGGCAACCCGCGCTACAACGTTCCCGATTTTGCCGCGCTGGCCAAGGTCGCGCACGATGCGGGCATCCCGCTCGTGGTCGACAACACGTTCGGTGCTGCCGGCTACCTGGTGCGCCCCATCGAGCACGGTGCCGACATCGTGGTGGCCTCAGCCACCAAGTGGATCGGCGGACATGGGACCTCGATCGGCGGCGTGATCGTCGACTCCGGCAACTTCGACTGGCGCAACGGCAAGTTCCCGCTCTTCACCGAGCCGGCGCCGGGCTATCACGGGATCAACTTCGCCGAGGTGTTCGGGCCCGACGGCCCGTTCGGCAACATCGCCTTTGCGATCCGGGCTCGGGTCGAAGGGTTGCGCGACTTCGGTGCGGCCTTATCGCCCTTCAACAGCTTCCTGCTGCTCCAGGGTCTCGAGACACTGTCGCTGCGGGTGCAGCGACACGTCGACAATGCTCTCGAGCTGGCCCGGTGGCTGGAGGCCCAGCCTCAGGTGGCCTGGGTGAACTATCCCGGATTGGAAGCCCATCCGTCGCACGAGGCGGCCAAGCAGTACCTGACCAACGGGTTCGGCGCGGTGCTCAGCTTCGGGGTGCGCGGTGGCTTCGACTCGGGACGCAAGTTCATCGACTCCGTACAACTCGCCAGCCACCTCGCCAACGTCGGCGATGCCAAGACGCTGGTGATCCACCCGGCGTCGACCACCCACCAGCAACTCAGCGACGAGGAGCAGATCGCTTCGGGCGTCCTCCCCGACCTGGTGCGAGTCGCCGTCGGCATCGAGCACATCGATGACATCAAGGCCGACTTCCGCCAAGCGCTGGAACTGACCGCGGGGCTCTAGGAGGGTCCCCGACGCCGCGGCAGGTCCAAGCTGGCGTTGTTGAACCGCCTCCTGACCCGACCGACGCGTCCGACGGCCTCCTCCGCACCGCGGGGGAGGCCGTTTGGTGTCATGGATGGGTGCCATCCCAAAGCGAAGTCGTATCGTGGCGGCGATGAAGCCGTTCTTCGACCTCACCGAGCGGGGACAGGCCCGCAGGATGCGGCGGGTGGCCGAAAGGGCGCTGGCTTCCTACGACCTCGACGTCACCCGGTTGCGCTACGTCGCCACGGAGACCAACACGATCTTCCGAGTTGACGACGCTGCCGGGCGCTCATTTGCCCTTCGGGTGGGGGCACCCCGCCAGGACACCGACGTCGACGTGACGACCGAATTGGCCTGGGTTGCCGCCCTCAACCGGGAGACCCGCCTTCCGGTCGTGCACGCCTTCCCGAATCGCAACCGCGATTTCATCACCCTCGCCGGCGACGACGGCGTCCCCGAGCAGCGACGTTGTGTCATGTTTGGATGGCTGCCGGGTGCCGTTCTCGACGATCGCGCCACCCCCGGGACGTACGCGGAGTTGGGTGAGATCGCCGCCGGACTCGCGATACACGGACAACGGTGGAGCCCGCCCCCCGGGCTGCACCCTCTGGTGTGGGACCGGATCTTCTACTACCCCACCGAACCCGTCGTCATGTTCGAACCGGCTTATCGGAAGGTGATGACGTCTGCCCGCACCGCAGTGTTCCGGGAAGTGATGGATCGGGCTGAGGCCGAACTTACTCGCCTCCGGGACGTGAAGCCGCGCGGCTGGCTTCACGGTGACCTCAACCCCTGGAACGCCATGGTCCTCCGGGGCCGGGTCACTGTGTTCGATTTCGAGGACGTGACCGTCGGGCCTGCGGTCCAGGATGTGGCGACAACGCTGTTCTACGGCCGGGAACGATCCGACTACTGGGAGCTGCGGCGGGCGTTCCAAGACGGCTATGAACGGGTCGGCCCATGGCCGGTCGAGTACGAAGGTCAACTCGAATTGCTGATGGCGGCACGTTCGATCATGTTCGTCAACTACGTCATCCGCACCGGCGATGAGTCAGACGGCGAGTACTCCCCCGCGGCCTACGCCGATCGAGTCACCAAACGGCTCAGGAAGTACTTGCGCGACTTCCCCGACTGGCCGCCACCCTCCTAGTTCGGCAGTGGAAAGTCGTAAATGCGTTCGTCGGCGGGTCGGCCGTCGAGCCTGGCGCCGTCGCCGACGATCTCGCGCAGCTGGAAGCCATTGGCCTCCGCCACCCGGATCGAGGCTTCGTTGCCGTCGACCATCCCCAACTCGATTCGGTCCGGAGCGAGGTCCTGGAGTATCCACTCGAGGGCAAGGGCCACCGCCCGCCGAGCCACCCCGCGGCGCCGCGCCGAGGCCGCCACCCAGTAGACGATCTCGACGAAGTTCATTGCCTCACCGGCGTCGAGCACGCCGAGGTAGCCGCGGAACCGCCCGTCGTCGGCATCGGCAATGACGAAATGGGCGCCCGTCCGCTGCTCCCAACGCTCCACCACTTCGGCGATGAAGCCGGCGGCGTCCTCGAACGTGTACGGCATGTCGATGTTGAGCCAGCGAACCACCTCGGGGTCCTGGATCTCACGGAAGAGATCGGCGGCGTCATCGTCGACCCACGGCCGGAGGATGATCGTTCCGTCGGATACGGTGGGGAGGGCGTGCATGCCGGGCAGCGTAGGGGAGATGGAACGCAACACGCCGGAACAGGGTGGGTCAGCGGTCGCTCCAGTCGACCCAGTCGCTGCCGGTGTCCTCGACGTAGGCGTCGATGGCGGTACCAAGCGTCGGGAAGAAGAGCTCATCGCCGACCCGGTCGTACAGGCCGTAGGTTTCGAGTCGATCCTTCGGCTGGCCCTTCAGCTCTGCGAACGCCAATCGAATCCCCCGTGAGTCCAACTCATTGAAGACCTCGATCAGGGTCTCTGCCGCGGTGGTGTCGATGTCGGTGATCGGCTCGGCGGCGATGATCACCCACCTCACCGGCCACGGTGCTTTCCGAATGGCCCGAGCCAAGCGGCGCTGAAAATGCTCTGAGTTGGCGAAAAACAAGGGCGAATCGAAGCGGAACACGATCAGACCGGGAATCCGCTCCGCCTCGGGGTGGCGATCGACGTCGTGATAGCCCTTGACACCATCGATCCTCCCGAGGGTGGCGTCGTAGGGTCGCCACGCCCTTCGGATGAAGTTCATCAGAGAGAGCGCGATCGCGATGACGATCCCCTCGAGGACACCGATCAGGGTCACGCCGAGCAGCGCACCCAGCGACAACACGAATTCCGAACGCCGCACCCGCCACAGCCAGACCATTTCGTCGATGTCGAACAGGGCAAACGATGCGGTGATCACGATGGCGGCCAGCGTGGCCGAGGGAAGGTTCGACAGCAGGTCGTTGGCAAACACCACGAGCAGCACGATGCCGACCGCTCCGATGACGCCGGTGAGTTGGCTCTTGGTACCCATGGAGTCGGCAACCGAGGTCCGCGAGGACGATGCACTCATCGGGAAGCCGCGCACGAAGCCGGCAGCGAGGTTGGCGGTGCCGAGGGCGATGATCTCCTGATTGGCGTCCACCTCGTCACCGAGCTTGGCGGCGAAGGTGGTCGACAACGCCGCGGTGTCGGCAAACGCCACAAGAGCGATACCGACTGCGGCGAGGCTCAGCGGGCCCAGGTCGGCCCATGCGACTGATGGGAACGAGAGAGAGGGGAATCCTTCGGGGAGCGACCCGACCACCGAGATCCCCTCATTGGTGAGATCCAGGATCGCAACAGCGGCGATGGAGAGAACGGTCGCGATCAGCACACCGGGAATCTTGGGGTTGATCCGACGCGACCCGAAGATGATCGCAAGCGAACCGGCGCCGAGGGCGAATGCCACCCAGTTGGTCTCGCCGTCGAAGACACCGACAAAGAAGTCGCGGATCGCATCGAGCCATCCGTCCGAATCCGTTGAGAAGCCGAAGAGCTTGGGGAGTTGACTGACGAGAACAATCAGAGCGATCCCGTTGATGTAGCCGATCCGCACGGGCTTGGAGAGCAACTCGGTGATCGTCCCGAGGCGGATCAACCCGGTGACGATGCACACGACACCAACAAGCAACGCCAACATCGAGGCAAGGGCCACCGCATATGCCTCGTCGCCTGCGGCGAGTGGAATGATCGCCGCCGCGATCAATGGGGCGAGCGAGGAGTCCGGGCCGAGCACCAGGATCCGAGAAGGACCAAACACGGCGTAGGCGAGCAGCGCAGCCACCGTGGTGTACAACCCGGTGACGGCAGGCAGCCCGGCCAACTCGGCGTACGCCATCCCTTGGGGCACCAGGAGCGCGGTGAGGACGAGTCCGGCAACCAAGTCCGGCCACAGCCAGGAGCGCTCGTAGTTGAGCGCCGTATCGACTCCGGGGAGCCACTTCATCCAGCCCGGCTTCAATCGCCGGGAGGGGTCCTGATCCATACCTCTCTCCCGACGTCCACGCTAGTAAATCCCCTGTTCCGGCGGAGCTGGGGCGCGATTTTTCGCACGTGAGCCACGCAAGAACGGGTTGGTCAAGCGAAGAGGGTTGCCAGCCAGGTGGTGATCAGGTCGAGTACGGCGGGGTCGATCGTTGTCTCGATCAGGGCGTATTCGGTGGGCGAGCCCGTCGTCGCCGGCTGGAACAGGTGGTTGAGGTCCTCGAGGGCATGTATCTCGTACTCCGTGTTGCCACCATCCGCCAGCGCCCCCGCAATGAGGTCCAGGTTGTATACCGGAACCTGGGTATCGAGGGTCCCGTTGAGCGCCAAGACCGGAGCGTCGACCTTGGCAAGCTCTGCTGCGGGGTCATGGAAGAAGAAGAACCGCCACCACGGATCGGCCATCGTTGCCAACGAGACCGCTACCGACTCAGCCGCCTCGGCGGGAAGCCCACCGGGGTAGGACTCGGCCGAGGTCATCGCAACCTCCCAGAGTTGGTTGGCCGCAGCGTCGTCATCCGGTTCGTCTGCCAACACCGCAATGGCCGCCTCCTGGAGTTCCTCCTGCCAATCGACGAGGGCAGGCGGCACGTCGTTGGCCTCACCGATGAGGCGGCTCTGGGCGGGAAGCAGCGTCGCCCCCGGTTCCCCCGGACCGGCCAACAGCACGATGAAGGCGGCCTCGGCACCACCGGAGTAGGCGAGCGGGGCAATCAAACCGCCTTCAGAGTGGCCGATGAATCCGATCTTCGCCGAGTCGATGTCGGGCCGGACTGCCAGCGCGTCGAACGCCGCCTTGGCGTCGACGGCAAGGTCCTCGGTCGTCGCCCCGAAGTTCGACCCGGCCGAGTGGCCGACCCCACGGTCGTCGTAGCGCAAAACCGCGATCCCGTTGCGGGCCAGGTGGTCGGCGATAACGGCAAACGGCTTGTGGCCGAGAATCTCGGAGTCACGATCCTGCGCCCCCGAACCGGTGATCAGCACCGCGGCAGGGAAGGGCCCGGCGCCCTCCGGTTTCGTCAGCGTCCCGGCCAGCGTGAAGCCATCCTCGGGGTTGCGGAATGCCACCTCTTCGGCAACATAGGGGAAGGGAGGTTGCGGCTCCTGGGGACGGTTGAACAGCACCGGGTCGTCGGTGCGGTCGAGCCGCAAGCCGGCGATCCCCGACTGACCCCAGAAGCCCTCGATGACGTCACCGTCGAGCGACCCGTCGAACTGGGCTCCGATGTCCGGTATCAGGAACGTGAGTTCGCTCCCCTCCAGGGCGATCTCCTCGACCTCGAAGCCGATCATCCCCTCGGTGAGGCTGTCGAAGCTACCGGCGTAGCTGCCGTCGTCGGCAATGATGAAAGTGAATTGCACATCGAGCCCGGCGAGATCACCTCGCCAGGCACCGGCCAGCGGGTCGATTGGGCCCTCCGTCGTCGTGGTGGTGGGGGTCGCGGTCGTGGTCGTTGCCGGTGCCGACGTGGTAGTGGTTGCCGTCGGAGTCGACGAGCACGCAGCGGCCAGCATGACGACCGCCAGCAGGAGCGACGGAATGGTGCACGCTCTACTGCGGTTAGGCACATTGCCTCCGGAATTCCGAAACCTCACGGTAGGACCTCGGCACGGCAACTGAAACATTGAGGCCGATCCGGATCGCGGGTCGCCAGATCGAAGGACGGACCAGGGTATGCAACTAGGGATGATCGGCCTCGGAAAAATGGGCGCCAACATGGCCGAGCGCCTGATCGCGGCAGGTCACGATGTGATCGGCTTCGACCTCAACCGCGACGCAGTGGCCGACGTCATCGCACGGGGTGCTCGCGGCGCCGACTCGCTCGAGGACCTGATGGCGCAACTCGACGCACCCCGGGCGGTGTGGATCATGGTTCCCCACGGTGACCCGGTCGACGCCACCCTGGCCGCTCTCCTCCCCTCCGCACAGCCCGGCGACACCTTCATCGACGGTGGCAACTCGTACTACCGAGACACGCTGCGCCGTGCGGAGGTCTGCCGCGAGGGCGGCACCAACTTCGTCGACGTCGGGACCAGCGGCGGCATCTGGGGCCTCACCGAGGGCTATTCGATGATGGTCGGCGGCGACGACGCCCCCGTTGCCCGCTTGCACCCCATTTTTGAGGCGCTGGCACCCGCCCCCGACAAGGGATGGGGCCGGGTCGGACCGTCCGGCTCGGGGCATTACGTCAAGATGATCCACAACGGCATCGAATACGGGTTGATGCAGGCCTACGCAGAGGGCTTTGCGCTGTTGCGGGCCAAGGAGGAGTTCGGACTCGACCTCGCCCAAATCGGTGACATCTGGGAGCACGGTTCCGTGGTGCGCTCGTGGCTACTGGACCTGACGACGGAGGCTTTGCGCGAGAATCCCGGAATGACGGATATTGCCCCCTACGTCCCCGACTCAGGAGAAGGCCGCTGGACCGTCTTCGAATCGATCGACCTCAACGTTGCGGCGCCCATCATCGGGCTCTCCCTTATGCGCCGTATCGGCTCGCGCGACGAAGTCGAGTATTCCGATCGGCTCTTGGCGGCGATGCGCAATCAGTTCGGTGGCCATGCCATCAAGCGGGAAGGCTGAGATGAACTCCGGATGTGATCGACACCTCTTCGTCATCTTCGGTGCCACCGGAGACCTGACGATCCGCAAGCTGCTGCCCGCCCTATACCGGGTGATCACCGAGAACGGCGTGGCCGATCGCTCGGTGATTCTGGGTGTCGCCTCCAAGGACATGACCGAGGAGGCCTACCGTGACCTCGCCCACGACGCACTCGCCGCCGCCGGGTTTGTCGACCATGACTGCGCGGCGTGGTGCCGCAGCCGTATCTTCTACCAGTCGGTGCCCCGCGGCACCGCACTCGACGGCCTCGCCGCTCGGATCACAGGGCTGGAGGCAGAGATGGATCTTCCGGGGAACCGGGTGTTCTACCTGGCCCTGCCTCCGGTGGCGTTCCCCTCGACCATCGAGCGGCTCGGCGCCGCCGGGCTGAACCGGGCGGAAGGCTGGACCCGCCTGGTCATTGAGAAGCCTTTCGGCGAAGACCTCGAGTCGGCGCACGCCCTCAACGAACTGGCGCACAGCTACTTCGACGAGTCCCAGATCTATCGGATCGACCACTACCTCGGCAAGTCCACAGTGCAGAACCTGCTGACTTTCCGTTTCGCCAACCCTATCTTCGAGTCGAGCTGGAATCGGGACCGGATCGAAGCCGTCGAGATCACCGTTGCCGAGGACCTCGGGATCGGCAGCCGTGCCGGCTACTACGAACAAGCTGGAGTACTGCGCGACATGGTTCAGAACCACCTCACGCAGCTACTGACCCTCATCGCGATGGAAGCGCCGTCTGGGTTCACCGCCGATGCCGTGCGCACCGAGAAGGTCCAAGTGCTCGACTCGATTCGGAAGATCGACCTCGACTACGTGGTGTACGGGCGATATGTCGCAGGCAAGATCGACGGAGAGCCCGTCCCGGGATACCTGGAGGAAGACGGGGTTGATCCCGAATCGACAACACCGAGCTTCGTCGGAATGAAGCTGAACATCCCGACGTGGCGCTGGCAAGGGGTGCCGTTCTACCTGCGCACCGGTAAGCGCCTCCCGCGGCGAACGACCCAGATCGCCGTCACTTTCAAACTGCCGCCGGTCTGCCTGTTTCATGGTGACGAGGACGACTGCCCGATCCAGCCCAACGTCATACTCCTCACCCTGCAGCCCAACGAGAGCTTCGAGGTGCGATTCGAAGTGCGCACCCCCGGCGCCAACAACGTTGTCTCCAAACCGCTGGCGTTCGACTACGAGGCCGAGTTCAGTCAGATCCCCGACGCCTACCAGACCCTGATCTTCGACGTCATCCAGGGCGACCAGACGCTGTTCGTCCGCGCCGACGAAGTCGAGGCCAGCTGGCGCCTATGGACTCCGCTCCTCGAAGCCGACGCGGTCCTGCACCCCTACGAAGCCGGAACCTGGGGCCCCGCGGTTACCAACGAGGCGCTGCGGCTATGGAACGAAGAATGGACGATGCGCTAGCTCGCCGCCACTCACAAACGCGAGGCAGCTCGCAATGCGGTGAGGTCGACGGTGATCCGGGGCTCGTCGGCGTTCTCGTCGGCAGCCGCCAATACCCGAGCGCGCAGGTTGGCGGACTTGCGCTGATAGCGGGACTCCCCCGCCTCGAGCGTGTACGGCGCCCGCGGCGATGGACCTGCCGGGGCCGGCCGATCTATCGGTGTAGCCAACCGGTCTTCGATCACGATGCCCTCCGCGGAGTATCTGGTAATCCGCCGGCTTCTACTCCGTCGGGGTCTGGTTTTTGACACGTCGATCCTCCTCGGATCCATCCGTCCGGATTCCCTCAGCGCCAGCGACTACACCGTAGAGCACGATGACCACTGAGCGTGGGATTTCCGCCTTCACAACTTCACGTACCAGTCTGCGATCGCCTCACCGATGGCATCTGGCGAGTCTTCCTGGACGAAGTGGATGCCCGGAACCGTCACCTCCGTTTGGTTCGGCCAGGCCCGGCACACTTCACGCTGCCGCCCGATCAGGATCGACCCGGGTTCGGCGTTGATGAACAGCTTGGGGACCGCGCCGGCAGCAAGCCACTCCCCATAGGACGTCACGATCTCGTGGACGTCGGCCGGTTCGCCATCTATCGGAATCTGGCGCGGCCAGGTCAGCGTCGGCCGCCGCGATTCGCCCGGCTCCAGATAGGGCCGCCGATAGACAGTCATGTCCTCGTCGGAGATCCCGCTGAGCGTCGACGCCGGCAGGATGCGGTCGACGAAGACATTCTTCTCCAGCACGATGTTCTCGCCCGCTTCGGATCGCATCGCTTGGAAGATCGACTGTGCCGCCTCCGGCCAGTCGTTCCACGACACCGGGGCGACGATGGCCTCCATGTAGGCGATGCCCTTGACGGCGTCCCGATGACGATTGGCCCAATCGAAGCCGAGGCCGGAACCCCAGTCGTGGACGACCAACGTGACGTTGTTGGTTACCCCGAGCGCTTCGAGCAGGCCGTCGAGATACTCCCGATGCTCAACGAATCGATAGCTGTCCGGACCGCTCACCGGCAGCGGGTCCGAGTCACCCATTCCGATCAGATCGGGTGCGATGCAGCGGCCCAACCCGCTGAGGTGGGGAATGATGTTGCGCCACAGGTAGGACGAGGTCGGGTTGCCGTGCAGCAACACAATCGGATCGCCCTCGCCCACCTCGACGTAGGCCATCGACAATCCGTTGACATCGACTCGCCGCTTCTCCATGCCGCTCCCCCTCGGGTATGCTCCGCGGTCCTCTGCCCACCCTACGCACCGACGCTCGTGTTGGTCGTCGATTGAAACGCGCAGCTCCATCGTTCAACAGCCTGCTGGTGCCGAAAGGCCTCCAGAGTGGGCGCCCGCAGGCCGATTCGAATGACATGTCCCCGAAACGCATGGGGTTGAACCGGGCGCGCCGTCTTGCGGCGTGGCTCGGCGCGCTCGGCATCCTCGCCGGTGCTTGTTCGAGCGCGACGGCAACCCCTACCCCAACCATCCCTCCCCAGGATCTGAGCCCGATTGAGGCGATTGTGGTCGAGCCCGTGGTCGTCGAAATCCCCCACGTAGCCGTCACGCTTGTTGTGGTCGACGAAGCAGGGACGCCGATTCCGGGCGCAACGCTGGAAGTCGCAGGGCGATTGATTCCGGCCGATGCCAGGGGACGCGCCGAGATGAGCCTCAATCAACCGGTGCTCGCGGTCGTTGCCGCACCCGGGTACCTGCCGGAACCCGTGGTCGTCACTGCGGATCTTGCACCCGAACTCGAGGTCGGCCTCATTGCAGAAAGCGGCCCCGATGGCACCGAGCGGATCGCCATCAACTTCGCCGGAGACATGATGCTGGGCCGGCGCTACCTCGAGCCAACTCGCGAGGAAACGGCGGTGGTCGACCCGGCCGACGACGGCACCAGCGCTCGGGCCGTGGTGTCGGATGTCGCTCCGCTCTTTGGTTCGGCGGACATCTCCAGCGTCAATTTCGAATCGGTGATCGGATCGCTGCCTGCGGCGGACGCCTACCCCGCAAAGCGTTTCCTCCTCCAGTCGCCCCCGAACGCCATCGCCGCCCTCGACGAACTCGGCGCCGACGTGGTCACCCTCGGCAACAACCACCTCAACGATTGGCTGGCAGCCGGGGTCGAGTCGACCGTCGATCATCTTCGCGACGCCGGGTACGCCGCCCCCGGCGGCGGCAGCACCTCGAGCGAGGCTCGAGCCGGTTCCGTGCTCGATGTCGCCGGCCGCAAGATCGCCTTCTTGTCGTACACCACGGTGAACGGCGACTTCGTCAACGACAGCCTCCCCGTCGCCGGCGACGCGCCACCCGCCGAACTATCGCCAGATGAAGCCTGGCAATACGAATCCCGTCGCTTCGGCCTCGGAAATCCCAATTCGCCGATCTACGTCCCTCTCGACGACTACCGGCTGGGAGATATCTGGGCGATCTACGACGAGATCGAATCGGAGGCGGAATCCGCAGAGGCGGCCGAACTGTGGGAGATCATCGTCGCCACGTTCCCCGAATTGCAGGACTGGGTCGCCCGACGCGGCCATGGTGGCGCCGCCTGGTTCCGACGCAGCGCCGTCGAAGACGACATCGCGGTTTTGCGCGAAGACGGAGCCGACCTCGTCATCGTGCAGATTCACGGCGGCTACCAGTTCGCCGAAACGGCATCGAGCTTCTTTGTCGGAGCCGCGCACGCCTCCATTGATGCGGGCGCCGACCTCGTCGTCGGTCACCACCCTCATGTCCTCCAGGGCTTCGAGTGGTACCAGGGCAAGCTCATTGCCCACAGCCTGGGTAACTTCGTGTTCGACCAGGACTTCCTCTCGACGTTCCCTTCGGTTGTGTTGCGCACCGTGTTCGAAGGTGACCGGCTTCTCGAGGCGCGGGTGTATCCCGTGATGCTGGACAACTACCGCCCCGTTCCCGTCGGAGGCGCCACCGGCGAGCGAATCATCGGACTCCTCGACGAGCGGTCGGCGGGAACCGTCCAGACGGCTCGGCTGCCCAACGGCACGGTCAGCGGTTCCATCGCCGAAGAATCGGAGGACGGAGCCGCTTCGGCCCGCGTCCTGCCCGAGCGCGGAACCGGCGTCATCACTCGCGGCCGACAAGTCGCCGTGCCTGCCCCCGTTCCGCTCGATGAGGACGGCTTCGCAACCCTCCCCGCCAACGCCATGGTACGAGCCGAGTCGAACCTGGCCGGCGTCTGGCTGGGGCGTGACATCTACGGCTGGGGCGATTTTGAGGATGCCGCCGCCGACGGTGTGTCGGCGGGTGGCATGCACTGGGAGACCTCGGACGGCGGCAACGCTGCGGTGGTCGCTGTGGCCGATGACGGCGCCGGACATCACATCCTCGAGATCCGCAGCGAGCCAAGCTATGCCCACAACGTGGTCACCCGCCCGGTGGCACGGGTCGCGGTCCGCGACCACCGAATCCACGACGAGGCCGGCTTCCCGGAGGACGGGAGGGCGACCTACTCGATAAACCTGAGGGCCCGCCTCGAGGGCGACACCTGGCCGGTGGTTCGTGTCGACGCCTATTACTTCTACGATGCCGACCCGACCCGCGACCCCGAGTCGACCCTCATTCGCAGGGTCGAAGTTCCCTTCGACATTCCCGCCGACGGAGAGTGGCACGACGTCGACATCGAACTCCCGGCGCACACGTTCGGCCCCGGCCCAACCGGGTCTCCGGCGACCGCGGCGATGTTCTACCTCGGCCTCGCCCCTCCGGCGATGGACACTGCGGTTGTCCAGTTCGATGACGTTGGTTTCGTTGAATGGCGTGAGGCCGCGGCGTTCCCCGGAGGGACATGGCACGCCGCCGATTTCGTGAAGGTTGAAGGGCCCCGCCGCACGGTGACCCTGCTCATCTCGTAGCGGAGCGGGTCGCATCCCCCACGAGATCGTCCTCTACGCCGAGGCACCCCACTCGTTCTTCGACCGCAAGTACACCGAGTTTTCGGCCGTCTTGCGCAACGCCCGGCACCAGATTCTCGGCTTCATCGCAACGTACGAGTAGGCGCCGCCTTCTGTCGGCCGGCCGACCCGTTTTACGCCTTACGCTGGGGTTTGTCTACGATGCGCGGCGCATGACGCGCTTTCGGGGCTTGCTCGGCGCCTCCTTCCTCATCGGACTCACCATCGCCGGTTGCGGCGGCCAGTCCGACGCCGCGCCCGAGCTCTCACCCGCAGGAGAGGAAGGCCGCGCCGTTGCGGTGCGGACCGGATGCACCTCGTGCCACGGTGAGCAAGGCGAAGGGGTCGTCGCTCCCTCGTGGCAGGGCCTCTTCATGAGCGAGGTCGAATTGGAAGACGGCAGCTTCGTGACGGCCGATCGAGAGTACCTGCGCCTGGCCATCGTCGACCCCGAGGCCCATCGGGTCGCCGGCTACACCCTGCAGATGCCCGCCTACCGTCCAAGCTCGATCGAGTTGGAGGCCATGTTGAACTACCTCGAGGAGCTGAAATGAGGCTGCGAGCCGCGCTCGGCGCAACCGCCATCCTCTTGCTGGTGTTGTCATCCTGTGGTGGCGAGGAGGCCGAACCAGCAGGCATTGTGCGCGACCCCGCTCCCGAGATGGCCACACTGAGTCTCCCGGACGCCGCCAACGGCAACGCAGAGTTCGCCTTCAGGGCCGACCCCGGCCAGTTGCTCGTGGTCTACTTCGGCTACACCTCCTGTCCCGATGTCTGCCCGACCACCTTGGCGGACGTGCGCAGCGCCCTCGAGGACATGGGCGACGACGCCCAGTACGTCGATCTCGCCATGATCACCGTCGACCCGGATCGAGACGACGGAGAGCGACTCACCGCCTACGTGCAGAGCTTCGTTCCCGATTCTCATGCCCTGCGCACCGACGACCCCGACGCGCTGTGGGCGGTCGCCGAGCCGTTCGGCGCCTTCTATGAGGTCGAGACCGCCGACGACGGCACCATCGAGGTGGGCCACACCGCGTTCCTCTACGGAATCGATGATGCCGGACTGCTCCAGTTGCAGTGGGCGTTCGGCACGGAACCAGAAGATCTCAGGAGCGATTTCACGCTCCTTGTCAACCGAGCAAAGGAGAATCGAGGATGATTCGCAAACTCGCCGTCGTTGGACTTGGCATGGTCCTCATGGCGATGACAATGACCGCGTGCGGCGGCGACGACGCCACCCCGAAAGCCGAGGATGCCTGGGCCAGGACTTCGGCCATGATGCAGGATGCCGGAGCGGTCTATGTCACCATCACGGGAGGAGACGCCGCGGACCGCCTGGTGAAGGCACAAGCCCCCACCGACATCGCCGCAATGACCGAGATCCACGAGACGACCATGAACGACGAGGGCACCATGATGATGGGCGAGGTTCCGGCGATTGACGTGCCCGCCGAGACCACCGTGATGCTCGAACCCGGTGGCTATCACATCATGCTGATGAATCTCGCCGCGCCACTCGAGTCGGGCCAGCAGTTCGATGTCGTGTTGACGTTTGAGACGGCAGGTGACGTCACCGTGCCGGTGGAGGTCCGCGAACAGGAGTGAGGAAATGGTCTGCTCTCTTTGTGGTCTTGCTGCTCGGCAGCTTGATGCTGCTGGCTGCAGCGTGCGGATCTGACGATTCCGCGCCGCAGCTCGAAAGCGGCGACGCCGCCGTGCCGGCCGACTACGAGTACGTGATACCGGCCGGCACGGGAGAACAGATCGACGCCGGGCAGGAGGTTGAAATCCTTCCCGGGCGGATCGACGCCAAGGTCGGCGAGGTCATCCGCATAATCAATGAGGATGACCGTGGTCAGCTGGTCGGGCCGTTCTTCGTCGGCGCTCACGAGACGGTGACTCAGCGTTTTGCGTCACCCGGCAGCTTCGTTGGAGCCTGCTACGTACATCCGAGCGGTGAGCTGATACTCGAGGTCACCAAGTGACCAGCCGCCGCTGGGTCATGAGCCTGCTGGTCGGCAGCCTCATGGTGTTCGGGTCCGCCGCCCCTGCTGCGGCAGATCCACCGGGGCCGACCGACTACCAGAGTTCTATCGCCGCGGTGGTGCCCCCGGTTGCCGGGGTCGAAGCCACGATGATCGGCGGCGATGCTTTCCTCCAGATCAAGGTCGACCCCGGCATTCACGTCGTGGTACTCGGCTACCGCGGCGAACCCTATGTGCAGTTCCTCCCCGACGGCACCGTCGAGGAGAATCAGGTTTCGCCGAGCACCTACCTCAACGAGGACCGCTACGCCGAGACGGAGATCCCGGACGAGGCTTCCTATGACGCCGAGCCGCAATGGGAAGTGGTCGCCACCAACGGCCGTTGGGCGTGGCACGACCATCGCACCCACTGGATGAACCCGGCCCGTCCCCTGGGAAGCGAGCCGGGCGACCAGATCCTCGAAGCGGTGGTTCCGCTGGTCGTCGATGAAACGGACGTCTCGGTCACGGTGGTCTCGGTGTGGCAGGAGGCACCGTCACCGCTGGCCGGGATCGCCGGTGCCATTGCCGGTCTGGCGCTCCTGATCGGACTGGTGGTGTGGTTGGGCCGGGGCCGCGGCGCTACCGTGGCAGTGGCCACAACCGCACTCGTTGCACTCGTCATGGGGTGGTGGCAGGTCACGTCGGTTCCCAACGAGACGGGACCGAGCGCCCTCCTCTATCTGCTTCCCGCGGCGGCGCTGGTCCTGTCGGGAACCGGCCTGTTGTTGTGGCGCGATCGGATGGCAACCCTCGGTTTTGTCGCCGCCTTCCCGCTCGCCATGTGGGGCTTCGTCAAGCGCGACGGCATCGTCCGGGCGATCATTCCCACAAATGCTCCGCTGCCGCTCGATCGAGCGGTGACCGCGACCGCCATCGTCGTCGGCGTCGCCGCTGCGGTGTTGCTGTTCTTGGCGGTGAGCCGTGGTGGCGCCGATATCGCTACGCGTCGCGCAGTGGAGGAACCGGCGGGATGACCCATTCGGCCGCCCGCCGGCGGGCGTAGAACTCCTCATCCAGGTCGCGACCGGCGAGGGGATGATCGGCGACCACCTTCCGGTAGCGGCCGGTGGCTTCATCACCTCCATCCGGGACGATCCGCGTGAACCCGTCGAGTGACGCCGCCCATCCCCGCAGGATGTAGAGATTGCGAGGTGACACCTCGGCAGCACGCTCGAAGGCGGCGACGGCAGCAGCAGCGTCGGCAGGGTCTTGGGTCTGCTGCGCCAACAACATACGGCTCCATGCAAGACCGACGTGACAGTCGACGTTGCCGAAGCGCATCCCGATGGCCTCGTTGTAGGCGGCGATGGCGGCCTCGAGGTGGGGCTGGCTCTCGTCGGTGGGGACCTCCTGGGCGAGATTGAGTTGAAGGTCGGCGATGAACTTGGTGGCATCAAAGCTGTCGGGTCGCACGTCCATGGCGTCGTTGGCCTTGGCGAGGGCACGATCCATGAGGAACACACTCTCGTGGTGGTGACCCCGGGCCTGCCGCTCGAAGGCCCTCGCCTCGGCCAACAGATCATCGTGGGCTTGTTTGGCGTTGAGGATCCGCTGTTCCGTCGCCGGAAGCTGAACGGGTAGGGGGCCGAGATCCTCATGTGGGGACGGCGGCGTCTGCGGCTTGGCCGGCTGACGCATTCGGTCGCCACGGGTCCTGGGGAGAACCTTCAGCACCAGCAGCAGCACCAGGCCGAAGACCACGCTGATGACCATGCCCCACCCGAGGTCGGAGAGCCCATCCATGCGAGATGACGCTAGTCGCGAGCCCGGCGCACTCCTCGCTTTCGCCAATTCTCGGCTCTGACCTAGCCTCGCGGGCATGTACGACGACATCGCCCTTGCCATTGAGAATCAGTTCCCTTCGCTTCAGGCGACGCTTGAGGACCTCATCCGAATGCCTTCGGTGAGTGCTGCCGGCTACGACCCCGGCGAGGTCCGCCGCTCGGCCGAGTTTGCCGCCGACCTGCTGCGGACGGCCGGCTTTGATGCCGTGCAGTTGCTCGAACACGAAGGTGCTCACCCCGCCGTCTACGGCGAGATCGCCGGTCCGGAGGGCGCGCCAACGGTGCTGCTCTACGCCCATCACGACGTCCAGCCTCCCGGGCCCGACGAGGAGTGGCACACCGCCCCCTTCGAACCCATCATCCGCGACGGCCGCATCTACGGGCGGGGCAGTTCCGACGATGCCGGCGGCATCATCGTCCACCTCGGAGCCGTCGGCGCCTTCGCCGGCAAACCCCCGGTCGGGGTCAAGGTCATCATCGAAGGCGAGGAGGAGATCGGCTCGCTTCACCTCGAGGATTTCCTGGCCGAACATGCCGACATGCTGGCCGCCGATGTGATTGTGATCGCCGACTCGGGCAACTGGAAGACCGGCCAACCGTCGCTCACGACATCGCTCCGGGGACTGGTCGACTGCACCGTCGAGGTCCGCACCCTCGACAACGCGGTGCACAGCGGCATGTTCGGCGGCACCGTGCCCGATGCCATCATCTCCCTGGCTCGCCTCATCTCCACCCTGCATAATGATGACGGCAGCGTCGCCATCTCCGGTCTCGTCTCCGGCGATGCCGACCCGCTCGATCTAACCGAAGCAGATGTCCGCGACTGGTCGGGAGCCGTCGACGGGGTAGAACTCATCGGCACCGGCGATCTCACCGCCCGGATGTGGATGCAGCCCTCCATCTCGGTGCTGGCGATCGATGCCCCGTCGGTGAGCGAAGCCATCAACCAAATCGTCCCCGTTGCCACCGCCAAGATCAGCATGCGCCTGGCCCCCGGCGACGACCCGCAGCAAGCCATGGCCGCCTTCGTCGACCACCTCGAGAACAACGCTCCCTGGGGTGCCCAGGTGACGGTAACCCCGGGCGCCGCCGGCGAGGCGTTCGCCCTCGACACGACCGGACCTGCCTACGACGTTTTCAGGACGGCGTTCCGCGAGGCCTGGGACACCGAACCAAACGAGATCGGAGTCGGCGGGTCGATCCCGTTTGTTGCCGCCTTCTCGGAGCGGTATCCCGAAGCCACGATTCTGCTCACCGGCGTCGCCGATCACCTCAGCCGGGCCCACGGCCCCGACGAGAGCCTCGACCTCGACGACCTCAAGAAGGGCATCATCGCCGAGGCGATCGCACTGCGGCTACTGGCCGAGTGAAGCTCGTGTAGGTCCATCAGTCGAATAGCATCCGAGCGTGTCCTACCGCCTTGTGTCTCTTGTCGCCATCGTCGCGCTCACTGCCGCGGCATGTGGGTCTGCGTCCGATGCGGACTCACCGGAAGCACCCGTCGCCACGGCACCCGCGGAGACGACGACGTCGTTGACTCTGCCACCGGTCGCCTCACTCCCTCCGGGCACAACCACTTGTGCCTTCTTTGGCCAGATTGAGGCACTCGGCACCGTGGCCGAACCTGAACTCACCGAAACCTCCGGCATTGCGGCGAGCCGTCGGCACGACGGCGTGATCTGGGCGCACAACGACTCGCGCAACGATGCCGCCGTATTCGCCACCGGCAGCGACGGCGCCGCTCTCGGTCGCTTTGACCTCGACGGGGTGCGGCAGCTCGATTGGGAGGACATGGCCATCGGTCCCGGCCCCGACCCGGCCGTCGACTATCTCTACATCGGCGACATCGGCGACAACCTCGAATTCCGACCCGAGGTCGTTCTACTGCGAGTTCCCGAACCGAATCCCGCCTCCGGCGGAGGCACCATCACCGGCGTCGAGCGGTTTGGCCTGGTCTACCCAACGCCGGGGATCAACGCGGAGGCGCTCGCCGTCGACCCGATCACCGGAGACATCATCATCGTCAGTAAGGATCCGACCGGCGTCGCCATTGTGTACTGGGCACCCGCAGAGGAACTCACCGCCGGCGGGCTGACGGCCCTCCGCCAAATCGCAACCCTCGACCTGGGAGCCGAGGTGAGCGGAGCCGACATCTCAGTGGCCGGCGACATGGTTGCCCTGCGTGGCTACCGGGAGATCTGGGTGTGGCCACGCTTCGACCTGGATCTCGGGGTCACCCTGTCAGCCACCCCGTGCCAAGCGGCCTCACCCGAAGAAGTCCAGGGTGAGGCGATCACCTTCGACCCGAGCGGCCTCGGCCTCTACACGATCTCCGAGGGCTCCGGCCCCGCCGTCAACTTCGTGTCCGGTCGCTCCTGACCGAGTCAGACGACAAGATCGGCGCCGCTACAGAATCTGACTCAGAAAGAGCTTGGTCCGTTCCTCTGTAGGGCTCTCGAAGAAGTGCTCCGGGGTTCCAACTTCGACGATTTCGCCGTCGGCCATGAACACCACCCGATCTGCCACCTCCCTGGCAAACCCCATCTCGTGCGTCACCACGATCATGGTCATGCCGGATTCGGCGAGTTCCTGCATCGTGTCGAGAACCTCTTTGATCATCTCCGGATCCAAAGCTGAGGTTGGCTCATCGAACAGCATGACCTTTGGACTCATCGCAAGCGACCGAGCAATCGCCACGCGCTGTTGCTGTCCGCCGGAGAGCTGGCCCGGGTACTTGTTGGCCTGCTCGGGGATCTTGACCTTGACCAACAGGTCCTTGGCGAGTTCCTCTGCTTCCTGCTTCGGCATGTTGCGGACCTGGCGGGGTCCGAGGGTGACGTTGTCGATCACTGTCAGATGAGGGAAGAGGTTGAACTGTTGGAACACCATGCCGGTTTCCTTGCGAACCTCTTGGATGTTCTTGATATCGTCCGACAGCTCGATGCCATCGACGACGATGCGCCCACTATCGTGCTCTTCGAGGCGGTTGATGCAGCGGATCAACGTGGACTTGCCCGAGCCGGAGGGGCCGATCACCACAACGACCTCTTGCTTACCGACCCGCATGTCGATGTTCTTCAGCGCTTGGAAGTCGCCGAAGTACTTGTCGACACCCTGCAGCTCGATCATCAGTTCGCCGCTGCTCCCGGCAACCTGTGTGGCATCGGCAAAGACTGTTTCGTCTGTCATCGCTCACCTACTCCCATCTTCTTTTCCAGCCGGCGACTCTCTCGTGACATGACGTACGAACCCACCCAGAAGAACAATGCTGCGAATGGGAGCACGACCCGCTCCAGCCCCTGGGCAACGAACTCCGGCTGAGATGTGGAGATCTGGGCCGCTCGCAATAGATCGAGTAGTCCAACGATCGCCACGAGCGTCGTGTCCTTGTACAAGCTGATGAACTGACCCACCATTGCCGGGATCACGTTGCGCAGCGCCTGAGGCAGCACGATGAGCCGCATGGTGCCCCAGGGGCGCATCCCTACCGATTGGGCGGCCTCGACCTGACCTTGCGGTACCGACTGCAATCCGCCCCTCACGACCTCGGCGATGTAGGCAGATTGGAACAACACGATGGCAATGAGGATTCTGAGGAAGAGGCTGAATTGGCGGTCGCCGGGAATCAGGAATCCCAACGCAAAAGCCCCCATCAGCAGCAGGGTGATCATCGGAACGCCGCGCAGGATCTCGATGTAGGTGACCGAGAGGTAGCGGACTGCCGGCAGTGACGAGCGGCGTCCCAATGCCAGCATCAGGCCGAGCGGGAAGGCCAGAGTGATCCCCGCAACGGTGAGCACGAGGTTGAGGAAGAACCCGTTCCAGAGGTCCCAGCCGACGCCACCAAACCCGGCAATCGCGACGTAGAAGGCAATCGTGGCCACAAGCGGGATCAGCCACAGGCGGACAATTATGAATCTCGGCAGCCCACCGGCGAGGAAGTAGGAGACGAGGCCGCTGGCAGCCGCTGCGAGCGTCAACAGCGTCGGCGTGATCGTCTCCGTGAACGACAGGGTGAAGATGATCAGGAGAGCGACAGGCCAGAACCGGCGAGCAAGATCCAACGGCGTCGAGCGTTCGAATTCAAGCCCGGCCTCGTCGGCTTTGACTTCAGCGTTGCGCGCCAGCGCCCGAGCGAACAAGCCAATGCCCGCGCAGGCAACGAAGATGCCGGCCCAGAGCCGCCCCAGCTGCTCAGACGGGAACCGGCCCGCCATGTAGAGCCTCAGGTTGACGCGAATGATCTCGGTATCGATGTTCACCAGATACTTGATCAGCGCATAGATCACCCACAGTATGAGCGCGCCAAAGATCAGCGTCAGAAGCGTGTTGTACCACGTCGAGAACAGGTTCTTCCGCAACCACACACCGGGCGGCGTGCGCGAGTGGCGTCGCTCGGTCGCCACGGTGGCCTCAGCAGCGGTCGATGTGGGATTCATCAGTTACCCGCCAGCTGGAGTCGGCGATTGACGACGTTGACGATGATCGAGATGGTCAACGAAAAGACCAGGTACACGCCCATCAGAATCAGGATGAGTTGCGGTGCCGGATACCCGTTGCCGATCGCCTGGAAGGAGATCGTGGTGATCTCGGCGAACCCAACGGCAAGGGCGAGGGAGGTGTTCTTCACGAAGTTGAGGTACTGGTTGATGATCGGCGGGAGGGCGATCCGGAACGCCTGGGGCAGGACTATGTATCGCAGTCGCTGGAAGGCGGTGAGGGCGATGGCGTTGGCCGCTTCCGTCTGGCCCCTGTCCACGGCCTGAATGGAGCCACGGACGATCTCGGCTACGTGGCTCGCCGTGTAGAGGACGAGTGCGATGAGCACGGCAAAATACGCCCCAAGGCCGCCAAAGCCACCCGTGAGGATGCGCCCATCAACCTCCGGCAGCGAGAGGCGAACCGGGCGCCCGGTGATGAAGTAACCGATGGCAAGAACCCCGAGGAATACCCCGAGGGCCCACAACACTCGGTGATGAGGGCGGCCGGTCTGATCCGAAAGGCGGGTGCGCCAGGCAGCAACAGCGCCGGCCGCGATCAGTCCCAGAAGACTGATCAGCAAGAGGACGCCGGCCCCTTCGGAGGTTGTGAAACCCGGCCCGAGAATCTTGAGATTGCTGATGACCCACCAGTCGAGCGGGGTGGCCGGATCATTGGGCGGCGGCAACTGAAGGATCACTGCGTTGAAGACAAAGATGATGATCAGCAGCGGGGGAATGTTCCTGATCGTCTCGACATACACGCCCGCCGCTTTTGCGACGAGCCAATTCGTCGACAGACGAGCGACGCCGATCAACGTGCCAAGAATGGTGAGCAGTGGGATCCCGACGATAGCGAGCAGGAAGGTGTTCTTGATGCCGACCACGAGAGCACTCCGCAGCGGCGACCCGGGATTGAGGCCGCTGTCTGCGACGGTGACGCCGGCAGGCTGATCGAGGAAGTCAAAGGTCGTCGGGAGGTTCTTCTCAATCAGCTCATTGCGCAGGTTGGTCCCCAGGGTCCAGATCACACCGATGACGATGGCGATGGCCAGGATCTGGAGTACCACGCGGATGACGCGGACGTCCCGCCAGGGCGGGGGACGCGTTCCGACGGGCGCCTGGGTATTGGTCAGTTGGCTTCCTCCACGTATTCGCCGGGGGGGTTAGACCGATCGGTCCAACCCCCCTCGGCATTGGTACGTTTACCGGTACGGCGGGGCGTAGAGCAGACCGCCGTCGGTCCACTGAGCGTTGAACCCGCGAGAGAGCCCGAGAGCCGTGTTTGGCCCGACGTTGCGCTCGAAGATCTCGCCGTAGTTGCCGACTGCAGCGATCACCTTGGCGGCATAGTCCGTGGGCAGTCCGAGGCCCGGATCGAAGATGGTGGTGCCCTCGTCGGTCTCGACCTCGAGCCCGAGGAAGCGGCGAATCCCAGAATCGTCGCCGTCGTAGCTCGCTACGTCCGCCGACGTCAGACCGAACTCCTCACCCTGGATCGTTGCCAGGACAACCCAATTGATCACCTGGGCCCACTGCGAGTCGCCGTCGACGACCACAGGGCCGAGCGGTTCCTTCGAGAACGTCTCGTCGAGAATGACGAGTGCTTCTGGTCCGCCATCAGCGTCGGGGTAGTTCGAGCGCACCCCGGCAAGCTGGGACTTGTCCGACGTCCAACCGTCGCACTGTTGCGCCGAGAACGCCGCCAGGATCTGATCATTGGAGTCGAAGGTCAGCGGGGTATAGGGCGTGCTGCCGAAACGGGCGGCAAGGTTGAGTTCGGTCGTCGTGCCCGTGAGCACACACACCGAAAGGTTGGCCATATCGTCGATGCTGGTGATTCCGCTATCGGCCCGCACCATCATGCCCTGACCGTCGTAGAACGTCGTCGTGAGGAACGTGGCGCCCTCGCGCACCGTCGCGACTTGACGTGAACGTCGTGTTGCGGATCAGCACGTCGATCTCACCGGACTGGAGTGCCGTGAAGCGCTGCTGAGCTGTCAACGGGCGATAGTTGACGGCCTCCGCGTCGCCGAGCACTGCGGCGGCAACGGCCTTGCAGAAGTCGATGTCGAAGCCCGCGAAGTTGCCATCGGCATCAGTGAAGCCGAATCCGGGAACGGCGTCGTTCACGCCGCAGTTGAGCGTGCCGCGATCCTGCACCGTTTGCAGCAGTGAGCCGCTGGCCGCAGCCGTCGCTGCTGTGGTTTCCGTCGTACCGCCGTCGGCGGCGGTCGTTGTCGTCGTGTCGTCGCTGTCACCGCTGTCGCACGCCGCGAGCACCAGCCCGAGCGCGAACAACACAATCAATAGGCGCTTCACAAATCTCCTCCTCCTGAGCATGGCGCTTGAGAAGCACCATTCCATCGATCACGGTAGGGCGCGGTACCCCGCCGTTCAAACGAAAACGCAGATTCGCCCGACTTTGCGCGGGTCGTCGCACGGTCAAAGCACCCCCACAGCTCTACGTTTCGTCGTCCAGCAGGCGTTCGATGATCTGGCGATGGTGGCGGACGCTCTTCATGACGTGGACGGCTCGGAGTCGCTCGCGGTCGGCTGGGTCGAGGTCGCCGCGGCCGCCGCTGGTTGCGGTTCGCTGGCGGCGAGCTTCGTAGAGACAGACGGCAGCCGCCACCGAGATGTTGAAGCTCTGGACGAAGCCGGTGATCGGGATGAACACCCGCTGGTCCGCCAGCGCCAGGAGCTCGTCGCTCAGGCCGTCGAGTTCATTGCCAAACACCAGGGCCGTCTTGCCGGTGAGGTCGAGCTGATCTACCGGGGTTGCGTCGCTGTCGAGATGGGCGGCGACAACATCGAAGCCCGACTCATGGAGGTAGGCGACGCACTCGGCAGGACTGCGCCAGCGGTAGCGGTCGATCCACTTCTCGGCGCCCTGGCTGGTTCGCTTCGAGTGCTTGTAGCTGCGAGCCGTGTCGATGGCGTGGAAATCCTGCACGCCGAATCCATCGGCGGTACGCAGCACTGCGGCGACGTTGCCGGTGTCAACCATGCCTTCGACCACCACCGTCAACGAGGACGTGCGTCGATCGAGCACCTCGTCGATCTTGGCCAGTCGCTTCTCGGTCGCATAGGGCTCGAGCAGGGCGGTGACCTCCGCAGGCGACAGGGTCCGGTCGCCGAACGTGAACCATTCGGGGTCGCGCGACGTCCGCCGGGTGAGCAGCCGACGCATTTCGTAGCGGGCAACAACGGGATCTGATGGCATGGCGGTGATCCAGCGTACCGAGGCCGTCCTCCAGGGTCTCCTACCGGGGAATCGTGGTCCGTTTGAACTCGTTCAGGTTGGCCCACGCCAGCATGTCGAGGACACGCTCCATATCTTCAACCTGATGGCGGTCCATGAACCGGACGAACACCGCTTCGTCGCCGTCGATGAAGGTCGGCACACCGAACACGGACCAGAGGTCGACCGCCTCGGTGTGTTCCTTGGCCAGCGTCGCTGCGGGCCCACCTCCGGCAACAACGGCGGCCACTGCAGCCGAGTCGAGGCCGGCAGCGGCCGCGACCTCCGACAGGGTCGATTCGGCGTCGACATCAGCGGCACGATCGTGACGCGCCGAGAAGAGGCCGACATGGAAGTCCAGAAACGCGTCCGGAAACCCGTCACGAACCGCGACGCTCCACGCCAGGGCACGCACGCCACGGACCCCGGCGGCGTCCGGCGACCGATCCCACACCGACGACTCCCCCTCCTCAATGTGCGCCTCGGAGAGCGAGAACGGCACAAAGTTGACCTCCCACGCTGCGCCCTGACGCAGAGCCTCGACCACGCTTTCGTTCGCGATGCGGGCGAACGGGCACAGATAGTCGTAGGTGAGAGAAAACTGGCGCGGCACGAAGTGCTCCTTGGTTTGATCGGGTCATCCAGGCTAACGGGTCGCTACGTAACTCCCTCACGCGAAACAAATCTGAGTGCATAGCTGACAGATTCCAATATTCTCGGAATGAAATCGACAATTACAGCATTACAACTGGCAGTCTGAACGAAAGGACCAACCGTGGCTGATCTCTCTACCGTCACGCTCCCGGTGCTCCCCCTACGCAATGGCGTCGTCTTCCCCCACATGGTGGTGACCGTCACCATCGAGTCGGACGAAGCCCATCGGGCGATCGCCGCCGCCGAGTCGACCGGGGGCAAGTTGCTGCTCGTCCCCCAACTGGATGGCGAATACGCCGCGATCGGCACCATCGCCGATATTCAGGAAGTCTCGGCGGAAGACCCGTCCGCCCCGGCTACGGCGCTGATTGCCGGCGTGTCCCGCGCCCGCATCGGCAGTGGCCAGCCGACCAGCAACGACGTGCTGATGGTCGAAGCAGAACCAGTCGCCGATGACGAAGACCACCCGGCCGAGGTTGCTGCACTCGCCACCAAATTCCGGGCCGTGGTTCGTGAGATCCTCCAGCATCGCGGCATCGGCGCCATCTCCCGAGTGCTGGATGTCGACGACCCCGGCCAACTTGCCGACCTGGCCGTCTACTCCCCCGATCTCTCCCTTGCCCAGAAGGTCGACGTCCTCGAGACCATCGACGTTCGCGAACGTCTGGAGAAGGTCCTCGGCTGGATGAACGGGACACTCGACGAACTCACCATCCGCCAGCAGATCCGTGAGGATGCCGGCGAGCGCATCGACAAAACCCAACGCGAGTACGTCCTACGCCAGCAGCTCGAGGCGATCAAGAAGGAACTCGGCGAGGACGGCGGGGACGTCACCGGCGAGTACCGCTCCAAACTGGCCGAGGCCGACTTGCCCGAAAGGATCGCCGAGGCGGTCGAACGTGAGATCGATCGGCTCGAAAGCATGAGCGAGCAGAGCCCCGAACACAGCTGGATCCGCACGTGGCTCGACACTATGTTCGACGTGCCTTGGAGCGTTCGGACCGAGGACAACCTCGACCTCGATTCGGCCCGTAGTGTCCTCGACGCCGACCACACCGGACTCGACGACGTCAAGGACCGCATCATCGAGCATCTTGCGGTGCGCAAGTTGCGCACCGAGCGGGGCCTCGAAGGCCACGACCGGTCAACGCGGCAGCGGCGCCATCTTGCTCCTGATCGGACCCCCCGGGGTCGGCAAGACGTCGCTGGGCGAATCCGTCGCCGCCGCCCTCGGTCGCAAGTTCGTGCGCGTCGCCCTCGGCGGTGTGCGCGACGAGGCTGAGGTCCGTGGCCACCGCAGGACCTACGTTGGGGCCCGGCCGGGCCGTATCGTCCGCGCCTTGATCGAGACCGAGTCGATGAACCCGGTGTTCCTGCTCGACGAGATGGACAAGGTCGGCGCCGATTGGCGCGGCGACCCGTCGTCGGCCTTGCTCGAGGTACTCGACCCGGCGCAGAACCACACATTCCGCGACCACTACCTCGAGAGCGATCTGGACCTCTCCGACGTGATGTTCATTGCGACGGCCAACGTCCTCGATACCATCCCCGCACCGCTGCTGGACCGTACTGAGGTGATTCGGCTCGACGGCTACACCGACCGTGAGAAGGTAACCATTGCCGAGGAGCATCTCCTCCCCCGTCAGATCGAGCAGTCCGGTTTGCGGCCCGAAGAGATCGAGGTGACGGACGAGGCCCTGGCAAGCATCGTCGACGGCTACACCCGCGAGGCGGGGGTACGCGGTCTCGAACGCCAGCTCGGCAAGCTCATCCGTAAGGTCGTCACCAAGGTCGCTTCGGACCCCGAGGCGGTTCCCGTCGCTGTCGAGTCAGACGATCTCAAGGAACTGCTCGGCAAGCCTCCGATCCACCGCGACGAAGCCGCAGATCGCACCAGCGTGCCCGGGGTCGCCACAGGCCTCGCCGTCACGGGCGCAGGCGGTGATGTCCTGTTCATCGAGGCAACGGTGATGGATGGCGAACCGGGACTGACGCTCACCGGCCAGCTCGGTGACGTCATGAAGGAGTCGGCGCAGATCGCGCTGTCGTACGTTCGCTCCCATGCCGACGAGCTTGGAATCGATGCGGACCAGCTCAATCGGCGGTTCCATCTCCACGTTCCTGCCGGAGCGATCCCCAAGGACGGCCCATCGGCGGGCATCACCATGACCACCGCGCTGGTCAGCCTGCTGACAGGGCGCAACGTCAAGGAGACGGTCGGCATGACCGGCGAGGTCACTCTCCAGGGCCGGGTGCTCCCCATCGGCGGAGTGAAGCAGAAGGTCCTGGCGGCCCATCGCGCCGGCCTCGCGCACGTGGTCATCCCGCAACGCAACGCAGATGACCTGGACGACATCCCCGACCAGGTCCGAGAGGACATGGAGTTCTCCGTCATGGGCGACATCGGCGAGGTCCTCGACCTGGCGCTGGAGCCTGTGACTCTCACGAGCTGAAGCACCCGCCCATGGCGAAGGGGGCCCGGTAACGGGCCCCCTTCACGACGTGGACGGAGAGCGGCTAGGTGTCGCCTCCGTCCTCGTCGTCCCCCTCTTCTTTGACCTCGACCCGCAGTTTGCCGTCTTTGTACTCGGCGGAGAACTTCGACTTGTGATCCTCGCTGCGGAACTCGACTTCGACCTCGTCGGGACCGTTGTCTTCGACCTTCATCGTGAACCCGGCGTTGGCGCCGGCACCGTCGAGGAACACCTTGCCTGCGCCATAACGAATCCGGACCCAGCCGCCAACCATCTCTCGGGTTTCCGTCGTCATCTCAGGCGGCGCGGTTGTGGTCGTGGTGGGAGGTGGCGCAGTAGTGGTCGTTGTGGTCGTCGGCGACGGGACCTCAGTAGTGGTAGTCGTGGTGCTCTCGATGCCCGTCGTCGACGTGGTGGACGTTGTCTGCGGCGCCGAGGTCGTCGATGTCGAGGTGGTCACGACAGTCGTCATAGTCGTCGGATCGACCGGCGCCGTTGTTGTGGTTGGCGCAAGCGCGGAAACGTCGACGATCGGTGAAGGTCGATTGGTGACCTGATCACGAACGCTGCCAACGGCCTGGGCGGCAATGGCCACGGCAACCAATGTGACCATCACCCACGCGGCGATGAGTCCAATGCGGCGAGGCATGCCACATCATCTCCCAAACGCCGCAGATGAGCGATAAGCCACGGCTAAACGAGACTCAAATCCCCTGCATTTGGCCATCAGGGAGCCGTTCGTCCGGTACGGTGGCGTCGATGGCGGCCGTACTTCTCATCGAAGACGACCAGCGGATCCGAGAGTCGCTGGCCCGAGGACTCGCCGAGCGCGGTCACAACGTCAGCTCGGCGGCAGCCGGCATGGACGGCGTTGAACAGGCGGTCACCGGCAACATCGAAGTTGTTGTGCTCGACCTCGGACTTCCCGATCTCGACGGCGGAAATGTTCTCCAAATGATCCGCTCGGTAAGTGCGGTACCCGTGATCGTGGCCACTGCCCGCGACGACGAGGCCGAGATCGTGCGACTCTTCGATGCCGGAGCCGACGACTATGTGGTCAAGCCCTTCTCCGCGGACCATCTCGAGGCACGAATCCGCGCCGTTCTCCGCAGAAGCGGGCGACTCGAGGAGTCGAGCGTGATCACCGTGGGCGAAATCGAGATCGACCTCGACGCTCACGAAGCAAAACTGGCTGGGCAGTCCCTCGATCTGACCGGCAAGGAGTTTGATCTCCTCGCCTACCTCGCCCAGCGGCCTGGGACGATGGTTGGCAAACGAGAACTGCTCGCCGAAGTGTGGCGCCAGCCCTACGGCGGCGCCGACAAGACGGTGGACGTTCATCTGTCGTGGCTGCGCAAGAAGTTGGGCGAACGCGCCACCGAACCGCGATACCTGCACACCAAACGCGGCGTCGGTGTGAAACTCGTTCCGCCAGAACAGTGAGGCGCCGCCTCGTCGTCGTCTCGCTAGCAGTCACCAGCATCGTGGCGTTGGCCTTCCTGATCCCACTGGCCGGCATGGTCAGAGAACTCGCCCGAGACCGGGTGCTGACCGCGGCCGAACGTGACGCCGAACTCGTCGCCCAATTCGCCGCCGCAGTCGACGACGGAGCCGGATTCACCGGCGCCCTTGCCGCTCTGGGGGTCGGCGACGCCATCAAGGGTCATCCCGTGTCGGTTGTCCTGCCCGATGGGACGGTGGAGGGAGCCCCGGTTCCGCCGGGCGAGGATCTCAGCCTCCCACGATCGGGGGCGGCGGGAAGCCTGCCCGTTGCGGGCGGTGAAGCGATCTATGTGCCAGTCCTGAGCTCAGGCGGCGAGATCGCCGTGGTGCGAGTCTTCGTCCCTGAGGGCGAACTCACCGAAAACGTCACCCGTTCGTGGCTGATCCTTGGGACGCTGGGGCTCCTGCTTGTCCTCATCGCAGTGCTGGTGGCCGATCGACTGGGCCGCTCCTTGGTGAACCCGGTCGAAGACCTTTCAGAAGCGGCCGAACGGCTCGGGGGCGGCGACCTCTCCGTGCGCGTGGAGCCGTCGGGCCCGCCCGAGTTGGTTGAAGTCGGCACCGAGTTCAACCATCTCGCCCGCAGGGTCACCCAACTCCTCCAGGCCGAGCGCGAGTCCGCCGCCGACCTCTCCCACCGGCTGCGGACGCCACTCACCGCCGCACGTCTCGACGCCGAAAACCTCCCTGCCGGACCAGACCGTGATCGACTGGTTGCCGACCTCGACGATCTTGAACGTACCGTCGACCACATCATCCGCGAAGCTCGTCGACCGGTACGCCAAGACGCAGCCGGCTTCACCGACATCGTCGCCGTCACCGAGAATCGGGCCCGGTTCTGGCAGGCCCTCGCCGACGAACAGGGACGCCGCGCCGAATTCAACGTCGCCGGGATGGCATCAGCGATGGTGCGAGTCGCTGAGGCCGACATCGAAGCCGCCATCGATGCCCTGATTGGCAACGTGCTCGCCCACACGCCGGAAGGCACCGCCTATGCCGTGAGCATCCACACCTCCGCCGTCGAAGCGCGGATCGTGGTCGAGGATGCTGGTCCCGGCCTCGGAGCCAAACCGCCGATTGGGCGTGGAGTGAGCGGAACCGGCTCCACCGGGCTTGGCTTGGACATCGTGCAACGCACCGTGGTCTCCGCCGGAGGCACGTTCCACACGGCTAGGAGCTCGCTCGGCGGTACCCGAATCGAGATGACATTCCCGGGGCCAAACCGCGCCTGACCACTGCGCCGGGCGCCTGGGCGTCGGCTGCATCCATCCGCCACACGAGTCGGGCCCCAGCCATGAAGGCTGGGGCCCGGTTTGTCCCCGGCAGGAGGGACCTAACGATCGAGGATGTCAGCTGTTGTTGTTGTTGTCGTCATCGTGATCGGAGCCGTCATCGCCCGACTCGTCGCCATCGTCATCGTGATCGGAGCTGTCATCGCCCGACTCGTCGCCATCGTCATCGTGATCGGAGCCGTCATCGCCCGACTCGTCGCCATCGTCATCGTGATCGGAGCCGTCATCGCCCGACTCGTCGCCATCGTCATCGTGATCGGAGCCGTCATCGCCCGACTCGTCGCCATCGTCGTCGTGATCGGAGCCGTCATCGCCCGACTCGTCGCCATCGTCATCGTGATCGGAGCCGTCATCGCCCGACTCGTCGCCATCGTCATCGTGATCGGAGCCGTCATCGCCCGACTCGTCGCCGTCGTCATCGTGATCGGAGCTGTCATCCGAGTCATCGTCGCCCGAATCGTCGGCGGATTCGTCACCAGAGTCATCGCTGTCGGAGTCATCCCCGGCGGACACGTCGTCCGCGGAGTCATCGTCCGCATCGTCGATCAGGCGTTCGCGGACCTTGACCTTCACCGTGCCGTCCTCGATCTCTGCCTCGAAGTCGAACCGGCGGTTGCCGTTGACGAACTTCACCTCGACCTCGAAGCCGGACGCCCGCTCAACCTCGGATACCCAGTCAGGATTGACGTTCACATCAACGATCTGGAGCTCCCCACCACTGTGGCTGACTGTGACGCTTCCGGCGTCCCCGACGGGGTACTCAGTCGTTTCGCCATCACTCTGCGCCGGTGCATTTGTCGTCGTGCTGGTCGTGGTCGTAGAACCGTCGCCTGGGGCGTCGATTGATGCGGGAGTGACCGCAGCTACGGCAACACCGACAACCAGCAGCGCCGCCATGGCTACACCAACGATGGTGAGCGTGCGTTTCTTGAACATTGAGACCTCCATCTCGTTGCAGTGAGGCCATCGTGCCGCTGCCCACGTAAGGCCAGCATCTGCCCTCGGTTAAGCGCAGAACAAATGTCGCGAGATCGCCGCAACGATGGGCCGCCTTGATTCTCACTCGCGAAATGCCGATACATCTCCGATGGCAACGACCGCTCCCCTGCGCCTTGCCCGACTCAATCCCCGGGCAACCGCCGAACTGAACGGCCCCATGGTGCGCGCCGCCACCTTCCTCGCGCTCGTCGCCGCAATCATGTTCGCCGTCGCCGGCCAGGTGAGCGGCGAGCAGGCCTTCTTCGTCCAGGCGAGAGCGGCAACCGGCGTCGGCGTGATCGGCGCCCTCCAACTCGTGGCGCACCGTGCACACGCCGCCACCCTCCTCAGCAGCGCAGGCGTCGTCATTGCGGTTTCTGCGATCGCGATGGGCCCGGGGGGTTCACTGGCAGCCACCGGTGCCGCCATGGCACTGATCGGCATGGGAGCCTCCCTCTTCGTCGACCGGTACCGCTGGGGCTTCCTGGTCGGCTACACGACCCTGATCCTTGTCTCGAGCTTTGCCATCTATGGCGATGCGACGTTGGCGATCACCCAAGGGGTCCTGCTGGCATTGGTCTTCGTCTTCGGTGCTTGCGTACTGCTGTGGCTGCTGGATCACATCCGGCTCGAGGGGCAGCGCTTCACCCACCTGTTCACGTCCGCACCAGTTTCGATTTGGGAAGAGGACTTCAGTGAGGCCGCTGCCTGGCTCAAGAGTCTGCGAAACACTGGCATCTCGGACCTCGCCTCATTCTTCGACGAGAACCCGGAACTGCTGCGCCGAGCCGCCACCATGATCAAGGTCAACGCAGTCAACGACGCCGCGGTGGAACTGCTCGAGGCAACCAGTCACGAGCAACTGCTCGGCGGCCTCGAGCCCAACTCACCGGCGGCGACCCATGCGTTGCGCGAACAGCTCCTCGCCATCTGGACCGGCAAGAGTCAGATCACCATCGAAATCATCGATGCCCGCACCAACAAGGGCAATCGCCTCGACGGGCTTCTCTCGTGGAACGTACCGACCCAAGCCGGAAGGCCCGACTTTGCCCACGTGATCGTCGCCATCGTTGATGTCTCGAAGAGCCACGAAGCTCAGGAGCAACTCGAGGGGTTGATCAGGTCCAAGGATGAGTTGGTTGCCACCGTGAGCCACGAGATTCGGACCCCGCTGACTGCGGTCGTCGGCCTCTCCCAGGAGTTGCGCGACTCCTACGCCCTATTCGAGCCCGAAGAAGCCCTTGACCTGGTGAGACTCATCGCGGAGCAAAGCCTCGAGGTGTCGACCATCGTTGAAGACCTTCTTGCTGCAGCGCAGGCAGATGCCGGGAAACTCCAGGTAACGCTGGAGCCCGTCGACCTTCGCCACGAGGCCGAGATCACGCTCAAAGGTCTGGGAAACGAGCACCGCATCCCGCTCGACACGCCTCGGCTCCTGGGCACGGTCATGGCCGATCCGGGTCGAGTCCGCCAGATCATCCGGAACCTCATCGTCAATGCGCAACGCTACGGGGGTAGTTCTATCCGCATCGTGGTTCACGAAGACGAGTGGATGGCGAAGATCGAGGTACGGGACGACGGACAGATGCTCCCCAACGACCAATGGGAATCGATCTTCAGCCGCTACTACCGGTCCCAGCAGTCAACCGGCGTCACCGCAAGCGTCGGGCTCGGACTGACGGTATCGCGCGAGTTGGCCCGGGCCATGGGCGGCGACCTGTCCTACCACCACGACGGTGAAGCGGTGTTCACGATCTCGTTCCCCCTCGTGACCGCTCCGGCCACCGCCCTCGCTTGACAGACCACCGGTCGACCCCACCGCATTCGACCGGGTCGTGATATTCGACCACCAGGTCCACTCGAATTGAGCCGGTAGGGTGACGGGCCGCAATCGACTGCAGCCATGGCCTCGAGCGACCCCACCTTGAATACTCCGTTCCGCGACGGAGTGATCGCGATGTCGCCGCTGATGATCGGCGTGATCCCGTTCGGGCTCGTCTTCGGCGTCGCGGCGGCCGCCTCATCGGTTGGCGGAGCCATCGGCTGGACGTCATCGTGGATCATCTTCGGCGGGGCCGCTCAGATAGCCACTATCCAGTTGCTCGACGAAGGTACCGCGGCCGTCGTCGTCATCGCTACGGCGTTCATTATCCAGCTGCGCCACCTCATGTACAGCGCAGCGATGGCCCCCCATTTTCGGGAGTTCCCGGCCGCGTGGCGGTGGGGACTGCCCTACCTGCTGACCGATCAAGCGTTCGCGGTGTCGATCACCCGATTCGAGACCGTGACCGACCCCGTCTACAAGCGTTGGTTCTTCTTCGGCGCCGGTATCACGTTGTGGATTGTCTGGCAGATAACAACGGGCATCGGTGTCCTGCTCGGGGCCCAGATTCCCGAGGCGTGGTCGCTCGAGTTCACCATCCCGCTCGTGTTTCTGGCCCTGCTGATCCCGACGCTCAAGAACCGGCCGACGGTTGCGGCCGCGACGGTCGGCGGAGCGGTCGCGCTGCTGGGCCACTCGATGCCGTACAACCTCGGTCTCATCGTCGGCGCGGTGAGCGGTGTTGTGGCCGGCGTTCTCGCGGAGCGCTCCACGCCATGACCGACCTTCTGATCATCGTCATCATCGGCCTTGGGTCGTACCTCACCAGGGTGTCGTTTATCGCCGCCCTCGGCACCCGTTCCATGTCGCCAGCCTTGGAAAGGCCGCTCAAGTATGTCGCTCCCGCCGTGCTCGCCGCACTGGTGGTGCCCGCGGTCGTACTCAACGAAGGTTCGCCGGATCTCTCTCCAGTGAGCAACCCGGAGTTCTTGGCCGCTGTGGTGGCGACTCTGGTCGCCTGGCGGACCCGCAGCGTTGCAGCCACGATCCTGATCGGGATGGGAGTGCTCTGGATCCTCCAGGCCATCGTTTGACATAGGTATGGGTCGGGTAGGCCCTCCCCCCGGATGGCCTACCCGACCCCTGAGACCTGATACGGAGCCGGCACGGGCTCCGGATGAGTGCGGCAGGCTGTGGGCCGGAACGCCTCCCATTGACTAGAACTGCAAAGCGGCCGCAGCCCAATGGAACCCAGCACCAAAGGCAGTCAGCACCACCAGGTCACCGGGCTTGACGATGCCCTTCTGCCGCGCCTCCCACAGCGCAAAGGGAACGGAGGCCGAACCCGTGTTGCCATATTCGTGGACGTTTACGTACACCCGATCCTCATCGAATCCGAGCCGGTTCTGGACCGCGTCGATGATGCGCTTGTTCGCCTGATGGGGCACCACAAGCGCCACATCATCAGGACCCTTGCCGAGTCGCTCGAGCAGTTCTCGCACCGCCGAGCTCATGCGACGCACCGCAACTCGGAAGACCTCGCTTCCGTTCATAGTGAGCCGCTGGTGGTCACCCGCCGCCGCAGCCTCCGCCGTGAACGGATGGCGGGTGCCGCCCGTCACGAGCGTCAGGATCTCGGCGTAGCTGCCGTCGGTCCCGGTGACGACGTCCACTACTTCGGCCTTGCCACCACCCGGGCCGAGGATCATCGCCCCGGCCGCATCTCCGAACAGCACGCAGGTCGACCGATCCTCCCACGAGATGAGGCGAGAGATCAGTTCGACGCCAACGACCAGGATGTTGCGGGGAGCAAAATGGATGCGGGAGCGGGCTACGTCGAGTGCCTGCACGAACCCGGCACAGCCGCTTCCCCCAAGGTCGTACGTGGGGACGTGACCACAGCCGAGCCGGTGTTGGAGCAGCGACGCGGTGTCTGGCGTGTACACCTCGGGCGTGTCGGTGGCGACGATGATCTCGCCGATATCGGCGGGGGTGAGTCCGGCATCTTCAAGTGCTCGCTCCGCCGCATTCGCCGCGAGGTCCAGAGTGGTTTCGCCGTCGGCGGCAAAGCGGCGACGCTTGATGCCGGTACGAGCTGTGATCCACTCGTCGGTGGTGTCGACCAGCTTGGCCCAATCATCGTTGGTCATGACTCGCTCGGGGACGTAGCCCCCGAAGCCCAGGATCCCTACCACAGAACCTCCGCCGTCATCGTCGCGCCAGCGAGGCTACTCCGTTCCTCCACCACGGGTCGGACGAGCCGCTACCTAGTCATCGCCGCGTTGGGCGTGAATCCGCCCTTCGGAACCTCGCAGCGAGATGCCGGAGCCGTGGCCGTAACGAACCTGGACGATCTCTCCCAGAATCGACACGGCCATTTCCTCGGGTGTCTCCGCCCCGATATCGAGCCCAATCGGACCGTGGATCCGACTCGTCTCAGCCTCGGTCCACCCCGCCGCCAACAAACGCTCGATACGGGCGCGATGAGTCCTGCGGCTGCCCATCGCTCCGATGTAGCGAACCGGTGCGTCCTTGACCGAAGGAAAGACCGGATCCTCGAACCGCGGGTCGTGGTTGAGGAGGGCGACGTAGGTGCGGCGATCGAGTTCGATCCGCTCGAGCACCTTCTCCGGCCAGGCGACGATCAATTCGTCGACGTCCGGAAACCGCTCCTCAGTTGCCCACAGCGGTCTGGCGTCGGCGACGATCACGCGGAATCCGAGTTGACGGCCCATCACCGCCAGCGGCTGGCTGACGTGGCCTGCTCCGAACAGGAGCAAGACTGGAGGCGGTGCCAGGGTCTCGATGAAGACCTCGCGATCGCCGTATACCAACGTTCGGCTCTGCTCGTGGTCCATCAGCTCAGCCGCATCTGCCACGACATCGGCAACCAAGGCCTCTGGGAGCTCACCGGCGATCAGACCCTGTTCGGCATCGATCACCGCCGACGTCCCGAGGCCGGGTCCGGCAACCACGGTGGCGGTCGCCCCGAGGCGTTCATCTGCAACCAGCGACCGGATGGCGTTCAGCACGTCGCTCAAGGGGTCACCACATCTCCACGAAGACCGAGATGGTCCCACCACAAGTCAGGCCGACCTCGAAGGCCTCCTCGTCGGCGATCCCGTACGTGACGAGCCTGGGCTCACCGGTTGCCAAGACCTGCTGGGCGTGTTCGAACACGTCGTTTTCGACGCAGCCACCGCTGACCGAGCCTGCCATGTCGCCGGTGGAAGAGACCAGGAACTTGGCGCCCTCAGGCCGGGGGGCCGAGCCCTTGACCCGTACCACCGTGGCCACTGCGACCTGCTTGCCCTCAGCCGACCAGCGGTCGTAGATCTCCAAAGCTTCCTTCATGGTCAACCGCTCCGTTGGCTTCCGCTGACGGCGGAGCATATCTGCTTCCGGCGCGGCTGAGGCGCGATTTCTGGTCCGTCAGCCACGCAAGAACGGGAAGTGGGACAGGTGGGGGTCGTGGGGCAGATCCAACCGCGAGGCGCGCAACATGGCGAAGGGGCTCGGGTAGAGCAGGTTGGACACCCTTGACGTGTAGACGTCGGCGTAGCGCTCGACTTGGCGGGCAAAGAGGCTCTTGTCCTGGCCTGCTCGCATCAGCGGACCCCACGCTTCATTGCGAATCTGGCCGGCGGCGATGGCGAGCGGCGAGATCAGCTCGTCGAGCCGCGCCAACTCGGCTCGCACCTCTACGAGCGCTACGGCCGGGTCCGGCACCGTTACCGCCGGTGGTGCATATCCGAGTCGGGTGCGCTGGGCGGCCACCCGCAGCGCTGCGACCTGCGCCTCGAGTTCGGCCTTGCGTGCCATCAGGGTGTCGAGTTCCTCCTGCTGTGGCAGGAAGTCGACCAGCGCCTCTACTTCGCTCTCCAACTCACGCAGGATGAGCGCCGTGCGCCAGCGCAGGAGGGCCTTCGAGAAGTGCACATCGCCAAAAAGGTGGTCCCCGACATAGAGGATCTCGTCGCCTGAAAGCCCCAGACTGTTCTCGACCAGGCGGGCGTTCCCGCCAAAGAACACCTCACCCGGCTCGATCGGGCCCCGATGTGGCGCGAGCAGCGCGTTCTCTTCATCGACCACTTTGTAAAGCGGGTTGCTCGACGTGAAGAAGCCCGGCTTGGCCGCGGACACAATGACCGTGTCGAACAACGCCCGCCACGACTCGCCGGCGGGGAGGAATCGGTCGAAGGAGTACTCCATGATCTGCTGGGCGTATTCCCAATCGGAGTTGGTCACCAACATCAGCCGCTTGCCGGCGTTCTGCTGGTCGCGCAACGCCAGGACGATGTCCTCGTCCAGGTCGATGAACCGCTCCGGGTCGGCCAGGATCTCGTCCTTGAGCATCCCCTCCTGGTGCGCAGAGTCGATTGCGTCGCGCACCGCGTAGTACACCTCGGCGTACCCGAGAGTCCCGGGGATGCCGCCGGCATCGAGCAAATCAACCGCCTGGGCAAACAAGCTGGCTTCCGAAAGCGAGAACAGGGTGTTCATGAACTCGAAGCGGTCCTCGCCCAGATCGACCATGGTCTCCGCGTAGGCCGAGCGCAGCTCGTCGTAGTCGAGAACTCTGGTTCCATGCGCCGCCCGAATGACCCAACCGAACCGAGTCGCCTTCACCAGGTTTCCCAGCTCCATGTCCATCACGAGACCACGGATGACCTCGCTCGGGTCGAATGAAAACCCTTCAACCGGCCAGCCGAGGGCGGCCAACCCGTCCTTGCCGTGCTCGAAGGCGCGCTCCTCCCAAGCTGCAGGCCGATAGTGCACCAGCGTGTAGTCCATGTCGTACCCGATCGCCCGAATCGACCGCAGATTCAAGGTCCGGTTGACCCAGATGCCTCGTGGCAACGAAGGGCGCGGGATCTCGAGGTCGGTCATGCGGGCCGGTACGGGAGATAGCTCGGTTCCCAATTGGCTGCCTCGATGGCGGCGTCGATGTCCGCCATCGGCGGGGCGACCCCTTCCGCAATGGCAGCCTCGGCGACGGCCCTGGCCACCGTGTGGGAAACGGCATGGACCGAGGCGATCGAGGGGAAGATCTGCCCGCACTCAACCAGGTCCTCGCCGACGGTGCCCGCCAAGGCGCGAGCCGCCGCCAGGAACATGCCATCGGTGACCACCTCGGCTCCCACCGTGAGGGCACCGAGGCCAACTCCGGGGAACACAAACACGTTGTTGGCTTGTCCGATGTGATGCGTCAGATTGCGGTGATGCACCGCCGGGAACGGGCTTCCGGTCGCCAGGAGGGCACGGCCTGCCGTCCACCAGAGTGCGTCCTCCGGGGTGCACTCGGCATGACTGGTCGGATTCGAAAGCGGCATGATGATTGGCCGCTCTGCGTAGCGGGCCATGCGGGAAACGACCTGCTGGGTGAACACGCCGGCAACGCCGCTCACACCGATGAGCACCGTGGCATGGGTGTTGCGCACGACGTCGGTGAGACCGATCGGATCGTCGGCAATCTGCCAACCTGCAACAACGCCACGGGGCACCGCGAGCCGCTGCTTGGTCGGGGTGAGGTCCGGCCTGCCCTCGACGATCAACCCACGGCTGTCGAGGACGAAGAGCCGCGTACAGATGTCGTCATCCGTGGCGCCTTCGGCCCGCATGGCGGCGGCGATGAGGTCGCGAATCCCGATGCCGGCAGAACCCGCGCCCACAATGACAACTCGATGGTCGGTCAGGCGAAGGCCGAGGTGCCGGCTGGCGGCCATGATGCCGGCAACGCCGATGGCGGCGGTGCCCTGAATGTCGTCGTTGAACGACGGCAAGGTCTCGCGATAGGTCTCGAGATTCTTGAAGCTCGTCCGGTTGGCGAAGTCCTCCCATTGCAGCAGCGCATCCGGATGGGTCGTGCGCACGGCACCGACAAACTCGGCGATGAACAAGTCGTACTCCTCACCGCGGAGCCGTTCGTGGCGATAGCCGAGGTAGAGAGGATCGGACCTCAGTTCGTCATTGGAGGTGCCGACGTCGAGCGAGACCGGAATCAGACGGCCAGGATGGATGCCCGCCGCCGCCGAATACAACGCCAACTTGCCGATCGGTATCCCCATCCCGCCGGCTCCTTGGTCCCCGATTCCAAGGATCCGTTCGTTGTCGGTGACGACAATCACCGGATTCGGCATTTTGGCCCTACTGCGCAGCGCCGCCGCCATCTGGCCGCGGTCTCGGGGTGATATGTAGATGCCGCGTGCCCGCCGGAAGATGCGGCTCCAATGTCGACAGGCGTAGGCGACCGTCGGGGTGTAGATGATCGGGACGACTTCTTCGAGGTTCTCGACAATGAAGCGGTAGAAGAGCGTCTCGTTACGATCGAGCAAGCCGTTGAGATAGACGTTCTTCGACAGGTCGGACTCCTTGCGATCGAACTGGTCGCGAACCCGCAGGATCTGTTCGTCGATTGTCGAAACGTGGTCGGGTAGCAGACCTCTCAGGCCAAAATGCTCCCGTTCCTCGATCGAGAACCCGGTTCCCTTGTTGAGCAGCGGCGACTTGAGCAAACCGGCCCCGCGAACCGACACAGCCAGGTACCGCTCGCCGGTATCGGGATCGACCCGCGCCTCAAATCCGAGATCAGGCATTTGGCCAGCGTAGCGATGCCACGCCACGCCAGAGCCGGATCGACCGAACGGCCCGCCGGTCCACGCGACGAGCCGTGGTGTGCTGCCCGCTCAATACCCGCCTTCGGCGGTTTCGCCCGTCACGATTGCGACCCCGTTGCTGGTGCCGATGCGGTCGGCACCAGCCTCGATGAGTTCGTAGGCGAACTCTCTCGAGTTGACACCGCCGCTCGCCTTGATGAGGACCTCGTCGCCGACCACCTCGCGCATGAGCCGCACGTCCTCGACCGTCGCCCCACCCTCCTCCTTGCCCGTGGACGTCTTGATGAAGCGCGCTCCTGCGGTCTTTGCAAGGACGCATGCGGCGATCTTCTCCGTGTCCGTGAGGAGTCCCGTCTCGATGATGACCTTGACGGGTATCTCGCCGCAGGCCTTGACCACCTGCTGGATGTCCTCGAATACGAGGATGTAGTGCTTGCTCTTGACGGCGCTGACGTGGATCACCATGTCGATTTCCTGGGCGCCGCGGTTCATGATCGCATCATGGGCTTCGAAGGCCTTGGCGACCGGGGTCATCTGGCCGTGTGGAAAACCCACGACGGCGATGGGAATCACGTCCGACCCTTCGAGCCTCTGAGCCACGTACTCGACATCGCCCGAGAAGACACAAACCGACCTGAAGTGGTATCGCTTCGCCTCCTCGCACACGCGGTCGAAGTCCTCCTTCTTCGCGTCCGTCCTGAGGAGCGTGTGGTCGATCACCCGTGCGAGTTCCCTGTCGTACGTCTCCTCGGTCAATCTTCCTCCTGTTCAGGCTGGTACAACCGTAATAGAAAGCGCATGGTGCTTGTCAACGCCACAGACGTCTGGGCCATTTGCCTGCCGTGCGCTAGTTTGCCCGATGCCCTGTAGCGAGGTCCGGTTGGCGGCCCTTGGGGCGCCACAACGTTCCGTCAATGATGGTGAATACCAATGTCCGATAGATCATCACTTCGAGATGCCATCCAGGAGGCGTTGGCGGCATACGACCGTCAGCGCGCGGTCGATATCGCAGTGGGGGCTATCGACGACGGTTCGGCTTCCATCGAAGATCTCTACCGGGCCCTTTCCGAGATCCTGGTCCAGGTGGGCGCGGATTGGCAACAGGGCACGGTCGAGGTCTGGCAGGAGCACTTCGTTACAGGCGTGGTCCGCAACATCGTTGAAGTGTGCTTGCCCAGGGTGGAGGAGGCAGCACCCAAGGAGCACCGGGCGACGATCGTCCTTGCAGCACCCACCGACGAATACCACGACCTAGGGCTTCGCATGCTTGGCGACCGATTCACTCTGGCGGGCTGGCGCGTCTACTTCCTCGGCGCCCACGTGCCGATTGCTGCGCTCGTCTCTGCAGTGGAGAAGTTGGGTGTCGACGCAGTCGGGTTGTCGGCATCGACCCACTTCCACCGGGCAAGCCTCAAAGAGTACGTGGCAACACTGAACGAAGCCCATCCCCAGGTTCGGGTCTGGGTCGGCGGTCCGGCTTTCGCCCATGACCACGACGGCTGGCCGGGAGATATGGTCATCGACCCCTCAACGATCCCACAGCCGGGATCGAACTGATGTTGGCGCTTTCCATCGCCGTCCGTTTTCTGCGTTCGTCGCTTGGACAAACCAGCCTGATCATCGCCGGGATTGGGGTAGGCATCGCAGTCGTGATATTCGTCGGGTCCCTGATTACCAGCCTGCAATCCGACCTGATCGATACCACCGTCGGTTCCAGCCCACAGATCGTGCTCCTGCCGGAAGACGACGGAACCCTCTCGGCGAGTTTGGCGCAGACCGCCGCGAACGACCCCGAGGTGACGACCGCCATACCCGTCCGTCGGCTGTCGGCCATCCATTCGCAGGGAGACAACAGTTCCGCCCTCAGTGTCACCGGCGGAACGCTTTCCGACCTCGACTCCGTCTACCACCTCAGCGACCGCATCGTCGCAGGCGAATACTCCTTCGACAACGGCCAGATCCTGGTGGGGACCGGCTTCAGCGAAGACACCGGCATAGGGTCGGGAGACACCGTCACGCTGATCCTCCCCGACGGGGCCATGGCCGAGTACACCGTTGCCGGGGTCTTCGACCTGGGCGCCGCTGCGGCGAACGACCGACTGGCCTTCCTCGATCCAGAATCGGCAGCCGCCGCGCTCGGCCTCGGCCCGGACGAGTACTCGGCAATCGAGATCCAGGTTGACGACGTCTTCGCCTCCTCCGAAGTGGCGGAGAGTCTGGCCACCGAAGGGGTGACCGTCGTCGACTGGCAGGACGAGAACGAGGAACTGCTCAGCGGACTTGCCGCGCAGTCCGGCTCCTCGATCATGATCCAGACGTTCGTGCTCGTGGCGGTCGCGCTTGGTATCGCCAGCACCTTGGCGATCAGCGCCGCTCAGAAGACGCGCCAAATAGGGATCCTCAAGGCGATGGGGATGTCGGACGCGTCCACGGGACGGATCTTCCTCCTCCAAGCCGCCATCCTCGGAGTGGCCGGGGTGGTTGTCGGTATTGCTCTCGGCTATGTGCTCATCTGGGGCTTCTCGCTCGCCCCGGTCGAATTCAGCGTCAGCCCGAGCCCGACGCTGATCGTGGTATCCGCACTGGTCGGGATCGGTGTGGCATTGCTGTCGTCGATCATCCCGTCCCGCTCAACGTCTCGTCTTGATCCAATCGAGGTGATCCAGGGTGGGTGAAATGATCGTCGCCGACGACCTGAACAAGGTGTACGGGGAAGGTGCGGCTGCGACTCAGGCACTGTCGTCCGTCTCATTTGCCGTAGCGAACGGCGAGTTCGCCAGCATTATCGGGCAGTCGGGTTCGGGCAAGTCGACGCTCCTGAACTTGCTCGGTTTGCTGGACACTCCGAGTTCGGGGCGAGTGGTGGTCAACGGGGTGGACACGTCGGATCTAGATCGCAAGGCGCGCGCCCGGCTGCGCGGAGATGCCATCGGGTTCGTGTTCCAGTTCCATCATCTGCTCCCCGAATTCTCGGTGCTCGAGAACATGACCATGCCGGTCAGGATTGCCGGGTCGAGTGTTGGCGAAGGTGAGAAGAAGAGGGTTCGGGATTTGCTGAACCTACTCGGGTTGGATGGCCTCGAAGCCAAGAACGCCAATCAGCTATCGGGTGGGCAGAAGCAGCGGGTCGCCATTGGGCGAGCGTTGATGAACCGTCCAAGCATCATCCTGGCCGACGAGCCGACCGGCAACCTCGACACCGCAAACACTGCTGCCGTCCATGAGCTGTTCCGCGACCTCAACCGTGAGCACGGCACGGGCTTCCTCATCGTCACCCATGACAGAGCCGTGGCGGAGATGACAGACCGCATCTTGGAGTTTCGCGACGGGGAGTTGGTCCAGGACGTACGCAACAGCTACGTCCAACGGAACGAACTCTCGTAGGACGACCGGCAGCTCTGCGCGGTGGTCATACCCACTCGACTGTGATGTCGGCGGCTTCGGGGAGGGGTAACGATGCTCGCCTCGGCCTCGACGGCATCTCTGACCTCGCTCGAGAGGCGCCTCCATGGGTGCGCGGTGATGGTGTGTTTCGCACGCCGCCAAGTTCCGACGATTTCGCCGTTGGCGAGGATGGCACCGGGCCACACTCTGGATGTCCACAGCAGGTTTCTTTGGGCTGCGTCTCGGGACAAGCAGGGAACGCTCTTCGCCCTGAGTAAGTAGTAGGTGTCGCCGCTTGGCAGGAGGCGAACGACACCATCGGACTGGGATGGTTCGCGCACGGTGTCAACGTCCCGGTTCAGCAGCCACGCCGACCCGATCGGGGTCACAACCGAGGTCAGCGATCGGCAGAGGTTCTCAAATGTGGCGATGGCTGCCTGTGGCCGAACTCCCGCCCATGCCCCGAACGCTTCAGCCGTTGAAGGGCCGAACACATGGAGGTACCTGCGCGCGAGTTCCCTCCGAGCATCAGCCGGATCAACCTCCGGTGGGGCCACGGTCCGCACGGTTGGCTGTTTGGCCCCGTCCCACCGAATCAGAACGGTGCCGGTTGTCGCGGCGTATCTGAGTTGGTTCGGGTGGCAACCGATCGCTCTCCCTGCCTCCCCAAATGGCACTGCTCGACCGTCGAGGAACGCATTCAATTCTGCTGCCAGGCCGTATGCCCTGTCTCGGCCTTTGGCGCTATCCGGGAGTCTCCCGAGGGTGAACACCGCAAGGTCCCGCTTGGGAATGACATAGGCGCTGTACCTGGGCCCCCACACCTGCACGAATGCTGGATTCTCCCAAACCGACGACGCGGTCTGCTCCATCCGGGCATTCACCGAGAGCGCAGCCGCTCTCGGCATCGAGTCCTGCAACCCAGCCCACCCGACCCGACGAAGCGACCGCATCCCGGAAGACAGGCGTGAATCCAGCCAGCCAACCTTCGCCGGAAGGCGAGGATCTGGTCCCGGGACAGCGGCACAGCAGAGTTCGTCATGCTCGAGCGAGGCTAATTGGCCGCCGTCATCCGCCCATAACCGGACCCTGCCCAGGTAGGAGCGCGATCGACGCCGCCCAGCGACGAGGCAGACATGCAGGCTGGCCCAGATCAGCCGGAGCGCGAGCGGCGGCTCAGCAACCAGCCGACCATACCCACTCCGACTGCCAGCGCTCCACCAAGGGCCGCAGCGGCCTGCGGCGTGAACACCACGGTCGACTCCACCAGTTCGGCCTTGGGAGCGAGCAGGAACCCAACGACTCCGTGGTCAACCTTGACCGACTTGCTGATCATCGCCAGCGCGCCGCCTTGGGTGATGGTGGCGTCGCCGCCGACGATGAGGGCTTGGGAGCCCCCCTGGGTGATGGAGAGCGAGCCGCCGACCACGGCGAACTGCGTTCCGCCTTGCTCAACGGTGTAGTCGCCTCCGCTGATCGCCGCGGTGACTCCGGCTTGGCGAACCTCAACCTGGTCGGCGACAACGAAGGGGAAGAACCCAAAACGAGCCGTCGTGTGTGTGGCGGTGGTATCTGGCGTGTCCATCAGCATCCTCTCGAGCGATCACGGTCACAAAACCTGTCTGGCAAACCTACCCCGGCTGATCGGCGCCCGGCTCGTCGAGTGCTGCGATCACCGTCTCGACCTCCATGCGGGTGGCATCGATCCGGGTTCGGCAGAAACGGATCAGTTCCACGGCGCGGGTGACGAGGACGGACAGCGCGTCGACATCGACTTCATCACCCTCGATCTGCTCGAGGATCTCCTCCAACTCCGCCATCGCAGCTGCGTAGCCGGGGCTGGTGTTCTGTTCGGTCACGTTGTTGTCTCCTCGCCACCGCTGGTCGCACGTTGGGTTGCGTCGCCCGACGCGACCACCCTGCTCATTATCGTCCCCCCGGCCACTGTGGTTTCCAGCGCTTCTCCGGCGGCGACCGCTGCCGGGGTTCGCACCAATCCGCCGGCTTCGTCCCGGGTCACCGACCAGCCCCGGGCCAGCAGGCGGTGCGGATCGGAAGCTGCAACCACATCGGCTGCAGTGTCCACCCGTCGACGCGATGCGACCAATGCCTGGCGGGCGTCATCTGCGAGCTTGCCCTGCACCACGTCAAGCGCGGCCGACTCGAAGGCGAGGTGGTGGCGCCCGGCCCGGGCGATACGATCCGCCACCGCGGCGAGCGCAGCCTGCCCGCCCGCCGTTCGCACCGCGGCTCCCCGCCGCAGCCTGCGATCGGTCCCCTCGAGCCGGCCGGCGGCCAGGCTGAGACGGTCCCGAACGGAGCGGCCGAGGTGAAGCGAGGCCACGTGGAGGCTACGACCGGCTGAGGCGATTCCGGCGGTTGCCGCGGCACCGATCCGATCGGCCACGACATCGACGGAATCTCGAAACGACCCGACCTGTGCAACGATGGCCGCCGCGCACGCCGTCGGAGTCTTGAAGGCACGCGCCGCCACCCGGTCGACCACCGTTTCGTCGATTTCGTGCCCGATCCCGGTCACCACCGGAATCGGCATCATCGCCACTGCCCGCGCCACCGTCTCGCGGTCGAAGGCGGCCAGATCCGAGGCAGAACCTCCCCCGCGAACGATCGCGACCACATCAGCACCGGCGGCGCCAACGGCCTCCAGCGCCGAGATGAGCGAACCTTCAGCATCAGGACCCTGCACCCTCGAATCGACGAGGATGAGGCGGAACCCAAAACCACTCGATTCGAGCTCCTGCATGAAGTCGGCATGGGCCGCGCTGCCGACGCTGGTCACCAACCCGACGCGCAGCGGGACCACCGGGAACGGCAGCGCCCGGTTCCGCTCGAGCAAGCCCTCCCCCGCCAGGGTGCGAATGAGGCGCTCCCGCTCGGCGGCAAGACGTCCCAACGTGTAGTCGGGGTCGATCCAGGTCATGCGAATCTGCACCGTGCCGCGGGCTGCGTAGTGGTTGACCCGGCCCCGGATCCGCACCTCGGTTCCGTCGCTCATCCGACCGGCCCCGGCCCGCAGCAACGCTCGGTTCACGGCGTCACGGTCGCTTTCGAAGAGCGTCACCGGCATGAGAGCCGTGGGGACGGCCCCGGTGTCGTCGCTGGGGTCGACCAGCGAGAAGTACACGTGCCCCGACTTCGATCGGCTCAGGTCACGGATTTCGCCTCTGACCCAGACCTCTTCGGGGAAGGCACGACCGAGAGTACGGCCGATCAACTGGGACAGTTCTCCGATCGCGTAGGTGTGCCCTTCCATGCGGCGACGGTACACGATGGCCGTGACGCAGTCCCAGCGCTGGTACCTGGCATGCTTGCCGGCGGCGACAACCCAGGTACCGTGCAGACGTTATGAGCCAAACGTGGCGATCCAGAGCGCGCCAAACCCTCAATACGAGCGGCGCCCCCGCCTTTCTGGCGGCCTCACTGGCCGTGGGAATCCTGGTAGGGCTGTCTGCCGCGCTCCTCGTCATCGGGATCGATTGGGTGAAGTCGATCACCGAGTGGTGCGTCGAGCAAGGCGCCGACTTGAGGGAAGACGGGATCGGCGCGGAGGGCCGCTGGGTGCTGCTCGCCCTGGTGCCGATCGGAATCACGATCTCATGGCTCATCGCCCGCCGCTTTGGGCACGAGGTCGAGAGTGGCGGCGTCACCGAGACCATGACCGGTTTGTCGCTGCACGGTGGCTACCTACCTACCCGAACCATTTTTGCCAAGATCGGCGCCACTATCGCCACGCTCGGAGTCGGCGGCTCGGGTGGTCGAGAGGGCCCGGCCACCATGATTGGCGGCACGATCGGATCCTCCGTGGCTCGCTACTCCCGCTTCGGAGAAGACCAGATCCGTAGCCTGATCGCGGCGGGAGCCGGCGCCGGAATCGGGGCATCGTTTGCGGCGCCCATCGCCGGCATGCTCTTCGCCATGGAGGTGATGCTCGGCAACTTTGCCGTACGCCACCTCAACGCCGTGGTCATCGCATCGGTCGCCGCCGCGGTCACCACCCGCAGCCTGGTCGGCGAGGACGCCATCTTGAGCGCTCCGGTCCATCGGGCCCTAGTGCCCGCCGAACTCCTTCTCTACGCCCTGCTCGGGCTGCTGGCCGTCGCTTCCGCCCTGCTGTTTCTGAAGATCCTCGACCGGGTGTCGACCCAGACCTGGACCGAGAACCGCCCTCGATGGGTGCGGCCCGTTGTGGCCGGTCTGATGGTCGCCGGGATCGGACTGGTAGCGCCCGACGCCCTCGGCACCGGACAGGAATACGTCGCAGAGTTGCTTGACTCGTCAACGACAACCGAGAAGGTCTGGTGGGTTCTCCTTCTGGTTGCGCTCGCCAAGATGGTCACCAACGCCCTCACCAGATCGGGCGGCGGATCGGCCGGGACTTTCATGCCGAGCCTCTTCATTGGTGCCTCGTTGGGCGCCGCACTGGCCTTTGTGGTCGGCCCGATTTGGGGCTTCTCAACCCTCGACTCGGGAGCCTTTGCCATTGTCGGCATGGCGGCGGTGTTCGCCGCGATGGCGCGGGCTCCCCTCACCTCGATCCTGATCGTATTCGAGATCACCGGCGACTACGGGTTGGTGCTACCGCTCATGTTGGCAACGTCCCTGGCGACCCTGCTGGCCGACCGCATGCATCCCGAGAGCGTCTACACCATGCCGCTGCGCCGCAGGGGTATCCATCTGCTGCGCCGCGAGGACATCGACTTGCTCGACACCGTCACCGTTGGCGAGGTCATGAAGTGGCCGGGCATACTGCTTGACACCACGACGACGGCCGACGTCGTTGAGCAGATCCTCGAAGATTCCCACCACCACGGACTGCCCGTCGTCGACGATGACAGGCACCTGGTCGGAATCCTCACCGTCAGCGATGTCGCCCGCCGCGGCGGCCCTTCGCCGGACCTCACGGTGGCGGACATCATGACGCCTCACCCGATCACGGTGGTTCCGTCGATGCCGGTTTCTGCCGCGCTGGCCCGCATGGCGGCACTCGGGGTCGGACGCTTGCCCGTGGTGTCCGACGACGATCCGAGCCAGTTCGTCGGGATGTTCCGTCGCGAGAGCGTGGTTCGGGCCTACCACCATGCCCTCGGGTCAACTACCGATCGCCACCTCTACCGCGAACGTGCCAGGGTGCGCACCCAACCCGGCGCCGCCTTCTACGAGATGCCGGTGATGGCCGACTCGTACGCTCACGGCAAGCGGGTCAAGGAACTCACCTGGCCGGAGGACGCCACGCTGGTGTCGATTCGACGGGGCACCAGGGTGATCATCCCCCACGGCGACACCATCATCGAACAGGGCGACACCATCACCGCCTTCGGCAGCGGTGACTCCCGGGTCGAGCTTGCTTTTCTCCTCGAACCGCAGCCCGTGGTTGACGAAGAGGCAACGTAGGCGCTCGCCGCAGCGAGGCGGCCGACCCATTGCCAGGGGCATTTGGCCCCTGGTGTTACCGACCGGCGCAGGTGCAGGATCAGGGGGTCACAACCCTTGTGTCGCGTTTTGACGCAAGCGTCGAAACGCCGCCCCCGCCACGGAGGCACCACGATGCCAGACAATGTGAAGCCCGATCAGCGTTCCGGTACCCGTTCGAATCGTCATCACGACAAACGAGGCAAGTCCGACGTGACGGCTCCCGGCACCCGACGCCCCCACGCAGAAGCCACCGACAAGGACTACGACGAACTCGAGGCGCTGCGCCGCTACCTCTTCACCCAGCGCTGAAGGGCGGAACACCCCACGGCCCGCCTTTCGGCGACGGCGATCGGGAGAGAATCCTGTCGGACCCGTGCCAAGGGAGCAGTTCTTTGGTGCCGGGCCGAATGACCCTGCCACTACCGCACCTTTGGGTCCATAATGGCAACAGAGAACGTTGGCGCCGCCACAGGGCGCACTCGGGGGAGCAAGAGGCAACATGACGGACCAACGACCCGAAGACAAACACCGAATCGCCATCGATGTCCGCGAAGACATCACGGTGGTACTGACGGGGTCGACTCTCGAAGACGACGGCACCTACGGCACCTCCCGCTACGTCAGGCGTTCGGCCAATCTCCCCCATCTCGGTGACGCCAAAGAGCGCGACATCGTTGACGAGATGGAGACGCTGCGTCGAACCAAGGTTGGACGCCGTAGGTCTCAGGATCACTGACGAGCCCCGGTTGGGGCCGGACGCAGGCGAGCCCGCCCAGAACCCGCTCGCTATCGGAGTGTTGGGCGCCTACGCCAGATCCGGCAAGTCGTCCAAGCTGCGGCCCGCTGCCAATCGCGCTAGACCTTCGACGACAATGTCCACTTCCTCGGGCAGCGAATAGTGGACGAAGCCGATCCTGACCAAGCCGCCACTGTCGAGAACGCCAAGTGAGGACATGACCTCGAGGGCGTAGTAGTGGCCGGCCCAGACGAAGATGCCCTTCTCGCCCAGCCGCTCCGCCACCTCATCCGCGCTCAAGCCGGCGACGGCGACGGCAAACGTCGGCGTTCGGCCGGTCGGTCCCGTTTGGCCGTAGAGGGTGACCCCTTCGACGCCAGCGATGCCATCGAGGAACCGACGACTCAACCCTTCCTCGTACTGCTGGGTGGATCCCATCGTGATCGCAACGCGGCCCGTCCGATTCGCCCCGGTCCCCAATTCTGCGAGATAGTCGACGGCGGCAGCCACTCCGGCCAAGCTCTCGAAGCTCTGCGTACCGGTCTCCCACTTCCCGGGCGGCTCGTCGGGTGCAGGCCGAATCTTCACCGCTTCCAGCTGGTCGACAAGCTCGTACCGCCCGTACAGCACGCCGGTGTGGGGCCCGAAGAACTTGTAGGAGGACGCCGCCAAGAAGTCACATCCAGTGGCCTGGACATCGACGGAACCGTGCGGTGTGTAGTGGACCGCATCCACGTAGACGAGCGCGCCAACCTCATGTGCCGCGGCGGTAACCGCGGCGACATCGACGATCGTGCCGACCGCGTTGGAGGCGTGGGTGACCGCCACGAGTCGCGTCTTCGGCCCAAGAACCGCTGCGACGGCGGCTGGGTCGAGGCTACAACCGGCGTTGGCGTCGAAGTCGACCTTGCGCACCGTTGCCCCAGCTTCACGAGCCGCAATCATCCAGGGCGATACATTGGCGTCGTGGTCGAGTCTCGTGACGACGATTTCGTCGCCCGGCTCCCAGGTGCGCGACAACGCCCTACTCACCGACAACGTGATGCTCGTCATGTTCTGACCGAACGAGATCTCCTCCGGGCGCGCCGCGTTGAACAAGTCCGCCATGGCCTCGCGAGCTGCGGCCGCCGTGGCGTCGGTCTCGCGGCTGGTGACGAATGGGCCGCCGTGATTGCTTCCCCCGGCCTCCATGAACCCGGCCATGGCGTCGATGACGGTCCGCGGTACCTGGGTTCCTCCCGGTCCATCGAGATACAGCGCAGCCCGCCCATCCTACCCGACGGCGCAGGGCGGGAAACTGCATGCGGGCCAACATTGGGTCGAAGGACATGGCACCTCCTCAGCGTGCCGCCGCAGACTACGACGCTGCGTCCCGAACGACGACCCGAGTGCCGCTACTCGCCGCGGACACCACAACTCGATACATTGGCGACCATGAGCCTTGAATCAATAGTCCCTGTCATCCTCTCGGGCGGAAGCGGTACCCGGCTTTGGCCGGTCTCGCGCTCCGCAGAGCCAAAGCAATTGCTCGCCATGGTTGACGATCGCACCATGCTGCGGGCGACGATCGATCGGCTGGACGGTATTGCCGGCATCGCCGACCCTGTTGTCGTCTGCAGCCACCTCCACCAACACCTGGTCGCCCACGAACTGGCCAACGCCGGCTTCGACCCCACCCGTATCATCCTCGAGCCGATGGGCCGCAACACGGCCCCGGCGGTCGCCGCTGCAGCGCTGATCGAAGCCAAAGCAGGTGCCGATCCGACTCTGCTGATCCTGCCGGCCGATCACGTTATCGGCGACGAGGCCGCGTTCCAGAGTGCGATGGCCGTCGGCGCCACGCAGGCCGCCGCCGGCAAACTGGTGACGTTCGGAATCATCCCCGAGTACGCCGAGACCGGCTACGGGTACGTGCATCGCGGCACCCGGGTCGCATCCGACGCCTACGAAGTGGCTGCGTTCGTCGAGAAGCCCGACGCCGCGACGGCGGCCCGCTATGTGGAGAGCGGTGACTACTACTGGAACAGCGGGATGTTCATGTTCCGTGCCTCTCGCTTCCTCGAGGAACTCGAGAAGTATGGACCGGACATCCTCGCCTCCACCGAGGCCGCAGTGGAGGGTGGGCAACTCGATGGTGGCCTCCATCTGGAGCCGACTGCGTTCGCGGCGTGCCGCTCGGATTCGATCGACTATGCCGTGATGGAGCGCACTTCCGAAGCCGTTGTCGTACCACTGGCGGCAGGATGGAACGATGTCGGCAGCTGGGCGGCGCTGTGGAACGTGGCGAACAAGGACGAGGCCGGCAACGTCATCCAGGGTGACGTGATCGCCATCGACGCCGCCGGCTCGTACATCAGAGCACAGAGCCGGCTGGTCGCGGCGATAGATGTCACCGACGTCGTCATCGTCGAAACCCCCGACGCGGTGCTGGTCGCGCCGCGTTCACGTGTCCAGGACGTGCGCCTCGTGGTCGATCAACTCAAAGCGGCACAACGCACCGAGGTGATCACACCCGCCACGGAAACCCAGGCATGGGGCCGACAGCACCGTTTTGACGCCGGACCCAACGGCGCAGTGCGCCGACTAGTAGTTGCGCCCGGAGCGGAGTTCACACTCCAGCCGAGCGGCGCACTTGCCGAAGAATGGGTGGTGATGGCCGGTACCGCGGTGATCCTCGACGGCGACTCCAGCCAAGAGTTCACCCCCGGCGGGCACCTGTCGCTGGCGACGGATACCAGCTATCACATAACAAACACGGGCTCTGAGGAGCTCGAGATCATCGCAGTGACGATCAACGATATGGCAGGGCAAGAGGCCTAGCCGGACAAGAGAGCGCACGGGGAGCAGACAACGAGATGGAGCTTGCAGTTGGGATTTTGATTGTCGTGGTCGCAATCACCTTCACCCTCGGACGAATGTTCGTCAAGCGCAACGAGTGGGTCGATGAGAAGCCGATGGCGAAGCAGCACAAGAAGATCCAGCAGTTCGAGCCGGAGCGCACCACGCCAAGCATTGAGGACCTCATTGAAGAGGAAGCAGCCGACCTCGGCCTCAACGACATCCCCGGTGGTGAGGAAGTCCAGACCTCGGTGAAGCTGCGGGTGTGGCATCGGGACGGCTCAGTTCGCTCCGGGTGCTCGGACGGGGTCCTTCACTACGAGGTGGATGCGGGCGTCCAACCGGCCGAGGCAGAGTTCAACCAGGTCCATCTTCGTTGCGGAGAGCCTCGCCCGGACCCGGTCGACCCCGACCAATCGGCGGTCACCGCGAACCACGCTCCCTCCGACGACTCCGGCGACAACGACCCGGCTGCCACCGAGTAGTCCTTTTCAGATTGTTTTTGGGAACGATTCCTGCTTCGGGTGCGTTCCTGATGATGAACCAGGGAACCAGCTCACCTGTCGGAGCCAATCCGGCGGAGAGCACTCTCTCCTCCTCCACACAGCGCCCCTCTCCGCAGGGGCGCTGTCGTGTCGTGACGGTGTCGCTATCTCCCCGGCGGCAACCAGCCACGAGGTAACGTCGCGGGGTCATGGCATCCTCCGCCAAGCCCCCGACCGGTATCGTCCTCCAACCCACGGTTGCGACGCACGTGTCACGCCGTGAGCTCAGGGAGCGCGGCGCCATGCCGGCGGGCCGTCCTTCGGGACGGGACGTCGGGCATCTCCTCACGCCGGTGCTTGTCATCCTGATCGTGTTGGCTGCTGCAGCGGCCCTTGTCCTCATCGTCGTCAACTGGCGGCTGGCCGCGGTCGAAGATGGACGCGGGTCACTCGCCAGAGTCGATGGCGCCCGAGACGCGTTCGACGGGTGGATCCGCCCCATGGTCTACCTCGTGGGGACCTCAGCCGCGATCCTCTCCGCAACCTGGGTGCGCTACAACCCGATGAGACGCCGACCGAACACGCGCAAGATCATGGTTGTGGCCGGGATCGTTGGGTTTGTCGCCGCCACGCTGATCGGCGCCGTGATCGGTGGCGAGACGCTGGATGCCGCTCGCCGCGCCAACCTGGCGGCGATCGCCTCCTTCATGCTCCTGGCCGGGAGTTGCCTGGTGATGCTCACCGAACTCCGGGTGGAATCGGCTCCGGACCCGGCCGGCGTGGTGCCCGACCAGGACCACAACTATCTTCCGGGGCTATGACAACGAACTCACCGGTGATCGCCGTCTTCGGCGCGTCACAGACACCTCCTGATCATCCCGACTGGGGGGCCGCCGTGCGCTGCGGCTCCGGCCTCGCCGCGGCGGGGTTTGCCGTCGCCACCGGCGGTTACGGCGGAATCATGGAGGCCGTCTCGCGGGGAGCCGCCGAGGCCGGCGGCCATGTCATCGGGTTCACGGCTCCAGAGGTGTTTTCCGGCAGGATTGGAGCAAATGTGTTCGTGGCCGAAGAGGTGCCCACCGCCACGCTCACTGAGCGAATCCATGTCATGCTCGCCCGCTCTGACGGCGCGATTGCGCTCGACGGCAGCATCGGCACGCTCGCCGAACTGGTGATCGCCTGGAACGTCGCGTTTGTCGCCCAATTCTCAGAGGAGACCGCCAAGCCGGTGATCGCCGTCGGGGATCGGTGGCGGCGAATCGTTGCCGACCTGTCCGAGGATCTGGCTACGGACGGAACCCTGGTCACCTGCGTTGACGATGTTGACGAGGCCGTCGCAGCGGTGAGCCGGGCTCTGGGCGACTTCTAGCCCTGCGGCTCGGTGGCCAGCCCATCGAGGACACGGCCAAACGACTCCACCATCTCATTGGCTTCTTCGGTGGTGATGTTCCCGGTGAAGTAACGATCGATCCCGGCGAGGTGCACCGGCGCCGCCCGGCGAAAGGTGTCCAGACCGTGGTCCGTCATCACAACGAAGGTGCCCCGCCCATCGGCGAGACAACTCTCTCTGCGGACGAGATCGGCGGCCTCCATCCGGTCGACAAACCGTGTAGCGGCACTTCGGCTGAGCAGCAGCGACTCGGCCAGTTCGTGCATACGGAGCCGACCATCATCGGACTCCTTCAGAATGAGCAGCACTTCGTACCAGGTGAGCGGCAAGCCGATGGCGGACTCCATGTCCTTGCCCAGGGCATCGATGACTGCGGCATGGGTCGTGAGGAACGTTCGCCATGCGTGCATCTTGGCGGGGGTGATCTGGGTGCGGGTTGGCTCCATTCGGTCAGGGTAGTTGCGGACGGCAACGATCGCACTCGAACCCGATGAGGCCGTTTCCCCCTGGCCTGGCCGAGGCCCATCCCCACGATGGCGAGTGGTGGCCTGATCGAAAGGGGAAGGGGGAAGGGCACCAGTTTCTCTCGTACAACCCTGAACCGTCCCTGGGCATCCCGCTACAGGTCGGGTCGCTGAGAAACGCGAGAGAACAAGAGTGGAGGGAACATGCGAACGCGCAACAGTGGGTTCGTACTCGTCGTCATGATGCTCGTGGCATCCGTGCTGTTCATGGCACCAGCCGCCGGCACCGGAGGAGAATCCGGCAACCCTTGCGACTCGGAGTACGTCCAAATCCACGAATGGCCCTACATGGTGACCGTGCTACCCAACGGTGTCGACGATACGGACAATCTCCAATGCGCTCTGGACTACGGAGCCGCCCGAGATTGGGCCAAGATCATGCTCGTCGCCGGCGACTACTACACCAATTTCCTCGAAGCCGAGGACTTCGCCGGCGTCTTCATGGGTGCCGGTCGAGAGCACACCCGGCTCCTGACGTTGCCCGACGGCCCTGGGGGCCTCGACTGTGCTGCTCGGTTCGACGAGGCCGGGGACACGGCGCTGCTGACCTTCGCCGCCAGCGACGTCATGGTCAAGGGTCTCACTTTTGGCATTGGTGGTGAGAAGGCCTGTGCAGTGCCGAACCCCTTCGAAGAGGAGAGCGTCATCGGTTTGTTTGCCACAACCCGTCTCCGGGCCGACGAGACATGCCCTCCGGACGTCGAACATCGATTTCGGGTCTACGGGATCGGCGTGGAGAGCGAGTTTCAGCCCGGGGAGTCGATCACAGGGTTCAGATCCGGGGATCTTGGTTGGACAGCCCGGCCTCGACCAGGAAGCGGAATGCGCAACCAGACTTCGTGGTCCAGTCCTAGTGAGGAATTCGCATTTCTCAGGTCAGCTTTTTGCGATGTTCGTCGGCGACACCGAGGACTCGAACATCATGATCGGTGGATGGGAACCCTGGCATGGCAACACGATTGAGAACGCAGGTGTCGGAGTCGCCACGGCCGCCAGCAGCAATGCCACCGTGAAGGTCAAAGGCAACGCCATCCTCGATGTCCACTTCTTGGGTGTGCTGGCGGAGGGTCACCCGGGCGACGGGGAGACGAGCAGGTTCGTCGTCAAGCGGAACAAGATCCTTGGCCAGTCCGGCGCGGATGGTATTGGCGTATTCGATTTTGGACCCGCAGAGGGCGGAGAGCCCCAGATCGATCCCCTAATCGGTTGGAACCAGATCGAGTTGGTCGACAGCGAATACAACGGGATCTACGTCATTGGTACTGATGGTGTGATCAAGGGCAACAAGATCACGGGTGCCGCCGGCAGCGGCATCATGATCGACGGCATCGGGTATTTTGACGAAGACCTCGGCGAGTTCGTCACCATTTACCCATCACAGGGATGGCACGTCACCCGGAACTGGTTCCCGCACTTCGAGTTCGGCCTGGCCGACATCGTGCTGTGGGACGCCACCGAAGACAACCTGGTCGAGTGCGCCTGGTGGGGCCATGAGGTCCTCGACTTCGGCCTCAACAACGAACTCATCGGATGCGCCACCGCACCCGCCCCGTTCGCTGCGGTGCAGGGCGCCGGTTCGACCGAGCCACCGCCAAGCCGATCCCCACACGGTTCGGCCGGTAGCGGCAACAACCTAGGCAACGATTTGAAGTGGGGGCGGACCAGGACCGGTCCGCCCCCACTTCATTGTGAAGAATCTTCCACATCACGGCAATCCGATAGGTAGGTTGAAAGAGCAGCCCATCAACCACTGGGACATCGTTTCCTCTGGGGAACCGACCAAAACCTCCACGGGCTGCGTGAGGCTCCCGCCGCACGAGGGGGAGACAAGCTTGGAGGGAATATGCATTCACGCAGAAGCGTGATCGCGCTCGCCGCGCTGGCCCTGATGACATCCGTGTTGTTGGTAGCACCGGCCGCGGCAGACAATCACACCGGTTCAGGGTGTGACTCGGACTACGTACAAGTTGACGGCAAGAACATCACCGTGCTGCCATCCGGCGGCGACGACACCACCAACCTGCAATGTGCTTTGGATCTCGGCGTAGCGATGCCGTGGGCCAAGGTGATGCTGGTCGACGGCGACTACTACACGTCGTTCCTGGAAGCGGAAGGCTTCCACGGCGTATTCAAGGGCGAAGGCAGGGAAGAGACCACGCTCAAGACCTTGCCCGACGGCCTCGACTGCGTGGCGCGTAGAGCAGAGGCCAACGACCTGGCCGTGCTGACATTCGCCGCCAGCGACGTCATGGTCAAGGACCTCAAGTTCGAGGTCGGTGGCGAAGCGGCATGCGAGGAGCCGTGGGAGATCATTGAGCCGGCGCCCGGCGTGGCGATCATCAATCGGAGCCTTACTGCGCTGCTGGCTACCACTCGACTTCCGCGCCGACGGGGTGTGCCCCGACGTCGTTGACCACCGCCTGCAGGTGTACGGCATCGGGGTGGACAGCCCCGGCGATGGGTACCCGGACTTCACGCTTCCTGAGGTTGAGATCGGCGGATTCCTCTTCGGCGTCGTGGCCAGACCACCCATCGGTGACATCTTCGGCGACTGCCCCGCTCAGTTGCGCGGCACCACGATCATCCGTGGGTCACACTTCGATGGCCATGACGTCGCGGTGATCCTCGGCGGCCAGAAGGACTCGCACAACTACGTTGGCGGCCGCTACCCGTGGCAGGGCAATGTGATCAAGAACGTCACGGTGGGCGTGGTCCACGAGAACAGCTCCGGGGGCAGAACGGTCATCGGGCAGAACCACATCGACGAGGCACACTCCTGGGGCGTGCTCGCCTTCGGGGATCCCGGTGAGTCACCGACGACGATGAAGATCATCCGCAACCACATCCGCGCTGTCGACGGCGCCGACGGAATCGGCGCGATCGACCTCGGCCCCTTCGACGGAGAACCGATGTTGAACACCAAGATCGGTTGGAACAAGATCGAGATCGACGACACCCCGTTCAACGGGATCGTCGCCGTCGGCACAGACGGAAGGATCCTCAACAACAAGATCACCGGCAAGGCCGTCAGTGGCATCACGCTAGAACCCCTTGGCTTCTTCGACGAAGAGGCTGGGGAGTTCGTCCCGGTCTACCCGACGACCGGCTGGCGCGTCGCCAAGAACTGGTTCCCGCACTTCGAATATGCCGAAGCGGACATCTTCCTGCGGCCGATGACGGCGGAGAACACAGTCGAGTGCGCCTGGTGGGGCCATGAGGTTGTCGACCTCGGTGTCGACAACGAACTCATCGGCTGCGGTGAGTCCGGCACTCCGGCGGCCACCACGCAGGCGGCAGGAGGCGACCGCGCCGGCCTCGCGAAGGCACTTGCCAGCCGAGGGAACTACGGACGATAGGCACAACGGACCACAGAACAACCAACAAGGGGGGCGGGCCGCATGGTCCGCCCCCCTGTTGGTGGCGAAGACGTCCAACTAGTTGCGCACTGCAACCTAAACTCTCCTTCACCACCAACACCAGCTGTCTGGGCGCCGATCTCACCCACTCCACACCGGCGCCATCCCACAGACAGCACGCGAATGAGGGGCCGGTCTTCCGGCCCCTCATTCCGTTTGGTTGCAGTGGTTGCGTCAGTTGCGGGTGATGGTCAGTGCCAGCACAGGACCCATCCAACCATGCGCCTCGAGCAGGTCACCCGAGACGGCAATCCCGGGGTGGAACCCGATCGGATCGGACGTGTCGATCCCGTCGTTGTTGTTCCCGTTGGGATCACCATCGAGGGCAACCGGTCCGAGCGCACTGCACGGATCTACCAAGTCGGCGCTCAGCTCCGTGTTCATCTCCGTCCCAGCGTCGTACCCCAGTAGGTAGTACGTGGCCGAACCTGAGCGCGGCAGGGGCAGACTATCCGCCCCGACGATGCCGTCGTTGGTGCAGATCAACATCGACGCCAAGGACACGCGGTCCCACTTGCGGGCGGTGATGTTGAACTCGGTTGAGTCGGTGAAGTCGGCAACCGTCGTTCCGTAGGGCGTGAGCGGCACGCCGGCGTTGACCACATCGGTCACCCAACCGGAGCCACCCAGCGAGGCCAGGGCTCCGCTGTTGTCGCCGTTCTCAGCGATCGCCTCGATGTCGGCCGATGCCGGCTCACCGAGTTCGTAGATCCCCATGCGAGGGCTGTGGGTGGCAACGACCGCAGGCGACAACGGCTGGCCCGTGGTCAGGTTCTGCAGTGTCACCGTGTAGTCGTGCACGTAGGCCGCATCGCCGACCAGCGTGATCTCGACCATCGCGATCGGGCCATCCCAGGCGTGCTCCGGGCCAAGTTCGCCCGAGCCGCGCACGCCCTTGTGCATGCGGATCCGGTCGTGGGTGTTGATGCCGTCATTGTTGTTGCCATCCGGATCGCCGGGAAGCGCCACGGGTCCGAGGGCACTGCACGGATCAACGATGTCTTCGCTGACCTCGGTGTTCCGTTCGGTCCCTGCGTCGTATGCCGCCGCGTAGTGCGTGACGGTTCCGTTGCCCCTCTTAGGCAGCTTGATGGCGTCGAGCCCGGTGAATCCGTCGTTGCTACAGATGAGCATCGAAGCAAACGACAACCGATCCCAGCGGCCGGCCTCGATCTTGAAGGTGGCGGAATCGGTAAAGTCACCGACGGTCGTTCCGGCAAGCGTCAGTGGCGCTCCCACATCGACCACGTCCGTCACCCGATCGCTCGCTTCGAGCGCAGCAACGGCGAGCGACTGGTCGCCGTTCTCCGCAATTGACTCGATAGCGTCCGAGGCACGGTGCCCCTCACGGAAGAGGCGAACCCCCGGTCGGTGGGTGGCAACCACGGCCGGAGACAGCGGCTGACCATCGGTCAAGTTGGTGATCGTCACCTCGTACACCGCGCTCGAATGGCTGGGCGAGCTGTACGCCGTCGCCGCCGGTGCGACGAGGACCATTGCAATGGCCCCGGCCGCGAGCAGAACAAGCAGCTTGCGTGTCATGAAGACTCCCTTCGGCAGTGACCCTCTGCCACTGCGTGCCTTCACCATGACCCCGGCACCTGACACCCCAGTGAACGCCCCCTTAACAAAGACGGAACATGCCCCGCGCTCGGCAGGCGCCGCGCAAATCGGCCACCCGAAACTGAAACCCAGACCGCGCGAGGAACAGAAGGACAGCCCCCGATCGGTAGCGGGGTTCGACGCGCAGCGTGGATCGCGCAATGCACGGACCAGCGCGTGCCCGCGCCGGTATGACCTTCTCCCCTATCTTGCTCCCTAGACGGTCGCATATCGTGACGCCGAGCGCACCGGGAGGTCGCCTGTGAGTGAATCCGCCAACCAAGATCGGTATGTGAGTCTGAGCACCGACGATCCGATCTGGGAACGGTTCTTCCTGGTCGCCCCACTGGTCATGGTTGGCACGACCGAGCCGGACGGGACAGCGGACCTCGCACCAAAACACCTGGTCGGGCCGGCCTCGTGGGGCAATCTGTTCGGCTTCGTCTGTACCCCGAGCCACGCCACTTATCGCAACGTCGTCCGCGAGGAAGTCTTCACGGTCAGCTACTTGAGGCCAAGCCAGATCGTGCAGGCCAGCTTGGCTTCGGCACCGCGCGATACCGAAGGAGGCAAGCCCTCTCTGGCGGCCATCCCGACACGACGCGCCGACGCCGTGCCCGGCGTCGTCGTCGAGGGCAGCGCACTCCATCTCGAATGCCGCCTCGACCGGATCGTCGACGAGCTCGACGAAAATAGCCTGGTCATCGGTCGCATCGTGGCGGCGCGGGTCCACCGGGAAGCGCTGCGGGACCCCGACCGTGACGACGCCGACGTGCTGGCCGCCTCGCCCCTTCTCGCGTTTCTTTCCCCAGATCACTTCTCCACGGTGCGAGGAGGCCTCCACTTCCCCTTCCACGCCGGATGGAAGCGATGACCACAGTGGCCGAGTCGCCGGCCACCCGCCTCCTCGAAGAGGTGGAAACCCACCGCAGCAAAATGCTCGTCCTACTGACGGATCTCGTCGAGATGGAAACACCCTCGACAGAACCGCGTCGCCTTGACCCGATCTTCAATCGCCTCTCGATCGAGTTGGAGCGCCGCGGCATGCGCACCCGGCGGGTGCGGGGGCATGACACAGGTGGCTACCTCTTCGCCGTGCCCCGATGGCGAACCGCTCACACGCCGGTCCAGCTTCTCGTCGGGCACGCAGACACGGTCTGGCCGGTCGGCACCTTGGAAGACCGCCCCGTCGAGATGGGCAACGGAACCATGCACGGGCCGGGCACGTACGACATGAAGGCTGGGCTGGTGCAGATGCTGTTCGCCCTCGAGGCGGTCAACAGCTTGGATCGCCGGCCACAGGCGGCACCCATCTTTCTCATCAACAGCGACGAGGAGATCGGCTCGCGAGAATCCGGACCGGCCATCGACCGCCTGGCTCGCCTCTCCTGTCGCGCCTTCATCATGGAACCGGGGTTGGGCCCTGAGGGGAAGCTGAAGACGGCCAGAAAAGGTCTCGGTCGCTTCACGGTTGCCGTCGAGGGCAAAGCCGCCCACGCCGGCCTCGACCCCGAGAAGGGGGTGAGCGCCATCCTCGAACTCTCCATGGTGATCCAGAAGCTCTTCGCCCTCAACGACCCGGAGCGCGGCATCACTGTCAACGTCGGCATGATCGAGGGAGGACTGCGCGCCAATGTCGTGGCGCCAACCAGCGAGGCAGTGGTCGACGTTCGGGTACTCCGCCACGAGGACGCCATCCACGTCGAACGCGCCATTCGCGCCCTAGAGCCGAGTACCCCGGGCACGTCGCTCCAAGTGATCGGCCGATTTGGTCGCCCCCCGATGGAGCGTACCCCCGGCAACGTCGAACTGTTCTTTGCCGCCCAGCGCATCGGTGCGGAACTTGGAGTCGAGTTGGACGAGTCCACCGCCGGAGGCGGCTCAGATGGCAACACGACCAGCCAACGAACCCCAACGCTCGATGGCCTTGGCCCGGTCGGCGACGGCGCCCATGCTCCCCATGAGCACGTGAGCATGGACAGCGTTGTCCGCCGCAGTGCCTTGCTTGCAGCCTTGATGATGGAGCCCATCAACCGTGTGGAAGGGAGCGCCTCGTGAACAAGTACTTCTTCTCCTCACTCACCCGGATTTCCGATCTAGCCGAAGAAGGCTTTTCGGTCGCACCGGTCGACCCATCAGAGTGGGCGACGGGCGACTACGTCGTCGGCGAGGTCGTTTCCCGCCCTGGAGCCCTATCGCGAGTTGAGCTGCGTAGCGGGCGCATGATCGAATTGGTCAAGGAGGACTTGGTAGTCGGCGCCTTCGGCATTCGCGGCGCCACCCTCGAGGCGGTCGGCACCTGGGAGGCCATCGGGCCGGAGCAACGCTTCCACGCCATGACCTCGGCGGGACTGTTCGGCCGGGTGACGTCGTTGGCCCCACTGATGCCGCCTCTGCTGACTCTCGACTACCGGGGGCACTGCCTGCGCCAGGGCCGCAAGCTCGTCATGAACGACTTTGTGCGACCGATCCCCCACGTCACGTACGACGCGCCCACCGTGCTGATCATCGGCACCTCGATGTCCGCCGGCAAGACTACGGCGGCGAAGCGCATCGTTCGCCACCTCAAGCAGGCCGGACTGCGAGTGGTCGGCTGCAAGCTGACCGGAGCCGGCCGCTACCGCGACGTGTTGGCGATGTGGGATGCGGGCGCCGACGCCATCTTCGACTTCGTTGACGTCGGGCTGCCATCGACCATCGTCGAACCGGAGACCTATCGCCCCCGCCTACGCGAGTTGCTGACGCTCGTGATGGGCGCCGCCCCCGATGTGGTCGTCGCCGAGGCCGGGGCCTCGCCTCTCGAGCCATACAACGGAGAAGTCGTGCTCGAGGAGTTGGGAGAGGCGATCCGCTGCACCGTCCTGTGTGCCTCCGACCCCTATGCCGTCGCCGGCGTGATCGAAGGCTTCGGATTCGAGCCCGACGTGGTCGCCGGCATCGCCACCAACACGACTGCGTCGGTCAGTCTCGTCAAGAAACTGACGGGCCACCGGGGCTTCAGCTTCATGGCGGCCGACAGTTCCGATGCGGCGTTCAACGTCATTCGCAAGAAGCTGGGGGTCTGAGCTCCTCCTACACTCCGAGCTTCGGGGGTCAACGAGGAGGACACTCACCACATGAGCGACGGGTTCTATTTGGGGGGAATGGTCGATCCGGCGACCGGGGAGCGTACAGACGAACTCGCCACATATGACCCTGCGGATCTCACCACGCACGGGGTGATCGTGGGGATGACCGGATCGGGCAAGACCGGGCTCGGGATCATCTACCTCGAAGAGGCCCTGCTGGCCGGCATTCCCACCCTGGTCATCGATCCCAAGGGCGACATGACGAACCTCCTACTCACGTTCCCCGATCTGCTGCCGTCCGACTTTGAGCCATGGGTCGATGAGGGCGAAGCCCGCAAGGAGGAGAAGACCGTTGCCGAACTGGCTGCAGACACTGCCGCGCTCTGGACCAAAGGCCTCGGGTGGTGGGACCAGGACGGCGAGCGCATCGCCAAACTGAAGGACGGCGCCGACTTTGCGATCTACACCCCGGGCTCCTCCGCCGGTATCCCCATCAACATCATCGGCTCGTTGGCCAATCCCGGCTTGAGCTGGGAAACCGAAGCCGAGACCTTGCGCGATGAGATCCAGGGGTTCGTTTCTGGGTTGCTTGGCCTGGTCGACATCGAGGCCGACCCCATCTCGTCTCGCGAGCACATCTTGCTTTCGAATCTGGTCGAGAACGCTTGGCGCAACGGCGTGGACCTTGACCTGGCAACGCTGCTGGCCGACGTGCAAAAGCCCCCGATGAAGAAGCTCGGCGTATTCGAGGTCGACACCTTCTTCCCGGAAAAGGACCGGCTGGCGCTGGCGATGAGGCTCAACGGACTGATCGCCTCACCGGCGTTCGCCTCGTGGATGGAGGGCGCTCCGCTCGATATCCAGCAGCTGTTGTGGGGCGATGCCGGCAAGCCGCAGGCGTCGATCATCTACCTGGCACACCTCTCCGAAGAAGAGCGTCAGTTCGTCGTCACCCTGCTGCTCTCCAAAGTGGTCACCTGGATGCGGCGCCAAACCGGGACCGGGGATCTGCGCGCCCTCGTCTACATGGACGAGGTGTTCGGTTTTGTGCCTCCGACGGCTCAGCCGCCGGCCAAGAAGCCGATCCTCACCATGCTGAAGCAGGCCAGAGCCTTTGGGGTCGGTCTGTTGCTCTCGACCCAGAACCCCGTCGATCTCGACTACAAGGCCATGTCGAACGCGGGAACCTGGTGCATCGGCAGGCTCCAAACGGAGAGAGACAAGGCACGGATCGTCGAAGCCCTCCAGTCGGCGCAGGGCGACACCGACGTCAAGGCACTCGACGCCACCATTTCGGGCCTCGACAAACGCCAGTTCCTGTTGCACAACACCCGCGAACCGGCGCCGGCACTCTTCACCACGAGGTGGGCGCTGTCCTATCTGCGCGGACCGCTCACCCGCGAACAGGTGTTGACCCTGATGCAGGATCACCGGCCGGCACCGCCGACCACGGTCACCGAACCCCGTGACACGGCCGATCCTACGGCAGCACCACCGGCACCCAAACTCGCCGCCGACGAGATGTCCGTCATGCCCGAGGTCGCGGCCGGAATACCGGTGGCCCACCTCAACCCCGCCGCAGTGTGGGGTGGATCCGTCGGCGCCAACCCGACATCAAATCGACTGACGGCGGCCGTGGCCGCTCGGGTCCACCTCGTCTACGACGAGGCGGCGGCCGACCTGACCCATCAGGAGGAGTGGGAAGCGGTCTACTCCCCGCTCGATGGTTCGCTCGATCCCGATCGCTTCATCGCCGTCGACTACGACGACCGCGACTTCACGTCGGAGGGCCCGACCGACGCGACGTATGTCATCCCCAACGCCCCCATCGCCACCAAGACGTTCTTCAGCCAGGCAGCAACTGCAATCAAGAACCACCTCCACCGAGAGCAGCGAATCATCATCCTCAAGAACCCCGGCCTCAAGCTGTACTCGCGGATTGGCGAATCGGAAGACGCCTTTCTCTCCCGCTGCGACGATGTCGCTCAGACGCGGGCCGACGAGGAGGCCGCCAAGCTACGCGACAAGTACGGGACAAAACTCGACCGGCTCCGCAAGAGTTTCGAGGGCGCCGAGCGCAAGGTCGCCGAACTCGAATCGGATCTCGCCGGCGCCAACCAGGACCAGCTCCTCGACTCGGCGGGCGCCCTCATCGGAATCCTCACCGGCCGTAGGTCGACTCGTTCGATCACCGGTTCCTCACGATCGCGGGCTAGCAGGCGATCGAAGGAGGAGCGTCTCCGCTCGGCGCAAGCCAAAGCAACCGACGTGTGGCAGGACATGGCCGATCTCGAGCAGGAGCTTGTCGAGGAACTCGAGGAGATCAACGATCGGTGGGAGGACCTTGCCACCGAGATCGAGCCGCTCGAGGTCGGCCTCGAAAAGGACGACATCCAGGTCGATGACATCACCCTGGTGTGGATCCCCGCCTGAGCCGCAGGTGCATCGTCGCCCGGGGTGAGACGACCGGCGAGTTGGGCCCTTCGCCTCTGGCAACTCCGCGATCGGCGGGGTGTGCTGACTATCAATTGGCGAGGAAGGGAGGAGACGCCGGGGACCGCGGGTCCGATCCGCGATCGGCGTGGGCGGACCCGGATTACTAAAGGAGGGGAATCATGCGGATGCGACGCATCCTGACCGTCTTGGTGGCGGTGGTATGCCTTTTGGTCGGCGTAATGGCGGCGACGAGCGCCGCTCGTGGAAGCAAGAGCGCGAACAGGTTCGACGTGAAAGTCTTCGTGAATGTGGATACCGAGGTCTACTACGACTGGGGCTTTACCCTGTTCGAGGAGCTCACGACGACCGAAGGTGAGCACCTCGGCTGGAGTGAAGGGGTGTGCTTCAATCTGAGCGGTGATCCCGAGATCTTTGAGGATCTCGTATGCGATTTTGGCATGCGGTTTCCCGATGGCGACATCACCGTCAGCGGTGCCATCAACCTCAACGAGTTTACAGAGGGTGACACGGTCGTGCCCGTCACGGGTGGCACCGGCAAGTTCCGCCATATCAGCGGCGAGGTGTCAATCATCCCAGCGGAGGACCTCAGCTACTCGACGGTGGTCTTCAGGGTGAAGCACGCCCGCGCCTCCTACTGATCGACGCTGAGACCGGCCGCACGTGGAGGGACCCGAGACCCGGGTCCCTCCACGCGTTCACGGTGGGAGACGACCGGCTTCGCGGGTATGGACACCTCGTCTTGTCGATTAGACACACTGTCCACTAGGGTGGGTGGACCGATCGTGGAGGTCCCCGAGTGTCATCCGAACCGAACGTCGTCGCCCCCGTCATCGTGGCCGACGGTCTCTCCAAGTCCTACGGCGACACGATCGCGGTCGACAACCTGAGCTTCGAGGTCCAACCGGGCAGCATCTTTGCCCTACTGGGACCAAACGGAGCGGGTAAGACAACAACGATCAACATGCTGACCACGCTGCTCCCGATCGACAAGGGCCGCGCTTCGATCGCAGGTGTCGACGTCACCGAACAACCTGATGTAGCCCGTGGTCTGATCGGTCTGGCAGGCCAGTCGGCTGCCGTCGACGAGAAGCTCACCGCCCGCGAGAACCTCGACCTGTTCGGAAGGCTCTACAAGATCCGCAAGCCGGAGCGGCAGGCCCGCACGAACGAACTCATCGAGCGGTTTCGTATGACCGACTACGCCGACCGAACGGTCGACACGTACTCCGGCGGCCAACGGCGGCGACTCGATGTGGTTGCCAGCCTCATCGCCAACCCCCCTGCGCTTTTCCTCGACGAGCCGACCACCGGCCTCGATCCGCGCAGCCGCGCCGAGTTGTGGGATGAGATCCGCCGACTCGCCGATCAGGGCGCCGCCGTCGTGCTCACCACGCAGTACCTCGACGAGGCCGACCAGCTTGCCGACTGGGTTGCCGTCATCGATGAAGGTGTCATCGCGGCTTCGGGAACCGCCCGGCAACTGAAGGACGATCTCGAGCAGGACGTCCTCGAAGTGCGCCTGAAGACCCCCGACGACCGGGCCGCGGCCGCCGCCACGCTGCGCGCGTCGGGCGTGGACCTCGTTGAGAGCGAAGGCGGAACGCTACTGACCATCCCGGTACCGGGTGGCTCGGCAGACGGACTATCCATCCTGCGCCGGGTCGAGGACTCGGGAGCACCCATCGTGGACTTCCACTATCGACGCCCCACGCTCGATGACGTCTTCCTTGCACTCACCGATCGGACCACCCGGGAGGAATCCGTATGACGACACCCACTTACCGCCTCACCCCACCGACGACGGGTGATCGGATTCTTTGGACCTTCGAAGACTCGTGGTCGATCGCCCGGCGCGATCTGATCACCACCGCTCGCAAGCCGGAGATGCTCACCTTCGGCGTGATCATGGGTGTGTTCTTCCTGCTGCTGTTCTACTACGTGTTCGGCGGGGCGATCGGTGCCGGGACGGGTGTCGACTACATCCAGTACCTGGTGCCCGGGATCTTCGTCATCACAGTGCTCACCGGAGCCCAACAGACCGGCACCGGCGTCGCCCTCGACCTGGCCGAGGGCGTGACCAACCGATTCCGTTCGCTACCCATGTCACAGGCGGCCGTGATCGCCGGCCGCACCGTCGCCGACTCCCTACGCAACACGGTCGCCGTTGTCCTGGTTGCGGTCGTCGGCTATCTGATGGGCTTTCGGTTCGCCTCGTTCGGCGGCGCGATCGGCGCCATCGCCATCACCATCGGCATGGGGTTCGCGTTCTCGTGGCTCAACGGCGCCATCGCCGCCAAGGTGCGAAATGCCGAGATGGTTGGGATGCTGAGCATGTTCTGGCTGTTCCCCTTGATGCTTGCCAGCACCGCGTTCGCCCCCGTCGAGTCCATGCCGGGATGGCTGCAGGGGTTTGCCAAGTATCAACCGATCTCGACGGCATCTAACGCAGCACGAGCCCTGAGCAACGGGGTCCCCGCCGGCGCGTACGTCTGGCAGTCGTTGGCGTGGATCGTCGTGCTGCTCGCCATCTTCGTGCCGGTCGCCGTCCGCATGTACCGCAAGCCATGACCGCCACTCCGCCCGCCGAGCAACGCATCATGGCGGCGGCGTTTGCGCTCAGCGCAGAACGCGGCATCGCCGGGGTGACCATGTCGGCCGTCGCAACCCAGGCCGGCGTCGCCCGCCAGACCCTCTACAACCACTTCCCCGATGTCGAGTCGATCGTGGTGGCGGCCTACCGACTCCACCACGAGGAGAACATCGCCGGCCTCAACCAGGTTCTGGTCGCGACAAACGGCGCCATAGCCAAGCTGGCCCAATTCATCCGATATCAGGTCGCAGCCGTCGCCCATAGCCACGAGGGCGCCGTCCACGAGAGCAGTCTCTCGCCTGCGGGGCAGCAACAGATTCGGGCTCTCCACGAGCAGATCGTCGACACGATCGAGAGCATCCTGGTCAACGGAATTGAGAGCGGGGCCTTCCGCTCCGATCTCGATGTTGACGCCGCAGCCCGCTTCACACTGCATCTCTTTGGTGGAGCGGGCGAACTCGTCGCAGAAGGCAGATCCGTCGCAACAGTCGCCGATGCGGCCGAAGCCATGGTGCTGCGCGGAGTCCAGGGCTGACGGTCAGATGACCCAACTGGCCTGGACAACGGTCGCCAAGAATGTCACCCGGCCCACCTGCGCTACGCTCCCTGGCATGACTAGCCGACCCGCCATCGTCAATATCACTGAGACCGAAGAGGGCGACCAGCTTCGCGTCGCCATCACCCTCGCCTGGAACGACGGGCAGTTCACCGGAGAGGCGTCCGGCCCCGCCGAGGGGACGTACCATCCCCGCCTCGTTGGTGAAGCAACCCTGCGCGCCATCGAAGAGGTCACCGACCACAGCCTGCGCCTGAACCTCACCGCGATCGCCACCACGCCGCTGGGAGCTGCCCAGGTCGCCATGGCTCAGGTCAAGGTCAACGGCATCGACGAGCCGCTCGTCGGGAGTGCCCTGCTGGGCAGCAACGACGAGTCGGCCGCCACCGCCAAAGCCGTCCTCGACGCCATCAACCGCCGGATGTCCGCCGTCCTGGGGTAAGAGGGTTTTGGCGTACATTTGCGCATCATGTTGCGCTGATATCCGCCAAAACGGGTAGGAATCGGCCGGCTACTCCTGGGCTGCTTCGTCGGCCGGCAGAAGTGCAAACACCAGATCCCGGATGTCGACGATGCCGAGCAGTTCGCCATCGGACATCACAGGAAGGTGGCGATAGCCCGTCTGCAGCAACCACGCGGAAGCTTCCTTGACCGAAACGTCGGGTGAAAAGGTATCTGGGCTTTCGCTCATCCAGTCATCGACGAGGGCTGCCTCGGCGTCGGCACCCTCGGCGACGCTGGCAACCAGATCCCGCTCGGTGATGACGCCCACGAGATTGCGGCCATCGACAACAGCCAGACAGTCGACTTCGCGCTCGATCATGCGATCGGCGGCCTCGGCCAGGGTGGCCTCACGTCCGATTACCTCTGCCGCACCACCCACCAGTGAGCTCAGTCGCATGGGCGCCTCCGTTCGTCCTTACGCCGTCGACCCTAGCCGGGAAGAAGGGGTCCTCGGCCGGTGACCACAGATCGGCGCACTGCGCGCCGTATCGAACTCAGTTGTGGTCGCAGCTAGACCAGATCTTGTTCGCGAATGCCGAACGAAGGATGCCGCAGGCGGCACAGCGCCAGCTTCTCCAGCTGCCGGATCCGCTCCCGAGTGAGGTTGAACTCTTCGCCGATCTCCTCGAGGGTGCGAGGAACGCCGTCGTAGAAGCCATAGCGCAGCGCCAGAATGCGCCCCTCCCTGACCGGGAGACGCTCGATCGATTTGCGCAGGCTGTTGGCGATGTCGAGCTCTTCGGTGACCCGCACCGGATCGACCGCATCTTCGTCTTCGATGAAGTCGCCCAACTGCGCACCATCTTCTCCGACCGGCTGTTCGAGCGACACGGTGTCGGCGACGCCGAGTGCCAACTCGACCTTGTCGACGTTGACCCCGGCCTCTTCGGCGATTTCCTCGGGCTTGGGCTCGCGACCCAGCTCGGCCTTCAGGCTGGCCTGGGCGGCGCGAACGGCAGCGAGGGTGTCGTGGAGATGAACTGGGATGCGCACGGTTCGGGACTTGTCGGCGATGGCACGAGTGATCGCCTGCCGGATCCACCAGGTGGCATACGTGGAGAACTTGAAGCCTTTGCGCCAGTCGAACTTCTCAACGGCGCGGATCAGACCCAGGTTCCCTTCCTGAATCAGATCGAGGAAGTCGATGCCGGATGTGTTGGCATAGCGGCGGGCGTTGGCGACAACGAGCCTCAAGTTGGCGGTGAGGAAGGCGTCCTTGGCTTCGCGGCCGTGGCGGATCTTGCGACGAAGACCCATCTCTTCGGCCTTGCCGCTGAAATCGCCCGCTTCGAGCTTGGCAAAGGCGTCTTGGCCACCTTCGATCTTCTGGGCGTAGTCGACTTCCTTTTCGGCCGTCAACAGCTCGTATTCGCCGATTGCCGTCAGGTACTGACTAACCAGGTCGGTCGTGAGACGTCCCCGCTCGTCGGTGAGCTTGTTCCGATCACGATCACGCCGATTGCGCGTCAAGGTGTCGCGCGCAATGCGCTCCTTAGCCTCTTCGCGCTCACGCACCGCTCGTGTGAGCGTCTTGTCTCGCGTCTTACCGCCGGTTGTCATTGAGAATTCCTCCAACGAGGTTGCAAAGCCCTGCGTCCGCCTGATATCCCGCTTGGGTAAGGGAAGAACCCATTGTGAATGCCGTCACTTTGGCGGGGGTCGGTCCACTATCACACATGGCCGCGGGTTTGTGAACCCCCAAATTCGGGGGGCGGTCTCGGCAAAAACTCATGCGTGAGTCTGAATACTCCCAGGGCACGTCCTTTGATTTCGAGAATCAGACGCACCAGAGGGCCCCGGTGGTTCCCATTTCATCCGGCGTTCTTGACACGCACCTCTGCCCGGTCTTTCAACGCGCGGTTCATGGCCTCAAAACCTTGCATGGTGTGGTCGTCGAGAGAACCCTTGAAGAAACGGACCAGAGCACCTTTGAAGAACTCCGACTGGGTGAAGTGTGTGCCCGATGCTGTCGCCTCCAGCTCAAACCGATGCCGGCCGTCGAAGATGCCGGGGACGCCAAGACGGCCCAGCCACTCGAACACCTGGTCGGTCTCAACGATGGTCACGGTGGGCTTGAAAGTCATTCCCTTTCCGCCGGGTGGCTCGATTCGGTTGGTCAACCGTTCGCCGACGGCGACCGTGCCCTTGGCCGAAACCACGAACGGGTTCCACTCGTGATAGCCATCGAGATCGGTCAACACGGACCACACCACCTCTGGCGGCGCATCGATGTCGATTTCGGAATGCAGCTGATACTTCATGCGGACGGTCTCCTCCCGTAAGCGCAACTGGTGTTGCGTTTCGCAAGTATGCCCTACCGGAGTTGTAAACGCAACTAGAGATGCGATAAAGTTCCCGGGTATGCCAGAACACCAACGAGTCGGAGAGCAGCGCCCCGGCGGGCGGGCGGCGCGAGTGCGCACCGCAGTGCTCGATGCGACATCGGCCGTGCTCGATGAACGGGGCTACGAACGGCTGACGGTTGAAGAGATCGCCACCAGGGCGGGAGTCCACAAGACCACGGTCTACCGCCGCTGGCCGACCAAGGCCCTGCTCGTTGAGGATGCCACCCTCGCTCAAGCGGAACGAAACATCCCGATTCCCGACACCGGGACGTTGCTCGGAGACCTTCAAGCGCTGGGACGAGCCGTGGCCGCAACCATCGGAGCCGAGGTCGGTGCCCGCCGATCGCGATCGATCGTCGCGGCTGCCGCAGCCTCCAGCGACGTCGCGACGTCACTCAACGCATTCTGGGCCGAACGCCTCTCTCTGACGCGCCCCATCGTCGAGCGAGCCATCGCCCGCGGCGAGCTACCTTCATCGACCGACCCCAACCTCATCGTCGAAGCGCTAGTTGGTCCCCTCTGGATGCGCCTCCTCCTCACCGGAGGACCCATCAACAACAAGATCGCCGATGACCTCGCCGCCCTTGTCGCCACCGGAGCTCGCCAACAGAACTCTTGAATCGTGACACACTGGGTCTTGGCGGATCTGAGCGCAGCGTATTGCGCCGGTGTCCGCCGGAAACCTCTCAACTCAGTGGCGGGGGACGGCCTACGCTTTTGGTATGCCAAATCGCCTTGCCGCCGCCAGTTCTCCGTATCTTCTCCAGCACCAGGACAACCCGGTGGACTGGTACGAATGGGGCGATGAGGCCTTTGCCGCAGCGCACGCCGGCGACAAGCCCATCTTGCTCTCGATCGGCTATTCGGCGTGCCACTGGTGCCATGTGATGGCGCATGAATCGTTTGAGGACGAGGCCACGGCGGCCTACATGAACGAGCACTTCGTCAGCGTGAAGGTCGATCGGGAGGAACGCCCCGACGTCGATCGCATCTACATGGACGCCGTCCAGGCGATGTCGGGCCACGGCGGCTGGCCGATGACCGTGTTCCTCGATCCGCAGGGGCGACCCTTCTTCGCCGGGACCTACTTCCCGCCCGAGGACCGCGGCCACCACCCGTCGTTCCGCCGCGTGATGGCATCAGTGCTCGAAGCGTGGACCACAAAACGATCTGAACTCGAAGAACAGGCGACGCAACTCACCCGGGCCATCCAGCGCCAGCTCCCCCCGGCAGCCGGCCTGCCGACCCCCGACGTCCTGACCCGTGCGGTGGCCACCGTTCTCGGCTCCGTCGACCACGAGTTCGGCGGTTTCGGTGGGGCGCCCAAGTTCCCGCAGCCGACGACGCTCGAGCTGCTGTTGCGGACGTTTGTACTCGGCAGAACCGGAGGTCGCGAGGCCGAAGTCGGCTCCGCCATCACCACAGCGCTCGACGAGATGAGCCGGGGCGGAATCTACGACCAGATCGCTGGCGGGTTCGCCCGCTACGCCGTCGACCGCATCTGGCTGGTCCCCCACTTCGAGAAGATGCTGTACGACAACGCACTACTGGCAAGGGTCTACCTCAGGGCCTGGCAGACCTTCGGTGACGCCGAGCAGCTCCGCACCGCCACCGAGACCCTCGACTACCTCGCTCGCGACATGCGGCACCCCGAGGGCGGCTTCTACGCTGCCGAGGACGCCGACTCCGAAGGCGTCGAGGGCAAGTTCTACGTGTGGGAGTGGAGCGACTTCGCAGCCGCTCTCGGCGATGACACCTCGCTCGCCGCCGGGATCTACGGGGCCACTGCCGAAGGCAACTTCGAGGGAAGCAACGTGTTGTTCCTCCCCCAGCGACTCACCGCAACGGCCGCCGACCTCGGCATGACCGACGAAGAACTGGCCACCGCCAAGTCGCGGATCGACACCAAGCTGCTCCAAGCGCAAAACCGGCGGATCCGCCCCGGGCTCGATGACAAGATCGTCACCGCCTGGAACGGCATGGCGCTGCGAGCCTTCGCCGAAGCGGGAGCCGTGCTCCAAGACCCCGCCTACCTGGAGATCGCCGTCGGAATTGCCGAGTTCGTCGCAGCCCACCTCACCGACAAGCAAGGCCGACTGTTCCGCTCGTGGCGCGCCGGGAAGTCGTCGGTCGCCGGATTCTGTGATGACTACGCGGCCATGAGTGTCGGCCTCTTCACCCTCTATCAGGCCACCGGCGACGAACGTTGGTACCAAGAGGCCTCCCGCCTCACCCGCGAGATGATCCGACTGTTCGCCGATCCCGATGGCGACGGGTTCTTCGCGACCGGGCACGACGCGGCCCCCCTGATTGCCCGTCCCAAGAACTACATGGACAACCCAACCCCGGCGGACAACTCACTGGCCGCCGAAGCACTCATGATGATGTCCGCACTGAGTGGTGACCCGAGCCTGCAGGTCCACATCGATGGAATCCTGCGTGGCGCCGGCCAACTCATCGAGCAGTACCCCAATGCGGCCGGTCATCTACTGAGCGTCTACGCCGCGATGGCCGACGGGCCAAAGGAGGTTGCCGTCGTCGGCTCCACCGACCGCAGGAGCGACTTGGTGTCGGTGATCTGGGAGAGGTTTCGGCCTGATTGTGTCCTCGCCATCGGGGACGGCAGCCCCAGTGCGGTGCCGCTCCTGGCCGACCGCACTGCCGGCAACGGCGTCCAAGCCTATGTGTGCCGCGACTTCGAGTGCCTCATCCCCGTCGATAGCAGTGCGGCATTACGCATCCAACTCGATGTGCGCAAAGCGGAAAACCCAGCGTGACTGCAGGAAATTCGTAAGCTAGTCCACACATGACCGACTCTCTCTGCGTCTTTTGCGGAACGTCGCGGCGCGACAGCGTCGCGCTCTGCCCGACCTGCGGCCGGCCCTGGATCGACCAGGTCCCCGCCGAGGCCGCCGTTTCTGCGCCGCTGGTGCGTCGCGGCGCTACGGGCATCGCGACCATCTCCAAGGACGGAAAGACCACCGAGGTGCCGCCGTTGCCGGCACCAAGTCCGCCCCCCAATCGCACCCCATGGTTCATCGCCGCAGCCGTCGTCATCGGCGCCATTGCCCTCTACGTCCTGTTTTTTGGAGTGTGGATCTCCGGTGAAGGCGAAGAGGACCCAACCGCCACGGTCTCGGTGCCGCCGACGACAGTCACGCCGACGACTCCGCCGCAAACCACGGCTACCACTGCGGCGCCGACGACGACAACCACCACAACGACAACCAGCACCACCACCACAACGACGTTGCCGCTGATCCCCGCTGCCGGCGAAGCGGTCCCGCTCGATGAGCTCACCCTTGGCGCATTTGCCCTCGGCCCCTTTGACTTCGGCGACTCCGGCAACCGGGCGTTGGGACGCTTGGTACAGACCTTCGGCCAACCAGACGCCATCTTCGAACCGGATGACAACTGGGGCGTGTGCTCCAGCGACGAAGGCCGAGTCGTCCGGTTCGGCTGGCTCAATGCGATATTTGCCGACGACGTTCTGGTCGGCTACCGGCTCGCTGAACCCGAAGATGGAAGTCTCCATCCAACCGCCCGCCTGACGACGGTCTCGGGAGCTCGAATCGGCGACTCACTCGACAGGCTGCGCGACATCTACATCGACTCCAACATCAACACGACCGAATTCGAAGACGGCGACGGCTTCATCCTCGTCCGCTCAGGCGACGCCCGCACCCTGTTGTGGGGACCGCTGACGAGCACTGCCGACGCCGGCCGAATCCTCGGCATCTATAGTCCCCTGCCGTGCGGCGGTGGTCCGTTCCTGCCTTGAGATCGCCCGCCGAACATACGCTCCGCAGAGTTTGCGCCAGGAGCGCATATCATGCGTTCGTCCAAACCCGCGCCCGTCGCCCAGCAGCCTGAGAGAAACACAATGTCTACGTCCGGTTCGATCGTCGCCCCGCGACCCAGTCGCTGGCGCCGAATCTTCAGCCCGGCCAACGTCGGTTCCGTGGCGGTTGGCGTGGTCGTGTTCATCCTCGCCGTCGGGTTGTGGAACACCCACCTCGGTGCCGTTGCAGCAGCTGCGCTGTCGGCTCTGGTCACCGGAGTCACCTGGTTGATCTGGTGGAGCCTCACCAAGCCGACCGACCTCAGCGGGATCATCCCCTCGCCACTTCTGGGCACAGTCCCCATCGCCGCAACCCCGAGCCCCGCGCTGGCCAACCCCAACTCGGCTCCGGCCCGCGCCTATCTAGCGGCGGCCAATCATCTCGACGAGGGCACCACCGGCCACATCCTGCTCGTTTCGAGCCCGGTCCCTGGCCAGGGTGCCAGCACCGTCGCGCTGAACCTCGCCATCTCCGCCACCCGCTCGGGCCGCAAGGTGGTGCTGATCGATGGCGACGTCGCCTCCGGAGGACTCAGCCGCTTTGGCCGCACTGATCCGGCACCCGGCCTCATCGAGCTCGCCTCAGGCGAGGCCACCCTTGCGGAGGCGTCTCGGCTCTGGACCCTTGACCCCGACAACCGCCTCCCCTTCATCCCGAGCGGGGCGACGGATCGCACCGACAAGGCGGCATTGTTGCGCAGCGCACAACTCGCTCGCGCTATCGATGAATTGAGCGAGCAGGCCGACCTACTCCTGATCGACACCGCACCGGTCAACTGGAACGGCGCCGCAGCCCCGCTCGCCGCTCACGCCGACGGCACCGTGCTCGTCGTCTCCGACGGCGCAGAAGCCGAATCGATTGCCACCACTCAGGAACGACTGGAAGAGGTCGGGGCTCCAGTCGTCGGCTACGTCGTCAACCGCACCGGCGACGCAACGGACCGTCCACTCGGATCGCCAGTAGTTCGTATGCTGAAACGCTCTCTCGCCACATTCCTCATCACGATGGCCGTGTTCGCGTCGTGGAACGCAGTCCAGATCTGGAATTCGTGGCGCACCGTCGAACGGGACGAGTTGAACGTCGCAGTCGCTGAGGACCTCCTGCCCTTACCGGCGGGCGGCATCGTCAGCGAGGACATCGACGAAGAGTCGGCCAGTGTCGTGACCGCTCCTCCAACCCCGAAAGGCGAGTTCACGTCATTCTTGATCGTTGGCAGCGACAAAGGCGGCTCGCGAGCCGATGTGATCATCCTGACCATGATCCCCACCGGCAACGAACCTCCGTTGATGGTCTCGCTGCCACGCGACCTTTACTTGCCGAACCGCTGTTTCCAGAACTACTCCCGAATCAACGCCAACCTCGCCGGCTGCGGAGAGGACGTCAACGGGCCGACGCTCCTCGCTCTCGCCGTCGAGGACTTCACCGGCGTGCAGGTCGATCACTTTGCCCTGTTCGATTTTGAGGGCTTCGAGAACATCATCGATGAGGTGGGGGGAGTCGAGATCTGCCACACCTACGCGGTACGCGACTCACGATCCGACCTGGATCTTCCGGCTGGATGCACGCTTGCCACCGGAGAGCAGGCGCTGGCCTGGGTCCGGTCCCGCCACACCCAGGAATACGTCCAGGGCAGCTGGCGCACCATGCCGGGGGTGAGCGACCTCACCCGCAACCAACGTCAGCAAGAGGTCATCTTGGCGATGGTCGAAAAGGCCCGCAGCTTCGCCTCACCGAGCGACCTGACCACCAAGGTGGCCAGCCTCACCGATTTCTTCACGTTCGACGATCAGTTGGGGCTCCCCGAAGCCATCTCCATCGCATGGGGCCTGCGGGAAGTCAGCCTCGACCGTGTGTACCGAATCGAAATTCCAGTCAAGAACCACCGGACCAAGGAGGGGGCAGCCGTGCTGATTCCAACCGAATCATTTGATGTGCTGCTCGACGCCATCTACCCGAAGCTGAGCCCGACGTGATCCGTCCGGACCACGATGGCGCCATAGCTCAGAACCCTCATAAGATGTGGTCCGCCACTGTCCGACCCGGCGCGAAAGGTGCAGAGTGACCGACCAGCACGATCCCAACG
>CAWGCJ010000017.1:0-69311 GCA_963821095.1 uncultured Acidimicrobiia bacterium | reverse complement strand
CGGAATGCTCGTTCGTGCGCCCGATTTGGTGATCGGCGTGGAGCGGCGGTCACCTAGTATTTGATCAATGCTGCAAGAGCCCCGTACCCCTTCTAAGAGTTAGCAGGTGGTTGAGACGGTTGAGGCTGGAGAGCAGCATTCTGACTGACACGCGGTCCTTTGACTATCTGGGGACTGGGGACGCTGCTGGTCGACCCGCTTGAACGGGTGGCCTCCTGGACAGATGAGCAGCTTGAGCCAAGACGAGGGACCCCGTTGCCGGAATCGCTCAATGTCGATCCTGCCGCACGTCTCGAATCGGCCGTTACAGCTGGTCGAGTGGTCTACATCACGCCGAAGGACCTGACATGACCGAGCCACTCTGCCCCAACTGCGAGCGCCTGACCAACGCCGGGACACCCCGGGTGACGAGCGTGGTGTTGGGCAGCAAGGCCCTGGGAAAACGGTGGCATACACTCTCGGCCCGGCGGCAGCTCGGGGCCGGCGGCCTGGATACTGCTCTGAACGCCTCAAGAGCAGGACGGCGCTCCAGCACGGGAGTTGAGCGTGTGGGTCGGTCTATTTGGAAGGCTTGCGGACCCTGACGAACGCGTAGTTGCCCTTGTAGCGGACGGTCGGGTCCGTGAAACCAGCGTCTGCGAGCATCCGCCGGTGCTCAGCCTCGGTCCACCGCCGGCGCCCATAGCGACTGGCCGGCTCGCTCGGCGATTTCCGAGGGTCGTTATCGGCGAGGCGCAACGCCCGCCGGGACGCAGCACCCGGAACGCCTCGGTGAGGTCGACGGGGGCGAAGATGGCTGTGACTGCCGAAAACTCGCCGTCATTGAAGGGGAGCTCGGCCGCGCTGCCGGTCACGAGCCGCGCCGTTTCCTTCTTCAGCCGACCCGTGAGCCGTCGCTCGGCGTGCGCAGCATGGTCCGGGAAGGATCCAGGCCGACCACCCTGCGAGTGCCCCGAGCCTTGGCGGCCGGAACGCCCAGAGCCACAACCGATGTCCAGCAGCTCGTCGTCGGGCTGCAGATCGAGCATTCGGCGATGGTGTCGTATCCTCCCTCTACCATTGGCCCGAGCCTGGCGAGCGCCGAGCCCACCGGCCCGTTGGCCAGGAAGCCATACCGTCCCCCTGGCGCGTACACCGTGAACAGCGAATCCTCTTCGGGTGTGAGTGCCTCCGATCCACGTGCCCGGAGCCGGCTGTAGGCGAACGCCGCGGCACCAACAGCAGCCAACACCCCAACTGTGAGGACAGTCACCCGTCGCATCATCCACTCCTTTCGCATCCATCGGCCGGCACCGTTCGCAGGCCCGGCGCAACCCCTCGGCCACAGTCGCCGGACCGTTCGTCACCGCCTGCCGCTCTTCTATTCCCGCGTACCGTCCACCGTGTTGGCTGTGCACTCTCAGAAATACGCCCTATCGTCCGGGATTTGGTGATCTTGTGGGTAATGCGTGGTCAATCGGCCAGCCGCACAGATCACCCACCACCCGGACGGCTATCGCGCACTCACCAGCGCATCGCGAAAGCCCAAGTGGATTCCAGGCATATCTAGCAGTCGGCGCTAGCAAGACATTATCTGGATCGGGGGTCCAGAGTGCCGGCACCTCAGCGGCCGATGCCGTGGTGATGTCGGCTGGGAGCGCCCTCGGCGGTGTGACGTTGCCTGGCGCCATCGATGCTCCGACTGGCTCTCTGCCAGGCGTTCGGGTTGGGATCGTCGGTGGCGACTTCGCGACCGTGTGTCGGCGTGATCCGCGAGTTCGCAGTTTCCCTTTGGGAACTCGAACGGACCTGCTCCTGAAGGCAATGTGGGTGCAGCAGCGAGCGGCAGTTTCCTTCGGAAACTGCAATCGGAATTGCCCAAGGCAAATCCGACGTGGTCAGGGTGGGAGTCGATCCCACGACCTCTGGTTTTTCAGTCCGTGCAGGCTGTGTCACGAGGATGGGCGCCTCGCTGCCGTATCCGCCGAAGACCCTTGTAGATCAGGGGTTTCCGGCCTCTCATCATCGTTGGTCGTGTCTGGGTGTTTCGCATCGCTTCTCGTTCTCCCGCGCCCCCAGCGCGCCCCGAGATACGGGCGCCTGTTCGTCGCGCTCTCGCTCGGGTGCCGGCCGCGGATCCGTACTGATGAGGTCGTCGGTCGGACAGGCTATTGCTCGGGGACTTCGTCCCCGGTCGTCGCGGCGAGTGTTCAACCCGCAGAATCAGCGGACCGTCACCGGGACTTCTGGCCCTGGTGGGGGATGGGGGGCGTCGTACCGTGCTGGAAAAGGGTGGGATGGGGGATTCTGAGACACGCCGTGGTTGGGCGTGGGAGGGGTGGTCTGGATGTGGCGACAGACGCTGGCGATGGTGGCGGTGGTGGTGTTGGCGGCGTCGGCGGCGTCGGCGGCGCCGGGTCAGCTCACGGGTGAGGGTGAGGTGCGGGTGGTGTGGGCCGATGGTGACTCTGGTCTGGTGGTCACGTCACGTGCCGACGGGTCGGATCAGCGGGGTTTCTATGCGGGTGGTGCCCCGTCACCTGCTCCTAATGGGTCGGCGATCGCGGTGGTGGCACCGGGCCGTTCCAGGTTGTTGGTGGTGCCGACCGATGACGGCGCGGCGGTGACGGTGTTCGACGGGACCGAGATGGCGGGCCGGGTGTTCTCGGTGGCGTGGTCGCCGGATTCGTCCTGGTTGGCGTTCGAGGTGGAGACACCGCCGGAGGGAGACGAGGATGCCCATGCCGGGAACCGGGTTGATGTGTGGATGGTGAACGGGGACGGATCTGGGGCCAGGAACCTGACTCCGTCGACAACGGCGTATGAGTGGGACCCGGTGTGGTCGCCGGACGGAACCGAGGTGTTGTTCACACGGCATCCCAACCCGGCGGGCCTCGATTTGGAGATCCTCGATGGTCTGGGTGCCCAGGAACTGTGGCTGGTCGATGTCGACACCGGCCGGCAGCGTCAGGTCACCGATGAACCCGACGTGGCGTTTGCGACAAGCGAAGCAGGGTTCCGAACTGACGGTGCAACGGTATTCGCGAATGGTCACGACGTGGTTGGTACCGAGCTCGAGGACCTCGGGACGATCTCGGTCTGGCAGGTCGACGTGGCGACGGGCGCGGCGACACCCGTTGTCGCCGGCGACGGCAACACAGACGCCATCCTGCTAGACGTGTCTAGCAGGGGCGAGTTGTTGTATCGCATCCGCGACGAGGCCGGTTCGTTGGTGTGGATCGCCGATGAGGACGGGTCGAACTCGCGGCGTCTCGACCCGCGCGGCGAGGGCGTGAAGGGTGTGTACCGGGCCGAGTTCTCCCCCGACGGTACCCAGTTGGTGATGCTGGCATTCGACAACAGCCAGTTTCATGTCGTCCAAGCCAACACGGGGAACGGCGCCCAGGTGGCACTGGCATCTGGGCCGCGTCTCGGGAGCGTCGGCTGGGTGACCTCCCCCGTCACCAGAACCTCGGCCAGACAGCTTCTGGCGGCACCGTCGATCGGCGACCCGCTGCCGTCCGAGTCGCGCAGCTGGGACGGCATCTCGGCCGACCTCAACGGAGACAGCAAAGCAGACCTCGTCCTGACACGGCACCACTCCAACAAGGCCTACAAGAAGGACGAGATCCCCCAGCGTTGGATCGACCAGACCGAGCAGAACATGGACTGCGGTGGCGAGAACGATCCTTGCGCTTATCCGTTTGTGGATATGGAGGATGGGGTGTGGCTGCGCAAGAGCACTGCTACCTGGCCGTGGGCGTTGGATGATTTCGAGTTGGCGTTCAAGTTTGGTACGACGTCTGCTCCGTTCTATCGGGATCGGCACGGGTGTGCGGTGGGGAACCTCGATGGGGAGACGCTCAGTGGCGACACGTTCGCCAATGACATTGTGTGCGCCACCGGTGCCGGGAGCGGCTTCACGAAGGGGAAGCCGTTTGAGGTGTACATTGGCGCGGTCAGCGGCGGCACGGTGACGTATTCGAATGAGACTGAGTTCGAGGACGAGTACGGGCAGCCACCGGTGGGGTGGGGGTTCGATTCTCGCTGCGATTACTGCTCGGGACGCAACGTGGCTCTCACCGACTATGACTCCGACGGCGACGACGACGTCATTGTCGTCGTCAAAGACCTCAAGTCTGGTGGGAGTTTCGTGACGTGGGACCACGATGGCGATCCCACCACTGCTGAGGTGAACAAGTCATCGAATCGGGTGCTGAGGAACGACGAGGTGGCAGGGGAGCGCGTGTTGGTGTGGGATCACGACTCGAACTTCGACGAAGCCACGGTGGCTGGCCAGTGCATCGACACCCTGAACCTGTATCCCGAGAACGACTCACGGCTGGATTTGGTTACCTGCGACTACGACGGGAACGTGACCATCTGGCGAGCCAACTGGACTGCGGGTGACCTGACGGACAACACCAGTTATCACTTGACGGGGACGGTCCCGACCTGGCACGTGGTGGGAGCGTCAGATGACTACATCGTGGGATCGAACAACAACGCCGGTATTGAGGTGTGGGGCCGCAAGGAAGGCACCAACCAGCAGTACGAGTGGAAGTTCGACGTCGACGCCGGGACCGGTACCGACGAGATCGACGGCTATGTGGCGCTGATCGAGGTCGTCGGCAACTGGGCGTATGTGACCGTTCGCGGCGAGGGCGACACCGACAGCCTTCTCGATACGTGTCTGACCGGTGCACACGGCACCGGCTACGACTACGAGGAGTCGGTGATCGTCAATCTGGAGAACGAATACCTCTATCCGATGCCGCTCGTTGAGGGGGGCTGCCAAGGCCGTGCTGTCGAGTACGGGAATGTCTGGTTCCTGACGCTCAACGGTTGGACCAAGACCGTGGGGCCGGTCGAGTTCCGCCGCTACGACACCCAATGAACCCCGCCAACGCCACGCCACCGGGGAGTGACCAATGGCCAAACACCTCTACCACAACCCACCCCTGCGACTTAGCGTGGTCACCATGAACAGTTTTCGTGTCCTGATCGGGTTCCTGGCGGTGTCGCTGGTGACGGCGGCTACTCCACGTGCTGCCGACGGTGCGGCCGTGCCGGGAGAACGGATCGTGTTCGCGGAGGCGCTTGCGGAGGAGGGGCCCTATCAAACCGTTGTGATGGATCCGGATGGATCGAACGAATTGGTGCTGTTGGAGAACCGCGCCGGCGCAGCGTCGCCGAACGGCGAGTGGGTTCTCTACTTTCCGCAGCTCGGGAAGTCGATGTGGATTGTGCCCAGTGTCGGCGGTACACCACTGAAGGTGGCCGATTCGCCCGGTCAGGACACCAGTATCTTCGGTGCTCGGTGGTCGCCGGACTCACAGCGAATCGTCTTCGGAGTTCAGACCTTCGGTGAGGATGAGCACGATCCTACGCTCTTCGATGTTTGGTTGGTCAACATCGACGGGTCGGGGTTGGTAAATCTGACGGACACGCCCGTGGCGCAGGAGTCGTATCCGGTCTGGTTCCCGGATGGGCGCCGCATACTGGCCACGTACAGTTCGACTCCAACACCGGCTCCAGGAGCTACCGAGTTGGCGGTGATCAATGCAGATGCCGGTGGCGGCTATGAGGTGATCACCGACGAGCCAGACGTGCCCCTCGCAACAGGCTTCTACCCTGTTGCGTTCGCCAGCGACGCGCGGCAGGTGGTTGTGGGGGCGAGGCCGGTGCTGGACCCGGATCCGGTGAACCCGTCGTATGGGTCGAGTGAACTGTGGCGGGTCGATGTCGCCTCCGGTGATGTGACTCTGTTGTTGGGTGCCAACACGGACAACGAGTTGCGGGTGATGGACGGGTCGTTCGACGGATCGTCGTTCCTGTATCGGGCGGAAGCGAGTGCGGCGTCGACGGTGTGGTTGGCGGACTCCAATGGTGGGAACCGGACCAAGGTGTTCAAGAAGGCGGGCATGGGGGTGTGGGATGCCGGGTTCAATACTGATGCCACGGTGGTGTTGTTGAATCCTCACGATGCTGACATGGACCACATCGTGGTGAAGGACCTGGTTACGGGTGACTCGTCCACTCTGCGCTCGGGTGCGTTCGTCCGTAGCCCCCAGTGGATTGCGCCGGGGGTGATGTGTGACGGGCAGGTGGCGACGATTGTGGGTACCGACGGTGACGACACCCTGGTGGGCACGTCGGGTGTTGATGTGATTGTGGGGTTTGGTGGCGATGACGTGATCGATGGTGGTGGCGGGGACGATGTGGTCTGTGCCGGGTACGGCAACGATGTGGTGCGCGGCGAGGCCGGCGACGACATCCTGTTGGGTGGCCCGGGCCAGGATGAGTTGCGGGGTGGTGCCGGTAAGGACACGGTGCTGGGTGAGTCGGGTAACGACAGCCTGTACGGCGGGAAGGGCAAAGACCTGGTATGGGGCGGCGGCGGCGCCGATTGGATCCACGGCCAGTGGAAACAGGACCGGCTCTACGGTGAGCTGGGCAAGGACATCATCTACGGCGGCGACGGGGACGACACGATCAGCGGCGGCAACGCCGACGATCACCTCTACGGCGGTGCCGGCAATGATGACGCGGCGGGTAACCGCGGCGACGACGTCCTCTACGGCGGACCGGGTGATGATGTGTTGACCGGCGGACTCGACATCGACGTGGTGTACGGCAACAACGGTGTCGATACCTGCACCGCAGAAACCACCCACGGCTGCTGACCCAACGGCCGGACCGGCCGGGCGCGTCGTCGGAGGCTTTCCGCGTCGATGTGGCGTGGGGCGTGTGATCTCGCCGCCGCATCACTCACTTGGGGGAGGAGCTGGACGTGGTTGATGGGCATACCGACCTGAGGACGCCTGGTTGTGCTCCCCGGGGGAGGTTGGCTTGAGGATGCCGGCGTCAGCGGCCGATGCCACGGTGATGCCGGTTGGGGCTGCGCTCTGCGGTGCGGCGTTGCCTGGCGGCTTTGACGGGGCCCCGGTAGTCGGTCCGGTTGTTATGGGTGTCGGGGTTGGTGGTCTCGGGTCCATTGTTGAGCGTACTCGGTGGGGGTGAGGCCTCCGAGGCTGCTGTGGGGTCGCCAGGTGTTGTATTCGATCCTCCAATCTTCGATGACGACGCGAGCTTCGGTGAGGGATCCGAACTCGGTGATGTTCAACAGTTCGTCGCGGGCTCGGCCGTTGAACGATTCGATCCAGGGGTTCTCCCAGGGTGAGCCGGGCTCGATGTAGATGGCCCCGAGCCCCGAGAGCCGGCACCAGTCCCGCAAGGCCCAGGCAATCAGTTCGGGTCCGTTGTCCATACGGAGATAGCCGGGGACGCCCCGTTGGCGGGTGAGGGCTTCGATGCTGTCGACGACCTGGTCGGCGGTGATCGACCGATCGACGTCCATGCGCAGCGCTTCGCGGGTGTGTTCATCGACGACGTTCAACAGCTTCAATCTGCGTTGGTCGGCGGTCTCGTCGAACTGGAAATCCAACGCCCACACATGGTTGGGATGGGTGGCCCGCAGCAGGGCACCGTCGGAGCTGCCCGGCCGCCGTTTCTTGTTCTTGGCTGGCGGAGGCCGCCGCAAGCCCTCCTCCCGCCACAGGCGCCGCAGCTTCTTGTGGTTCACCACCCAGCCCTCCCGGCGCACCACCCGATGCGCCTGACGCCACCCGAGGCGGGTATGGCTCCGAGCGAACCGCCGCAACCGGCGCCGCAACTTCACATCGGCGGCCGGCATCGGTCTGGCCGGTCTGCGTTGGGTGGAGCGGTGCTGACCGACCACCCGACAGGCCCTGCGTTCGGAAACCCCGAACCGTGCTTGCAGCACCACCACGGCGCGGCGGCGACGATCCGGGGTCACCATTTTCCCTCGGCCAACTCCTTCAACATCGCCTTGTCCAGCTCGGCCTCGGCCAGCAGCTTCTTCAACCGGGCGTTCTCGGACTCGAGCTCCTTGAGCCGCTTAGCGGTATCGACGGTCATCCCGCCGTACTGAGACCGCCACCGGTTCCAAGTCGACTCGGCGATCTCCAAATGCCGCAGCACCTCGGTCAGGTCGGTGCCCTCAGACAGCATCCGTTCACCCTCGCGGAGCTTCCGGACCGCCTGCTCAGGCGTATGTCGGTGTCTCTTCATCGTGGTCATCCTCCCAATCGCAGGGTAAGACGCCCACAACAGATGGACCACTAACCAGGGCTCACGTCAGCTTCGATGCTCCGGCTGACTGCCTGCCAGGCCTGGTCATCGTCGGGTCTGGGGTCGTCGATGGTGTGTTCGTGGTTGGGCGGGTCGGCGCGGACCTGTTGATGGCCGGCTGCGGGGTGGTCTCCGAGTTCGCTTCCGCTTGTCCAGCGTGTCACTCGGCGATCGGTCCCGAGGTCTCCTCGTCGGGTGACGGCGGGTTGGTCAATCCAGTCCCGGCTGATCGCCGTCGTGAGGACATCGGCCGCGGTTTCGGCTTCACGGGTGATGACGTAAGCATGGTTGGCGTCTCGTCCCCGGGTCAGCGGCGTGTAGAGACCGCGGTTGTCGGTTGGGCCGTCGATGAGGAGGAGACCGGTGTCGACGGTGCGGCCTTGGGTGGCGTGGCTGGTTTGGGCGTAGCCGAGTTCGAGATGGTGGAAGGCGTAGTCGGCGGGAAGACGCACCGTCCCGCTCCGTCCCGTGACGGTGACCGCACCATCTCCGTGGATCTCTTCGACGCTCCAGTGGTCCCGGTTCTTGACCATCGCTCCTTGGTTGGTGCGCCGGGTGCGTTGGTTGCGGCGGGTGACCACGTCGTCGCCGATAAGCAGACGTTGATCGCCAACGCCGAGGCCCGGCCCGTCCGGGTCGAGTTCGCCGGTGGTGATGCGGTGGTGCTGGGCGAGCTGGTTCAATCGGTCGACGGTGTGGTTGGTGTTGGCCATCAACGCCACCGACTCGCCGTGTTGTCGTGCCAGGCTCCAGGCGTCGATGACGGCTGCCTCCATGTCGTCAGGGCTGCCGTCGTGGAGCCGCCCGTGACGCTGATACTCACCGATCACCGTGAGGTCACCGGTGCGGAGTCGTCGGGTGGCGTCGCGTTCCCACTGGTGGGTGAAGCGGTGGATGTGGTCGAGTTCGATGGCGCCGTGGGTGTCGATGAGGTGCGCGAACATGCCACCCCGACCCACAGCGGAGAACTGGCGGGGATCCCCCACCATCACCACCCGCCACGCCCTGTGGTCGGCGAGGCGGGTGAGGGCGGCGAGTTTCGGGGTGGCGACGGTGCCGGCCTCGTCAACGATCACCGTCGCCCCCGCCGGCAGGTCATACCCCGGCACTGGTGGCCGGTCGGGCCGGGTGTGCTCGTACAGCAGCTTGTCCAACGTGTCGGCGGGCATCGTGGTTTCGGTGGCGAGCACGTCGGCGGCCGCTGCGGTGGGTGCCACCCCGAACACCACCTCCCCGCGACCCTCCAGACAGGCAACGGCGGGGGTAAGCGCGGTGGTCTTGCCCGACCCGGCCGGACCCACGATCAGCTCCAAAGGGGCCATGCCCGCCACCGCCCTGCAGGCGTCGGCCTGACCCGGACTCAACCCATCCGTGTCGAGTTCCCTCGGTCGGGTATCGACGATGCCGGCGAGACGGCGTTGCCGGTCGGCCCATTCGAGGATCTGTTCCTCCTCATCGAGGATGGTTCGGGTGGTGAAGGCACGATCGGTGGCTGGTTCGCTGATCGGGCGTCCATCACGACGCAACACCACACCAGCCGGGACCGGCGGGGACAGATCAACACAGCGCGACGCGGTGGCGTAGTCGGCGAGGTCCTCCAGGAACTCACAGAGCCGCCCGGGGTGGACGGTGACCTCAGTGGGGACCTGGGCGGCGAGCTCACGCACCACTTCAGCGGGCCGCCACGTCGACTGCCGCTCCCCCAGCGCCTCGAGCGCCCCCTCGGCCATCTCGAGCATGGCCTGCTGGTCGATGCCCGTCGGCGAGCGGGCACGACCGACGGCATTCACCACAAGCTCGTGTGGTTCAAGGCCGAGGGCTCGCAACCGCATCCTCCACCCTTCATGCAGGGCGGCGGCGGAGTGACGGCGCTCCTTGGCGGGTCGGCTGTCGAGCACGGCCTCACGCTCCAGGCGCCACCGCTCCCGTGGCGTCGGCTCCCGAGCCAAGTCGCTGCGGAACCGGTCCAGCTTCGCAGCAGCACGCTGCTCGATGTCGCGGCTGCGTTGCGAGAACTCGACCAACACCTCCGGGTCGACACCGGCCATCTCAGCAATCCCATGTTCAGGTTGGTGCCATCGGACTCCGAGGCGGCGGGTCAACTCGGCCCGCAACCCGGCGTGATACAGGCTCGACAAGGTGCGTTGATCCATCTTCACCGTGCGGGCGTCGAGCGCCAACCAACGCCCATCGGGAGCTTCCACTCGGTTGGCGATCACCGCATGAGTGTGCAACTGCGGGTCCAAACGACGACTCGTATGCTGCCGGAACACGCCGGCCACGATCCCCTCAGCGTCGACACACACCACATGACCCCGCCGCCGCAACCTCGTATGCGCCCGCGACTCCACCCAGGCCAACACGGCGTCGACCGCGGTGTCGTGCGCCTCCGTCACCTCCCGTTGCAGTCGCTCGTTGCCGACGGCGAACAGGACCGACACTGACTTCGGCGCCGAGAACGTGGCATCGAACCCCCGCACTGATGTCTCTCCGAAGCGGCGCCCCAACCGTACCCCGGTCGACGGATGCAGTCCGGCCATCACCGCCAGAAACGCCGCATCGTCGACCACACCATCAAGACCCAACATCGCGGCGCCTCGACCGAACCAGCGACCTGGCGGCTCACCACCATCGAGGTAGTACGGCGGGAGCTGCTCCGTGTAGTAGCGACCGGCAAGCGCACCCTTGAGCGTCGTCACCCGCACCGTCACTGCCTCACCCCCACAGCGGGACCGCAGGTGTGCACTCGTCTGTCATTTCCAATACGGTGACCGAGTTCGACGAGCTGCCATCCGTGATCCGGGTGCCGGTTACGCCGCGTGTTCCTGCTTGAGGTCTCGTCGCATCGAGTGGGCGCATGGGAGTTGCCGTGTGATGTGAGGGCGCATATCGGGTCCATGACCTCGCATCAGACAACGACACCCTCTCACGGGAGGATCACCAGAGTGTCAGCCGGGCATACATCAGGCGCCAGATCGGCCGGAAACATCTGCAGCACAACGGATTACAGAAACCAGACAACCTTCCCGAAATCGTGATATCGCCGCTGTCGCCGCAGCAATAACAGGGTTGCGGAAATGGCTGCTGACACTCTGCTGACAGGGTCCTACTCGACGATTTGCGCTATGGATACCCTCGGTCGGTTCCTCAGCGCCCAAGATCTCGCCGACGATCTCCACCTAAGGTCGCCACCATCTAAACCTGGCGCCACCGCGGCCACGGCCCACCCAGCTTCCGTGCCGGCCGCCACCTACGATTCCGCAGCAGCGACGTCAACCGCTGGATCACACAACACATCGACGACAACAACACCGAGGTCAGCCAGCGTCACGTCACACCCGACCGGTAGCGTTGCATCGAGGGGGACCGGTGGCGTAGCTCACATATGAGAGGAGGTTCTCATGGCAGGGTGGATCATCAAGACCGACCAGGGCCGCTGGAAAGCCCGACTCTCAGTACCCGGCCAAGGCACCCGCAACAAGACCTTCAACCGCAAGATCGACGCCGAGAAATGGCTCCGCAACGAACAAGCCCGCCTCGACCGATCCGAATGGACCGACCCGCGCCTCGCCCGCACCACCTTCGCCGAATGGGCCATCCCCTGGCTCGACACCCGCCGCCACCTCAAACCAAAGACCCTCGCCAGCTACGAGTCACTTCTCAGAGTTCACCTCCTCCCACGCTTCGGCCAGCTTCCTCTCGGCGCCATCGACCCCCTCATGATCGAGACCTGGGTCGTCGAGCTCACCGACGGCGGACTGTCAGCCAGTCACACAACGCAGGCGTACCGGCTGTTGTCGATGATCCTCAAAGCGGCCGTACGGTCTCGGCGCCTCCCATCGAATCCAGCGCTCGGCATATCACTGCCGCGGCCAACTAGGCGCCCCCCTCGATTCCTGACGGCGAGCCAAGTCGACGATCTGTCGCGCGTCGTACCGGAGCAATACGTCGGCCTCGTCTACGTTCTCGCATATGGAGGGCTTCGCTGGGCGGAGGCGATCGGCCTAAAGACGAAGCACGTCAACCTGCTCCGCCGCCGAGTCGACGTTCGTGAGACGCTGTCTGAGGTCGGGGGGCGATTCCACATCGTGCCCCCAAAGACGTGGGAGGCTCGCACGGTTGCGATCCCGCCCTTCGTTGCCGACCTGCTCGGAAACCACATAGGGCGTTTCACCGACGCTGGCTCTGAGAGCCTCATCTTCAGCGCCGGCGGGACTCCATTGCGCGCTTCGAACTTCCGCCGTCGTGTCTGGTACCCGGCCGTCGCCGAGATCGGTCAGGAGGGGCTGCGGATCCACGACATGCGACACACATGCGCCTCGATGCTCATCGCCGCCGGTGCCCACCCCGGACTTGTGCGTGAGCACCTCGGCCACTCCAGCATACGGGTCACCATGGACGTCTACGGACACCTCTACGAGGACACCAAGGACGAGATCGCACGGCGACTCCAGGCAATCCACCGCGGGCTGTAGCCGCGCTTTCGGCCTGCTCATTGGAACGGTCCCAGCTCCAGTATCGCGCCCTCGAGCGCGCCCTGGACGCGCCTCGGGTCGCGCCGCCGGGTTCTCCGAAACGACGAAATCCCCTGCGGGACAAGGGACTTCGGTGGTGGTCAGGGTGGGAGTCGATCCCACGACCTCTGGTTTTTCAGACCAGCGCTCTACCAACTGAGCTACCTGACCAACAGAACTCGCCAAAGGGCGAGTCCATAGCCCACCCGGATCTTGGATCCGGGCGGGTTTGGCGGGAGCGACGGGATTTGAACCCGCGACCTCCGGCTTGACAGGCCGGCGTGAACTCCAGACTTCACCACGCCCCCAATGCGCCCCCAGGGGAATTCGAATCCCCGTTGCCGCCTTGAAAGGGCGGAGTCCTAGACCGCTGGACGATGGGGGCAGGGCGCCCCGGATCTTAACCAAAGCGGTATCGAATCGGGCCGGGTGAGTATACGACGCTTCCGGCCCTGCGGCTAGGCCGGTCGCCGATGACCCTCTGCAGCCGTCAAGATCGGCGGTAATCCGCCGCCTACCCGCTCGGGGCTATCCGCTCCCACCATCGCTCTACCCGCATGGCCCGCAGCGTGTTCATGCGGCTCGGCTTGCCGACCTCCTCCATTTCGAAGTAGGTCAGCCCGCTGTGGCGGTTCTGCAGCTTCCACCTGCCGTCCTTGGTGCGCTTCTTGCGCATAAGGGCGATCGGGTCTTCGAGTCGCTCGTCGTACTGCGAGTCGACCGACTGCAGGTAGTCGAGACCGCGCAGCACATCGAACCACCAGCGGGGCGGGAACGAGAACCTCGTCATCGCCGGATTGATCACCTCACCGGTGGTGTGCGATCGGTAGAGGTGGTGAGCGAACAGGAACTCGTTGCCTCCCGCCATCAGCTCATCACATCCGCCCGAACCGGCTTGTTGCGCTGCGGCCAGGCCCTCGAGCACCGTGATGGTGGTGTGCAGCGAACTGTGGGTGGCGCCGTCGACGTCCTGACAATTCCATCCCCCGTCCGGGAGTTGCCGGCCGGCGACGTGCTCGACGATGCGGTCCCGAGCGGGATCATCGGGCAGGAACCGTGAGGTGAGCTTCAGCACCATGCCGGTGACGCACGCTTCACCCTCGGGGCGACTCGGCCAGAACGTGATGCCGCCGTGGTCGGCCAGTCCGGCGTCGACCAGCAGCCGGGTTCCCGTTGCGGCGGCCGGGTTGGCGTCGGCGAGTCCGAGCCGTTCGAGTGTCAGCAGGGTGTAGGTGGTTGAGATCCACTTGGGTCCGTAAAGGCCGCCGCCCCAACGGCCGTCGGCCTCTTGTTCCGCAAGGAATCGGGCGCCCCATCCCTCGGTCGCCACCATGTGGCGTTCTGCGGCGACCGAGTCGGCGGCACCGTCGATGAGATCCTGCTGCACCTGCCAGCCGATGGCGGGATCACCGGCTAGCAGCCATTCGATGATTGGTTTGTCCATTCCGCCATGTTCGTCGCCGGTCGCCGGTCCTTCCAGGGACCATTGGCCCGCTATCCGTTCGACCAGGCCACCCAGGAGCCCCCAGCGATGCGACGCGGATCGGCCGTTGTGAGATCCTGGACCCAGATGCCCTCTACGCCATCGAGGGCGCCGGGGAAGGCGAAGGCAGACCCGTCCGGCGACCACAGCGTCATGCTCTGGGCGTACTGATCGAAGAACGGCACCAGGTCACGCAGCAGGCCGGGTGCGGGCAGGAAGTCGGGGAAGACCGTGGTCTCGCCGTCTTCCCACACCTTCCATCGGAAGGTCCCGTCCTCGCTGAACTCGAGAATCAGCAGCCGTGTTCCCGTCGGGTCCCAGAAGAAGGTGACGGCCAATTCGGTTTCCACCTCCACCGACTCGCCGTCGTCGGTCTCGACAATCGAGAGCCGTCCGGCCGCCAGGAGCGGCACTTGGAGTGCGGCGACGGTTGAGCCGATATCGTCGCCACCGGTCGGCAAGATGGCGATGCGCTCACCATCCGCAGTGGCGGTGAAGACGGCACCTCCCGAGAGCGTCGCGATCGACTCGGTGTCGCCACCCGGGTCGGTGAGCATCAGTTGCTGGCGGCCGGCGCCGACGCCGACATGGAGGATGCCCCGCTCGGTCCATTGGGGTGAGAGGAATTCGCCCGGGGCCGGAAGCTGGGGGGAGTCCGTCTCATCTCCGAGAATCTCGAGCCGGTCGGTTCCGAGATGGGCGACGACCTGCGACGAGTCCGGGCTCCATGAGAAGTAGAGCGGTTGCCCCAGACCGAGGCGGTTTGAAGTCTCGGCGTCGTCGAGGGCGATGACGTCGAGACCCAAGTCCGCCGGGGTTACCGACGATAGGTAGGCCAGCTGAGATCCGTCCGGCGACCAATACGAGTAGAAGGCGTTTGATGCCGTTGCGGTGCTGGTCTGGTCTCCCGTCGTCACGTCGATGATGTCGACCGAGAAACCGTCCGCTCCCGAGCGGGTCACCCCGAGGTGGGAGCCATCAGGTGACCACAATGGTTGGAAGTACGTCACCCGACCGCCGCCGTCGTCGGTAATGGCGGTGATCTCTCCGTCCTCAGGGTTGACGGTGGCGATGTTGCCGCCCTCGTCGATGACCACCAAGCTGCCCGGGCCGGGCGGGTCCGCCTCGGTGCCGCTGCAGGCACCGGCGGTGACAGCGAGGACGAGTATGAGCAGAGCGGTTCGCATGATGTTCCCCACAGTGGTGCTGCTGCTGTCGCTACATGATCGGTTTCTCGAGCAGTCGCGGTTGCCGGGGCCAAGTTGACTTTCCTACGCTCCGCGGTGGGAAGTGCAAGCAGGAAGGGTGAGGTATGGCTTTCAGTCGGCTGTTGGCTCTCGCTGGTGTCGTCATCGGCATCATCGGGTTGGCCCTGAAATCACTGAGTACATCGGGAGAGGAATTGCTCCCGCAGCTCAACCAAGCAAACGATGCGTTCCCCGATGGGATCCCGACAATCTGGGGCGGGCTCGATACCTGGGCTCAGATTGTGTTGGTGATCTTGATCAGTCGTGGTGGTGGTGCTGGCGTTGCGCCCGCCGCTCAATGTGGCGATGGACACCATGTCGGCCAGTGTCGTATCGGTGATCGGCTTTGCGCTGATGGTCTACGCCATCATCAAGTGGATGGATGCCGCCGACAAGGCCGACAACCTGCAGGCGGCATTCGCCCAAGCATTTGAGGGCGGATTGGTACCCGAGGCCTTTACCGTCAACACGACGGCTGGGTTCCTGATCCTGGTCATCGGCACCGTGGTTGTGATCTTCTCCGGGATCGTGGCGATCACCGCCAACCAGGCCAAGGCCAAGGCCTCCTAACCGAGGTAGATTCAGCGGGTGATCCACCAACCCGCCGAGTTCATCGATGAGAGTGCACGCCCCTTCCGGCACGTCGCCGACGGACCGGAAGGGGTGCTGCTATTGCACGGGTGGACGGGGAGTCCGGCGCACTTCCGGCTGATGGGCGACGAGCTCATCGAGGCCGGCTACTCCGTCTCTGCCCCGCTGTACCCGGGACACGGCACTCGGGTCGAGGACATGCTTGCCACCGGTTGGCGCGATTGGCTCCGCGCTGCGGCCGAGGCGGCAGACGAACTCACCCGCCTCGGCAAGCGGCTGCACCTCGTCGGTCTCTCGATGGGGGGCGTCATCTCGATTCTGCTGGCACCGACCTTCAACGCCGCCACACTGACCACCATCAACGCCCCGATGAAGATACAGTCCAAGCGCGCCCGGGTCGCTCAGGTAGCCCGCGGCAGCAAGCGCATCGTCCGCCAGCAACCGCTGCCGGCACCGGCCGGTGCCGGCGCCGCCTACTACCACCAGTATGCCGACACCCCGATCGGCAAGCTCGGAGACCTCTTCGATCTGGTCCGCGCCGCCCGTCGCTCACTCGATCGGGTCGAATGTCCAACGCTGGTCGTACAGTCGCGTATCGACGAAACCGTCCAGCCGGAGAGCGCCCAGATCATCTACGACGGCATCGCCGCAGCGGACAAGCGTCTCCTCTGGCTCGACCACAGCCGTCACAACGCCATCATCGATGAGGAGCGCGATGTGATCTTCGACGCCATCTTCGGTCATCTGGCCCCGGTCGGCGTGTGACCTAAGGCCCCTGTCCGTCAGCTTTCGGCCACGTACGATGCGAAACCGGACTATCCCTTATGGAGGTACTGCCGTGTCCGATTCCAGTCAGGCTCTCGAGAACCTGCTCAAAGAAGAAAGACTGTTCCCGCCTTCGCCTGAGTTTGTTGCCCAGGCCAACGCAACCGCCGACATCTACGAGAAGGCCGACGCCGACTGGCTCGGCTTCTGGCAGGAGCAGGCGCTGAACCGTGTCACGTGGTTCAAGGAGCCAACCGAGGTCCTCGACGATTCCAACCCGCCGTTCTTCAAGTGGTTCAAGGACGGCGAACTCAACCTTGCCTACAACTGCCTCGACCGCCACCTCGACACGATCGGCGACAAGGTCGCCTACCACTGGATCGGTGAGCCGGGCGACACCCGCGAAATCACCTACCGGGAGTTGTACGAAGAGGTGGGCAAGTTCGCCAACGCCTTGAAGTCGCTCGGGGTCGAGAAGGGCGACCGGGTTGCCGTGTATCTCGGCATGGTCCCAGAGCTGCCGGTGACCATGCTGGCCTGCGCCCGCATCGGTGCGATCCACTCTGTTGTTTTCGGCGGGTTCTCCTCCGATTCGCTGTCCGATCGCATCCAGGACGCCGAGGCCAAGGTGCTCGTCACCTCCGACGGGTCCTGGCGACGCGGCAAGGTGTTCTCGCTCAAGGAGAACGCTGACATCGCGGTGGCGCGGTGTCCGTCGATCCAGGCGACCGTTGTGGTCAAGCGGACCGACAACGACATTGAATGGAGCGACAAGGACCACTGGTACCACGACCTGATGGCCGACCAACCGGTCGAGTGCCCCGCCGAGCCGATGAACGCCGAGGACATGCTGTACATCCTGTACACCTCGGGAACCACCGGAAAGCCAAAGGGCATCGTCCACACCCAGGGCGGCTACCTCACCGGAGTGACCACGACCCACAACTACGTCTTCGACATCAAGGACGACGACATCTACTGGTGTGGCGCCGACATCGGCTGGGTTACCGGCCACTCCTACATCGTCTACGGTCCGCTCGCCAACGGCGTCACCGGCGTGATGTACGAGGGCGCTCCGAATTTCCCGGACAACGATCGGCTCTGGCAGATCATCGACGACTACAAGGTCACGATCTTCTACACCGCGCCGACCGCAATCCGGGCGTTCATGAAGTGGGGCGATCAGTACCCCGCCGCCCATGACCTCAGCTCGCTGCGCCTGCTCGGGACCGTCGGTGAGCCGATCAATCCCGAAGCGTGGATGTGGTACAACGAGCACATCGGTGGCGAGAACTGCCCGATCGTCGACACCTGGTGGCAAACCGAGACCGGGGCGATCATGATCACGTCCCTGCCCGGTGCAGTGGTGACCAAGCCCGGTTCCGCCACGCGGCCGTTCCCCGGGATCTACCCGGATGTCGTCGACGACGACGGCAACTCGGTTCCTCCCGGCGGAGGTGGCTACCTCGCCATTGATCGCCCCTGGCCTTCGATGCTGCGGACGATCTACGGCGATGACCGGCGCTATCTCGACACCTACTGGAGTCGCTTCCCCGGCCGCTACTTCGCCGGCGACGGCGTCAAGCGGGACGAGGAGGGCTACTACTGGCTGCTGGGGCGGGTCGACGACATCATGCTGGTGGCGGGTCACAACATCTCGACGACGGAGGTCGAGTCGGCGCTGGTTTCGCACCCGGCGGTTGCCGAAGCGGCTGTGGTTGGTCGTGCCGACCCGGTTTCCGGCCAGGCGATTGCGGCCTTTGTCACTCTGCGCGGCGGCGTCGTCGGCACCGAGGACCTGTTACAGGAGTTGCGCAATCACGTCAGCACGACGATCGGGCCGATCGCTCGCCCGGCGAGCATCGTGTTCACCGATGACCTGCCCAAGACTCGTTCCGGCAAGATCATGCGTCGTCTGCTGAAGGACATCTCCGAGCAACGGCAGCTCGGCGATGTGACGACGCTGGCCAACGCAGATGTGGTCGCCGAAATCGCTGCACAGGCTGACGCCAAGGCCGCCGACTGACCCCTACCGGTACCACCAAACCAGCCATACGATCCTGGGTGCCCGCACGGGCCCCAGGATCGTTGCGTTGGCAAGGGCAGGTGGGCTCTACCATGACCTGGTTTGGTCTGGTACAAACCTCAAGTAGGGGATGTGTAGTGCCGATTGATAACAGTCGCCGTTTGGGCGTGAGGTAGGCGGCGAAGCGACGCGCGTGAGAAGGATCACTCAATGCAACATGCAGTAGGGGGGACGCACCTGCGGGAGCGTCCCATCGTTTTGTCCGTGGCTCTCTTCCTTCTGCTCACCCTGCTCGTCATCGTCCCGGCCAGTCCTGCGCGCGCGGCCACGTTTGCTGTTGACAGCACCGCTGACGTTGCCGCAGTTGGTGACCCGACCAATGGTGATTGTGACGACGGCGGCACCTGCACGCTGCGTGCCGCGGTCCAGGAAGCCAACGGCACGGCCGGCGCCGATGTCATCACGCTCGCTGCGGCCACCTACACCCTGTCACTGTCGGGGACGCCCGAGGACGTCGCGGCGACCGGCGACCTCGACATCACCTCGAACGTCACCATCAACGGCGCCCCTGGCGGCACCACAATCGACGCCAACTCAATCGACCGTGTCTTCCATGTGCTCTCGGGTGGTTCGCTCACGCTCAAAGACGTCACCATCACTGGTGGCGCCGCAGCCACCGGAGCCGGAATCCGGGTCAATGCCGGCGCCACCCTCACCATCAACAACTCGACGTTGACCGGCAACACCGCTACCGGGCACGGCGGAGCCATCTACGCAGCCGGCGACGTCACCGCTGACCTGGTGACCATTTCCGGGAACTCGGCGGGCACCACGGCCGGTGACGGTGGAGGCCTCTACTCGGCCGGCGGCACCCACACGCTCGATTCGACCACGGTCGCGTTCAACGACGCCGACAACGGTGGTGGCCTCGCCCAGAGCGCCGGCACGGTGACCATCGGTCACACCATCCTGTCCAACAACTCGGCGACAACGTCAGGCAACCAGTGCTCCGGTGCGATCGCCTCCGACAACCGCAACGTTGTTGCCGCATTCGCTGGGTGTACGTTCACGCCCGCCGCCAACGACTCGACGGGCACCGCAGCCGGTCTGGTTGCGCTTGCCGACAACGGTGGGCCGACCGAGACCCACGCCCTCAACGGCACGAGTGTTGCCCTCGATGTCGGCGGCACCTGTTCGGCGACCGACCAGCGCGGCATCACTCGCGGCGCGTCATGTGACGCTGGAGCGTTCGAAGCCATCCAGGTCGAGTTCAACGCGGCCGTCGCCAGCCGCGCCGAGAGCGTTGGCACCTACAACGTCGCCGTCACGATCGACGGCACCAACCCGTACGCCGCAACCAACGTCACGGTTGGCCAGACCGGTGGTACGGCCATGCTGGGAACCGACTACACCCTCTCGAACACGAACGTCAGTTTCCCCGCCGGGACGACCGCTTCGCAGAGCGCCACCGTGACCATCACCGACGACGACTTCGGCGAGGGCGACGAAACCGCGGTCCTTGGGCTGAGCGGACCGATGGGTGCCGTGCTCGGCGGCAACGACACCCACACGCTGACGATCGAGGACAACGAAGCCGTCGGGATCACCTTGACACCCACGGCGTTGACGGTGGATGAGGGCGGGTCAAACTCGTATCAGATCGTTCTGGACTCGGAGCCGACCGCCAATGTGACGGTGACGTTCAACGACGGCACCGAGTCCGACGCCGATCCTGCGTCGGTCACGTTCACGTCGGGCGACTGGGGCACCCCAGTCGATGTGACGGTTTCGGTCGCCGACAACGCCGTCGCCGACGGAACGCGGGCCGACTCGATCACCCACACGGTTACCTCATCAGATGGTGACTATGCCGGGTTGGATCCGACGCTGCCGGTGTCGATCACCGACGACGATGGAGTATCGATCACCGTGACGGAGACCGGCGGCAATACCGCGGTGTCCGAGGCAACTCCCGGCGTGACCGACTCATACTCGGTGGTCTTGGGCTCGGCTCCGGTGGGCACGGTGGTCATCACCCCCTCATTTGACGCAAACCAGGTCACGGTGACACCGGCTTCGCGTTCGTTCACGGCTGCGGACTACGACACCCCCAAGAACTTCACCGTCACGGTGATCGACGACGATATCGATGAGGCCGCGACCCATGTGTCGACGATCACTCACTTGGTCACGGCCGGGTCTGATCCGGCATATGCCGCGCTCACCCCGGACCCGGTTGCGGTCGACATCACCGATGACGACGTGCCCGGGATCACGCTGACGCCGACGTCTTTGACGGTCGAGGAGGACGGGTCCGACACCTATCAGATCGTGTTGGATTCTGAGCCGACCGCCGATGTCGTGGTCACGTTCAACGATGGCACCGAGGCCGACGCCGGGTTTGGGTCGGTGACGTTCACTTCGGCGAACTGGGACTTGGCGCGCAATGTCGTCGTTTCCGTGGCCGACAACTGCAGTGGCCGACGGGACGCGGGCTGACTCCATTACGCACACGGTGACATCGTCCGATGGTGACTACGACGAGTTGAACCCGACCATGCCCGTCGCAATCACCGACGACGATGGGCAGCCTCAGGTAGAGATCCTCGACGTGACCCAGGTGGAGACCGACGGCACCACGACGTTCGTCTTCGACGTGACGGTCAACCCGGTCTCGACGAATCCAATCACCGTGACCTACTCGACGGCCGCGGCCGGGGTCGACCCCGCCGATCCGAGCGAGTACGAGTCGATCACCAACGCAACGTTGGTGATACCGGCATTGGCCGCCGCCGACACGATCGAGGTCGAAGCCTACGGGGACGACGACGATGAAGACGCGGAGCGGTTCAGGGTCAATGCGACCATCGTGGGCGGCCAGTTGGTGGAGAACTTCGCGCTGGGCACCATCAACGACGACGATGACACTCCGGTTGCCGTCAACGACACCTACAACGTTGACGAAGGCGCCACGCTGAATGTCGGCGTGCCGGGTAGTGTCTTGAACGATGACACCGATGGCGACTCCGGCACCCTCACCGCGATGCTGGGAGCAGCGCCGACTGACCACGTCGGCGTCTTCACGCTGAACGCCAATGGGTCATTCACGTACCAAAACGATGGCGACGACGGGCCGGACACCTTCACCTATCGCGCCTCGGACGGTTCAAACCTCTCGCCGCTCGCCACAGTCACCATCAATGTGGCCAACGTCGCTCCGACGGTGTCGATCGTCGAGAACCCCGGGAGCGGTCCCGAGGGAACGCAGATCGACCTGACGTCGACGGTCTCTGATCCGGGCAACGACACGATCAGCCGTTCGTGGTCGGTGACCAAGAATGGTGGGGCGTTCGATTCCGGCACCGGTCCCGGATTCTCGTTCACCCCCGATGATCAGGGCACGTACGTGGTGACGGTGGTCGCCGACGACGGTGACGGCGGTTCGGGCACAGACTCGATCACGATCAACGTGGCGAACGTCGCTCCCACGGTGACGATCAATGGGAACCCGGGCTCGGGCCCGGAGGGGACGTTGATTGCGCTGACCTCGACGGTATCCGATCCTGGCGACGATGTGATCACGCGTTCGTGGTCGGTGACCAAGAATGGTGGGGCGTTCGATTCCGGCACCGGTCCCGGATTCTCGTTCACCCCCGATGACAACGGCACCTATGCGGTGACGGTCACGGCCAACGACGGCGAGGGCGGTACCGATTCGGATTCGGTCTCGATCAACGTGACGAATGTGGCGCCAACGGTTTCGATCAATCAGGATCCGGGAACGGGCACTGAAGGGACTCAAATCGATCTGACGGCGTCGGTGTCGGATCCCGGCAGCGCCGACACGTTCACGCGGTCGTGGTCGGTGACCAAGAACGGTGGAGCATTCGATACGGGAACAGGGTTCTCCTATCCCTTCATCCCCGATGACAACGGCACGTACGTGGTGACCGTGACCGCCGATGATGATGACGGTGGGTCGGATTCGGATTCGATCACGATCAACGTGACGAACGTCGCTCCGACGGTTTCGATCGTCGAGAACCCTGGGAGCGGTCCCGAGGGAACGCAGATCGATCTGACGTCGACGGTGTCTGACCCGGGTGATGATGTGATCAGCCGTTCGTGGTCGGTGACCAAGAATGGTGGGGCGTTCGATTCCGGCAGCGGTCCAAGCTTCTCGTTCACGCCCGATGATGACGGATCGTATGTCGTCACGGTCACTGCGAACGACGGCGAAGGCGGCTCGGATACGGACAGCATCACGATCACCGGCACCAATGTGGATCCATCGGTGTCGATCAACGAGAACCCCGGCAGCGTTCCGGAAGGAACCCTGGTTGCGCTCACCTCGACGGCATCGGATCCGGGCGACGACGTCATCGCGCGGAGCTGGACGGTGACGAAGGGTGGTGTGCCGTTTGCCAACGACACGGGTCCATCGTTCTCCTTCACGCCCGATGACAACGCCACCTATGTCGTGACGGTGGTTGCGACCGACGGTGATGGCGGCACGGGCTCGGACAACATCACGATCACCGGCACCAACGTCGACCCGACCGTGACGATTGTCCAAGACCCCGGGACTGGCCCTGAGGGAACGCAGATTGACCTGACGTCGACGGTGTCTGACCCTGGTGACGACGTGATCACGCGTTCGTGGTCGGTGACCAAGAATGGTGGGGCGTTCGATTCCGGCAACGGTCCGGCGTTCTCGTTCACACCTGATGACGACGGAACCTACGTGGTGACGATCACCGCCAACGACGGCGATGGTGGGTCTGGTATCGATTCGATCACGATCAACGTGACGAACCTCGACCCGACGGTTGCGATCGTGGGCGCTCCGGCTTCGAGCCCCGAGGGCACTCAGATTGACCTGACGTCGACGGTGTCGGACCCTGGTGACGATGTGATCACCCGTTCGTGGTCGGTGACCAAGAATGGTGGGGCGTTCGATTCCGGCAACGGTCCGGCGTTCTCGTTCACGCCCGACGACAACGGCACGTATGTCGTGACCCTGGTGGCGACCGATGGTGACGGCGGTTCGGATACCGATACCGCCACGATCAATGTGACGAACGTCGATCCGACGGTGACGATTGTGGGGGCTCCGGCTTCGAGCCCTGAGGGCACGCAGATCGATCTGACGTCGACGGTGTCTGACCCTGGTGACGATGTGATCACCCGTTCGTGGTCGGTGACCAAGAATGGCGGGGCGTTCGATTCTGGCAACGGTCCGGCGTTCTCGTTCACGCCCGATGACAACGGCACGTACGTCGTCACGCTGGTCGCCAGCGACGGTGAAGGTGGTTCGGATACGGATACCGCCACGATCAATGTGACGAATCTGAACCCGACGGTGACGATTGTGGGGGCTCCGGCTTCGAGCCCTGAGGGGACGCAGATCGACCTGACGTCGACGGTATCGGACCCCGGCACCGCCGATGTGATCACTCGGGCCTGGTCGGTGACCAAGGACGGGGCGCCCTTCGACTCCGGCAACGGTCCGGCCTTCTCGTTCACGCCCGACGACAACGCCACGTATGTGGTGACCCTGGTTGCGACCGACGACGACGCTGGCTCGGATACGGACACCGCCACTGTCAACGTCACCAACGTTGGCCCCACGGTGTCGATCGACGGGCCGGACCCGCTTTCGAGCCCCGAAGGGACCGAGGTCAGCCTGACGGCCACGGTGAACGATCCCGGCAACGATGCGCTGACGCTCACTTGGACGGTGACCAAGGACGGTGCGCCGTTCGACGCCGGAACTGGTACCACGTTCTCGTTCACGCCCAATGACAACGCCACCTATGTTGTGACCTTGGACGCCGACGACAGCGAGGGTGGTACCGACTCGGATTCGATGACGGTGAACGCCACCAACGTGAGTCCCGTGGTTCCCCCGCCGGCGGGTGACAGTATCGACGAGGGCGGTAGCTTTGGCTTGAGTGCGCCGTTTACCGACGCCGGCCAAGCTGAAACCCACACTGCCGTCGTGAACTGGGGCGACGGAACAATCGAGGACTGTTCGGTGTCGCCGAACTGCGATCTGACCCAGACCGATGGTTTGTCGGGCACCGTCACGGGAACGCACCTGTACGACGACGATGGTCCGTGGACCGTCACCGTCACAGTGTCCGACGGGATTGGCTCGGACCCCGGTGCTACCACAGTCAACGTTGCCAATGTGGCTCCAGTGGTCGACACGCCGATTCCTGACACCATCTTCGAAGGCGACACGTACACTTTTGCCGGAGCCTTCACCGATCCTGGAGCCGGTGACACCTGGTCAGCCGAGGTCAACTACGACAGCGGCGCCGGATGGCAACCGCTGACGTTGTCCGGGATGACGTTCGCCCTGAACAACACTTACAGCAACGACAGCCCAGCGCCGCGCGATGTACGCGTCTGTGTTGCCGACGACGACCAGGGGCCTTCGCCCCATCTTGACGGAACCTGTCAGTCTGCTGCGGTCGAGACTCTCAACGCGGCGCCGATCGTCACCGCTCGCGACGATGCCGATGTCGATGAGGGCGTCACCGTAGTGCTAACGGGGGCAACGCCAACGTCGTTCACCGACGCCGGCGTGCTCGATACCCATACGGCCACGATCGACTGGGGCGAAGGCGCCGGCCCGGTTGCCGCCACCGTCCTCCCCGACGACACCGTTTCCGGCGGTCACCAGTACAACGTGCCGGGCTTTTACACCGTGACTGTGACCGTCACTGACGACGCCGGCGACAGCGACTCGGATACGTTTACCGTCAATGTGCGGAACCTCAACTTCGAGGTCAACGTGAGCGGCCCAATCAGCCGCAACGAGGGCGGGAACCTCAGCATCAGCGGCGACTTCACCGATTCCGACGGCGCCGGATCGTACGACCTGGTCGTCGACTGGGGCGACGGGTCACCGCCTGAGACCATCTCCCACACCCCGACCGCGGCAGGCGAGGGGACGTTCAGTGCCGGACCACACACGTACGCGGACGACTCGGATTGTGTGGCGGCTCCCGGTTCCTGCACGTTGACGGTCACCGTTGACGACACCGCTGACCCGCAGGACGACGCAACGAATGGCTACACCGTCACCGTGATCAACAAGGTGCCGACCACGGCCATTGCCGGCCCGACGACCTCGCCGGAAGGCACCGGGTTCAAGCTATTCGGCAATCCCAAGGACGTGTTCGCCGACACACTCACCTACGAGTGGACGGTGACCAAGGACACCGGCGATGGGCCTGCGGTCTTCAAGACGGGCACCTTCAAGAACATCTGGTTCCAGCCGGACGATGGTTGTGCGACGTGTGTCTACGAGGCGACCTTTGTGGTGACCGATGACGACGGCGGAGTATCGGACCCCGAGGTCTGGACGGTCAACGTGACCAACGTCAAGCCAGATGCCCAGATGCTCGACGAGTTCGGCAACACGCTCCCACCTGTGTATGACGGTGGTACGGAAGGTACGACGGTCAGCCTGCAGGCGGTCTTCACTGATCCGGGCGCGGCCGACACCCACACCATCACCTGGGAAGCCAAGCTGCTCGACCAGGTCATCGACACCGGCAACGAACCAACGTTCGACTTCGTGGCGCCCGACAATGGTGCCTACTTCGTGGTGCTGACCGTGACCGACGACGACGGCGGTGCCGACACGCCCGGGTCGCCGCTCATCACGGTTTCCAATGCTCCTCCCAAGATCACCAACCTGGTGACGGACCCGACCCCGTCGGTGGGGACACCGGTGGCGCTGAATGTGTTCTTCACCGATGCGGGGGTCGGCGACGAGCACACAGTGACCGTCGATTGGGGCGATGGCTCACCGATCGATTCTGAGGCGGATGCCACGTCGCCGACCGCCCTCAGCCACACGTTCGCTGCCGGCGCCCACCGCGCCAAGATCTGTGTGGCCGACGACGACGGCGCCAAGAAGTGCAAGAAGATCTGGTACAACGCCGGCGCAGCGCCGGCCGGCACCGGCGCCGACTTCAATGGTGACGGCATCGAGGACATGGCCGTCGGAGTGCCCGGAGAGAACTCCGGCGCCGGCGCCGTCAACGTCTTCTACGGTTCGTCGTCCGGTCCGTCCCTGACGGGAGACAAGTTCTACCGCCAGGGGATCAACGGCGTGCTCGGTACCAGCGAGAAGGGCGACGAGTTCGGTGCCACGCTGGCGTACGGCGACTTCAACGGCGACGGCTACGACGACCTGGCCATTGGTGCGCCTGGTGAGAAGCTCGGTGGGAAGAACAACTCCGGGTCGGTCAACGTGCTCTACGGATCTGCTTCCGGGCTCAACGCCAATGGTGACCAACTGTGGACCCAGGACAGCAACTCGGTCGCCGATTCATCCCAAAAGGGTGATCGCTTCGCCGACAGCCTTGCGGTCGGCGACTTCAACGGTGACGGCTTCGCCGATCTCGCCATTGGAGTCCCCGGCGAAGACATCAGTGGAACGTCGAATGCCGGCCGGGTCCAGGTACTCTTCGGCGGACCTTCGAAGCTGGTCGCCGGGTTCAGCCAGAGCTGGCACCAGGGGGTCAAGGGGGTCTTGGACAACAAGCAGGGCAGTGATCGATACGGCTCGTCGCTGGTCGCCGGCGACTTCGATCGCGATGGCTTCTGGGATCTCGCCATCGGCGTGCCCGGCCAGAAGGTGGCCGGCAAGTCCAAGGCCGGGGCGGTAGCCATCCTTCCCGGTTCGGTGCTTGGGCTGACGGCCGAGGACGACCAGGTCTGGAACCAGAACAAGCCGGGGATCAACGACAGCGCTGAGAGCGGCGATCAGTACGGTTTGGCGCTGGCGTCCGGCGACTTCAACGCCGACGGATTCGCCGACCTCGCTGTTGGTATCCCGCTCGAGGGCGTGGGTGGATTCGCCGCCGCCGGGGCCGTGTCGGTCATCTATGGGACCGGAACGGGCCTGGCCTCCGACGGTGACCAGTTCTGGAACGAGAACTCCACCGATATCTACGGCGCAGCCGAAGCCAACAACGAGTTCGGCTTTGCCCTCGCGGTTGGCGATGCCGGGAACAACGGCTTCGACGATCTCCTGGTGGGCATTCCGAACCAGGCCATCGGTGGAGACGCCGAGGCCGGTGTCGTCGCCCTGATCAGGGGCGGGGGATCCGGTCTGGCCGCCGTTGGCAACCAGCGCTGGCACGAGGACCGCAGCGGAACGCCGGGTAAGGCGCAGCCCGGCGACCACTTCGGCGCAGCGATCGCCTTTGCCGACGTCACCGGGGACGGTCGGGACGATCTGATGGCCGGTATCCCCGGGCAGAGCTTCACACCAACGGATGTTGGTGCGGTCATGATGGTGAAGGGCCACAGCACGGGCGGGTTCACCAGCTCAGGCAGCAAGTGGTACCACCAGAACATGAGTGGAGTGGCCGGTGACGGCTCCGAAACCAACGATCAGTTTGGTGCGGCGCTGTAGCGATGGGAGCTGGACTGGGTGGCCCGATGGCGGGCCGCCCAAACCAGCGCCCTATACCCGTTTGCCGGTTCGGACGTCCGGGGCGCCCAGCCTGGCCGCATCCGCAGTGAGATCATCGGGTGCCGTCTGTGACTCACGTTCGGCGTTGACCCTGGCGCGGTAGTGCTCGAGTTCGCCGGCGATGGCTGCGTCATCCCATCCAAGGATCCCGGCCATCAGGCGCGCCGTTGGCTCGGCAGCCTCTAGCCCACGGTCCCACGTTTCAATCGAGATGCGGGTGCGCCGGGTGAGGACGTCATCGAGGTGGAGGGCGCCTTCGTGCGATGTGGCGTAGGCGATCTCGGCGCGGTGATAGCCGGGCGCCCCGGGGAGCGGCTCGGACAGCTCCGGTTGGTTTCCCATGAGGTCGATCACGTCGGTAATGGTCGTTCCGTAGCGATGCAGCAGCCGCTCCATGTCCGTGAACGGAAGGCCGGCCTCGGCCGCGAGTCGCTGACGGGCGTTCCAGAATGCGTGGTAGCCGTCGGCGCCCAGGATGGGAGTTTGGGCTGTTGAGCTCTTCGGGATTCGGCCGCCCAGTTCGACGCCGGCGAGGTCGATGGTGTCCTCGGCCATCACCCGGTAGGTCGTGTACTTGCCGCCGGCGACGGTAACGAGTCCCGGGGCGGTGCGGGCGACGGCATGCTCGCGGCTGAGCTTGCTGGTGGCGTCCGATTCCCCGGACAGCAGCGGACGCAGGCCGGCGTATACCCCGATGATGTCGTCGTGGTCGAGGGGTTCGACGAGCACCTGGTTGATGTGTCCCAAGACGTAGTCGATGTCGGTGCGGCTCGCCGCCGGATGGGCGAGATCGAGGTCCCACGGCGTGTCGGTGGTCCCGATGATCCAATAGGAACCCCACGGTACGAGGAACAGCACGCTCTTCTCGGTGCGGATGATCATCCCCGAAGACGAGTGGATCCGGTCCTTGGGTACGACGAGGTGGATACCCTTTGACGCTGTTACTCGCATGGTGCGCTTGCCGGCGAGGTCCTGCAGTTGATCCGTCCAGACACCCGTGGCGTTGACCACAACTCGGGCCCTGATGCGCAGCGGTCGTCCCGTTTCCAGGCACACGGCCTTGACCCCGGTGATGCGCTGGCCATCGCGCAGGAACCCGACAGCGCGAATGCTTGATCCGACCGTGGCTCCGTAGAGGGCCGCGGTGCGGGCCACCATCATTGTGTGGCGTGCGTCGTCCACCTGAGCGTCCCAGTACTGGATGCCGCCGACCAGCGTGTCTTTACGCAACGCCGGTATGGCCGCCGAGCGCGCCGCGTCGGCTGAGGTGGCGGTGGCGGGGAAGCGGCCTGCGGCCGAAGGCCGCCAGGCCGTCGTACATCATGATTCCGGCACCGACGTAGGCCCGTTCCCACCCTCGGTGTTGCAGCGGGTAAAGGACGGGAATGGGGTGGACGAGGTGCGGGGCGAGTTCGTTGACGAGCAGGCCTCGTTCCCGCAGTGCTTCGGCCACCAGGGCGAAGTTGAACTGCTCGAGGTACCGCAGCCCGCCGTGGATCAGCTTGCTGGAGCGGCTGGAAGTGCCGGAGGCCAGGTCGCGCTGCTCGATGATGGCGGTGCGCAGCCCGCGCACCGTTGCGTCGAGCGCACATCCGGCACCGGTCACTCCGGCTCCGATCACAACAAGGTCGAACTGTTCGGCGTCGAGTCGGTCGAGGGCACGGCGTCTGGCTTCGGGGCCGAGTTGGGATGGAGCGTCGTCCATGGGCGTGAGCGTAGCTTGCCGCCGACTCCTCAGATCCGCTGCGACTGCGTCGACTGCGAGCCTCGCTGCCGGGTCCGGTATCCTTGGATGCATGGACACCTCTCATCTGATCTCAGTAGCCCAGCAGTGGATTGACGATGACCCCGATCCGCTGACCCGAGCCGAACTCGAGGCCCTGATCGAGTCGAACGATGTCGACGAGCTTTCCGAGCGGATGGCCGGTTCGCTGCAGTTCGGGACGGCCGGTTTGCGCGGTGTGGTTGCCGCCGGTTCGAACCGGATGAATCGGGCGGTGGTGATCCGCACCTCGCGAGGACTGGCCGACTACTTGCTGGCCCGCGGCGGCGACCCAGATGCGCCTGTGGTTGTGGGTGCAGATGCCCGGTTGTCGAGCCATACCTTCTTGCAGGACACGGTGGGGGTGCTGGCCGCGGCCGGGATTCCGGTGCGTTTCTTCGACGAGCCGGTCCCGACGCCCCTGGTGGCATATGCGGCTCGCCTTGTGGATGCGCGCGCCGCGGTCGTGATCACTGCCAGTCACAACCCACCCCGCGACAACGGTTACAAGGTGTACGACCGCAACGGGGCACAGATCATTCCGCCGGTCGACGGCGAAATCGCCGCGGCCATCGCGGCGGTGGGCTCCGCCAAGCAGGTGGCGCGGATCGAGGACGCGACGGCGGGTGGGTCGCCGTTGGTCGACCTCGTCCTGGAGGATACGTTTGGGCGGTATCTGGGCGAGTTGGATGCGGTACGCACCCCTCCGGCGGAGGGACGGGATCTCGCCATCGTGTACACCCCAATGCACGGTGTCGGCGGCAAGTATGTCACCGCAGCGTTGCAGCGTGCCGGGTATGAGCAGCTGCTGCCGGTCGCCGAGCAGTACGAGCCCGACGGCCGTTTCCCCACGGTGGCGTTCCCGAACCCCGAGGAGCCGGGAGCGCTCGACCTGAGCGTTGCCCTCGCCGAGGACACGGGTGCCGACGTGATTCTGGCCAACGACCCCGACACCGATCGCCTCGCCGTTGCTCTCCCCCTCCCCGACGGGACCTGGCGGGCCCTCAGCGGCAACCAGATCGGCGTCCTGCTCGCCGACTACGTGCTCGAGCACACCAGCGAGTCGCACCCCATCGTCATCAACAGCATCGTCTCCTCTCCGATGCTCGCCGCGGTTGCGGCCTGCTACGGGGCGGGGTTTGCCCAGACCTTGACGGGGTTCAAGTGGATTTGGAACGCCGCGCTCGATCTCGAGGCGGCCGGTGAGGGCACCTTCGTCTTCGGCTATGAGGAGGCCCTCGGGTATTCGGTCGGCCCCGCGGTGCGGGACAAGGATGGGATATCGGCGGCCTTGGTGTTCGCCGACCTGGCGGCAGCCTGCCGGATGGGCGGAATCACCGTGTGGGACCGGCTCGAGGCGATGTATCGGCGCGATGGCCTGTGGGTCAGCACGCAGAAGAGCGTGGTTCGTCCCGGCACCGAGGGGGCGGCTGAGATCGCCGCCGCCATGGAGCGGCTGGCAGCGGCCCCACCGGAGGTCATCGGCGACGCCAACGTTGCAGAGGTAGTCGATTTCCAGGTTGGAGCTGAGGATCGCCCGCGCTACCTGGCGACGACCAGCCTGGTTGCTCTGCAACTCGAGGGCGGGGGCCGGGTGCTGGTTCGTCCCTCCGGAACGGAGCCCAAGCTGAAGATCTACGTGGATCTGCGCCGTGAGGTCGCAGCGAACGATTTGGTAGCCGTCGTCGAATCGGCCGCATTGCGCGACGCCGAGTCGCTGGCGGCCGCCACGGCAGGGTCGCTCGGGCTCGGCTGAGGCGCCCGGGAGAGGTCCCGACCCTCCGTGACCAACGGCCCGCTGACGATGTGCGCCCTTCGGCCATAATGGGTCCGCAAACCGACCCGGCGGTGTCTGCCGCCTTGCCTTCCACGGGAGTATCACGATGGATCTCACCAGCTTGCTCGGCGCCGACGCCGAAGCCCTCCTCAGCTACGAGGCGACTGCAATTCCGAAGGCGGAGTTGTCGTTGCCCGGGCCCGATTTTGTCGATCGTGTTTTCCGCATGTCCGACCGGTCGCCCCAGGTGCTGCGCAACCTTCAGGCGCTCTACGGCAGCGGCCGACTCGCCGGATCTGGATATGTCTCGATCCTTCCGGTCGACCAGGGCATCGAGCACTCCGGGGCGGCCTCGTTTGCTCCGAACCCGATCTACTTCGACCCGAAGAACATCATCGAGCTCGCCATCGAGGCCGGCTGCAACGCGGTCGCAACGACGTTTGGCGTGCTCGGCATGGTGTCACGGGCCTACGCCCACAAGATCCCTTTCATCGCCAAGATCAACCACAACGAACTGATGACCTACCCGGCAACCTACGACCAGATCATGTTCGGCTCGGTCGAGAAGGCCTGGGACCTGGGGGCGGCCGGTGTTGGCGCCACCATCTACTTCGGTTCGGATGAGTCGATGCGTCAGCTCGAAGAGGTCGCTGAGGCTTTCGAAGCTGCCCACGAACTCGGCATGTTCACGGTGCTGTGGTGCTATGTGCGTAACTCCGCCTTCACGGTCGACGGAGTCAATCATGAGGCTTCGGCCGACACGACGGGCCAGGCCAACCACATTGGCGTGACCATCCACGCCGACATCATCAAGCAGAAGCAGCCGGAATCCAACGGTGGTTTCACGGCGGTTGGATTCGGCAAGACCCACCCGCGGGTCTACGACGAGCTCACGACCGACAACCCGATCGACCTCACTCGCTGGCAGGTAGCGAACTGCTACATGGGCCGCGCCGGCCTGATCAACAGCGGTGGCGCCTCGTCGGGTTCCGGTGACCTCGCTCAGGCAGTCCGCACCGCGGTCATCAACAAGCGGGCGGGCGGCACCGGCCTGATCAGCGGCCGCAAGGCATTCCAGCGGCCCATGGCCGAGGGCGTTGAACTCTTGAACGCGATCCAAGACGTGTACCTCGACGAGCAGGTCACGATCGCGTAGGGGCGCTGAACCGATCGTCCGTGCCCTCGGCGCGCGGCCGACGCCAGAAGCGGCAACATGGAACGTGATTTCGGGGCAGGGGTGCCAGATCGGTATCCTCGCCCTCGAAGCACGTACATGAGGAGGATCGTGGTGGTATTTCAGCTCCCGGCGGCTAAGTCCGTCTCGGCAAATCCGACGCAAGAGGAAATGCGCGCCTGGACGCTCGAGTTCATGCCGCGCATCATTGTCACGGAGTTCGACAACCTGAGCTACGAGGCTGAGGTCACCGCACGACTTGCCCGTTCGACCTTCTTCGTTGCGGACGAGGAGATCCATCAGAATAGGATGTCGCGGGCTGAGGCCGATGAATGGGGCGCCAAGCAGGACGCCTACATCGCCGACAAGGACATGATCCTCATCGAGGGCTATATCGGCCCAGATCCCGAGTTCCAGACCGCTTCGCGGCTGTTCATGGAGAAGACCCAGGCCAACATCCCGGCCATGCAACAACAACTCTTCTTCCCCAAGGACGACGCCTGGCAGCCGGAGTTCACCGTCGTGTACACCCCAGGGCTGCGGGCCCCGGGCAAGAGCGACGATCGTCTGATCATTGTCGACCTCGACAACTACGTGACCAGGGTGTTTGGCTCTGACTACTTCGGCGAGTCCAAGATGGGTGGGCTGCGTATGTGGAACCATCTCGTGTTTCAGCGTGGTGGGTTGGCACTTCACTCCGGACTCAAAGTGTTCCCCGATGTCGACGGCGAAGAGAAGGCCATGTTGATCCTGGGCCTGTCCGGAACCGGCAAGACCACGACGACCTTCCGGCAGCAGCTCGGATCCCTCCCTGTACAGGACGACTTCAACGCCTTGATGCCGGGCGGCAAGGTCTATGCGACTGAGAACGGCTGTTTTGCCAAGACATTTGGCCTCGATCCCGATGATGAGCCCACCATCTATTGGGGTACCGCCCACGTCGACGCCTGGCTCGAGAACACCTACACGGCGCCCGATGGAACCGTCGACTTCTTCGATGACTCTCACACCCGCAACGGTCGATCGACCTTCCCGCTCGACAACATCCGGCACCGCAGCCCAGTAGATCTGCCGAAGGCCGACTACCTGCTGCTGCTCAACCGCAACGAGAACATCATCCCGGCAGTTGCCCGCCTGCGGCGTGATCAGGCGGCGGCCTATTTCATGCTCGGTGAGACCAAGGGCACCTCGGCCGGTGGCGCCGCCGAGGCGGGCAAGAACCTGCGGGTTCCCGGGACGAACCCGTTCTTCTTCAACAACGACGCCATGCAGGGAAACCGGCTTCTCGAGTTGCTCGAGACACTGCCCGATCTCGAGGTGTATCTGATGAACACCGGTCGGGTCGGCGGGGGCGACGGAGATGAGCGCTCGAAGAAGGTCAAGATTCCGCACAGTTCGGCAGTCGTCGAAGGGATCGTGTCCGGCTCGATCGAGTGGGAAGAAGATCCCGACTTCGGGTACGAGGTCGCCGTCTCGATTCCCGGGTTTGAAGACCCCGAACTGCTGCGGCCCCGACTCCTGTACGAACGCCAGGGTCGTATGGACGAGTACCACGCCATCGTGGCGACCCTCACCGACGAGCGGCGCGACTACCTGCGGAGCTTCCCGGGACTCGATCCGAGCATCGTCGAAGCCATCTGACCCGGCGCCGGTGCGGCCGGTGGAGGAAGGTTGGGGTTGACGCGCCGTCATCAGGCGCGTTGTTCAATCCCCATGGTTGGTGAGTGATGGGCTACGGTTCGGGGAGGCCTGTTGGCTGGGTCCGGGCGAATGGCACAAGCCGGCCGTTCAGCAGTTTCCTTGCCCAAGCGGATGCTTAAAGGCATCCCGTCATCTACCGATAACCCTCAAGTGACCGACCGAAAACCTCTTCCCACAGAGATCGACAAGACTTCGTTCTCGTCCGCTCGCAAGGGCTACGACAAGAAGGAAGTCAAGCGATATCTCTCCGATCTCGAGGCCTCATTCCGCGACCTCGAGTCCTGGGCGTTCCAGACCAAGGAACGCCTTACCGCCGCGGAACAAGAACTGTCGGCGATGCGCGCCACCGAAGAAGAATCGGTCGACAAGGCCATGTATGCCGTCTTCGACGCCAAGGACCGCATCATCGACGGAGCTCGCACCAAGGCGGCGCAGATCGAGGCCGAGGCCGAGGAGCGCGCCGCAGCGATGACTGCCGAGGCGGAGCGGGTGCTGGAGACAGCACGCGCCGACGCCGAAGCGCTGCACGCCGACTCCGCGGGAGACGGGCGGGGCGACGTCGCCCTCGCCGAGCAGCAACTGGCCGCGGCGCGGCGTGAGGCCGAAGAAGTCCTCGATGAGGCGCGACGGCGAGCAGCCGAGATCGAGCAACAAGCTGACCACGTCGCGACCAGCAGTGCCACGGCCCAGGCGTTGGAACGGATTGCGGTGCTCGAGGGCGAACGCAACCAAGCAAGGGGCGAGGCCGAACAGCACCTCGCTGAGCTGCAACGGGTTCAGGCGCATTTGGAGCAGTTTGGGGCGGAGCGCGACGAGAAGATGGGCGAGCTCAAGGCCGCCCAGCGAGAACTCGAAGCCGAACTGGCGGTCGCCCAGCGCACGGCGCAGTCGACCATCGCCGCAGCCGAACAGGAAGCCGCGGAACTGGTGGCGGCGGCGGAAGCTCGCGCCCAAGCCATGGGTCCGCTCACGGTTGATGCCGAGAACGCCGACGATGCCTACCTGGAGATCATTGCGGCGGCGCAGGCTCGCGCCGAATCTATCAAGATCGAGGCCGAGGCCGCCGCCGCGGCGATGGCCAACGACATTGCTCAGGCCAAAGCGGCTGCGGCGTCGACGGCCGCCCAGGCCAAAGAGGACCTCGCCGACGCCCACCGCGAAGTGCGGTCTATCGAGGCCGCGGCACAACAGGCACGTGAATCAGCCCAGCAGGCCGTTGCCGAAGCGGAACAGCGGATTGCCGCACTCGAGTCGGAAGCTCAGCAGCGGTCCGCCGAGATCGAGCAGGCCGCGGCCGCCAAGATGTCGCAGGCTGAGGAGCATGCGGCTCAGGTGACGGCGGCTGCTGATGAGGAGTCTGCTCGGTTGCGTGCCGAGGCGGAGGCTGCGGTTGGGGAGTATCGGGGCCGGGTCGAGGCGGAGTTGGCGGAGCGTCGTGGCCAGGTTGAGGCCGAGTTGGATGAGGCGCGTCGCCAGGCTGAGGTTGTGGCTGCTGAGTCGCAGGCTCGGGTGGCGGAGGCGCAGCAGGCGCATCGTGAGGCTGAGGAGTACGCGGCTCAGGTGACGGCGGCTGCTGATGAGGAGTCTGTTCGGTTGCGTGCCGAGGCGGAGGCTGCGGTTGGGGAGTATCGGGGCCGAGTTGAAGCGGAGTTGGCGGAGCGTCGTGGCCAGGTTGAGGCCGAGTTGGATGAGGCGCGTCGCCAGGCTGAGGCCGAGTTGGATGAGGCGCGTCGCCAGGCTGAGGTTGTGGCTGCTGAGTCGCAGGCTCGGGTGGCGGAGGCGCAGCAGGCGCATCGTGAGGCTGAGGAGCATGCGGCTCAGGTGACGGCCGCGGCGCAGGACGTCGTTGCCCAAGCTGAGCAACAGGCTGCTGCTCTGATCGCAGAAGCCGAGAGCCGTGCCGAGGCGCGCCATAGCGAGCTTGTCGCCTTTGCCCAGAGCGAGGCGACGCGGATCCGCACCGAAGCCGACGAGCGGCGTGCTGCGAGCGAGACATCGCTGGCGGAGCAGCGGGCAAGATTTGAGTCCGAAATGCAGACTTGGCGTGGCCAGGCCGAGGCCGAGGTTGGCGAACTTCGGCAGCGCGCTGAAACCGATGCTGCCGAGGCATTGCAGCGCCGCCAGGAGGCCGCCGCCGAGCTTGACCGTGCCCGCCAGGAGTCGAGCAAGGTTCGCCACGACGCGGAGGTTCAGTCTCGTGAGGCTCTCGAGGCTGCCCAGGCCGAGGCGGAGCGGCTCGTCGTCGAAGCCCGGCAGGTCAGCGAGGCGCTTGAGAGCGAGCGCACGGAGACTGAGGCTCTCGTTCTTCGGTTGCGAGATGAGGTTGCAGCGGCCGAACAACGGGCTGTTGAGGTCCGCGAGCAGGCGCAAGCTCAGGCGATTGCCGCGATTGCCGCTGCAACCCAGCAGGCGACTCAACTCGAAGTGGACGCCCGAGATGCTCTGACCTCTCGGGAGCAGGAGTTTTTGCTGAGGTCGGCTGCGCTGGCGGACGCCGAGCGGCAGGCTGCCTCCGTGATCACGGATGCTGAAACTCGCGCCGCTGGGATCATTCAGGGGGTAGACGCCGAGGTCGCCGAGCGCCAGCGTGCCATCGATACGGCCGCAGAAGAGGCCGAGCGGTTGCGGGCAGAAGCAGCCTCATTGGCCGCGGCCCAGGACGAACGACGCCGGCAACTCGAGGAGTGGTCCGCACAGATCGAGGCTGATGCGCAGGAGAGGTCGCGGCGAGCCGAGGCCGAGAGCGCCGAGTTGTTGGCGCGCAGCGGCGAGGCGATTGCCGCTGAAGAGGCCAGGATTGCTGAGGCGCAGCAGGCCGCCGAACAGGCGCTCGCCGCGGCACACCAGAAAGCCGGGGAGCTCACGGTTGCCGAAGCGGAACTCGCCGCCCAAAAGGCCGCAATTGAGGAAGAGCGGCGTGTCGTGTTGGCCGCGGCGGACGCCGCTGCCGCTGAGGTTCGAGATAGCGCCCAGGTCGAAGCCGACCAGATTCGTGCATCCGTCCAGGCAATGCTTGCCGACGCGGAAGGCCAGCGTTCAAAGGTCGAGGCTGCCGAGACTGAAGCGGCCGCAGTGCGAGAGCACGCCCATGCCGAGGCGGAACAGATCAAGGCCCATGCCGAGGAACGCGCCGCAGCACTCACCAATGACGCCCAGGCGACGCAGCTGGAGGCTGAACGGCTCGCTGCCCAGGCGGCACAAGAGCGTGGTGAGGCTGAGTCGGTGGTTGAAGCGGCTCGGGTTGAGGCGGAGCGGATTGTTGCTGAGGCGCGGGCGGGCGCTGAGGAGTTGGTGGCTGAGCGTGAGGCGTTGGTGGCCGAGCGTGAGGCGTTGGAGGGGTGGCGTTCTGAGTTGGAGTCGGTTCGGGGTGTGGTGGAGTCTCAGCGTGGTGAGGCTGAGTCGGTGGTTGAGGCGGCTCGGGTTGAGGCGGAGCGGATTGTTGCTGAGGCGCGGGCGGGCGCTGAGGAGTTGGTGGCTGAGCGTGAGGGTTGGTGGCCGAGCGTGAGGCGTTGGAGGGGTGGCGTTCTGAGTTGGAGTCGGTTCGGGGTGTGGTGGAGTCTCAGCGTGGTGAGGCTGAGTCGGTGGTTGAGGCGGCTCGGGTTGAGGCGGAGCGGATTGTTGCTGAGGCGCGGGCGGGCGCTGAGGAGTTGGTGGCTGAGCGTGAGGCGTTGGCGCAACAAAGCGCCGATCTCGAGCAGGCCACAGCGGCGATCGCTCAGCAGCGAGCTGAGGCTGAGAACCTGGTTGCCGAGGCCAAGGCCTCTCGCGCTGAGGCCGAGAACGTGGTCGCTGAAGCCAGGAGCTCGGCAGAGGAGATCGTTGCCGCAGGCTCCCGTTCCATCGAGGAACGGCTTGTCGAGCTCGCCCAAGAGCGGGAACGTCTCGCCTCTGGGGCCGATGCCCTCAATCGCAGCCAGGAGGAAGCAGGTCAGCTACGCGATCAGCTCGAGCAGATGCAGCGTCAGCTGGACGAACGTGCAGCAACGCTCGAGCATCAACAGGCGGACCTGGAGCGGCAACGTCACGAGGCGGAGGTGGCGATGCAGTCCGCCGCCGAAGCCACCGAACTCGCCAATGCATCGGCGGGCGAACAGAAGGCCGCTCACAAAGAGCGGAAGGCCGCGCTGAAACAGGCCCAGGCCGATCTTGCGGCTGCCCAGGCGACGGCCGCCGAGCAAGAGCAACGCTGGGAAGAGGAACGCAAATCATTGACCGAGCAGCTCGAGACCGCAGCAGCTGCAGCCACTCAGGCGGTCGGTGATGAGGCGGAGGCAAAGATTGCTGCGGTTCGTGCCGAGTATGAGTCCCAAATGGCCGCGGGCGTTCAGGCGGCTCGTAACGAGGCGGATGCGCAGGTTGCTGCGGTTCGTGCTGAGTATGAGAACCAGGCGGCGGCGGCAGTAGCGGCTGCCCGTGCCGAGTATGAATCTCAGATGGCCATGGCGGTTGAGGCGGCTCGCGCCGAGGCAGCTGCGCAGATAACAGCGGTTCGTGCCGAATCTGAATCCCAGGTGGCTGCGGCCCAGCAAAGCGCTGCTGCACAGCCCGGCGGAGGTGGACAAGAGGCCGAGGCGTCACGGCGAGACGCCACTGAAGAGGCGGCACGGATCCGTGAGGAAGCCATGCATCTCCTGGCTGAGGCCGAGAAGGAGAAGGCTGAGGCTCGACGCGAAGCAGCGGCGCTTGTTGCGGCGGCAGAGGCCCGGGCGGATGCACTCGAAGCTCAGTTGGCCGCAGGTACCGCACCAAACTTGGTTGCCGTTGAACAGGCAGAGCGGGATGCCGCCGCCATCACCCAGGAGGCACAGGTCGAGGCTGAGCGGATCTTGGCTGAAGCTGAAGCGCAGTTGGCCGACGCCCGCGAGACCGCGGCCCGAATTCGAGCCGACGCCGCGACCGCCCAGCCGGTGGAAACGTCGACGGTGGTCGCTGATCCGTGGCGCGACGTGGAGGAAGCGCCGCAGCCTGCTTCGGCTCCTTCTGCCGATGACGGCGAGGAAGTGGATGAGGAAGTGGATGAGGAATCCGAGCCCGATCGCCGGCGTGAAGCCGGCAGGTCGCGCTACGAGCGCCGATCTGCCAAGCTGCCCCGCATCGGTGAAGGCGCCGGATCAGTCCTGTCATCGATGGCCGGACTTCGCAAGATGATGGTCGAAGACGACGACTGATTCCCTCCACCTTCCGGGTCTCCTGCCCCGGAAGCGACGAGCAGTCCATGCCGGTTTGGCCCCCCTGCGGCCGATTTATCATCGTGGTCACGTCCGATGAGTGAGTGTGGTGAAGCAACCGACCATCCTTGATGTTGCAGAGCGAGCGGGAGTCTCGAAGTCGCTGGTATCACTCGCGATGCGAGGCTCCGACCAGGTAGGTGCGGCGAGTCGCAAGGCGATCTTCGAGGCCGCGGCCGAGCTGGGGTACCGGCCTAACGCCGCAGCCCGCAGCCTGGTCCGTCAGCGTTCCTTCATCCTCGGCGTCATGCTCTCAGACCTCCACAATCCTTTCTTCGCTGAGGTGGTCGATGGGATCGATGATGCTGCCCTGGTCGCCGGATACCGGGCCCTCTACAACTCAGGGCGCCGATCGCCGCAGCTCGAGGCCGAGGCGATCGAGACGTTGCTGGAACTGCGGGTCGATGGATTGATCGTGGCCGCTCCGGCCGTTGGTCCCAATGCAGCGGTTGCTGCGGCAAGCAGTGTCGCAACCGTTGTGGTCGGCAGGGCAACACGTTCGGCCGCGATCGACTGCGTGACCAACGACGATCGCCTCGGCGGCGAATTGGTGGTCGATCACCTGGTGAGCCTCGGTCATCGGCGTATTGCCCACATTCACGGGGGGAGTGGGGCCGGCGCCCACCCGCGTCGCACCGGCTACGAGCGCGCCATGCGCCGACACGGTCTCGAGGCCGAGATCCGGTGTGTTGCGGGCGCCTACACGGAAGCTGCCGGCATGAAGGGCATGGAGCAGTTGCTCGACTCCGGCACGCGGCCGACTGCGGTCTTTGCCGCCAATGATGTCGCCGCCATCGGTGCCCTCGATGTGCTCGACGAACACGGGCTGCGAGTGCCCGATGATGTCAGCGTCGTCGGCTACGACAACACCCACATCTCGGGCAGGCATCGCTTTGACCTCACCACGGTCGATCAGCCTCGGTTTGAGATCGGCCGGATGGCGGTTTTGCTCCTGCTGGAAAGGCTCGACGGCGGCCGCACCGAGGCGAAGCGGGTCGTCCTGGCTCCCCGTCTGGTGGCACGAGGCTCGTCGGCACCTGGGACGCTTCGGGCTGCGGCAAAGCGCGCCTGACCTGGTTGACTCGTTGCGCTACCAGCGAGAGCCATCGGCGTGGCGACCGTATCCAATCCGGGACTAGCCAACGTCCGCCTTCGAACCTACACTCTGTGTCGTTCGGCCCCCCACGGACGACGTGGAGGGGCTGACTTCTGTCTCCCTCGAAACCGCAACAAGGAGTTCATGGTGTCCGACAACCTCATTCCGCCCCATGGCGGCGAACTGGTCGATCTGATCGTCGATCCCGACCGCGCCGCCGAGTTGAGAGACGCCTCACGCGATTGGCCCTCGTGGGACCTCACCGATCGCCAGATGTGTGACCTCGAGCTGCTCCTGAACGGTGGGTTCTCCCCACTGCGTGGTTTCCTCACCAGGGCGGACTACGAAGGCGTATGTCGCGACATGCGTCTTGCCGACGGCACCCTGTGGCCGATGCCGATCATGCTCGATGTGACGGCCGAAACGGCAGCGGGCCTCGAAGCCGGTTCGACTCTTGCCCTGCGGGATCCCGAGGGCGTGATGCTTGCGGTGCTTCACGTCGAGGACGTGTGGGAAGCAGACCGGGTTGCCGAGGCCGAGATGGTGTTTGGCTCCGTCAACGAAGAGCATGCTGGGGTCGACCACCTCCTCAATCGGACCAATCCCTTCTACGTCGGCGGCACTCTCGAGGGTCTGCAGGCACCACTCCACTATGACTATCGGCTGCTGCGGCGGACGCCTGCCGAGTTGCGAGCGGAGTTTGCCCGCCAGGGTTGGCGCAAGATCGTGGCCTTCCAGACCCGCAACCCGATGCACCGTGCTCACGTTGAGCTGACGATGCGCGCCGCGGCCGAGACCGAGGCCAATCTGCTGATCCAGCCTGTGGTTGGGCTCACCAAGCCGGGCGATGTCGATCACTACACGAGGGTCAGGGCGTATCAGGCCATCCTCGATCGCTACCCCCGCAACACGGCCAAGTTGTCGCTACTCAACCTCGCGATGCGGATGGGCGGGCCCCGCGAAGCGGTGTGGCACGCCATCATCCGCAAGAACCACGGGTGCACCCACCTCATCGTTGGGCGTGACCACGCCGGCCCGGGAAGCGACTCAACCGGGACCCCGTTCTACGGGCCGTACGACGCCCAGGAACTCGTCATCGAACTCGAGGAAGAACTCGGAGTGAAGATGGTTCCGTTCCAGATGATGGTGTACGTCGAGGATCGCGACGCGTACATGCCGATCGACGAAGTCGACGAGGGCACCAGGACGCTCAGCATCTCGGGTACCGACCTGCGCGAGCGTTTGGCGACGGGCCGTGACGTTCCCGAGTGGTTCAGCTACCCGGAGGTTGCCACCGAGCTGCGACGCACCCATCCGCCGCGCTCCAAGCAGGGCGTCACTGTCTTCTTCACTGGCCTGTCGGGTTCGGGGAAATCGACTGTGGCCAATGCGCTCTTGGTGAAGCTGCTCGAAATGGGCGGCCGCCCGGTGACGCTGCTCGACGGTGACGTCGTACGCAAGAACCTCAGCTCCGAGCTTGGGTTCTCCAAGGAGCACCGCGACCTGAACATCCAGCGGATCGGATACGTGGCCTCCGAGATCACCAAGAACGGTGGCATCGCCATCTGTGCGCCGATCGCTCCGTATGCCGCAGTTCGCAAGCTGAATCGTGAACTCATCGAGAGCACCGGCGGCGGCTACATCCTGGTCCACATCTCGACTCCGGTTGAGGTATGTGAGCAGCGTGACCGCAAGGGGCTCTATGCCAAGGCGCGGGCCGGCATCATCAAGGAGTTCACCGGGATCTCAGATCCTTACGAGGTGCCCGAGGATGCCGATCTGACCATCGACACCACCGACATCGCGCCGGAAGAGGCGGCCAACATGGTGGTCCTGCATCTCGAGCACCTCGGCTACATCGGCGCCAAGCGCAACGGCGCCTGATGGCCCGGATCACCGCAGGCGACGACGTCGCTCGGATCGAGGCGGCTCTTGACGTCGCCGCCGTGGCCCTCGAGCCGTTCACTCCGGGTGCGATCGAGGCACGGATGAAGTCCGGTGACGATCCCGTCACCGCGGCGGATTTGGCCGTCAACGAGGCGTTGCTCGCGACGCTGCCGCGTGAGGGTGAGGGCTGGTTCTCCGAGGAAACGGCAGACGATGCCGCCCGCCTCGCGTGCGAGCGGGTGTGGATCGTCGACCCGGTCGACGGGACCCGTGAGTTTGTCGCCGGGATCCCGGAGTGGAGCATTTCGATCGGCCTGGTGGTCGACGGCCGCCCGGTCGCCGGAGGCATCCTCAATCCTGTCGCCGGCCACCGCATCGTCGGCTCAGTCGACGACGGGGTGACGATCAACGGCGAGCCGACCGAGGTCACCGCGACGAGCGATCTGCGTGGTGCGTTGGTGCTGGCGAGTCGCAGCGAGGTGAAGCGTGGCGAGTGGCAGCCGTTCCTCACCACCCCCATTTCGATCCGCAACATGGGTTCGGTTGCCTACAAGATCGGCTGCGTGGCAGCCGGACTCGCCGATGCCACCTGGACACTGGTTCCCAAGAACGAGTGGGATGTCGCCGCCGGCGCTGCCCTGGTGGTGGCAGCCGGTGGTGCCGTCTTCGGTCCCGACGGCGAAACCATCGAGTTCAATCAAAAGGACCCGTTGCTGCCCGGCTTTGTCGCCGTCGCCGGCGGCCTCGAGGCTCCGGTGCGCGAGTTCCTGGTGGACTACCGGGACTGACCTTTCCTGTTCTTGCGTGGCTGGGGTACGAGAAATCGCGCCTGAACCACGCACGAACAGTTTGGCGTCAGGCGTCGGGGTCGGCCGGTAGGACGACACGGAATGTGGTGCGGCCGGGGACCGAATCGACTGAGATCTCTCCTCGGTGGCGGTGGACGACGATCCCGTAGCTGATGTCGAGGCCGAGCCCGGTGCCGCTCCCGACCGGCTTGGTGGTGAAGAAGGCATCGAACACCTGAGCCGCCACGTCCGGAGGTATCCCTGGTCCGTTGTCCTCGACTTCGACGATCACCGCGTCGGCCTGTTCGATGACGCGGATGATGATGACGGGATCGAAAGTCTCGGAGTCGATGAGGGCGTCGGCGGCGTTGTCGATGAGGTTGGTCCACACCTGATTGAGTTCTGCGGCATACGCCTGAATCTCGACCGGGTCGGATGGGTACTCCCGACGGACGTCAATCCCATCGACCTTGCGGCGGAGGATGAGCAAGGTGTCGTCGATGCCACGGCGTACGTCGATGTCCTGGATCGGAGCCCGGTCCAGGTGGGAGTACGACTTCAGGGCTCCGACGATGTCGGACAGGCGGGCTGCGCCTTCCTCGACCTCACGGACGAGCGAGGCTGCATCGGCGGTCGCCGCCAGCGCTTCGACTACCACCGACACTTTGCTGTTGTCGAGGCCGGCGACGGCGTCGCGAAGCTGCGTCGGCTCAACCCCGGAGGCAACCACGTCGGGTGCCAACCGCCAGGCGTCGGCAATCCCGAGATCGTCGAGACCCGACTCGATGTCGGCTTCGCGGTCGCTGCGTTCGAGTGCGGAAAGCGGGCCCTGGAGCCCGCGGGCCCCGCCGAGCATTGCCGCGATACGGTCACGGGCGGCAGGGTCGAGGCCGGCCGCCTGCAGCGCAGCCGTGGACCGGCTGAGCCGTTCGATGGCGCCTCCGAGTTGACCGGCGCCGCGCTTGACGGCGGCAGCCGGGTTGTTCATCTCATGGGCGAGCCCGGCGGTCAAGGTGCCGATCTGGGCCATGCGCTCCGATTGCCTCAGCCGAACCTCGGTCTCGCGCCACCGAGCCAGCAGCACTCCAAAGAGCGACCGGGCCGCGGTCGCCGAGGTGGCCAGGAGCTCGTCGAGCACCTCCTTCGGGATCGACAGGAAGGTGACCTCGGACTTGGTTCGGATCGAGGCCATGCGCGGCGCCGAATCAAGCAGCGCCATCTCGCCGATGACATCCCCCGGTCCCCGCACGGCCAGCAGTACCTCGCGTGGGCCGGTGACCTTGATTACCTCGACCTCGCCGTCGATGATCACGCAGGCCCGGTCACCGTCGTCCCCTTCGGAGAACACCACGGTCCCGGCCGGGAATGACTCGCTGAAGACTCCGGCGGCCAGATGATCGAGATCCTCGTCGGAGAGTTCGGTGAACAGCGGGACGCGGCAGAGGACGTCCCTCATCACACGCTTTCGACGTACTTGTGCACCATCGAAATGGCGATGGAGCCCTGACCCACCGCCGAGGCGACGCGGCGGACGACTCCGGAGCGGACGTCCCCGGCGGCGAACACACCGGGCACACTTGTTTCCATGAGGTAGGGACTGCGAGCGACGTTCCAGGTTGCCGGCCACCTGCCGTCGCTCCTGAGGTCGTTGCCGGTGAGGATGAAGCCCGAACCATCCACCGCCACCAGGTTGGCGACACAGGCCGAATGGGGCACTGCGCCGACGAATATGAAGATGGCCTGCGCCGGGCGCTGAGATTCCTCGCCCGATGCGAGGTTGCGCAGCCCGATGGTCTCAACGACGTGGGATCCGCCGACCTCGGTGACCTGGTGGCCGAGCAGCACCTCGATGTTCGGCGTAAGACCGATCTGTTCGACGAGGTATTGGGACATCTTCTCTCCCAGCGAATCACCCCGAACGATCATCGTCACCTGCTTGACGTGTCTGCTGAACATCATGGCGGCTTGGCCTGCTGAGTTGGCGCCGCCGACGACGTACACGTGGCCACCGGCATAGGTGGCTGCCTCGCTGGGGGCTGCTCCGTAGTAGACGCCGGCTCCCTCATACTTCTCGTAGCCGGGGACGGCGAGCTTGCGCACCGTCATGCCGGTGGTGATCAGCAGCGCATGGCAACGAAGATCGGTGCCGTCCGACAGGGTCACAACCTTGACCGTGTCCTCGATCCGCACCCCGACGACCTCGACGCCGGTGATGAGTTCGGCCCCGAGCCGGGTGGCTTGTGCCACGGCTCGCCGGGAAAGATCGCCACCGCTGATCCCACTGGGGAATCCGAGGTAGTTCTCGATTCGAGAACTGGTGCCGGCTTGCCCGCCGGGAGCCGCCCTCTCGATCAGCACCACTCGTAGACCCTCGGAGGCTCCGTACACGGCCCCGGCGAGCCCGGCAGGTCCGCCTCCGATGATGACGAGATCGTAGAACGGGTTCTCGGCCTCAGTCTGGAGCCCGACCGCATCGGCGAGGGCCTTGCGGGCGGGCCGCACCATGGGCGCGGCGTCGGGACGGAAGATCACAGGGATGGCGCCGGTGTCACCGGCTGCGGCTTCGACCATCGCGGCCGCCTCGGGGTCACGTTCGATGTCGAGGAACCGGTAGGGGATCTGGTTGCGTGCCAGGAAGTCCTTGACGTCGTGAGTCGCCGGCGACCACGTTGTGCCGGCAACACGGATGCCATCGAATGGGGCGGGGACGTTGGCTCGCCAGTCGTCGAGCATGTCGTCGAGGATGGGGTAGAGGCGCTCCTCGGGCGGATCCCACGGCTTCATCAGGTAGTGGTCGAGCCCGACCTCATTGATGGCCGCAATCGCGGCGCCGGTGTCGGCATAGGCGGTCAGCAGGAGGCGCTTGGCCTCAGGGAATCGAATCCGAGCCTCCATGAGGAACTCGGTTCCCTCCATCTCCGGCATCCGCTGATCCACCAGAAACAGCGCCACGACGTCGCCCCGAGCCAGGATCTCATCAATGGCCTCGAGTCCTTCGAGACCGGATGCGGCGCGCACGATCCGATAGTGCTCGCCGTAGTGGCTGCGAAGGTCGCGGCCGATGGCGGCGAGCACCTGGGGGTCGTCGTCAACGGCGACGATGGCCGGCTTGGTCACTGGTGCTCCTAGCGGACGTCGAGCGGTTGGTATCTGTGGGTGATGCGGTCGGGTCCGACCCGCACAATACGGAATCCCGATGGGTCTGTGCCGAGCGGATATCCGACGGGACCGGAAGTGACCATTTCGAGTTCGCCGTCGCGGGCGCTGGCGTTGCGGTGCCAATGGCCGGCAAAAGCGTTTCTGACCCCGCAGTGGCGGGCGAGGTCGAGGATGATCCTGCGCCGCTCCAGAGGAAGGTTCCAGTACGTATCCGCCTCGTCCGGTTCATGGATGAATAGCGGATGGTGCCCAAGCAGGACCACCCGGGTGCCGCTTGCCGCGGCGCGCCCGGTCTCCCATTCGACGAAGGCAAGTTGCTCCTCCCATTGGTCGACAACCAGCTCGGGGTGGTCAATCACGACGGTGTCGAGCACGAGAAACCGCGTATCCCCGTGGCCGAAGCCGTAGTAGTCGGGGCCAAAAACCTCCCGGTATTTGTCGATGCTGTGCCGGGTGGGGGTCACCGTATCGGCGGCGATGTCGTGGTTGCCGGGAACCCAGCGCATTGGAATCTCAGGATCGAGGTCTGCGGTGATCTCGAGCAGGGCGTCGAGCTGTGCTTCCGAGCTCGGGTCGTCGATCATGTCGCCGCCCATCACCACGAAAGCGGGGCGCAGCGCATTGGCGGCGTTGATCGCTGCGGCGTAGCGGGTGGCATCCCACTCGAGACCTTCGACTCGCGGAACGATCTCGACCCTCATGTTGCGCTCGGCGAAGCCGGCGATCTCGGCTTCGCCCATGCCGCTGAACGTGGCGTAGGCACCGAGTTGGCAGTCCGCCATGAAGATGAACTTGAAGCTGCTCAACGCCGGCCTCCTTTCCTCATGCCGAGGCTACCGGCTTCTGTTCTTGCGTGGCTGAGGTACCAGAACTGGTAGCTGAACCACGCCGGAACAGATCAGAACTCGGCGTTGCGAGGCGAACGAGGGAAGGGAATGACCTCGCGGATGTTTTGCAGCCCGGTGCAGAACTGCACGACCCGCTCCAGCCCGAGCCCGAAGCCGGCATGGGGTGCAGTGCCGAAGCGCCGCAGGTCGAGATACCACCAGTAGTGGTCCTCATCCATGCCCTTGAGCGCCATGCTCTCGGCGAGCACGTCGAGGCGCTCCTCGCGTTGGCTGCCGCCGACGATCTCACCGACCTGAGGCACGAGCACGTCCATGGCGCCGACGGTCTTGCCGTCGTCATTGCGGCGCATGTAGAACGCCTTGAAATCGAACGGGAAGTCGGTGACGATCACCGGCCGCTTGAGCGCCGTCTCGGTGAGGTAGCGCTCATGTTCGGACTGGAGGTCGACGCCCCACGCAACGGGGAACTCAAACGACTCGTCCGCCCGCTCCAGAACGTCGATCGCCTCGGTGTAAGTAATGCGTTCGAAGTTGCTGTCGGCAACCCCGGTGAGGCGATCGATCAACGACTCGTCGACCCACTTGTTGAAGAACTCCAAGTCGTCGCCGCAGTTGTCGAGCACGGATCGGACCAGATAGCGCACGTAATCCTCCGCCAGGTCGGCGTTGTCGTTGAGGTCGGCGAACGCCATCTCAGGTTCGATCATCCAGAACTCGGCGAGGTGGCGGCGGGTGTTCGAGTTCTCGGCGCGGAAGGTGGGGCCGAAGGTGTAGACCCGATCGACGGCGAGGGCATACGCCTCGGCATTGAGTTGTCCGCTCACCGTGAGGAACGTCGGCTTGCCGAAGAAGTCCTCGCTGTAGTCGACGGCCCCCTCGGCGGTGCGCGGTGGTGCGGCAGGATCGATCATCGTCACCCGGAACATGGCCCCGGCGCCCTCGGCGTCGCTGGTGGTGATCAGCGGGGTGTGCAGGTAGAGGAAGTGGCGTTCCTGGAAGAAGCGGTGCGTTGCGTAGGTGAGTTCGTTGCGGACCCGGGCGGCGGCACCGATGGTGTTGGTGCGGGGCCGCAGGTGGGCAATGTCGCGCAGCGCCTCGAACGACATTCGCTTCTTCTGGAGTGGGTAGCTCTCGGGATCGGCAAGCCCGAACACCTCGACGTTCGTCGCCTTGACCTCGACCCGCTGCCCCTTGCCGGGAGACTCAACCAACTCGCCGGTGATGCGGGCGGAGCTGCCGATGTTGAGCTTGAGGATCTCGGACTCGTAGTTGGGGAGGTCGCCGTCGGCGACGACCTGCATGCCGCTGAAGCACGAGCCGTCGTACAACTCGATGAAGGAGAACCCGGCTTTCGAGTCGCGCCGCGTCCGGACCCAGCCTGCAATGGTCACCTCGGCGCCGAAGTCCTCCCGATCGAGCACGTGTTTGATCAGTTGCCGTTCCATACCGCTCCTTGTGCGCCGCCCTGCACGCCGACACCATAGGCGCGGACCACGACCTCCCCGTTCTTGCGCGGCTCAGGCGCGATTTCTGGTACCTCAGCCACGCCGGAACAGGCTTCTTCAGTCGTCGGGGAGCCAGATGTCGGCTCCGGCCGCCGCCTCGACGGTGAGGTCGCCGAACTTCTCCGCCGACCATGACCGCCACTTGACCGGGGTGATCTCGACGGCGACGTCATCGAGCTCTCCCCAGGCCTCACCAACCGAGCCCCTCGCCTCCGGGGTGAGGTATTTGGCGCGCAACCGGGCATTGATCGCCTGAGCCTCGTCGCCGGCGATGACCCGGGCGGTGCCTTCGGCCATCGCCATGAAGCCGCGGCCCTCGATAGCAAACGAGGCGGTCGGTCGAGCTGCCGCGTTGCGGGCCTTCTTGGTCACCGACGACGTCTCGAAGTAGAAACGACCGTTCTCGTACAGGAAGATCACGAAGGCAAGGTGGATGGTCCCGTCCTCGTTGAGGGTCCCAACGACCGCCTTTGGGGTCTTCGAGGCAAGGCTCGCCTCGATGGCCGCCGGGGCCGCCTGTGCCCGGTACACCTCTGTTGCATCTGTCACGGGACACTCCTTCGGTCGCCCAGCGTCGTCGGAGTCCTAACCCTATCGATCGGTGATCGAGAGCTGATTGGGCGCGCTATGGCGTCGACGGCCGCCCGTCACCTTGCGGTTTCGATCGGTAGGTTCGCATCGAGGCATCGATGGGAGGGATCATTGTGAGTTCAAGGACGTTCATTGGCGCGGCTTCTGACCGGCGCGTTCTGTGATGGGCGACCTGCCCCGGTTCGCTGGGGTCTGATCTCGATGATCCGCGAAATGGGAGTGTCCACGGCTGTCAGGCGTCGTCGGTTCCTCGGAGTGTCCGTCGCCGTCCTCCTGGGAGCCGGGTTCTTGGTGTCCGGGACTCAGGCGAATGCCGCCCCGCTCAGCTGCAACGGCAGAACCGCCACAATCATCGGGTCACCTGGAGACGACAACCTGATGGGTACGGACTCCGACGACGTGATCGTCGCCCTCGGGGGTGACGACCGCATCGTGGCGGGGAGCGGAAACGACACGATCTGCGGCAATGAGGGCGATGACACCCTTCTTGGCGGGCTCGGCTTCGATGTGATCCTCGGTGGCTACGGCTCCGACACCGTCGGCTACGGCAACGCTGCGGCCCGGGTTCGGGTCGACCTTGCCGCAGGCACTGCGTCCGGCGGGGATGGCATCGATGAGATCCTTTCGATCGAGAACGCTGTGGGGTCGCGCTACGACGACGTCCTGCTTGGCACGAATGCAGCCAACGAGCTGCGCGGTGGTGAGGGTCGGGACCTCATCAAAGGAAGGGACGGCGCCGACCGACTCATCGGCGGCCTCGGGCCGGATGAGCTCTATGGCGCTGCCGGTGGTGATCTGCTCGAGGGAGTAGATGGGAACGACGTGCTGCACGGCGGTCTTGGGGATGACGTCATGCGCGGTGGCGCCGGCGACGACTTGCTGGAACCGGGCGGGGGAGACGACGTCGCCAAAGGTGGCGCCGGCCGCGACACCATCTCCTACGGGGACTCGCCCCGCCGGGTAGTCGTCGACCTGATCGCAGGGACCGCGTCGGGCCGCGGCCGGGATGTGACAGCCGGTATCCAGGATGTCGTCGGCAGCCATTATCACGACGACATACGCGGTAACGGTGCCGGGAACACTCTCGACGGTGGCGCCGGCAACGACGAGATCTGGGGCGGGGCGGGGGCCGACACTCTCCTTGGGTCGAGCGGTGGCGACGTGCTCGATGGAGGCGCCGGTCCAGATGTCATCGACGGTGGCCCAGATGACGACGTGTGCGCCAACGCCAAGACGTACGCCGATTGTGAACCAGTGCCGGTCGGCTTCGTTACTCGCGAGGACTGGGGTGCTCGTTCGCCCCGTAGCGCAGGCCTGGTGCCACACACCATTACCCGCCTGACGGTGCACCACGCCGGGACCCAGTCGGCCACCACCGGGCCGGCACGCTACCGCTCGTGGCAGGCCTGGCACATGGACGGCAAGGGCTGGCCGGACATCTCGTACCACTTCATCGTCGGTGTCGACGGGACGGTGTACGAGGCGAGGGACCCCGCCTACGAGACCGACACCTTCACCGACTACGACACGACTGGCCATTTCCAGGTGGTCATGGAAGGCAACTTCGATGTCGACCGGCCCACGGCCGCCCAACTCGAGTCGTTGGCGGCGGTGTTGGCCTGGGCTGCAGACGAGTTCGAGGTTTCGCCCGACACGATTGCGGGCCACGGCGATCACGCCCACACCGCCTGTCCCGGCGATCACCTCGCTGCCTATCTCGATTCGGGCAGTGTTCAGGACGCAGTGGAGGTCTTGCTCGCCGCCGGTGGGGTGGATCTCCGGCCGGAATGACGGCGGGGTGTCGGGGCCTCAGCCGTCCGTGGGGTAGAACCGCTTGCGGGCCCACAGGGCGACGTAGACGAGTCCCACCAGCACGGGCACTTCGATCAGTGGGCCCACCACCCCGGCGAGAGCTTCCCCGGAGGTGACGCCAAAGACCCCGATCGCCACCGCAATTGCCAACTCGAAGTTATTGCTGGCAGCGGTGAAGCTCATCGCGGTGTTCTTGCCGTAGGTCATCCGGAGCCGCAGGCCCCAGGCAAACGACACGACCCACATCAACCCGAAGTAGATGAGGAGTGGCACCGCAATCCTGGCGACGTCGAATGGTTGCTCAGTGATCCTCTCGCCCTGGAGGGCGAACAGGATGACCACGGTGAACAGCAATCCGTAAAGCGCAATGGGTGCAATCTTGGGGATGAATTTGGTTTCGTACCACTCGACTCCGTGGGTTCGTTCGCCCCATTGGCGGGTCAGGTAGCCGGCGAGGAGTGGAATGCCGAGGAAGACGAGGACGATCTTGGCGATATCCCACATCGACACCGCCAGTTCGGCTGTGTCGAGCCCCAACCAGTTGGGGAGAAGCTGTAGGTAGAAGTAGCCGAGCAGCGAGTAGGCGACGATCTGGAACACCGAGTTGATGGCGACCAGCACTGCAGCCGCTTCGCTGTCGCCACAGGCGAGGTCGTTCCAGATGAGCACCATGGCGATGCAGCGGGCGAGGCCGATGATGATCAGACCGGTGCGGTACCCGGGCAGATCGGGCAGGAAGATCCACGCCAGGGTGAACATGAGCAGTGGGCCGATCAGCCAGTTGAGGATCAGTGAGCTGAACAGGAGTTGGCGGTCGGTGGTGATCTCCCCGATCTTGGAGTAGCGCACCTTGGCCAGCACCGGGTACATCATGGCGAGCAGGCCGATGGCGATCGGCAGCGAGACCTCACCGATCTTGACGCTATCCAGCCAGTCGTTGAGGTCGGGAATGAGCCGGCCGAGGGCGAGGCCGAACGCCATAGCGGCGAGGATCCACACCGGCAGGAACCGGTCGAGGCGCGACAAGCGATCGAGAACGGGGGCCTCGTTCGTTGCGGTTGGTTCGGTCATGGCGCCGACCGTACACGTGGTTGTGGCGGGCGCGACCCGGGGCACACGGGGCACATGGGGAGACTCTCGCATACATCTCGGCCGCTTGGGCAGGGCCGGAGGTCCCAGCGGCCTGCGGACATCCCTATTCGTGCGTGGCTCGGGCGCGCTTTCTGGTACCCCGGCCACGCAGGAACGGCATCTCGGGGCGGAGGTCGGGCGACTTCGGGACTTTGTGCCCCTGTATCGGCCGAGCCGGTATCGCCACGGTGGAGCGAACGTCGAGTGAGGTTTCATGACCGAGGACACATCAAGCGCGGCTCGGGCGCGTCGCGGCCGCGACAAACCCGCCTCCCCACCTGCCGAGCAGCATCCGTCGGGCGACGACCGGTTTGCGGTCATCGACAAGCACCTCAAGCGGGGCCGCTACGCCCAAGACCAACTGATCGAGACGCTGCACATCGCCCAGGACGTGTTCGGGTACCTCGACGACGGCATCCTGATCTATGTGGCCCGGGCGTTGCGTTTGCCTCCGTCGATGGTCTACGGCGTTGCGACGTTCTACCAACTCTTCACGTTCGACCCTCCCGGCGAGCACACCTGCACCGTCTGCACCGGTACCGCATGCTTCGTGAAGGGGGCCAACGACATCGTGGCCGCCGTCGCCGCCGCCTACGACGTTCCGTCCGGCGAGACCACCGAGGACGGCCTGCTCACCCTCAAGACGGCCCGCTGCCTTGGTTCGTGCGGGCTGGCACCCGTGGTGCTGCTCGACGGTGAGGTCAAGGCACGCGAAGGCGCCGACCTGATCCTGGCCGCCCTCGAGAGGCTCGTCGCCCCCGAACCGGTCGGGGCTGCGGCGGAAGGCGGTGAAGGCTGATGGCAGCTCCCATCGACCTCCACGAGGTTGCCGAACGAGAACACGAAGCCAGGAGCCGCTATCCGTGGCGGATCAAGGCATGCGGATCCACCGCCTGCCTCTCGGCAGGATCTGGAGCCACGATCCAGGCGTTCGAACAGACCATCGAGACCTCAGACCTCGCCCTCGACGCGGTAGTGATCCCGACCGGCTGCATGGGTCTGTGCAGCCGTGGCCCACTGGTGCGCGTGTTGCGGCGCGGTGGCGACGAGACGATGTACCAGGACGTCAACGAGGAAGTCGCCATCAACATCGTGCGCAGCCACATCCGCAACCATCAGCCGGTTGAAGACAGCGTGCTCGACATCGAGATCCCGTTCTTCGCGGCCCAGGAGCGGATCGTCCTCGCCAACGGCGGCATCATCGACCCCGACCGCATCGAGGGGTACGTCGCCCACGGCGGTTACGTCGCCCTACAGAAGGCGATCACCGAGATGACGCCAGAGGAGGTCGTCGAAGAAGTCCGCGCCTCCGGCCTGCGGGGCCGCGGCGGCGCCGGCTACCCCACGGGCAGCAAGTGGGGGCTTCTCGCCAAGTCCGCGGGCGACGAGAAGTATGTGGTCGCCAACGGTGACGAGGGCGACCCCGGCGCCTACATGGACCGCACCGTGATGGAGGACGACCCCCATCGCCTCATCGAGGGCATCGCCATTGCGGCCTATGCCACCGGCGCCTCCAGGGCCTACATCTACGTGCGGGCGGAGTATCCACGGGCCGTTGAACGTCTCGACCGGGCGATCAGGGTGGCCCGCCGCAACCGCCTCCTAGGACGCAGGATCCTCGACACCGAGTTCAGCCTCGACGTCGAGGTGCGCATCGGCGCCGGCGCGTTTGTCTGCGGCGAAGAGACCGCACTACTCGCCTCGATCGAGGGACGGCGCGGCACACCCCGGCTGCGGCCGCCGTACCCGACCGAGCGGGGTCTGTGGGGCAAGCCCACGATGATCAACAACGTCGAGACCCTCGCCAACATCCCGGCGATCGTCAACAAGGGAGCCGAGTGGTTCTCTTCGATCGGCACCCCGAGCAGTCCGGGGACCAAGGTCTTTGCGCTCGCCGGCGACCTGGTCAACATCGGACTCATCGAGGTCCCGATGGGGATCACGCTGCGCACCATCATCGAGGACGTCGGCGGCGGGATCCCCGACGGCGGCACCTTCAAGGCCGCCCAAACCGGCGGTCCATCCGGTGGCTGCATTCCCGCCGAGTACCTCGACACTCCCGTCGACTACGACAGCCTGCGCCAACTCGGCTCCATCATGGGGTCGGGCGGGCTGATCGTGATGGACGACACCCAGCGGATGCCCGACGTCGCCAAGTTCTTCATGGAGTTCTGCATGGACGAGAGCTGCGGCAAGTGTGTTCCCTGCCGCGCCGGCACCGTGCAGATCCATACCCTGCTGGAGCGTATCTGTGGCGGAGAGGGCACCTTCACCGACTTGCGACACCTCGAGCAACTCTGCGCAACGGTGCGCGACACGAGCCTGTGTGGGTTGGGTCAGTCGGCGCCAAACCCGGTGCTGAGCACGCTCCAATACTTCGGCAAGGAGTACGAGGACCTCATCACCATTGGCGGAGTCAAGGGAGCAAAGGAGGCCGCCGATGCGTGAGCGACGCCCCACCGTGACCATCACGTTCGACGGCGACGAGTACGAGGCTTTCACCGACGAGACGGTGATGGACGCCGCCCGGCGAGTCGGGGTCAACATCCCATCGTTGTGCTACGTCGAGGGCCTGTCGGTGTGGGGCGGATGCCGGCTGTGCGTTGTGCAGGTGGCCGAGGACCACCGTCTCCGGCCGGCCTGCGCTACCCAGGTCGACGCCGATATGGAGATCAAGACCGACACGCCACAGCTCCGGGCCCATCGCAAGTCGATCACGGAACTCCTGTTTGCCGAGGGCAACCACGTCTGTGCGGTTTGCGTGAGCAACGGCAACTGCGAACTGCAGGACGTCGCGGTTGACACCGGGATGGACCACGTCCGCTTCGACTACCAATCGCCGGTGCGTCAGGTCGACGCCACCCACCCGAAGTACGTGTTCGACCCGAACCGGTGCATTCTCTGCACCCGGTGCGTCCGGGTTTGCGACGAGATCGAAGGCGCCCACGTCTGGGATGTCGCCTACCGCGGCGCCGACGCCGTCCTCGTCACCGAACTCGGCAAGCCGTGGGGCGAGTCGAAGTCGTGTACCTGGTGTGGCAAGTGCGTGATCGTCTGCCCCACCGGCGCCTTGTCGTACCAAGGCAAGGCCGTCGGCGAGATGGAGCGCGACGTCAGCCTCATCATCCGGCTGGCGACCGCCCGCAACCGCGGTGAGTGGCTCGACCCTGAGGAGGCACGATGAGCGAGACCACGCCCCGCAAGGCCAGAATCGCCACAGTGTGGCTCGGCGGCTGTTCGGGCTGTCACATGTCGTTCCTCGACACGGATGAGTGGCTGTTCGCATTCGCCGAGCGTGCCGAGCTCGTCTACAGCCCGCTGGTCGATATCAAGGAATTCCCGCCGGACGTCGACGTCACCCTGGTCGAGGGGGCCGTCGCCAATGAGGACAACCGGGAGCTGGCCGAGATCGTTCGGGCCAACTCGAAGACGGTTGTGTCGTTTGGTGACTGCGCCGTTACCGGCAATGTGACGGCGATGCGGAACCCGCTGGGAGATCCGACCAATATCCTCATCCAGGTCTACGTCGAGGCACCGGATCGCGACGGCGTGATCCCCAACGAAGAAGGCATCGTGCCGGCGCTGTTGCCGCAGGTGCTTCCGCTGCACCGGGTCATCCCGGTCGACGTGTATCTGCCGGGGTGCCCGCCCCCGGCGGAGCGAATCAGGACTGCGGTCACGGCGCTGCTCGACGGCACGCCGCTGCTGGACCGTGGCGAAGACATCAGGTTCGGGTGAGGAGGCCTCATGCATGATCTCGTAGTGATCGACCCGGTCTCCAGGATCGAGGGACACGCCAAGATCACCATCGCGCTCGACGACGAAGGTGCGGTGGCTCGGACCCGATTCCACGTCACGGAGTTCCGCGGATTTGAGGAGTTCTGCGTCGGCCGCCCGGTGTGGGAGATGCCGAGTCTGTCGGCCCGCACCTGTGGGATCTGTCCGGTGAGCCACCTGCTGGCCTCGTCGAAGACCGGCGACGCTGTGATGGGCGTCCGCATCCCCGACGCGGCCGTGCGTCTGCGACGGGTGGCCAACCTCGGGCAGATCATCCAGTCCCACGCCCTGAGCTTCTTCCACCTCAGTGCCCCGGACCTCCTGCTCGGTTTTGATGCCGATCCCGCGGTCCGCAACGTGTTTGGGCTGATGGCCGACGCGCCGGAGTTGGCCCGCCGTGGCATCCGGCTGCGGGGCTTCGGCCAGTCGGTTATCGAAGCCATTGCCGGGCGCAAGGTGCACTCTCCGGGGATCGTGCCGGGCGGTATCGCTCATCCCATGACGGAGGAGACCCGAACCGAATTGCTCGCCGGCCTGGACGAAGCATCTGAGACCGCCGGGATGGCGCTGGACCTCTTCACCGGGATGCTGGACCAGTTCGACCGCGAGGTACGCGCCTTCGGGCAGTTCCCCAGCTACTTCATGGGCCTCGCCAACGACGACGGTGTCTGGGAGCACTACGACGGCTACCTCAAGGTGGTCGACGCCACCGGAGGGGTCGTCGCCGACAAGGTCGATGTGGCCGACTACCGGACCATCGTTGGGGAGTCCGCTTCGGTCGACTCCTACCTGAAGAGCCCCTACTTCAAGCCTGCGGTCGACGCCGGAGATCCCGTCGAACTTGGCATGTACCGCGTGGGGCCATTGGCCCGGCTCAACGTGTGCGAGACGATGGGTTCACCCCTCGGCGACGAGGCGCTGGCGGAGTTTCGGGAACGGGCCGGTGGAGTCGCCACCTCGTCCTTCTTCTATCACTACGCCCGCCTGGTCGAAGTGTTGACCGCCACCGAGCAGATGCGCGACCTGTTGGAGAACCCATCGATCACCGACTCGATGGTGCGCGCCACGGCCGGGGTGAACCATCGCCACGCCGTTGGGTCGTCTGAGGCGCCCCGGGGCACGCTGTTCCATGAGTACGACGTCGACTCTGCCGGCTTGCTCGAGAAGATCAACATGATCATCGCCACCGGGCAGAACAACCTGCCGATGAACGCCACGGTCCACCAGATCGCCAAGGAGTGGATCGACGGGCCGGTGATTCCCGAGGAGATCCTCAACCGGGTCGAAGCCGGAATCCGGGCCTATGACCCGTGCCTCAGCTGCTCGACCCACGCCATTGGGCAGATGCCGCTTGTGATCACCCTGGAGGGTGCAGACGGGGAGACCCTCTGCGAAGTACGGCGTGACTGACGCCCTTGTCATCGGATACGGCAACGACCTCCGTACCGACGACGGCGCTGGGCGCTGGGTGGCCGCCCAAATCGAGGCACTGGAGCTGCCCGGTGTTGAGGTGCGCTCGCTCTCGCAGCTCACTCCGGAGCTCTCACTCGAGGTGGCCGGCCGTGAAATGGTCGTCTTTGTCGACGCCAGCGTCGACGCGGCGGAGGTCACGGTGCAGCGGGTCGATGCGGAGCCGTCGGGACCCAAGACGATGACCCACCACGGTGACCCGGCCACGCTGCTGTCGCTGGTGCCGTCGGTCGGGGCGCTGCCGGAGCGGGCCTATGTGGTGTCGATCCCGGCGACCAACCTCGAGATGGGGCTCGAACTGACCGCCGCCACCCAAGCGGCGGCCAGCGAAGCGGTGGGCAGGATTGTGGAATTGCTCTCCGGGTACGCTGCCTAGAGTCGCCCGACTGCGGCCTGTCCGAGTGAAACCAGGGCATCTCGGGGGGCTGCGAGTTGTTGATACCCGCCGTTGACGCCGACGACGAAGAAGCGCCCGCCACCCGCATCCACGGCAAGCGCCCGGAAGCTGGAGTCGTACACGGCACCGGCGCCTACATCGTCAACGGGCTCGGGATTGCCATCGCCGACCCGCGCTGCGTAGTCGGCGTACACCGCCGATGGGCTGATCATCCCTCCGGAGCCGTCGTCGACGGTGATGAAGATGTCGACGCCCGCTTCCTCACCGAGGTCGAAGACACAGGTGGTTGTGCCGTCGTCAATCACCTCGGCCACTGTGAGCCCGGTGGCGGTCGCTACCTCGTCTGCCGTGAGCAGCGTGCAAGGATCAGCAGTGATCGCCACCACCTCGCCGGAGGGTGCCTCGGTTGCCGTCACCGTCGTCACGTCAGCCGCGGCCGCGGTGCTCGTCGTTGCGGCTTCGTCGGCGTCATCGCCACCGCAAGAAGTCAGCAGCAAGAGCGCACAGCTAAGCACAATGGCCCGGGTCATCGGATCCTCCTGTTTCCATCCAGTCGGTGCAATTGTCCCAACCGTAGGTAGGGACCATCGGCCCGAGTAGTCCCAAATGCAGGGCAAATGGTCCCGTCCGGGCGATGGTCTCGGTTCCTACAGCACCAGCCGTCCGACGACCTCGCCTTCGTCGACCTCGCCGGTGGGGACGAAGCCGAGGTGAGATAGAAGGCTTCGGGGCCACCCGGCTTGGGTACCCAACTGGTCAGCAGCTCGCTGGCGTCCGGTCGGGTGCGGACGTAGTCGATCACCTGGTCCATGGCCGCCCGCCCGTAGCCCCTGCCCTGATGGTCGGCGCCGATCAGGAGCCGCCACAGGTAGTACTCGGGTGTCTCGGCGTCATCGAACAGCATCACGAAGCCGACCGGTTCGTCGTCGGCGTAGATGGCGCGGAACCACGCCTTCGGTTCGAAGTACGCCTGGGAGATCGAAACCGCAGTGGGAGCGACAAAGCTGCGTTGCTCCTCGGTGGTCTCGACCTTGAGCACGGCCCGGACGGTTTCCTTGGTGATCTCACGTAGTTCAACAGTGGCCATGGCACCGATTCTGGCACGTGACGAGGGTCACACCTCGGTCGGTCGGCTGGCTGGTTTGCTAGCTTCACGTTCATGGAACTCGACGCCTACCGCGCCGCAAATCGGGCCAACTGGAGCGAGCGGGTCGCCGGGCATTGGGAGCCCGACGGATACGACGCCCCCGGCTTCATCGCCGACCCCAGCAGGATCAGCCGCATCGTCGGGTTCGACCATGCCTACCTCGGCGACGTCACCGGCCGTTCGCTGCTCCACCTGCAATGCCACTTCGGGCAGGACACGCTGTCGTGGGCCCGGCTCGGTGCCGCCGTCACCGGGATCGACTTCTCGACCGAAGCCATCGTCGCCGCTCGCCGGCTCAGCGAGGAGAGTGGCGTTCCGGGCCGATTCGTCGAGACCGAGCTGTACGGCACCACGGAGGTGTTGGCCGGCGAGCAGTTCGACATCGTCTACACCGGGGTCGGCGTCCTCAACTGGCTCCCCGACATTGCCGGGTGGGGTCATGTTGTGGCCACGATGTTGGCACCGGGTGGGACGTTCTACATCCGGGAGTGCCACCCAATTGCCTGGACGCTGCGGTTCCCCATCGAAGACCCTCATGACGACACCCTGGTGATCGAGCACCCGTACTTTGAGGTCCCCGAGCCGGTGGCTTGGGACGAAGGTGAGAGCTACCTCGGGTCCGCGGCCATCACCAACACTCGGACCTACGAGTGGAACCACGGCATCGCCGAGATCATGAGTGCGCTCACCAGCCAGGGTTTGGTGATCGATCTCTTCGAGGAGCATCGTTTCCTCGAGTGGCAGGGCGAACACCACATGGTCGAAGGCGACGACGGACGATGGCGCCTGCCCGAGCACCAGCGCCACCTCATCCCGCTGATGTACTCGCTGCGTGCCCGCAAGCCCGAGTAGATCGTCCCCCACGAGGAACCTCCCGCAGGGAGGTGTCCCTGCGGGAGGTTGTATCGCCGATGGCGGCGGGTGCCGCCGGGTTTGACGAACGTTTACGGGATGAAGACCAGCCTTCCCTCGATGGCAGGAGTCAATCGGGCCCACCTGCGCATCGACGTAGTTGATGACCGAGTCACGCACGTAGAGCTGCGTGTCGGCGATGATCTGGTCGAGCGGCCAGATGGTGTCGCCGTCATTGTTGAAGTTGCACGATCCGGCAACGACGTAGTTCACGCTCGACACGTTGTAGGTGTCGGCGCTGGCGAAGTCGACCGGGGTGCCGTTGATGGTCAGGGACACGACGTTGTCACCATCGGGCTCCGTCTGGCCCTTCTCGTCGTACGTGACCTCAACGCCGTCGTTGACCGTCAGCATGCAGGTCGTGTAGTGCGAGTAGCCACCGTAGTCCGGGACGTACTTGAAGTAGTAGTAGTTGCGGTACCCGCGCTCCAAGACCTCCTTGATCTGCGGGCCGGTCATTTCCATGACGACCAACGAGTTCTCATAGGGCATCAGGCTGAACATGTCACCCTTGGTGAGTTCCAGCGGAGCCGCCGGCGTGGCGCCCTCGGCAACGAGGCGATTCGACATTGCACCCGAGAGGTGAAGCTCGGATGTGACCCCGTTGGCCGCCAACTCGAAGATGGCGGCGTCGGCCTGCAGGTTGGCTCCGTTGGTCTCCTGGGTATATGCCTCGAGCGCGTCGATCGGCACCTCGGTCTCGCCGATGACCGTTGCGTCATAGGCGAGGATCTCGGCCTCGTATGGGGCCAGGAAGGCCTCGAGGGCCGGATCCGGGATGGCCTCGGTCGCGGGGAGCAGGAACCCCTCGCGCAACACGATCTCATCCCCGATGAACCCAACGTTGACCTGCCCCAGGAACCCGGCATAGCGCCGTGCGTGGGCAACCAACGTGCCGTCCGGATTGACGTCCGAAGTGACCATCACCGCCGGATTCAGCTCCGTATGGCTGTGTCCACCGATGATGACGTCGAGGCCGGCAACGCTCTGTGCGATCAGTTCGTCACTGTCGACCTCGCCACCGTATGGCTGGTAGCCAACGTGGGTCAGTCCGACGAAGAGGTCGGGGGCCTCAGCGGCCAGGAGCGTTGGCACCATCGCGACGGCCGTGTCGATGGCCGAATAGAACGTCATGCCGGGGATATTCGTCGGCAATTCGTAGCGATCGATCCGCGGGTTGGTCAAGCCCAACAGCGTGACCTTGCGGCCATTCACGTCGAGATTGATGTAGTCCTCGACGTTGTCGTTGATGAACCCGTAGGAACCATCGTCATCCATGTTGGCTGTGCCCAGCAATGGGGCCTCGACCTGGCTCAGCATCGTGGCAAACGTCGTTGGCCCGAAGTTGAACTCATGGTTCCCGATGGTCATCGCATCGAACTCCAACAGGTTCATCCCACCCGCGATCGGGTTGTCGGGACGGTCCTTGAAGAAGTACGCAAACGAGTTGCCCTGGAACGTGTCGCCCAGGTCAAACAGCAGCGCATCCGGGTTGTGGGCCCGTTCCTCGGCGATCAGCGACGCCAGGTACACCATCCCGCCGCCGTAGGAGTCTGCGCTCCAGCGGCCGTGGGTGTCGTTGACGTGCAGCATCGTCACCACATCGTCCAGACGGACGATGCGATCCATCGGGATGTCCTCGGCGTCGATCACCTCGAGCATCTCGACGTACTCGACGAACCCTTCCTGCATGTCGTAGTAGGTGTTCCAGCGATTGGTGCCGTCGGCGAAGGTAGTCCAACCGTCCTGGCCGCCGGCCAGGAAGTCGTTGGTCACGACGCGGTAGACCTCGTCACGTACCAGCGGTTCACCGCCGATCGTGACTCCGTAGGCTCCCCAGGCTGTTGCGGTGTCGTCGCCGGTGTCGTTGTACCAGTTGTAGGTCGATCCGGACGTCTGCAGGATTCCCTTGTACAACAGTGCCGATTGATCCAGAAGGTCCTGAATCTGGGCACCGGTGAGGTCCATCATGAACAGCGTGTTCCCAAACGGCAGCACGTCGAACGTGTTGCCCCAGGTCACAGTGTGCGGCAGCGTCGCTCCCTCGGGGATGACGATGTCCGCCCGCAGCCCACCGGGATTGGTGAACGCGACGTCGACGGTCCCATTCAGCTCACCGTCGTCGTACAGGTCCGCGCTCCACAGCATCGAATCGGTGACGATGTCGCCCACGTTCGACTCGTTGTTGTAGTCGCGCACCAGGTCGATGTTGGTGGCGCCGACCGGTTCATCGACGATCGGGGCAACCACCTCAGCCCAGTAGGCGACTCTTGCCGCGACCCAGAAGCTGGTGTTCTTCAAGATCCACTTTGTGTCCCCGCGCAGCGACTCGGCAGCCTCGGGGCTGATCGTCTTGCCGGTCTGCCACTTCACCTTCCGGTCGAACCGGATCAGCTTGGCCTTGGCGCATTTGGCGCGGCCATCTTCGAGCGCAGTCTGGGCCCTCTCGAGCAGCGTCATCAGGCGCTTGTAGATCCATTCGCTCGTGATGGCGCCTGTCGCATAGAAGTCTTCTACGTCGGCCATGAGGCTCTCGATGGTCGCCTCGGCAGTGATGGTGTCCAACTGATAGCTGTCGACCGTCAACCGCTTTGTCGACTTGTCGATGGTCGCGTCGACCCGGCCGAGATAGCGACCGTAGTAGCCGGCGGACACGATGGCCGTGTCGCCGACGTAGACGGGCTCGGTCAGCGCCTGGTGCTGGTGGCCACCGATCATCAAGTCAATCGGCTTGCCGGCATCGATCAGGTTCTGTGCGACGGTTGCCAACCCTTCGTAGGGCCCACTGTCCTCGGTGCCCATGTGGACGAGCACAACGAGGGCGTCGGCCTCGGCGAGCACCTGGTCGCGATAGTGCAGGATCGTCTCGGTCAGATCCTTGAACACGAGACCTTCCGTCGTTCCGATCAAGGTGACCTCAGGGGTCTCCTGCCCGGCGAGTCCCAACACACCGACCTTGACTGGATTCCACCAGGGGCCCATGTCGAGAATCTCGTACGGCTCAGCCCAGGCGGGAAGGTCCCATTCGGTCCCTTCGAGGACGACGTTGGCACCCAGCCACGGGAACCGTGATTGAGCAACCCGCTCGGCCAGCTCATCCTGGCCCTTGTCGAACTCATGGTTGCCGAAGGCGGCTACGTCGTAGCCCATCATGTTGTAGATGTCGATGGTGCTCTCGCCCATCAGTAGCTGGGAGATTGCCGGCGCCGCAAAGTACACATCACCGGCGTCGAGCAACGCCACGTTCCGTCTGCCCTCCGACCACCGCACCTTGTTGATGGCGCTGGCAAGATACGCGGAACCTCCGCGACTCGCGTAGTCGGTTTCCAAACGACCGTGGAAGTCGTTGGTGTGGAGCAGCGTCACCTCGGCGGTATCGCGGTGGCCCCCCCAATGGTTCGTCTCATTCCCCGCAAGCGCCGCCGTTGGAGTGATCATGGCAATAACCACGGCCAGGATCAGCAGCGCACTCCGTCTCGTCCGCATCACGAACACCTTCCATTCCTCTAGCGGTTCGTGTCAACGAGAACCGTTGGGCGCGGATGCCCAGGTCCTCGCCACCTCCACTGTGCGCTCATGGTCGGCCACTCAATAGAGACAAAAGTCCCAGCAAGACGTGCTGTTTTGGGTGAATGGTCAAAATCCTCGAGGCGGCGCCTCCACCGTGCGCTGAAGGATCGTGACGCAGAGTGGGTCATCCCGCCGGAGAGGACCTCTCGGCCGTGGGAACGCTGCGCAACGGGGCCCCTACCATGAGATGGATGTCGGCGTGATCCCCTAGGGAGGAAGACTCGTGAGGCGAAAGAAGTAGAAGTATGAGCGAGAGTTGGCCAAGCTCGAAGGCGAGTTGGCGAAGCTGCAGGGGTGGATCATCGGCCAAGGTCTCCGGGTCGCCGTTATCTTCGAGGGCCGGGACGCAGCTGGCAAGGGCGGCACGATCAAGACCATCACCAGGCGCCTCAACCCCAGGGTGGTGCGCACCGTGGCGTTGGCGACGCCAACAGAGCGCGAGAAGTCGGAGTGGTATCTGCAGCGCTACGTACCGCACCTGCCCGCCGCCGGTGAGATGGTGCTGTTTGATCGGTCGTGGTACAACCGCCTCGGGGTCGAACGGGTGATGGGGTTCTGCACCGATGAGCAGTACGACACCTTCCTGCGCCTCTGCCCTGCGTATGAGCAGGTGATCGTCGAAGACGGAGTCATTCTGATCAAGTACTGGCTACATGTGAGCGACGATGAGCAGGAGCACCGCTTCCAGCGCCGCAACACGGACCCGCGGCGCCGCTGGAAGCTGAGCCCGATGGATCTCGAATCGCGGGCTCGCTGGGTGGACTACTCGAGAGCCCGCGACGTCATGCTGGAGCACACCCACACAGAGTGGGCGCCCTGGACGGTGGCCGACATGAACATCAAGCGAGTGGGTCGGCTCAACATCATCCACGACCTGCTCGACCGCATCCCCTATGACGATCTGACCCCGCTGCCGCTCGACATGCCGGATCGCCAACCGGCGGGGGACTACACGGCCCCCGACTGGAGCGACCTGTACATCCCCCAGGCGAATTCGGACTGAACGGCGGGTTTCTCGCAACCGAACGTACAATCGCGAAACGTCGACGTCGAAGGTGACGATGCAACACTCGATGATTCGACTCGCTGCTCACCCTGGTGCCCGTCGGCCCTCGCCGGCATCGTGGCGGTGCCTGCCACCGCTGCCGAGGCGCCGTTCGAGCCCGAGGCGCTCGAAGTCAGGCAATGCCGCCCTCGACCCGACATCTACGCCTCCGGCCCGGAGGTCCCTCCCCGGGCGTTGCTCGCCACTATCGACGAGCATCTCGCCGATGGCCGGTTGGACGGCGTCGGGCTCGGACTGTCGTTGTGGATCGAAGGCTACGGGGAGATCGAAGCCGTCGCCGCCGACCTGCGGCTGAAGCCCGCCAGCAACCAGAAGCTGCTGACGGCGATGACGGCGTTTGAAGTCCTGGGGCCCGGCCACCGGCTCGAGACCCAGGTGAGGACGACCGGGTCGCTCACCAATGGCGTGCTCGACGGCGACGTCTACCTCGTCGGAGGCGGTGATGCCACGCTGGCATCTCGAGGTGATCACTCCTTGGCAACCCTGGCCGTAGGACTCAGAACCGCCGGAGTCGAGCGGATCAGCGGGCGCGTCCTGGGGGACGAGAGCCGGTTTGATGATCTGCGCCAGGCCAATGGTTGGAGGGATTACAACATCCCGTCGTCGATGGGGAGCCTGTCGGCGCTCACCGTCGACGAGAACCGATACCGTGCCGACTGGCCATTCATCGAGGAACCAACGCCGCACAATGCCGCCGCCTTTCGGACCGCCTTGCGTGAGGCCGGCATCGCCGTGGATGGCGCTGCGGCAGAGGGGCTTGTGCCAGACGGTGCCGCCGTCGTCGTCAAGCTGCTGTCGCCCCCGGTCGGCGAACTGGTTGCGGAGATGCTCACCGATTCCGACAACATGATCGCCGAGATGCTGACCAAGGAGATGGGCTTGGTTGCGTCGGGAACCGGCTCGACGGCAGCAGGCGTCGCTGCAATGCGTAAGGTCGTGAGCGGCTTCTGTCTCCCCAACAGCATCCTGCAGCATGACGGTTCGGGGCTCAGCCACGCCAATGCCCGCTCGGCGCGTGGATGGCGCTCGCTGCTGCAGGCGGCGCAGGACCGACCCTGGTGGAATCAGTTCGTTGACGGGCTCGCTATCGCCGGCGAGACGGGGACTCTGCGCCGTCGCTTCGCCGAGACGGCGGCTGCAGGAAATCTTCGTGCCAAGACCGGCACGATCACCGGCATCCGAGCGCTCAGCGGCGTCATGACCACCACCGGAGGTCGCCTGGTTTTCTTCTCCGCAATCGTGGACGACGATTCCAACCCGCGAGCAGCGATGTCAGCCATTGACGACCTGCTCATCGCGGTCGCCGAAGACGAGTCGTAAGTGCACTCAGGTTGAACGCTTCAGCCCCCGACACCGCTGCCGGTCAGTAGATCACCTCACAGGACTCATAGGCCTCGCCGCGGGTGCATTGGTCGGCATTCGAGCCTCCGTTGAGGGTGTCGGTGCCGGGTCCGCCATCCAGGATGTCGTCGCCGGCGTCGCCGTTGAGCATGTCGTTGCCGTTGTTGCCCGCGATGACGTCATCTCCGGGCCCGCCGAACAGCACGTCGAGTCCGGCCTTGCCCTGGAGGCCGTCGTTGCCGTCGCCGCCGTAGATCAAGTCGTTGTTCGCCGCCCCGATGAGGATGTCGATGCCCGCCATGCCACGCAGTTCGTCGGCGCCGGCCAAGCCCTTCAGCCGGTTGCCGCCCGAGTCTCCTCGCAGGACGTCGGCGTACTGCGATCCGAGAATGTGCTCGATGCGCTTGAGGGTGTCTGCGCCCTGGTCGGCGCCTCCGCCGGTTCCCGCCCCAAGGTCGACGGATACCCCTCCGGATGCGCTGAAGTAGACCACCGTGTCCTTCCCGGGTCCGCCGTCGACCACGTCGTTGCCGGCGGCGCCGTTGAGCTTGTCGTTGCCGTCTTCGCCGTACAACCTGTCATTGCCGTCCTTGCCGCGCACCTCGTCGTTGCCCGGTCCGGCACAGATGATGTCGTGGCCCGCCTTGCCATCGATGAGGTCGTCGCCGCCGAGGCCCACGATCACGTCTCGGTTGGGTGTGCCCACCAGGTCGTCGGCTCCATCCGAACCAACCAGGGTCGCCGGCCTGGCCATCGCAATACATGAACTCGAGCAAGTAGGCGGTGCCTGAGTCCTCCACGCCGCTGCCGTTGTGGTAGGGAGCGCCCGCAACAATCCGATTGCCGTCAACATCCACGTCGTGCCCGAGTTCGGGAGAACTGTCGAACTGCGGCGAGTCAGGATCAATCGAGTTCCAGGTGTCGCCTGATCCGGTATACCAATACACGGTGCCGTCCGCCATGACCGATGGCGCCGACGGCGATGCGATCGCCGGACACCGCCACCGAGAAGCCATAGACGTCGCCGGCCGCCCCATCAGATGCCTGCAGTTTCTTGGTCTGCAGCCACGTTCCGCCCGACTTCTCGAAGACATAGACCGCCCCGGCATTCGAGCCTTTGCCGTCGTCACCTGGCGCTCCGACCACCATGCGATAGCCGTCGACCGCCACGCTCCAACCGAAGGCGTCATCGAGTAGACACGCCACTGGGAGCGAGTATCTGTTGTGACCATCCGCCATTGTGGGTGAACACATGGACCCGTCCGGTGCCGGCGCCGGATCCTCCGTAGGGATACCCCTGGGGAACGCCGGCAACGACAACGGCGCCGTCGGATGTCGCTGCCACGCCTGAGTTGCCGAGACCGAGCCGGTCACCGGCGGCGGCGCCGGTCACCGAGAGTTTCGTCTCGCTCCAGTTGCCGCCGTCATAGTCGAACACGTAGAGAGCTCCCGCCCCTTCATCGGCGTCGGATGTGGGAGCGCCGACGACGACGCGATCCCCAGACACCGCAACCGATTTGCCGAACCAGTCCAACTGGGCTCCGTCGGAAGCCTTCAACTCGCTTGGCTCCCACGATCCGTTGTAGCGATAGACCCAGGCGGTTCCGGACGTGATCCACGTTGCCGTCGGCGGCCCATGCTCCGGCGACGAACGTGTCGCCGTCGATGTCGGAGGACTCGCCGAAGTGGCTGTAGCTGTCGTCGCCGTCCTGCCAGAACGGCGGAAGGAATTGCGTGCCGGACCAGGCTGCGCCGGTATTGGTGTACAGCCATAGCGAGCCGACGGCGTAGTAGGTGGTGTTGCCGTCCGTCCAGTCGTCATACGGAGCACCCACCAGGAAACGGTCACCGTCGATCGCGACCGATTCCCCGTACCAGCCGTCCACAACCGGCACCGCCGGAGGGAACTCGGTGGCGACCGGGCCCGCGGGTGTTGGCCCGCCCTGCGCACCAACGGCAGCCCCCGGGGCCATCACCCCCACGATCAGTACGGCTGTCATCAATAGAGCGCGTCGGCGTGGAGTTGTCATGTGTTCCTTCCCCTGGCCCCAACCCAGAGTCGGCGACTCGGTGCGACTTCAGCGTGACCGCCTCGCTCTGCCCTGGCCAGGGTCAAAGGTCCCGCGTCGGGACTTGGGTCGAGCGACGATTCAAGTGGTTCGATCTCGACAGACCGAGGAAGGCCCCCGCGCGAACCGCAGCGGCCTATGGCCGGAGTGCTGCCAGGAACTCGGCGAGCGTGGTTTCGTAGCGAGCCCGGTCCGTGTTCCAACTGCGGACGTGGTCGGCGCCGGGGAAGACGACGAGTTCCACCCATTCAGGATTTGCGGCCGCAAAGTCCTCGGAGACCGAGAGCGGCACGGTCCCGTCTTGGTCTCCGTGGATCACCAGCGTTGGGACGGCCAGAGTCCCTCCATCGTCGACGTAGTTGATTTCCTCCCAGCCGACGTCGAACCGGAGATCGGCAATCGCCATCGCGGTAGCCGTCAGCGAGTCCGGAACGGTGAGCGGAAGCCCCGGGATCAGAGCCGTATCCGAGGCCTCGACCTTGACTGCCCGCCCGAAGTCGAGGTTCGGCGAGTCGAAGAAGACGGCACCACGTTGTCGGCGAGGTCGGACTCCTCCAGGAAGGCCATCTCGCCGGTAGCGCCGGTGCTGTAGCCAGCAAGGATCACGTTTTCGGCGCCGTGGTCCATGGCGTAACCGACCGCACCCTCGATCTCCTGCCATTCGGTGCGCCCGAACCGATAGAGACCGCTTGGGTCGGCGGGAGCGTCCGGATCGTTGCGCAGTTCGATCACCAGAGAGTCGATGCCTGCATCGTGGAAGGTGGCGAGGGGTCGGATCGCTTCCCGTCGGTCGGTTCGCCAGCCGTGGGCATGGATCGCCCATGTTGCGGCGGGCTCGTCGG
>CAWGCJ010000016.1:0-88669 GCA_963821095.1 uncultured Acidimicrobiia bacterium | reverse complement strand
TGAGCGGCGGGGAACACGACCTGGTCGCCCGTCGGAATGACCACCATCGTCGCCACCCGTACCTGGTTGATCCAAGGCCGGGAATCGAACCGCCATGCGGCGTGCCCAGCCTCGTAGTACAGGGTTGGATCGCGCCGCAGCAGGCTCCCCCGCAGCCAACCGAGGTGCTCGGGCGCAATGGCACCACTGCGCCGCATGACCCGGGTCGTCGCCATAGCAAACTCCACCCGGCTCAGCCGCATCGCCGCTCGACCAACCCAGAAGGCAAACCTGGCCAGGACCCGGAAGCGCGGGATCGGGAAGGCAGCGGTACCGGCGAGGATGAGGCGACCGACATGGCGGGGGTGGCGATGGGCCAACTCCTGGGCAACCATGCCCCCCAGCGAGTAGCCGAAGATCGTCGCCCGCTCGATCCCGACGGCATCGAGCACCCCGGCCAGGTCATCGGCCAGGTCGCTGATCTCGTATCGACCGCGTGGCCAGTCGGACTTCCCGAAGGTTCGGTGGTCGGGGATCACGACGCGGTAACGATCGGCCAGGAGTGGGGCGAGCCGGTGGTACGTCATCTCGCCGTCGAACCCCATCCCGTGGATGAGCACAACGGCGGGAGCGTCGGGCGGACCCATCTCACGGACGAATAGCTCGCGCTCGCCCACCAGAACGGTCCGGCCCGGCACATCCATCGGCCTGCGCTGGATGCCCACGACGCGTGGCTGGAGCTCGGGCCCAAACACCCGCCACGCCAACCACCCGACCACTACCCAACGCAACCAGCGCAGAGGCTTTTGGCGGACACCAGCGCAATATGTGTCGCTCATGTCCGCCAAAACCCTCTCATTGCAGCGGGTCGGTGGCGAAGACGTAGTCGGTGACGGGGTGGCCGCCGATCAGGTGCTCAATGATGATGCGTTCCATCACGGCCTCATCAACCGAGTGGTACCAAACGCCGTCCGGGTACACGACGGCGATCGGGCCTTGTTCGCACACGCGGAAACAATCGACCTTGCTGCGCGCCACCGTCCCGGTGCTGGGTGGTATTGGAGGTGGTGGCCCGTAGCCTTCGCCTCGCCATCGCGGAGGGGCCGAGGCCAGATCGAGATCCTTGAGGCGGCCCTTCAAATAGCGCCACACCCGGGCGCTCTCCTCGGACGTGGAACAACGGGGCGTGCTCTGCATCGCACACAAGAAGATATGGCGCTCGAGCCGCCCGATGCTCAGAGCGTCGGCAATGGCCTCGAGTCGCTGTGCGGCACTGTTCTCGTCCATAGCATGCCCCATCATCGCACCGTGATTCTGCCCGCCGGACCGTCGGCAAATGCCTTCTCCGTCAGCCGGCCAATGGTCACCGCCGTCACCTGCTCATCCGCCAGCGCTTGGTGGAACGCCTTCTCCAGTGGCCCATCGACGGCGATCAGCAGACCACCGGAGGTTTGGGCGTCGGCCAAGATCACCCGGTCGACTGGATCCGTGTCATCGAACGTCGTGATGCGCCCCGCCGTCTCCAGGTTGCGGTTCGTTCCACCGGGAATCACGCCAGCAGCTGCGAGCCCTCTCGCCCCAGGCAGAACGGGGACCGCTCCCACCTCGATCTCGGCGCTGGTTCCACCGGCTCGAATCAGCTCGGACAGGTGGCCCAACAGCCCGAACCCTGTGACATCCGTGGCCGCCGTCACGCCGACTCGGCGCATCGCCCGAGCGGCTGCCGCGTTGAGCTCGACCATGCTGGTCACCGCAGCGTCGCGCTGCTCGTCGGTGGCAATCCCACGCTTGATGGCGGTGGCGATCAGCCCGGTGCCCAACGGTTTGGTGAGGACGAGAACGTCGCCGGGGCGACCGCCTCCGTTCGTGATGAGGTCGTCGGGGTGGACGACGCCGGTGACTGCCAGCCCGTACTTGGGCTCAGGATCGTCGATGGTGTGACCGCCCACCAGGGTGCACCCCGCCTCGGCGAGAACGGTGGCGCCGCCCTCGAGGACGTCGCCGAGCAGGTCGAGCGGGAGCGTGTCGCGCGGCCAGCCGACCGTCTGCAGCGCCGTGAGCGGGGTGGCTCCCATGGCGTAGATGTCGGATAGCGAATTGGCCGCGGCGATGCGGCCCCAGTCGAAGGCCTCATCAACGATTGGGGTGAAGAAGTCGACGCTCTGCACGATGGCGAGGTCGTCGGTGAGCCGATATACGCCGGCGTCGTCGGACCCATCGATCCCAACCAGGAGGTCGGGGTGCCGTGCAGGGCTCAGGTTGTGTAGACGGCGCAGCACGTGCGCCAACTCATCGGAGCTGAGCTTGCACGCTCAACCGGCTCCGTGTGAGAACGATGTCAATCGAGGCTCCACGACACCTCCTTTCGATCCGAAGTCTACGGAGCGAGCTGGACCTATGAATCAGCAGCACAAGTCCTTCATCCCTGCTCGTCTGTAGCCAACCACGGGTCATTGTGGGGTTTTCCGACTGGACGTCGAGTCACCCACCGATACCATCCCTCTCCGCGGAGACTTCAGTCTCTGGAGTTCAGGCCCCCTCGTCCCCCCTGGGGGGCCTGTCCTTTTGCCGAGGCCTACTGGCCGCGTCCGTGTTCTCGATCTCCGCCGGCACAGGGGCGACCGGTATCCTCTACCGGCACTACGTTTGGCGATAGGCTCAGCCGCCATGAGGTTTCGTTTTCCCCGGCCCCGTTTGATTGCAACCAGTCTGCGTGATCTGGCGCGCCGCAAGCCGGACGAAGCCGAGGAGTACCTCGACTCCCACCACGATGAGTGGGAGGAACTCGCCGAGGGGAGCCCCCACAACGCAGCGGACATCCTCGAGGCTCTCGACGAGGAAGGCGCCGCCGACCTGCTCGCTGAGCTCACCCTCGAGGAAGCGGCCGACGTCCTCGATGAGATGCGGGCCGAAGCTGCGGCCGACGTTCTCGAGGAGATGAGTCCCCGCGCCGCCGCCGTCCTGATCGGAGCGATGGAGACCGACCAGGCCGCCGACATTCTGGGCGTGCTCGAAACCGACCAGCGTGACGCCATCATCGATGTCCTGCCTGCCGACGCCAAGGCGGAGATCTTGCGACTCCTCGCCTACCCGCCCGACACGGCCGGCGGAATGATGACCGTCGACGTCGCTTCGCTCCCAATTGGCATGACCTCCGGAGAGGCGGTCGAGGATCTCCGTCGGCTCCACGAGGAACTCGGGTCGAACCTCGCCTATGTGTACGTCGTCGACGACGACAACCTATTGCGCGGCGTTGTGTCCTTCCGCGACCTCTTCTTCGCCCGCCCCCACACCGGGATGGAAGACGTGATGACACACGATCCCGTCACGGTGCGGCCCGACAGCGACCGCGAGGTGGTCGCCGAACTGATTGAGCGGTACCGGCTGATGGCGATCCCGGTCACCGACGAGGCGGGCCACCTCAAGGGGATGGTTCGCTTCGACGAAGCGATGGAGGCGGTCCGCGAGGAGATCGGCGAAGACCTCACCCAGATGGTCGGTGCCGGCGCCGAGGAAACGGTGTTCACCCCGATCCCCGTTTCGGTTCGACGCCGTCTGCCGTGGATCACCTTCAACCTGTTGATCGGTTTGATGATCGTGTTCGCCATCGAACCGTTCCGCGAAATCATCAAGGAATACCCGATCCTCGCCGCGCTCATGCCCATGGTGGCGCTGCTCGGCGGCAATTCCGGGGCGCAGAGTCAGGCCGTGATCATCCGCGCCATGGCGATCGGCGATCTGCCCCCGGGCCGGGCCTGGCGGGCGGTGCGCCGCGAGTTCGCCGTCGGCGCCATCAACGGAGCCGCCATGAGCGTGATGGCAGGCCTCGTAGTTGCGCTGATTTCGCCCGAACCCGAAGTCGGCGTTGTCGTAGCGTGTCGCCGTTCTTCGTCAGCCTGCTCGTCGCCGGTCTGGCCGGCGCAGGAATCCCGGTCATCATGCGCCGCCTCGGCCTCGACCCGGCACTGGCATCAAATATCTTCCTCACGATGATCACCGACCTCGTCGGCTTCACCGGATTCCTCCTCACCGCCACCCTGCTCCTGTAGAGAGAGGGTTTTGGCGGACAATGGCGCAGCATGCTGCGCATATGTCCGCCAAAACCCTCTTGGTCAGCTGGCGATGATGGTGACGGGGAAGTCGCTGAAGGGGCCGACGTAGACGATGGTGAATGCCTCTTCGAGGCGCACCAGATAGTGCTCGTCAAGAATGGCCTGCTGAGCCGGCTGGACTCCATCGGCCAGAACAAGATCAGCAGCGGAGATGTCGTCCACCACGTGCACCTCGTACACGGGCGGGAACCGATCGATGACGTCCTCGATGACATTCTGGAGGTCAACGTCGGTCAACGCGTTGTAGGTGTTGGGGTCGAGCAAGACCACAACAGTGCCCCCCTTCTCGCCTTCGACCCGGTTCACGACCTCATACGCCGGAATGGAGAAAGACACCTCCTCATCAACGGCAACCGTCGTCGTTGTGGTGCCGTCCGACCCGCCGCCGGAGGCCGTCGTTCCGCCCGATCCCGCCGCGGTCGTCGGCGTCACGACCGTTGTTGTCGTGGTGTCGTCGGCATCATCACCGGAGCAGGCAGCACCGAGAAGAGCGACGACCAAGAGAACACTGACATAAGTGACGATTGGCCTCATAGACCACACTTTACTCCTCGCCCCATTTAGCGTGGCCACTGTTGCGCCAGCCAGGTCTCGTAGTCGACACCATCCATCCACACCTCTGAGTTGACGACACGGAATCGAGCTCTCACCTCGTCAAAGAGTTCCTCCGACGGCGCCCGCTCTAACCCGATCTGGGCGATGGCGAGTGTCGGGCGCCAGGCTGAGATGCCAAGCCCGATGTCCACCCGAGTCCGCCAATCCCCGGCGTCGGGTGGCCGGGTGACACCATCCACCGACCAGAAGGCTTGCAGCTTGCCTGCCGCTCGTAGGCAACGGCGCACCTCTCGCGCCCCCGCCTTGTCGATGCCGTCGGCCGCCGCAAAGGCGTCCTCGGCCCAGTCGACAAACGCAGCGTCGCCCCATAGCTGCGGCTCGGTGACCACGGATTCGTAGAGCTCGTCCATACGTCGCAGCAGGCTGAGATAGTCCACGGTCAGTCGAACGCCAGTTCCCGCCGCACTACCGCCCTGAACTCTGCGGCGAGCTGAATCGAGTATTCCCCGATGGCAAACTGCCGGTCGCCGATCCGGGACACCGGCATCACTTCCTTCAGCGTCGACATCGCCACCACCTCGTCGGCGGCGAGCATGCGTTCGAGCTGGTACGAGCCTTCGCGCACCTCGAGGCCACATGATGGCGCCACCTGCAATGTAACGCTGCGGGTGATCGAGGCCAGGATGCCGAGGTCGATGCCGGGCGTTTCGAGCCGACCGTCGAAGATCCAGGCGATTGAGTAGGTCGGACCCTCGAGCACCGAACCATCTCGCCCGACGAGAAGGGCGTCGTCGGCGCCGGCACGTCGGGCGGCAAGCGACGCGGCCAAGTTGGGACCATACGACAGCGTCTTGGCGCCGGTCAGCTCGGAAATCGAGCCACCGGGGTGCCAGGGCGCCGGCAGCGGAGCGACCTGCAACGACTCTTTGGGCGCTGGCAGCGACTCGGCGATGACGATGACGCTGTTGTCGGTGCCGGGGTGGAAGGGGTCGATGCCGCCGGTCACGATCATACGGACGACACAATCACCGCCCGCCTCCGCCCGGTCCGCAGCCCATCGCTCGAGGTCGGGACGTGGCGGCAGAGCGATGGCGAGACGCGCCGCGCTTGCCTCCAAACGATCGAGGTGGGGACCGAGCCGAAAGATCCTGCCCCGATAAGCCCGGAACGCCTCAAAGCACCCGTACCCGCGCTGAAGACCAACGTCGAAGACCGACAATCGGGCCTCGCCGGGGGCAAACGGTGTTCCGTTGATGAGGACGTCGCCAACTGCTGTTGCCATCTCCCCAAAAGACTAACGCCACGCAGTGACGGCAATTCAGCCGAAGCGATTGGTGATGGGGAGCCGGCGGTCCTTGCCGAACGCCTTGCGGGTGATCCGGACCCCCGGGGCGCTTGGCGCCGCTTGTACTCGTTGCGATCGACCATCCGGGCGACCTGCTCGACCAGCTGGCAGCATCGAAACCGTCGGCGACGATGACGGTCCACAGCCTCGTCGAGCTCGACGTAGCGCCGCAGGATCGCGTCGAGCACGTCGTACTCGGGCAGCGAGTCCGTGTCCTTCTGGTCGGGGCGGAGCTCCGCCGACGGCGGCTTGTCGATGATCGCCCGCGGAATGACCTCGCCGTCACGGTTACGCCACCGCGCCAGGCGATACACCAGCGTCTTGAACACGTCCTTGAGCACCGCATACCCGCCCACCATGTCGCCGTAGAGCGTGGCGTAGCCGACGGCCATCTCCGACTTGTTGCCGGTGGCCACGCACCATGCCGCCGAACTTGTTCGACAGCGCCATGAGGATCGCCCCGCGGATCCGGGCCTGGAGGTTCTCCTCGGCGACGTCCGGCTCGGTCCCAGCGAAGGCAGGGCCGAGCGCGTCGAGGAACGCAGCGAAGATGCCGTCGATCGGCGATGACGTCGAAGCGGCACCCAAGGTTCGCGGCCAGGTCCCCGGAGTCGTCCACGGAGCCCTCCGAGCTGTACCGAGCCGGCATGGTCACGCCCCAGACGGCGTCGGGACCAAGGGCATCGACGGCGATCGCGGCGGTGAGCGCCGAGTCGATCCCGCCGGAGAGGCCGATGACCACCTCTCGAAACCCGTTCTTGTCGACGTAGTCCCGCAGGCCGGTCACCAGGGCGGCATAGATCTCCGCCTCTTCGCTCCAGACGCGGGCGGCGATCTCAGCGGGGGCAGCGGCGGTCCGTTCGAGCGGCCGTCGGAACCGACCGCCCGCAGAGCGACGGGCTTCGGGAACGGGCACATCGAGCACGAAACGTTCCTCTTCGAACTGGGCGGCCCGGTAGACGAGCTCGCCGGGACCATCGAAGACCATCGAGTCTCCGTCGAACACCAGTTCGTCCTGGCCGCCGACCATGTTGAGGTAGACGACCGGCACCTGCGAGCGGCGCGCCTCGGCGGCCAGCAGCGCAGCACGCTCGGCACCCTTGCCGACGTGATAGGGCGACCGTTGATGTTGAGCAGCAACCGCGCGCCGGCCGCCGCCTGGAGCGCCGGTGGCCCGGTCTCGGACCAGATGTCCTCACACACCGAGACGCCGACCGGCACGCCGGCGATGTCACCACCAAAGCCGGGCGGCCTCCGGCACGAAATAGCGGGCCTCATCAAATACGCCGTAGTTGGGCAGCAGCCTTGTGATAGACCGCCCACTTCCCCGCCGGCCAACACTGCGGCGGCATTTGCGACATTCCGGGCTACGGAGTCGTCTTGGTGGTCGCCTGGTCCACCCGATCCACAAAACCGACCACCGTCACCGTCCGACCGGCAGCCGCGCCATTTCCTCGAGGCCTCGAGGTTATGCGCCACAAAGCCTCACGCAGCAACAAATCCTCGGGCGGATATCCGGTGATCGCCAGTTCGGGCAGCAGCAGCACATCGGCCCGTCCTCCTCGGCCCACGCCATTGCTTCTGCGATACGTTCAGGTTGCCGTCGAGATCCCCCACGACAGGGTTGACCTGGGCCCCGGCGATTCGGAGCTCATTCATGGCGGCAGAGTAGGACTATCCGCTGCAGCCGGCCGGCTCAGACGTTGACCGTCTCGGCGATGAGCCAGTCGACGACGGCATGGAGCGCTTTCTCCTCGCTGGCCCCTTGCGCCAGCGCCAGGTGATAGACCTCGAGTTGGCGATCCGCGCTTGTACCGCGGCGCACGATCTCAGATGCGTGTTCGACCTTAGGAACACAGTCGAGCTTCTCGGCGGCAGGTCGCACCAAGTCGATGATCTCATCGACAAGCTCTCGGATACGGGACGAGCTCACCCCGGCCGAAGTCGATCAGCGACTCGGAGATGCCGTAGCGCTGCGCCCGCCACATGTTCTCGTTGATCAGCATCCGCGAGTAGTTCCGCCACCGCTGATTGTCGAGGCGGCGCTCGTACAACATCGCCAGCAGTCACACGTAGAACGCCGCGATCGTCATGGCGTCGTCGATCGTGGTGCAGATGTCGGACGCCCGCATCTCGAGCGTTGGGTACCGGGCGCTCGGGCGAAGGTCCCACCAGAGCTTGGTGGCATCCTCGATGACCCCGGCCTCGGTGAGCACCTTGACGTGGCGTTGGTAGTCCGCCCAACCCTGAAACTCGTCGGGCATCCCGGTGCGGGGAACGGCTCGGAACACCGATGTCCGGTAGCTCTTCAGCCCGGTATCCATCCCTTGCCAGAACGGTGAAGAGGTACTGAGCGCCAAGCAGGTGGGGCAGGAAGTACAGCACCTGGTTCATCAGGTCGATCCGCATGTCCTCGTCCTCGATGGCGACGTGCACATGCATCCCGCAGATCAGCAGGCGGCGAATCACACCGCCGAGGGCGCGGGCCAGGGCGTTGTAGCGCTCCTTGTCCGTGTGTTGCTGCCGGAACCAGTTGGCGAATGGGTGGGTTGAGGCCGCAATCGGGGCCAATCCGTACTTCCCTGAGACCTCAGCGACGGCGAGACGCAGCCTGGCCAGATCGGCGCGAGCTTCAGTGACGTTGGCGCAGACCTTGGTCCCGATCTCGATCTGAGATCGGAGAAACTCGGGGCTCACCTGACCCCCGATGATCTCCTCACAGTCCTTCATCAACCTCTTGGGCATGTCCTTGACGAGGTCACGAGTCTCGGGGTCAACGATGAGGTATTCCTCTTCGATCCCGATCGTGAATGTCGGCCGTTCCATGACGTGAGCACCCCTTCGAGCCAGGGGAACAACATACCGTGCTGTGCCGCTGCGTGCGTATCAGGACCCCGGTGCAGCCCAAGTCGTGTCCGACGTGGCTCACTACACTCCGTTCCCATGTCCGACCGAACCTCTCTCTTGGCGCGTCTTGCCGCCGACCTCACGCCCGCAATGATCGACCTGCGCCGCGACCTGCATCGCAATCCCGAGGTGGCCTGGACCGAGTACCGCACCACGCGGCGGGTGGCCGAGGTACTCGCCGCGCAGGGCCTCTCCCCCGAAGTCAGGCCGGATGGCACAGGCCTCACCGTCGAGATCGGTTCGGGTGAGCCCATTGTCGGATTCCGCGCCGATATGGACGCCCTGCCCATTCAGGAGGAGGCAACCCCCGAATACCGGTCCGAGCGTGATGGCGTGATGCACGCCTGCGGGCACGACGTCCACACGGCCGTCGGCGTTGGAGTCGCCAGTGCCCTGGCGGGACTCGGCGACATTCCGGGCACCGTGCGGGTCATCTTCCAGCCCGCCGAGGAGCAGATCCCCGGCGGTGCCGTCACTCTGTGCGCCGAAGGCGTGCATGACGGACTCGCTGCGCTCATCGCCTTCCACGTCGACCCGTCCCTCCAGCCGGGACACGTCGGCATCCGAGGTGGTGGGATCACCGGTGCGTCCGACCGGGTGGTGATTCGGCTTCATGGTCCGGGCGGCCATACCTCGCGGCCCCATCAGACGGTCGACCTCATCTACGTGGCCGGCCGGGTGATCGCCAATCTCCCTCTGCTGATTCGTCACGGCATCGATCCCCGCGAGACCGTCTTGGTCGTCTTCGGTCGCGTCGAGGGCGGTTCCGCCGAGAACGTCATCCCAACCACGGTCGAGTTGGGTGGCACGATTCGCCTCTTCGATCTCGACCTCTGGCGAACCATGCCGGAGATTCTCGAGGGCGTTGTGACCGACCTCATTCGACCGCTCGGCGCCACCTCCGAAATCGAGTACCACCGGGGTTCACCGCCCGTCGTCAACAATGACGTGGTCACCGGCGTTGTCTCCCGGGCCGCTACGGCCGCCCTCGGCGGCGACGGGGTCAAGCCAACCCACCAGAGCCTCGGCTCGGAAGACTTCGCCTGGTACCTCGAGCAGGTGCCCGGTGCGCTCCTCCGCCTCGGGAGCGCCCTCCCCGACCGTACGGTCGACCTGCATTCCGCCACCTTCGACGTCGACGAGCGAGCGATCGAAACCGGCATCCTCGTCGGCGCCGAATCCATGCTCCAACTGCTCGAACACGCCCGCTAGGACTCGGCGGGTTCGCCCCATAACCAGCCCTCCTCCTCGGCGGTTTTGTGTCGTAGGTGGTTGATAGCATCGAACGTATGTTCGACATGATGCAACCAGGCGACCACACCGCACACCGCCGAGACTTTGCCATGACCCGACGAGGGCAGCCACCGAGTTAGATGCGGTACCCCCAGGCGTGCAGGACTCGACGACCACGACGAGCAACCCACCGACAACGACAAGCCGCCCTAATCAACATGAGGCTTGCCGACGCCTTGTGTCGACCCCGCGCACACAAGAGGGAACCGAGGTGTACCGCGGATCCACATCGCTCGGCCTCCACATCATCGAGGACCAGAGCAGCGGTCCTTGGCCGTACACGGGCGAATAGCCGATCTGCCAAGCCGAGCGGGTGTGGCGCACCCTCAGTCTGCGAGCAGAAGCCCCTCCGCGACGAGGGCGTCGCGCAGGGCTTCCGCCTCGCCGGGGCGGACCGACAGGGTGAGCACACCACCACCGCCGTGGGGGGCATGGCGGAGCTGCAGGTCACGGATGTCGGCCTCTGAGGTCTCGAGGGCGTGACCGACCTTGGCCAATTCCCCGGGTTGGTCGGCCAAGACCACGCGCACCGAGACCACGGGAGGCGCCAGAGCACGCCGATGCTCGCGAGCCGACGTGAGCATGTCCTCGAGAGCGGCATTGTCGCCACGCTGGAGTTCATCGACCACCTCAGCAAGGCGGCGGCGCAAGTCCTCGACCGCCGCCACTACCGCATCTCGATTCGCCCCGAGCAGCTGGGTCCACGGCACGGGATCGGACGCTGCCACCCGGGTCAGATCGCGGAAGCTCCCGGCGGCGAGATCCAGCGCCTGGGTTCGCTCGGCCGCCTCAGTGACGAGGGTGGCGGCGAGGACCTGCGGGAGGTGGCTGATAGCCGCCACCGCCCGGTCGTGCTCGGCCGCCGTCATCCGCACCGGACGGGCCCCGAGAGCCACCACGATCTCTTCGACGGCCTCGACGTCGGTAGGCGACGCATTGTCGGTGACGACGACCCAGGCCGCACCACGGAACAGCGCAGCAGAGGCAGCATCCGGTCCCGTGGATTCCCGGCCGGCCATGGGGTGGGTACCGACAAAGCGGGCCGGGCGGGCCGCAGCCACGATTGGCCCCTTGACCCCGGCGACGTCAATCACGAGACCGGGAACGGTCAGCGTCTGGACCGCAGCAGCGATAGCACCCGGCGGGCCGGCCAGCACCACCACATCGAGGGGACCGGCGACCGCCACATCGGCATCTGGAGCGACCTCGCTCGAGCGCGCCACGCTCGAGGGCACGACCTGCGACCGTCGCGTCAGGGTCCCAACCGACAACTCGCCACCCCGCGGCGCGCAAGCCAAGACCAATCGAGGACCCAATCAACCCAGTACCGAGGATCGCCGCCGTCTGCATGAGCTACTGCGCAGCCACCTAGAGCGTCATTCCCATGACGGCGGCCAACGCCCGGATGTCCTCCATCAAGGCCGCAAACTCGCTCGGCAGGATGGCTTGGGCGCCATCAACCACCGCCGTCTCCGGCGCGGAGTGCACATCGACCATGAACCCGTCGGCGCCGGCGGCAACGGCTACCCGCGACAGCGGGGCCACCAGCTCACGCCGGCCTCCCGAATGCGAAGGGTCGACGATGATGGGGAGGTGCGACAGTCCCTTCACGACCGGAACTGCCGAGATGTCGAGGGTGTTGCGGGTCGCCGTTTCGAAAGTCCGAATGCCCCGTTCGCAGAGGATCACATCGTGGTTGCCCTCTTTGTAGATGTACTCGGCTGCGTTGAGCCACTCCTCGATAGTGGCGGTGAATCCCCGCTTGAGCAGCACAGGCTTGTCTTGCTTGCCCAGCTCAGAGAGAAGCGTGAAGTTGGCCATGTTGCGGGTGCCGACCCTGATGAGGTCGGCGTAGCCTGCGATCAGCTCAACGTCCCGCGGATCGAGCACCTCGGCCACAAACGGAAGCCCGAACTCTTCACGGGCCTCCGCGAGGAGCACAAGACCCTCTTCCCCGAGGCCCTGGAACGCGTACGGCGACGTCCGCGGCTTGAAGGCGTCACCGCGCAGGATCGTTGCGCCGGCCGCAGCCACCGCCTCGGCCGCAGAGAAGAGTTGGTCGCGTGACTCAACCGCACAAGGGCCGGCAATGGGAACGAAGTGGCCGCCGCCCATCGGAACGCCCCCGACGTTGACCACAGAATCCTCCGGTTGAAAGTCGCGGCTCACGAACTTGAAGGGCTTGAGCACCGGGACTACCCGCTCAACACCGGAAAAGGCCTCCCAAGGAAGCTGCTGGATGACCTCGCGGTCACCAACCGCGCCGATGACGGTGCGGTAGCGACCTTTGGACACATGGGCTTCCGCCCCAATGCCCTCGAGACGCTCAATGACGTGAGCGACGTCCTCAGCGCCGGCTTCGCTACGCATCACGATGATCAACGACTCGTCTCCTCCGCCGCTGCTGGCTTTGTCCAAAATCGCCCTCCCGGAGCCAGCAAGCTAGGCGAACCGCTCCCGAATAGCGAAGGGAAACGGGGCCGTGCGGCCCAAAACCAGCGGTCACCAGCGCCCGGCATTCTTCGGGACGGTAACCTCGCGCGATCATGCGACGCATCCTCGTTACCGGGGCCGCCACCTGGACCGGAGGACGGCTCATCCAGCGCCTCGAACGACGCGCCGGATTCCACGTACTGGCGGTCGACGAGATATCTCCGCGCCTCGAGTTCGCCTCACCCTTTCAGAAGATGAGCCTCGACCGCACCGAGTTTGCCCGCTTCGTCCTCGACGTAGCCCCCGAAACGGTGGTCCACCTCGAAACCGTCGACCGCGCCGATATGCTCGGGCGCAGTCGCGCCCACGAACTCACCGTCGTCGGCGCCCAAGCATTGTTTGGAGCCATCGGCCGCTGCAAGACAACCAAGCACGTGATCGTGAAGTCCGACGCCGCAATCTACGGAGCAAGCCCGCGCAATGCCTCGGTGTTCCGTGAGGAAACCCAACCGCACGGACGGCGCTGCCGGTATCCGCGTGATCTTTCCGAGATGGAGCAATTTGTGGGTGAATTGGGCGCCGCTCACGACCATATCGACTACACGATTCTGCGCTTCGCCGGCATCTTCGGCCCGAACATCGGAAACCCGCTGAGCCGCTTCCTCCGCCTGCCCATCGTGCCCACGCTGATGGGATTTGACCCACGTTTCCAGTTCATCTTCGAAGACGATGCCGTCGCCCTACTCGAGCACGCCATCCTCAATCCGGTACCGGGGACCTTCAACGCGGCCGCCTCAGGGCAGATCTATCTGAGCCGCGTCCTGCGCCTCGGCAAGCGCATCGGGCAACAACTGCCACGTCGCGGCTTTGATGCCGCTCTCCGATCGCTGGCTCGGCTCGAACTCTATGTCCCCGAGCACACCCGGCGCCTGATCAAGCATGGCATGGTGACCGACACCACCAGGTTGGAGCAAGAACTCGGGTTCACCCCAAAGCGGAACTGTCGCCAGACGGTGCTCGCCGGCTACGGACAACGCGCCAAGGCACCCAGCGATCTCTACGAGGATCTGCCATGACGGACCGTGCCAACCCGCTTGGTGAACTCACTCGAGACGAGTTGATGGAACTGGCCAGGGCTATGGAGGTTCGCGGTCGTTCCCGGATGAAGAAGGCCGAGCTCCTCGCCGCCCTGACGACGGCGTTCGAAGAAACGCGTGAAGCCGGTCCAAAAGAAGACCGGTCGCAGAGTTCTGTGCCCCTCGGATTGTTCGCCACCCTCTACGAACGCGGCGCGGAACGGCGTGAGGCGACCAGACAGCGATTGACCGCAATGGTTGATCAAGACCGGCATTGCCCGTGGCGCAGCGTCGAGGGACACCCCTGCGGGCTCCCGGTCATCGTTGGAGCCGCCAGATGCGCACTCCACGGCGGGATCGACATCGAAGACCTCTTTGTTCCCATCGCCGGCAAACTCGGCTTCGAGAGTTGGCCCCCGCTGCTGCGCCAATTGTGGCTTGCCAGCTACGACATCGATCCGATCGGCCTTGATCCCGTCATCGCCGAGCTGACCTGGCAGGTGCTCAACTTCTTCTACTTCGACTACTTCAGAGTCGAGGTGGAAGGCATCAAGAACGTGCCCATGGACGGGCCTGGGCTGCTCGTCTCGAATCACGGTGGCGCTGCCATCCCCTATGACGGTCTGATGCTGGCGGTTTCGGTCGCCAACGAAGCGCCCAAGCCGCGCCGGGTCCGGGTAACCGCAACCGAGTTGTTCAACATCCTGCCCTGGGTGTCGGAGTGGTTCAGAAAGTCCGGCGGGGTCTATGCGTCGCGCGAGGACGTCGAGTACGTCCTCGGCCGCGGTCACCTCGTCGCCGTCTTCCCTGAGGGCGAGAAGGGATTCATGAAGCCGGTCTGGAATGCGTATGAGGTACAGCGCTTCGGGCGGGGCGGCTTCATCTCGATCGCCGAGCAGGCCGGGGCGCCCATCATCCCGGTTGCCATCATCGGCTCAGAGGAAGTCCACCCTGCGGTCACCGTATCCAAACGCCTCGCCCGCCTCGTTCGACTACTCATGCCTGAACAGCGGGTCGAAGGGGTCGCCGTTTTCCTCAACCCTTTGCCGCTGCCGGTGCGGTGGAAGATCCGTTTTCTCCCACCGATCCCTCCATCCCATCCGGGCACCTCGCCTGATCCCCTCGAGATGCTCGAAAAGACCGAGGCCGTCAGGAATGAGATCCAACGCAACCTCGACGAGATGCTGGCGGAGCGCACCAGCCTGTTCTGAACTCATCGACTGCTTGCAATAGTTAGCACTTTGCTGTATATTGCAAATGTGAAGCAACCACTTTCGGATTTGGGCGAGTTCATTCGCGAGCAACGCGAGCGCAGTGCCATGTCGTTGCGCAAGCTCGCAGAGAACGCCGGGATCTCGAATCCGTACTTGAGCCAGATCGAGCGGGGGCTCCGTAAGCCCTCGGCCGAGATCCTCAAGTCGATTGCCCGGGCACTCTCCATCCGGGCTGAGGCACTGTACGAACGTGCCGGCCTCCTGGAGGGCGTGGGCGAGATTGCCACCGTCAGAGAAGCGATCGAGTCAGACACAGAGCTGACACCAGGACAAAAACAGGCGCTGATGCAGATCTACACGAGCTTCGTCAGCGAGAGTCTCCAGGAGGAGCAATGAACATGGAGTCCAGCAAGGACCTCGTCACCAAGACCGTCTACGCCGCCATCGGCGCCCCCCTCGTCGTCGGACGCAAGTTCAAGGCCTATGCCGACAAGGCGACCGAACTCGGACCCAAGGTCACCGAGGGCGCCCAGCACACCTTCGAAGAGTGGGCTGATGAGGGCGAGAAGTTCACCAAGGGCCTGCAGGACAGCAGCGTGGTCGAAGAGGTGCAGAGCCGGGTCGACCTCGACAAGGTCCAGGACCGGGTCGAGAAGCTGCGCGATCAGCTCGAGAACTCGATGACCACGTGGCGTGAAGGCTTTGCCCCCGGTGGCAAGCCCGCCGAGAAGGCACCCGCCAAGAAGGCACCAGCCGCCAAGGCACCGGCCAAGAAGGCACCGGCCAAGAAGGCACCGGCCACGAAGGCTGCCGCAGCCAAGGCACCGGCCAAGAAGGCACCGGCCAAGAAGGCACCGGCCACGAAGGCTGCCGCAGCCAAGAAGCCGGCCGCAACGGCGACCAAGTAGCCACGACAACCGAGATGTTGGCCAGGAGGGTCGCGCCCGGCGCGGCAACGAAGTAGCTCTCCCTCCCTTCCTGCTTCACCTTCGGGCCACAAGAGAGCCCCGGCGCCAGCCGGGGCTCTCGGTATTTGCCAGGGGGTTGACTCCCGCGAGTTGCGCTGCGCCGGCTAGTAGGTCACAAGGGGGTCGAGATCCTTGGCGTGATTCACCCAGCGCTCCACCATGGACTCGGTGGGGAGCCGTCGCACCAACTTCTTCTTGTCGTTCACCTCGACCATGGTGGTGAGGAGATTGGCAGCGTTGCGACGCCTCAACTCCTTGACGGTGTCGACTCCGGCAGACTCGAGCAGATCGGAATACTCTTCCCCGACGCCTTTGACTCTCATCAGGTCGGCCCGGTTGACCCATTCGAGGATCAGCTTCTCGCTGATGTCGGTTGTGTCGGCGATAGCCTTGCGACCCTTCCTCGTCCCCCCGCTCTTGAGGAGTGCCTCGGTGGTACGGATCCGCGCTTTCCGCAGCCTCGTCGCTTGCCGGTGACCGATTCCCTCGATCGTGTCAATCGACGCCATGCCCCGTCCTTTCATCGTCGATGTGGGAGCTGCCCCGCTTGACGAGACAGCCTCTCTCACAACCCCCGACCCGCAGAGAGATTACCCAGGGCGACCCGGGCGCTGCCAAACGGACGTGCGGCCGCCCGCTCAATGGCGTGGGGCGACCTCGGCGAGGTCGGCGGACGACAAGACGCGGTGCGGGGGAATCTGGTCAATCCAGACTTCGTCCGTCCAGTCGGGATGCGCCTTGACCAGGGCACCCAGCGTCCCCTCGCTGGCGAGGCCGATCGCGCGCGGCCAGAGCTCGCGAGCGATCACCATCGGCCCACCTCTCGCATAGCGATACTTCGGCATCATGATGGAAGCCCGAGTTTCGCGGTGAGCCCCGACCACGTCGGCGACCACGGCAGCGTCGAGTTGGGGCTGATCGCCTTCAACCACCAGCACGGCATCAACGTCTCCGTCGCGGGTAAGGAGGTCGAGGCCCACCCGTAGCGAAGCCGTCAGCCCGAGGTCCCACTCGGGATTGATGACAACCGTGGCCTCACCGAGATCGGTGGTCGCCAGAACGGCCTCGGCGTCGGCACCCAGCACCACGATGACGACGTCGACGTGCGGGGCGGTGACGGCCACCAAGTGCTCGACAAGTGTCGTGTCTCCCCACGACGCCAGCGCCAGCGGGCCGCCAAACGACTCGCCGCCATCGGCGGCGAGTATCAATGCCGCGATCCTGTCCAAGACCCCTCCGAGTTCGATGCGAGGGGGTGAGGCTACTGCGGATCGACCTGCGGCACCGCATAGCGCAACACCGCACCGACCTCATAGGTGATGAGCGGGGTCTCCGTGATGACGTTCTGCACCGAACCCCCCGACTTCCGGACCGCCGATGCCATGGCATCGAGCAGGTCGGGCACCGCCCTCATGCCCTCGCCACAAGCCGGACACAAGGCCCCGTTGCCGGTCACCAACCATCCACAGTCGCTACACCGTCGCCCGGGGGTACTGCTCATTCCCTGCACCACGAGCTCGGCGACGGCCCGTTGGTTGACGGCCCCGAGAACGGGGTCGACCCCGACGGCCGCCAGAGGGCCGGATCCGGCTCGATCCAGCAATCCCGCCACGACCTCGGTCTCGTGCCTGTGGTCGTAGGCGGCGGACAGCTCCTCACAATTGGAGCGAACCGCGGCGGGCGTCATCGTCCCCGGGTCGATGGCGAATGATCCGGCGAGCTTCGAGTGCAAGCTCGCATCGAGTGCCGCAGTCAATCCATCGACGTGGTCGGCAGGCCCGCCTACCAGAAGTAGGTCGAAGGGCTCTTCCTGGTCGAGTTCGCGTAGTCGCTGTGCCGTGTCGCGATAGTGACGCTGGGCGATTTCCTCGGCGCGATTCCTCGCCTTGCCCTCCTCACGGCCCGAGAAGCCGCCGTAGTTCGGTTTGCGCACCTCCTCTTCCGCCATCTCTTCCCACGTCTCGAGTTCGCCCATCCGGAAACGGAAGATGGACGACTTGCGCCGGTCGATGACTACAGCGCAGTAGCTGTGGTAGTGCTCGAGCATGGCGTCGAGCGGGCGCAGGTACGGATCAAAGTCGGTCACCGCACGGTCGCGCACCGGCCCGGGCAGGCTGAGGTACTCGTCGATGCCGGCGGCCGAGCAACGGATTAGGGCAACGCCACGTCCACGGTCGCTGGAGATCTGGTCGATCGAATCCACCACAGATTCGATGTCGGCGCGCAGGGACATGGCCGAATCTCGCGGTAGGTCCTCGACCGAGGCCCGCACCGGCGCCATCAAGTCCTTGAGTCGGGGCGAGAGCGACCGAAGCTCCCCTACCCCGGGTCGAAGTCCAAGGTACACCGACAGAATCGGGTGCCCTTCTCCATCAGACAACCTGATGCGATCGACGGTTTCCTGCGTGAGCAACATGCACCTCCGAGGTCCGGCGTCGCTCCCAACTCTACGCACCTCGCCGGGGTGGTGGAGCGCCGTAAGGTGCACGCCTACGTTTCGGGGTCGTGGCGGAGTACGGATCGCGCCATGAACCTCGCCCACCACAGATAGGCGGCCCCGCCGATCGAGATCACAACCATCAGCGCGTGGTACTGAGTCGACCAATCGTGCTCACTCACAATCCAGCTGTACACCAGCGCAACAGCGCCGAAGGTCAACTGCATCGCCCCCGTCGTGACGAAGATGCCTCGTCCCCCGGGGCGGGCCAACACAAAGAGCCCGGAGACAGCCCAGGCCAGCAGCATGGCGCCAACCCAACGCAGCCCGCCCGTGGCATCGGACTCAACGTGCGTCAGACCAATCACATCGAAGAACCGCTCGGGAGCGATCACGAGCGGTAGTGCAAAGAAGAGGTTGATCAGGATGTAGACCAGCAGGGCGGTGTTCAGCGTCTTGGTTGGATTTGCCGGTTTGCGCTGGCGCCGCGGTGGCGGAGCCTCACCAGAACCGTCGTCCACCGCTCCGTTGTCGCCGCTCACCACATCACCACCTGTTCGTTCGACAACCGCGAGGACCCACGATACCGACTGTTCCCCACCAGGCCTTTCCCGCTAGCCTGGCTCGACGTCCGACGACCGACCGGCAGACACCATGGACCCACATCAAGATAACGCGGACGCCGCCGGTGACGCCGCGTCGGCGGAACCTGCCGAAGGCAAGAAGGTGGCGGTCGAACCCGTAGAGAAGAAGAAGCCGCGCAAGCGATTCAGCAAGCGCTTCCGCAACATCTCCATGGCGAGCTGGCTTGCGGTGGCGGTGCTGGTGGTGACGATCTCATCGCTCCTCGTTGGTTCGATCGTCAGCCTCACCTACGGGACCAGGCTCGGCGATGACTTGTTCACGAGCAGGCTCCTGACGGGAAGGTCACTCCAAGCGGCCCAAATCGAACAGTACTTCGCCACCTTGGAGCGCCGCACCCAGGCATTGGCCACAGACTCGCTGGCAGCCGAGGCCGTCAAGCGTTTTGGCGCAGGATTCGACGAATTGAACGTCGCGGGCACCGCAGACGACGCCGCCGTCACCTCGGTGGCAACGTATTACCGCGACGACTTCGTGCCATCGCTGCAGGAGACGGTTGGCCTGGCCGTGCCGTGGCGTGAAATGGTGCCGATTACGGACGCAGGGATCTACCTCCAGGACGCTTACGTCACTCCTTGGGACAACTCCGAGGATCGTCGCGCCGTTGACGACGCCGAAGACGGAAGCACTTGGACCGAGGTACACAAGGAGTTCCACCCCGACTTCTTGGCCCTGACCGATCGATTCGGCTTTGAGGACCTCTATCTCGTGGCTCCCGACGGCGGAGCCATCGTGTACTCAACCGCCAAGGGCGTGGACTTTGCCACCGATCTCGCCTCCGGACCCTACAGCGGGACAACTCTGGCATCGCTGGTCCGCTCCGTCGCCAACAACCCACAACGAGGAACGGTCTCGGTCGCCGATCTCGCCTCCTACGTCCCGGAACTGGCTCAACCTGTTGGATTCTTCGCCAGCCCCATCTTCGAGGGTGAAACGCTGGTCGGCATCCTCGCCGTCGAGATGCCGGTCGATGAGATCAACCGCATCATGACCTTCAATGGTGACTGGGAGGAACAAGGCTACGGCGAAACGGGAGAGACCTTCCTGATCGGCGAGGACGGACGGATGAGATCGGTGGCCCGTCTCTACGCCGAAGACCCCGCCGCTTACCTTGCCGCGGTCGACACAGCCGGTAGCGTGACGCCGGCCGAGCTGAACGCAATCGAGGTGACCGATACCACCATCATCTATCAGCGAGTTGCTTCTCCCGACGCCGTCGCGGCAGTTGGGGAGGCCGACGACGACCTGAGCGAAGGGACGAGCTTCACGGGCGCCGACGTCGTCTTCGCCGCCGAGCGGGTCGACATCAACGGTCTCGACTGGCTGGTCCTCACCAGTGCGGATTCGGCCGAACTGAACGAACCCCTCAATGACTTCCGCCGCGCCGTCCTCATCGCGGTCGCCCTCTTCGTGGTCCTCATCACGTTCGTGACCGTCGCTTGGGCGCGCAGTATGTTCCGGCCCATCCGCGAGATCAGCGAACGGCTCCGCCGAGTCCACGAGAACGAACCGGCCGAACCTGTCGAGATCACCAAACGCAGCCCCGCTGAGTTCAAGCAACTCGCAACGAACCTCGATCGCATGATCGACGCGTCCACGGCTCGCCAGGATGAACTGGCTGTTGCTGTCGCTGCGCGAATCGACACCGTCCGCAGCCTGCTCCCACCTTCCGTCGCTTCCCGGATCGAGGCTGGAGACCTCGACGTGATGGACCACGTACCCAATGCCACCATGGTGGTACTTGCCCTCGGGGGCATTGGTGCCCTGGTTGATCGCCCCATCGAGCAGAGTCGTGAGTTCCTCGACCGCGTCATCTCGGAACTCGACGAGATAGGTGCCAAGCACGGGGTGGAGCGCGCCAAGCTCATCGGAGACGCCTACTTCGCTGGATGCGGGTTGAGTCAGTGGTACCTCGACCATGCGCCCCGGGCCGCCGCCTTCGCTCTCGATGCTCGCGAAACCGTCCGACGCCTCGACGAGGAACTCGACATCAGACTCTCGGTGACGATCGGCGTGAGGAGCGGACCGGTGACGCTTGGACTGGCCGGTAGCACCCGCCTGGTGTACGACCTGTGGGGCGAGACCGTCGACGGCGCGCTCTTGCTCGCCAGGTCGGCAGGCCCGGAACAGATCCTGGTGAGCGACGCCAGCAAGAAGATGCTCCCTGCGGACGAAACGTTGGTCCGTTGGGGGGATCCGGGGACGGGGCCGCCCGTGTGGGAGCTCGCACCGCTCTCCACGGTGAGGGGTGCTGAATCGTGAGCACCTTCTTCGACGATCAAGCAACCATTTGGGCGGTCGTACTTGTGTTCGCCTTGCCCATCAGCCTCATCGGAATGGGCGAGATCGAGGAGCGGCTGCGGCAGCGCGATTCTCCCTACACCCGAGTGGCCTCGATATTGCGGGTGTGGACCATCCCGCTGTCCGCCGTGCTCGCGCTCCTGCAAGGCATGCTGGACTTGGCCGACTCGCGCCTCATTGTTCGGGTCGTCGGCACGGCGCTCGTCATTTCGCTGGGGGCAGCCGGGCTTGTGGTGGTCCGCATCCTGATGAAGCAATTCGCAGCGAGGACACATGACGACGACCGCGCCGGTTTGCCGAGGATTCTGCTGGCTTTGCCTCGAGTGCTTCTCATCGTCGTTGTCGGTTGGGTGCTGCTCGAAGGGGTGTGGGGAGTCGACCTCTCGGCCGCATTCGCCGCTCTGGGCGTAACGTCACTCATTGTCTCACTCGCCCTCCAGGACACCCTCAGCGGGCTGGCTTCCGGGCTTCTGCTCCTCACCGATTCGCCTTTCCAACCCGGGGACTGGATCAATTCGGGCGACATCGAAGGGCGAGTCGAGGACATCAATTGGAGGAGCTCGCGCATTCGGAACCGCAACGGCGACCTCCTCGTCGTGCCCAACGCGGAACTGGCCGGCGCCACCATCGTCAACTACTACCAGCCCCAACGCTTCCACCGCGTCGTCGTCCCCGTTCAAGTGGCATACTCGAACCCCCCGACGCTGGCGAAAGAGATGCTGCTCGACGCCGCCCGGTCGACGGCGAAGGTGCTCGAGGATCCGGCACCGTCGGTCCGTGTCGTGCAGATCGACGATCCGCTCATGGGCTACGAGGTCGACCTGTGGATAGACGACTTCGCAGACGCACCGCGGGTCTTCAGCGACTTCGGTTCGCTCGTTTGGTATCAGTCCCATCGCCACGATGTTCCGTTGCCGAGCCCCGCCTTCGACCTCTACATGTACGACGGGGTTCGCACCAACGAAGAGAGTAAACCCAACCGGGCAGAGGTTCGGCGCAGGCTTCGTATCTCTCCATTGCTCGACCAACTCAACGATGACGACATCGACCGCCTTGCCGCCGACTCCGAGCCCGCACGGTTTGCCCGCAACGAGGTGATCGTTACCGGCGACGCCACGCGACGCGACCTATTCGTTCTCTGGTCGGGAACCGCCCGCATCGTGGTCGACACACCGGATGGCGCCGTCTTGGAGATCGGCGATTTGGCGGCGGGTGAGGTCTTTGCCGTCATGACCTCCTCAGCCCAGGACCCCAGCCAGCGTCCTCGGGTCGTGGCCGTCTCCGACTGTGAGGTGGTGGTTGTCAACGAGGCAGTCGCCGCCGACGTTGCCAGCCGAACACCGGAGTTGTCGAACGTCCTAAACCGGATGACCGCGACGTGGGAACGGCGCCTGAAGCGGATGCTCGAGGCGCACCTGCTGGAACAAGCGGAGCAATCCGAACTGCCAAGAGAGGCGGGAACGACATGACCCCGCGCGACACCGTGGAAGCCGCCAACGTCGACCTGTCCACCAATCACAAATGGAGGGGCCGCAACAGCCTACGCCGCAAGCTGGCGCTGATCCTCATCACCGTCTCATTGCTGTCGGTCGCCATTCTGGGCGTCCTCAACTACCTCCAGGTGCGCGAACTGCTCACCAGACAGGTTGAGGGCCAACTGAGCACACAGGGCCAAGCGCGAGCTCGCTCCATCCGATTTGGTTTGACCGGAATCAAGGACACCGTGACCGTCCTCGCCCGTGATCCGGACGTTGAGAGCGCCGTCATTGCGTTCGGCGCGTCGTACCAGGAGCTGCTCGAGGCTCCCGAATTACTTGATCAGCCCCAACGCGAAGCTCTCGAGGACTTCTACCGCGACGACGTCGCAACCGTATACGAGGACAAGGGAGTGGAGCCGCCACCGCTGGCCGATCTGCTGCCGATGACCGACGCCGCCCAATACCTCCAATACCACTACATCGTTCAGAATCCGTTCCCGCTGGGCGATCGCGACGAACTTGTGATCGCTGAAGGCGACACCTCCTCGTACCGGCCCGCCCACGAGCAGCACCATCCTCGAATGCGCGAGCTGGCAACCACCCTCGGATTCGGCGACCTCCTTCTGATCGACTTCAAGACCTCCACCGTCGTCTACACGGTCGAGAAGCACATCGACCTCGGCACGAACGTCCAGTCCGGACCGAATAGCGACAGCGCCCTGGCCACTGCGATCACCGAGAAGCTGGCGGCCGCGCCGTTGGGGGCGGCGGTACTCGTCGATTTTGACTTCTACGTACCTTCCTCCGGAGCACCAGTCATGTTCGCGGCGGCTGCGGTGCGCAACGAGGGCGAAACCGTGGGCGCGGTAGCCGTCACCGTGCCGATCGACGCGCTCAACCTCGTGATGACCGCCGATCAGCAGTGGGCCGATACCGGCTTCGCCGAAACCGGCGAGAGCTACATCGTCGGCAGCGACTTCACCATGCGGTCCGATTCACGCCTCTGGCTCGAAGATCCCGCGGAGTTCCTCGAGGACTTTGCGGCAGCGGACTACCCCGCCGACACTGCCGAGTTCATCAAGGCTTTCAACTCGACGGTGCTGCTCCAGCCGGTCGAAACGGAAGCCGTCACCTCCGTGTTCAATGGGGACACCTTCGCCGGGCGAACCCGCAACTACCTCAACCGCAGCACTCTCGCCGTGGCCGAACCCGTCGGCGTCGAGGAACTCTCCTGGGTCGTGGTCTCCGAAATCGAGTGGGCGGAGGCCAACAGAGCAATCTCCAGCTACACCCGGCGCATGCTGATCACTGCTGCCATCCTCCTCCCCATCGTCGGTCTCCTCGGGCTGCTGCTTGCTGATCGGATGACCAGACCCGTCGAACCTGTGGTCGATGTTGCGGCGAAGATCGCAGATGGAGACCTCGACCTCGAGGTTCCCGACATGGGTCGCAACGAGTACGGCGACGTCGGCCGCCGCATCAACACGTTCACTGCCGACCTGAGGGCGCAGAAACAGGCCCTCACCGACGAAGCCAGCCAGGTGACCAGACTGCTGAGGTCTGCGCTTCCCGACCGGGTGGTGGATCAGTTCCGCGGCAGCGACCAACACCTCGAGGATCTCGCAGATTCTGCAACGATGATCGTCGTCACCGTGACCGGATCGTTGGATGAACCCGGCGTCGATCACTCGTGGACGACCGAGCTGGCCAGCCGGCTGTCCCTGGAGTTGGAGACGAAGGCCGACAACCTTGGCATTGAGCGTGTGCGGTCGGCCGGAGCCGACCACGTTTTTGCGGCCGGACTCGGCAGCCCCGATGTGGCCGCGGGGGCAGCCGCACAGTTTGTGCTCGACGCCATCGAAGTCGCCAAGGCCGCCGTAGTGGATTCGGGAGCCGACATCTCATGGCACGCGGGCCTCGCCAGCGGAAAGGTCGTCGCCGGGTTGCTGTCGACGACCCAACTCACCTACGGGGTCTTCGGGGATCCGCCCCGTGTCGCCATGGCGCTCGACTCGATTGCCGGCCCCGGCGAGGTGCTGCTGGATCATTCGACTGCGTCAGCGCTCGGACCGGAGTGGGTGCTCGAAGAAATCGACAACCGCATCGACCTGCGCGGCGAACCGGTGACGGCGCAACTCCTGGTGGGACGACGGGCGGGCGACATGGAGCCGATGGAAAGCGACTGAACCGACGACGGCTCAGGCGTCGACGTCCATGGCCCCCCTGGTCCGGGACTCGATGCGTTGGGCGTTGATCCAATCCTCGAAGTCCTGCCGGGCGATCCGCCACTCCCGGCCGAACTTGACCGCAGGCAGGTTGCCGGAGCGGAGCTGGCCGGTGACCACAAAAGCGGAGACCCCCATGTAGTCGCAGATATCGTTGACGGATAGCCAGTCCTTCTGGATCTCAACCTTGATCAGTTCCATCCCCCAACCCTATGCCGCGAACCCATCGCCCGGCAAGAATCCTTTTGCTGGGGGGCCAAAACCACACCAATGGCATTTGCGACGGTTTTCGCGTTCTCTCTAGAGTCCGCTGCGCACACACACATAATGCAACCTCCCTCGGTTGCTCTGCAGGGTCGCAAGGGGCCTTGATGGGCGGAGCGGTCCGGGGAAGGACATTGGGATGCGAGTCCGATCATCCACGATCGAATCGCACCACTTCACGGTGGTACGAAGGCGCGGGTACGACCCCGCTGAAGTCGATGCGGCCATGGGCCGATTGGCCGGCACGCTGCGCGAATACGAGGCGCTCACCCAAGAACTCGAGGTGAAGTTGCGCGAGGCGGATGATGCCAGCGAGGCGATCCACCGCACGTTTGTTGCCGCGCAGCGGACCCGCGACGAAATGATCGCCGAGGCCAAACGTGAAGCGGAACAGTTGGGGGACTCCGCCCGTAGCCGTGCAGACGAGATCATCGCTGAGACGGAAACCCAGATCGACGCCATGCTGGCCAAGGCGGCGGCAGATGCCGACAGCCTGTACGCGGCGGCAACTGCCGGCCGAGCCCAAGCCGACGAAGACGGCGAGCGAATGCGTGCCGAGGCGGCCGAGATGCTCGAGATCGCCAAGGCAAAGCGCCTCGTCCGCCCGGGCGCGGGCCGACGAGATACTGACCTCGGCCATTGCCGAAGCCGAAGCCAAGACTGAGGAGGCCAATCGTGTCCTTTCGACTCATCGCCGCCAGGCCGAAACAACGCTCCGCGCCGCTGCAGATGAGGCGACTCGGCTCACCGCAGCCGCGACCGCAGAGGCCGATCAGGTAACTGCGACCGCGGCGAGCGACGCCGCCGCAACAGCGGCAGCCAGCCGCCGCGAGGCTGAGACCCTGATCTCATCGGCGCTCTCGGAAACAAAGGAACTACGCGCCAGAGTCAAGGCTGAGATCGACGAACTCCGCACCACACGACGCGCCGAGGCCGAGGCGTTGGTAACCGTTGCCGCCAACGAGGCCGAGGAGATTCGTTCCAAGGCACTGGCCGAGTCGGCGACCGTCGTCTCACAGGCGAACGTCCGCTCCGAAGAGTTGCTCGGCAAGGCGAAGGCAGATGCGGCCGAGCGAGTCTCAACGGCACAGGCACAATCCGACGAGATCCTCGACCACGCCCAGACCCGGGCCAAAGAAATCGTCGAGGAGGCCCGGAGCGACACGGAAGAACTGGAGCGCCGCACCGCCCAGTTGCGCACCGCAGTGGGGGACATCGAGCGAGAACTCAGGAGACTCGCCGATACGACCCTCGAGCGCACCGGCATGATCGGCGAGATGATCGACCTCGAGCATCGGACCATCGATCTCACCGACCCTACCTCTGATCGAGCGGAGGATTCGGCCGGCGAAGAAGTGGCGCCGGGCATCGATCCGCCTCCAGTCGGCGCGAGCCGCACCCCCGGCGATCTTGCCGAGACCACCTCGATCGATACGATCGGTGGCCCGGTTGGAATCGCCACCGTGATCCAGTCGACCGACGGGTTCGACCGTGCCACCCGACGCCGGTCCGAGTTGGAGGCGTTGGCGCGGCTGGTGCGGGCCCGCACCGTGGCGTTCGCCGAACCCGATGGATCGGGTCGACCGCCCGCCGATCGGCGGCTGCTCGATCCTGAAACCGCCCGTCACGAAGGCGATGCCACCGAGACGATCTACCAGCGCAGAGCCCGAGGTCTGCGCGCCCGCCTGCGCGAGGAAGGCCAGGATCCGATCCAGCGCGGGCGCTAGTTCACCCCGGCGGAGTGGGGCTGAGAGCGGCGGGTCGTCCTTCCCCCTGGGACGGCCCGCCGCCACGTTCGGTACGCTCAGGAGACGCAGCCCTGGAGGCGTGGTGGCTTCGCGGCGGGCGACTTCGATTTCCGTGGTCGGGCGGCTGAGGACGAACCACACGCCGACGAGACCGAACAGGATCAAACCGATCCGGAGCCAGGTGTTGTCTATGAAGAAGATCGTGGAGACGCCGACTGCGGTCACGATCGAGGTGACGGCAATGATCTTGACCCGACGCGGGATTCCGAGTCCCGCCTTGTAGTCGCGCAATTGCTTGCCAAACAGCTTGTTCGCAAGCATCCAGCGGTGCATTCGCTCGCTCGACATCGAGAAGAACCAGAGCGCCACCAACAAGTTCACCGTCCCGGGAAGGCCGGGAATGAAGGTCCCGGCAATGCCGAGACCCAAGAACGCAAAGCCGAGCGCGCCGTATACGACGCGCAACAGAACGCTCCGGCTGACCTGGACGTCGGACTCCATGAACCGGATGTTATGCAGGTTCGCGACCCGACAGAGTGTCGACTTTGCGAACCGCCTTCCGGGCGCCTCAGATCACCCCGAGGTCACGGCCGACTGCCGTGAAGGCTGCGGCGCCGCGCTCGAGATCTTCGGAGCTGTGGGCGGCGGAAATCATGACCCGAATCCGGGCCTTGCCCACCGGCACGGTTGGGTACCCAATGGCTTGCGCAAACACGTCCTGCGTCTCAAAAAGCCGAGCCGAGAACTCCCGTGCAAGCTTGACGTCGCCGAGCATCACCGGAGTGATGGGTGTCTCGCTGACACCGATGTCGAAGCCGGCGTGACTCATCATCTCCTTGAACTGCCGAGCGTTCTCCCACAGCCGGTCGACCAATTCGGTCGACGCCTCCAGAATGTCGACCGAGGCAAGGCAAGCGGCGACATCCGGCGGAGTCGGAGCCGAGGAGAACAGAAATGGTCGCCCCCGCTGGGTGAGCCACTGCACGAGGTCCTCCGATCCTGCGATGTAGCCGCCCATGACCCCGAAGGCCTTCGACATCGTTCCAACTTCGATGTCGACCCTGCCGTGGAGGCCAAAATGGTCGACAATGCCGCGTCCGCCGCGGCCGAGCACGCCCTCGCCATGAGCGTCGTCGACCATGACGAGAGCGTCGTGGGTTTCCGCTGCCGCGACGATGCCGTCCAGCGGGGCGAGGTCACCGTCCATCGAGAACACGCCATCGGTGATCACCAAGATCTGTTCGGCGCCGCCAAGGCGCGCCTCGGCCAGCCGCTCCCCCAAAGCTGCGACGTTTGCGTGTGGGTAGATCATCCGGCGGGCCTTGGAAAGCCTGACGCCGTCGACAATCGAAGCGTGATTGAGTTCATCCGAGATGATCACGTCACCGTCACCGACCAGTGCCGGTATCACGGCCAGGTTGGCCGTGAACCCGGACTGCAGAGAGATGGCGCCCGGCACATCCTTGAATTCGGCGAGTCTGCGCTCCAGTTCGCGGTGAATGTCCATGGTCCCCGCGATGCTGCGGACCGCACCGGGTCCGATCCCGAACCGATCGAGCGCAGCCTTGGCTGCGGCGACGAGGCGCGGGTCGTTGGCCAGTCCGAGGTAGTTGTTCGAACAGAAGTTGAGCACCCGCTTGCCGTCGACTTGGATCCACCCGCCCTGGGGGCTGCCCAGCGTCCGAATACGATTGAAGTTCCCCGACTCGCGCAGTGCCTGGAGTTCGGCCGCAAGGAAATCGGACTTGCCCATCAGGTGGCCTCCTGGGGATTGTTCACCAGCGGCCCGTCGGCGTCCGCCGGATCGGGAAACATGACGATCTTGCCGCACTCGCCCGAGTCCATGAGCGCAAAAGCCTGCTCGAATTCTTCGAGGGCGAAGCGGTGAGTCACAATGGGGGCCAGATCGATCGCCCCGGACCGCATCAGACCGCGTGCTTGGTACCAGGTCTCCCAGAGCTTGCGCCCAAAAATGCCGTACACGGTGGCGCCCTTGAAAATCACGTGGTCATCGAGGTCGAAGGTGAGCGAATGGGACGTCAGCCCCAGCAAGGCGGCCTCTCCCCCGGGCTTGAGCAGCGCAAAACCGGTGTCGATTGCCTGCGGGGCACCCGACATCTCGAGCAAGACGTCGACGCCCTCGCCGTCCGTCTCGGCCAACACCGCGGCATCGACATCATCGATGAGCGGATTCAGCGCAAGATCCGCGCCCATCTTCGCTGCAAGCTCGAGCCGATAAGCGCTGACATCGGTGGCGAACACCGACCGAGCGCCCAGCGCCTTGGCGGCAGCCAATGCCATGATGCCGACCGGCCCCATCCCGGTGACCAGAACCTTGCAGCCGGCGAGCGTCGGCGTGCTGGCGGTGTGCACCGCGTTGCCGAAGTTCTCCTGGAGTGAGGCAATCGAATACGGCATCGTCGGAGGATCGGGCCAGGCGTTGATCGCCGGAACCGCGACGTAGTCGGCGTAGGCCCCGTCGCGATGCACCCCCAGGATGCGGGTGTGAGGGCAGAGATGGCCCTTGCCGGTGCGGCACCACGAGCAGCGCCCACACACCACGTGGGACTCCACCGAGACGAGTTGCCCGATTTCCGGCTCGTCGACCGCCGAGCCGCGGTCGACGACGATCCCACACAACTCATGACCGACGGTGAGCGGAGCCATCACATGCTCGGCAGCCCAGGGATCCCATCGATAGATGTGCAGGTCGGTGCCGCAGATCGAGGTTGCCTTGACCTGGATGAGCACCTCATCCCGCCCGATCTCGGGTATCGGCACATCGGCCATCTCGAGGCCGGCCCCTGGTGCCGTTTTTCGCAACGCTCGCATGAAGACATAGGCTACTTGGTGCGTGGGGTTCGCTGCGCTCGGGAAAGCTCCCGGGCTGAAGGCCCGGCCACGGCCCGTACTTTCGCACGCCACGCGATGGACACCATCCGACTGGCTCCCGGCACCCGGGTACGCGACGGGCCCGCGAACAGATCGCCCGGGGCGCCGGGTAGCCTCCCCTTCATGTTCCGCAATCCACGGCGTCGTGAGCAAACGTCGGTTGAGGGCTCCCGACCGAGCCGAGCCGACCTGAAGCAGCTGCGGCGGCTGTTCAGCTTCGTGGCTCCCTACAAGGCCAATCTCGCCGTCGCGGTCGTCGGCGTCGTGTTCGCCGCCGCCTTGGGCCTGGTCTTCCCCATCGTCATGGGGACACTTGTCGACGAGATGGTCGACGAGTCGATCCGAGCCGATTCAACGGCGTCGCTCGATCGACTCGCTCTGCTGCTGCTGCTCGTGTTTCTCTTCCAGGCCGCCTTCAGCTTTGTCCGTTCATATGCCCTGGCCGCTATGGGTGAAGGTGTCGTCGCCGATCTCCGCACCCGTACCTACTCGAACCTCATGACCCTGCCGGTGAAGTTCTTTGACCAGCGCAAGACCGGCGAGATCACGTCCCGCCTGACCTCAGACGTCGCCGTGGTGCAGACCACGGTCTCCGCCTCCCTGGCCGCTGCCATGTCGCAGAGCCTGACTCTCATCGGCGGGGTGGTCCTCCTGTTTGTGATCAGCCCGCAGCTCTCCATCACCGTCCTGATCTTCCTGCCGATCATGATCCTGGCGGCCGCCTTCTTCGGCCGGCGACTGCGCAAGATTTCGACCGAGTTCCAGGACCGCGTCGCCGAAGCCAACGCAGACGCCGAGGAGTCCATCACGGCAGTCCGCGTCGTCAAGTGGTTCAGCGCCGAAAAGATCGAGGTCGGCCGCTACGACACGGCAGTGCAGTCGTCATACGCGGCGGCCTTGCGCCGGGCCCGATGGCGAGCCGTGTTCGTCTCTATGGTCACGTTTGTCGCCTTCGGAACGCTGGCGTTCGTACTCTGGCGGGGAGGCCGGCTGGTACTCGCCGGCGACCTCAGCGCAGGTGACCTGGTCGCCTTCCTGCTGTACACACTGACGGTGGCCGGAGCGATCGGCACTCTCACCGGGCTCTACAGCCAACTCCAAGAGACGCTGGGAGCGTCGCAGCGAATCTTCGAGTTGCTGGATGAGCGCAGCGACCTCGCCGTGCCTGACAGCCCAACCACGATTGATCCGGTCCAAGGCCGGGTGGGCTTCAACGACGTTCACTTCCGCTACAGCGACCGTGACGTCAACGTCCTTCATGGAGTATCCCTCGAGGCTCGCGACGGCGAGGTGGTGGCGTTGGTCGGACCGAGCGGGGCCGGCAAGTCGACGCTGGTTCAGCTGATTCCCCGGTTCTTCGATGTGACCTCCGGGGTCATCACGATCGATGACGTCGACGTTCGGGACGTGACGCTCGACGAGCTCAGGAAACGGATGGCGGCGGTGCCCCAGGAGACACAACTGTTCTCGGGCTCGATCGCCGAGAACCTGCGGGTCGGGAAAGCAACCGCGACCGACGACGAGCTGCGGGACGCCGCCCGGGCGGCCAATGCCCATGACTTCATCGATGCGTTCCCCGACGGCTACGACACGATCGTGGGTGAGCGCGGTATCAAGCTGTCGGGTGGTCAGCGCCAGCGGATTGCCATTGCCCGCGCCCTGCTCAAGGACCCGCGCATCTTGGTCCTCGACGAGGCAACCAGTTCGCTCGACAGCGAGTCCGAGGCGCTGGTCCAGGGTGCCCTCGACACGCTGATGGAGGGTCGCACCACGTTCGTGATCGCCCACCGGCTTTCCACGGTCCGCAACGCCGATCGGATCCTCGTGCTCGACGAGGGCCGGATCGTTCAGGAAGGGACCCACGCTGCCCTGCTCGAGCAGGGCGGGCTCTACGCCGATCTCCACGCCCGGCAATTCCGCACCGCCCCGGCGGCAACCACTCCCGACGTTGCGCCGATCTGACCGAGCGCCACTCGATCGGCGGCCGGATCGGGCGGCAGCAGGTTCTGCCAGAATTGGGCCATCCGCTCAACGTCTGTGAGGCGCACATGGCCACCCCAAAGCAAGGAACCAGCGGCGGGCGCAGAGTCGCCCTCGTCGCGGGTCTTCGCACCCCCTTCATGAAGTCGGGGACCGACTTTCGCTCCCTGACCACGCTTGACCTCGGTAAAGCCGTCGTCACCGAACTCGTCCAACGCAACGGACTCGAGGGCGATCAAATCGACCAGATCGTCTACGGCGCCGTCGTTGCCGACGTGACGGCGCCAAACATCGCCCGTGAGATCGTGCTCGGCACCGCGCTGCCGCGCTCAATCGATGCCTTCTCCGTGAGCAGAGCGTGCGCCACCTCGACCCAGGCAATCGTCGACGGGGCCAAAGCCATCTTGATGGGTGAAGCCGACATCGTGATCGCCGGTGGTGCCGATACGCTCTCCAAACCTCCCATCCAGTACGACGATGCAGTGATCACCGCCCTGATGGCCGCCAACGCCGCCAAGGACATGGGCTCGAAGCTGCGAGCCTTCTCTCGCCTCCGCCCCCGGGATCTCACCCCCAAGGCACCGGAACTGGCCGACAAGTCGACCGGGCTCACCATGGGTGACGCGGCCGAGAAGATGGCTCGCGAGAACGGGATCTCACGCGAGGCGCAAGACGAGTATGCCTTTGAGTCGCACCAGAAGGCCATCGAAGCGTGGGAGAAGGGCGTGTTCGACGACGAGGTGATGGCGCTGCCGATTCCGCCCAGGTATGCGCAGACTGCGACCCAGGACAACATTCCGCGAGCCGACAGCACGCTGGAGAAGCTCGCCTCTCTCCGTCCGGTATTCGACCGGCGCTACGGAACCGTGACCGCCGGCAACAGCTCACCCCTCACCGATGGGGCGTCTGCCGTCGTGCTCATGGAGGAGAAGACGGCCGCGAAGCTCGGCTTTGTCCCCAAGGCATTCGTGCGTTCGTGGGCATTCGCCGCCCTCGATCCAGGCTGGCAGATGCTGATGGGTCCGTCGTTTGCGACGCCGATCGCGCTCGACCGAGCCGGGATGAGCCTCGACGACATCGACGTGATCGACATGCACGAGGCCTTCGCCGCTCAGATGCTGTCCAACCTCGCCGCTTTCAAGAGCGCCAAGTGGGCCAAGCAGCATCTCGGACGGAAGAAGGCAATCGGAGAGATACCGCCGGACAAGTTGAACCTGTACGGGGGATCCATCTCCCTCGGCCACCCATTCGCCGCCACCGGTGCCCGTCAGGCGTTGACGATGGCGAACGAACTGGAGCGCCGTGACGGCGGAACCGCTCTCGTCACCCAATGTGCGGCCGGTGGCCTCGGCGCCGCCCTGATCCTGGAGCGCTAGGAATGACGACCACAACCCCAGACCTCGAACTCGACCACATCCACTTCTCGGTTGCCGACGACGGCGTCGCCACGGCGCTGATGGATCGCGCCGGTGAAGCCATGAACACCCTCGGACCCGACCTCGCCGGTGACCTCGTCAAGGTCATCGAACGTTGCGAAACCGATCCCGCCATCAAGGCGCTGGTCCTTGGCTCCGCCAAGCCGGACAACTTCCTGGCCGGTGCCGACATTCGGTTCCTGCAAAGCCTGACGGACGCATCTGAAGCGATCGACCTGCTCGGCGAGGTACACGTCGCCTTTGCCAGGCTCGAAGCGCTCACGACCGAACTGGGCAAGCCGGTGGTTGCCGCCATCCACGGCGCCTGCCTCGGTGGCGGCATGGAACTGGCCCTGGCAGCCAGCATGCGCATCGCCTCCAACGACGAGAAGCAAACCCAGCTCGGCCAGCCCGAGGTCCAGCTCGGCATCATCCCGGGCGGTGGCGGAACCCAGCGCCTCCCCCGGCTGATCGGAATTGCCGCCGGTCTCGACCTGATCCTCACGGGGCGGGCGGTTCGTCCGCGCCGCGCCCTCAAGATGGGGCTCGTCGACGAGATCTGCCCCAAGGAAGTTCTCGGCGACGTCGCCCACCGAAGGGCCTTGGAGGCGGCGGCTACGCCCGACGGCGGCGAGGCCCGCCTCACCAGGATGCGTTCCTGGCTGGCGCCGGCGGCCCTGCAGCAACTCGCCCTCGAAGAGAACCCGGTCGGCCGCAAGGTCCTGTTCTCGAAGGCTGAGGAGAAGATGCTCGAGGCCACCAAGGGCAACTATCCGGCCCCACCCGCGGCGCTGCGCGCCGTCAAGGTTGGCATCGACGACGGGCTCGAGGCCGGCTACGCCGCCGAACTCGCCGAGTTCGGCAAACTGGTTGTCTCGCCTGAGGCGAAGGCGCTGATGTCGGTGTTCTTCGCCAGCCAAGCCCTCAAGAAGGACCGCGGCATCGACTCGAAGGCCAAGCCACGCAAGGTCTCCAAGGTCGGCGTCCTCGGCGGAGGCCTGATGGGCGGCGGCATCGCAGCCGTCAACACGACCCGCGCCCAGACGCCAACCCGCATCAACGAGGTTGACGACGCCGGCGTTGGCCGTGGCCTCGCCTACGTTCGCAAGGTGCTCGACGGCCAGGTCAAGCGCCGCAGGATGAAGCCGGCGGACGCAAACCGGGCGATGAGCCTCGTCACCGGCACCACCGACTACGGCGGCTACGGCGATGTCGATCTCGTCATCGAAGCGGTGTTCGAAGACCTCGCATTGAAGCAATCGGTCCTCGAGCGGGCCGAAGCCGCCACCGGCGAGGACGCCATCTTCGCGTCCAACACGTCATCGATCCCGATCTCCCAGATCGCCTCGGCGCGCGGCGAGGCCGAAGAACGTCGTCGGCATGCACTACTTCTCCCCGGTTGAGAAGATGCCGCTGCTCGAGGTAATCGTCACCGACCAGACCTACGACTCGGTCACGGCCACGGTCGTGGAGTACGGCAAGCGTCAGGGCAAGACGGTCATTGTCGTCAACGACGGAACCGGCTTCTACACGACCAGGGTGCTTGGGCCCTACATGAATGAGGTGGGCTACCTGCTCGCCGAGGGCGTCCCGATCGAGGACATCGACGCTGCCATGGTGGCGTGGGGCTTCCCGATAGGGCCGGTTCTGTTGACCGATGAGGTCGGAATCGATGTCGGCGCCAAGATCGCCAAGATCATGGCCGCCGAGTTCGGTGATCGGATGACGCCGGAGGCGGGCTTCTCGACCCTTGTCGACGACGATCGTAAGGGTCGCAAGAACGGACGTGGGTTCTACGAGTACGAGGATGGCAAGAAGCAGGGCGTCGACGCCACGGTGTACGAGACCTTGGGCGTGGAGCCGACCACCGAAATGCCGCGCGAGGAGATCCAGCAGCGCCTGGCGCTTCCGCTGATCAACGAGGCGGCGCGGTGCCTTGAAGAGGGCATCCTGCGCTCGGCGCGTGACGGCGACATCGGGGCCATCTTCGGCTTCGGTTTCCCACCGTTCCGGGGTGGGCCGTTCTGGTACATCGACCAGGTCGGCGCCGACACCATCGTCGCCAAACTCGACGAGTACGCCGAACGGTTTGGTCCCCGGTTCGAGCCCGCCCAGTTGCTGCGCGACGCCGCCGCCGACGGTCGCAAGTTCCGCAGCTAGCCATCCGGCGGGTTCACGCAGCGCAAGCCGAGGGGGGACCGCTTGCGATAGGCCCGGCCGAGCCGAGTCTCAGGCGGTTTCCTCGTCGTGTTCGGGGACGTCAACGTGTCGACCCTTGTTGCGCCCGCCACGCTTGCGACCCGACTTCTGTGACTCGACGGCGCGCAACGTGGCCATCCCGTCGAGTGCCTTCTCCGACTCTTCTCTTCCCATGCTGGGCAGACCGGCGGATCGCTTGGAGTAACGCGACGCCCGCATCGGCTCCATGTCACCCTCCCAGTCGTCGTCGATGCCGTCCAGACGGTGTCGCAGGTCGATCGCTGCGGCACTGGCGTCATCGAGCAAAACAACGATTTCTGCGTCGTCGCCGTCGCGCATAGCCAGGTCGGGCAACCGCTGCTGCAACTCCTCGATGATGATCTTCATACTCCGCAGCCTGGAAACGAGGTCCTGATGCTCTGACCTCGCCCCGAGCAGCGCATGCTCCGCCTCTGCCCTGGCGTCGTCGATGACACGCCGTGCTTCGGCGCGGGCCTCCTCCAGAATGCCTGCACCTTCATCAGCCGCCGCCGTCCGCATCGAAGCCGCGTCGGCTTGAGCAGTCGCCAACAGCTCGGAGATTTCGACCTCGGCGGCCTCAACCTCCTCGAGTACCCTGGCTCGCGCCTGTGCGCTCTCGCTCTGTGCCTGCTCGTCGCTCAGGGAGGCAACGCGGTCCCGCTCGCTTTCCAACTCCGCTATCTCCTTGGCGAGTTCGTCAATCCGCTGCTCGGCGGCGTCGACAACCAACCCGGCTTCTCGTTGAGCCTCTTCGAGGACCTGGGCCGCATCGCGGTCTCGCTTCTCACCCAGTTCTGCGATCTCGCTCTCGAGCTCATCGACTCTCTGCTGAGCCTCGGCCACGATCGCACTGGCCTCCCGCTCCGCCTCCGAGATCCCCTCGCTGGCAGCCTGCTCAACCTGGGCCAAGTCGGCTTCTGCCGCCTCCAAGCGGGCTCGCGACCCGGCGAGCAGCTCGGCCGCCTCGGCTTTTGCTTCGGCGCGGAGCGCTCTTGCATACGCCTCGGCGTCGTCGACCGCATCCGCGGTCTGCCTGCGCACCTCCTGCGCCTCGCGCAGCGCTTCTTGCAGGGCGGCATCGGCAGCTTCTTGAGCTTGCTCCGCCTCCTCCCAGGCCGAGATGCGGATGCTCTCGGCCTGCTGGCGGGCTTCGGTCACCAACGCCTCAGCCTCGTGTGAGAATCGCTCTGGGAGATCTCTGGCCTCGTCCATCAGGGCAACGGCCTCAGCCATCAGGGCAGCGGCCTCAGCCTCACCGGTCTTCACCACCTCGGCCTTCTCGGTCTCGGCCATCGCTCGGATCCGCTCAACTTCCACGAATGCGGCACGGAGCTCCTGCTGGGCCCGTTGGTGGGTGTCGGCGGCGTCCTCGGCGGCCTGTACCTCGAGCCGAGAAGCCTCGCGCTCGGCGTCGGCAACGATGTGCTGGGCTCGCACCTCGGCCCTGGCGTGGATCAGCTTGGCGTGGAGGCGGACTCGCTCGGCTTCATCACGCGCCGCGGCAACGGCCGCGACCGCTTCAGTCTGCCCGAGGGACGGCACGCGGACGGCCTCCGCCAGAAGCACGTGTGCACCGGCGAGTGCCCGCTCGGTTCCTTCACCCGCGTCACCCATCCCAGGACCAAAGATGCCGCCGGCAGGCAGCGCCGCTCCCCCGGAGCCGAGAGCAACAACCGGTTCGTCGTCCGGCAAGACCGAAGGCCCAGCCTCGGCTTCCTCCAAAACCGCGGCCAGGTCGTCCCAAGCCATGTCCTCCGGATTCTCAGAACCAGACTCGGTGTGGGCGAAAGCGAGCAACCCGAGGGCCTTTCGCTCGGCCGCCTCCATCACCCGTTGCTTGGTCTCCAACATGGCCAGGAACACTTCGGTGTCCCGCTGCAACGAAGTCTTGACCTCTTCGAGGCTCAGTTCGAGGTCGCTCGACCGGGACCGCTCCTGGGCCAATTCATCGCGCAGGTGGGCCAGTTCCTCGGCGACATCGGCCAGAAATGCGCTGACCTGCTGTGGGTTGAATCCATCGCGCCTGATCGTGTCAAAGGTCTTCTGCTCGACTGCTGAGGCCGATAGGTCCATCGCCGTCCCCTAGTGTTTTCTAGCCCACGGAATCCGCCGGATTCGCTGCCCACCAAAGGCGTCCAAGTGGGATCCCGTTCCTCGTGACGGCATTGTACGTATTCGTGACCCCATCCCGCTAGAGGGGCCCGTTTTGGACTAGCCATTTGCGTTGGCCCGAACGTGGCCGGATCGTGTAGTGCACACTAGTGGGGACTAGTCACCCCGATCGGTCGTGAGGCCGGTTGACCGATATCAGGGGGTGACGACCCTCATGCCGGGATGAGGCACGTGGGGCCGGGCGCGGCAGCGGTAGCCTGGGGTCTGGAAGTGCCGGCTCACAACGGGTCCGGCGTGTGCCTGAACTCGGAGGACTGAACGATGACTGCAGAGACGGCCGACAAAGAGGTGTTGGAAGATGTGAGCCGGTGGTGGTGGCTCTGGCTGGTCATCGGCGCGCTCTGGATCATCATCTCGCTGATCATCCTCCAGTTCGAGACAGCCTCAGTGCGCACCATCGGCATCCTGATTGGCCTCATGTTCATGTTCGCCGGTGCCCAATATGTCGTCACCGGGACGTTGGCCGAGGGCTGGCGGTGGCTCTGGTACGTCTTTGGGATCGTGCTCGGGATTGCCGGAATGGTCGCCTTGATCAACCCAAGCGAGGCCTTTGCCGTCCTGGCTGACATGCTCGGGTTTGTATTTGCCGTCGTCGGAATCGTCTGGACGATCGAAGCTTTCGCCACCAAGGACGACAACGAACTCTGGTGGCTGGGGCTGGTTGCCGGGATCCTCATGATCATCATGGGGTTCTGGACCGGCGGACAGTTCTTCATCTCCAAGGCCTACACATTGCTCGTCTTCGCGGGAATCTGGGCCTTGATGAAGGGCGTTCTCGACATCCTCCGCGCCTTCCAGATCCGCAAGCTTGGAAAGATCTCGGCCTCGCTGTAGGGGAGTCGCTTCCCAGGACCAAGGACGGCAGGGTTTCCGCCCTGCAGTCCTCTGCGCTCGCTGCGCCGGCATCAACTCCCCTCGGGTTCTTGCGATCAGAAAGCCAGATGGCCCCTTCAGATTGTGAGGCGTTTCTGCCGATGACAAGAGGAGTCGACCTCCGAGGATTCCATGCCGGCGCAACACCGCTTCATTGTTTCGCTCCTGGCGGTGCTTGCCGGACTCACTGCGGCCGGTGTGTTTTTTGTCGGCGTCGGCGTCGGCCCCACTACGGATCGCACCGATACCGTCGCTGCCATCGTCGTGTTCGGCGTCGTCTACTTCCCTGTCACGGTCGGCGCCCGCCGCCTCTTCGGTCCCTGAGGAGGGTGTTGAACCAACACCGTGCGGAGTTGCACCGGTGAGCAAACACCTGGTCTCGGACGTCGCAGCAATTCCAAGTCGGCGGTTTTCAGCCGCCTCCTGACCACGCTTCAATCGCTTGTGCGGAATTCCTGTATCAGACGCGCCCTCGGCGCATCTGATTGGTTGAGGGGGAACGGGCGGACCGCTTCCAAGCCGCCCGGGCCGGCCGTCACAGGCCAGGCCGCAGCGGAGAACGACTCGGCCGACAGGGGGGAGAGTCGCCTCCGTATCCGTGGGTGAGCGGGCCCCGCCTGGGGCCCGCTCACTCGCAGAGGAAGTCACTTCTCACGGCACGGTCGGCGCTACCGCCTCGAGAACGCAGAACGAACCGCCGTGAGGATCAGACAGGATTGCCATCCGACCCACTCCCGGCACATCCATCGGACCGCTGAGCAGCACCCCGCCCAACTCGCTGCAGCGGGCGACCACCGCGCCGGTGTCGGCCACTGCAAAGTACGCAAGCCAATGAGGCGGCTCGCCTTCGGGGACAACTCCGGTCATGTTGTACATCCCCCCGTTGGGGCGATCGCCGTTTGTGAACACGACGTACGGTGCGTTCCCCGCGTCACTGACCTCGGTGGTCCAGCCGAACAAGCCGGTGTAAAAAGCCTCAGCGGCCTCGAGGTCCGTCGTAGCGAGCTCGTTCCAGGTGAGTGAGACGGGTTCATTGAACATACCGGCACCGGCATGGTTGCCGTCCTGCCAGACTCCGAATGCTTCGCCGGTTGGTCCCACGATCATGGCCATCCGGCCGGCTGCCATCACATCCATGGCGGGCATGAGCGTCGTCCCGCCCAGCTCTGCGGACCTGGCAACTGCAGCATCGGCGCTCTCCACAGTGACGTAGCTGGTCCACACCGCCGGCAAACCCTGAGCCCGCTGTTCGGATCGATACGCCCCCGAACCTGCGACCGGCACGCCGCCGCTGAGGAACATCGTGTAGAGGCCCGCATCGCCGGCCGGTTGGTCCTGCGCCTCCCACCCGAAGAGCTCGGTGTAGAAGGCCTTCGCCCCAGAATGATCGGTCGTCATCAAGTCCACCCAATTGAAGCCTCCTGCGACACCCACTGGTGCACATCCTTTCTGGGCAGCTACCCATCGGCATCCGTCGTTGTGACCCATCCTCGCACGCCGGATCGCACGGTCGCCAGGGAGCTGACCTTGCAGCAAGGGTATGCTGGGACAACAGGCCAGGGGGTATACGAGGCGTGCCGTCGGAGCGACCACCAACGGTGGACACCAATGATCAAGCCCGACGCACCACCGACGTAGTGATCGATCTTCGCTCCCAACCCGAGGCTGAGAGTGTTGACCCGCGCCTATCCCATCCGTCGGCTCCTGCGCTCCCCGAACCCCACCACCACGCAGTTTCCGAAGGCGCGCCCGCTTATGGGGCCACCAAGCTGCGGCTTCAGCCGGACGAGTCCCTTGCCATGGGGCTGCAGCGCATGGCGCTCGAACAATTCGAAATCGCCATCGCCGGCCTACACGGCACCCCCGACACGGAAACGGGCGTCCACCAGGCCCGCAAGGCCCTCAAACGGGTCCGGGCCGTATTGCGTCTCGTGCGCGACGTGCTTGGCGACGACGTGTACCGCGCCGAAAATGTGGTCGCCCGCGATGTCGCTCGGGTGCTCTCCCCCGTTCGCGAGTCCTTGGTCTTGCCTCGCACCCTCGACTCACTGCTCACCGCTGAGCCCGACGCGATCTCAGCCGCAACGGCAACCGAACTCAGCGATCATTTGCAGGCCAAGCACCTGGAGACTGCCGGCGCGATCCTGAACGACCGCGACCTCATGGCGCAACTCCTCACGTCCGTGAAGTGCGCAGCCACGCGCTTTGCTCATTGGCCCGTCATGAACATCGAGGTCGGAGATGGAGTGATCGACATCCGGCCAACCATTCCGGACCGTTTCGAATCACTCGAGCCCGGCCTGCGACGGGTTTATCGACGTGGGCGCCATCGGCTGGGCGAGGCAGAGCAGCACCCGACCACAACAAACGTCCATGAGTGGCGGAAACGGGTGAAATACCTGCGCTACCAGATGGAAGCCCTGACCCCGCTGTGGACCGACGTCATCGGCGGATTCGAACGCAGCCTGAATCATCTCTCCGAGTTGCTTGGAGTGGAACACGACCTGGCCGACCTGGCGGTCCTGATCCACCTCGAGCCACATCTCATCTCTCGAGACCTCGATCGGAATCGTCTGCTCGCAGCCATCGCCCGCCGGCGAGCCGCGCTCCAAGCTGAAGCGTTCGTCGTAGGTGACCGGGTCTATGCCGAACCTCCCCGCCGTTTCACAGCCCGCGTCGCTCCTTACTGGCAATCGTGGCAGCGCCATCAGCAGTACGCGCTGTAGCCCCAGGGCCGGGTTAATCCGCGTCTCAGCGGAACACCTCGGCAAAGGCGTCGGCGGCGGTCCAACTATCCGGCGGCGTAGGTACCGGCATCGGATCCACGCCAATTGGCGGCTGCTCTTCAACCAGTGGCGTGATTGCGAATCTGAGTTCCTCGACGCCGCGTTGCAGTTCGAGCACCTCGCGATGCCGCCGTGGCCGTGTTTCGTCCGGATGAACTCCGATGACGACGCCGTCGGCCGCATGCACGGTGATGGAGCCGTTGTGGTTGGCTGCGGCGTCATCAACCAGTACCTCGGCGGCGCGGCGGGCTTCCTCGAGGACACCGTCACGCAGTCGGGTCGCGGCTCGTTGTACGCCGTCGACCAACGTTGCATCGGCTGGGGGGTTGTCGAGCATCGCAGCCAGCTCATGGAGCCGTCGGCCGTGCGGCCCGGATCCTGGTCACAAACCCATCGAGATCTGCCAGGACATCGCGACGGACGTAGGCAGACGACAACGGCGCACGGTCCTCGACAACAGCCCCTCTCATCAAGCGCACTGGTCACCCGCGTCGTATCGGCGCCCCGCTCGTGTTGCTTGAGCGATGGAGGTCCAAAAGGCGGCCGATACACTCGCCCGATGTCCTCCCTCGCCGGCCGATCCCTCGTGGCACTGCAACGAGTCCTTGCGGCCAAGCCTGGGGCGGTCGCCCGCGAAGGGTCAGGAGGCCATGGTGGTCGCCGTTGCCGGCGCCATCGAAGAACGCCACCACCTGCTCGTCGAAGGTGGAACCGGCACTGGGAAGTCTCTCGCCTACCTGGTACCCGCGATCGTCTCGGGCGGCGTCGTTGTCGTCTCGACCGCCACCAAGACCCTCCAAGATCAACTGGCCAACGGCGAACTGCCGTTCCTCGCTGCAAACCTTGGCCGACCCGTGACGTGGGCCGTCATCAAGGGTCGCCAGTCGTACCTGTGCATGGCCAAGCTGACAGAGCGCTTCGGTGATGACCTGGACCGTGAGCCCGATCCGACGCTCTTCCCGGGCGCCGACGACGATGACCTCCGCACCATTGCCCCGTGGGCCAGAACCCAACCGACGGGAGATCGCGATGACCTCGAGATTCCAGTCTCCGACACGGCATGGTACGAAGTCTCCGTGTCCGGAATGGAGTGCCCCGGAGCCGCCAGCTGCCCCCAGGGCGGATCCTGTTTCGCCGAGGCGGCCCTGGAGCGCGCCCGCGGCGCCGACGTCATCATCACCAATCACCACCTCTACGGCCTCCACCTGGCGACCGGACGGCGGATCCTCCCGGATCACGACCTCGTCATTCTCGATGAGGCACACAAGCTCGAACCGGCGTTGTCGTCGGCGTTCGGCGTCGACGTTGGTCCGGGGCGGCTCACCGCGTTCGCCAACAACGCTCGCCGTCTGATCGACCCTGAAGTACGCCGTCAGGGCGTCGATCCAATCCAGGCGGTGCGTGATGCAGCAGACGAACTTGCCAGGGTGATGCGCGACCTGCCGGCAGAGCGGCTCGACCCGAGCGACGGGGAGGTCGGAAGCGCCATTACGCAAGGAGCAAGAGCCGTTTCGGCCGCCACGAAGGCGCTGCGCAAGGTCGACGAAGGACACCCGGATTCCGGGCCCGTGTCCAGAGTGAAGACCCAAGGCGGACATGTGGCCGGAGACTTCGCATTGGCGCTCGACTTGCCCGAACAATGGGTCTCGTGGTGCGAGCCACACCGTCGGGTGATTCGAGTGGCCCCGGTTGAGGTCGATACATCCGTTGCCGCCGCGCTGCTACCCCACGTCCCTGCGGTGCTGACCAGCGCCACCCTCACGGTCGGCGGATCCTTCGGTCCGCTCGCAGCCCGCCTCGGCTTCCTGGCCGAGGACGACGACGATGATCCATATCTTGCCGACGTCGAAGACCCACTACGACGCACCTACGAGAGCTTGCGAGTCCCGGGTAGCTTCGACTATCAGCGTCACGGCCTGCTCTACATCGCGTCCGAGCTTCCGGACCCGCGCACCGAGCAATGGCAGGACGCAGCCTGCGACGAGGTCGTCCTTCTCACCCGGGCGTCTGGGGGCCGAGCCCTGGTGCTGACGACCAGCTATGCGATGCTCGAACGCATCGCTGAGCGCCTGGCCGGCAGTCCGTTCCGTGTCCTGGCGCAGGGCGAATTGCCGAAGCGGCGCCTGATCGAAGCCTTCTCATCTGAGGAGTCGGCGACCCTCGTCGCCACGATGGGCTACTGGGAAGGGATCGATGTCCCCGGCCCTTCGTTGTCGCTTGTGATCCTGGATCGACTCCCGTTCGCCCGGCCCGACGAGCCCCTCATGCAAGCGCGCCGCGAGGCGGTCGAGCGGCGGGGAGGTTCGCCTTTCGCTGAAGTTGACTTGCCCCGGGCGGCAATGCTGCTCGCCCAAGGGTCCGGCCGGCTCATTCGCAGCGAAACCGACCGCGGGGTGGTCGCCGTGCTCGACCCTCGCCTGACCGGCAAGGGCTACGGGCGGCGCATCATCGCCTCGCTGCCGCGGCCTGCTGCGCACCTCAGACCGAGAGCGTGCGGTTCGGTTCCTGCAGGCGATCGATCGGCCGGTCGAGGCGACTCACCAAACCGAGTAGGGATGAGCGATCAGGTTGGCGTTGTAGTAGCGCGGGTCATCCGTGACCTCTGCGCCGATCCAGTCGGGCAGGTCGACGGTCTGGTCGGGATCATCGAGTTCGACCTCAGCCACGATCAGTCCACGGTTGACTCCATGGAACTCATCGACCTCCCACCGCAATCCGCGGAATTCGACCACATGGCGAGTCTTTTCGATAATGGGCTGTTCACACAGCTCGAGCATCTGCTCCGCATCGGAAAGCGGGATGGGGTATTCGAATTCGCTACGGGTGGCGCCGACGGTCAGACCCTTGACGGTGATCCAGGCCCCCTCACCCACCGTGCGAATTCGCACGGTTCGTTCCTTCACCGTCGAGAGGTAGCCCTGCCGGAACACCTCGCCACTGCCGAGAGCGCGCCACTCGTCACCCTCGACCAGAAACTTGCGCTCGATCTCTTCCGCCACCTCAGGCCCCGATCTCCGATATCACCAGCCCAGCACCCTTCTGATCTGCTTCGGGTAGTTGACGTTCTCCATCCCCTCGAGGCCCACCAAGCGGCGGGCGGCAAGCAGCAGACCGAGGTCCGTTGACTCCACCGCCGCCGTCTGCAGGGTAGACCCGGCAATCGTCACGTCGGCCACCTCCGCGATGCACCCATTCACCTCGTAGGCGTGCCGAATCTTGGCGAGTTCCAAGGCGACTGCGTCGTTGCGGGGCGCCACCACCTCATCGACCAGTTGTCGGTGGGTGTAGGCATCTCGTTCGAGGATGACGTCGTCCAAGTCGAGCCACCCGGCGAGCACCTCGCGGAGCTGGGCACCGCTGAGCGGGAGGGTCATCCTCACCGTGGGCTCCCACTGCTCACAACCCTCCACTACGCTCGAGCAGCACCTTCACGTCGAGTTCATCGTCCCGGATCTTCGGGTTGGTGCCGACGTCCTCGCGCGACACGAGGTAGGTCTCCATCCGGGCCCGGCTCTCGATCAGGCGGGAGTTCGACGCAATCGCGGAGAACACATCGTTGAGCTGATCTCCCCACACGCGAAACTCGTATCTGGGTAACACGGAATCCACGGGAGCCTCCTCACTGGGGTCTGTCGGACAGTCTGACGGCAGCCCCCTGACGTTAGCCCGGCAGCACTCGGGACGCGTCGAACGAGCCGGAGCTTGGGACCAGGTGAACCGGACGGACGACAACGTCGTCGACCAGCGAACCTGCCCTGGTACCCGGCACCGACGAGCGGCGGGTCTCCCGTCGATCGCCCTACGCCCGCAGCACTCGCTCCAGGACCCGACCGCTGAGCGAGGGGCGATTGGCCAACTCGTGGGTCCGTACCAGAAGCAGTGGGGCATCGACCTGTTCCTGGATCCTGTCGACGAGGTCGGACAGCAGGCGAAGCCTGGTGCGGACCGCACCGATGATCACCAGGTCGGCGCCGCGGGCTTGGGCCGTCAGCTCGGCCACCAGGTTGGTGCTGCGCTCGACCTCGCTGACCATCGGCACCGGCAGCGATTCGCCGAGTCGGTCGTGGTACTCGTGGAGCGAGACGACCTGTCGCCCCGAGGCGGCGGGGGCCAGCACGTGCACGATGCGGACGGTTGAGCCCTCGCCTTGGCCAATCCGGCCGGCGAGGTTCAGCTTGACCGGATCAAGCGGGCCGCCGGAGCCCAACACAACGATGTCATCGATCACCTCGAGATAGCGGTTGCCGAGCAGGGCAACATCGCAGATCACCCGGTCGCCCAGCCACTCCATGTCGGCCCTGAACCCGCGACCGGTGCTGGTTCGGAGCAGCTCGGCGAGCACGAGGTCGACACCGTTCTCTTCGACAAACGACCCAAGCGCCTGGCGACGGTGTCGACCGGTGGCATGGAACACCGAGATCGGAACGCCGAGTTCCATCGCCTGTTCGGCGGCGAGCGCATCAAACTCTTGCTCCTCGGTCGACCTCGCCCGCCGCAGCGGGGTATCCGGCCCATCCCGAGCGACCTGGACGACCCGCACCTCGCCTCCTTGCCGGGTGACTCGACCCGCGGTGCGAATCAAATCGCGCAGCCGACGGTCGTTGATCCCAACATGAACCGGGATCAGCACGTTGGCCTTTCCCTCGGCGTCGATCGCAGCTTTGGTGTCGTCGACGAGTCGGCCCATGGCCCGGATCCGCAACGCGTCGAGCGAGGCGCTTTCGTGGCTGGTCCGCGACCTCCCGAAGACCCGGTACCAGCCGAGGCCACCCAGCACGATGAGGACCGCTCCCACCATCGCATCAACGCCCATGAAGGCGAGGAGGAACAGCGAGGCACCGATGCCGGCGATCTGCATCCACGGGAACAACGGCGAACGGAACGACGGCCGATACCAATCGACATGGCTCTCACGGAACGCAATGACAGAGAGATTGACGAGCGCGAAGACCAGTAGCTGGAAAGCAGATGCCAGCTTTGCCAATTCGATGATCGGAAACACGGAGATCAGGACCAGGAGCACCGCTCCGGTAAGGAGCACCGCCGGGATCGGAGTCGAGCGGGCGCCGACTCGGCCCAGGATGGATGGGGCCAGCCGGTTGCGGCTCATCGCAAAGGGATATCGCGAAGAGGCCAGTATTCCAGCATTCGCCATGCTCACGAGCGCCAGCACCGCGACACCGGCAATTGCCGATTCGCCTCCTCGCCCAAGGAACTCCGAGGCCGCCGTGGCCATCGGTGTTACGTTCTTACTCAGGTCGGTTCCCGGCGTCACCCCAACGATGACAAACACGATCGCCGGGTAGAGGAACATCATCAGGACGAGGGACATGAAGATGGCGCGCGGTATGTTTCGTGCCGGCCGCTTCACCTCCTCGGCGAGCGACGCCACCTTTGTCACCCCGGCGTACGACACAAACACCAGGCCGGTCGCGGCCATCAGTCCGTGAATGCCTTCGGGCATGAACGGCTGGTAGTTGTCGGTGTCAACAGAACCAAACCCCGCGATGATGAACAGCACCAGAACGGTCATCACGATCGAAACGATCGCAGCCTGCAAGCTGCCGGACTGCTTCACACCCGCGACGTTCACCAATATCAGCACCGCCGCCAGCCCCAAAGCCACGGGCTTCGCGGGCGCGTCGGGAACAAGCAATTGGAGGTAGACGCTGAGGCCGACCAGGGCGAAGGCTGCCTTGAAGATGAGGGAGAACCACACACCAAAGCCGGCAATGGTGCCCATCAATGGGCCCATCGCCCGGTCGATGTAGAGGTAAGTGCCCCCGGCGTGAGGCATGGCCGTCGCCATCTCAGATTTGGAAAACGCGGCAGGGAGCACCACGACGCCGGCCAGGAAGTACGCAATGATGATGGCAGGACCCGCCAGGAAGTAGCCGAGGCCGGGGAGCACGAAGATGCCGCTGCCCACCATCGCGCCGAGGCTGATCGTGAATACCGCGTAGAGGCTCAGATCGCGTTTCAGGTCCAGGCTTGGAACCTCCTGTCACAACGGGTCGAACCCTGTGGTGGGGCGAGGATAGGAGGATGAGGCGCCTGCGTGCCGGGCCGATTGGCCCGACTACTTCGCTGTTTTGCCTTTGTGGTGCCGAGTCGGCATCGCCGCGGCGTACTCGAGGGAGCGGTCGACCCACTCTTCGGCCAGTTCCGGCGTGTCCCGCCATTGCTCCGGCAGCACCACGTATTCCTTCATCGGCCGACCGGGCATCGGCTCGAACGGTTGACTGTCGGCAGCCGCGAGCAGCTCAGCACGTCCCGCTTCGTCGAGGCGTACCGCCACCTGATCGCCAAACAAGCACAGGAACATGTTGCCGTCCACGAACCCGGCGTAGTTGCCGAACATCGGGAGCATCATCACCCCGGGCGCCTCAGGGAGCAACGCCTCGAACCACGCCTTGTCGGCATCGCTGGGCTGGGGGAACGCCATCTGACCTCCGGGCTGAGACACCCAGGCTACCGGTCGCGAAGGATGACACAGCCCGCGGGACGAACGGCATCGTGGGTCGGGTATGGTCTGGCCTCACACACCGTCCCACCGGCAAGGAATCGACTCATGGCGCACATCTACTACGACAAGGATGCGGATCCGTCTCTCATCGCGGGACGCGAGGTCGCCATCATCGGCTTCGGCAGTCAAGGCCACGCCCACGCTCTCAACCTCTTCGACTCCGGCGTTCCGGTGGTTGTCGGCCTGCGCGAAGGTTCACCGAATCGAGAACGCGCTCTGGAGTACGGCCTTCCGGTGATGACCCCGGCCGACGCGGCGCGTGCCGCCAACGTGATCATGATGCTGGTGCCCGACCAGTTGATGGGCGACCTGTATGCCGAGGAGATCGCACCTCACCTCGAGCCGGGGGATGTCCTGATGTTCGCTCACGGATTCAACGTGCACTTCGGTGTCGTCGAACCGCCGCCCTACGTCGATGTCGCCATGGTCGCCCCGAAAGGACCGGGCCATCTGGTGCGCCGCACCTACACAGAAGGCAGCGGGGTGCCCTGCTTGCTCGCCGTTCACCAGGATGCGTCCGGTGATGCCAAGGAGTTGGCGATGTCCTACGCCTGGGGCATCGGCGGCGGCCGGGCCGGTGTTCTGGAGACAACGTTCGAGGAGGAGACCGAGACCGACCTGTTCGGTGAGCAGGTCATCCTCTGCGGCGGAGTGTCCGAGCTCATCAAGGCCTCGTTCGACACCCTGGTCGACGCCGGGTATCAGCCGGAGTCGGCCTACTTCGAGACACTCCATGAACTCAAGCTCATCGTCGACCTGCTCTACGAAGGTGGCATGTCGTGGATGCGGTACTCGGTTTCCGATACCGCCGAGTTTGGCGACTACACCCGGGGGCCCCGGATCATCACCGAGGAAACCCGGGCCGAGATGGTCAAGATCCTCGACGAGATCCGCTCCGGCGAATTCGCCCGCGAGTGGCTGGCCGAAAGTCGGGAGGGCGCCGCCAATCTGTTGGCGACCCGCGCCGCCGAGCAAGACCTCCAGATCGAGCAGGTCGGCCGCGAACTGCGGGCGATGATGCCGTTCCTCACCCCGAGGATGCCCGGCCAGGAGTGAAGTGTCTCGTTTGGGCCGGCAGAGCCGGTCCAACCAGACCGAGAGGTGTCTACCGCGGCTTCCAGGCGCGGTAGCGGCCTTCTTGGCGTTCTAGGCGCAACGGCACGCCGAAGCATGAGGAGAGGGATTCGGGGCTCAGCGTGGCGTCGATCTCTCCGGATGCCATCACTCGGCCGGCGCCGAGCATGACGATGTGGGTGAAGCCTTCGGGGATCTCCTCGACGTGATGTGTGACCAAGGCTACGGCGGGGCTGTCGGGATCCGTGGCGAGGTCGGCCAGCGACGCGACCAGCTCCTCCCGGGCTCCGAGGTCGAGTCCGGTAGTGGCCTCGTCGAGCAGCAGCAGGTCGGGATCGGTCATCAGGCTGCGAGCAATCAATACCCGCTGCTTCTCTCCGGCCGACAGCGTGCCGAAGGTGCGGTCGGCGAGAGGGCCGACCCCAAGCCGCTCCAGGTTCGCTTGCGCCTGGGCCCAGTCGCCCTCGGCGTAGTCGTGCCACCGGCTGTCGACAAAGGCGGCATGGCGGCCGGTCACCACGATCTCGAGCGCCGGCAGGTTGGTGTGGACCAGCGAAGCGGGACCGGCCCCGGCATACCCGATCCGTTCGCGCAGTTCCCTCACATCGAACCGACCCCGGGTGTGACCGAACACGCGAACGGTTCCCCGTGATGGCGTCAGGTAGGTGGAAGCGACCTGGAGCATGGTGGTCTTGCCGGCCCCGTTGGGGCCGAGTACCACCCAGCGCTCGTGGCTGTTGACGCTCCAATCGACGCCGTCGAGTAGTCGGCGCCCCTCCCGGATCACGGCGACGTCTTCGAGGGCGACAACTTCGGAGGAGGCAGCTTCACTCATCGAGCCGAGACGCTAGCGAACTCGGGGGCGCCGCCGTGCCGTTAGCCTTTTGCGGTGGCCCGCGACCGACTCTTCACCCGCCCATTTGTCCTCGTCTCCCTGACCAACCTGGTCCAGGGCATGTCGTTCTTCTTGTTCATTCACCTGCCCCGCTATCTCGAGGACCTCGGGGCGAACGAGGTGCTGATCGGCGTGATCATCGGAGTCACTGCCATATCGTCGATTCTGGCGCGCCCCGCGATCGGCACGATCATGGACACCTGGGGCAGACGGCCGGTCATCTTGGTCGGCACGGTGGTCAACTTCGGAGCGATCCTGCTCTATCTCACCGTGTCGTCGCTCGGGCCCTGGATCTACGTGGTGCGCATCATCCACGGGATCTCCGAGGCCAGCCTGTTCACCTCTCTTTTCACCTACGGCGCCGATGTCGTTCCCGAATCGCGCCGCACCGAGGGCCTGGCATTGTTCGGTGTCTCCGGGCTGCTCCCCATCGCCTTCGGTGGCCTGCTCGGCGACATCGTGCTTTCCCGCGGTGGGTTCGACCAGTTGTTCCTGACTGCGGCCGGCTTTGCCTTTGCCGCCATCCTGTTCGCCGTGTGGCTTCCCGAACGCGCGCCGGCTCTCGGGGACAAAGAGGAGAAAAAGGGGTTCTTCGCGGCAATTCGCCGTCCGGACCTGCTGCCGATCTGGTTCATCGTCGGGTTCTTCTCGTTTGTGCTCACCGGGTACTTCACCTTCCTGCGGACCTTCATCGACGACGTCGGGATCGGATCCGTCGGCCTCTTCTTCGGGTTCTATGCCGGTACCGCCATCGCGTTGCGGCTGGCCTTCGCCTGGCTACCGGCGCGGGTTGGGGAGAAGAAGGTGTTGTTTCCGGCGCTGATTGCCATTGCCGTCGGGTTTGTGCTCCTGGCCCGGGTGCAGACACCGCTCGACGTTGCGGTGGCAGGCGTGCTGTGTGGGGCTGGGCACGGCTACGCCTTCCCCATCCTGTTTGGGTTCACCGTGACCCGATCCCCCGACGTCGACCGCGGTTCGACGCTCGCCTTCTTCACCGCGCTGTTCGACATCGGGGTCCTGGTCGGCGGTCCGATGCTCGGTGTGATCATCAGCGTGTCCGGCTACCCCGCCATGTACAGCTTCGCCGCCGTGGTCATGGCCATATCTACCGTGATCTACTGGCGCTGGGACCGCCGCTACGACTACGAGGACAAGGCCGAAGACGTGAGGGCCCGCACCCCCGGGTAGCAGCGAGGGTTTTGGCGGACATATGCGCAGCATGCTGCGGCATTGTCCGCCAAAAGACCGATTAGCCGGAAGCGACCTCGAGGGAGCGGAAGGCCTCCGCGGTGACTTCGGCCAGGGTGGCGTTCGATTCGGGCCGGGCCCAGTGCTCGACCCCGGCCATCAGAACCGCCGCGGTCGCCGCGGCGACCACGCTTGCCTCGAGGTGGGTGGCACCGGCGCGGCGCAGGACGCCGTTGAGCTCATCGCCAAACCCGTTCATCATCGCCCTCATCGCCTCGCGCAGCTGGGGTATGGCCAGCAGCAGCTGGGTGCGCTTCCGCAACAGGTGCTCGTTCTCGGGTTCGAGGTCGACGACCAATGCCAGGAAGGCTCGCTCCACGGCCTCCATCGGCGGAGATTCCTCGAGGTTCGCGTCGAGCAGGTCCATGAACGGACCTTCGAGCGGGTCCCACAGGAAGACGCCGTCCTTCGTGCCGAAGTAGCGGTAGACGCTGCTCGGCGAGACTTCCGCAGCTGCTGCAATATCGGTGACCTTGGTGGCCTCATAGCCCTCGGTCACGAGTAGCTCGTAGGCGGCGTCCTGGATACGCCCCATGGCGGCGGCCTGCTTCAGTTCCCGCAACGTGGCGACATGCTTGGTCATGATTCGACATTATACTGACAGTGACTATCATTTGCGAGTGACTTTCAGTATGGAGATGGAGCGATGACAACGGCGGCCGTGAAAGCGACGAACCTCACCAAGACCTACGGCGAGGGTGGAACCGCCGTTCATGCGCTCCGCAATGTCTCGTTCGAAGTCGGACAGGGAGAGTTTGTCGTGCTGCTCGGGCCATCCGGCTCCGGCAAGACCACCCTGCTCAACCTGATCGGCGCCCTCGAGCCTCCAACCGGCGGCGAGATTCACGCCGACGGGGTGGCCCTCAGCGGGTTGGACGAGGACGGTCGGCAGCAGCTGCGGTTGGATGCCGTCGGGTTTGTCTTTCAGTTCTACAACCTGGTGCCCACACTGACCGCCCGCGAAAACGTCGAACTCATCGCCGAGCTGACCGGACCCGATGCCGGCCCGCGCACCGAACGGGTTCTCGACGACGTTGGATTGGCCGACCGGCTCGACCACTTCCCGTCCCAGCTGTCCGGCGGCGAGCAGCAACGGGTGGCGATCGCCCGTGGCATGGTGAAGAACCCGCCGCTGCTGCTGTGCGACGAGCCGACCGGCGCCCTCGACGTCGCCACGGGACGACAGATCCTCGGCCAGCTCCGCGACACCACCGTCGACGGGGAACGCAGCGTGTTCCTCGTCACCCACAACTCGGAGATCGCCAAGATGGCCGATCGTGTCATCCGGCTGCGCGACGGCGAGGTCGTCGACGATGCCGTCAACCCTGCGCCCTCCTCTGTGATGGAGCTCGACTGGTGAGCATGCTCGACACGAAGCGCCGCCGCGACTTCCGTGAGCGTCGCTGGCAGTTCCTTGCGGTGGCCGTGACGATCACGCTTGGCGTGATGATGTTTGCGGCCAGCTACGACGCCTATCTCAATCTGGAGTCCTCGTACCAGGGGACGTACGACCGCCTCCACTTCGCCGACATGACGGTGACCGGCGCGGACGCCGGCTTCGCCGCGGAGGCCCAGAGCATCGCCGCTGTTGCCGCAGTGGAAGAGCGACGACAGGTCGACCTCCCATTCCGGGTTGGCGACAGCGTGCTCAGCGGCCGCGCCATCGGCATGCCGGCCGGCGCTCAACCCCAGATCAACCAAATCGACGTAGTCGAGGGCGAGTATCTGGATCCCGGTCGGCCCGACGCCATCGTGGTCGAGTCTCACTTCGCCAATGACCACGACCTGACTCCGGGTAGCACGGTGGAGATCTTCACCGGAAGCGAATGGGTCACCGTCGAGGTTATCGGCGTCGCCGTTTCCCCCGAGTATCTCTGGCCGGCCAAGAGCCGGCAGGAAGTGTTCAGCGCACCGGGGACGTTTGGCGTTGCCTTCGTCGCCGAGGACCTCCTCGCCCCCTTCCCGGCCAACGCCGTCGCCGAGCAGACCCTGTTCCTCTACGACGCCGAAGCCGACCGGGAGGACACCGATGTCGCGGTGTCCGATGCCGCCAACGCCGCCGGAGCTGCCGACGTCTTGACCCAGGCCGAGCAACCATCGAACGCGGCGCTGCAGCTGGATGTCGACGGTTTCCAGCAGCTCGCCATCGCCTTCCCCGCCCTCTTCCTGGTCGCCGCGGGGATGGCGGCCTTCATTCTCCTGACCCGTCTGGTGCTGTCGCAGCGACCACAGATCGGCGCGTTGCGTGCCTCGGGGGTGAGCCGCAAGCTCCTCACTCGCCACTATCTCTCCTACGGCATCCTCCTCGGCGTCATCGGCGCCGTGGTTGGGGTGGTGCTCGGGGTCTTGGCCGGCTTTGCCCTCAGTGGCGCCTACACCAAGGAACTCGGCATCCCGGATACCGTGCGGGAACTCCACTGGGTGACTCTCGTGGTCGGTCCGCTGTTCGGACTTGTCACCGGGTTCCTCGCTGCATACCTGCCCGCCCGGTCGGCATTCAAGCTGAGCCCGGCCGAGGCGATGCGGGGCGACGTCAAAGTCGAAGACGGGCGGCTGAGCCTCTTCGAGCGGGTCTTCCCTCCCCTACGTCGAGCGCCGGTACGGTGGCGGATGGTGCTGCGTGGGATCGGCCGGGACAAGCGGCGCAGCCTCTCCACCGTGATCGGTGTCATGCTCGCCCTCGTGCTGATTCTGGCGTCGTGGGGCATGATCGACACGGTCGGCGTGCTCATCGACCGCCAGTTCAACGAAGTGGTCCTCGAGGACGCCTCCTCAGTGCTGGTGGTCCCAGTCGAGATCGAGCAAGTTGGCGCCGTCGCCGCAGTTCCCGGCGTGGCTCGGGCCGAAGACATCGCCACACTCGAGGTCTCGGTGCGGGCCAACGGCGACACCTACGCAACCCAGCTCCAAGCGTTCCGTCCCGACACCCAAATGCACGGGTTCACCAGCGAATCGGGCACTCTGCCCAGCACCGGCGCCGTCGGCGGCGTCGCCCTCGGAGACGTCCTCGGCATCTCGGAAGGTGACCTGGTCGAACTCTCGTTCCCGACCCTTGACACCTCGATCACGACGACATTGGTGGAGTTCGTCGACGAACCGATGGGGACCGCGGTGTATATGGAGCGGGCTGAACTCGAACGACTGCTCGCGGTCGCCGACCCGCCCATGCCGGCCGACGTGCTCGCCGAACCGATCATCACCACAGTGGGCTCTCGTTTCGACGAGGGGGCGGACCGCGATGCGGTCATCTCGGAGATCGAGCGCCTCGATGAAGTGGCCGCCGTCATCGACCAGCGGGCGCTGTACGACCTGGCCCAAAGCCTGCTCGGCTTCTTCTACATCTTCATCGGGATGATGCTCGTCTTCGGCGGTCTCATGGCCTTCGCTCTCATCTTCAACATGATCTCCGTCAATGTTGCCGAGCGGTCGACTGAGTACGCCACTATGCGAGCCAACGGCATGCCCCGGCGTCGGATCGCGGCGCTGATCATGGGTGAGAACATGCTGCTGACCCTGATCGGCATCATCCCCGGGCTGATTGTCGGCTACCTGGTGGCCGCACAATTCATGAGCTACTACTCGAGCGACATGTTCCAGTTCACCCTCGAGATGCGCTGGAGCACGCTTCTGTTCTCGGCCCTGTTCATGTTGCTGGTGGCGGCCATCTCGCTGTGGCCCGGCATCCGCTCCGTCGACCGCATCGACGTCGCTTCGGTGGTGCGCGAGCGCGCTATATAGGACTTTGGCGGACATATGCGCAGCATCCTGCGCCTTGTCCGCCAAAACCCTATGTGTCCCCGATGCCTTGCTCATAGGCCTCCATTGGGGGGCAGGCGCACATGACGTTGCGGTCGCCGTAGCGGGCATCGATCCGACTCACCGGGACCCAGTACTTGTCGCGCCGCAACGAATCCACCGGATAGGCGGCGACCTCCCGCCCATACGTGTGGGCCCAATCGTCGGCGACCACATCCTCGGCAGGGTGGGGGGCGTGGTGCAGCGGGCTGTCCTCGAGCGGCATCTCACCCGATGCAATCTCGTCCACTTCGGCCTTGATGGCGATCATGGCGTCGCAGAAGCGATCGAGTTCGTGCTTCGGCTCGGATTCGGTCGGCTCGATCATCAGGGTTCCTGCGACCGGGAACGACATAGTGGGAGCATGGAACCCGTAGTCGATGAGCCGCTTGGCAAAATCGTCGACGGTGACTCCGTGGTCGTTCTTGAACGGCCGCACGTCGATGATGCACTCGTGGGCGACCATGCCGTTCTCACCCGCATACAGCACGTCGTAGTGGCCGCGCAGCCGGGCCGCGATGTAGTTGGCCGACAGGATCGCCACCTCGGTGGCGCGCCGCAGACCCCGCTCACCCATCAGCTTGATGTAGGACCACGGGATCGGAAGGATGCCGGCAGACCCCCAGGGGGCCGAGGCCACGGCGCCGACCCCATCGCGCGGTCCCGGCTGGTCGTGGACCAGGGGATGTCCCGGCAGGAACGGCTCGAGGTGAGCCAACACCCCGATCGGCCCCACCCCGGGACCCCCACCGCCGTGCGGGATCGTGAAGGTCTTGTGTAGATTCAGGTGCGAAACATCGCTGCCGAACTCCCCAGGCTTGGCCAGCCCGACCAAGGCGTTGAGATTGGCGCCGTCGAGATACACCTGGCCACCGTGCTCGTGGATGATGTCGCACACTTCGGTGATCGTGGCTTCGAAGACGCCGTGGGTCGACGGGTAGGTGACCATCAGGGCAGCGAGGTTCTCCGAGTGGGCTTCGACCTTGGCCCGCAGGTCGGCGACGTCGATGTTGCCCCGCTCGTCGGTGGCGACAACCACCACGTCGAGGCCGGCCATCGACGCCGACGCCGGATTGGTGCCGTGCGCCGAGGCCGGGATGAGGCAGATGTTGCGATACGCCTCGCCCCTGCTGGCGTGGTAGCCGCGGATGGCGAGCAGTCCGGCGAACTCGCCTTGAGCACCGGAGTTGGGCTGAAGCGACACTGCGTCGTAGCCGGTGATGTCGGCCAGCCAGCGTTCCAGGTCGGCGAACAGCTCGAGATATCCGGCCGCCTGCTCGAGCGGTGCATAGGGATGGATATCGCTGAACTCCGGCCAGGTGATGGGAAGCATCTCGGTCGTGGCGTTGAGCTTCATCGTGCAGGAACCGAGCGGAATCATCGAACGATCGAGGGCGATGTCCTTGTCCTGCAGCCGGCGCAGATATCGCAACATCTCGGTCTCGCTGCGATAGCTGTGGAACACCGGGTGGGTCATGAACTCGGAGGTGCGGCGCAACTCGGGCGGCAGTCCCTCGGCGGCATCGCCTGCGATTTCGGCCACCCGAACGTCGACGAAGAACGACTCCAGGACCGCGTCGAGGGTGGCAGCCGTTGTCGTCTGATCGAGCGACACGGCGACGGTGTCGTTGTCGACGAATCGCAGGTTGATGCGCCGGTCCTCGGCGGCGGCGACGACTTCTTCGGCCCGGTCGGGGACTCGCAGCGTGAGCGTGTCGAACCAGGTGTCGTTGACGAACTCGATGCCACCGGCACGCAGACCCGCCGCCAATACCGACGTCAGCTGATTGACCCGCGAGGCGATGGTGCGTACGCCCTCCGGCCCGTGCCACACGCCGTACATGCCGGCGATGATCGCCAGCAGAACCTGGGCGGTGCAGATGTTTGACGTCGCCTTCTCGCGGCGGATGTGCTGCTCGCGAGTCTGGAGGGCGAGACGCAACGCCATGCGGCCCTTCGTGTCGTGCGAGACGCCGACGAGCCGCCCGGGCAGGGTTCGCTTGCTGGCCTCTCTCGTCGCCATATAGCCGGCATGCGGTCCGCCGAACATCATTGGCACCCCGAACCGCTGCGCCGAGCCGACGACAACGTCGGCGCCCATTTCTCCCGGCGGGGTGAGCACAGCGAGCGCCAACAGGTCGGCGGCGGCCACGACCATCACGCCCTTCTCCCGGAGGCCGGCGATCAACGCTCGATCGTCGCGCACCCGGCCGCTGTTACCGGGGTACTGGAGGAGAACCGCGTACGGTTCCAGCCCTACAAGATCGCGGTCCGGATCACCGACCACCACCTTGATCCCGAGCGGTTCGGCCCTGGTGAGTACGACCTCGATCGTCTGCGGGAGGCAGTCGCCATCGACGAAGAACGTGCTCGACTCGCTGCGCGAGAGGCGCCGGCACATCGCCATGGCCTCGGCCGCGGCCGTGCCCTCATCGAGCAACGACGAGTTGGCGAGGTCCATGCCGGTGAGGTCGGAAACCATGGTCTGGAAGTTGAGGATGGCCTCGAGCCGACCCTGCGAAATCTCCGGTTGGTACGGCGTGTAGGCGGTGTACCACCCCGGGTTCTCGAGCAGGTTGCGCTGGATCACCGGCGGCAGGTAGGTGCCGTAGTAGCCCTGCCCGATCAGCGACGTGTACACCTGGTTCTCGGCCGCCAGCCGCCGCATCTGCTCGAGCACCTCTTGTTCAGTGAGCGGCTCGCCCAAACTCAAGCCCGGTCTCGGTCCGGATCGTGTCGGGCACGGCCCGATCGATCAGCTCGGTGAGCGAGCCGGCGCCGACAACATCGAGCATGGCGGCGATGTCGGCATCAGATGGGCCGATGTGGCGGTGAATGAAGTCGGTGGCCGGCGAAAGGTCGGCGAGCGGGCTGGTCATCTCTGGCGGCTCCTCGTCGCAGGCGTCACGTGGGCAGCAGTGCTGCGCCCCGCTCTGTCTTCGAACCTGAGAGATTCACCGGCCGAAGCCGGCTTTCCCCTTCGGTGAGGCCACGGCCTGCTCTCCAGAGGTGCCTCTTCCCTGCGGTACGGGTGCCTGAGAGTTTCCCGGGGCGGTTGCTCCTTCGGCGCCGGTACAGAACCGACTCTCCCGCAAGGCGTTGGCGGCACGACGAGCGTACCACAGGGAGTTTTGGCGTCCATCAGCGACACAGGTGTCGCCTCGATCCGCCAAAACCCTCGTACGATGACGGGGTGATGGCGAAGGCACAGCGGTTCAGCGGGCGGTTGGTTGAGATCGGGACCAACCGCGGAGTGGTGGTACCGGCCGGCGTCGGCGTCGCCTTCGTTGGCAAGGGATATGCCCCGGTGGTCGGTACCGCCAACGGCTTCTCGTTTCGTGCCACGCTGGTTCCGGTTCCTCGCGGCGGCCACTACCTCTTCCTCGGCTCAGCGGTGCGGGCTGAGGCGAGCCTTGCCGTCGACGACGACGTCGAAGTCGTGATGGAATTCGACCCCTCCGACGCCGAACCCCCCATGCCCGACGACGTCGCCGCCGTCATCCATGCGTTGTATGAGGGCAACCGCTACTGGGAGAAGGCAGACCCGCATCTGCGCAAAGAGATGCTGATCTGGATCGCCGAGACCGCAGATCCGTCGGCCAGGGCCCGCCGGATCGTTCGGGCCCTGGCCAAGGTGATGGACAGCACAGCCCGCTAGTCCGGTAGCTCAGCGAGGAACGGCGCAACCAATCGGTAGGTGGCTTCGGCGGCAACATCTGCGCCGGGCAGGTCGGGGTTCCAGCCGGAAACCGAAACGGCCACGACCCGGTCCGTCGTCGCCAGGTGGATCATCGCCGCCCGTACCTGGCGCAACCTCGGACCGTCCGGCGCCGGATAGTTCACCGCCGGCAGATCCTCCGGCGTCACAACATCGACGTCGATGTGAACGTAGAGCGGTGCGTCGGGAGGCAGCGAGTGGGCCAGCTGGTCGACCGATTCGACCATCATGCCGGATGCCGCCACCGCCTCGTCCTCACCGGGATCGAGATCGCGGGCACCGACCAGGATCACCTGCTCATCCGGCACCGGCCGAAGCCCGGCACCCTCGACGATGGTCTGCTCCCCCCGCCCGGTCAGCATCGCCAGCGGCATCCCGCCCAGAAACCCGGAAGGCGTGGTTTCCCAGGTGTTGAAGTCACCGTGGGCGTCGAGCCAGATGAGGAGCGGCGCTACCTCGCGGCGCTGCAACCCGGCGAGCACCCCGATGACCGAGACGCAGTCGCCGGAATACACGACCGGAAACTCGTCACCGGCCACCCGGTTCGCCAATTCCCGGTAGAGCACGGCCATGCGTTCCTGCGGACTGCCGTCGGGTAGCGCCGGGCTCACCACGGTATTGGGCTTGGGGACCGCAAAGCCTGTCATCGGGTCACCCATGAAGTACGGCACGGACCAAATACTCATTGCCAGAGGCTACCTGCTTCCATCTTCGGCGCCGAGCGGCCCCGCCCGGGCATAATCACCCCATGGATGGCGAGTATCGAGTCCTGTCGCACACCGCCGACACCGGGGTTGAGGCGACTGCCGACTCCTTCGAGTCCGTGGTCGCCACCACGGCGGTCGGCATGTTCGGCTTGATGTACGACCTCGCTGCGCTGACGGACACCACCAAGATCACTGCAGTCGTTCCGCTCACCACTCCGCACGAAGAGGTTCTGGTCGACGCGCTGTCAGAGCTTCTCTACCGAAGCGAAGCGGAAGATCTCGTCTTCACCGCCGTTACCGTCACACAATCTGGCGACGCCCACCTGCGGCTCGTTGCCGCCGCCGCACCGATGAAAGGCGTTGAGTTGCGTGGCGCACCCATCAAGGCCATTACCTATCACGATCTCGAGGTCGCCGAAATCCAGCCGGGACGCTGGCGGGCGCGGGTGTACTTCGACACCTAGCCGGGCGCGACGCGTCTGATGCAACAACTGGCGTGAGCGATCGGCCAGCCAACCAACGCCGGGTCAGCACGCCACCGACGAGCATGGACTGCTGAGTTCAACCGGCGACTAGGCGTGGACCGGCGGCGATCCCGGACCCGACTCACGCATCCCGCGAATTCCTCCGTAGACGACGGCGACCAGTCCGAGCGCCAACCCGATGACTCCCCCGACCATGAGCACGAAGGCGCCGACAAGCAGGCCGAGGCTCACCCACCGCGCCGTCGAGAGGTGTCTGCCCGGAGGGGCAGCGCCGATCATCCCACCTGCGATGGCCAGAAACACTCCGAGGAACAACCCGAAGAACTCCAGGGCCGGGAGGAGCAGCAAACCAATGATCAGTCCGGGGACCGCACCTATGAGGGCCCACAATCCTCTCATCAGACCTCCTCTCCACCCTCCACCGTCGCGCTTGGCGGCCCCGGTGTCTAGGCACGCGGCTTCAGAACATCCAACTATGAACCGTCGGCGGCAGCGGGAGTTGGGAGATCCTTCATCTAGAGTTGGTCCCCGGGAAGGGTGCTGCTTGCGCACCGTCTCAGCCACGGCTCGATGCTCGCTGCCTTCGGGTGCGTCACCGAGTTTCTGCAGCGGAAGCCGGAATGAAGCCCGGGCGTCGATGAGTGCCACGAGCCCGCCGGCCAGAGTGAGGCATCAAGGAGGCTGAGCGGCGAGACGCTGTTACCCACCGCGATCCACCACACCCTCCTAGCCGAGGGGAGCCGATCGGCGTACGGTGCGCTCATGAAGCTGCGACAGGTCTCCAGCACCGTCTGGGAGATCCCACGCGAGGGCGGCATGCGGGTCCCCGGGCGGATCTTCGCCAGCGATGCGCTACTGGTGAAGGCGAAGGAGGATCAGGCCACCAAGCAGGTTGGCAACGTGGCTCACCTCCCCGGCATCGTGGACGCCTCGATGGCGATGCCCGACATCCACTGGGGGTACGGGTTCCCAATCGGCGGAGTGGCCGCCACCGATGTCGCCGCCGGCGGTGTTGTCTCTCCCGGCGGGGTCGGCTTCGACATCTGCTGCGGCGTCCGCCTGCTCGCCTCAGCTTTCACCGCTCCGGACTTCCAGGCCAAGCGTGATCTCGTCATGGGTGAACTGGATGCCAACATTCCACGCGGACTCGGCAAGGGATCAATTGCATCCGCCGGGCTACTCGAGGCCGTCCTGCGCGACGGCGCCGCTGCCGTCCTCGGCGCCGGCTTCGGCGAGGATGGCGACCTCGAATGGTGCGAGGAGCGGGGCACCTCAGAAGGCGCCGACCCGTCGCAGATCAGCCAACGCGCCCGAGCCCGAGGCGGAGGTCAACTCGGCTCGCTCGGCGGCGGCAACCATTTCCTCGAGGTGCAGTTGGTTGAACGGGTCCACGACGAGGTCGCAGCTCGGGCGTTCGGGCTCGCGACGGGAATGGTCGTCGTGATGATTCACTGCGGATCGCGCGGCCTGGGACACCAAACGTGTACCGATCAGCTCAAGCTGATGGGACCGGCCATGGCACGTCACGGCATCTCCGTCCCCGACCGCCAACTGGCCTGTGTACCGGTGCAATCGGCTGAAGGCGAGCAGTATCTCGGGGCCATGGCCGCCGCCGCCAACTTCGCCTGGGCCAACCGCCATGTCCTCGGCGATCAGGCTCGCCGCTCCTTTGCCACTGCCTTCGGGACGTCGGTCGAGAAGACCGGAATGCGGCTCGTGTTCGACGTCGCTCACAACCTTGCCAAGGTCGAGACCCACGACGTGGCGGGCCGACCGACTCCCCTGTGCGTCCACCGCAAGGGAGCCACCCGTGCCTTCGGCCCCGGTCATCCCGACCTGCCCCTCGACCTACGAGGCGTCGGGCAACCGGTGCTCATCCCCGGGTCGATGGGAACGGCCTCGTGGGTGCTCGCAGGCGCCACAGGCAACCCCGCATTTGCGTCCGCCGCCCACGGCGCCGGCAGGCTGATGAGCCGCAAAGCTGCCAAACGCGAACAGTCCGGCGCCGAGGTGAGACACCATCTCGAAGCGGACGGCATCTCGGTGCGGCCCGGCTCGGTGCAGCTCCTTTCGGAAGAAGCCCCCTACGCCTACAAGGATGTCGACGAGGTCGTCGAGGTGTGTCATCAAGCCGGCCTGGCCACCAAGGTCGCCCGGCTCGTCCCCCTGGGAGTTGTGAAGGGCTAGCGGAGCCTGGGTGATTAGGCAGTGCGGATCGGTACCCTTCGCGCCATGCGAGTCGATACGCTCATCGTTGGGGGAGGGTTTGGGGGCGCCTTTTGCGCTCGGGAACTGGAGCAGTTGCTGCGGGGACGAAACAAGCGCATTGTCCTGGTTGCGCCGGAGAACTTCTTGCTGTTCTCTCCACTGTTACCGGAGGCGGCCGCCGGCACACTCGAGCCCCGCCATGCGGTGATCCCGTTGCGAGAGCTCCTCAAGGACACCAACGTGGTGATCGGTGAGGTCATCGCTCTCGACACCGGCGCCAACTCGGCGGTTGTGCGAGACATCAACGGAACCGAGCATGCGGTCGAGTTCGAGACTGCCGTTCTCGCCCCGGGCTCGATACCTGCGATTTACCCGATTCCGGGCCTGATCGATCACGCCGTCGGCTTCAAGACCCTGGCCGACGCCATCTGGCTGCGCAACCGGGTCCTGCACCAACTCGATGCCGCTGCAGCTACGAGTGATCCGGAGACCCGGGAGCGTCTTCTCACATTCACCTTTGTCGGCGGGGGCTATGCCGGAGTCGAGGCCATCGCCGAACTCGAGTCCTTGGCGGTCGATGCGCTGAAGCGCTATCCGAACCTGACCCCAGCCGACTTCCGCTGGGTCCTTGTGGAAGCGCAGGACACCTTGCTTCCCGGGCTCAACCCCAAGCTGGCGCGCTTCACCGAGAAGACCCTGGCCAAACGCGGCATCGAGGTGCTCCTCGACACCCGGCTCGAGAGCTGTGAGGGCAACCGGGTACGCCTTTCATCGCCCCGGGTTCGCCCCTACGTATCGGAGACCATCGTGTGGACGGCGGGTCAGAACCCCTCGCCGCTGGCCGCAGCCTGGGGACTCCCCAACGATGAGCGCGGCTTTGTCCCCGTCGACGATCGGCTCCGGGTCGAGGCGCGCGACGACCTCTATGCCGTTGGGGATTTTGCTGCGGTGCCCGACATCGACGGCGGAGTCAGCCCCAACACGGCACAGCACGCCATGCGCCAGGCCCGCGTCGCTGCCGCGAACGTGGCCGCCCACTTCGGGGTCGGCGACCCAAAGGTCTTTGACTACCGATCACGCGGCTTGGCCGTCACTCTCGGCAAGCGGCAGGGCACCGCACAGGTTCGTCGTTGGACGTTCACCGGGCCCCTGGCCTGGTGGATGGGCCGCTCTTACCACCTGCTGATGATGCCGGGCATTGCCCGCAAATCCCGGGTAGTCAGCGACTGGACGATGGGCCTGCTGTTTCCCCGCGACGTCTCACAGCTCGGCCAACTCGGGAAGCCCTCACCGCTGGCGTGATCGCCGAGACACGAAGTCACGGCGCTTCGGGTGCCGAATCGCCTAGCTCGGAGGCTTCATCCGCCGGCGTGGTGCGGATCTCGATCTCGGTTGATCCGGGTGGAGGCGGGGGCACCGGCGGCGCCGCGGTCCGGGACGCCAACGGCTCGGGGAACGGATGGAGCTCGGGCGCTGGGGGCAACTCGATCCGGGGAATGGGAGTCACGGGTGGCGGAGCCGTCTCGATGTCCACAGCAGGCATCGGCGGGGCGGCAGTTGTGGGCGCGACGGGAGTGGTGATCTGAGGTGGCACCGCACCTTGGTCGGCACCGGTCGGCTCAACCTCAGCCTCGGCGGCCCCGTCCACGACGGCCTCGTCCTCGACGATGACCAGCAGCCCGCGCCGCACAAACTCGGCAATCTTCTTGGCGGCTGGAAACTCGAAGATCCGGAGTCGCTCGGCGATGTCCTCGACGGCGGCGCCATCCTTGATGGCAGCAAGGAACGACCAGGTCTTGGCATCGATCGTGACCTCGAACTGATCCGGGGGGAGGTTGTCCGCCAACCGAAACCGCGCCGTCGGGCTGGGAACAAGGGCAACGATCCCATCCCACTCTGCGAGGCGCTCCCTCGCCAACTCTGAGATCATCACCGGGTCGAAGTGGTGCTCGGCCTCGGCCTGGTAGGCCGACGTTGTTGTGCCTTCCTCGAAGGCAAACTGCCCACCGGGGATCTGCAGCAGCCGGACGAAGACGTCGACGATCTGCTGCTTGACGAGCTCCTCGAGGGGATGGGTCCACTGGTTGGTTTGGGTCCTGCCCCGTCGCTCGTGCTCGCGGCCCTCAGCCGAGCCCACACCCTTTCGCTGGTAGAGATCCGTGACGTAGCCATCGAGCTCACGGGTGGTTCCATAGACGATGGAGCCGTCGCGGAAGTAGATCCGGCCGACCAGGCGACCGGAGAAGGCCTTGAGCACCCCGGTCTTTCCCGTCGAGGTGATGAGATTCATCACTCCGTCGAGGCCAAAGGTTTCCAGGCTCCCACGCAATGTGTCCACGAAAGATCCTCCGCAAGACGTGCAATCAAGGAAAACATCGGCCGCTACTGGGGCGATCTGGAGCAATTGCGCCGGCCATCCCGTTGCCGAGGGCCGGGCTCCTAGATGGGCTCGCCGTGGGTCTCTTGGTGGAGGTGCGCCGCCCCCGCTACCCAGTCGTCGCGTTCGATCCGCTTTGGGAAGCTTCCAAGCGCCCCCGCGACGACCGCAATGTCGGCTGCACCAAACCGGGCGATCTGGGCAAACGACGTGATCCCCATGTCCTTGAGCCGCCGCTCGAGCTTGGGGCCGATCCCATGAATGAGCTGCAGATCGTCGTCGTGGCGCGGCCCGTCCCCTGCCGTTCGCGCCGCAATCACCTCTACCGAGGTGGTTGCCTCGCTCACGACCATCTCGTTCACCACTGCAGCCGCCGACGACTCAGAGATTTCGGCCGCTGTGAGGCCGCTTCGCACCCGACGGAGTTCGGCCTCCTGATCGTGCAATGCAGCGCGCGCCAAAGAGAGTTCACGCTCCAATGAGTCGTTCTGACTGCGAAGCGCCCTGGCGACCTCCTTCTGGGCATCGGCTTGGCGTTCCGCTCGGCCGGCCCGCCGTCCGATCGTCCATTTGGTCAACACCCAGCCGAGCACGAGGCCAATGATGCCCGCCACCAACAGGAGCAGCACGATCTCCCACGCCGCGTAAAGAACACCTCTCATCAGTTGTCGTCCTCCCTGACCACGAACACAATCCTGCGATTGGCGGCTCGTCCTTCCTCGGTGGCGTTGTCGGCGATCGGGACGGACTCGCCGAATCCGATCGCAACCAACCTGTCCTCGGCCACTCCTCCCGCAACGAGGTACTCGACCACCGCGTCGGCCCGGGCCTGGCTCAATGTGAGGTTCGTTGTCTCGTCACCCAGGTCGTCGGTGTGACCCTCCACGGTGAGCAGCGTTGCAGGGTTGGCCAGCAGGACGACGACTACGGCGTCGAGCAGCTCGGTGGCCTCCGCGGAGAGCCTGGTGCTTCCGGAGTCGAAGGTCGCCGAGCCTTCGAGGATTGCAGTCAGTTCGTCGGCCACGCTCGTTGCGGTCCGTTGGACGTCTACGGCGACATCGAGGCCGATTGCTAGGAAGTCTTCAACCGCGGCGACGACGAGTTCTAGTGATGCATCGTCGGGCCCGCGCGCCAGAAGCACTGCGCCGGTGGACGTGATGTCGAAGCTCCACGTTTCGAGGTCGCTCGTTGCCGCAATGACGCCGGGCAGCGCTTCCAGCCATGAAGGGTTCTCCACTTTGGGCCCAACCTCGAGCAGATTGGTCACGTTCTGCTCGCCGTAGATCTCGACGGCGATCCCACCGACCGCAGCGACTACGTCCTCGTCCGGCAGCACGCCGGCGAGCAATACCTCGCCCTCGGCGCCGGCTGCATGGAACTCGACCGGCGTGAGCGGAACCACCACCAAGTTGTTGGTGACCGCCAGGAGATCACCAACGGCATCTTCGACCACAAGCCCGATCCGAGCCTTCTCCTCGGGAGTAGCAACTTCGCCGGCAATCGCAGCGCCCCCAGAACCCATCGCAACCGTGACGCTTTGCATCTCGGTGAGGCCGGGCAGCATCGCAGGAATCCGGTTGATCCATTCCTCGGTGACCACAACCTCGCTGCTTCCGACCGAAGACTTCACACGATCCTCGCCGAACGCAACCACTGCGGCCGCTACCAGTCCATCGATGGCATCGCCTTCGGGATAGCGCCCCCGCAGGGTCGCAACGCCGGAGGTCATGACAACGGTGAGCGCGGGGTCCGGGTCGGCAGCCAACGTCGCCGCGACCGAGTCGTCGGCCACAATCCCGCCGCGGGTCAGGTAGGTGATGTCGGCGTGGACAAACCGAACCCCCTCGACATTCCAGACAGCCGCCACCACCATCTCGGACTCCTCGAACGTCCCCACACCCCCTTCGAGATAAACGTCGCGACCGTCGACCCTGACATCAACCGACACCCCCGACTCGTGGACCGCCTCGACGGCGCGCGCCGAGAGTTCTTCATGTTCCCGCGGCAGGCCGTAGAACAGAGCAACCACAACCAGCACGGCAAAGGCTCCGAGCAGCCACCAAACGGCTTCCGGGATGCGCTCTTGGTTCCGGCGGGGCGAGGTCAAGGTCGGTCCATCAGTTGTCGACGACACTCACTATGACACAGGATGTTGGCTAGAACGAGGTTCGTCGACATCGCACATCTTGGTTGCTCGACCCCATAGTACGGTGGGGCACATGGACCAGGTCGAGGTGTTTCGGACCCAAGAGCCGGCCAAGGCGAGCAGGGCTCAGCGACTGCTGCGCAACGCCGACGTCCAGTCCTGGACCGGCGGCGAGGGCGAATCGACGCTGGTCCTAGTGAATAGCCAGGACGTCACCGCCGCACAGGAACTACTGGGCGCCTACGACGCCGTGAGCAAACTGACGGACCGATCAGGCCCCGCCGAAGCCGACCGCCCGTTTTGGCGACAACCCCCTGCCCAGGACCGGCCCCGTCCCCACCATCGCGACTGGCGGATGCTCAAGGACCCGCCGGGATCCAGCGACCCCCGGAGCGGCCGGTAGGTCACCACGGTTGCCGCTTCCGGCACAGATTTCCTGCCCTTGGCGGCTGACGCCGTCACCCGGGTCCCGGCATTTCTCCTCAATCCCGGGAATATGACAATGGGTAACTCAAGTTATACACTTCAACAACACTCAAGCACCCATTTCTGACACGAGGAGCACACCAACCCCATGGGACGAGCAGTAGGTATTGATCTTGGAACCACCAACTCCGTCATCTCCACCCTCGACGGCGGAGATCCGAGCGTCATCGCCAACGCAGAAGGACAGCGCACGACCCCCTCGGTCGTAGCGTTCTCCAAGAATGGCGAAGTGCTGGTCGGCGACCAGGCCAAGCGCCAGGCGATCACCAACCCCGACCGCACCATCCGATCCGTCAAGCGCCACATGGGCACCGACTGGTCGGTCGAGATCGACGGCAAGAAGTACAACAGCCAGGAGATCTCCGCCCGCATCCTGCAGAAGATGAAGCGCGATGCCGAGGCATTCCTCGGTGAGCCGGTCACTGAGGCCGTCATCACCGTGCCCGCCTACTTCGGCGACGCCCAGCGGCAGGCCACCAAAGAGGCCGGCCAGATCGCAGGACTCGAGGTGCTGCGCATCGTCAACGAGCCGACCGCGGCCTCCCTGGCCTACGGGCTCGAGGAGAAGGGCGATCAAATGATCCTCGTCTTCGACCTCGGCGGCGGAACGTTTGACGTTTCCGTTCTGGAGATCGGCGAAGGCGTATTCGAGGTCAAGTCGACCCACGGCGACACCCAACTGGGTGGCGACGACTGGGACGAGCGCATCATCGAATGGCTCGTGACCGGGTTCAAGAACGACCACGGCGTCGACCTGTCGAAGGACCCGATGGCGCTGACCCGGCTCAAGGAAGCCGCCGAAAAGGCGAAGATCGAATTGTCGACGGTTCAGGAGACGGAAATCAATCTTCCGTTCATCACCGCCACCAACGAGGGCCCGATTCATCTGCTCAAGACGCTGACTCGCTCCGAGTTCCAGCAAATGACCGAGGACCTGGTCGAGCGGACCCGTTCACCCTTCGAGGAAGCCATCAAGGATGCCGGCGTCAGCCTGGACGAGATCGATCACGTGATCCTGGTGGGTGGTTCAACCCGCATGCCTGCGGTCCACGATCTGGTCACAGAACTGGCCGGCAAGGAGCCCCACAAGGGTGTCAACCCCGATGAGGTCGTCGCACTCGGCGCCGCCATCCAGGCCGGCGTGCTCAAGGGCGACGTCAAGGGCATCTTGCTGCTCGATGTGACGCCGCTGACGCTGGGTGTTGAGACCGAGGGTGGCGTGCTGACCAAGATGATCGAACGCAACACCACCATCCCCTCTCGTCGCAGCGAGATCTTCACAACGGCGGCCGATGGCCAGCCCGAGGTTGAGATCCACGTCCTGCAGGGTGAGCGGGCCATGGCGTCGGACAACAACTCGCTTGGCCGCTTCAAGCTGACCGGCCTCGCCCCGGCGCCGCGCGGAGTGCCACAGATCGAAGTCACCTTCGACATCGACGCCAACGGCATCGTTGCCGTGTCGGCGAAGGACCTCGGCACCGGCAAGACCCAACAGGTCACGATCACCGGCGGCACTGCGCTGTCACAGGACGACATCGACCGGATGGTCGGTGATGCCGAGACGCATGCCAACGAAGACGCCAACCGCCGAGAGCATGCCGAGGCTCGCAACCAGGCCGACCACCTGGCCTATCAGACCGAGAAGCAGATTGCAGAGCTCGGCGACAAGGTCACCGAAGAGGTGAAGCAGCCCGTCGAGGAGCAAATCACGAAGGTGCGCAAGCTCCTGGCTGAGGATGCCTCAACGGAGGACCTCAAGGCAGCCACCAACGATCTGATGACGGGTGCCCAGAGCATTGGCCAGATGATCTACGAGCAGGCGGCCGCTGAGGCCCAGACTGCCGAGACCGGTGGCGAGTCCTCCGAGGGCGACGATGTGGTTGAGGCTGAGATCATCGACGAGGAAGGTGATGGCGCCGAGTAGGCGCCATCACCCCACGCCGAACAGAGCGACACCATGACAACCAATGACAACAATCACAACCCCGTCCCCGGGCTGGCCGACGAGAACGTGCCGGCCCCTGAGGACACCATCGACAGCTTGCTCGACCCGGCCGTCGTACCGGAGATCGAAGAGATCGAGGTCGAATTGATCGAGCCGATGGAGCTCAATATGACCGAAACCGCGGCCGAGCTTGGCCTCGAGCTGCCGCAAGACCCAGCGCTCGCTCAGGCGCTCCTCCTGCGGGAGTTGGCCGAGGCGCGCCAGGAGGCCGGCGAGTACCTCGAAACCCTGCAGCGGGTGGCAGCCGATTTCGAGAACTTTCGCAAGCGGGTCGAACGCGATCAGGCCGAGAACACACTGCGGGCTTCACAGCGCATCCTCGAGCAGCTGCTTCCGACACTCGACAGCTTCGATGCGGCCATGGCCTACGAACCCCAGTCACCCAACGAGGAGAAGATCCTCGCCGGGCTCAAGGGAACCCACGCACTGCTGATGGAAACGCTGGCGGGCGAGTCGTTCGAGCCCGTCGTCGCAGCGGGCGCCCCATTTGATCCGGCGGTCCATGAGGCGGTGGCAGGTCCGGGCGGCGGCGACGGCGACCTCGTCGTCGAACAAGAGCTGCGCAGGGGATACACCCTGCGGGGCCGGCTGGTCCGAGCCAGCCTGGTGACCGTCGGACATGCCTAAAGGAGCGACCATGCGCAGAGAATGGCTCGAGACGGATTACTACGCCGTCCTCGGCGTCTCCAAGGATGCGTCGGACAAGGAGATCAAGAAGGCGTACCGCAAGCTGGCCCGCGAGAACCACCCCGACACGAATCCCGATAACACGGTTGCCGAGGCGCGGTTCAAGGAAGTCAACGAGGCCTACGAGGTGCTCGGCGATTCCGATACCCGCAAGGAGTACGACCACGCCCGGGAAATGGGGTACTTCGTCGGCGGTCCCGGCGGTCCCCAGCAGCGCGTGACGATCGAGGATCTCTTCGGGGGCGCAGCCACCTCCGGGGGTGGCTCAGGGTTTGGAGACCTCTTCAGCGGAGGGGGATTCGGCGACCTCTTCCGGCAGGCGGCGAATCAGCCTCGGGCCGGTCACGACGTCAACGCCGAGATGGAGCTCACCTTCCACGAATCCATCTCGGGAGTCGTCAAGCAGCTCACCATCAACGGGCAGCTGGTCAAGGTCAAGATCCCCAAGGGTGTGTCCAACAACGCCAAGATTCGCCTGAAGCGCCAAGGCTCTCCAGGGAGCAACGGCGGCCCCAACGGAGATCTCTACGTGACCGTCCATGTCCCCGACCATCCGCTCTTCGGCCGACGAGGTCGCAACCTCTCGATCACCGTTCCGATCACCTACTTCGAAGCCGCACTCGGGGCCGACATAGATGTGCCGACGCTCGATGGCAAGGTGAGACTCCGCATTCCGGCCGGCACTGCGCCTGGTAAGAAGTTCCGGGTGCGTGGCAAGGGAATCGAGACTGCGAAGGGCACAGGTGACCTGATGGTGACCGTCGAGATCGCCGTCCCCGATGACCTGACCGACGATGACCGTACGCTGCTCGAGCAGCTGCGCGACAACCGCGCCGACGACAACCCACGTTCGCATCTAGGGGTGTAGCCGATGAGCACACGAGAAGAAGCCGTCTACATCATCTCGGTTGCGGCCGAACTGGCCGGAGTCCACCCGCAGACGCTGCGGATCTATGAACGGAAAGGGCTCATCGAGCCGTACCGCACGCCCGGCGGCACCCGCCGCTACTCAAACGAGGATCTCGAGCGGCTGGGGCTGATCCAGGAACTCACCGCAGCGGGCGTCAACCTGGAGGGGGTGCGGCGGATCCTACACCTCCGCGAGGACAACAGAAGGCTACGCAGCCAGGTCGACCGGCTCCGCCGTCTCCTCGGCGAGGCCGAGGTCAGGATGAGCGGACATCCCCAGAGCGACCCACAGTCGATTCGTCAGGTGACCATTCGGCGGCGCAACCTACCCGACATTCGCCGCAGCACACCGTTCGAGTAGGCCAGCAGCGGGTCACCGAGCACCACCACGCGCCCGTTGGGTCGCAAGGCCCGGCGGACGCAGTTGTTGCTAGGTGCTCTGTCGCTCGGGATCGAGATCCTGGTGAGCCCCGGTGCGGAGATGACATGAGATCAGGTGGTCTTCCTCGTCTCGCCACTGCAGCAGCTTTGGAACCTCGACGTCGCAGATCCCCTTTGCGGCGATGGCACACCGCGGGTGGAAATGACAGCCGGGCGGCGGGTTGATCGGGTTTGGTATCTCCCCTTGGGGAAGCGGTTCCGTCCGGCGATGGCGGGGATCCGGCACGGGAACCGCCGAGAGGAGCGCTTTGGTGTAGGGATGCTCGGGGTTAGTGAAGACCTCGCGTAGGGTGCCGATCTCAACGATCTTGCCCAGGTACATGATCGCGATCCGGTCACACAGGTATTTGGTGGTCGCCAGGTCGTGGGTGATGAACAGATAGGTGAGGTTGAAGTCATCTTTGAGCTTCATCATCAGATCGAGCAGCAGCGCCTGCACCGACACGTCGGCCATTGCGATCGGCTCATCGGCGACGATCAGGTCGGGGCGGGTGATCAGGCCGCGGGCCATCACGACTCGCTGCCGCTGGCCACCACTGATTTGGTGGGGGTACTTGTCGTAGTAGTACGCCGGCGGGTCGAGGCCGACCGCGCTGAACATCTCGTAGACCTCTTCGCGCCGCTGCTTGGCCGACAGCTCCGGCATGTGAATTTGAGCCGGGTGGGCGACAGCCTGCCCGATGGTCATCCGGGGGTTCAGCGACGCAAGCGGATCCTGGAACACAACCTGCATCCGACTGCGAGTCTTGCGCATCTCTTCTGATTTGAGGGTCGCCAGGTCGATTCCGTCGAAGTACACCGTGCCTGCAGTGGGGTCGAGGAGACGCAGCGCGAGGCGGCCAACCGTTGACTTGCCGGACCCACTTTCGCCGGCCAGGCCCAACACCTCGCCGCGCCTGATCTCGAACGAAACGTCGTCGACGGCCCTGACCGCCTCTCCGGCGCCGCGCGAACGCAGGCCGGCGATGAAGCCCTTGGGCACGGGGAAGAACTTCTCAACGTGGTCGAACCTGACGAGGGCATCCTGGTCGGTCATGAGACGTCCTCCGTGGGGCGATCTTGCCGATCGCTGTAGATCCAGCACGAGGCAAGCTGCTCGCTGCCGTTGGTCGGCAGCAGATCGGGCTCCTCATTGGCGCAGAGCTCAACCGCATATGGGCAACGGGGGTGGAACCGGCACCCGGCCGGGGGAGCGATCAAATTGGGCGGAGCACCCTCCATCTTGTAGAGCTCCTGATTGTCGACATCGATGTTGGGGACAGAGCTGAGGAGGCCGCGGCTGTAGGGATGCTTGGTGTCGAGGAACAACGGATCGACGTCGGCGATCTCGACGATCTTCCCGGCGTACATCACCGCGACTCGATCGGCCAGCTCGGCCACAACGCCGATGTTGTGGGTGATCAGCAGGATGGTCAGTTCAAACTCTTCACGCAGATCTCGCAGCGTGTCGAGGAACTGAGCCTCCACGATCACATCGAGGGCCGTGGTCGGCTCATCGGCGATGATGAGCGATCCATTGAGCGCCAGCACCAGGGCGATCATGATCCGCTGACGCATACCGCCTGAGAACTGGTGCGGATAGTCATCGATCCGCTCGGGGCGAATCCCCAGCTCCTTCACCATCTCGATCGCCCGCTCCCTGGCCGCCTGCTCCGATACCTGCGGGTAGTGGGTTCGAATCGCCTCGGTCAGGTGGTCGACGATCCGCATCAGCGGGTTGAGCGACGTCATCGGGTCCTGGAACACCATGCCGATCTTGTTGCCCCGAACGTCGCTCATTTGCTTTTCGCTGAGCGTCATCAGGTTGGTGCCCTCAAACCACAGCTCACCACCCACGATGTGGCCGGGGGTGCTGATGGTCCGCATCATGCCCTTGCCGAGCGTCGACTTGCCGCAGCCGGACTCGCCGACCAGGCCGAGTATCTCCCCTTTGCGGATGTCGAGCGAGAGGTTGTCGACGGCCCGTACCCCACCGACCCGGGTGTCGTACTCGACATCGAGATTGCGAATCGAATAGATGATGTCGTCGGTCATTGTTTCCTGAGCTTCGGATTGAAGATTTCCATGAGTCCTTCACCGAGCATCGTGAAGGCCAACACGACCAGCATCACGGCAATGCCGGGGAACGTGATCAGCCACCACGCCCGCTGGATGAACTCCTGACCTCGGGCCAGGTCAATCCCCCAGTCGGGCGTCGTGGGTGGCAGGCCCAAGCCGAGGAAGCTCAACGCAGCCCCGGTGAGAATGGCATCGGCGATGTTGACCGAGAAGATGATGGCCACCGATGGAACCACGATCGGAAAGATGTAGCGGCGCATGATGGAACTCTTGGTGGCGCCGATGCTGACCGCGGCCTCGACGTGGAGCCCCTCTTTGGTTGAGAGCGTCTGGCCGCGCACGATGCGGTAGTAAGTGGGGATGTAGAGCACCGCAATGGCGACGATCACGTTGATGATGCTGGGGCCGAGGACGGCGGCGATGGCGATGGCCAGGATCAGACCGGGGAAGGCATAGAGGCTGTCCATCACCAGCGTGAGGCCCCGGTCGAACTTCCCACCCGTGTAGCCGGCCAACAGTCCGAGCGGCACCCCGAGGAACAGCGAGAAGAGTGACGCGGTGAAGCCGATGATCAAGGCGATCCTGGCCCCCCAGGCGAGCCGGCTCAGCACGTCCTGACCGATCTGATTGGTCCCGAGGGGGAAGGATTGGCCACCCTTTTCGCCGGTGATCGGCCCGGCGATGACCACCTCAGCGTTGTCGGCCAGCAGCGGCCCGAGTTCCTGCGCCGAACCGACGCCGAGCTCGACCTCGCCAGTCTGAACCGCCGCGACCATGTCCTCGAGCGTCTCGACCCGGACAATCCGCAACCGCACCTTGTCCTCAGAGCCCGCAGCAGCCAGCTCATCCGAGACGCGATCTGCCTCAGAGCGGACATCCTCGCTCGAGGGGGCGCCCTGCACGACGGCGGTGGGGACCCGGCCCTGCCCCGCCAGGTCTACCAGCGATTCGATCGGCGAGTCGACCCGCAGGACGAGGACCTCTCCGTCCGGCACCTCGCCGGGCGGCAGGAACCGCGGGCCGACCTGCTCGAGCGGATCGTGAGGAGCGATCAATCCTGGGAAGAACGCGATGAGGATGAAGAACAGGACCATGGCCGAGGAGATGACGACCATCCACCAGTCGACGCCGTACCACTTCCGACCGTTCAAGACCCTGCGGAACAACCCAACTTGGCCGAGGTCGACCTCCCATTGCTCCTCTTCGGGAACCTCCATCAAGACCGGATCGGGCATCAGTACCGCACTCGCGGGTCGAGGAGTGAATACACGATGTCAACGGCCAGGCTGATCAGCGCAACAAAGAGTGCAAAGAAGACGATCACGCTCTGCACCGCGGTGAAGTCACGCGACAGGATGCGTTGGATCAGGTATCTCCCCATCCCCGGCCAGGCAAAGACGGTCTCGGTGAGCACCGCTCCGGCCAGCAGGATCGCCACCTGGAGGCCGATCAGAGTGATCACAGGGATCATGGCGTTCTGCAGCGCGTATCGCCGTGTAATCGTTCCCTGGCTCACGCCACGAGCGCGAGCCGCGGCGACGTAGTCCTCCTGGTTGGCCTCGATCACGTTGATGCGGGTGAGGCGCAGGAACACTCCCGAAAGCACGAGCCCAAGCGTGAGCGTCGGCAGGATGAGATGCGCCAGCACACTGCGTAGCGCCGCCCAGTTGGCGGTGATGATCGAGTCGACCACCAACAGGTTGGTGGTCCGCTCCAACGGAATCTGGGGATCGATCCTGCCGGCAATGGGGGTCCACCCCAACCACACCCCAAAGATCAGCTGAAACAGCAGGCCGAGCCAGAAGATCGGCATTGCATAGATCATGACGCTGAAGATGCGCGCCCCGTAGTCGGTCGCGCTCTTTCGTTTTATCCCCGCCCTGGTACCGAGGAATATGCCCAACCCGAGGGCGAGCAGAGTTGCAGGAATGATCATCTCGAGTGTTGCCGGTAGTCGCTCACCGAGTTCATCAACAATCGGGCGCTGCGATTGGATCAGGGAATTGCCGAAGTCGAGCGTGAAGATGTAAACCACGAAGCGGCCGTACTGAACCATGATGGGGTCATCGAGGCCGTGCTGCTCGGCGAAACGTTCCTTGATCTCGGCGGTGCCCTTGGGGCCCAACGTCGAGTCGATGGGGTCTCCCGGCAGGATCCGCATGACAAAGAACACCACAGTCGCCAAGATCAGGATCATCGGGATCGTCAACGCGATCCTCGTTGTCATGTACGAACGCAGCCCCGGGCTGCCGCGCAGGAAGATGTAGGCCAGCCCGATCGCGGCAGGGATGCCGATGATCAAAAAGAGCAGGAGCAGTGGGTGCATTGTGGCCTATCGGATCGTTGGTGTCGGAACTTGGGGGAGGGCCGAAGCCCTCCCCCAAAATTCATTGCGAGAGTCCGCTGAGCGAACCTAGCTGCCGTCGGTACCCAGCACCGAGTAGACGAACTCCATCGTCGCGCCAATGTTGAGTGACTCGGGGTTCGGCAGGCTGGCGTCGCCGCAAACGCCATCGCGGTACACGATGAACTCGGGCTCGATCCACAGCGGAACGGTCACGACCTCGTCGGCGTACACGTTCTGCAACTCGTCGAGGATCGCGGCACGTGCCGTCGGGTCGGTCTCAGTACGAGACGCCGACAACAGCTCGAGCAACTGCGGGTCCACACCCGGGGTGATGTCGCCCTCCTTGGACGTCACCATGGTCCCGATGCCACCGTTCTCGATGAACGGCTGGAGATAGTTCTCCGGATCCGGGAAGTCGAAGAACCAGCCGAGCACGGACACCGGATACTCCTCGCCGCTGACAACAGCGCCGATGTAGGTGCCCCACTCCTGGGCCTGGACGTCGACCTCGATCAAGCCGGTGGCTTCGAGCTGCTGCACGACGAGCAGTACGCCGTCGGCCGTCGTGGCACCGTAGTGCTCCGGCGGATACCAGACGGGCAGCACCAGCTTGTTGTCCTCGGAGTAACCCGAGGCCTCGAGGTAGGCACGTGCCTCATCGAGATCTGGTGATGCGTACGCCGTGTCGAACGCTTCATTGGCTCCCAGGAAGCCCGGAGGCACCTGTGAGAAGAGCGGATCGACGGCGCCACCGAAGATGACGTCGGACAGTTCGTCACGATCGATCACCGAAGCGATCGCCTTGCGCACATTCGGATCATTCGTCGGCTCGAGCACGTGGTTGATGATCAAGTAACGAATCGGACCGGCCGGCACGACAACGGAGTTGAGTCCGTCGACGTCGCCAAGCTCGATTGGCCAACTCGGCACCAAGAATGCGCCACGCCACATCGATCTCACCGCTCTGGACGGCTAGGGCCATCGACTGCGGATCGGCGAACTGGCGGACGATCACCTTGTCGAGCTTCGGTGCATCGCCGTAGTAGTTCGGGTTGGGCTCGAGCGTCAACGTCTCGTCCGGAACAATCTCCGTGACGATCCACGGTCCCGTGCCCGTGAGCGGCGCATCAGGGAAGATGTTGAGCTCGCCCTCGGTGAAGATTGCCGGGTTCGGCGGAATGTACGCCGCGCTTGCCAGCAACTGCGGGAAGAACGCAATCGGAGCCGGCAGGTTGAACTGGAGCGTCGTTTCGTCGACAGCTTCGATGCTGTCGACATACGGGTTGCCCAAGGTCAAACCGACCTGATTCGGACCGGTCTCCGAAATGGTCAGCAGCCGGGTCAGCTGCGCTGCGGCGACATCGGCGGTGAGCGGCGTCCCGTCACCAAACGTCAGCCCATCTTGCAGCGCGATGGTCCAAGACAGCCCATCCTCACTGGCTACCGGCATCCCTGCCGCAATCCCAGGTACCAACTCGTCGCCTGAACCGGGGACCCACTTGAGCAGTGGCTCACCAAAGTTCTTCAGGATCTCCCAGTCGCGGGTCGCATACGCATCCGCAGGGTCGAGGCTGGCGATCGCGTCGGTTGTCCCGATGATGACGGTGCCTCCCCCAGCTTCGCTGGGGCACTGCAGAGCTACCTCTGCTGCCGTCGTCGTCGTTTCAGGTGCTGCCGTCGTCGTGGTGGTCTCACCCGGCGCAGCCGTGGTGGTCGTTGTGGTCGGCTGGTCGCCGCCACTTGTCGTGGTGGTGGTATCCGCGCTGTCATCGCTGCATGCGGCCGCAACGAGAGCAAGCACGAACACGACCAATAGAAGTCTCTTGGTCATTCGGAAGCCTCCTCCAATGCCTTCTGCAGAACTATCTAGCCCTGCACCCCTTCAAGCTAGCGCGATTCTCCAAAAACCGCATCGTCAGACAAGCCAGGTTGCCCAACGGCGAGTGGCATTGTGGTGGCCTCGTCGCCTAGTTTCAGCGCCATGCTCCCTTTCAACTACGCCGACCGCCGCCGCCGCTTCCAGACCGCCATGGAGGTCGCGGGCTTCGATGCCGCCTTCATACCGATCTCTGCCGACCTTCAGTACCTGACCGGGCTCGAGCGGCGGGTGCCCACCTTTGGGGACATTGGCTACCCGCACGACTGGACGGCGGGCATGCTGATCGGCGTTGACACCGAGCCCGTGTTTGTCCTGCCCAGGATGATGGTCGAGTTCGATCTGCCGGCAGGGATCCCGGGAGATCTCATCACGGTGGCAGAGCTCGACGATGGCTTCGCGACGTTCGCCGCCGCGGCGTCACGTTTTGGCACCGTGCGGCGGCTCGGGATCGGGGCGCGCCTCTGGGGCGATGCCGTGGTTCACGCCCTCGACGCCTTCTCATCACCCGAGTTGGGGAACGCCTCGCCGCTGATCAATGTGATGCGACGCACCAAGAGCGCGGACGAACTGGTGTACATGCAGCGGGCCGCCTCCATTGCCGACACCGCCATGGCGGCGGTGACGGGAAAGGTGCGCTCCGGCGTCACTGAGCGTGAACTCGCCGAGGAGATCGACCATCAGATGGCGCTCGCCGGTTCCCGGGTCCCGTCGTTCGACACGGGTGTGTGGAGCATCGGGGTTGGGCTCGACCGCGATGCCGACACTCGGCTGTCATCCGACACAATCGTGCCCGGCACCTCTGTTTCGTTCGACTTTGGTGCGGTGGTCGACGGCTACTGCTCGGACTTCGGCCGAACCATCCACGTTGGTGAACCGACCGCGAGCTTTGTGGCCGGATACGACCTCGTGATGGAAGCCCAAGCCGCCGGCCTTGCGGCGGTGCGGCCCGGCGTCACCGCCGCAGCCGTGCATCACGCCTGCCGCGATGTCATCGTCGCCGCCGGTCTCGGCGACCGCTTCCGCCATCGCACCGGGCACTGCATCGGACTCGACGTCCACGAACTGCCGTATATCTCCGAAGAGGACGAAACCCCGCTCGAGCCCGGCATGACGTTCACAATCGAGCCTTCGCTGTACCGCTCCGACGAGATCGGGGCACGGGTCGAAGACATCATCGTGTGCGAAACGGACGGGGGAAGAAAGCTCAACGGCTACCCAACCGACCTGGTGGTGGTCGACTGACCAACCGTCGCCGCGGTTCGTAGCCGCGGTTCGTCGCCGCGGTTCGTCGCCGCGGTCGGCCATATACAAATCAAACCGTCGCGGTACGCTGATCGGATGGAGACCCTGCAGGATCGCCGGCAGCCTACGGAACCAGGTCCACTCAAACGGACCTTCTCGTCCCGTTGGATCAGAGTCCCGTTGATGGTCGCGGTCTCGTTCGCAGTGGCCGCCTTGTTCGCCCTGTGGTTTCAAGACCGCTGGTTGAGCTTCTGCGAATCGTTCAAGGAGCCGGGCGACTTTCCCTGTCAACCCATCGGCGAAACGCGGATGGTTGCTTACGTCACGATCGGGCTTGGAGTCGTGACCATGATCTTTGGCCCGATCATCAACACCTTGTACCAACTCGCCCGCTACGGCCAGCCGTGGGAAACGACCCGACACGAAACCGCAGTGTCCAACATTCCGATTCTGGCCGGCTTGCTCTATCTGGCAATGGGCACCGCACTCTTCTTCGCCTGAGGGCGCGACTTGGAGCGATCTAGCCCCGGCTCGGCTCTACGCCACAAATGCCTCGCCGTCGGGTTGCTGGACCACGAAGGCGATGACCAGCGTCGTGCGAGTCGGCCAGTCCTTGAGCGTGTCGAGGGCCATGGCGTTGGCCGCCGGACGGAAGATGGACCAGTCGTCCACGCCGGGTACCCGGACGGTCAGGTTGAGGTTCGGCCGGGGTTTGAGGACCGGGCCTTCGAGGTCGAACCCCTCCATCTCGACGACCGCGAGGTCCAATTCGTCACAACGCCGGATGAACTCGTCGGCAACGTCAAGTGGGAAGAACCCTTCGCCGTCGGCATTGCGATGGGCCGCCTGGGGGTCGAACTCACCGACCAGCGCCAACGTCGCGGGATGTTCTTGCGACCAGTCGTCGTCCTCGTCGACATCAGGACTTCTGTCGAGCGCCACCATCCCGCCGTTGTCCATCATGAACTCTTCCGGCGTGACGATCGCCTCGGCGAGTTCAACGGCACGCAGCAGCTCGGCGGCACCAAGGTCGAAGACGTCGCCGTCTTCATCCGAGTAGATCTGGACGACCGCGAGGTCACCGTCCCAGAAAACCATCCCGATGAAGTCGTCGTCGCGCCACAGTTCGACCACCGGTTCGTCGAAGCCGTCGCGTTCACTTTCGATGATGCGAAGGGGAATCATGAAGCAAATACTACGGGCCTCGTCGCAGATCTATCGTTGTGGCCGTGAATGGCCGACTGATCGACACACTTCTGCTTCTGGCGCTTCCCGCTTCCGGGAAGTCCGAGATCCGCCGCTACCTCGGATCGGTTCCCCAATCCGTCCTTGCCGCCGACTACCACCTCGGTCCGACGATCCAACTCGACGACTATCCCTACGTCCATCTGATGCGGCGGATTTCCCAGGAGTTGCGGGCCAGAGGCGAGGCGCCGCGTTTCTTCGTCTCCGACGACCTGCCGATGGATGAGCCCCTCGACTGGGGAACACTGATGATCCTCATCAACGAGGACTACGCCGCGCTTGGAGTTGGCGTCGGGGACAAACCGGCTTCGCCGGCGGAATGGCTCTTCGATCGCATCGATCGCGCCCGGGTCAGCGTTGGTGCGCCACCGGCTCTGGCCACGCTCTCGCCCGAGGTGCGCGCCAGCATCGCGACGGCACTCGACGCGGAGGCGGACGAGCTGTGGGTTCAGCTATCCGCCCTTGGTGAGGTGGACCCCGCCGGCGCCACCGTCGTCATCGAGTTTGCCCGCGGCGGCCCCGAAGGCTCGGTACCCCCGATCGCACCACCGTTTGGGTACGAATACGCGCTCGGCTTGCTGAGCCCCCAGATTCTGTGCCGGGCGGCGATCCTCTACGTACAGGTGACGCCCGAGGAGAGTAGGCGCCGCAACGACGACCGAGGCCAACCGGGGCGGCAGGGCGATGCTTCGATCCTGTATCACGGTGTTCCCGACGCGGTGATGCGCGGTGACTATGGGATGGACGACCTGCTGTGGCTCGTTTCCCAAGGCGACGGGGATGAAATCGTCGTCGAGCGGGATGGTCATACCTACCGACTCCCGACCGCGGTATTCGACAATCGAGTCGACCAAACCTCGTTCCTACGAGACGACCCCCGGACGTGGCCACCTCAGGCCGTGGCACGCCTCCACGCTGAACTTGGCGCCGCTCTCAACGCACTCCCCCGCTGACGGCCCGCCGAGCACTCCGATCAAGCTTCGACCCGAACCCCGCGCCAGAAGGCCACGTAGTCTCGGATATCCGCGGCGGCCGGCTTCGGGCTCGGGTAGTACCAGGCCGCACCAGAGTTGACTTGACCGTCAACCGAGATGTCGAAGTAGCTTGCCTTCCCCTTCCACGGACACACGGACTGTGCACTGCTCGGCGTGAAATACTCGCTGGAGAGGCTGTCTGGGGGGAAATAGTGGTTGCCCTCGACGACGATGGTGTCATCGCTCTGCGCGATCACCGCGCCGTTCCATTCTGCTTTCGCCACGTGATCTTGCTCCCAGCTCGAATTTGGTTGGTCACCAAGCAGAACCCCTTGCCTTGCCGGTCGATTCCCTCCAAACGCTGTTGCGAACTACTTGGCGAGGCTGTCGCGGATCTCGCGTAGCAACGCGATGTCCTCGGGTGGAGCGGCAGGCTCTTCTTCCTCGCCGGACGCCACACGCTCTTTGTAGGCGTTGTAGGGCTTCACGATGAAGAAGTACACCGCAAAGGCGATCGCGACAAACGACACCAGGGCGGTGATGAACGAGCCATACAGGATCACCGATCCGTTGACGGTCCACGTCAGGCTATCGAACGATGGCTCGCCAAAGATGATCCCCACGATCGGCATCAGCACGTTCTCGACGAGAGAGTTGATCACCGCGGCCAGCGCCAACGCCATGACCAGCGCCACGCCGGTCTCGACGAGGTTTCCTCCCATTGCAAACTCTTTGAACTCCGTTGCCAGTTTCTTCATCCCACTCCTCCATTTGGAACACTTCTGATCTGCGTCAGTCTGAACCGCCACCGGATGCGCGAAAAATGAGCGCAGAGCCGCAGCGTCCCAGGACATTAGCCAAGAGGTTTGACCCCGCTGCCGCCCATTAGTTCCCCGAAAGATGCCGGCTCCATACTCAGATGGAACGCAGCCGCGGCTCGAGGTCGACGGTGAGATCCACCCACCAGCCTTCAGGGACGGCAATCGGATCGGACGGAGGCGTGGCGAGTCCGGTTACGACCACACTGCGACGAACGGATTCCTCGATCGGCATCCCCGCCGCCGAACCCTGAACTCCGCCGTCCTCGAGGCGATCGACGATGAAGAACGACGGGGCGATCTGGTTGGTGTGGCTCATCTCGAGCAGCTCAGCCAGCCAGTTGCCGAGTAGCTCTCCGATGTCATCTCCGGCCGCCATCACCGGGCGCGAGTATGTGGCGGCAATCTGTTCGAGAACGTAGCCCTGGTCGAACAGGGCAAAGGCGGCCTGCTCGAACAGGTCGCGCCGAGTGGTTCCAAAGACACGCAGGACCCGAGGATGGTTGCTGATCTCGGCGTAGCCGTTCATGCGATCCCAATCAGCGCTATGGCGGCGACGGCAACACCAACTGCGGCAAGCTGGCCGCGCGACAGTCGCTCCCCAAGCACGATCCGGGCCAGCAGGACCGTGCCGATCGGATACAGCGCACTCAGCACGGCAACAACAGAAAGCAGGCCGCGCTGGGCGGCCGCGACGAAGAACCCGTTGGCCAGCATGTCGATGGCGCCGGCTCCCCCGGCGACCGGGCGAGCCGGCTTGGCGGGCAGGATCGACCCGGTGCGGGCGGCCAGCAGGACGATGACCGGAACGGAGACGGCGCGCGCCGCAGCCAGCGGCCACATGCCTGCAGCCTCGTCCGTTTGTGCCAGGCACACAAAGAAGAGACCAAACCCAACTCCGGCGACAACAGCCGGCAGCAGTGCGTAGCGGTCGATCGGTCCGCTGGGGCCCGATCCGGCGGATACCCATGCAATCGCGACGAGGCCCAACACAACCCCGATCATGGCGAGAGCCTCAGGACGCTCACCCACGATGAGGCCAACGGCTACCGGGACGACCGCTCCCAGCACAGCGGTGATCGGAGCGACCACCCCCATCGGACCTCGAGACAGCGCGGTGTACAACCCGACGATTCCGAGGACCCCGAAGACCCCGCCGACCGCCCCCCACGCCAGGTCCGATCCGGTCACGACCGTCGCCGGCACGATCAGCACGAGTGGAACCAGCACTGCGAGGCTGACCAGTTGTGCCAGCGCAGTCACCCGCAGCGGGCTGGCACGACGTGCCGCGTAGCCGCCCATGAAGTCACCGACGCCAAACAGGGCCGCCGAACTCAGGGCAAAGAGTTCCGTCATTGCGGAGCCCGGCTCAGAGGAGCCATGGAATCAAACGCCGGGTAACCCGGCGCTGATACTGCGGGTAATCGACGTACTTGTCCTCGAGCAGCGTCTCCTCGAACCCCGACTTCGCATAGAAGAAGGCGCCCAGCACCAACCCGGCGACCAATGCGGTCAGATTGCCCGAGGCGACGGCGAGGCCAATCACGCCGATCACCAAGCCGCCGTAGATGGGATGTCGGACCAGCCGGTACGAGCCGTGCTCAACCAACTGCCCGTGGTCCAGCGGAGCGGGGTAGGCGGTGAGGTGGCCGCGGATCTGGAAGACACCGTCGATGGCCAAGCCTCCGCCGACAGCCACCAACAGCCAGCCGAGTACGGCCACGATGCCGGGAACGACCCGCTCCGGAGCCCACAACAGGGCTACGGCGACGACCCCGAAGGCGATTACCTGGGCTGCCACCCACCATCCGCCGCGCGCTGCAAAGCCAGATCCACCGTTCATGAGTGGCAACCCTAGGTTGGCAACGACACGGTGTTGCGGATCAGCCGGCGGCCGATGGCCTGCCCGAGGACCGCGGGCGGCGAAGTTCACGCACCCACCAGGCGCCACCAAGCAGCGGAGCAAGGACAATCCAGAACCACATCCAGCCGTCCACGACGACAAGCCCGAAGTTCTCCAAGCTCGCCAGCTCGCCGTAGGTGATCCAAAACTGCAGGTATGACGTGGCGATCAGAACGACCGCGGTGGAGATCCCGACTCGCACCGACAACTCGGCTCGGTGCCAGCGCCAGACCAGACCAACCGCCAAACCGACCACGAGCACAAGCGTCCAGAACGTCCAGTTCGCTTGATCGCGAGACATGCCGAGCCCGAGCCGGGAGTCGTCGAAGATCACGTTGTCGAGGAACTTGGGCCACGCTTCGTAGAGCACCAGCGACACCAGCGACATCTGGGCACCCAGGGCGCTGACAAACAAGTCCGTGAGCGGTCTCATGTCGCTGAGTATGACACCCGGCGCATCAACGGCCAAAGGGTCACAGACTCAGAATGGGTCAGGCCACATCCTGGACCGGCAGGGACGGTGTACCCCGTGACCAGTCGAGTCTGCTGACGAGCAACTGGGCCGCCACCCCGGCAATGATCGCTATCGCCAAGTAGAGCACCATCGGGTCGGGCCGAACCACCAGCCACACGATGTAGGCCGGATACGGTAGGAGGCCGCCGATGACAAACACCGAGAACCCTGTCTTGGCGGCATCCGAGTAGAAGGGTCGAGTCGCCAGCCAGGCTCCCAATCCGGCAACTGCCGAAGCCGTCAACCAGAACGCCCCACCGACCAGGATGTTGACCCACGTTTCGTCCGGGGCACGGTCGAAGAAACTCACGAAGACCGCGCCGACCACGAGCGCACCGATTGCGCTGCCGCAGGCGGCCGCGATGGCGCCACGAATTCGAGACGAGGTATCCGGTACTCCCACGGCGACAAGCTTACGCAGGTCGACCCTGCCCTGTCATCCACTTTCTCGGGGAAACTCCATCTCAAAGTTGATGGTCATCGACTCATATTATTTGGCATAGATGTCGTGCTATTCTGGTTGACATTGGGGAGATCCCACCAAAAAAGGAACAACCCAACTCAAGCCATGGATATCAACGTCTTCACTCAAAAAGCCCAGCAATCCATCCTGGCGGCCCGCGACGGGGCGGCGCGGCGCCACCACCAAGCGGTGGCACCCGGCCATCTCTTGGAGGCCCTTCTTGGGCAAACGGATACGATCGTCTACCCGCTCCTCACCAAGCTCGACGTGAACCCGGCTGAACTGCGCGGCCCGATCGATCGCTCATTGGCGTCGGTTCCGAGCGTGCACGGGGATGCCGGGGAGGTCGGATTTGACCCCGCGACGCTCGCCGTCCTCGAGGCAGCCCAGACCGAGATGCGGGCCATGAAGGATCAGTACGTGTCGATGGAGCACATCCTTCTTGCCCTCGCCGGCTCGAACAACGATGTTGGAGCATCGCTGCGCGCTTTGGGCATCACCAAGGACGCCATCCTCAACGCATTAGCTGGAGTGCGCGGGGCGCAACAGGTGACGTCGCAGAACCCCGAAGACACCCTCGAGCCTCTCGAGAAGTATGGGCGCGATCTGGTCAAGCTGGCTGCCGCCGGCAAGCTCGACCCCGTCATCGGGCGCGACGACGAGATCCGCCGGGTGATCCAGGTCCTGACCCGCCGCACGAAGAACAACCCGGTCTTGATCGGCGAACCCGGCGTCGGCAAGACGGCGATCGTCGAGGGCCTCGCCGAACGCATCGTCAACGGTGACGTGCCGGAAGGCTTGAAGAACAAGCGCATCATCGCGCTCGACCTGGCCGCAATGGTGGCCGGTGCCAAGTACCGCGGTGAGTTCGAGGAGCGCCTCAAGGCCACCCTCGATGAGATCAAGGCGGCAGAGGGCGGCATCATCACCTTCATCGACGAGATCCACACCATCGTCGGCGCCGGCGCCGCCGAGGGTTCGATGGACGCCTCCAACATGCTCAAGCCCATGCTGGCTCGTGGCGAGCTGCGCCTGATCGGCGCCACCACACTCGACGAGCATCGCAAGCACATCGAGAAGGACGCCGCGCTGGAGCGCCGGTTTGCCCCGGTCGTCGTCGCTCCCCCATCGGCAGAGGACACGGTTGGGATCCTGCGCGGCCTCAAGGAGCGCTACGAGGTTCACCACGGCGTGCGCATCACGGATGCCGCATTGGTTGCCGCCGCGGTCCTCTCTGATCGCTACATCACGGCGCGACATCTGCCCGACAAGGCGATCGACCTCATCGACGAGGCGGCCTCGCATCTGCGCATCGAGATCGATTCGATGCCCGAGGAGATCGACGAGTTGGAGCGGCGCAGACGTCAGCTCGAGATCGAACGCAACGCGCTGCAGAAGGAAACCGACTCTGCCTCCAAGGACCGCCTCGGCGCTATCGAACAGGAACTCGCCGATTTGGGTGAGGAACTCGATCGGCTCACCGCCCATTGGCAGCTCGAGAAGGACCGGATCACCGCCATCCGCGAGGTGAAGCAGCGGATCGAGGAAGTCCGAGCCGAGGCCGAGCGCAGCGAGCGTTCCGGCGACCTGCAACAGGCGGCCGAGCTCCGCTACGGCACCCTGCCGGACCTAGAAGCGCAGCTCGTCCAGCAGCAGGAGGAACTCGAGAAGCTCCAGAGCGACCTCATCATGCTGAAGGAAGAGGTCGGCGAGGAAGACGTCGCCGAGGTCGTTTCTCGCTGGACCGGGGTGCCGGTTTCTCGCTTGATGGAGGGCGAAGTACAGAAGCTGATCCGTCTCGAGGAGCACCTCCATGATCGGGTCATCGGCCAAAACCAAGCGGTTGACGCCGTTGCCAACGCCATCCGGCGCAGCCGTGCCGGACTGTCGGACCCGAACCGGCCGATCGGCTCATTCATCTTCCTCGGCCCCACCGGGGTTGGAAAGACCGAATTGGCTCGTGCTCTTGCCGAGTTCCTGTTCGATGATGAGCGGGCAATGGTCCGAATCGACATGTCCGAGTACATGGAGAAGCACTCGGTTAGCCGCCTGATCGGCGCTCCCCCCGGATACGTCGGCTACGAAGAGGGCGGCCAGTTGACCGAAGCGGTGCGGCGCCGCCCCTACTCGGTGATCCTGCTCGACGAGGTCGAGAAGGCACACCCCGATGTCTTCAACACCCTGCTGCAGCTGCTCGACGACGGACGCCTCACCGATGGGCAAGGTCGCACGGTTGACTTCACCAACAGTGTGCTGATCATGACGTCGAATCTGGGGTCCGAGTTCATCGATCCCGACCTGCCCGAGGAAGCCGTCGAGGAGCGCGTCATGAACGTGGTGCGCGGCCACTTCCGACCCGAGTTCCTCAACCGGGTCGACGATGTGATCGTGTTCCATCGGCTCAGCCGTGAGGACTTGCGCAAGATCGTCGGGATCCAGTTCGATCTGCTGCGGGCTCGAGTTGCCGCACGCCGGATCGACCTCGAATTGACCGACGAGGCCGCCGACTGGCTCACCGAGAACGGCTACGACCCATCGTTTGGGGCCCGTCCGCTGAAGCGGCTGCTGCAGCGGGCCATCGCCGACCCACTCGCCCTGGAGTTGCTCGACGGCCGGTTCGTCGAAGACGACATGGTGCGGGTTGGCGTAGACGGCGACGAGCTGGTCTTCGAGAGGCCCTAGCCCTCCGGGACAGCTCCGTTGCGCTGCGACACATGAGGCCCCTTCCAGCTCGGAAGGGGCCTCATCGATTCCCGGCCCAGGGCAAACACCCGGCATTTGCCAGGCGCTTCTACGGCCGCAGGTCCCCCAGGGAATCCCCAGTAGTTTGGGGGCCGGTGAACTGTGACTCGTAGAGCGCGGCGTATGCCCCGGCAAGCTCCAACAACTCCTGGTGGTTCCCTTGCTCCACGATCTGACCGTCCTCCATGACGAGGATCAGATCGGCGTCCCGGATGGTCGACAGGCGATGGGCGATGACAAAGCTGGTGCGGTCGACCCGCAGTGCAGACATCGCACGTTGCACCAGCACCTCGGTCCGGGTGTCGACGGAACTCGTCGCCTCGTCCAGGATCAACAGGGCGGGGTCGGCAAGGAAGGCTCGGGCAATCGTGATCAACTGCTTCTCGCCTGCGCTGACCGTGCCACCCTCGTCGTCGATGATCGTGTCGTAGCCGTCCGGGAGATTCGCAACGAAGCGGTCGACGTAGGTGGCGCGGGCCGCCTCGAGAATGTCCGCTTCGTCGGCATCGGGACGGCCGTAGGCGATGTTGTCCCTGATGGTCCCTTCGAACAGCCAGGTGTCCTGGAGCACCATGCCGGTCTGCGCACGAAGCGCGTCGCGTCGCAGCGTGGCGATGTCGACACCGTCGAGCGTGATCTGGCCGGAGTCGATGTCGTAGAACCGCATGATGAGGTTCACGAGCGTTGTCTTGCCGGCGCCTGTGGGTCCAACGATGGCGACGGTCTGGCCGGGATCGACGTGGAAGCTCACGTGCTCGATCAGCGGCTGGTCTTCGACATACCGGAACGAGACATCGGCAAAGGCAACCCGCCCGTGAGCCTCGGTCGGAATCTCGGCGAGCCCGTCGTCCGGCGACTCCTCTTCGGCATCCAGCAGCTCGAACACCCGCTCCGCCGATGCGACCCCGGACTGGAGCAGGTTGACCATCGACGCGATCTGGGTGACCGGGCGGGTGAACAGACGGGAGTACTGGATGAACGCCTGCACATCTCCGAGACTCATGGCGCCACTGGCAACCCGCAGGCCGCCGAGCACGGCGATGATGACGTAGTTGAGGTTCCCGATGAACATCGCAATCGGCATGATCAGACCCGACAGGAACTGAGCCCCGAAGCTGGCTTCATACAGCTCCTCGTTCTCGACCTCGAACGTCTCCTGCACCTCACCCTGACGGCCGAAGACCTTGACCAGCGCATGGCCGGTGAAGGCCTCTTCGATCTGCGCGTTGAGCCGTCCGGTCCGGCGCCACTGCGTGATGAACTTGGTTTGCGACCTTCTCATGACCGTGCCGGCGACAACGATGGTGAGCGGAATGGTCACGAGGGCGATCAGCGCAAGCACCCACGAGATCGAGAGCATCATCGCAAAGACAAACACGACGGTGAGCAGCGACGTCAACAACTGGCTCATCGTTTGCTGGAGGCTCTGGGAGACGTTGTCGATGTCGTTGGTGACCCGGCT
>CAWGCJ010000015.1:0-112005 GCA_963821095.1 uncultured Acidimicrobiia bacterium | reverse complement strand
AGCATCTCGGGTCGGGGAAGGTACGTGAGATCTACCGAGTCGACGACGACCGCCTACTGATCGTCGCCACGGACCGGATCTCTGCGTTTGACGTGGTGATCCCCAACCCGATTCCCGACAAGGGCCGCGTCCTCACCGGCCTCTCGCTCCACTGGTTCGCCACCCTCGACACGCCCCACCACCTCCTGTCTGCCGACCCGGCCGATGTCCCCGGCCTCACCGCCGAGCAACACCACGAACTCGCCGGCCGCATGATGCTGGTCAAAGCCGCCGAGGTCATCCCCATGGAGTGCGTGGTGCGCGGCTACCTCTACGGCTCTTCGTGGAAGGAGTACCAGGCCGGTGGTGGTCCGACCACCGAGCATCTCCCCGCAGGGCTCAACATGGCCGACCGCCTCGACGAGCCCATCTTCACGCCCGCCACCAAGGCCGAATCTGGGCACGACGAGAACCTCACTGAAGCCGAGGCCCGTGACTTCGTCGGCAACGATCGCTACGACGAACTGCGGCGGCGCAGCCTCGAGATCTACGCCCGCGGTGCCGAGTATGCCGCCGGCCACGGGATCATCCTCGCCGACACCAAGTTCGAGTTCGGCATCGTCGACGGCGAGATCATCCTCATCGACGAAGTCCTCACCCCCGACTCGTCCCGCTACTGGCCGGCCGATACGTGGGCGCCGGGCGCCACGATGCCTTCGTTCGACAAGCAGCCCGTCCGCGACTGGCTCGAAGCTGCCGACTGGGACAAGACCCCGCCGGCACCGCGAGTTGCCCGACTCCGTCGTCACCGACACCCGGCGCCGCTACATCGACGTCTACGAGCGGCTCACCGGCCACAGCTTCGCCGAGTACCTCCGCGAACTCGGCGCCCTCGACCCCACCGAATGACCACCCCAGACCGCACCGATAGGAGCACATCCCCACGATGAGGTTCAGAGTCAGCATCACCCGCAACGAGGGGTTGGCCGATCCCGAAGGTGCCGAAACCGCCCGCGCCCTAGCCGACCTCGGCTACGACGAGGTCGAGGAAGTCCACTTCGGACGCACCATCACACTCGAGGTCTCCGGCGATGACGCCGCCGCGGCGACCGCCCGGGTCACCGAGATGTGCCGGCGCCTCCTCGCCAACCCCGTCATCGAGGACTACACCATCGAGGAGATCGAGTGAAGACGGCCGTTGTCGTCTTCCCCGGCTCGAACTGCGAACACGACGTGGCCTACGCCCTGGGGTTGCTCGGCGCCGACGCCGAGTTGGTGTGGCACCGCGAGACCGACCTGACCGAGTTCGACGGTGTCGTCCTCCCCGGCGGTTTCGCCCACGGCGACTACCTGCGCACCGGAGCCATCGCCCGCTTCTCCCCCGTCATGGCCGAAGTCGGCCGCATGGCGAAGGCAGGCATGCCGGTGCTCGGCATCTGCAACGGCTTCCAGATCCTTTGCGAGGCCGGACTGCTCCCCGGCGCTCTGGTGGCCAACCGCGACCTGCGCTTCATCTGCCGCCCGATCCACGTCCGGGTCGAGCAGACCAACAGCGTGCTCACCAGGGCCGCCACCCCGGGACAGGTGCTGCGCATCCCGCTCAACTCGTACGAGGGCAACTTCACCGCCCCGCTCGACGTGCTGGCCGACATCGACGCCGGCAACGCCGCGGTGCTGCGCTACTGCGACGCCGACGGGGTCGTCGACGAAACGACCAATCCGAACGGATCGGCCAACAGCATCGCCGGACTCACCAATGCCGCCGGCAACGTCGCCGGGCTGATGCCCCACCCGGAGCGGGCGGTCGAGGACATCCTCGGCTCGAGCGACGGCAGAGTGCTCCTCGAATCGTACGTCGCCACCCTCGCAGCCGGAGTCCCGGCATGACCGACACCGTTCCCGCCCACGTCCAACTTGGGATGACCGACGACGAGTACCAGGCCGTCGTCGATCTGCTCGGACGCGAGCCGCGGCCGGCCGAACTCGCCATGTACTCGGTGATGTGGTCGGAGCATTGCTCCTACAAGTCGTCGCGCGCCTGGCTCGGCCGCTTCCCCACCGAGGCCCCGTGGGTCGTCGTTGGCCCCGGCGAGAACGCCGGCGTGGTCGACCTCGGCGACGACTGGCTGGCGGCGCTGCGGATCGAGAGCCACAACCATCCCTCGTTCGTCGAGCCGTATCAAGGCGCCGCAACCGGCGTCGGCGGCATCCTGCGCGACATCTTCACCATGGGCGCCCGACCCGTGGCCGTCTGGGACCCGATCCGCTTCGGCTCGCTGGCCGATCCGCACAACCGCTACCTGCTCGCCGGCGTCGTCTCCGGGATCGCCGGCTACGGCAACGCCGTCGGCGTCCCCACCCTCGGCGGCGAAGTCGAGTTCGCCGACCCGCTACGCCAAGAACCCGCTCGTCAACGTGATGGCCCTCGGCCTGCTCAAGCGCGACCAGTTGGTGCTCAGCGCCGCCTCGGGCGTCGGCAATGTCGCCGTCCTGCTCGGAGCCACCACCGGGCGCGACGGCATCGGAGGCGCATCGATCCTGGCGTCGGCCAGCTTCGACGCCGAGTCCGGGGCAAAACGGCCATCGGTGCAGATCGGCGACCCGTTCGAGGAGAAGAAGCTCATCGAGGCCTGCCTCGAGCTCTACGAGAAGGGCCTCGTCGTCGGGATCCAGGATCTCGGCGCCGCCGGTATCTCCTGCGCGACGTCGGAGTGCGCCGCCAACGGCGGGATGGGGATGGACGTCGACCTCGACGACGTGCACCTGCGGGAGCACGACATGAACGCCGGCGAGATCCTCATGTCCGAATCCCAGGAACGGATGCTCGCCATCGTCACCCCTGACGACGTGGACGAGGTGCTTGCCCTCGCCGACAAGTGGGAGATCAACGCCTCGACGATCGGCACCGTCACCGCGGGCGGCGCCCTCGTCGTCAGCCAGGACGGTGACGTCGTCGCCGAGGTGCCGGCCGCTTCGCTGAGCGAAGACGCCCCGCTCTATCACCGTCCGACGGAGCGCCCGGCCTGGCTCGACGCCACCTGGGCCGACAGCGCCGAACTGCCCGCCGCGCTCGATGTCGGCGACGCTCTGCTGCGGATGCTCGACGACCCCGCTCTCGGTGACCGCTCGTGGATCTACGAGCAGTACGACCACCAACTCTTCCTCAACACCGTGATCGAGCCCGGCAACGACGGGTCGCTGATGCGGATCAAGGGAACCAGCAAAGGCCTCGCCGTCTCCACCGACGGCAACGGGCGGCTCTGCTACCTCGACCCGCGCCGGGGAGGAGCCCGTCTGGTCTACGAATCTGCGCTCAACGTCGCCGTCACCGGGGCCCGCCCGTATGCCGTTGTCGACAACCTCAACTTCGGCAACCCCGAGAAGCCCGACGTGATGTGGCAGTTCCTCGAAACCGTCGAAGGCATGTCGGAGGCCTGCGAGGCACTCGGAGTGCCCGTCATCGGCGGCAACGTCTCGTTCTACAACGAGACCGACGGGGTCGACATCTATCCCACCCCCGTCGTCGGCATGCTCGGGTTCTGTGACCCGATGCCCGCCGACCCACCACGACTCGACCAGGCGGCCGATGGGATGGTGGTCTGGATCATCGGACCGGAGAATCTCACCGACTTCGCCTCCTCGGCCTACGACCGCGTCATCCTCGACCACCTCGGCGGCCGGCCTACCGACGTCGACCACGAGATCGGTCCCCAGGTCGTTGCCGCCGCAGCCGACCTGGCCAACGCCGGTGCCCCCGTCCTCCACGACGTGAGCTCGGGAGGCGTCGCCGTTGCCGTCGCCGAGATCTGCATCGCGTCCGGCATCGGCGTCGAACTCCACGACGGCGACTGGCACGGCTGGCTCAGCGAAGCGCCCCACCGCTTCCTCGCCGTCCTCCCCGCCGGCGAGTCACCCGACGTCGGCGATCTCCCCGCCCGCGAGATCGGCATCATGGGCGGCACCCAGATCTGCTTCGGCCGCCACGGCTCGGCCCTCCTCGACGTCGCCACCCGCACCTGGCGCGACGCCATCCCCCGCCGAATGCGTTGAGACACAGACGCGTTTCGGCGGACATGGGCGACGCTGGTGTCGCTCGAAGACTCGTCGCCCACATCCCCTCCCTCCGGCCGAGGGAGGGTAACCCTCTCCGCTCACCGGTAGGCTTCGGTGTGCCTGATCCTGCTGCGCTTTCCGTGTTCTTGTTGGCGGCGCTGGCTCTCTTGCTGATGCCGGGGCCTGCAGTGCTGTACATCGTGGCGCGCAGCATCGACCAGGGCCGCACCGCTGGGCTGGTCTCGGTCCTCGGCATCGGGCTGGGGTCGATGGTGCACGTCACTGCCGCCGCCTTGGGTCTCTCCCAGCTCCTGGTCAGTTCGGCGACGGTGCTACACGGTCGTCAAGTACCTCGGCGCCGCCTACCTGTCTACCTCGGGGTTCGTCGCCTCGTCTCAGGCGATCCGATCCTCGAGTCGACCGGCAGCTCGGAACGCTCGATGCGTCGCGTCTTCACCCAGGGCGTCTGGGTCAACATCCTCAACCCGAAGACGGCGTTGTTCTTCTTTGCGTTCCTGCCTCAGTTCGTCTCCGTCGACCGCGGTTCGGTCGCCGCCCAGATCTTCCTTCTCGGCACGGTCTTCGTCGTGATGGGCATCGTCAGCGACAGCCTCTACGCCGCTCGCCGCCGGCAGCCTCGGCGGTTGGTTGCGCCGCCGCCCCGGCGTCATGCAGGTCCAGCGCTACTTCGCCGGCAGCATCTTTATTGCCTTCGGACTCGCTACCGCCCTCTCCGGAAGCAAGGACTGAGCGGGTCTAGACCGGAAGACCGAGGCCGCGGCTGATGACGAGGCGCTGGATTTCGGAGGTTCCTTCGCCGATTTCGAGGATCTTGGCGTCGCGGTAGAACCGGGCGACCCGGGAATCGTCCATGAAGCCGGCGCCGCCGAAGATCTGGGTGGCGATCCGGGTCGCCTCGACCGCGGCCTCTGAGGTGAACAGCTTGGCGATGGCGGCGGCCTGCTTGATCGGCCGACCCTGATCCTTGAGCGACGCCGCCTTGTACGTCAACAGCCGGGCGGCCTCGACCTTCGTCTCGAGGTCGGCGCATTTGAACGCTACCGCCTGGTATCGACCGATCGGACCGCCGAAGGCTTGGCGGGTCTTGGCGTATTCGCAACCGACTCTTCCAAACAGGCCTGGGCAAGGCCGGTGGCAAGCGCCGCAATGGCGATCCGCCCGTCATCGAGGGTCGCCAGGAACTGGTGAAAGCCCCGACCGCGCTCGCCGAGCAGGTTCTCGGCGGGAACCCTGCAGTCGTTGAACGCCAACGGATGCGTGTCGGAGGCGTGCCAGCCCATCTTGCGATAGGCGGGTTCGACAACAAGACCATTCGTCCCTGCGGGGATCATGATCGAACTGATCTCATCAGGGCCGGTACGGGCGGTCACGGTGATCACCGAGGTCAGGTCGGTTCCCGAGTTGGTGATGAATGCCTTTGAGCCGTTGATCACCCACTCGTCGCCATCGAGTGCGGCCTTGGTTCGGATGGCACCGGCGTCGCTGCCGGCCTCGTCCTCGGTGAGGCCAAAGCCGGCAAGAGAGCGACCGGCGAGCAGGTCGGGCAGCCATCGCTGCTTCTGCTCGGGCGACCCGAACTCTGCAATTGGGTTGATCCCCAGGCCGACCGCCGCCTCGAGCGTTATCCCCATCGACTGATCGACCCGGCCGATCTCCTCGATGGCAACACACAGGCTGGTGAAGTCGGCGCCTTGGCCTCCGTACTCAGGATCAAACGGCAGCCCCATCAGGCCGAGCTCGCCCATCTTGCGGACGACATCGTCGGGGAACACGTGCTCACGATCCCATCGCTCGGCGTGGGGTGCGATCTCTTGCTCGGCGAACTCTCGCACCACCCTGCGAAACGCCTCATGCTCGGTGGAGAGCTCGAAAGCCACTGACTGTCTCCTTCGTGCGGGACCAGGTCGCCATCATTGGGGCACAATCAGCAATGTAGCGCCGGGCCACAGCTCACTCGCAACCGCAATGGAATAGCCGTCGCAGCGCGGTAGGTTGGCTTCCACTATGACCGACTCAACGCAGGCGACCACCGTCTGCTACCGCCATCCCGACCGACCGACCCGCCTCGCCTGTAGCGAGTGCGGCAGGCCGATCTGCGTGGAATGCTCCCGCGACGCCGCCGTCGGTCAGAAGTGCCCGGAGTGCTCCAAGCCGCCGGGCCGCTATCGGGTGATCAACGCTCGCAACACCACCGGACCACAAGCCGGCTTCGCCGCAGCGCCGGTGTCATTGACGATTCTGATCCTGACCGGTGCCGTCTACGCCATCCAGTTCCTCTCCCCTGACGCCCGCGAGTGGCTCTACAGCAACCTCCAGCACGACAACGCGGCGCTCGCCGCCGGCGAGCTGTGGCGCATGGTCACCCACGCCCTCCTCCACTCCCAGGGTTCGCTGATGCACATCCTGTTCAACATGTATGCCCTGTACCTGTTCGGGCCAGCGCTCGAGCGCCAGGTGGGCAGCACCCCATTCGCCATCTTCTACCTGGCCTCCGCTGCGGCCGGCAGCGCCGCGGCATTCTTCCTCGGACCACCGTCGATGCTGGCAGTCGGCGCCTCCGGGGCGATCTTCGGTCTGTTCGGCGCCTGGATCTACATCAGCTGGCGGCTGCGCAACTCCGCCGGCGGCCGCTCCCGCTTCAACCAGCTCTTCGTTCTGCTGGCGATCAACTTGGCGCTGCCCCTCTTCGTGAACGGCATCGCCTGGCAAGCCCACGTCGGTGGGCTGGTCGCCGGTCTCTTCATGGCGTGGGCGTGGGGTCAGTTCGCGGTCGGCAGCTCGAACCCGCGCTTGTGGCGCAGCGTGATCATTTCAAGGATCTTGGCGTCGCGGTAGAAACGGGCGACCCGGGAATCGTCCATGAAGCCGGCGCCGCCGAAGATCTGGGTGGCGATCCACGTCGCTTCGACCGCAGCTTCTGAGGCAAACAGCTTGGCGATGGCGGCGGCCTGCTTGATCGGTCGGCCTTGATCCTTGAGCGACGCCGCCTTGTACGTCAACAGCCGGGCGGCCTCGACCTTCGTCTCGAGGTCGGCGCATTTGAACGCCACCGCCTGGTACCGACCGATCGGGCCGCCGAAGGCTTGGCGGGTCTTGGCGTATTCAACCGATTCCTCCAAGCACGCCTGCGCCAAGCCGGTGGCGAGGCTGCAATGGCGATCCGCCCGTCATCGAGGGTCGCCAGGAACTGGTGGAAGCCCCGACCGCGCTCCCCGAGCAGGTTCTTGGCGGGTACTCTGCAGTCGTTGAACGCCAACGGGTGCGTGTCGGAGGCGTGCCAGCCCATCTTGCGATAGGCGGGTTCGACAACAAGACCATCCGTCCCGGCGGGGATCATGATCGAACTGATCTCATCGGGCCGGTGCGGGCGGTCACGGTGATCACCGAGGTCAGGTCGGTTCCCGAGTTGGTGATGAAGGCCTTCGAGCCGTTGATCACCCACTCGTCGCCATCGAGCACGGCCTTGGTTCGGGTGGCACCGGCGTCGCTGCCGGCCTCATCCTCGGTGAGGCCAAAGCCGGCAAGAGCGCGGCCGGCGAGCAGGTCGGGCAGCCATCGCTCCTTCTGCTCGGGCGACCCGAACTCTGCAATTGGGTTGATCCCCAGACCGACCGCCGCCTCGAGCGTGATCCCCATCGACTGATCGACCCGGCCGATCTCCTCGATGGCAACACACAGGCTGGTGAAGTCGGCGCCTTGGCCTCCGTACTCAGGATCAAACGGCAGCCCCATCAGGCCGAGCTCGCCCATCTTGCGGACGACGTCGTCGGGGAACACGTGCTCGCGATCCCACCTCTCGGCGTGGGGTGCGATCTCCTGCTCGGCGAACTCGCGCACCACCTTGCGAAACGCCTCATGCTCGGTGGAGAGCTCGAAAGCCACTGGACTGTCTCCTTCGTGCGGGACCATGTCGCCGTCATCTCGGCGCAATCCGCAATGTAGCGCCGGGGCACAGCTCACCCCCAGCCGCAATGGAATAGCCGTCGCAGCGCGGTATGTTGGCTGTCCACCATGACCGACTCAACGCAGGCGACCACCGTCTGCTACCGCCATCCCGACCGGCCGACCCGGCTCGCCTGCAGCGAGTGCGGCAAGCCGATCTGTGTGGAATGCTCCCGCGACGCCGCCGTTGGTCAGAAGTGCCCGGAGTGCTCCAAGCCGCCGGGCCGCTATCGGGTGATCAACGCTCGCAACACCACCGGACCGCAGGCCGGCTTCGCCGGAGCGCCGGTGTCGATGACGATTCTGATCCTCACCGTTGCCGTCTACGCCATCCAGTTTGTCTCCCCCGACGCCCGCGAGTGGCTCTACAGCAGCCTCCAGCACGACAACGCGGCGCTCGCCACCGGCGAGCTGTGGCGCATGGTCACCCATGCCCTCCTCCACTCCCAGGGTTCGCTGATGCACATCCTGTTCAACATGTACGCCCTGTACCTGTTCGGGCCTGCGCTCGAACGCCAGGTCGGCAGCGCCCCGTTCGGGATCTTCTACCTGGCCTCCGCGGCGGCAGGCAGCGCCGCGGCATTCTTCCTCGGACCGCCGTCGATGCTCGCGGTCGGTGCCTCCGGAGCGATCTTCGGTCTGTTTGGCGCCTGGATCTACATCAGCTGGCGGCTGCGCAACTCCGCGGGCGGGCGCTCCCGCTTCAACCAGCTCTTCGTTCTGCTGGCGATCAACTTGGCGCTGCCCCTCTTCGTGAACGGCATCGCCTGGCAGGCCCATGTCGGTGGGCTTGTCGCCGGGCTCTTCATGGCGTGGGCGTGGGGTCAGTTCGCCGTCGGCAGTTCGAACCCACGCCTGTGGCGAAGCGTGATCGCCGCGGCGGTTCTGATCGGATCCGTCGCCGCGGTGGCCATCGCCGGTCCCGTCACCACCGAGACGGCCTCATGTGGCGATCTCGTCGCCGAGATCCAACAGAGCGACGGGCTGTCGATGGGGCGCCGCGCCGACGTGGCGACGGTGGCTTATGATCGCGCCTTCCTGGCCAGCGCCCAAGGCCACACCGACGAGCAGAACCTGTGTTGGCTGGTCGCCAACATCGAGCTGCAGCCCAGCCTCGAGACCTACATCCGCTCCACCTCGATCGACGAGCTCTACGCCTTCAGCTCGCAGTGACCCCGGCTCAGCCGGATACGAAGTCGACGATCCGGTCGGCGACGTACCCTGCCGAGTCGCCGAACAGGAACGTGATGTGATTGCCGGGAAACTCGGCGTACTCCCCGTGACGCAAACGCTCCATCGTGAGCTTCGCCTTGTCCTCGGGAACGATGGGGGGATAGCCGGGCGGTCCAAACGGTTCGGTGGCTCGGATGAACAGCATGGGCTGGTCGATCCGGCTCACCGTGTCGTGCCAGTCGACTTCCAGGGTGCCCTCGACGGCTTGGCGAATGTTCTCCGGGCGGCACACCGACCGCACTCCACCGTCCGGCAACTCCTCCAGGTCGGATTGATAGAACACCTCGAGGGCCGGGTCCCACTCCCAATCCGCGTAGTAGGGCATCCCCTTGACCAGGGTGATGTACTCGTCCCATGAGGGAAACGTCATCTCGAGCCGGTCGAGAGTCGGCTTGATCTGTTCGAGCACGGTCGGGTCGACCTCGGCGGGCGCGTCGATCACGACCCCGCGCTCGATCCGCTCCGGGTAGTAGGCCGCCATCACGTAGGTGAGCAGCCCACCAAAGGAGTGCCCACCGAACGCCACCCGGTCGATCCCGAGCGCGTCCATCGCCCCGACCATGTCGGCGGCGTGGTCCGCCATCGTGTAGCCGGTATCGGGTTTGTCGCTCGCTCCCCGGCCCCGCAGGTCGAAGGCGATGACGTGCAGCCGCGGCGCCAGGCGGTCCATCAACGTGAGGTAGAAGTGCGCTCCGGCCGCCAGACCCGGTGCCAGCAGCAACGTCGGCCCGTCACCGGGCCGCTCCAGATAGTGGAGCTTGATCCCGTTGGTCTCGACGTAGTTGCCCATGATGGTCACTCCTCCTGGTATTCGTCGCGAATCACGCGGCGCAGCGTCTTGCCGGAAACGCTGAGCGGGAAGTCGTCACGCACCACGACCTCGCGCAGCTTCTGGTACCGGGCCGACACCCGCTCATTCACCCACTCCCGCAGATCGTCACCGGATACGCCGGTCTCCCCGACGAGGCGAACCGCCGCCACCGGCGACTCGCCCCACCGATCATCGGGCGCTCCGAATACGGCAACGTCGGAGACGGCGGGGGCCATGGTGTCGTCGCTTCTCCTCCGAGCCGGCCTGGTGGCGCCGATGGTATCGGCAACGCCTGCAGAGAACCCGGGCCATAGGTGAGCCGGCCTCGATGCCGGTCAGATACTCCCGGTTTTGACATATGCTGATTCCGTTGAACCACCACGAAGGACCCAAGGTGCCCAAGCGCTTCGCCATCATCATCCTCGGTTTCGCCATCCTCGTCGCGGCCTGCGGCGGTGACGAAGACGGCTCGCAGGTGGCCTCGCTCGAGAACGAGACCACCACCACCCTCGCCGATGGCGCGGTGTCGGCCGCCGAGAACACGGAGCAGGCCGTCCTGGAATTGACCGCGTGCTTGCGCGACAACGGCCTCGATATCGAAGACCCCGGAGTCGATGCGACGGCAACGTCGACTTTGGCGACTTCGGCGATTTCTCCGACATCGATCAGGAGGTCGCCGAACAAGCCCTCGATGAGTGCCGGGAGTACCTCGAGGGCGTGACCCTCGGGTTCCAGAACTTCGACCTCACCTCCATCGAGGATGGTTTGCTGGACTACGCCGAGTGCATGCGCTCCAACGGATACGATCTCCCCGATCCGAACTTCGACCTCGACGCCTTCTTCGGCGACAACGGCGGGGAAGCAACAGGGGCCGTTCGGTGAGCTCGACCCGAGCGATCCAGCCTTTGCGGCCGCAAACGCTGAGTGCGAGTACATCCTCACCCAGCTCTTCAGCGGCTTTGCCGGCGGCGGAGCTGACGGTTCGGGCAACAAACGGGTCGAGGGGCCGGATACCCACCGAGGCGGAACCCCTGCGTAATCGACGGTGGCTCGAACCGGCTCGGGAGGCGCCAACCAGATGCCAACCGATCCGTGGGTTGACCTTGGGTCGGGGTCTACGGGGGCGATTCCTTCCCTCGTAAGTAATCACCGTTCGCCGCATATCATGGAAGGCGATGAAAGGAGCGTGCCCCCATGCTCCGAGGTTGACGAAAGGGTATCAACATGGATCTGAAGCAGAAGATGGTGGACATGGCTCGCGAAGCGACCGGGGATCAGGAGATTAGATCTCACCGCGGCGCCCGAGCCGTTGGGCCGCTTCGGTTCGGACTCTCCACGTCCAGCGCAACGACCGGTAGCCCCTGCTGAGGTAGAGCCGATCGAACCATGTCCGCGTGAACTGCCCGAGCCGACCGACACCGGCGTAGTCGTGTCGGGCACCTGACGCACTCAGCGGATAGGCCGCGGCAAGGGCGAAGAAGCCGACGCCAATCCGGACCAGGAACGCGAATGCCACGAGCGCCATCGGCGAGAGCAGCGCCCCGAGAAAGTCACCGGGCGAGTTCAGCGAATCTACGCCCTCGGTGACCGCCGAGGGATCGGTGCGCACGATTGCGAAGACGACTGTGGCGAAGGACATGCCAAGCCAGAGCATTGGGAAGAAGGACTTGCGCAGGCACCACAACAGCAGCACGACGGTGGCGTCGAAGTCACCGCGGATCGCCCAGGAGGGGTCGAAGGAGGGACCGGGCTCAGGAAGACCCTCGGACCTCGCCGTCGGAGCGTCGGGTGACGACGGCGGTGCAAGGCCCTCTTCGGTCGAGCCCGTCAGGTCGCGACCTCGAGCCTGGCCAGCTTCAAGACCAGATCGCGGACCGCAGGAGCGACGGCGGAAAGGACGGACGCCATGCTCCTCTTTCCCTCCTCGGTGAGGCTCACGAATACGGCGCGGCCGTCGTCGCCCTCCGGCCCTTTGCTCACGATGCCGCCCTCCTCGAGACGCGACACGATCTTGGTCGATCCTCCGGTAGTGATGTCGAGGGCCTCGGCGAGCTCGCCCGGCCGCATCGGACCGTTGAGCCAGATGAGCGCGGCGGCCATCATCGCCGTGTTGCTGGCCAACACATCGTGGCCGGCTCTCCGCTTGACGATTTCGGTGATCGCCCGGCCGCTGTCGGCCAGGATCACGAGTGCCTGGGCGGTGACGGCCTCCGGTTGCGAAGCGGTGTCCACGTTGACCATGGAGTGCATGGTACCGGACCTCGCCCGTCTTCAGCACCGGCAGGTCGCTGACCATGGAAACAAGTTGCCCAGGGACGAGCATATGCTGTGGCCCCCATGAGCACTGGCGACCCCAAAGAAACACCTCCTCCGCAGTCTTCGGCGGCGCTGTCGCCGCTCGGTCAGATGCTCGAGGGCATCCGGCCCGCGAACCGCATGATGACCCAAGACGAACGCGACATGGTGACGAGCGAGTTGTTCTGGGAGACGGGGGAGCTGCGGTCCCACCTCGTTCGCTTCTTCGTCCTCATCATCCTCTCGACCCTGCTCGCCGCGTTCGGCCTCGCCGCCAACAGCGTCGCCGTGATCATCGGCGCCATGCTCGTCGCTCCCCTGATGACGCCGATCCTTGCTACCGCAGCGTCGCTCCTGCTCGCCGACTTCAAGATGCTGCTGTCAAGCGTTGCCACGGTCGCCGCGGGTGTCACGATGGCAATCGGCACCTCGATGGCGGTGACCTGGATCGGCCTTCAGAACTTCACCACCACCTACTCGCTGCCGAGTGAGATCCTGGGCCGCACCCAGCCGTCGCTGCTCGACCTCGGTGTTGCGATCGCCGCCGGCCTCGCCGGCGGCTACGTGCTCACCCACCCCAAGGCGAGCTCATCGCTGCCCGGCGTCGCGATCGCCGTAGCCCTCGTGCCGCCACTCGCCACGGTGGGAATCCTTGTGTCGATTGGGGCTACGTCCCAGGCTGGCGGTGCCTTCCTCCTCTTCCTGACCAACCTGTTCGCCATCATCCTGTCCGCCATCGTCGTCATGCTCATGTCGGGATTCGTGCCCCCGGAGATCAGGCTGCAGGGCGTTCGCCACGCCCGGATCGGTTTGGTCGTGAGCGCGCTGCTCCTCATTGCCATCGCGGTACCCTTGACTCTCCACACCGTGGCCGTGGTACAGGATCAGCGGTTCGCTCAGCAGGTGACGGTCGAAGTCGGGAACTGGGATCCCAATGCCACCATCGACAATCTCGTCGCCACCTTGCAGCCGGGCGGACGTGCCGAGGTCGACTTGATCGTTTCGACAACCTCGAGCGCACCCCAGCCCTCATGGAAGCTGGCAGATTCCGTGTCGGCTCAAATCGGCCGTATCGTCGATGTCAGCGTCCAGTACCGACTCGAGGTCGCGGATGAAGCGACGTCGGGCTGAACGGCTGACGCTCGCGCTGGCCGGCCTTGCCCTGGTGGCGGCCGCCTGTTCAACGAGCCCGCCCGATGATGCGAATGCCGTGACCGTGTTCGGAAATATGCGTGGTGCCGACGCGGACGCCATCCGCGCCGTTCTCTCCCGTTTCGAGGACGAGACCGGAATCGAGGTGCGCTTCACGGGATCGGCCTCCTTTCCGACGGCCATCCGCGAGCGTGTGGAAGAGGGCAACGCTCCCGACATCGGACTCTTTCCCCAGCCCGGGCTTCTCGATGACCTTGCTGCCGAGGGCTACGTCGTCCCGCTTCGGGCTGACGTAGCCGACGTAGCGAGCAATTCCCTCCTTCCGTCCCTCGATGGGGCCTTTGGATCGGCGAGGACGACCAACGGCATCCTGTACCAGGTGCAGGTGAAGAGCCTCGTTTGGTATCTGCCGGCCGAGTTCGCCGCCCGCGGCTACGAGGTGCCGACGACGTGGGCAGAGCTCGAGGACCTGTCGCAACGCATGTCGGCGGACGGACTCAACCCCTGGTGTGTGGGGGTCTCGGCGTTCGGCGCCACGGGATGGCCTGCCACCGACTGGGTCGAGGACATCGTGCTCCGAGCGGACGACCCCGAGGTCTACGACGCGTGGGTTGCGGGCGACATTCCATTCACCGATGCCCGGATCGGATCTGCGATGGCGAGCTTCGGGAGCCTCGTGCTCAGCGACGAGGCTGCGAACGGCGGCCGTCGGGGCATCCTCAACACCAGCCCCGCCAGGGCGCAGGATCCAATGTTTGCCTCGCCTCCCGAATGCCTCATGTACAAGCAGGCCTCATTCCAGCTGCCGAATCTCCCCAGCGACGTCACGGTGGGCGAAGACGGGGATGTCGACGTCTTCGTCCTGCCCGGAATGGACTCCGGCCCGCCCCCGATCCTGATCGGTGGCACCGTGGCCGCCGCCTTCACCGATAGCGAGGACACCTGGAAGTTGATGCGGTTCCTGGCGACCGCCGCCTCGGGCGAGCCCTGGGCGCAACAGGGCAGCTTCATCTCGCCACGCGCCGACTTCGATCCCAACGCCTACGGCAACGACTTCGACCGCAGGATGGCGGCGATCATCGCCGACGCCGCCATCGTGCGGTTCGACGCCTCCGACCTCATGTACTCGCCGGTGGGCACTCGCTCATTCTTCGATGCGATGGTGCAGTACATAGCCACCGACCGGCTCGATGCCGCCCAAGAGACCGCCCAAGCTGGATATGAGCGCTGACCGGGGTCGTTGGCGACCAGCGTTCACGAGAAGTTGGATGATGTCGTAGGCGATGCTTCGGAAGGCCGATCACTGCTTCGGACCGAAGGCGCGTCTGGGTTCGTGAGCGGACTGCAGGCCGAGTCACCTGTTGAACAATGCCAGTTGAGGTCAACCTCGTGCCGCAACGACCCGTGCCGTCATCAGGCACCTCGTCTGATGTGAGCAACGAGACGCCGCACGGTACTCACCGTGCACAGGCCAGGGATCTGATCATCCGCATCGGCGTACCGCTCCGAAGTACTGCTTACGAGGGAAGCGATCGCGGGTATGATCCCGCCCGGCGAACCCAAAGGAGCACAATTGACCGTCACCATCGAAGAACGCGGCGTGGTAATCGAGGAACCGGCCGAGCGCAAGATCGTTCGGCACCCGACCGATCTCCTCCGCCTCATCATCGCCGTCGCCGCCACCATCGCGGGCCTATTCCTCGCCACGACGCTCAACAACCTGTCCGAGGCCATCACCGTCGAGGTCATCGAGGGCTTCGACGTGTTCCCAAATGGCGTGATGATCGTCCTCCTCGGCGTCCTTGGCCTGATCGGCCTCTTGCTCCCGTTCTTCGCGATCGGGTACTTCGTCAGGAAGCGCCAGTGGCGGCGGCTTGGTCTCGCGGTCCTGGCCGTCGTGCTCTCGCTCGTCCTGCTCTGGTTCCTCGAGTCATTCCTCGTCTCCCGCTTCTCGCCACCCGACCTCTCGTTCACACAACCCTCGTGGATCTGCGCGCCGGGAACCGAGGTGGCCGACATCGGGACGTTCGACTGCCTCATCAGCAGCGACATCTCGAACCCGATCGCCCGCTACGGGTTCATCGTGTCCCTCACCGCCTTCTTCTCCGCAGTCACGCCGTACCTGAACCGTCGCTGGCGCCGATTCGGATGGATTTCCATCCTCGTGTTCATGGCGACGTCGATGTTGAGCAACCTCGACCCCCCCACCGACGAGTTCCTCGCCATCGGCGTCGCCTACGCAACGGGCGCGGCGGTGCTCCTCGCGTTCGGCGAGCCGAACCGACGACCCCGCGGTCGCAGGATCGTGGAGGGGCTTGCAAGGTCGGGCATTTCGGTCACCGAGCTGCGCCGCGCCGGTGTCGACGCTCGCGGCTCCGTCCCGTGGTTCGCCACCACCACGACCGGGCAAGGCCTCTTTGTCAAGGCGCTATCGCCCGACGAACGCGCCGCAGACACCATGTTCCGCATCACGCGCATGTTCCGCCTCAAAGGGGTCGGAGATGAGCGTCCGTTCTCGTCTCTCAAGCGCGCCGTCGAACACGAGGCAGTCGCTTCGCTGAAGGCAAGCGCGGTCGGCGTGCGGACCCCCCAGATGGAGGCGATCGCCGAGGTGTCCCCCAACTCCATGCTGATGGCCTACGACCTCGTCGACGGCAAGTCGCTTGATTCCGTGCCCATCGAGGACCTCACGGACGACGTCCTCGAGGGCGTGTGGCAACAGGTGCTGATCTTGCGGAGACGCCGAACGGCCCACCGCGACCTCCGCCTCGCCAACGTCTTCCTCGACTCGGACGGCCGGCCCTGGCTCATCGACTTCGGCTTCGCCGAGCTCGCCGCTACGGACGGCCAGTTGCGCTCGGACATCGCCGAGCTGATCGCGTCAACGGCCTCGGTGGTGGGGCCCGAACGTGCAGTGTCCAACGCAATCGCCGTGCTCGGGGCAGATCCCGTCGCCGATGCCTCCTCCCGAGTTCAACCCCTCGCTCTGTCTGGCGCGACGCGTGATTCCCTCAAGAAGCAGAAGGGCCTCGACAAGGAGATTCGGGACGAGATCCAGCGCCAAACCGGCATCGAGGAGGTCCCGCTCGAGAACCTCGAACGCATCCCGACCCGCACGGTCCTCATGGTCGTCGGGTTCGCCCTGGCGGTCTACTTCCTGATCCCGCAACTGACCCAGACCGATTTTGGTGCCGTGCTCGACGCCAACTGGGCCTGGACGCCGGCAATCCTTCTGGCGTCGTTCGTCACCTACGTGGGGGCTGCCTACAACGTGATGGGATCCGTTCCCGAGCGGGTTCGGCTCATCCCTGCGACCCTCGTCCAGCTCGCCGGATCGTTCGTCAACCGGATCAGCCCGGTCAAAGTAGGCGGCATGGCCACAAACGTCCGGTTCTTGCAGATGAACGGAGTCGAACTCCCGAGTGCCGTGGCCGGCATCGGCGTCGCCAGCGTGTCGACCATGATCGTCCACATCACGTTGCTGTTGATCACGGTGCTGTTCCTCGGGCGAAACGCCGGTGACTTCATCGAGGTTCCCTCGGGACAGACGGTGCTGATCGGTGCCGTCGTGTTCTTCACGCTGCTCATCCTCGTCTACTTCCTCCCCCCGGCGAGGAAGATCCTCAGAGAAAAGGTCTGGCCTTCTATCGAGGCCTCCGGACGAGGTCTCGTTGCCGTTGCCTCCACTCCCTCGAAGGCCATCATGTTGTTCGGTGGAGCCCTCCTGCTGATCGTCGCCTACATCGCGGCCCTGTGGTTCTCACTGGAAGCCTTCGGCGGGGGACTCAGTGTTCCGGCGGTGGCGCTCGTCTTCCTGGGCGGCCAGGCCCTGGGCAACTTGGCGCCGACCCCCGGCGGTATCGGCGCGACGGAAGCGGCCATCATCGCCGCGATGACGGCGCTTGGCCTCGACGCCACCACCGCCGTATCGGCGACCTTCCTCTACAGAATCGCCACCTTCTGGCTACCGATCCTCCCCGGCGTGTTTAGCTTCCGCAAGCTGCAAGCCGACGGCATGCTGTGAACCCGGAGTCGTCGGGCCGACTCGAGGACCGACCACTCCTCCGGGACCATCCAGTCGCCTTCCGCCTGTCGCTGATCCTGTGGGCCTTCGGAGGGTTCGTGTTCCTCGCCCTTGCGGTGCCCTCCCTCGCCGACATCGTGCAGGGCGTAGACGACAGGTTTTACCAGATCGCCGTTGACCTCGAGGCGTCACTTCCAGTGACGATTGCGAAGGTCCTCGACTTCATCGGCAGCACGTTGGTGACCGCTCCGCTGATGGTGCTCGTCGGGATCTTCCTGCTCTACCGACGTCGCTGGGAGGCGTTCGCCTTCTGGTTCCTGGCCATGCTCGGATCCCAACTGCTCATCGGGCCCGTGAAAGGCCTCTACGAGCGGGCACGTCCTCCCCTTCCGCTCGTGGAGACCTCAGGGTTTTCGTTCCCCTCCGGGCATTCTGTTGCAGGAGCGGCGATCGCCATCTCGCTCGTGATCGTGCTCGTGCCCGCCGGTGCAAAGCGACGGAACCTAGAGATGCTGGCGGCGGCGTTCGCCGTCACAATGGCGCTCAGCCGCGTCTACCTCAGGGCGCACTGGGTCTCGGACGTCACAGGCGGTGTGGCGCTCGGAGCCGCCGTGGCCATCGCATCAGCCGCGCTTGTGCACTGGTTCGACGGGCGGGCCGCCCCTAGGTAACCGCCTTCCACAGGAAGGAATCGGACTATGGTGTGGGCGCAACAAACGCTTGCACTTGACTAATTCGGGAGGAAGAAATGGCAGACAGGAAGATCCCGCTCGGGGTCAGCGTGATCACGATCCTCATGTTCATCGGTGCGATCTTCGACATCGCCGGTGGTGTGTTCATGTTGATCGAGAAAGGACCCGTTTCGGAAGCGGCCGACGTGAGCGAGAGCACGATCGTAGCAATCGCCATTGCCGCCATCGTGATCGGTGTGATCATCGGTCTTTTGGCGTTCGGGCTCAGATCGGCCAGCAACGGCGTTCGCCTCCTGATTGCGGTCGTGATGGCACTGCGCATCGCCAGCGCGATCTACGTCATGATCGCAATTCCAGGCGCCAGGTTCGAAGGGCTCGCGGGCGCCATCATCGCCCTTGTGGTGCTGTACATCCTCTACGGGAACGAGGACAGCAAGGCGTTCTTCGATGGCACGCCTGCGATGACCTGATCGCGAGCGACGTCTGAGCGGGTAGCCGCCCTTCGGGGCGGCTACCCGTCTGTTTGGGTCGGGGCATCCGGGGTGCGTGCCGTGCGAGACTATTCGGATGCAGCCGCCCGCCGTCGGAGACACCCACTCGACCACAGTCACGTTCACCCAACGTGACTTCGATGAGTTCGCCCGGCTGAGCGGCGACGACAACCCCATCCACGTCGACCCCGACTTCTCAGCGCGCACCGCCTTTGGCCGCACCGTGGCGCACGGGATGGCCCTGTTCGGCGTGCTGGATGCGGCAACGGCGCGGTGGCTGGACACGCCGATGGCAACGGTGAGCCAGGAGCTGATGTTCACCGCGCCGACATTCGCCGGCGAAACCGTCACGGTGGACCTCGCCGTCATCGCGAGGAGCGACGATGGCATCGAGGTCGCCCAACGTATGACCAGGCCAGACGGAGTCCAGACTTGCGTCGGTGCGACCCGAATCGGCCCCGAGGCTGCGGCACCGTCCGAGCAGCGCGGGCACCGTCGCCGAGCCGGAAGCCACGTTCCGTGGGCTCGAGGTGGGGCTGACAGCCGAGATGACCCGCCGCTACACAGCCGGCGACATCGCCGCCTACCTCGGCTTGATCGACGACCCCAACCCGCGCTACCAAGGAAGCGACGCGGTCGTGCCCCCACCGTTGCTCGGCGGGCTGATCTCGTGCCTGCTCGGAGTCGAGCTGCCCGGGCCGGGGACCAACTGGCTCAAGCAGCGCTATGCTGTTCCACCATCCGGTCGCTCCCGGCGAGCCGGTGACGGGGCGGGTCGAGATCGTTCGGCTTCGGCCCGACAAGGCCCTGGTCAATCTCCGAACCGAATGTGCAACGCCGCGGGGCCTGGCCGTGACCGGCGAGGCCCTCGTGCTCGTCGCGGACATGGTTTCCCCTCCGCGGGGGTAGTCGGCGGACTCAGAACCCTTCGGCCGGTTGCCAGAGTTCGATGCGATTGCCTTCCGGGTCCCAGACCCACCCGAAACGGCCGTTCTCGTCTTCGTGCTGGAGGTCGTCGACCTTCACCCCGGCGACAATGAGCCGGTCCAAGCAGGGCATCGAGATCGTCAACCCGATAGTTGATCATGAACGCCGCGGTCGCCGGCCCGAAGTACTCGGTGTCCGCCGGAAAGGGTGCCCACACGGTGCTCCCGGCGTGGTCGCCACCCCACCGCATCACCACAAAACCCTCGGCGTCCGGTTCGATTCCGAGGTGCTGGACGTACCACTCTTGGAGCATCTTGGGGTCCTTGGCCCGGAAGAACACTCCTCCGATTCCCGTCACCTTCGCCACGATTCCTCCTCCCGAATCACCACCCCAAACCTAGTGAGTCCGGTACGGTGAGCAGGCATGACGACACCCAGGGATCGGATGAAGCGGGCGTTTGGCGGCTGGGCGGCCACCAGCGCTCCCAACAAGGACCGCGACCGCTTCGAACTGCTGTCGGCCGAAGCCACCGAGGTAGGCGTGCAGTGGCAGGACCTCACCCAGGACGGCTACCAAGCCCCCGGCGACATGCGAACCGGCGGCATCCAGGTCCACTACGACTGGAAGTGGCGCGCCGACGAAGTGCAGCGCCGGCTGGAGTTGGCGGACGGGTCTCGGTGAGCTCAGCTGCCGCCGACGCCGGATCCGACTCCATGGCGGAAGACGCGGTTCCTGGCCGCTGATCCTGACCATCGCGTAGTCGGCGGTCGTGATGGCACCGATCCTCCTCCTGGGCTGGACGCATCTTCCTGTCGTTCCGAGAGCCCTGGGACGACATGGAACAAGCGCTCGCCGACGTCACCATTCCCGAAGGCTTCGTCGTTCGAGGCCGAGGAGCGGTACGGCGCAGTCTCTCATCCGGGACCCTGCCGTCGATCCGTCCGCGACCTATGTCGCCGGCGACGGCGCGGCAGCCTCGGAGCCGATCTCTGCTCGGCGGCGAGATCAACGACGCAACGGTGACCGTCTCAGATGAGACCAGCTGCCGGGCAACCACCTCAGCTGCTCCGTCGCTGCTCGAGCGGTCGGCTTCTGGAACAGTGGCTACACCTTGACCTTCGTCACCGCCGACAATGGCCCGCTGAGGACGACCCGGTCGTGCTCAGAATCACCGTCCCAATAGGCTAGAGCCTCCGGCGGTGCTGACAACCGGCTCTGGTCGCTCCGGCCGACAAGAGCTACAACAAGAAGCTGTGATCGCAAGAGCCTCGTGCTGCCTCATCGCTGTTGGCCTCGATGCTGGCCGGCTGCGCCACGGCAACGCCGCCGGCTTGGCAGTCGGGGACCCACCGGCCACAACGGTGGCCCCGCCCGCACGAACAGCTCCCGCACCGGAACGGCCCGCTTGCTCTTTGGCGGCGACGTCATGTTGGGACGGCGGGTGGCTCCGGTCGCCGCAGCCGAAGGGGCCGACATGCTGCGCGATATCCGCTTCGTGGTCTCGTCGGCGGACCTGGCCGCGGCCAACCTCGAATCCCCGCTCACCAACCGGCCGCATCTGTCGGACAACCCCAACGAACTCGAAGCCGCCCCCGGGTCGGCCACGCTGCTGGCCGGGGCCGGTTTCGACCTGGTGTCGGTTGCCAACAACCATGCCACCGACGCCGGGCCAGAAGGACTCACCGATACCCTCGCTGCGCTCGCCGCCGCGGGCGTCGAGCCACTCGGCGCCGCGGCTACGACGGTCGCAGTCCGAGCGACCCGTCTTCCGTGATGTCGCCGGGACTCCAGATCGCCTTCCTTGCCTACGACGCCACAGGCGTCGGAATCCCGGCGACTGCGACCAATGCCGGGGTGGCGGCGTATTCGCCCGCCGTCAGCGCAGGCTGCGGTCACGTCGGCTGCTGCGGCCTCCGATCTTGTCGTCGTTTCGATCCACGGCGGCGTGGAATACCTGCTCGACACCGACCCGATCATCGACGACATTGCCGATGATCTCGTGATCTGGGGCGCCGACGTGGTGTGGGGACACGGCGCGCACGTTCCTCAGCCGGTAGCAGCCGCCCCGGCCGCGAACGGGCGTATCGCCGTCGTGGCAACCAGCCTCGGCAACTTCCTCTTCGATCAGCAGCGGCCCGCAACCCAGACTGGTCTCGTCCTCGAAGTGTTGGCCGGAGCAGATGGCGTTCTGGCCTACCGGGTTGGCCATACCGAACACGACGACCTCCGCCCGCGGTTCATCGGTTGGGACTCACCCACCGGCGACGCCGCGCTACTCCATCAGGAGTGGTGGTCTCTCGTCACCGCCCCGCTCGTTGAACCGCCCACTGACGGCCGAAGTCGCCGGGTTCACCATGGGCGACGTTGTCTCCGCCGCAACGGGCGACGCCACCGGCGATGGCACCGGCGACGTCGTCATCTCGTACCGCCACCCATTTCGCGCAAATCCGGTGAATCAACTCTCTCCCGATCGACAGTGGGCCGATGCAGCCGGGCGGAGTGCTCACCTCGGAGTCTTCACGGCTGGTGACCTCGATGCGGTGTGGGCTGCCGGCACGCTGCAACGTCCTGTGGCCCACTTCGCCGTCTGCGACGGGAGCCTCGCTCTAGCGTTTGATTCGTCTGGATGCCCGGACCATCGTCGCAACTGGGGGATGGACCTGGTGGAGCTTTGGGTTTGCGATCGCCCCGGAGCTACCAGGAGCCGGCAGGCCGGCCTGCGCCGACGTCGACCACGACGGGAGGCTCGACCCCGTCATTCTGGATCGCTGAACACACCGACCTTCGCCCCTTTCTCGAGGATCGGCCTGGGCGCATCATGGAGATAGAACGCCACGGTGCGGGGCGGCCACATCGTGGCCCAACGGTCATGTCCGCCGGAAGGTGGTGACTGGTCATGCGACGCCTCCTAGTCCTTCTCCTTGTCGGCACATTGGCGGCCGCTTCATGCAGTGGCGATGACGCCGAACCTACGACAACATCCGAAGTCTTGACGACCACGAGTCCGTCGATCACGACTCCGCCGGGTACAACCACCACGACTCCGCCGCCGACAACGACAGCGGCGGACCCGAACACGGGGAATCTCCAGCCGCGTCCGGTCAACGCATTTGCCCCATTCGTCGAGATCCCGCTGCTGACGGACGCCCCGCCATACGCCGGCCCGGCGACACCCGCATCAATCCAGGGGCTCTACCTCCCGGCTTCGATGGAATACGAGCTTGACGCCCCGGCCATCGCAGTGCTGGAGCAGCAGGGTTTTGTGGTCGTTCCCGGTCAGTCGCCGCTGTTTCACCCGCTGTACCAGGAGTTCTACTACGAGGGCGAGGTCTACTTCGTGACCACGGATGTCGGGTATCACTACCTGCATCTGGCGTTCTCGAAGATCCTGCGAGAGCTGGAGCAGACCGAATTGCTTCCCATCCTCGAGGACCTCATGGTGGGCCTCGTCACGGCGGCTCGCATCCAACGTGACGAGCTCGCCGGCACCGACCTGGCCGACGCCGCCGACCGCGTTGCGCAACTCTACGAAGCCGGCGCCACCTTGCTGGAGATGGATGTGGGGCCGATCGGCGAGCTCGCTCAGGAGGAGGTCGCGCTGGCGATGGAGGCGATCCAGTTCGTCCCGTCGCCGATCACCGGACTCGTCCCTGCCGACGCCGAGGTCTCCTCCGAGGGGCTGGTCGATTTCAGCCTCTTCAGGCCGCGCGGCCACTACACCCGCAATGCCGACCTGGAGCGCTACTTCCGGGCCATGTCGCTTCTCGGCAACGAAAACTTCGCGGTCCGCTACGAAGCCCCGATGCTGCTGGCCACCTTGGCGGCTCGTGTCTTGGTGGAGAACCCCGAGCTACTCGAAGCCTGGACGCTCCTCTATGAGCCCACGGCCTTCCTGGTCGGTCTCGCCGACGACTACACCCCACTCGAGGTAGCCGACCAACTCGACGCGCTGGCACCCGGCTGGCGCGAGGATGCCACCAAGATCGACGCCGAGGTCGCCGGAGACGTCGGGCGAGGCCTGCTTGCGACGCGGCCGATCGGGATCGACCCCGAGGGAGCCGCGGTGCGGATCATGGGTGTCCGTCTTGTGGTCGACTCCTACATCTACGACCAGCTCCGGTTCCCGAACGTCGGCGACCCCAGTGGGGCCGGCGCTATGCGACGCCGCTCGACCTCGTTGCCACCTTTGGCTCCGAGCTGGCCTATCGCATCATGGATGAAGAGGGCACCCTGACCGATCCCGACACCGGACAGCGCTGGACTCACTACGACTCCCAGTTGGCCGACTTGAGCGACATGGTGGCCGAGCGGGGCGCCGCCGAGTGGGGCGCCACCGTCTACGACGCTTGGCTCTATGCCCTCGAGCCGGTCTGGCAGCCCCACGGCGCCGCCTACCCAGACTTCATGCAAGCTGAGCCGTGGGAGATCAAGGACCTCCAGACCGGACTCGGGTCGTACACCGAGTTGAAACACGACACCGTCCTGTACGCCAAGCAGTCCATCGCCGTCGAAGGTGACTACGAACCCGTCACCTACCCGGATCCGCGCCATTGGGTCGAACCCAACCCCGTGGCGTTTGCCCGGATGGCGGCAATGCTCGGTCTCCTGTCCGACGGCCTTTCGAGCCGTGGTCTGCTGCCGCCCGGCGGCGAGAACGCCGAACTGATCGCCGCTCTCGACACCTTCCTCAGCCGCCTGGCCGGGTTGGCGGCCGACGAACTCGCCGGGCGTCCCATCTCCGTCGAGGACAACCAATGGCTGCAGTCCATCGGCTCGACGATGGAGGCGCTGTGGATCCAGACCGCCGACAGCGGGCAGCGGCCCGGAGAGTTCCCCGACGAGGACACCCGCGCCGCACTCATCGCCGACATCATGCGAACGACGTACGACATCCTCGAGATCGGCACCGGGTTCATCGACACGCTGTACGTCCTCGTACCCGACGACACGGGACGGTTCCAGATCGCCAAGGGCGGGGTCTACTCGTACTACGAGTTCTGGCGCGAGGCGAACGAGGGCCGGCTGACCGACGAGGAATGGTGGGAGCTACTCAAGACCAACCCGCCGGAGCGCCCGGCATGGCAACGGCCGTTGTTCACCGGTGGCTCGGGCTACGACGTCGGCGTCAATCGGGGCCTTGGCTGCGAGTCGCTGGTCGACGAGTTCGATCTCGAGCAGATCGTGGCCTACTGGGTTGCGTACGGCCGGCCGAACAATCTCGACGGCGACGGAAACGGCATCCCATGCGACGAGGCCGGGGCGGTCGACGCGTCGGGATTCTTCGTCGGTCTACCGCCCGAGACGGGGCTGTTCTGCCGGGATCTGGAGCCCGCCGGATTCGACTTCTCCTCAGCCGTTGCGTACTGGGTCCGAGAAGGTGCCCCCGACCGTATGGATGCCGACCGCAACGGGATCCCCTGCGAGACGCTGTACCCGGCCGAAGAGATCGCGGCGTTCTTTGCGATCGGATCCGGCGGCTAGGTTGCCGAATCTAGGCGACCGACCCCCAGGAAGGGCACCGACCGTCATGGCATGGATCGAGACGATCAGGGAAGACGAGTGGATCGGCGAGCTGGCCGAACTGTATCCCGCGGTGGTTGATCCAACTCAAGGCCGGGTCGACAACATCATGCAGATCCACTCGCTCAACCCGAGAGGGTTGGCGGCCCACAACACGCTGTACGAGTCGGCGATGCGAGGAACGCCGACGCTGCGCAAGGTAGAGCGCGAGCTCATCGCCCTGGTCGTGAGCACCATCAACGAGTGCCACTACTGACTCACCCATCACCGGCGCGGTCTGCGCCGCCTCCTCGAGGATGATGGACTGCTCGCCCGCATCGAGGCGGACTGGCGCACGGCGGGTCTGTCCGACCAGCGCTGCGCCATGCTGGGGTACGTCGAGAAGCTGACGCTGCGTCCCCAAGACACCACGGAAGCCGACGTCGCTTCGCTGCGCGACGCCGGCTTCAGCGATCGGGACATCCTGGACATCTGCGAGGTTGCCGCCTACTACGCCTACGTCAACCGTATCGCCGATGGTCTCGGGGTCACCCTCGAAACGTGGAGTCCCGACGACGCCTGATCTACGGCTCCGACACGACCTCGACAATGACATCTGCCCGCCAAGCGTGGTTGGGGACTCCGTTGGCTGCCGTCACTACGTCCACCAGATACCACGCGGGCGAAAGAAGCGACACCGCCGTAGCCTCTTCACCAGCCGGGACGCTGAGCGATAGCTGCTGGATTCCGCCCAGAGGAGCGGGGGAATCTGGCTCCAGGGCCAGGTCCGTGCCCCCCGGTACGCGTGCCAGCTCCGCGTCGAGAGCCTCCCGAGTCGGGAAGCGCCAGGTAGCCAGCACCGCCAGTTCATCCAGTTCATTGACCAGCGTGAAGTCCGCGAGGCCTTCGACGATCCGCTGTGGTCCGGCGTACCCAACCACCTCCCCGTCGAACGTGACGACGGGATCGGCCTCCTCGGCGGCAACGGGCCCACCGTCGTCGCTCGCCAGCCACCACACGCCGGCTCCGAGGGCGAGCACAACGACAAACGCCGCGGCAACGGCCGCAAGTGAGCGGAGCCCTCGTTTCTTCTGCTGTGGTTCCTCTACTCGGGAACGTTCCTCCGTGAGCATGATCCCCTTCCTTTCCTCAACCGGATACAGGAGCGGGGCAGGGGCCTCCAGCGTGAGTAGCAGCGCGTCGGGATCCGGTATGGGGTTCGCCTGCACGAACAGCGCGTACACCTGCTCTTCTCCGGTCACGAGTGTCCACCCCCCATCGCCGCATTGGCGCGGCCATCATGTGTCGCGGCGCGGTACTGCTTGGTGAGCCGGACCTTGGCGCGGTGCAACCGTTGGTCGACCGCCGCAACGGAGCAGCCGAGGATCTCGGCGATCTGAGCGTGGGGCAGGCCCTCCCAGGCGGCCAAACGCAACACTTCCTGATCCGCACGACCAAGGCGCCGCGCAGCGTCGAGCACGTCCTCGTACTCCGACCGCTGCACCACGACCGTCTCGGGGTTCGGATCGCCGCCCTGGGGCATCGACCCAACGCGGGCCACCAAACGCCGAAACCGGGTAGTGCCGCGCCGCTGTTTCCACACCACCCGTCGCGCCACCACATACAGCCAGGGCAACGCGACCTCCCCCTTGGGTACGTCATCGATTCGCCGCCACGCAATGGCAAAGACCTCGTTGGCGGCGGCGTAACCGTCGGCTGGGTCACAGCGGCGCAGGCAATACGCCAACACCTGCCGGTAGTACCGGTCGTAGAGACCGTCGAACCGGGCCTCAACCGAGGCCATGGTCCCCTCCAAGCTCATTACGGGCTCGTCTGCCCGCTCCCTACAGCATATGTCTCCGGCACGGCCTGTCACCTGACAACTTCGGCACCGGTCGCGTATCGGGGCACGAGGTGCATCACCATGTCATCAGTTGTTGCCGTCAGCGCCAGCCCCGACCACCGTTTCAGCAAGCCGAACCTGGCGTCCATCACCCTCACCGCCGGAGCCGGAGTGGATGGGGATGCGCATTCCGGCAAGCCCGTTCACCACACCTCCCTGGTGCGCAAGGACGCCGCCCAGCCGAATCTGCGGCAGGTGCATCTCATGGCGGCCGAGCTCTTCGATCACCTCGCCGCAGACGGCCGTGCCGTGAGTGCAGGAGAACTCGCTGAGAACATCACCACCCGAGGTGTTGATCTGTTGGTATTGCCGACCGGGTCGCGTCTACGCATCGGTGAAGATGCTGTCGGCTGGCTGTCGGGTCTGCGCAATCCCTGTCGGGCAGATCGACGACTTCCAAGACGGGCCGATGGGCCGGCTGCGCTATCGAGGCGACGATGGCTCGGTCGTCCGCATTGCCGGGGTCATGGGTGTGGTCCTGGCCGGCGGGGAGGTACGACCGGGCAACAGCATCGAGCCGATCTCCCGGAGCAGCCACACGCCCCACTGAGATACGTGGCCAACTCCCACGAGCCGGTCCGGATCCCGGGGTCGCCGCGGTAGCTCGGAACGGTCAGTAGGCGCGGCCGAAGACGATCCGTTTGCCGTAGGCGGACGGCTGGTCGCAGCGAATGCAGGTGCCTTCGGCGGGCTCGCCCTCGATCGGAATGCAGCGCGGGGTGGCGGCCGTCTCGGACTTGATGTCGTCCTCGCAGTCGGGACGGCCGCAGTGAAACGCCACGGCAAAACCGACGCCTACCTGCCCGACAAAGGCGTCCCAGTCATCGACGAACGCGGTGCGGCCATCGCGGAAGGCCTCGGCGCGGGCCACGAGGGCATCGTGGTAGTCGTCGAGCATGTCGGGGGCACGTGCCACGAACTCGGCGAACGGGATCTGCTCCTTGACCGCTCGCCCTTTCTCGTCCGTCTCGCCGACACGATGGGCGACGACCACATGCCCGGCTGCGAGGTCGCGTGGTCCCAATTCGACCCGCAGCGGGACGCCCTTGAGCTCCCAGTCGTTGAACTTGAACCCGGGCGACATGTCCCGATCGTCGACGTTGACCCGGATTCCGGCTGCCCGCAGTTCGGCGGCGATCTCCTTCGACTTCGCAGCGGCCGCTTCGCCATCCCCGCCACGGCCGATTGGCACGATCACGATCTGGATCGGCGCCAGCCGCGGCGGCAGCACCAGACCCTGGTCGTCTCCGTGGGCCAGGATCACCGCCCCAATCATCCGGGTCGACATCCCCCACGAGGTCGTGTGGACGAACTGGAGTTGGTTCTCCTTGTCCTGGAACGTGATGTCGAACGCCTTGGCGAAGTTGGTGCCCAGGTAGTGCGAGGTACCGGACTGCAGAGCCTTGCCATCGCGCATCATGCCCTCGATGGTGTAGGTGCGGACGGCCCCGGCGAAACGCTCCCCCGGGGTTTTCTCGCCCTCGATCATCGGAATCGCCGCCACGTTGCGAGCGAACTCGGCGTACACGTCGAGCATCTGGAGGGTCTCGTCCATCGCTTCGGCCTCATCGGCGTGGGCGGTGTGGCCCTCCTGCCACAGGAACTCGGTGGTGCGCAGAAAGATGCGGGGACGCAGCTCCCACCGCACGACGTTGTTCCACGTGTTGATCAGCACCGGCAGATCCCGATACGACGAGATCCACCGCGCGTACATCTCGCCGATCACCGTCTCGGAGGTGGGACGCACCACGAGTGGTTCCTCGAGTTCCTTGCCGCCGGCGTGGGTGACGACCGCCAGCTCAGGGGAGAACCCCTCAACGTGGTCGGCCTCGCGCTTGAGGTAGCTCTCGGGGATAAAGAGCGGGAAATAGGCGTTGACGTGCCCGGTGTCTTTGAACCGCTGATCGAGCTGGCTCTGCACCAACTCCCAGATGGTGTAGCCGTAGGGCCGGATCACCATCGTGCCCTTGGCCGGCCCGCGGTCGGCCAATTCGGCCTTGATGACGATCTCGTTGTACCAGGCGGATACGTCTTCGCTGAGGGGGGTAACGCCCAGCTCGCTCTTCTTGTTGCTCACGGCGCGAAGGCTAGTGCCGGAATCGAGCTCACGATCCCGACCGCTTGACCTCCACCCGGATGTCTTAGTATTCGCGCCGTCGGCCCGGCGCCGCCCCGTCCTCGATCTCGAACATGGAGTTGTCCGGTGGAAACCTCCCCATTCCTCATCGCGCCACCCACCGTTCCTCCCCTCGACCCCGGGTTCCGGCCGGCGGTATTGGCCAACCGAGCCTTCCGCTCCGCAGTGGATGCCACAGCCGGTGGCAGCCCGCTCCGACTCGGACTGCAGCGGCCCGATGGAGCAATCTCGACCTTCGAGACGACCGTCTTGTCCGATGACTCGCCGCAGGCAGCCGCCAACCTGCCCTACGTCGAGCGCCTCGTGAAGTTCCTGCTGTGGCAGCGAGGGGCATCGTGCCTTCTCGTCGGCGGGCCCGCTGAGATCGGTGGCCACCTGCAACAGGTCTACTCACCGGAGGGTCTGCGCGCCTTTGACGTCGATTTCATGACCCGGGTGTACGAAACACCGTTCACGATCGAGGTCGTCACCCCCGCCGAGGTCCCCAACACCGAGGAGCCGACGGTGGCCCTCGGCCGGCATCTCGACGGGAACCGCATCGGGTTCGACCTCGGCGCCAGTGACTACAAGGTCAGCGCCGTCATTGACGGTGAGGCGGTCTACGCAAACGAGTTCCCGTGGATGCCCCGAGACGCCACCGACGTCGCCTACCACCACGACCACATCAGCTCCGGCCTGCGCCAGGCCGCCGAGCACCTCCCTCGGGTCGACGCCATCGGAGGCAGTTCGGCGGGGGTGTGGATCGACGACCGAGTCCGCGCCGCGTCACTCTTCCGAGGGCTTCCGCAGGACGTCTTCGACTCGCAGGCGAAGGAACTGTTCATCGGCATCCGTGACGAGTGGGGAGTGCCCCTCAATGTGGTCAACGACGGTGAGGTCACCGCCCTCGCCGGGTCGATGAGCCTCGGCGTCAACTCGGTCCTAGGGATCGCCATGGGCTCCAGCGAAGCCGCCGGCTATGTCACCGCCGACGGCACGATCACCCGCTGGCTCAACGAGCTGGCCTTTGCCCCCATCGACTACCAGCCCGGCGCCCCGGCCGACGAATGGTCCGGCGACGTCGGCTGCGGAGTGCAGTACTTTTGCCAGACCGGTGCCATCCGACTCGCCGCCCGAGCCGGGATCGATCTCGACGAGGCGCTCAGCCCTGCCCAGAAGCTGGTGAACATCCAAGACCTGATGGCCGCCGGCGACGAGCGAGTGCCACCGATCTACCAGACCATCGGAATCTGGCTCGGCTATGCCCTGGCCCACTACACCGACTTCTACGACGTAGCTCACGTTCTGGTGCTCGGGAGAGTCACCTCGGGCCACGGCGGTGAGATCATTGTCGCGGAGGCCCGCCGGATCCTGGCCGGCGAGTTCCCCGAACTCTCCATTGAATTGCACGTGCCCGACGAGCGGATGAAGCGGGTGGGCCAGTCGGTGGCCGCCGCCAGTCTCCCCTCGATCGACAGAAGGAGCCTCCATGCAACTGACCAATGATCGCGCTCAGGTCTACGTTCCGGACGATCTCGAAGCCGCCGGCGCGGTCGCCCGCACCACCCACATGGCGGTCGGGGCCCACCAGGACGACATACCGATCATGGCCCACCACGGCATCCTCTCGTGCTTCGGGCGTGACGACCGCTGGTTCTTTGCGGTCACCGTCACCGACGGGGCGGGCAGCCCCCGTTCGGCCCACTACGCCGACTTCAGTGACGACGAGATGCGCGCCGTTCGCATCGTCGAGGAGAAGAAGGCGGGAGTCGTCGGCGAGTACGGCGCCGTTGCCCTCCTCGACTACCCATCCAGCGCCGCCAAGGACGGTGGCAACGACGTCATCGTGTCCGAGTTGGCCGCGTTGATTGCAGCCGCCGCCCCCGACGTCGTCTACACCCACAACCTGGCCGACAAGCACGACACGCACGTAGCGGTGGCGCTGCGGACCATCGCCGCGCTGCGTCAAGTTCCCGTGGAAGCCCGGCCGTCTGCGGTGTACGGCTGCGAGGTGTGGCGCGACCTCGACTGGATGTGCGACGACGACAAGGTGGTCTTCGACGTGACCGATCGTGAGAACGTGGCTGCCGCGCTCATGGGGGTGTACGACTCGCAGGTGTCCGGCGGCAAACGCTACGACCTGGCAACGGCCGGGCGACGCCTCGCCCACGCCACCTTCTCAGAGAGCCACGCCGTCGATACCGCCGAAGCCCTCATCTACGCCATGGACCTGATGCCGCTCGTCACCGATCCAACGCTTGACCCCGGCGAACTCGTCGGCGACCACATCCGCCGAATGGAACAAGAGATCACCGCTCGCCTTGGTCGTCTCACGGAAGAGACCGCCTAGTGCCGGCCGACATCACCAACCTGCTCGTCCTTGCCTTCGAGGGGTTGGACGCCCCCGCCGATGTCCTCGACAGGGTCCGAGCCGAACCGCCGGCGGGGTTCACCCTCTTCACCGAGGACAACGTCCGCGACATCGAGCAAACGCGTGAGTTGACCGACTCGCTCCAGGCGGCCAACGGCGACGACCTGCCGTTGCTGGTAGCGGCCGATCAGGAGGGCGGACAGTTGATCGCCCTGGTCGGCACCACACCGTTCCCCGGCAACATGGCGCTCGGGGCGGCGGGTGACCCCGAGCTGACCAGACGAGTGGGGTGCGCAATCGGTGTCGAGATGCTCGCCGTCGGGGTCAACCTCAACTATGCCCCGTGCGCCGACCTCAACACCAACCCGGCCAACCCCAGCCTCGGGATCAGGGCTTTTGGGGACGAACCGGCGCATGCCGCTGCACATGTGGCCGCCTTCGTGACCGGCCTGCGGTCCGCCGGTGTGCTCGCCACGGTCAAGCACTTCCCCGGGAAGGGAAACGCCCAGGTCGACAGCCACTTCGGGCTCCCCGTGATCGCCCATAACCGGGCCAGGCTCGATGAGATGGAACTCGTGCCGTTTCTGGCCGGCCTCGACGCCGGGGCCGACCTGGTGATGACCGGCCACTTCGCCATCCCGGGCCTCACCGAACGCGACGACCTGCCCTCGACACTGTCACGGACCGTCCTCACCGACCTGCTGCGCGGCGAGCTCGGGTTCGGCGGCGCCGTCATCACGGACGCCTTCGACATGGGCGCCATCGCCCAGGGCACCGGCCAGGTCATCGACGCCATCACTGCGATCCGGGCCGGGGTCGACCTGCTGCTTCTCAAGGGCGAGGCTCAGGAGCGGGTGGAGCAGGGTCTCGGCCTCGCCACGCGGCGCGGACTCATTCCGCAGGGTCGACTCGACGCCGCGGTTGCCAACTCGAGGGCGCTGCGGACCCGGGTAGCCGGATCGATCCAGCCCAGCCTCTCCGCGGTCGGTTCGGCGGAGCATCAGGCCCTAGCGGCCGAGGTGGCGCAACGAGCAGTGACGTTGGTTCGCAATGACGCCGGCTTGCTCCCCCTTCGCCTCGAGTCGACGGACCGTATAGCCGCCATCATGCCGCGGCCGATGAACCTCACTCCGGCCGACACGAGTGTCCTGGTTGCACCCGGGCTGGGTGCTGCGCTGCGCAGCCATCACGGCACGGTCGATGAGTTCATTGTCGATCATCCCCCGACAGACCGAGAGATCGCGGCCATTCGAGCGAGAGCCGCCGACTACGACGTGCTCGTGATCGGCACGATCTCGGCCTCACTCGACGAGCATCAGGCTGCGCTCGTGAACGAACTGCTGGCAACCGGAGTGCCGACGGTGACGGTTGCGATGCGCACTCCCTATGACCTCGTGGCCTATCCGACGGCAGCAACGTACGCCTGCACGTACGGCCTGCGCCGGCCCATGATGGACGCGCTAGCAGCGGCGCTGTTCGGGAATGCCCCGTTCGGCGGCAGGTTGCCCGTCACGATCGCCGACCACTACGACGCCGGACACGGCCTGGAGATAGAGACACCATGACGATGCATTCAGAGATTGCAGAGCAGCCCGAGGTGGTGCGGCGAGCACTCGCTGCGAATGCCGACGTGGTCGCCGGGATTCGTGAGGAATTGCGGAGTCGCTCGTACGACTACGCCTTGATTGCCGCCCGGGGGACTTCGGACAACGCGGCGCGCTATGCCAAGTACCTGTGGGGCGCCCACAATCGGATCCCCGTGGCATTGGCGGCGCCGTCGTTGTTCACGAGCTACCAGCGGCCGCCGAAATTGGATGGGTCGCTCGTCGTCGGCATTTCCCAGTCGGGACAATCCCCGGACTTGGTTGCGGTGCTGGCGGAGGGCCGTCGGCAAGGCCGGCCCACGCTGGCGATCACCAACGAACCCGACTCGCCGCTGGCCGCCGAGGCGGACCTGGTACTCGATATCTGCGCCGGCGCCGAACACGCCGTTGCGGCGACCAAGACCTACACGGCACAGTTGTTGGCCGTGGCGATGATTTCAACTGCGTTCGATCGGGGCACCGACACCGCCGATCTTGCCCCGGTGGCGGGATTCATGGAGGAAGTGCTGGCCACCGAGGCGTTGGTCGAGACGGCCGCAGCCGAGTTCGCCGACCTGCGGGCGTGTGCCGTGCTGGGTCGTGGCTACAACCATTCGACGGCGTTCGAGTGGGCCCTCAAGGTCCAGGAGGTCACCTACGCCCTGGCGCATCCGTATTCGACAGCGGACTTCCGCCACGGCCCCATCGCTGTTGTCGAAGCGGACTTTCCGATCCTGGCGGTGGCACCTGATGGGCCGCTCTTCCGAGACATGCTCGACCTGCTCGCCGAGGTCGGCGCCCAGCAGGCCCGCACTCTGGCGATCTCAAACGTTCCGGCGGCCCTGGAGGCCGCAAGCTTCGGAGTGCCGCTGCCCGAAACGATGCCGGAGTGGATCAGCCCGATGGTGGCGATCGTTGCCGCCCAACTGTTCGTCTATCACCTGGGCACCGTGAAAGGCCTCGACACCGACCAGCCCCGAGGATTGTCCAAGGTCACCAGGACCCTGTGACCGGAACCCGGACAGGAACCGGTTCCCGACGCGACCGACATGGGAACGGGAACTCGAGCTGCGACGGGCCCGCTCAACCCACCTCTGCGATGGCGAGGCCAAGAGCCTGGGCGGCCAGCCTCAGCGTGGCGGCGCCGGCTGCTACCACGAGATTCCGGGTCCGCAATCGACTCCGCGGCGGCTAGGTGAACGGCGTCGTAGCTACGCAGGGCGGCAGACTCGGCCAATGACCCTGCTCTTGCCGCCAACTCGGCAATGACCCCAATGTGATCGACCTGCCGATCAAGCGACTCGAGATCGGCCACGACAGCTGGGGGCCGCTCAGCAGCGAGACGACCCATCCGTTGCGCCTGCGCCAACGCCGCACGCCGCAGCTCACGAATCCCGACCTCCAACATGATCTGCTCCTCGAGATGTAGCCACCTATCTACTGGAACTATCGCCATGACGACCTCGAAGCAGATCGACGCGACGCTTCTGACGTCGTATCACCGACAACGTATGGGCTGGCTGAGACAGGAACGCCTCACCGATCGTTGCTACCCCGACGCTCCGCAGCCTCGCCACCCAGGACCACACCGTCTCCCGCCGCGAACGCCTGCAGTGCGTCTTGCAGCCATGCCGTATCGGCGGCGGCACCCAGGGCATCATCGAGCACCGTGCCTCCGGCGGTGGCAGCGTGAAACGCGACCAACTCGTGGAAGAACGCAGAGTCGGTTCCGCCGCCATGGTGGCCGATGCCGTCGCCATCGCGGACCGTGAGCTCCGCTGCTCGCTCCCGCACATAGGGAGGCGGCAAGTCGAGCTCCATTGAACCGGACGTCCCAACAATCTCGAGGACCTCGCGATAGACCGGGAAGTTGGGCAACCACAGCCAGTTCATCTCGACCCGGGTTCCATCCCCAAGCATGCCGGTGACGTGCAAACTCGGTGGGTCGGTGTTGTCGGGCCCGAAGCCGACGTCGGGTCCGAACTGCTCCACGGGCCAAAGATGCGCTTCCCGCACCTTCGGCAATTCGCGGAATACCGATCGAACCAGCGACACGGTGTGGATGAGAGAGCCCTGAAGGACGTCTCGGTAGAGGCGGCCCCACTGCGGGGGCGGCTCACCAATGGCTTCGACGGTTCGCGCCGCGGCGTGCCGCACCGCACCGGCAAGAGCGCCGCCATCCGCGTCGTCGAAACTGAGCACAGTGGTGTGGGTGAGCTGCGGCTCCCTTTCGGGGTGGTAGACGGTGTGGCGGACCAACCGCAGGTCACCGATGCCGACCAGGCGGCGCCGCAACTCATCAAGCGAGGACTCGTGGGGCTTCATGTAGCCGACCTGGAGCACCAAGCCGCGGTCGCAGCGCCAACGCGTCGAGCCGGGTCGCGGCGGCAACGGTGAGGCACAGCGGCTTCTCGGCGAAGACGTGCTTGCCGCCGAGCAGCGCTACCTCCGTCATCACCTCGTGACCCCCCGGCGTGAGAAGGAGAACCGCGTCAACGCCGGGGTTCGCACACACGTCGCGCCAGCCCTGCGAGGTGACCACGTCAGCAGGAAAGTCGGCGGCGATGGCGGCAACCAGCCCTGGAGAGATGTCCGCGACCGCTGCGATCCGGAACCTGTCATCCAGCTCGGCGATGTTGGGCAGGTGTTGTGTCTGGGCGATCGTTCCCAGCCCGATGACTCCGAGTGACACCTTCGTGCTCATGGCGCCTCCTGTCCCGACCATTCAAGACCCCTCGAGAGCACGGCGCTAGCCGGCGATTGGCCGAGCCCATGCCTCCCCGCGGAGCGCCGCCGCGACGATGTCGCTGATCTTCTGGACGAGCCGTTTCGGATAGCCCCGGATCGGAGCGGAGCCGTGGTGCCGGTTCCACCTCACTCCCGCAGGAAGCGGGCCATCCCCTCTGCCCCTTCGACGGTGACGATCTGCTCGACGAAGTGGCGTCGCTCATCTTCCAGTTCGGCGGCGATGGCGGCAAGGTCTCCCCGGAGCCGGGCCTTGGTGTGACGAACCGATCCCGGCTGCATCCCGGCGATAGTGCCGGCGATCTCCGCAGCTCGGATCCCTATCTCATCGACCGGGACGAGCTCAGACGCCATCCCCCACGTCACCGCCTGCTCCGCTGTGATCGTGTCGTTGGTCAGCAGGACATCGGCCACCCGAGCCCGACCAATCACCGCAGGCAACAAAGCGGTCCACCCACCGTCGGGCGAAAACCCGACCACTCATCATCGCCACGATGACCTCGTTCAACCGCCCGACCGTCTCGGCGTGCAGAGGAGCACATCGATTTCCTTTGGATCGATCCCAGCCTTGGCGATGCACTCCTTGGCGGCTTCGACGGCCATGGCATTGGGCGGCATGGCGGGGTTCGGGATGTGCTTCTGGTTGATGCCCAGCTTCTCCTTGACCACCCACAATGGAAGGCCGCTGGCGTCGGCGATCTCCTCGGCCGACATCACGGTGTCCGGCAGATACATCCCGGTGGCGACGATGCCCATCGCGAAGTCGTCGTGATGGGTCACGTCGTTGCCTCCTTCGGGCTCAGCGCACAGGAGATGAAGGTCATCACCTCGTCGAAGACCTCATCGGGTGGCATCGTGCCTTCCCACTGGGTCCACCGGGTTCCGATCAACTCGGCTATCCCCATCAGCACCCAGGCCATCGTCTCTGCCGAAACGTTGCTCACGATCTCGCCCTGACCTTGGGCCTTCTCGAGACCGCGGATGTAGCTGTCGGCGATCATGGCGTAGTGCCAACGGTTGGTCTCGGGGGCGACGAACTCGGACTCGCGCACGATCCGGTACAGCGCCTTGTGCTCGACGACGTACTCGAAGAACGTGCGGAACCCGGCACGCTCCATCTCGAAGCGACTGTCGAGGCCGTCGACAGATTCGGAGATCGCGCGCCGCAGGTCGTGATTGAGGACGTGGACCAACTCGACGAAGGCGGCCAGTTTGTCGGGGAAGTACAGGTAGAACGTGCCTTGGGCCACGCCGGCGCGGCGGGTGATCTCGGCGATGGAGGCCCGGTCGAAGCTGTACTCGCCGAACACGGCTTCGGCAGCGTCGAGAATCGCCCGGCGTGTGGCCCGGCCTTTGGCCGTGACCGGCACCGAAGCCGACCCCTCCAGTCCTGCTCCTGACACCCAGTTCTCTCCTCGCACCTGAGACCTGACTCAGTATTCAGTTTTTTTGGTGTACGACGCAGACGCCAGCGCTTTCAACTGGAGGGTCGATCCCCAACCCGTTCTTGCGCGATTCAGGCGTGATTTCTGCCACCCCGACCACACCGGAACGGGTTGGGACTTCTGTCCCCCGGCTTCCCGCAAAAGTCCCTGGCGAAGATCCACGGGGAGGTTCAGTCTATGCCTGGAACGCTCCAAGGAGTGAACCAGAGAGTTCCCTTTTTCTCTCAACGACGTAGCGCAGCCACAAGGTCCCTCCCCCTCCACTGCGCAGACCGGGCCCCACCAATCCGGGGCCCGGCGTCGCGTCTGCCCTCCCTCGGCCGAAGGACGGGGAGGTGACCGCCGCCGCAGGCGGCGGTCGGAGGGGGAAGCAACACCCATCAGTCGACCCCACCGCGCCCGTTCCAGACCCACCCTTGTGGCTCGGCACCGCACCCCTCCTTCCACCTCGGCGCCTACACTGCGCGGGTGCCGGAAACGCCGCTTCCCGACCCCACTCTCCTCAACCGCCCCGGTGAAGCCTGTGGCGTCTTTGGCATCTTCGCCCCCGGCGCCGAGACCGCCCGCCTCACCTACTTCGGGCTGTTTGCCCTCCAGCACCGCGGCCAGGAGAGCGCCGGGATCGCGGTGTCAGATCGAGAGACTCTGACCGTCTTCAAAGACCTCGGCCTGGTCGCCCAGGTCTTCGACGAGACGACCCTCAGCGCCCTCCACGGCGACATCGCCATCGGTCACACCCGCTACTCGACGACGGGTTCGTCGGTGTGGGAGAACTCCCAACCGGTCTACCGCCAGATCGACCCCAACGGCATTGCCCTCGCTCACAACGGCAACCTCACCAACACCGGCGAACTCGCCGAACGGCTCGGCAAGCTGTTCGCCACCACCGACTCCGAGTTGATGACCGAGGCCATTGCGCAGGCGATGGGCATGCACAACCTCACGCTCCCCAATGCCCTGATGAAAACCCTTCCTGCGTTCCGCGGTGCGTTCACGCTGGCGATCATGGACCGCGACACCTTGGTCGGCGTGCGCGATCCCCACGGCTTCCGACCGCTCTGCCTTGGCCGCCACGAGCACGGTTGGATGATCGCCTCCGAAACGGCGGCGCTCGACATTCTGGGCGCCGAGTTCATCCGAGAGGTCGAACCGGGCGAGATGGTCGTCATCGACGCCACCGGCGTCCGCAGCATGCGGCCGTTCTCATCCCCCGAGCCGAACCTCTGCCTGTTCGAGTTCGTCTACTTCGCCCGGCCGGATTCAACTCTCTACGGCCGCAACATCCACGCCGCCCGGCGTCGAATGGGCGAGCAACTCGCCGACCAGGCTCCCGCCGTCGCCGACGTCGTCGTCCCCGTGCCGGAGTCGGGCATTCCTGCCGCCCAGGGCTACGCCGCCGAATCAGGGATCCCCTTCCGCGATGGCCTGGTGAAGAACCGCTACGTAGGGAGGACCTTCATCCAGCCGGCCCAGTCGATGCGGGACCGCGGGATTCGGATGAAGCTGAACGCCATGCCCGGGGAGTTGCGCGGCCGCCGCGTCGTCCTGGTCGACGACTCCATCGTGCGCGGCTCGACCACCCGCCAGCTGGTCACGATGGTGCGCGAGGCGGGCGCCACGGAAATCCACCTGCGCATCTCGGCGCCGCCGTACCGCTGGCCCTGCTTCTACGGCATGGACACCGGCGACCGCTCAACACTGCTGGCCGCCGACCGCTCGGTCGATGAGATCGCCGAGTTCCTCGAGGTCGACTCGCTCGCCTTTCTCGAACTCGACCGACTGCTCGACGCCACCAATGTGCAGGCTGCCGGCTTCTGCACCGCCTGCCTCTCGGGCAAGTACCCCACCGATGTCCCGGTGACCGGCGACAAGTTCCTCCTCGAGCGATCCTGATGGCGACGTACCGCGACGCCGGCGTCGACCTCGCCGCCGCCGATGCCGTGGTGGATCGCATCAAGCCGGCCGTCACCAGGACCTGGCACGATGGGGTGATCGGTGGCTTTGGTGGCTTCGCGGCCGGTATCACGATCCCCGCCGGCTACCAGAACCCGGTGCTGATGATGTCGACCGACGGGGTCGGCACCAAGGCCGAACTCGCTCGGCAGGCCGGACGCTTCGACGGCCTCGGCTGGGACCTCGTCGCCATGTGCATCGACGACCTCGTTGCCGCCGGAGCTAGGCCGATCGCGATGACCGACTACATGGCGGTTGGCCGCATCGACGTTGACACGGTGAGCACCATCGTCACGTCGGTTGCCGCCGCCTGCGAGGAAGCCGGCGTGGCGCTGCTCGGCGGCGAGACCGCTGAACACTCCGGGGTCATGGCTGCCGACGCCTTCGACCTCGCCGGTGCCGCCCTCGGCGTCGTCGAGGCCGATGCCGTCATCAACGGCAGTGCCATCCGGCCCGGCGACATTGTCATTGGACTCGAGAGCCCCAATCTCCGCTCGAACGGATTCTCATTCGTCCGAATGCTGCTCGACCAGTCCGCTAGCTTCGCCCAAGAATTCGCCGACCCGGACGGCGACGTCGCGGCGACGCTGCTCGAACCGTCCGTGCTGTACACCCCTGTGGTGCTGGCCTTGATCGAAGCGGTCGAGGTCCATGGACTGGCCCACATCACCGGCGGTGGCCTTCCCGGCAACGTTCCCCGGGTTCTCCCCGACGGTTGTGCCGCATTCATCGATACCTCGGCCTGGACTCCGCCGCCGGTGTTCACCTCGCTCAGCGAGATGTCGGGAGCGGACCGCGACGAGCTCTTCCGCACCTTCAACATGGGCATGGGTTTTGTGGCGATCGTGCCGGCGAGTCAGGCCGGCGACGCCGTCATGGTTCTCGAAGCGGCCGGCAGGCCCGCAACGGTGATCGGTAGAGTCGAGGTCGGCGACGGCGGCGTCACTCTCGCCTGAAGCGCCCGGCCAACCTGCGGCCCAGCGAGGAACCCGTCCGCTTCCTGAACGGCGACGAAGCGTGCGTCATCGGGTGAGGACGATGACTGGGTGGTTGTTCCACCGTCACCGATGTCGCCTTCTCGGTGGCCTCGCGATAGGCCCGGATTGCTGCCGCACGGTCGTCCCGCCCGGGCCCGATGCGGCGGGACACCACCAGGGCAGTCACGGCGACGAGTAACAAGCCCACCACGATGAACCACGTCGACCTGGAGATTCCCGCGGCCACCGCGATCCCAATGGCACCATGCAGCGACCCGGCGATCACGATCATTCCACCACTCCCCGCAAGCGCATCACCATCCATCGGCAAATGGCTCGAGATTCTCAAATCGCACCTCGATCGAGGTGCCGAAGGCCTACTTGGCGGCCTTTCGGTCTTGCCTGCTCATCTTGCGGGCACTGTCGAGCCCGGAGCGTCGGAACCGCCCGCTCAGGCCTCCCACAATGGGGATCCGCGCTACACCGCTCTTGCGGAATGGGGACTCGGCGTGAGTGATCGGCGTCGGGCGTTCTTCACTCTCCTCGGCGGCCGCCGCGGCGACCGCTGCCTTCTCGTTGGCAATTCGCTCCTGGCGTCGGGCCGAGGCACGGGCGCCGTCGCCACGGGTGAGCCTCGTGTAGCCCCATACCAACAGGAGACCGAGGAGGAGCAACCCCATCGCGATGATCCAGGGACCCATCTTGGAGCCGTCCAAAGCACCGTTGTCGGCCGGTGCCGCTAACGGCACCCTGGCTTGGTCGGCGCCAACCGCCGCCTTGAGGTTGGCCGGGATTGCCTGGCCGGTCGGTGCGTCATACAGCCGGGTGGCGGTGCAGCGATCGTCGGTGAATGGGGAAGTGCGATTGTGGGGAAACACCAGGTAGGTGCGGCCGTTCTCGAAGATCCGGTCGTTGCTACCGGCCTCGGTCGCAGATGCTGAGCCGCCGACGACGGTCACGTACTGGGGAAGGTCGCGTCCCTTCCAGATCTGGAGGACCTCCATCTGAGCGGTACGCCCCCGATTGGCAACTTCAACGGTGCGGCCGACAAAGACGGTGGTGGCTTCCTCAACGGCAGTGATCAGGGTCGGTGCGGCCCCGCAAGCCGCCGACGCGGTCCCTGGCGCGACCAAGATCGTCGCAATGATCAGCAGGATTCCACCGAGGACCCGTGTACGCATCCAAGGGCTATCGGCAGGGTGACCGCCCTACTCAACCGGTCAGTTCTCAGGGCACGACATCGATGCGGAATTCGCCGGGGGCGCTGCATTTCGCCGTCTCAAGCGCAGGCCGTAGCGTTCTACTGGTGGGCACCAAATCAGTGGTTGAGTGCCCCAGCGGTCCGCTCTGCCCGATCGGCGAGGTCTGCCCACAGTCGGGCGCTGCCGGGGTGGCGAGCCGGATGAAGCCCCGCCAACGGGCCGCGGCCACGTCGTAGAGCGTGGCCAGATCGCGCTCCCGACCGGGGTCGCCCAGCAGGTCGGCCCCGGCCTTGTCCAGCGGTGAGCGACCGAACCGTGGCATCGAGCACCACGACACCGGACCACACCGAGCGTAGGTAGCGGTCCAGATCGGCGTCGACTCCCGTTGGGCCGAAGCTGTCCTCCCCGGGCGGGACCAAGCCTTCCGAACCGGTCAACACCGGTGTCGGGCGGAGCCGATCGCCGAAGGCGAGCAACACATCCCTGCTCTCGAACGCCGCCTCACGCCGCTGCGGGTAGCAGCGGCCCATCGCATCGAGCCACGGAACCGCCCAGTGCAGCAAACGATCACCCAGCAGCATTCGGCGCGCCGTGTACGTCCGAGTCGCCAGCGGATGGTCACCGGTCTCCCAGCCGTCCGCCTCGGCGGCGGCAAGACCCGCGCTGAAGGCAGCCAGGTCCGCCAATTCATGGCCCGTGAACTGGTGACCCCACTGCCGGGCGCGGCGATCGAGGTCCGACCCGGGGTCGAAGAAGCCGACGACGGCGAGCTCCGACGGCACAACGTCGTCCCAGGTCTCCCTCCGCCACCGACGCGCCAGTTCGATCCACTGTTCGGCTTCGACTCGGGCCGCGGTTACCGCGGACCCGGAGTCAGGGTCGAAACTGGTAGGCATCGGGGGTTGGCTTCACCGGCCGGTCGAGCCACAGCGGGCGTCGCACATTGCCCGGCCCGGGCCCCGGCTTCGTCAAGGCCTTCCACTCCTGATACACCCGGTGGCTCTTGTCCGTGTCGACAAAAACATCGCCGTACCGGTCGCCCGGCTCGGCCGGACCAAGCCGCACCCGCTGATGCCAGGCGTGCATCCCCGAGATCGGATCGGGATGCACCGGGAACGCCAGGTTCTGATTGACTCCGGCGTCCTGCCACCAGATCCGCTCGCTGTCCGGGTCGTCGGACTTGAACGGGGCGATGCCCTGCTTCTGGCGCAGCATCCACCCGTTCTCCTGGCGCGACAGGTCGACCAACGCAGACGACCAGCGCTCGTTGCCGGTGTCGTCGGCCAATCGCCAACGTCCCAGGTGATGCGAGGCGGCGACGACCCCGGGGCGGATCCCCTCCGTACGCCACACTCGCATCACGAAATAGCCGATATCGGTGTTGATCCGGATCATGTCTCCGGTCTCGAACCCGAGTTCGTCGGCGTCACCGGGATACATCCACAGCGGGTGACCGTGGCTGATCTCGTACAGGTACTTGGCGTTTCCGGACCGGGTGTGAATCAGCGTCGGCAGCCGGAAGATCGGCAGCAGAATCCGTTCGTTGCCTGCGATGTCCATGTCACGCCAGTAGACGTGGGTCTTGAGGTAGGTGGGGATGGCGTCATCCTTCCATCCCCAGTCGGCCATCGTCTGGCTGTACCACTCCAGCTTGCGGCTCGGCGAGGCGAAGCCGGTCATCGGCTCGCTGTCGACCTCGACCGACGGACTCTCCGAGTAGACGATCCGTTCGTGGACCCGGTAGATGTCGCGGTCGACCTCGACCGCCCCGTACTTGCGCATGTACGCCAGCGGGGTGAGCCCCTCGGCCTCCGCCCTTTCGGGGAGCCCGGGCACGGAGTTGTCGAACATCCAGCCGTAGTACTCGTCGACCGACACCGGCCGGGACGGGTCGTTGGGCGACTCGAAGTACTCCTTGATGCCGAGGCTGCCGTCGGGGTCGATCCGCCACGACAGGTCGAACCAGAACTCCGTCTCCTCCCAGACCTCGCCGGGGTTGGCCTCGTAGGTACGGTCGTAGGTCTTGCCGTCGCGCTCGCCGGCGACCCGCAACACCGGCTGACGAAAGCCAAGCCAGCGCGCCGCATGGGTCTCGTACGAATGGGTGTCGTGGCGTTCCGACGCCACCCCCATCGGCAGCACATAGTCGGCGAACCAGGCGGTTTCCGACCACGTCGGAGTCAGCGCAACGTGCAAGCCGACCTTGGATTCGTCGGTGAGCATTTCGAGCCAGGAGAACCCGTCGGGGTTGGTCCACACCGGGTTGTAGACCCGCGAGAAGTACACATCGAGCTTGCCCCTGCCCTCCTTGATCAGGTGGGGCAACAGGATCGACATCTCGTGGTGGGCCAGCGGATACTCGATGGGCCACAGCAACTCGTTCCAGCGGCTGTGCGGCGGCGGCATGTTCCAGTGCTGCGGCTTGAACTTGTCCCACGCGCTGGGCGACGTCCCGCCCCGGGTGCCGACGGAGCCGGTGAGGACCTGGAGGAACCACAGACAGCGGGCCACCTGCCAGCCGCCGAGGTTGCCCGAACCGGCGGACCGCCAGGTGTGCGACGCAAAGCGATGACCGGCCTCGGCGATGCCGCGGGCCACCGCTTCGATCCGGTCGGCGGGCACCCCGGATTCCTCGGCGGCGTACTCCAGCGTGTAGCCCGAGTACGTCTCCTTGAGCAGCTGAATGAACGCTTCGTAGGTTTGCGGACGCTCCGGCGCCGTGGCCGCCATCGACTCGCTCCAGTTGACCCAGCGCCGCATGAAACTGTGGTCAACGGCGTCCCAATCGAGCAACAGCCGGGCGATCGCAAGCAGGATGGCGGCCTCGGTGCCGGGCCACGGCGACAGCCAGTAGTCCGACATCGACGCCGTGTTCGAGAGCCGCGGGTCGATCGTGGCCAGCTTGGCCCCGGCCTGCTTGCCCTCCATGATCCGCTGGGCGTGCGGGTTGAAGTAGTGGCCGGTCTCGAGGTGCGACGACAGCAGCAGGATGAACCGGGCGTTGGCGAAGTCGGCCGACGGGCGGTCGTGGCCCATCCACATGGCGTAACCGGTGCGGGCCCCCGATGAACAGATGTTGGTGTGGCTGTTGTGGCCGTCCACCCCCCAAGCCTTGAGGGTGCGGTCCATGAACCCGTCCTCGCCGGGGCGGCCGACGTGATACATGATCTCGTCTTGGCGACCCTCCTGGATGGCAGTGCGCATCCGGCCGGCGATATCGTTGAGCGCTTCGTCCCAGGTCACCTGTTCCCATTGGCCAGAACCACGCTCGCCGACGCGGCGCAGCGGATGCAGGATCCGCTCCGGGTCGTACATCTGGTTGATGGTGGCCGGACCCTTGGCACAGTTGCGGCCCCGCGAACCGGGGTGGGCCGGGTTGCCTTCGAAGCGGCGCACCTGGCCGGTCTCCTTGTCGACGTAGGCCAGCAGCCCGCACGCCGACTCACAGTTGAAGCACGTCGTTGGGACGAGGCGGAACTTGTTCTGCTTCTTCTCCGGCCACGCCTTGGCGTCGTACTCGACCCAGTCGTCCCACAGTTCGGGCGGGGGGAAGTTGGTGAGTTGGCTGCCGGGGAGCAGCCGGGGAATTGACTCTTCACCCGGTGGAGTGGAGCGATCCCGCTTGGTGGTCATGTGTGATCCCTCCCTTTCATGACAACGGGACGCTTTGTCCGGCCTTGACGAAGGCGTCGTCGGCAAACCAGATCCCGGCCGCAGCGGCGAGACCGCCGACCGCTCCGACCCATAACGCCGCTCCGGAGAGGAACACAACGCCCAGCACCAGCGGGACCAGGACACCGAGGACCTGGCCGCCGAGCCACCATTCGGTGGCGTACGTGCCTCTCGTCATGTGGTGCACCGCATCGGCGATGTTGCGGGTGGGGTGTTTCGAAACCAACTCGGCAAAGGCGATCAGGCCGAGGGCGGCGACCCCACCGACCATCGACCAGGCGAAAGCCCGCTCGGCGGACTCCCCGACCTCGAAGAACAGGGCAAAGATGAGCCCGGTGCCGCCACCGGCGGCAAAGGCGCCGGCGATCATGTGCCACAGCAGCGTCGGGCTCTGCCACAGGTCGCGGGCCTCAGCCTGCCCGAACAGGAACGCGGTGTACCCGGCAACGCCGAGTCCGATCACCGCGCCGATCCAGATCAGCGCCGCCACCGGCCCGTCGGACCCAAAGACTCCGAGCAGGAACCACACACCGAGCACGGCGGCATAGGCCCCCAAGATCCAGGCGCCCCGAACCAGCCACGACCCCGGGTTCCCCTTGGTCAGCAAATAGAGGAAGCGGTCCGGCCGCTTCAGGTCCCAGACGAGCAGGACCCCGGTGAGCAGCAGGAACAGCCCGGCAACCAGCGGTGCGCCCCAACGGGCCCAGGCGCTCTCGGTTCCGGCATCGGCCAGCAACGACATCGCCAACGCGATCGCAATCCCGGCGGCAATGCCCTTGGTGAGGAAGTAGCTCGACACCCGCCAGCCCCACGGCATCGGGTGGTCGGTGTTGTAGACGACCCGGGGTGGGGCGTTGTGGCCCTCGTGAACCACCCGGGGCGCGGCATGGGGGGTGACACTGGCGGAGGTGGCGGTCACCGTCGGCGGGGTGAGGTCAACGGACAGCCACGACTGGGCGGGGTCACGCCAGATGCCGCCGTCGTGGGCGTTCACCGCAGCCAGCGGATCGAGGTTTGCCTCGTCGGCACCCTTGTACCAGAGATTCGGCTTGGTTCCCTGCTCGACCGCCCGCTGGGTGAGGTTGTCGGTGGCCACTATCTGAGCGATCTTGGTGGATGGGTCGTCGAGATCGCCGGCCACGATCGCCTGCTCCGGGCAGACGACGACGCACGCCGGCTCGAGCCCGATCTCGACCCGGTGCACGCAGTAGTTGCACTTCTGTGCGGTGTGCTCCTGGGGATCGATGTAGAGCGAGTCGTAGGGGCAACCCTGCATGCAGCTCTTGCAGCCGATACAGCGGTCGGTGTCGAAGTCGACGATGCCGTCGGCCCGCTTGTACAGCGCGGTGGTCGGGCAGATCTCCACACAGGGGGCGTCGGTGCAGTGGTTACACCGCATCACGGAGAAGAACCGCTTCGTGTCCGGCCAGGCACCCTTCTCGACATACTTGACCCAGGTCCGGTTGACCCCGAGGGGCACCTCGTGCTCGGTCTTGCACGCCACCGTGCAGGCATGGCATCCGATGCACGCCGTCTGGTCGATCACAAAGCCGTATCTCAGGGCTCGCTCCTCCCGTTGTTTGCGGTACGTAGTGGTCCGTACCGAAAGTGGGCTCAGGCCTTCGTCACCACAAAGTGGTATTCGTCGTTCTCTTCAAACTGCTGGGTCAACTCGTGACCCATGTCCTTGGACCAAGCCGGGATGTCCGACAGGGCGCCGCGGTCTGAGGCAATCAGCTCGACCGTCTGTCCGGAATCAACTTGGTTCATTGCCTGGCTCACTTTGATCACCGGCATTGGACACTGCAAACCACGGGCATCAACTACAAGATCTGCCATCGGTTATCTCCCTCCTGTTGGTCGGTGCTGGCCCGTCAGATGAACAGGCTGATCGACGACTGTTTCATCAGACTGATGGCCGAACCTGCCCCAGCCGGCTGGCCGAGGCCATCCATCAAATCGTCCGGCTTGAGACCCATCAGGTCCATCGTCATCTGGCACGGCCACAGCTTGACCCCGAGGTCCTGAGACAACTCGAGCAGTTCCTGCACCGAGGCGACGTTGTTCTCGTCGGCGAGACCCTTCATCATCTTGGCGCCCATGCCACCGAAGCTCATGGTGGAGAGCTGGAGCTTGTCGGGCGAACCGGGCTTGAACACGGACATCATCTTCTGGCGCCAGTCCTCGCCGGTGATCCGGCTCTCGGGGCGCTTGATGACGGTCAGCCCCCAGAACGTGAAGAAGATGGTCACGTCCATTCCATAGGCGGCACCGGTGGTGGCAAGCAGCATCACCGGCCATGCCTTGTCGAGGTCCCCGGAGCCGGCGATGATCACCATCTTCTCCTGCTCGGGAGCCGAGGACTCGTCCTCTGCTGCAGTGTCGGACTCGACTTCGTTGACGGTCATGACACCTCCCGCTGGCTCCACTGCCTATATGCAGTGTCGTGCATCTTTGTGGGCGCGCTGGTCCGGTGTCAAACAGTCGTATTGGTTCCGCCGGTTTGGATGTGGCATAGTCTGCAAATGTCCAGCGTCAGAGCGGAACTGATCCAGTTGCACGCCAGCGTGTGCAAGGGCCTCGCCGACCCGAAGCGACTGCTCATCATCAACGGGCTGCGCGACGGCGAACGCACCGTGTCCGAGCTCGTCGAGGAGCTGGGCATCCCACAGGCCAACGTCTCCCAGCATCTCGCCGTGCTGCGCGACAAGGGTCTGGTCAGCTATCGCAAGGAAGGCCAGTGGGCCTACTACTCGCTGACCTCGATGAAGATCGTCGCGGCGATGGACCTCCTGCGCGAGGTCATGGCCGAGCAGCACACCACCACAACCTCGACCTGAACGACCCCGCCGCAGAACCCCTTGTGTCCGCCCGGCGGGCCCCACTATGGTCGTATTCACGTACCTGCATGTTGTCCGGTTGGGAGGGTGTTGATGAGCGGACTCATTACGACCGAGGAGTTGGCCCACAGTGTTGAAGACACCGCGGCAGCGCCATTCATCCTCGATGTACGAGCCCCGGACCAGTTCGAGCGATGGCAGATCCAAGGCAAGGCCGAACTCGAGACGGTCAACATCCCCTACTGGACCGCCATCACCGAGGAAGAGAAGATCCGTGAGATCGTCCCGAAGGATCGCAAGGTCGTAGTCGTCTGCGCCCACGGCGATTCGTCCGACCTCGTCGTTGAGGTTGTCGGCCTTCCCAACCTGCACAACCTCGCCGGTGGTATGGACGCCTGGGCCCGCACCCTGGTGCCTCGGATGCTGTATGACGATGGCGACAAGTTCGTCATCCAATTCGACCGCATCGCCAAGGCTTGCCTGTCCTATGCCCTCGGCTCACGCGGCAAGACGATGGCGGTGATCGATCCGGCCGCGGATGCTTCGGCGTTCGAGCGGGTCGCCCAGGAGATGGACTGCGAGATCAGCGACGTGTTCGACACGCACCTCCACGCCGACCACCTGTCGCTCGGGGTGCAGATGGCTGCCGAGTTTGGTGCGACCTATCACATCGCCCCCGGCGACGCCGAGGGTGCTCACTTCGAATACGCCCCGCTGACCGATGGTGAGGAGTTCTGGTTCGGCGACATGGAGGTTGTCGTCCGCTCCGTCGCAACTCCGGGCCACACCCCGGGTTCAACATCGCTCGAGGTCGACGGTCGGTATCTGATGACGGGTGATGCCGTGTTCGTGTCGGGCGTCGGACGCCCCGACCTCGGCGGCGAGACCGACCCGTGGGCACGCGACCTGTTCCGCACCATCCACGAGCAACTCGCCCCGCTCGACCCCAACCTCGAGGTGTGCCCGGCGCACTACACGAGCCGGATGGAGTCCCAAGCCGACGGCACACTGCGCCGCCCTCTGGGCGACCTGCTGGTGAACGATCCAGTGGTCTCGATGGACGACGAGGACGAATTTGTCGCCTACGTCGTGTCCCACCTCGGTGAGGCGCCTGCGATCTACGCCACCATCCGCGAGGTCAACATGGGCTGGCACATCCCCACCCACGACGAAGCAATGGAGCTCGAGGTCGGCCGCAACGAGTGCGCCCTGAGCGAGTAGCGCTCGGTTCCCAGCTCGGTGCCGGCCGTCAGTCGACGCTGCCTGCGGGCACGACCCACAGGCAGGCTTGTCCGGTCACTGCGGCGATGCGATCGAAGTCGGCGTCATAGTGCAACACCGCGTAGCCGACCTGCTCGGCAGCAGCCGCCACCAGCAAGTCGGGGATCTTCCGGCCACGCTGGCTATTCGCGGCGAGCAGTCGTTGCACCTGCCGGGCCCGCTGCAGGTGATCGGCAGTCGTCTCAACGAATACGAAGGCGTCGAGCGCAGCAATGAGGGCGTCCCACTCTCCTGCGTTTCGTGCTGAGTAGCCGATCTCGAGGTCGCTGATCCCGGCGCGGGCGGCACGACCGATCGCCGCAAGCGGTTCGACCACTGCTCTCACCGACGGCTCGGACAATCGGGTCAACACGCTGGTGTCGAGCAGGTGGCTCACCGCCACGCCTCGTCACGGTCGGCGAGGTCGGCGTGTGCCAACACCTCTAGTGCCTCGGCGACGCGAGGATCACGCTGGGCGGCAGCGATGCGTAGTGCCTCATTGACCGTGTCCTTGATCGTGGCTGTGCCGAGCTCGGCACGAGCCGAACTCAGGGCTGCTTCATCGATATCAACGAGATGTTTGCTCACGCGGCGAGTATATATCAAACGGTACTTGTATATCTAGACTTGCTCGGGGGTCGACTCAGTCAGGACCCGAGCGAGGACACAGTTGACGAGCTTCGCGAAGTAGTACAAGTCGAGTGTCTGGAGCCAATAGCGCCTTGTTGCCAAGCGCGAAGGAGGTGCGTGAGGCGTCGGATGGGGCCACGAACCCGAGCCGGGCTAGCGCTCGATCTCTTCCAGCTCGTCGCCCCACACGGCGAGGAGGATCCTTCTGGCGTGGTCGGGGACGCCGATGACGTAGACGCCGAGGCCGGCCACCCTGGCATCGTCGACGACCTCGCGCAGCGCGACGGCACTGGAGTAGTCGATCCGACCGAGGCCGCTGAGGTCGATCTCGACCCGCTTGGCTTCCGGATAGGCGACGAGCAGGTCGTTGAGCACCTTTTGAAGTTCGGGAGCCGAACCGAACCAGAACACACCCTCGGGATGAAGGCGGGCGGTGCCGTCGCGCCGGACCTCGAGGTCGACCGTGACTTCGCTCTCGCGCCACAGGTGGACCGCCACTGCAGTCACGATCCCCACCAGCACCGCAAGGTCGATACGCGGCGCCAGGACCAGCGTGGCGCCAAAGGTCATCCACGCAACCAGGGCCTGCGGTTTTGAGAACTTCCACAACTTGACCAGCAGGTCGAGCCTGAGCAGCTTGGCGACAGCAGTGATCACGATGGCGGCCAGCACCGCTTTCGGCAGCGGTTCGAGAACGGACGCGAACGGCAAGAAGAAGAAGACCACCAGACCCGCGATAGCGCCACTCCAACGAGTCCTGGCGCCGGCCATGTGGTTGACCGAGGTTCGGGAAAACGAACCGCCAACGGGGAAGGCCCCAGATAGGCCGGACACGAGATTGGCGGCCCCCTGGGACAAGAACTCTCGATCCGGGCTCCACACCGTTCGCTCGCGAGCCGCGTAGGCGCGAGCAATCGAGGCCGGTTCGGCAAAACCGACAAGGGCAATGACCGCCCCGGCCAGCAGTACCTCGTCGAGCATGTTCCAGGGGAGGTCAAGGCTGAGGCTGGGAAGCTGGGACGGCACGTATTCGAGGACGGGCCCGGCGTAGTCGGCGACGACGCTGAACACGATGCCGCCGACCACGGCGAGCAGCACGCCGGGGAACAGCGGGCTGATGCGGCGCCCGACGATGATGACGGCGACGGTCAACAGCGAAATCCCCACCGCCTCCGGCTCCCACTGCCCCGGGTGGATGAGCGTCCATCCTGCCCGCTGCAACACGCGGCCATCCGGCGGAACCACCGCAACCGCGGTTGGAATCTGTTGGGCGATGATCAGAATGGCCGCGCCGTTGGTGAACCCCATGATCACCGGCTGCGACATCAGGTAGGCCACGGCACCGGCCCGCAGCAACCCAACGGCGGCCCTGACGACGCCGACAACCAGCGCCAGTAGCGCGGCCAGCTTGATGTAGTCGGTACTGAATGGGGCAGCGAGGCCGACCAGCGCTCCTGCCGTGAGCAGGGAGGTCATCGCCACTGGGCCGGTCTGCAGGTACGGCGAACTGGCAAAGATGGCTGCGGCAATTGGAGGCAACGCCGCAGCAATCAACCCTATGAACGCAGGCAGTCCTGCGAGTTCGGCGTATGCCATTGCCTGTGGGATCAGAATGGTGGCAACGCTGACCCCGGCAATGAGGTCACCCCACACCGGTCGCGGCAGGGAGAGCCCCCAGCCAGAAACGCGACCGGAGAGATCGTTCACCCGGCGTTGAGCTCCGTGAGCACCTCTGCAACACCACCTTCGGCAACAACGACGGGCGTGAACCCCTCCTGGAGCACCAGCGACGACGCTATGGACGCCCGGTTCCCGGTACGACAGATGAGGTGGACCTCCCGATCCGGGTCGAGCCCATCCGGCATGCCGTCGCGCAGATCCGGTACGTAGCGCCACAGGGAGCCGTCAACCCGGGACTCCTCCCACTCGTTGGGCGCTCGCACGTCGACCACCTGAACATCCTCGCCTGAAGCGATCCGTGCGGCCAGGTCGTTCGCCGACTCCTGCTGATACGTTGCGAGCGGCCCATTGAGCTCCGCCCAGCTCCCGACGTCGTAGAGCACGCCGACGACGTGGTCAAAGCCGATCCGACCAAACTGGGCAACGGCCTCGGCAACGTCCTGGCCGCGGTCCGCGACCAGGACGATCGGCTGATCGAATGGCAACAGCCAGCCAGCCCACACCCCGACCTGATCGCCGTACTCGATGCCCAGCGAACCTGGGATGTGGCCGGCGGCGAATTTCGCACGGGGCCGCATATCGACAACCGCGGCATCGGCGGGCATCTCACCGGGCACCAACTCGATGACGGTGGATTGCGCCAACGGCTTTGGACCCATCAGGTTGATCGGCCCCATGTACGCGTAGTAGTCCGGGTAGGGCTGAAGGCCGCCGAGCTGGCCGGCGACGAACGCGTCGGCGTCGGAATACTGCAGCACCGGGTTGTCGAGCTTCTCGGCGCCGATGGTCGACGTCGACTTGCCGGCGCCGGTGACCGTGCAGAACGAACCCTCGCCGTGGGTCGGATAGAGCCCAACATCGTCGGGCAGTTCGGCGAGGCGGTTCACCGAGATGTATTGCAGGCGGGCCAACTGCTCCGCTCGATCGAAGCCGAGAAGGTCGGGACGCCCGGCGGCACCCACCAAAAGGCTGCCACCGCTGAACACCGCAATAGGCTCGCCCTCGATCAAGATGAGGTAGCTCATGTGCTCCGGGGTATGGCCCGGGGTGTGGATCGGACGCACCGTGAGCGGGCCGCCGTCGAGGTCCTCGAGATGGAAGGCAGGCTTGTGGTCGAAAGCCACGGCCCCGGAAGCCGGGATCACCAGCTCGGCGCCGGTGCGCTTCGCCAAGTCCCGGCCGCCGGACACATAGTCGTTGTGGAGGTGGGTCTCGAGAATGAAGCGGACTTCCACGCCGCTGTCTGCGGCCACCGACTCGAAGCGGTCGATGTCGCGCTGTGGATCAACTACGACCCCAACAGCTTCGTGAGCAACCAGATAGGTGGCGTCGCCGAGGCCGCTGGTTCGAATGCTGGTGATCTTCATGAGGACCTCCTGAGGCTTCCTAGGCGCCCACAGTACCGGAAGCGCAACATGCGTCGGTCTGCATATGCTGGTGGCACTGCCTACCGGCGAGGCATCACGATGTCATACCAACCGGCAGCGAGGAAGACAATGCCGAGCGCGGCCAGAATCCAGCTGCCTGCGAGCCAGGCAATGATCAGCACGGCGATGCCGGCGATCGAACGCAGCCGGCGGTTGGTGGCGCCGATGCCGCCACCGGTTCCTTCCCCTACGGCTGCCGCAAACACACCCTCGACCTCGCTCGTGCCGCCGGCCCCGACGTGGCGGGCCACGACAACCCCGTCACGGGCCGCCAGCAACGTTGGAGTACCCCTCACCTTCAAGGCGCGGGCCTGGTCGGGTGAAAGCGCCGCGTCGACCCGGACCACCTGCACCCGTCCCGCGTAGTCCGCAGCCACCCGTTCGACGATGGGCGCCACGGTTCGGCAATGAGGGCAGTGTGGGGCGGTGACCACCACAACGCCGGGGAGCTCCTGGTCGCCCAAGAGCCCCCCGAGTGTCGAACGGGATTGATCGCCGGGATCGGTCACGCGGCGACGTTCTCCTCCGACTTGTGGGTGCCGGTCTTGAAGATGGCATACAGCGGGCACCAACCCATCGCGCCGGTGACGAGCGGGATCAGGCCGACAACGGCCAACACCACTCCGGCAACGCCCTGGACGGCAAACACGCCGATGGCGATCAAGATGACACCGAGCAGGATGCGACCGATGCGATCCCAACTGGCTTCGTTCTGCTTCACGAGATTCCTCCATCTTGGTTCTCTACCCGGTATGACGCGGTAGCCTCGCCATCGGTCACATGATTTCTGTCATCTCCCTCTTCGACGATCTCGCCGATGGCGTCTACACCCTCGCCTACCGGCTACTGCGCGATCGCCACCTCGCCGAGGACGCCGTCCAGGAGACGTTCCTCGCCATCCTGCGCGGTCGCTCCCCGTATCGGGGTGACGGACCACTCGCCGCCTGGGTGTACCGCATCGGCTATCACCAGACGATCGCCATAGCCCGCAAGCGGCGCGACGTTGTCACCGAGACCGAGTCGCTGGCTCGGCTCGATGATCGGATCAGTCCTCCCGCCGATGCAGCCGCGCTCGAACGCGAGCTGGCCCGCAGGCTGGACACGGCGATCAACCAACTCAACCCGATCTTGCGGGCCGCCTTCGTGCTGCGCGACATCGAGGAACTCCCCACCCGCGAAGTGGCCGAGATCTTGGAGCTGTCCGAATCCGCGGTCAAGATGCGGTTGGCCCGCGCCCGGGCCGAGCTGCGCGACCAACTCGAGGGGTACCTGAGTGAAGCTCACGTGTGACCAGCTCGAGCACGTGCTCTCGGAGCTGCTCGACGGCGAATCCGACGAGGCGCTCGAGGCTGCAGCCGGAACCCACCTGGCGACGTGCGACTCGTGCCGGGTAGTGGTCGAAGACACCGAGCACCTCCGCCGGGCATCTCGCGAGTACGGACGCCTTCATCTGCCCGATGAGGCCCGCGATCGGATCCGTGAGGCGCTGATCCGCGATGAGTGACCGCGCGCTGGGGGCCATCCTCGCCGGCGGTGCCAGCCGCCGGATGGGCGGCGACAAGGCACTGGCCGAACTGGACGGCCGGCCGCTGATCACCCATGTCTCCGCCGCGTTGGAGGCCGCCGGCTGCGACGTGGTCGCGGTCGGTCGCGCCGAGCCCGTTGCCGGAATCCGCGCTGTGCCCGACGATGCCGGTGGGCGGGGCCCGGCGGCCGGTCTCCTCACCGCGCTGCGCGTCGCTGCCGGCCGCCCCGTCGTGCTCGTTGCCACCGACCAGCCGCTGCTGCGCCCCGAAACCGTCACTGCGCTGCTGCAACTGCACGGGGGCGCGGTGGCGCCGATGGCGGCGGGTACTCGCCAGGTGCTCTGTGCGGTCTATCGAGAGGAATGCCTCGAACCGCTGGCCGCTCTCATAGCCACCGATCCAGCGCCGTCGCTCCAGCGCCTCCTTGATCATCTTCCCTTCCGGGCGGTGCTCGAGGCCGAATGGCGAAGGTGGGGCGAGGACGGACGATCGTGGCGGTCGATCGACACTCCAGATGAGCTGGCGGAACTCGCAGCCGTGCTTTGAACGCTCGACGGAACCGGTGTTGGCCCGCCCACTACGCTGCGGGACATGAGCGACTCAATCCCAACCTCAGACGTCATCACGGTCGAACGTAGCGGCCATGTCACCACGGTGTGGCTCGACCGGCCGGACAAACTCAACGCGATGGGACCGCCCGCATGGGACGACCTCCCGCGGATCATGGACGCCCTCAGCGACGATGCCGAGACCCGAGTGATCATCATCGCCGCCAAGGGCAAGGCGTTCACGGTCGGGATCGACTTGGTGGCATTCGGGCCGGCCTTCATGGCCGGTGGCGTCGAACCCGACGCACCGGCAACATCCGAGGTCGGCAAGCGGATGAGCACCTACCGCTCCATCAAGCGCATGCAACGCACCTTCACCTCGATCGCCGAGTGCTCGAAACCGGTGATCGCCGCCATCCACGGCTACTGCCTCGGTGCCGGAATCGACCTCATCACCGCGTGTGACATCCGCCTCGCCGCTGCCGACGCGGTGTTCTCGGTGCGCGAAACGAAGATCGCCATGGTCGCCGACGTCGGCACCATGCAGCGCCTCCCCAGAGTGATTGATCCGGGGCGGGTGGCCGAGATCGTCTACACCGGCAAAGACTTCGGCGCCGATGAGGCGGCCGAAATGGGCCTCGTCAACCACGTCTACGCCGACGTCGACTCTCTGCAGAAACAGGCGATGGCGATGGCCGAGGAGATCGCGGCGAACTCGCCGTTGGCGGTGCAAGGATCCAAGGCAGTCCTGCGGGCCGGCGAGGGCCGCAGCATCGACGAAGCGCTCGACTACATGGCGGTGTGGAACGCGGCGTTCATCCACTCGAACGACTTCGCCGAAGCGGTGATGGCCTTCATGCAGAAGCGGCCACCGGAGTTCACCGGGGAGTAGGCGGAACCGGCGGGTTGGACTCGTTTCGGCGTAGTTATCCCCATCCTCATCCCTTACAATGACGCCACGATGATGTGGACACCTATCGAGCGAAGACGGCACCTCTTCGCCGCCCCGTAGCGGCTCCAGTCCCGCGCCGCCGTCCAATCACCGCCGACCTCAGGAGGAGCCCATGACCGACCTCACCGCCCGCTTCGAAGAGCTACTCGCTCCCGTCATCACCTACGACACCGACGTCGAGATCGTCGCCGGCGATGGCGTGTGGGTAACCGACACCGAAGGCCGCCGGTATTTGGACTTTGCCTGCGGGATCTCGGTCACAAACCTCGGTCACCAGCATCCCCATGTGAAGGCTGCGGTACTCGACCAGGTGGACCAGCTGTGGCACGCCGGAGGGGCATTCAAGTATTCCTCAAAGGTGCGGGCCGCCGAGCGCCTCCTCGAGGTGACGCCCGACGGGATCGAGCAATTCCTCTTCCTCAATTCAGGAGCCGAAGCCGTCGAGGCTGCGGTCAAGCTCGCTCGCAAGACCAGCGGTCGTCAGGGGATCATGGTCTTCCGGGGTGGCTTCCACGGTCGCACCATGGGCTCGGTAAGCTACACGACGTCGAAGGCCAAATACCGACAGGGCTATCACCCCATCCTGCCTTCCGTGTTCGTGGCCCCTTTCCCCCATCCTTTCGCCTGGGGGATGAGCCAAGAGGATGCGGATCGCCTGGCGCTCGACGAGCTTCACCGCATGTTCCGCCACGACATTCTGCCCGAGGAGATTGCTGCATTCTTGATCGAGCCGATTCAGGGTGAGGGTGGCTACTACCCGGCGTCCGCCGAGTTTCTGGGCGCATTGCGCGAGATCGCCGATGAGCACGGGATTCTGCTGATGTTCGACGAGGTGCAGACCGGCTTCGGCCGCACCGGCGACTGGTTTGCAGCCGATGGTTACGGCGTAGCCCCCGATGTCCTCATCATGGGCAAGGCCATTGCCAACGGGTTCCCCCTCTCGGCCGTTGGAACCTCTCGCGAGCGCTTCTCGCATTGGAAGCCCGGATCACACGGAACCACCTTCGGGGGCAACCCGGTGTCCTGCGCGGCATCGGCGGCCACCATCGAGTCGCTACGAGATGTCGTCCCCCAGGTTCGCCAGAAGTCCGAGCATGCCTTCGCCCGGCTCGCTGAGCTCGAGGCAGCCCATCCCACGATCGGCGATGTCCGTGGCAAGGGACTGATGATCGGAATCGAGTTGGTCGACGAGAACGGCGAGCCGAACCCCACTGGGCTCAACTTCGTGCGCGCCAGCGCCCTCGAGCAGGGGATGTTCATCCTGACTGCGGGGCCCGACTTCAACATCATCAGGTTCATCCCGCCGCTGGTCGCCTCCATCGAGGAGATCGACTTCGGCATCGACATCCTCGACAAGGCCCTCACCGCCTACGAAGCCACGTAACGAGGGTTCTGCGAGGCTGTTGAGCCAGAACCCTATTTGGTGGCGAGGAGGGAGATCAGGCCGGTGGCGTCGGGGGCGTAGCCGTCGGCTTTGAGGGTGGCGGCGTGGTCGGCGCCGGTGACGGCACGGCCACCGACGTAGATCGGAACGTCGCTGCGTCGGGCGCGCACCGCCGAGACGGTATCTCTCACCTCGTTGTCAAAACCAGAGGTTGTGGCAGTGATGACAACGGCACGCAGCCTGCCGAGTTTTTCGACTTCGCTCGCAAACGACTCGACCGGAAGACTGCAGCCCAAGTCGACGCTATCAAACCCGGCGGCGCGCAACAGGTCGGCGAGCATGGAAACGGGAAGACCGTGTTGTTCGACGGCCGACGTTCCGACCGCCACCGACCCCCGAGACTGTCCGCGGCGCACCATGCGGTGGCTGAGGCGGCCGATGACGCGACCGGCGATGGCACTGGCGCGGTGCTCGGCGGCGACGCCGATCTCACCAGCTTCCCACCGGCGGCCGATGGACTCCATTGCCGGCGCGACGACATCGGTGTAGATGCAATCGAGGTCCGACCCGGAGGCCAGGGCGGCGTCTACCACCTGCCACGAACCGCCCAGATCACCCGCCAGCAGCCGGGCCTCGAGTCGTTGATCCCAGGGGGTATGGCGGACCCGGCATGGTTCGGCCTCGCACGCCGACGCTGCGGCAAAGGACTCGAGGTCCTCGACCGCGATCAGCCAGTTTGTCCCTGTCTTCACCGCGGGCAGCCGACCGTGCCGTACATAGCGATAGACCGTCATGTAGTGGACGCCGAGGACGTCGGCGGCCTCTTTGAGGGTGACGTGTGGTGTGGTCTCTACCGACACGAGCAACTCGTGGCGGTTTCCACTAGGCGGCGCTCTCCTCGGAGAGGACTCCACGCAGTCGTGGATACTTGACCGGTCGGTGCTGGAAGCAGAACTCGGAGCGGTTGTAGCGAGAGACCTGGGTGGTGCACTCTTCAGTGCCGCACACCCGGCCGTCGTCGAACGTCTTGGGGCGGCGCCGGCTGTTGCCGGGGCGGGCCGCCCGCATCGTGTTATCTGCCATGTGAGGACCTCCCTTACTGGTGCGTCCTTGGTTTAGTACTAAAGGTTTAGCACTAAACTTGGCGTCCGTCAAGGGATTACCGGTCAAAAGGGTCCGCTCTGAGCGGGCTCGGTACTCCAAGTGCGCTCTGACCGGGTTGAGCATCGCCGGCGCATCAGGGCTCGCTCCGACGACCATCCGCCCGCTGGGATCTCCTTACGATCCATACCAACCTACCCGGAGCCGCTCATCCGCCGTTGCGGCGACGTTCGGGGCGGCCTTCGCCGGGGACAAGGAGGGCAGCAGCGGCAGCCGCCAGCGACACCAGCAGGAGCCAGTCACCCAGGCGGACGTACAACGTCGGGCCTGCGGTTCGGAACCGCACCTCGCCGAGCAATACCTCAGTGGTCAGCACGTCGGTCGAGCCCACAAGCTCTCCGTCGGCCTTCAAGATGACCGAACGGCCGGTGATGGCGGCGTGCACCAGGTCGACGCCCATCGCTGCGGCATTGACTCTGGTCAGGTTGATGAGCTGATCCGAGGCGGGCGAGTCGATATACGTGCTCTCGTTGGTCGCCACCACCATGAGTTCGGCACCGGCTTCGACCTCGTCACGCATCAAGCGGGCAAATGATCCCTCGAATGAGATCACCGAGCCGAGGGTGCCTCCGGGTAGCTCGAAGACGACGGCTTCCTCCCCTCGCACCATGTCGCGCGGGACTCGATCGAGTTGCGGGATGAAGTCGAGGGCGGCTCGTAGCGGCACGAACTCGCCGAACGGTACCGGATGTCGTTTGGCGTACTCGCCAATGACGTTGCCGTTGCTGCTCATCATCACATTCACATTCAAGAACTCCTCGACGCTGACCCCGCGCGTGCCGCTGATCAGCATGTACGCGTCGAGTCGCTGCGCCTCAGCCGCCAGTGCGTCACGCACCTCCGCGTTGGTCACTGGGTCGTAGCCACCACCCGTAGCGTTCTCGGGCCACACGACCAGGTCGACATCCTGGGGCTGCAGCGAACTGGTGAGGAGCAGGTGCGACTCGTAGATCCGCTGATTCTCGTTCTGGCAGTGGGTCTGCGGGCACGGCGTGTTGCCCTGGACGATCGCAACCTTGAGGACCTCACCGTCGGCGCTGGGGGCGAAGAGGCTGCCGCCCAACGCAACCAGCATCACCACGACGGCCGGATCGACCAGGAGCCGCCAGTTGGCGCGGTCCTCGATGACCAGGGCGGCGCCGGCTGCGACGGCAACGGTCAGTATCGACCAACCCGAGGGCCCCACCCACTGGACTGATCCGATGAAGCCGTCGACGCTGCCGGTTGAGTAGCCAAGAATCCCCCAGGGGAAGCCGCCGAATGGGAAGGACACCCGGACAAGTTCCCACAGGCCCCACGCTCCGATGACGATCAGCCACCAGCGAACCGGCGGCCAGTGCCGGAAGGTCCACACCAGCAGCCCGTAGGCCGCCGCGAATGCTGCCATCAGCACCGTGAGGGGAATCCATGCCACAAACCCGACAAACCGCACGTAGTTGAGCATCAGGCCGAAGAACACAAAACCGTAGGTGAACCCGACGCCCAACGCGGTCGGCCCGCGCTCGACCTGCCGCAGTCCAAGGAACAGCGGAATCGGAGCGACAAACCCGAGGACGCCCCACCCCAACGGTGGGTAGGCGGCCCACATCAGGAGTCCGCTCAGAACGGCGTATGCGTATGGGGCCATGAGCGAACGCAGGTTAGCCCCGCAGCCGGACAAGAGGCCTGCCTGCATAGAGTGGCCCGATGGAAGATCTGGAACTCGCCATTCATGCGGCCTCCGCCGGAGCCGCCGTTGTCCGCGAAGGGTTCGGTGACTTCGGAACCCCCGAGCTCAAGTCCTTCAACAACCCGGTCACCGCAGTGGACCGTGCTTCCGAGGATGTGATCCTCGGCCACATCCGCCGCCACCGGCCCGACGACTCGATCCTCGCCGAGGAAAGTGGGGCCACCTCGGGCGGCGGTCGCCGCTGGATCGTCGACCCGCTCGACGGCACCGTCAACTTCGTCCACCGCATACCGCACATCGGGGTCGCCGTGGCACTGTTCGAGGGCGATCAACCGCTGGTCGGCGTCATCATCGATCCGCTCCGTGACGAGGTGTTCAGCGGCGAGGCCGGGGGGGGCACGAAGCTCAACGGGAAACCGGTCGGCGTGACCTCCGCACCGAACCTCACCGGGACGGTGATTGCTACCGGATTCGCATACGACCATCACGACTACGCCGCCTCGTACACCCGCACCGTCACCGCGGTGCTCGAACGGGTCAACGGCATCCGCCGCATGGGTGCCGCCGCGCTCGACCTCGCTTGGGTCGCCGCCGGTCGCTACGACGGCTACTGGGAGTTCTCGCTCGCCCCGTGGGACCTCGCCGCCGGGATTCTCCTCGTGCGCGAGGCGGGCGGGACGGCGAGTACCCCACTCGGTCGACCGGCCCGGCCTGAAGTGCCCCACATCGTGGCGACCAACGGGCTGATTCACGATCAGCTCTGCGCCATCGTGGCAGACACCATCCCCCCGCACCTCGACCCGATCGAGGACCCCTGAGGTGAAACGGCTTCTCACCGCGGATCGGGTGCGAACGGCACGCGGCGTCCTGGGCGACGCAGTCCTGATCGACGGCGAGACGGTTGCCGCCGTTGGCCGCGCCGGCGACCTGCGATCTCCCGCCATCGTCGAGACCAGCTACCCCGGTGCGGTGATCATCCCCGGTCTCCGCGATGCTCACTTCCACCCCGTCCCCTACGCGGCGGCAATCGCGGGCACCACGCTGAAGACGGCCGCGGACCTTGGCGATGTGGCCGACCGACTCCGGGCCGGCGCCGCCGCGCTGCCACCCGGCGCCCCGCTCGTGGCCCTCCGCCTCGACGATGAGACCCTGGCAGAGCAGCGCCTGCCGACTCGGGCGGATCTCGACGCGGCAGTCGCCGACCGCGCCGTGCTGGCCCACCGTTATTGCGGACACATCGCCGTGGCCAACTCGCTCGCACTGGCCGCGGGCGAGATCAACCGGGACACCCCTAATCCTCCGGGCGGAGTGATCGACCGCGATGGCGCCGGCGAACCGACCGGTGTCCTGCGGGAGACCGCCATCGAACTCGTGTCGACCTCGCTGGCCTCCACCCAGGCGGTCGGTCCCGACCAGGTCGTCGACGCCATGCACCGCCTCGCCGGACTCGGGATGACGTCCATCGGGGCAATGACCCGAACCGGAGACGGCCCCTGGGCGAGCCTCGGCAACGAAGCCAAGTTGCTCGAGCAGGTCGCCCACCGGCTGCCGATCACGGTACACAGCTACGTCATCGCCAACTCGGTGGACGAGTTCGTGGCCGCGTCGGCCGACCTGCGCGCTGTCGGTGGCCGGGTGCGCTGGGCCGGGCTGAAACAGTTCGCCGACGGCAGCCTTGGCGGCCACACCGCCGCTATGCACAAACCCTTTGCCGATCAACCCGATGCGGTGGGCACGTTGCGACTCACCGAGGTGCACGCCGACCTCGCCCGCGCCTGCGTGGCGGCGGGCGGTTCGGTTGCGCTGCACGCCATCGGCGACCTCGCCTGCGGCCGGGTCATCGACCTTTTTGCAGAACTGATCGACGAGGGCGCCGACCCGAGCCGGCTGCGGCTGGAGCACGCCTCCGTGCTCACCCGGCCCGACATCACCCGCCTCGCCGACCTCGGGGTGATTGCCTGCGTCCAGCCCGCCTTCATCGGGTCGGAGACCGAGTGGCTCGAGAAGCGCCTCGGGCCGCAGCGGCTGGCTCTGGCCTATCCGTTCGAGACGATGCGCCGCGCCGGAGTACGGCTCGCTGGGGGTTCGGATTGCCCGGTCGAACCTCCCGACCCGTGGGCGGGCATGGCCCTGGCTCGGGACCGAGCCGGCCTCGTGCCGCAAGAGGGTCTCCCCGCCGACGTTGCCTTAGGACTGTTCACCGATGATGCGGCGTTCGCCCTCGGCGAGCCACTACCGCTGGCGCTCGGAAACCCGGCCGACATAGCCGTGGTGGACCGCGATCCTGTGGTGGTAGACCCCGACGGGTTGCGCGCCACGCAGGTGCTGGCCACCTGGGTACACGGAGCCGAGGTCCACGTTGATCGCTCGCTTCCCACCTGGAACGAGTGAGGCGACGAGACGGAACCCCTCTAGCTGCTTGTCACGCGTGGAAGAGCGCCCAGCAAGATGGGCAAAGGAACCCGTGGTCGTGGAAACGCACGTCATCGTCGGTGGGGACACCACAACGGCTACAACGTTGCGCGAGGTAGTCCTCGGCAAGCCACTCAAAGGGCCCATCGCCGGAGAACAGGTCGCGCACCAGGACGGCGTTGTTGGTTCCGTTCTTCATGGCACGCGAGGTTAGTGGCGGACACGACCAAGCGGGCCGCTCCACCACAACCGGCTCGTTAAGCCAACAAGTCCCGCAGCGGCACTGCCACCTCGTCGTATTCGGCGTGGCGACCGGTTGCCTTCTTGGAGTAGATCAGGTCTTCGCCGGCGGTGACCTCGAACACCCCACCCCGGCTCGGGACGATGGTGACGGAGTAGATCTGGTGCTCGAATTCACCGAGCAATCGCTCAACCATGCTCACGGCACGGTCGGTATAGCCTCAAGCAGCGCAGTATTCGATGGTCAGTTTCATGGCCGAGAGCGTAGCGCAGCACCCCGGCCGCCACTTCAATCCTTAGCCGACCCTTACGCGTCGGTTTGCTCTCCGATGACTCAGGTTCCTGCAGAGTTGCATCGCAAGTCACCTAGAGCGGAGGAGATCCGATGCGCAATGTAATGCGACTCATGGGAATCGGTTTGGTTGTCATGGCTCTGTTGGCGCCGACGGCTGCCATAGCGAAAGACGGAGACGTCATCACCACAGGTAGCTGCTCGGGGTCGAGCACCTGGAAGCTGAAGCTGAGCAACGAAGACCTCGGCAAGGAGGTCAAGATCGAGGTCGACCAGAACGTTGTCGGCGACCAGTGGAAGGTCCGGTTTGTCCTCAACGGAGACATCGTCTTCGACGGCAAGCGCATGACGAAGGCTCCGAGCGGTTCCTTCAAGGCACGCCGGGTTCTCACCGACACCGCGGACGCCGACCGATTGAAGGTCCGAGCTCGCAACCGGACAACCGGCGAAGTCTGCCAGACCAGGGCGAGGTTCTAGCAAGCAGCGGGGATCAAGGACTCGCAAGAGCTGCCCCCTCCGAGCGCTGGCTCGGCAGGCGCCCACCTCCCTCACCCACCGGGCGGGGGAGTGCGCCGAGGAGCCCAGCGACAAGCTCGGAGGGGGCCGCGACGCCCACAACGCAAGGACCCGAAAGGCCCCGCTTAGTCTCGCTAGTCGCAGACTGCTCCATTCTCGGCGGAGCCGACGAGGGCTGCGTACTTGGCGAGAGCACCCTTGGTGTAGCGGGGCGGATGTGGCTCCCAGGCGACGCGGCGCTGTTCCAGGGTGTCCTCGTCGACGAGCACGTCGAGGCGGCGGGCCGGGAGGTCGACCCTGATCGTGTCGCCTTCTTCGACCAGCGCCAAGGGCCCGCCGTGGGCTGCCTCGGGGGCGACGTGACCGATGCACAGACCGGTGGTGCCGCCGGAGAACCGGCCGTCGGTGATGAGGAGCACGGTCTTGCCGAATCCGGCGCCCTTGATGGCAGCGGTGATCGCCAACATTTCCCGCATCCCCGGGCCACCCTTTGGCCCCTCATAGCGAATCACGACAACGTCGCCGTGGTCGATCTCGTGTTGGTACAGCGCATCGAGGGCGTGCTGCTCGTCGTTGAAGACCCTGGCCCTGCCCTCGAACACGTCGAGGTCGATCCCGGCGATCTTGACCACCGCTCCACCGGGCGACAGCGAGCCGCGCAAGATGGCGATGCCGCCCTGGTCGGCCAGCGGATCGGCGATGGGCCGCAGCACGTCCTGGTCCGTAGGCACGACGACATCGGCCAGGTTCTCGGCCATCGTCCTGCCGGTGACCGTCATCACGTCACCGTGCAGCAGACCGGCGTCGAGCAGGACTCGCAGGACGACCGGCACGCCGCCAATGCGGTCGAGATCGACCATGTGGTATTTCCCGAATGGACGGAGGTCGCCGATGTGCGGGGTGCGCCGGCTGATCTCGTCGAAGTCCTCGAGGGTGAAGTCGACGCCCGCCTCGTGGGCAATGGCGAGCAGGTGCAGCACGGCATTGGTCGACCCGCCGAGCGCCATCACCGTGGTCACCGCATTCTCAAAGGCCTCGCGGGTCATGATGTCCCGCGGCCGCAGCCGGGTCTCCAACATCGCCATGACGGCACGGCCTGAGGCGTCGGCGTAGTCGTTGAGGCGATCGTCGACGGCGGGTACCGAGGCGCTGCCGGGCAGTGACATGCCGAGCGCCTCACCAACGGAAGCCATCGTGTTGGCGGTGAACATTCCGGCGCATGAGCCCGCCCCCGGGCAGGCGGCACGCTCGATCTCTCCCAACTCGACCTCGTCCATCTTGCCTTCGGTGAGCGCCCCAATGCCTTCGAACACGTCAACGATGGAGATGTCCTTGCCCCGGTAGTTCCCCGGAAGGCTCGAACCTCCGTACAGGAACACCGATGGCAGATTGTGGCGGGCTGCGGCCATCAGCATCCCGGGCAGCGACTTGTCACAGCCGGCGATCGACACCATGCCGTCGAAGCGCTCACCGTGCATCACCAACTCGACCGAATCGGCAATCACCTCGCGTGACACGAGCGATGCCCGCATCCCCTCGTGGCCCATCGAGATGCCATCAGAGACGGCAATCGTCGTGAAGATGAGGCCAACTCCACCGGCGTCGCGCACCCCGGCCTTGGCAAAGTCGCTGAGCTTGGGCCCGGTCAGGTTGCAGGGCGTGACCTCGTTGCCGGCAGACACCACACCTACCTGGGGTTTTGTGAAATCCTCATCGGTGAGGCCGACGGCGCGCAACATGGCGCGGGCACCGGAGCGGTTGGGTCCTTCGGAGACGTCCTGGGAGTGAATCTTGAGCTCAGTCATCGCGCCAGAGTACTCGCCCATCGTCAGGTTCCACCCGGGCCAAACACTCCCATAGCGCCCGACGCCGGTAGACTGCAGGCTACCCCCTGCACCCCCCACCTTCTGGGAGTCTTCCTTGGTCACCACCGAAATCCCGGCACGCCCCGAACCGCCGGCCCCCGCTCCCAAGCGGACCGGCCGCAAATGGGCGCTGCGCATCGTGCTCGCCATCCTGATCCTCGCCGTGCTCGCGGTGTTTGCCGCGATCGCCTTCATCTGGTGGACCGACTCGAAGATCGAGCGGATCCCGGCCAGCGAACTCACTTCGCTCCAGGCGGCGGACGGCGGACCCCGCAACATCCTCATGGTCGGGACCGACTCCCGCGAGAACCTGCCTGATGATTTCGAGAACTTCGGCAATTTCAGCGGGTCACGCACCGACGTCATCATGCTCGTCCACTTCGTTCCCGGTGAGGGTGCCCAACTCCTCTCAATTCCCCGGGACCTCAAGGTCGACTTCGACGAAGCCCCGACCAACCGCATCAACACCGCCTACGTCATCGGTGGTCCCGATCTGCTGGTCGAGACCGTGCAAGACGTCACCGGTGTCGCAGTGAACCACTACGTCGAGATCGACTTCGTCGGCTTCGCCGCAGTGGTCGACTCGTTGGGTGGCGTCAAGATCGACTTCGAGTGTGCGGCACGCGACACGAAGTCTGGGTTTGTGACCGAGGCCGGGAGCCAAACGCTCGACGGCGAGATGGCCGTCGCCTACGTCCGGTCTCGCAGCTATCAGGAGAATTGCGACGGTTCGTGGGACACCGACGGCAGCGGTGACATCGGCCGCACCGGCCGCCAACAAGCCCTCCTGCTCGCCGTGTTCGACCAGGCGGCCTCGCCATCGAGCGCGTTCAACGCGCCGAGCTTCGCCTCGACCTTCGCCGAGCAGATTCGGGCTGATGAGGGACTGAGCGCAGGCGTGATCCTGGATCTGGGGCGCTCAGCGCTGAGCCTGAACCGATCGACCATCCACACCGCGACCTTGCCGGTGAAGAATTACAGTGAGGGCGGACGGTCGTATGTGATCATGGTGCAGCCCGACGCCGAAGAGGTGCTCACCGCCTTCATCAACGGCGATCCCTTCCCCTCCTAGGAGGCGGCTGTGACGAGGCCGGCGACAACGGCAGCGCAGGCGTCGAGTTCGGCGTCGGTGTTGAAGTAGTGCACCGAGGCCCGAACCAGGCCGTCCAGTCCACGGCCTTCCATGTCGAGCCGAGCCGAATCCGGCGTGACCGTCGACACGTTGATCCCGGCTCGCCGCAACGCCGCCTTCACCTCGTCGGGGGCGTATCCATCGACGGTGAAGGTGACAATCGCCCCCTGGACTGAGCCGACATCGTGGACGGTGACCCCATCGATCGCCCGCAGCCGTTGCCGCAAGCCCGCTCCCAGCGACTGAACGCGATCCCAAATCGCCTCCAGGCCAACCGCCATGGCGTAGTCGATGGCAGTCCGGAGCCCGAGCTTGGCGGCCAGGTTCATCTCCCAGAGTTCGAATCTCCGGGCATCAGGACGCACCTCGTAGCGATCGGCAGCGACCCACGTGGCGCCCCACAGGTCGAGTACGGCGGGTTCGAGAGTCTCGAGAATCTCTCGCCGCATGAACAACAGGCCGGTGCCGCGGGGGCCGCGCAGGAACTTGCGCCCGGTCACAGAGAGATAGTCACATCCAATGTCGCTGACGTCGACGGGAACCTGGCCTACCGACTGGCAAGCATCGAGCAAGTAGGGGATGCCGGCCGCGTTGGCGACCCTCCCCACCGCAGCGGCGGGATTGACCAAGCCACCGTTGGTCGGGATGTGGTTGATCGAGATCAGCCTGACCCGGTCGTCGATCATGTCGGCGAGAGCCGCAACATCGATCTCGCCCGTCGCCATGTCGGGCACGACATCGATCACGACGCCGTCGCGCTGGGCCAATTGCAGGTAGGCGATGTAGTTGGCCCCGTACTCACTGGTCGTCGTGAGGATGCGGTCGCCTTCTCCCAGTTGCAGCGAGGCAAAGGCGATGTCCCAAGCCCGGGTCGCGCTGTCGGTGACCGCGATCTCGCCGGGGTCGGCGCCGAGCAGTGTCGCTGCCGAGTCGTACGTGGCTTCGAGGTCCTCCCCGCGGGCTTCGGCCGTCTCGTAGCCACCAGCCGTGGCCTCTTCCTCGAGGAAGCCGACGGTGGCATCCAGCACCACCTGGGGCGGCAGCGAGCAGCCGGCATTGTTCAAGTGAATGACATGGGCGCAGCCGGGTGTCTCGTCGCGCATCCTCTGGACATCAATGCTCATCGAGGGCAGTGTATGTGCACAAGAGAAATGGTCCCATGGCAGCGAGTTACGCGCTACGTGGTGATGCTGGTTGCGGTTGCCTCATTCAGCTTGACCGGCTGATCGGGCTTGGTTGCCTGGGAGCTGAGCACCACCTCGACACCTCCCGCCGCAACTTCCCCGCTTCCCTTGAAGAGGATCCATGGGACGGCGATGCCGCCCTGATGCAGTGCCGCATCGGGACCAAGGGTCTTCTTCCACAAAGAACCGCCGCCCGCGTTCGCGGCCTCCACATAGAGGAGGAAGTCGGTCTCCTCGAGAGAGGCGCGCAGAGCTGCCGTCATCAACGGCGCATCGCTATCGTCGCCGCCGGTCGAGACCGATGCTACGAAGGCGTCAATGGCCGAGACCGTGGCATCGGCAAGGTCGGCCCGGTAGGTCCCGAGATCGATCCGATCCTGGATGCCGGCACGTCGGGATTCAGCGGCCAGGATGTCTCCCTCCAGCCTGGCGCGCTCGCCTTCCTCCGCCTCAGCATGAGCAGCCCGCAGGAGGGTCAGTTGTGCCGTCAGCTCTGCCACCAGTCGGGCAAACTCACCGTCGACGAGATGCGTACGGGTCCACATCGCGGCGGCAAAGAGCCGGTTCCTTTGTTCCAGCAGCCCCAAAAGCGAGGCGACGACTGGGTTCTCCTTCGTCAGGGTGAGGACAGTGTCCACCGCAACAACGCGTTTGTTGTCAGACAGCCTGTCGATAATCGGCGCGATCAAAGCCGCACGCCTCACCTCCACTGCCGTCTCGCGAATCGTGATACTCGACTGTGTTGCAGCAATGAGCAGATCGACCACGCCTCCGGCTGCAGCTGCGACTGCTCCTCCAACGATGGGATCAACCCCGAAGCTCTTGATGACCATATCCCCGCCTTGACCGTCCTTTCCGGCGGGGGGAGTCTCGAGGCCTGCAGCGACGGTCCGGGCACGCGCCGTGAGGTCAATGATCCGCGCCTGGACAAACGTGGACACATAGGAAGGCGCGGCTTGCTGGAGGGATTGCAGCAACACGACCCGCCCCCCCTCGGGGACCTTGGTCACCACACTCTCGACGAGATTTGCGGCGGCCCTTCTGATCGCATGGTGAACGAGCAGCGCGCCAGCGACCGTCTCGCCGTCCGAGTAGTCGATTGTTCCCTTGTCTACCTCTGTAGGAACGCCAGGGGTCAACGCCGCAAAGGCATCCTTGAACGCCTGGACCTCCTTCAGAGCCTTGAGTTGTGGCCCATCCTTCGGTGTCGAATCGTCGGTGGCTTCGGCAGAATCGCTCATGTCTCTCCAGTTTCGAGCTCCTCTCGAACCTACACTGCACACGCCAAAATGGGCAGCGATAGCACCAGTGGGACGTCGAACCGGTGCGGCGCTGGTCGGCCACCGGCCGCAGCTACGTCGGGCATCCTCTGGACAGCAATGCTCATCGGAGGCAGGCTGTGTGCACGCGAGAGAGGCGATCCCATGGCGGCGAGTTTCCAGGTGACGTTCGACAGCAAAGACCCGGCGGCGCACGCCGACTTCTGGGCCGAGGCGCTGGGCTACATCGTCCAGCCGCCTCCCGAAGGCTTCGACTCGTGGGACGAATGGGCGAGAGCGATGGAGATCCCCGAGGAGAACTGGAACGACGCCCGTGCCCTCGTAGATCCCGACGGCGTCGGACCCCGCTTTTTCTTCCAACGGGTACCCGAGGCCAAGGTCGCCAAGAACCGGATGCACCTCGACATCAACCTCGGCGGCGGCCACGAAACCCCGGTCGAAGCGCGGAAGGGACTCGTCGACACCGCGGTGGAACGCCTCGTCGCCATCGGGGCGACCAACCTCGGCGCCGTCGATCAGCGCGGCGAGTACTGGGTTGTGATGCAGGACCCCGAAGGCAACGAGTTCTGCATCCAGTAGCGGCAACCGGTGCGCTCCTGCGGGCGCACTACATCAATCCGTTTGGCTCGTCTCAGGTGGCCTCGGGCGTGCCGGTATCGCTCTCGTCGCTGGCGCTGGCGGCGTCATCCCCGTGGTCGTCGACATCGGCCACGTTGCCGGTCGCCACGTACTCACCGGCGGTCACGTGGCCGGTGGTCGGATCCGCATCAATCTCACCACCGACTGACACAACATCTCCAGTGGCGGCATCCGCAGCCGTCATCGTCCCGGCCACGACCCGCTCACCCGTGTCCGGGTCCACCGCGGTGGCCTTGCCGTACTCGGCCACGTTGCCGTCGTCGTCGGTGATAACGCCGAGGCGGATTGCCGCATCGGCGTCGAGGGCATGCTCGCTGAGCTTGGAGTAGCCGGCCATGGCGGTGTTGACCTTCTCAGCCCAGGTGTTCTCGACAACGGCTACAAAGGCCGATGTCCCGGGTGCAAGCTGCTCGGCGGCTTCCTTCAGGTCATCGGACTTCAGAGCCCAATCGGCGAGGGCGGCACTGCCGGCTCCAATCCCGGCGCCGAGCGCGGCGGCGCCGATGATGCTGGGCGGGAAGATGAGACCCACAACGCCGCCGATGATGGCGCCCCACTTGGCACCCTTCCCGACGCTGGGCAGTGAGTGTTGCTCAACTGAGGTCTTGCCATTGGCGTCGCGTACCAAAATGGCTGCATCGACAATCTGGATGGCATCCGTCTTTGCCATGTCGTCCAACGCATCGCCGGCGCCCTGGGCCCCGTCCTCGGTGGGGAACACGGCCATCATGATCTCGTAGTTCTCCGTGCTCATCGCATCCCCTTCGGACTCGCTGGCAACAATGACTCGCCGAGCATAGGCGCGGCCATGTTCCTCAAGCCGACGACGGGTCTCGTGCGTTCGGGGGCCGATCGCTCCCACTCGGCGAGGCGCTCCCGAAACACGGCTCGATAGCCGTTGGCGCGCTGCTGGTCGAGGAAAAACAGGACCCCTTTGACCCCGGCGATGTACTCGCAACTATCGAGGATCTCCCCCTCGACGCATTGATCGACGTGTGATCCCCCATTCAGCTCATCGACACCATCGCCGCCGTGCAAGAAGTCGTTGTTCGCCTCTCCGTAGAGCACATCGTCGTCCTCTTCGCCATAGAGATCGTCGGTTCCAGCTCCGCCCCACAGTTCGTCCGCTCCACTGAGGCCAATGAGGATGTTGCCCTTCTTGTCGCCCGTCAGGGTGTCTGCGGTGTGCGAACCGACCAGCGCCTCGATGTCGACATATTCGTCGCGACCCTCGCCATTCCCGCGGCCGTCGTCGAGAGAAGCGACGATCGGCCCCTTCGCCAGTTCGTACGACGCGGCATCGACCATGCCGCCGCCCATCAATGTGTCGTCGCCGGCCTGACCCAGCAACAGATCGATGTTCCCGTTCCCGCGCAGCAGGTCATTGCCGGGACCACCCAGGAGAAGATCGTCTCCATCGTCTCCCACCAGTTGGTCGTTTCCGGCTCCTCCATCGAGGTCATCGTCGCCGGCGCCGCCCTTGATGTCGTCGTCCTCGGTGCCACCCACGAGCAGGTCTGAGCCGGAGTCGCCACGCATGGTGTCCTCGCCTGCGCCGCCCCACAGACGATCGTCATGCGAGCCGCCATCGAGCCAGTCATCGCCGGGTCCACCGTCGAGAACGTCATTCCCGTTGAGTCCATAGATCCGGTCGTAGCCCTTGCCACCTTCAAAGGAGTTGTCCCCCTCGTCACCCTCGAGGAAGTCCGCGAACTTGGTGCCAATGGCTCCTTCGATACCGTCGAGTTCATCGTCGACGGGGCCTTCGACCCTCATGAACCGCAACTGCACCTTGACTTTGCCCGGGCTGTACGAGAAGTCGGCGACGTCAAGTCCATGTCCACCCAGCAGGCTGTCCTCGCCGTAGCCACCCGACAGAAGATCATTGCCGCGGCCCCCTTCGAGGACGTCGTTGCCGCCACCGCCGGCGAGGTCATCATCAAAGATGAACCCGATGAGATGATCGCTCCCACCCCGCCCACGAATGACATTGCTGCCGCTGTAGCCATCGATGACGTTCGGGCCGGCGTCGCCGTAGAGAAGGTCGTTGCCCTCGGACCCAACCAGGTTTTCGATATCCTTCAACGAATCTTCACCAAGGCCGGTCGCGACGCCCTCGGCTAGATCTACCTCGACGTGGCTGAATGGGAGGAACAGGTTGCGTGGGGCGAAGAGAGCGGTATCGATTCCGGTCCTCCCTCGGAGGACATCATCGCCGAACCCACCGTCCAATACGTCCGAGCCGCCGCCGCCGTATAGCTGATCGTCCCCGAGCGATCCGATCAGAGTGTCATCGCCCGAGCCGCCGCAGAGCACGTCGTGGCCCTTGAGGCCCTCAATCTTGTCATCGCCCGCGAGGCCCATGATGACGTCGGCCTCGCTCGTCGCCACGATGTAGTCGTCGCGGTCACTGCCGACAAGAGTCGGGGCTAGGCCGCCGCAGGTACCGACGGGACCCGGCAGGGGACGTGCAACACAGAGTCTGTCCTCCCCGAGGATGAGAAAACCCGCGTCCCCTGGAAGGGTTTCAAAGGCCACTACCTCGGGGACCTTGCACTTAGTAACGAAGGCAGGAGCCGAGTCAAACAACGGACCCTGGTACCGAGTGATTCGGTTTCGCCATGTCGCCGCAGTCACCCCATCGGGCAACTCTGACGCAACGTAGAAGGTACTGCCGGATTCGTTCCTGGCCGGGTACCCCACGTCTCTCGACTCGAGGACGACGGAATGGTCAAGCGGATCGAGGACATCGCCGTTGTCGGTCAGGACCGCAGCGCTACTGGCAGCTACCCGTTTGCCGTGATCGCCCACGCTGGTGGCGGCAACCGGGATTCCGGGACGGTTGACCAGAAGACTGACCAGGCGCCCAGCCCTGTCGGCGGCATAGAGGATGCTGTCGCCATCCCACACGAGTCGTGGTTCGTTGTACACCTTTTCCGTTCCTTCGACGCGCCACGACACCCCAGTTGAGAGGTTGATCGCCACCAAGTGGGGATCCTTGCCCCTCCACAGACTCGCAACAAAGAGCCTGTCTCCGACCCGCAGCACCTCCCACGTTTCGGCGCTGCGCGCCTTGGACCTGACGTCGAATGTCGTGTGGGTGACGCCGCTGGTGGTGTCGACCACGGCGACCTTGCCCTCCTTGTAGAGAGCTACATAGAGATCGGAACCGTCTGCCGACAACTCGATCCCGACGGGATTCCCCAGCAGCGCGAAGGTGTTGACAATGTCGGCCGTTGCCAGGTCGATCACCTTGATATCCAGGGTTTCGAACTGGGACACATAGACAAGACCGGCATCGTGATCGACCACAAGATCTGCGGCCGATTTCAATGCGACCGTGCCGAACTTGACCGAGAGCGGTTCGGCTTGGGCGGCGGAGGGGGACGGCGGAATCGCTGCGATGACGAACCCCATGGCAAGCACGAGAAGTCCGATTCCCCACCGGTAGGCCGTTCCCTGCCGACTTGCTCTCATCGCCACTCCTCCAGAGCTTGACACTGCGGTGAGCGCTGACGGCCGACGTTCGGCAGGTCCCTGGCCACTCTCCGTAGTGTGGGATAGTAAGGAAGATTCCCACTTACCCCATCACCCGAGGGACCAAATTGTTCGGTCCAAAGTGCCCATAGGCGGACGCGGCCATTATCTCTCGTCACCTCTCCGGCGGGGCCGTCGCCCTCTGCACGACCTCAATCCGTTGCGATGATGCGGCCTTCCATGCCGCCGGCGACCGTCACAATCTGGCCGGTCACGTGACCGGAGACTTCGTCCGAGGCCAACGCAACCACCGCGGCGGCGACGTCCTCGGGGCGGCCGAACTTCTTCAGCGCCATGGTCGCGGTCACTTTGGCGACGTGGTCGTCATCGAGGCCCTTGTCGCCGATCATTGGAGTCACGGTCCATCCCGGCGAGACGGCGTTGATGCGCACTCCGGGACCGATCAGGGCGGCCTCATTCTTGGCGCTGAGCAATAGACCTGTGATGATCGCCCCTTTGGCTGCGGCGTAGTCGGCGTGGCCGGCTTCGCCGTAGATGCCTGCGGTCGAGCCGATCATGACGACCGACCCAACTCCCGTCGAGGTGGCATGGCGCAGGAACGAGCGGACCGTCAGGAACGTTGCGGTGAGGTTGGCGTCGAGGGTCGCCCGCCACCGATCCAGCGACAGGTTCCACACCGGAAGATCGCCCGGCGGCCACGCTCCGGCGTTGGCAACGCACACGTCGAGCCGCCCGAGCGCTTCTATGGCACGGGGCACGAGGCGGTCCGCCTCGGCCTCGACGGTCAGGTCGGCGTCGAGCGCCACCCCGTTGATCTCGGCCGCCAACGCCACCGCAGCATCACGAGACGTCCGGTAGTGAACGGCGATCCGAGCGCCCTCAGCCGCAAACGCCCGCGAGACGGCGGTGCCGATGCCACCAGCGCCGCCCGTGACGAGTACACCCTTGCCAGCCAATCCAGTTTCCATGAGCCTCCTCGGCCTCGACCTCTCGCAGTGTACGGGTCACCGGTATCGTCCCTCCTTCGATCCACAGAAGGGCCGCGCATGGGCGTTCTACTCCCCGACGACGTCAAAGAACTCCTCGACACCCCGGTGTTCGTGCACGTCGGCACCCTCAACCCCGACGGCTCACCGCAGGTGTCGGTCGTTTGGATCAAACGCGACGGTGACCTGCTGCGATTCAGCACTGCCGAAGGTCGAATCAAGGCACGCAACCTTCGCAACGATCCCCGCGTCTCCCTGTCCTTCACCCCGGTCGACAACAACTACCGCAATATCACCATCCGCGGCACCGTGATTGCACTGACCAACGACGGCACCTGGCTGATCGATGAACTCGCTGAGAAGTACACCGGCAAGTTCCCCTATCCGTGGGGCCAACCGGGCGAGGTTCGGCTCAATGTTGTCGTGGAGCCCACCTCGGTTAGCGGCTAGTCGCATGTCGCCAGGCTCCGGCTAATCAACCCGCCCCGAGCACATCCCTTTGCTCTTGATGTGCATACGGCGTAGGCCAATGGCTCATCGCCCCATGGAAGTAGCGGCCCGGGTCGAACGGGAACCAGTCGTCGTGGTCCTGCACCAGGCGATCCAGGATGGCCAGGATCACAAAGGGGTTGACGCTCATCCCCGAATGCGAGCACACGATTCGGATGTTCTCGCGGGGACATCGGGGTGCGGCGTGGTCGACGATCTCCTGAGGAATTGAGGCCAACGAGGGTGGCACCACCCGGTCCGTGGGGCTGTAGATCGCGACGTAGGGCAGCGGCGGATCGTCCTGCTCCCAGTGCATCGAGCCCTTCTGCGACGACAGTTCGGCCAGCCTCCGGCCAGAGACACGCCGGCCGAGGTAGCGCATGAACTGGTTGAGTTCGTCGAGCCGATCGGGGTGCATCGCCGGCGAACCGAGCGTGATCACCCGGTCGACGCAGTCGGGGAGGCGCCGGCCCAACTCGCGGGCATACACCCCTCCGAGGCTTTGACCGACGAGGGCAACCCGGTGCTCGAACCGCTGGGCGGTGTCGCGAATCGCGGCGCCGAGTTCCTCTTCCATTTCCTCGACGTGTTCGAAGAGTGTCTTGTCCCGCGGACCAAAATTTCGACCTCGTCCCCATGATGCCGCCGGAAAGCCGTGCGTGGTCAAGAACCGATTGAGCCGCTTGAGGTTGTACTCGCCGGACAAGAATCCCGGGATGGTGATGACCGGCATCGACCCATCTCCTTGGGGAACGATGAAGTCGCGCAACGGACTCCCAACGAGACCAGCCAGCCGCTCGCCGCCGCCCCACATGAGGTCGACGTTCAAGCGGAGCAGATCAACGCTGGTTCGTCGCGCCATGCCTCAATCCCTGCTGCGGTCGATGCGGCGTTGATGGTAATGGGCCAAGCGGTTTGGGAGACCAACCTCGTTCTGAACGGATCGTGGGTCTCGTTGCGCGCTAGCGGTACTCCGGGTTGGGGAAGTCGAATCGACAGCCGGCATCCCACAGGGAACGCTGGTTGCCGTGGGCGGGGAAGCCGCCGAGGTTCTTCAACATCCCGGCGGCGTGCCGCAGGTTCCGTGCCATGAAGGTTGTGTTGCGATTGGTGAAGTCGTTCTCCGGACCGCCCGACCCAGGATCGAGATATGACGGTCCCGGCCCGGCTTCACCGATCCACCCAGCGTCCGCTTGGGGCGGACCGCTACCCTTCCTCGCCATGCCATCGACCGCCCCCTCGCCACGGCTCACCAACCGTGCCGCGATGGTCATCGCGGTGCTTGCGTCGGCGTACGTTGGCGCCCAAATCTTCGCCGATATCGCGAGTCTCAAATTGGTCGACTTCTTCGGCCGAGCCATCGACGGCGGCACCTTCATCTACCCGATCACCTTCACATTGCGTGACCTGGTTCACAAGGTGGCGGGCAAGCGAGTCGCCCGAGCCCTCATCTTCACCGCGGCCGCGCTCAACCTCTTCATGGCCGTCTTCTTCTGGTTCATTGCTCGGCTCCCCGCCGTGGCAGGTGCCGGCGTTTCGACTGAAGCCTTCGGAGATGTACTCGCTCCTGTGTGGCGCATCGTCATTGCTTCCATCGTCGCCGAAGTCATCAGCGAGTTGATCGACACCGAGGTCTACAGCCGCTGGGTAGCGCGTTTTGGAGAACGTCTTCAGTGGGGGCGGGTGCTCTCCTCAAACGCCGTGGCGCTACCCATCGACTCGATCATCTTCGCCGTGCTGGCCTTCGCCGGCACCGTTCCCGCCGCCGTGGTGTGGGAGATCATCTGGCTGAACATCGTCTTCAAGGGAATCGTGACCGTGGTCACCATTCCCTCGATCTACATGGTGAAACCCGAGCCGGCAGTCGCGGGCACCTGACCCCACCCTGCGGGCTCGATGCCGGGTCTACGCTGAAGACGTGCACATCACGTCCGATGACCTCACCGATGCCCTGAGAGAGCGCGGGATGCGTGTCACCGAGCCGCGTCGTGCCATCTGCCGGGTGCTCGCTCGATCACACGATGAGCACCTCGACGCCCCGACCATCCTCGCCAAAGTCGCCGCCGAGGTCGATACCACGGTCGACCAGTCGACCGTGTATCGCACCCTCGACGCCCTCGAGGAGATCGGGTTGCTGTCCCACACCCACCTCGGTCATCGCCCTGCGGTGTATCACCTATCCGAGGAGGCAGGCCACCAGCACTTCGTGTGTGACGCCTGCGGCAAGACGGTGGCGGTTCCCGGCACGGCGATCGATGCGTGGGCCGCCGACATCCGCGATCGTACCGGGTTTGTCGTCGACCCCGGCCACTTCGCCCTTTCCGGGCGCTGCGCGGCGTGCGCCGCAGAGGCCGACTGACGGCGCCCGCAGCCGAATTGAGCGGTAGGCTCCTGACCCATGGCAGGTGGATCCCACGGTTCGAAGGCGATCATCGCCGCGTTCTTGGCGAACCTCGGCATCGCCATTGCCAAATTCGTCGGCTTTCTGATCACCCGATCGTCGTCGATGCTGGCCGAGAGCATTCACTCAGTTGCCGATACCGCCAACCAAGGCTTGCTGTGGATGGGAGGAGTGCGGTCGCGGCGCGAGGCCGACGAGATGTTCCAGTTCGGCTACGGGCGGGAGCGCTACTTCTGGTCGTTCATCGTGTCCCTGGTTCTGTTCACCCTCGGCGCCGTCTTCGCCATCTACGAAGGCATCGAGAAGCTGCTTCATCCCCGCGAGATCGAGTCGGCCTGGGTGGCGGTCGGCATTCTGCTCCTCGGCATCGTGCTCGAAGGCTGGTCGTTCCGCACCGCAGTGAGGGAGTCCCGGCCACTAAAGGCAGGCCGTAGCTGGTGGCAGTTCGTTCGAACCTCCCGGGTACCGGAATTGCCGGTCGTGCTGATGGAAGACCTTGGAGCGCTGATCGGTCTTGTGCTGGCGCTCAGCGCCATCTCGCTGTCCGTCGTGACGGGAAACCCGCGGTGGGACGGCGTTGGCACCGTGTTGATCGGGGCGTTGCTCGGCGTGATCGCCATCATCCTCGCTATCGAAATGAAGGGCCTCCTCATCGGTGAGGGCGCCAGGCCCAAGGAGTACGCCAAGATCAAGTCGGCAATCAAGCAGACGCCGCACGTGAGTCACGTCATTCATCTCCGGACCCAGTACCTCGGGCCCGATCAGCTCCTGGTGGCCGCCAAGCTGGCGTTTGATCGCTCGCTCGACGTGGCAGGCCTGGCGGATGTGGTGAACGACGTCGAGCGACGGGTCCGCGAGCAGGTGCCGCACGCCACACCCATCTACATCGAACCCGACCTGATGCGCGACTCCGTCGACGGCATCGTCGTCGACGGATAGGAGGAACCCAATGCGCTTCCGAACCAAGCAGGTCCATGCGGGGGTTCACCCCGACGAGACGACCGGCGCCATCCTTACTCCGATCTACCAGAGCACCACCTTCGTGCAACCCTCGGTCGACGAGTACATGAAGAAGGGCTACACGTATTCGCGTTCGGGCAACCCGACGGTGCGAGCGCTGGAGGACAAGCTCACCGTGTTGGAGGGCGGCGTCGACACCGCGGCGTTTGCCACCGGCATGGCCGCCATCAACGCCCTGTTCATGGCCTTTCTCGACGCCGGAGCGCATGCGATCATCTCCGATGTCGCCTACGGGGGCACCTACCGGCTGGCCACCCAGGTCTACACCAGGTTCGGGGTGGAGTTCACCTTCGCCGACACCTCCGATCCAAAGGCCGTCAAGAAAGCCGTCCGGGACAACACCCAGCTCATCCTGACGGAGACGCCGGCCAACCCGACGCTGAAGCTGACGGACATTCGGGCCATCTCCGACATCGCCACGGCAAAAGGCATTCCTCACGCGGTCGACAACACATTCCTCACGCCCTACTACCAGCGCCCGTTCGAACTCGGCGCCGACCTGTCGGTCCACTCCACGACCAAGTACCTCGATGGGCACAACGCCACCGTCGGTGGCGCAGTCGTGATGATCCGCCCCGATCATGTCGAGCGGGTGCGGTTCATCCAGAACTCGACCGGAAGCATCATGTCGCCGATGGGTGCGTGGCTCACACTGCAGGGAGTCAAGACACTGAGCGAGCGGATGGATCGCCAGACCGACAACGCCATGCACATCGCCAAGTTTCTCGAGAGCCATCCCAAGGTGACCACCGTTGCCTACCCGGGGCTGGAGTCGTTCCCGCAGTTCGACCTGGCCTCACGCCAGGCCGACGGCTTCGGCGCCATGATGTGGTTCGAACTCGATGGCGGGGTCGAAGCCGGCAAGGCCCTGATGAACTCGCTCGAACTGTGGACCCTTGCCGAAAACCTCGGCTCGGTCGAGTCGCTCGCCACCCACCCGGTGACCATGACCCACGCCGCCGTGCCGCCCGAGGAGCGGGCCAGAGTCGGCATCACCGACGGCCTGGTCCGCCTGTCGGTTGGCCTCGAATCCGCCGAAGACCTCATCGAGGACCTAGAACAAGCCCTCGACCAGGTGTAGGGCGTCATGGCGAGCCGCGGCCTGTTCACAGGCGAAGGCGAGCAATCCGGGCCTACATGAATCCTTGCTCTTGCATCCATTCGTCGTTGAAGACCTTGGAGAGGTAGTTGCGGCCTGAGTCGGGCAGCACCACGACGGTGAGTTGGTCGGGGAACTCGGTGGCGACCCGGATGGCGCCGACGACGGCCATGCCGCACGAACTGCCGACGAGGACGCCCTCGAGTTCGGCCAGCCTGCGGGTCATCCGGAATGCTTCTGAGTCGGTGACCATCTCGTAGCGGTCCACTATGGATGGGTCGAAGGTCTCGGGCCAGAAGTCTTCGCCGACTCCCTCGATGAGATAGGTGGTCACGTCCGCCTCGGTGGCGGCCGTGTAGATGGAGCCCTCCGGATCGACGCCGACCACCACCACATCCGGGTTCTGTTCCTTCAAGTACCTACCCACGCCCGAGATGGTGCCGCCGGTGCCGACCCCGGCGACGTAGATGCCGATTTCGCCTCCGGTCTGCTGCCAGATCTCCGGCCCGGTGGTGTCGTACTGGGCTTGGGGATTGGCCGGGTTGGAGTACTGGTCCGGGTGATAGGCCCCGGGGATCTCGGCGGCGAGCCGGGTAGCCACTGAGTAATACGACTCGGGGTCATCGGGCTCCACGTTGGTCGGGCACACCACGACCTCGGCGCCGTAGGCGCGCAGCAGGTCCTGCTTCTCCTTCGACTGCTTGTCCGCCATCACCGCGACCAGCTTGTAGCCGCGCAGTGCGGCCACCATGGCAAGTCCCACCCCGGTGTTGCCGCTGGTCGGTTCGACGATCGTACCGCCGGGCTTCAGCCATCCGTTGCGCTCGGCACGCTCGATCATGGCGAGCCCGATGCGGTCCTTGCTCGAGCCACCGGGGTTCATGTATTCGACCTTGGCTACGAGGTTCCCGGCGGGATGCACCCGCCCGAGCCGAACGATGGGCGTGTTGCCGATGGCGTCGACGATGTTCTCACGGATGTCCATCCCGCGAGCGTACCGCGCCCCCACCCGCAACGGGGCACATAGGGTTTTGGCGGATACCAGCGACACCGGTGTCGCTCACGTCCGCCAAAACCCTATGTGCCCTCGACCCCTCCCCCCCTGGGGTGGGAATAGGTTGCTAGAGTTGGGGTTGGAGGTTGCGATGAAGGAAGAACACAAACGATCGGCGCTCAACCGGCTGAAGACGGTGCGGGGACACCTCGACGCCGTGATCGGCATGGTCGAAGACGAGCGCTACTGCCCCGACATCATGAAGCAGGTCTCGGCGCTGCAAGGCTCGCTGGAGAAGGTGAACCGGGTTCTGCTGCAGAACCACGTCGAAACCTGCGTGATGCACGCCGTCGAGGAAGGCCGCTCCGGCCAAGTCGTCGACGAGCTGATGGAGACCTTGCGATACGCCCCCGGAGTCACCGGACCCCAGCACGAGGAGCTGACCACATGACGACAGAGACCCTTTCCGTTCCCGACATTTCCTGCGGTCACTGCAAGACGTCGATCGAAGGCGCCGTTTCCGAACTCGACGGCGTCGACAAGGTCGAGGTCGACATCGATGCCCGAACCGTCGACGTCGCCTTCGACGACGGCACCGTCGCCCGCGACGCCATCGTCGGCGCCATCGAAGGACAGGGGTACGAGGTCGCGTAGGGGCATTCCCCGACCGCGTGTGACCCCGCTGCGATGACTCAAGACACCGACCGCATCACATTCGACGTCGAAGGCATGACCTGTGCCTCCTGCGCGCTGCGCATCGAGCGCATCCTGTCCAAACAGGACGGGGTGGATGAGGCCGTCGTCAACTTCGCCGGCCAGGAGGCGCGCGCCGTCATCCAACCCGGCACCGACGTCGCCGGCCTCCAGGCGGCCATCGAGAAGATCGGGTACGAGATCCACCCCCTCGCGCCCGGCGAGGAACGCGAGACCCCGGTGGCCCGCTACGCCAAAGAGGTCCAGTACCAGAAGCGCAACGTGCTGCTCGCCGCGGCCTTCACGCTGCCGCTGATGGTGATCTCGATGTTCGGGCCCGACACCCAGACGGCAAAACTCTGGCAGTTGGTGCTGTCGACACCCGTCGTGTTCATCTTCGGTTCGCAGTTCCACATCACCGCTTTCAAGCGCCTGCGCGGCCTCGACGCCACGATGGATACGTTGATCTCAGTCGGCTCACTGGCGGCATGGGGCTATTCGGTATGGGCGATGTTCAACGACCAGCCGGTCTACTTCGAGACGGCGGCGATGATCATCACGCTCATCCTGCTGGGCCGCTACTTCGAGGCGAGAGCCAAGGGCAACGCCAGTCAGGCGGTCACCAAACTGCTCGAACTCGGCGCCAAAGAAGCCAGGGTGTTGCGCAACGGTGAGGCCGTGATGGTTGACCCCGTCGACCTGCGGCCCGGCGAAATCGTCGTCGTGCTGCCCGGTGAGAAGATCCCGACCGACGGCGTCATCGTGGCGGGACGCTCATCGATCGACGAGTCGATGCTGACCGGAGAATCTGTGTCGGTCGACCGCCAGGTTGGTGACGACGTGTTCGGCGCCACCATCAACCAGCAGGGACGAATCGAGATCGAGGTCACCAGAGTCGGCCCCAACACCGCGTTGGCCCAAATCGTCCGGCTGGTGGAAGACGCCCAGGCGTCGAAGGCGCCGGTGCAGAAACTCGCCGACCGTATCGCCGGCGTGTTCGTGCCCGTGGTGATTTCCATCGCCATCGTGGTCTTCTTTGGCTGGCTGATCGCCACCGGCGAGATCTCCACTGCGGTCCGCAACGGTGTAGCGGTGCTGATCATCGCCTGCCCGTGCGCACTGGGCTTAGCGACGCCCACCGCGATCATGGTTGGGTCGGGGCGTGGCGCCGAGCTCGGCGTCCTATTCAAGGGCGCCGAGGTCTTCGAACGCTCCCGCACCATCGATACCGTCGTCTTCGACAAGACCGGCACGCTCACTCGGGGCGCCATGACGCTCAGCGACGTAGTCACCGACGAGGACGAGGACCGGTTCCTCTACCTCGTTGCCTCGGTCGAAGCGGCCAGCGAACACCCCATCGGCAAGGGGGTTGCCCTCGGCGCCGAAGAACGTGGCGTCGAATTGGGGACTCCCGACGAAGTCGCCGCAGTGGCCGGCCGCGGCATCATCGGCTTCATCGACGGAATCGAGATCGTGGTCGGCAAGGCCAAGCTGATGGCCGACCAGGGACTGCACATCTCTGATCACTACCTCGACGCTCTCGAGGCGGTCGAGCGGCAAGGCAAGACCGGCTTCCTCGGCGGCTGGGACGGCGAGGTGCGCGGCATGCTCGCCGTCGCCGACACCGTGCGGACGACGTCGCGCCGGGCCGTCACCACAATGCACGAACTCGGCGCCGAGACCGTGATGCTGACGGGCGACAACCGCCGGACCGCCGACGCTATCGCCGCTCAGGTCGGCATCGACACCGTGCTCGCAGAAGTGCTCCCGGGCGACAAGGCCGAGGAAGTCGCCCGACTCCACGCAATGGGTAAGACCGTGGCCTTCGTCGGCGATGGCATCAATGACGCACCGGCGCTGACCAGAGCCGATCTCGGCATGGCGGTCGGTACCGGAACCGACGTTGCCATCGAAGCCGGCGACATCGTCCTGATGTCCGGCGACCCTGCACTGGCGGCCACCGCCCTGCGCCTCGGCCGCACCACCTTCCGCACCATCAAGCAGAACCTGTTCTGGGCCTTCTTCTACAACTCGGCGGCGATCCCCCTCGCCGCCGCCGGCCTGCTCAATCCGATGATCGCGGCCGCCGCCATGGCATTCTCGAGCGTGTCGGTGGTGACCAACTCGCTGCGCCTGCGCAAGTTCGTGTAGGTACGCCTCACGGACGTTCGATCGGGACTCCAACGACGTTGCCCCACTCGGTCCACGATCCGTCGTAGTTGCGAACGTTCTCGAATCCGAGCAAGCGCGTCAGCACAAACCAGGTGTGGCTCGATCGCTCCCCAATTCGGCAGTAGACGACCACGTCGTCACCCGATGCCAGCCCAATCTCGCCCTCGTAGATGGCCGCCAGGTCGGCTCGTGGCTTGAACGTGCCGTCATCGCTCGCCGCCCGTTTCCAAGGCACGCTGGCAGCCCCCGCAACATGGCCGCCACGGAGCACGCCCTCCTGCGGATAGTCGGCCATGTGGAGCTTCTCGCCCCGATACTCCTCGGGCGAACGAACATCGATGAGCGGCAGACCGGCCCGGCTGTGCTCGAGCGTCTCGCCGATGAACGCCCGGATCGACGAGTCGTCGCGATCGACAACTGGATACTCGGCAGCAGGCCGGACGGTGGCATCGGTCGTCATCGGCCGTCCTTCTGCGATCCACTTCTGACGGCCGCCGTCGAGCAAGCGCACGTCTTCGTGGCCAAAGAGGGTGAATACCCAAAGGGCATACGCAGCCCACCAGTTGAAGTTGTCGCCGTAGAACACCACGGTGGAATCACGGCTGATCCCCTTTTCGGCCATCAGTTCGGCAAAGCGCTCGCCATCCACGTAGTCCCTCACGACAGGATCGTTGAGGTCCGTGTGCCAATCGACCTTGACCGACCCGGGGATATGACCCGTTTCGTAGAGCAGAACATCCTCGTCGCTTTCGACAACGATGAGGCCCGGATCATCAAGATGGTCGGCCAGCCACTGCGTGGTGACCAGATACTCCGGGCGGGCGTATTCGAGGAACTTGGGATTGTCGTCGCGGGGGAGGTCGCTCACGGTTGGGCCCTTTCGTCAACTGGCGGGGATCGATCCTTTTCCACTACAACCGTAGTGAATAGAAGAAGGCTTGCGCGAATGATCGCAGTACCCTTCCGCCATGAGCCTGCCTGCAAAGCTGCAACGGATCGTCGACCTGTTCGCTGCCGCCCCCAAAGACATCAAAGTCCAAGCCCTCCTGGACTACTCCAACCGCGTTCCGGAGTTGCCCGCCCGCTATGCGGATCATCCCGAACTGCTCGAGCGGGTCCACGAATGCCAGTCGCCGTTCTTCCTGGCCGCCGAAGTGAACTCGGATGAAACGGTGACCATCTACTTCGACTCGCCGCGGGAGGCTCCCACCACGCGGGGCTACGCCGGGATCCTGACCGAGGGCCTGACCGGAGCCACCGCGCAGGAGGTGCTGGCCGTGCCGGACGACTTCTACACCTCCATGGGCCTGCAGGAGGTCGTGTCTCCGCTGCGCCTGCGCGGCATGGGCGCCATCTTGGCGCGGACAAAGCGCCAGGTGCGGGACCAGGTGGGCTCCGACGGCTGAGGTCCGGCGCGGCTCAAACGCCAAGTCTCAGCGGTCGAAATGGCCGAGGATCGTGCCCAAGATCTCATCCCAATGCACTCGTGGCAGGTCGTGACCCATGCCTTCGATCACGACGAGTTGGGCGTCGGGGATGGCCGCCGCGGTGGCTTCACCGCCGCTGAGCGCGACCAGATCATCGGCGGTGCCGTGGATGACGAGCGTCGACACTTCGAGGGATCGCAACCGTTGCGTGCGGTCGCCGCTCGCCCAGATGGCGGCGAGCTGTCGTCCGATCCCCGCGGGGTCGAAGGAGCGATCGATTGCCGCTGTGGCCAGCTCCCTCTCGGCCGCCTCGTCGAACGCGCCCTCGGTAGCCAGCAGCCGTCTGACCACGAGCGTCGCTTCGATGGCACCGGCGCGGTCGGGCGGCGGCGCGTGGAAGAGCGCCCGCGTCCCCGCCGCGCTCGGAGCGCCGACCTCCCAGCTCCCGGTCGACGCCATGATCGACGTCAACGACAACACCCGCTTGGGGGCCTCGAGCGCCAATGTCTGCCCGATCATCCCGCCCATCGACACGCCGACAACATGTGCCGCGTCTAGGCCGAGGTAGTCGAGAACCCCGGCCGCATCCGCAGCCATGTCCGCGAGAAGATACGGAACCACAACCGCTTCGCCGCGCTCCAGCGCACGCCTGATCTCGCTCAACGCGACCTTCTCCTCGAAGTGGCTCGACAGTCCGACATCCCGATTGTCGATCCGGATCACGAAGAAACCAGCCGACGCAAGCTTGCCCACCAATCTGGGATCCCATTCGATGAGTTGCCGACCGAGGCCGTGAATGAGGAGGACCGGGGGATCGCCGGGGTCGCCGTCGACCTCATAGGCAATGCTCAGTCCATTGACGGCGGCGACAGGCAACGCCGCGGCCTACGGTTGCGGTGGCGGGGTTCGAGCGGCGTTCAGCCTCCGCCGCTCATAGAGATAGCCGACCAGCCCCCCGATGACGGCGCCGGCGAGCAACACCCACAGGCTCTGCACGCCCGTGACAACCATCACGATCGCTCCGATGATGCCGCCGACGAGGGCACCGATCCGCAACCCGTTCAGCACGTCGTAGGGCTGGCGCCCGGGAGGCAGCCGATAGTCATCGCTCTCGTCCATGGCGTCCATCTTCCCGCAAATCTCTCCGTCTTCCTAGTCCGAGCTCAGATATCCTGCTGCAGGCTGGCCCGCTCCCATGAGGTTCCCCCCATGCCCACGACCCTGACGCCAGATGACGTGAACGCCTTTGTCGCCGAGGCCTTCCCGTCTGCGGCCCGCGACGGTATGCGCTGCGTAGCGTTGGGCGAGGGCACCGCCACGGCCCGCTGGTCATTCGACGAGCGAGAGTTGCGGCCCGGCGGCTACATCAGCGGACCGAGGATCTTCGGACTCGCCGATAGTGCGTTGTGGTTCGCCACTTTCACGGTCATCGGGATCGAGGCGATGGCGGTCACCAGCGAGATGTCGGTCCGTTTCCTCCGGCCGGCGCAGAACGGCGATCTGCTGGCCCACGCCGTGATCAACTCGGCCAGCGCCCGCCGCCTGGTCGGAACGATCGAGCTGTGGGTCGATGGCGCTCCCGACCGCCTCGTGGCGGTGGCCCAAGGCGCCTACGCCCGCCCGTAGTCCGGGGGTCATCGCCGTGTGCCGACGATCTCGGCATGTGCTTGCTCCCCACCCGGACCCGCCGGCGATGTCCAGGGGCGATCGGCCTCGATCATCCAGATCTCCTGCAGCTTCGTATAGCACCCGAAGACCGCCCCCCGAGACAAAGGAACTACCCACCATGAAGAGGCGATTTCTCCCGTTTGTCGGACTGATCCTGGCGCTGGCGCTTGTTGCCGCCGCCTGTGGTGACGACGACACTGCGGAAACAACTACTACCACTGCCGCAGAAGGCGGAACGACCGTCCTCGACCTCGCCGTCGAGGCAGGCCAGTTCTCCACTCTGGTTGCGGCCATCGATGCTGCCGGCCTCGGCGAAACCCTCGCAGGTGAGGGCCCCTTCACCGTGCTGGCGCCGACCAACCAAGCTTTCGATGAGGCGTTCGCCGCCCTCGGCATCACTGCCGAAGAGCTGCTCGCCGACACCGAGACCTTGACCAAGATTCTCACCTACCACGTCTTGCCGCTGGAAGCCGACTCCCAGCTAGTTGCCTCACTCGACGGTGAATCCGTCGCCACGGTCAACGGCCAAGAGATCAGCATCGCTGTGGTCGATGGCAACATCGTGATCGACGAGACCGCCACCGTGGTGTCTGCCGATCTGCAGGCCGACAACGGCATCGTGCACGTCATCAACGCCGTGTTGCTGCCGCCGGATGTGGCCGAGATGCTCTCCGCCGCCCCGATGGAGACCACCACGACCACGACCACGACCACGACCGCTGCTCCCGAGACGACCACGACCACCGAGGCTGCGCTGCCCACGATCGCTGAGCTCGTCGCTTCCGCCGCCGCCGGCGACCCGGCTGAGTTCACCATTCTGCTGACAGCCCTCGAGACCGCCGGTCTCGTGGACGCCCTGAATGGCGAGGGCCCGTTGACGGTGTTTGCCCCGACCGACGAGGCATTCGGCAACTTGCTCGCCGCCCTCGACATCACCGCCGAGGAACTGCTGGCTCGTGACGATCTCGGAGACATCCTGCTGTACCACGTGGTCTCGGGTGACTTCCCGGCAGCTGCCGTCATCGACGCCGCTCCGATCACCGACCTGCCGACGCTCAACGAGAGCGCCACGCTCAACATTGCCGTCGTCGACGGCAGCGTTGTGGTCAACGAGTCGGCCACCGTCATCACCGCCGACGTGTTCGCCAGCAACGGCGTCGTCCACGTGATCGACGCAGTGCTCATTCCGTAACGACCGATGGCCGCTCTCAGGAGCCGCCCCTCAATCCACCAATCCTCCGGGGCCCCGCATTGCGGGGCCCCGGTCTACGTTTCCGAACGGACAACGCTCCTCGCAGGGACTGCCCGTGTCTGCGCCCTCCCTCGACGAGGCGGAGGGGGCCACCACCCCCACACCCACAACCAACCCGCAAGCCCACGGCCCCCCAACCAAACGCTCCTCGCGAGAACTCCCCCCTCCGTCTCCGGCTCCGCCGGATCCACCTCCCCCGGCAAGCCGAGGGAGGGCACCAAAAACGCGACTCGCGCAACCCGCAAGCCCTCCCCAAAACACGCGTCGCGGGCTGCCCACTTCTGCGCCCTCCCTCGACGAGCGGAGCGAGTTGGGGGAGGTGCCGAGGAGTCCTCGACAAGGCGGAGGGGGCCACAACCCCCTGGCGCAAGCTACTCAGACATCTCGTCGAGGAGTCTGGCGGTCTCGAGGGCTTCGGACTCGGACATGCGGCGGACGGCGAAGCCGGAGTGAGCGACCAGGTAGTCACCTACTACGGCGTCTGGAACCATCGCCAGGTTGACGTCACGGACAACACCGCCCAGGTCGACCACGGCAACCTTGGTGCCTTGCACTTGTTTGATCTCGAGGATCAGGCCGGGCACGGCGAGACACATGTCACACCTCCGCGGCGGCGACATCGACGTGTACCAACATCACATCCTGGGCATGCGGATCGGCCGGATCGGTGGCGACCTCCACTGCGAGGTCGGCACCTTCGAGCACGGTGCCGACCGACCGCAGTCTCGAAGTGGCCTCGCAGATGCTCCTCGCTGAGATGGCTGAGAGCTCCGAGCCGCACCCCGACCAGTACCGCACGATCTGCCCCGGCGTCCTCCACAACCCGGGTCGCCTTGCCGAGCAAATCCGACATCAGCGACAGCTCATGCATTGGCAACCCCAATCGCGCCGTTCTCCTCGGCGGACGGGCTTTCGAGCAAGCTCACGACGAGTTCGACCACCCGCCCAACGGAGCGCTCGACCGACGTCGTCATGTCGGCGCCGTGCTCCACGGTGCCGGCCTCGACCCCGACGATCACCAGCTCACCCGGCAGCCGGTTGAGGGTCCTAGCAAGCTCAACCGCATCGGCGAGCCCCAGCAGGTGGCTGGACCTGCGGAAGAACCCCGCCGGAAGCCGATGGTCTCCATTGAACCGGTAGATCGTGCCCGGTTTGCCACCGGTGACGACGGCGTCGATCACCACGCTCAGCTCCGCTCGCTCCCACGCCGCGATCAAGTCGACCGGATCGCCGTCGGACTCGATGAGTTCGACGTCGCGCGGAATCCGCCCTTCGAGGCGCTCTGTCACGCGCAGGCCGACGGCGTCGTCCCCGCGGAAGCGGTTGCCGACGCCAACAACTACACGTCGTAGGTCACGATTCAGCACCCGATTCTTTCCGATCAATGGTCAGGTTGAGGAAGTGGGTCGCACAGGAAATGCACGGGTCGTAGTTGCGGATGGTCTGTTCCAGTCGCCATCCGAGGTCCTCATCGGACATATCTAGGTTTTCTTCGAGCACGACCCGCAGGTCGTCCTCCATGGTCAGCTGGTTCTGGGCCGTCGGCGGAGCAATCTGGGCGTCGAGGATGCGGCCCTCGTCGTCCAGCTCGTACCGGTGGTACAACATGCCGCGCGGCGCCTCGGTAGCGCCATGCCCGATGCCGGCTTTCGCCTCGATCGGCACATACGACTCGGACGGGGTCTCGTAGGCGTCAATGATCTCCAGCGCTTCGTTGCAGGCGTACAGCGTCTCGACGGCCCGAACCACGATGCTCTGGAAGGGGTTGTTGCACACCGGCCCGAGGCCCGCCTCGTAGGCGGCATCCTGAGCGAGTGACCCCAGCTTGTCGAAGTTGAGCGCATAGCGTGCCAGAGGGCCGACGTGATAGGCGCCCCGGCCACGGATCACGCTCTGCAGGGCGTTGGAGCGCTCGACGTGAAGCTCGACAAAGGCTTGGTTGAATTCGGAGACGGGAATGTCGAGACCCTTGTTTGACTTGAGCCTGCCCTCGTTGAACGGATACTCGTCGGGGTGGCAGACCGAAACGAACTCGAAGTCTTGTTCCATCTTCGGGGTCGGCAACTGCGAGACCCATTGCACCGTCTTGAGGGCGGCGTCGCGCGCCCACTCCAACTCGTCGACCATCGTGAGCAGTTCGGCCTTGGTCGGGACTCGGTAGAACCCACCGACCCTGACGTTGATCGGGTGGATCTCTCGCCCGCCGACCAGGTTGACGACGTCGTTGCCCGCCTTCTTCAGCCGCAGCCCCTGCTCGACGATCTCAGGAAAGTCGGCCGCCATGTGGATGGCGCTCTCGTAGCCCAGGAAGTCGGGCGCATGCAGCATGTAGATGTGGAGCCCGTGGCTCTCGATCCACTCGCCGCAGTAGATGAGCCGGCGCAGGGCGCGCAGCTGGCCGCCGACGGTGGCCCCGAGGGCGTCTTCCATCGCGTGGCTGGCACTCATCTGATAGGCAACCGGGCAGATACCACAGATGCGAGCGGTGATGTCGGGCGCTTCGGTGTACATGCGACCCCGCATGAACGCCTCGAAGAACCGCGGCGGTTCGAAGATCCCGAACTCGACCTTCTCGATCTTGCCGTCGATCACCTCGACGTGCATCTCACCTTCGCCTTCGACCCTGGCCAGATAGTCAACGTCGATCCGCCGAATCGGATTGGCGGGATTGGTCATTCCGTCACTCCTTGCACGCTGAGAGCAGCTTCGTGGCGATCGGAGGCCTCTCGGAAGGCATCCGCCCACGCGTTGAAGCCGCGGAACGCATCCATCAAGTCGCGGTCGTCGACCCCGAGCTCTTTCCACTGCTCGGAGAGGGCCACGGTGTTGGCACTTTCCATCGGGCCGTAACAGCCGAAGCAACCCCGGTTGTAGGCCGTGCAGATGGCGCCGCAGCCGGCCTGGGTGACGGGCCCCATGCACGGCGTGCCGTGCGAGACCATCACACATGAGATGCCGCGCTGCTTGCACTCGACGCACACGCTGTACGTCGGAACATTTGGCTTGCGGCCCTGCAGGAAAGCGGCGACCACCTCGACGAGCTGCATCTTGTTGATCGGGCAGCCCCGCAGCTCGAAGTCGACGGCGACGTGATCCTTGATAGGAGTCGACGTCTCGAGCGTGTCGATGTACTGCGGATTGGCGTACACCAGCGAAGTGAACTCGGAAACGTCCTTCCAATTTCGGAGGGCTTGAATACCCCCCGCCGTGGCACACGCCCCGATCGTCACCAGGAACTTCGACTCGGCTCGAACGTGGCGGATCCGTTCGGCATCGTGCGGTGTGGTGATCGAACCTTCGACGAGTGACACGTCGTATGGCCCCGGAATCACCTCGCGTGATGCCTCCATGAAGTTCGCCACGTCGATGGCGCCGACGACGTCGAGCAACACGTCCTCGGCATCGAGCAGGCTGAGCTGGCAGCCATCGCATGAAGCGAATTTATACACCGCGAGCTTGGGCTTGGTGATGGTGGATGTCACCTCACACCTCCCTGACCTGGATCAGCTTTTGGACTTCGTTGAAGGGGAACACCGGGCCGTCCTTACAGATGAACGTCGGCCCGAACTGGCAATGCCCGCAGAAGCCGATGGCACACTTCATGTTCCGTTCCATGGAGACGTAGATGCGCTCCGCGCTCACCCCCTGATCGAGCAACGACTGGGCGCCGTACCGCATCATGATCCCCGGACCGCACAGGAAGACCATGGCATCGTCCGCGTCGTACGGGCCACGCCCAACGAGCTTGGTAACAACACCAACCGAGCCGGTCCAGCCACGGGTCGCGACGTCGACGGTGACCAACACCGTCATGTCGAAGCGGCCGCCCCACTCCTGGAGTTCCTGGGCGTACAGGAGCTCCTGGGGCGATCGGGCTCCGTAGAGCAGCACAAAGTCCCTATACCGATCGCGGTTGTTGAGCACGTGATAGATGGCGGGCCGCAATGGCGCCAGCCCAATACCGCCGCCCATGATGACGACGTCGTGCCCCTCGGCGGCCTGCATCGGCCACGAGGTGCCAAACGGACCGCGCACCCCGACGTAGTCGCCGGGGCTGAGCGCCTGGAGCGCGTCGGTCACCGGGCCAACGGAGCGCACCGTTTGGACCAGCTGGCCGCGGCGGCCGGGATCGCCGGAGACGGAGATCGGGACCTCGCCAACGCCAAAGACGTACAGCATCGTGAACTGACCGGGCTCGAACGAGATGTCGCGATCGATGGGTTCCAGCTCGAGCGTGAACGTGTCCGACAGTTCGTCGTGCAACCGGGCCACGCGATACGGCTCCGGTGTCATCGGGTCGAGCATTTTCTGGGTATCAGCGATGAGAGCCATAGAGATCCAAGAGTTGGAGGCGGGCAGCCTGCATGCGGCTGGCCAGAACCTCGGTGAATCGTTGCATCAACTCGTAGCCGAACGCGGAGTCCTCCTGTTTTGCTCGTCGCAGGGCGGGGGCGTCAAAACGCACCGCCTTTGTTGGAGTCAGGGCCTGGGCGTCGTACACCCAGCGAAAGGGGCGGAACAGCCACGACCACCCAAGGATCTCCCCGGAGTGCAGCGTCTGGATGACATGGGGCCCGCGGCCGGGAACCATCATCTCCAGCCCGACATCCCCTTCCAGAATGAGATAGCAGGCGTCGGCGTCGTCTCCCTCGCGGAAGATCACTTCTCCGGGAGCAAAATCGACCGGCGAAGCCACATGGGCCAGCGTCGCAAGGTGGTCGGGTTCCATTCCGTAGAAGAACGATTGTGACCCCAACATGGATTCGAGTGCACTCACGATGTCACCTCCGGGATTGGAACTCGCGAGGCGTCGAGCAACCCGTCGCTGGCCCGGATCGCCGCCGCCTCTTGCGTGATGTCGATACCGACCGGGCACCAGGTGATGCAGCGGCCGCAGCCGACACAACCCGATACCCCGAACTGGTCGATCCAGTTCGCCAGCTTGTGGGTCATCCACTGGCGATAGCGCGCCCGTCGCGACGGGCGGATCGGACCACCGTTGATATACGAGAAGTCCATGGTGAAGCAGGAGTCCCACTTTCGAACCCGTTCGGCGGTGGTACCGGAGAGGTCCATGGAGTCCTCCATGGTCGAACAGAAGCAGGTCGGGCACACCATTGTGCAGTTGGTGCACATGAGACAGCGTGAAGCCACATCAGCCCACTGCGGATGGTTGAGGTTGCGCTGCAGCAACTCCTTGATCCCGTGGACGTCAAGCTTCCGGCCCATCTGCTGGGCTGCCTCTTGGAGCAGGTCGTCGGCCAGAGTCACGTCGTGTTCCCCGACGCGCCGCGCCGCCCCGAGCGACGCAAGCACGTCCTCGCCGGCCTCCGAGCCGGTTTCGACGAGGAAGTGGTGGGTACGCCCCCGGATCAGCTCAGTCAGCACGATGTCGTAGCCCCCGCGAGCCCGCGGACCCGTGTCCATCGAAGTGCAGAAGCACGTCTCGCCCGGTTCAACGCAGTTGACGGCGACGAAGAAGGCCCCGTTGCGGCGCCCGGCGTATACCTGGTCCGCCGCCCCGCCGTTGCCCATGAAGACCCGGTCCTGGATTCCGATCGCGGCCATTTCGCAGGGCCGCACACCAAGGAAGGCGTACTGGGGTGGATCCTCGGGAGGCAGCGTCGTGATGCCCTCCTCACCGCGCTCTCCCGCCCAAACCACGGCCCGGGCGGGATAAAGGAAACGCTTCCATGAATGGGGACCGACGACGTAGCCGAACAGCTTGTCGTCTTGGCGATCCTCGAGTTCGTAGCGACCGCCCTCTTGATGGTCGGTCCACCCAACCGGAAGGTCTGCCGTGGAGGAGATCTCGTCGTAGACGATGGTCTCCTCACGAATGGTGGGCCCCACGGTGGTGTAGCCGCGATCTCGAAGCTCGCTCAGGAGTTGGTCGATCCCGGATCGGTCGAGAACCATCGCCTCGCTCACCCGCGTCTCCTTCACTGCTTCGCTTGGGCAGCAGCCCGGATCCCCAAGGATCCGCAGCCAACTGCCTCGGACTGTTCCTGGCCACCGTAGGGAGTCGGGTCGCGCCCGAGATAGGGACCTTTGTCCAGAAGCGGGGGACCGAATCACCCGTGACGGCCCCCCGGCACCCCGACACACTCTGGGAGAACGTCACGATCGATGGAGGAACCATGGACGTCCGACTTCGCCCGATCCCGCGCACGCGCCGCTGGGGCATAGGGATTGCTGCCGTCACGGCGGTCATCTCCGGTTTCGCCGTCTTCATGAACGGGTATGGCGTACGTGCCTGGAAGGAAGCCGGAGTGAGCACCGCCTCCTACACCACGATGAAGAACCTCGTGGCCGCCGGGTTGCTCGGCACCATCCTCGTGCTCGCCACCCGGACCAGGCGTCGCTCCGGATTCACTCGCCCCCAGCGTCCGGCACATTGGTTCGGCCTTGCCGCAGTGGCGTTCATCGGCGGCGCCGTCCCCTTCCTCCTCTTTTTCGAAGGACTGTCACGAGCTACCTCCGGGCAAGCCGCCCTCCTCCACAAGACGCTCGTGATCTGGGTCGCCCTGCTCGCCGTGCCGCTGCTGCGGGAACACCTCGGGTTCGGCCACCTCGCCGCCATTGGCCTCCTGATTGCCGGCCAGATTGCCCTTGCCGGCGGCATCACCGACCTTGGTTGGGGTGTCGGCGAAGCAATGATCCTGGCCGCGACCCTGATGTGGTCGGTCGAGTACATCATCGCCAAGCGCCTCCTCGCCGATCTGTCGCCGCTCACCGTTGGAGCTACCCGAATGGGTGCCGGTGTCGCCATCCTCCTCGGATACGGCATCGTGACCGGCGGGTTTGCCGCGCTTGGATCCATCGGCGCCACCGAGGTGCTGTGGGTGCTCGCCACCGGCGCCGTGCTCACGGCGTTTGTGGCTACCTGGTACGCCGCGCTGTCGTGTGCCCAGGCCGTCGATGTCGCTGCCGTCCTGGTCTTTGGTGGGGTGATCACTGCCTTGCTCCAGAATGGCTTCGCCGACAAGGCCCTGCCCTCGACGCTCGGGCTGGCCTTCCTGACCTTGGGCGCCGTCGCCGCCGCCTTTGCCGGTTGGCGCGATCGCCAAACGGCCATTGGGTAGCGTCGTGGTCGCCTCCGGACCGTTGACATTTGCTCGCTACGCGTTTCCCCCCAACGTGTTGGGCTACTGCGGGCCGGAGGACCACGACGCCCTACTCGAATACGCCGATGCCGGAGTGGTCGACGGCGGCTTGCGCGATCTGGCGCTTGGTTTCTCCGGAGCTTGGCCGTATCTCGAAATCATCGCCGGGGTGAACGGCATCGAAGATCCGCTCGACGAACGCGTGGTCGATGCCTACTGGATCGGGAACCGCCTGCTCGACAGCGTGGACCGATCCACGTTTGGCGCCTCGCTGGAGACCCGCTTTCGGGACCGCAGCGGCGAGGGCTGGGAACACCTCGCTCCGGCGATCCCCGCCGGCGGCATGCCGCACCACAGCTTCCACGTCTTTGGGGTGTATCCATGGGTGGGATTGCTCCGGTCCGGCGCCGTCGCCGAACCGTTGCACATCATCGACCGGTGCCGGATCCGATGGGGCACGGTGCTGGCCACTTCGACCGACCAAGCCGTTGTGCGGTACCGGCCACTCGCATGGGATGGGACCCGCATCCGCCTCGGCGCGGCCGGCGTTGAGACGGTGCGCACCCACGCCGACGGCAAGACCCTCACCCCGGTCCTGCACGCCGGGGACACGGTGGCGATGCACTGGGATTGGGTGTGTGGGCGGCTGTCCCCTTCCCAGGAGACCCGACTCCGCCGTTACTCCGCCGCAATGCTCGACCTGGTCAATGGGCTGCCGGTCCCGGCGCCCGCCGCCGTCCTGAGCTGAACCCTCATTCCGTGGGGCGGGTTACCCTGCCCCTATGGATGCCATTCGCCGCTTCGCTAAACCAACGTTGCGACGGCCCCGCGCCCTGCTGGCCTTCGAGGGCTGGAACGACGCTTCCGACGGCGCCTCGGGTGTCGCCGCCTACCTGCTCGGTCAACACGATGTCACCGAACCATTCGCCACCATCGAACCCGAGGAGTTCTACGACTTTCAGGACCGCCGCCCCATCGTCAGCATCGACGATGGCGGCACCCGCAGCCTGACGTGGCCCAGAACCCACCTCTACGCCATCCGACTGCCGGCCGACGAGCGCGACCTGGTCGTTGTACTCGGTGAGGAGCCGAGCTATCGGTGGAAGACCTACAGTCGGCTGATCACCCAATTGCTCGCCGAGAGCGACGTCGAGGAGGTAGTTCTCCTGGGGGCCTTCATCGGCCAGGTACCCCACACCCGGCCGGTGCCGATCATCGGCGTCGCGACCGACCCAAGCCTCGTCCAACGCTACGGCCTGCTGACGTCGGCCTATGAAGGTCCCACCGGCATCGTGGGCGTCATGCAAGAGGCTTGCCGGGAGGTCGGGCTTCCCGCGATGAGCCTCTGGGGAGCGGTCCCCCACTACCTGGCCGCCAATCCCAACCCGCGGGCGATGCTCGCCCTCCTCAACCAAGCCGCCGAGATCCTGCGGCTTGCGGTGGACACCACGGAATTGGAAACGGTCGCCAAGGAGTTCAACGAACGGGTTGATGCCGCGGTGGCGGCCTCGGATGAGTTCGCCGAGTACATCCTGAACCTCGAAGAGAACGACGCGGCGGACGCGGCCGGGCTCGACCCGAGCCGCAGCGTCGAACTCGTCAGCGAGATCGAAGACTTCCTGCGCGACCAGTGAGGGATCGCTAGTCCGACACCTCGGTGCCGGCCGACAACGACGACTTCCTCGTCCACCACGACCTCGCCGGAGGTCGTCGTCTCGTCCGGGGCGGTCTCCGGAGAACCGGGACCGCCGACTGCCTGGGCGAAACCGACGACCGCCAGCACGATGAGGGCCGTGATGATGACCGAGGCCACACTCGGGGCCGGACCAAAGAGGATGAACAGCAGGCCGAGAATCACTGCGCCCCACTGAATCGGCCGCTGGTACGTGAACACGAACTCGCTGAATCCCGACCGAGGCTCGTCCGTCTCCGGACCGCTCCACCGGGCTATCAAGGCATTCCAGCCGCCCCGAACCCGAATGGCCCGAGCGGATGGCCCGAACACCCAGGCGACGAAGCCGACGAGGAGGGCCAGCGCAATCACCGCCCACACGCCCTGGGTATAGAAGCGCAATGTCGTGTCCCACACCGTCTCAGCGGCGGCTCGGCTCACGTCATCCTCTACGGCTCCAACCGTATTGGCACGGATGATCCGCAAGATGGCGAGATCGAGGATCAGAACGATCCCAGTCGCAAACCCGAGAAATGCCGTGCGTCTTGCGCCGGTCCGGCGATACCCAGATGGCGGCAACGACAAGCACCAAGGCGATGAGCGGTATGACCCAACCCAAGGTGTCGACGAAGTTGATCGACCTCGGAAACGGCCGCGATCTGCTCGTTCTCGAAGAGCACAATCTCCGGCAGGTCGATGTCTTGACCCTCGAACGACGGTCACGCCGCGCTCGGCCAGGGCGTCGGAAATGGACGCAGCGGCCTCATCGAGGTCGACGGCGATGCGACCCTCCGTGGCCAGCACCGCATCGACGGCCTGGTGACTGACCCGCAACGCCGCACGCCAAATCCCGGCGAAGACGTCGGTAGCGATGATGTCGGCGGCAACTTGCGTGGTGAGTTGGCGCACGCCTTCGGTCACCGGAACGGATAGGAACGCGATTTCGGGCGGAAGCGAGCCGGCCAGCACAGCTTCAACATCGGCGGCGACGATCAATTCGTCCGCGACTCGCTGCGACAGAAGCAGTGACGACCTCTTCTTGTTCGGGAAGCGTCCCGAAGGTGGCGACGAACCGGTCCTCATCCTTGATGGTCGTATTCAGCCAGACGGCGAACACCGCAAGCACCACGCTGAGAACCGCAAGACAACGAGAATCCACGCAACAACGGATCGCCATCCGCCGCCCTTGCCCTGCGCCTGCGATTGCTCGGCAAGTTGGGCCTTCAGCGCCGCGTTCTCGGCGCGGATCGCCTCGATTTCCTCTGGCGTCACCGGGGTGGCGACGGCCACCGCATCGGACTGCTTGTCGGTCACTCCACACCTCCGTATCGCACAGCGTAGCAATGGCCACGGGTCCCGTCCCTTCGGATTCGACACGGGGAACCTCATCCAGCAATGTGGGCGGGTCCGTACGTCTTGTGACTCCCCCAGAAGAAGGACCAAAACCTATGACATCCGAAGCGGCCGCACCCGATATCGTCGTTCCCGAGTCGCGCTTCCGCCGATTGCGCACCTACAACGTGGTGATGGGATCGCTGCATCTGATCCAGGCCATCGCGATTTTGGTTCTGGCCAATGACTTCGCCCTGCCCGTGACGGCGACGTTCCTCGACAACGCCCCTGGCCTTGAGCCTGCGACCCTCAGTGAGTTGTTCACCGTCAGCGTCGCCTGGGGTGTCGCCCTCTTCCTCTTCATGTCGGCGGCAGCGCACTTCATCGTTGCGTCGCCCGGCGTGTTCGGTTGGTACAAGGCTGGGCTCCTTCAGGACCACAACTACGCCCGCTGGATCGAGTACGCCGTTCAGCTCATCGCTGATGGTGGTGCTGATCGCCATGCTGACCGGGATCAGCGACATTGCGGCGTTGATCGCCATCTTCGGCGTGAACGCCAGCATGATCCTGTTCGGCTGGCTGATGGAGAAGTACGAGTCGCCGGGACGCCCGAACTGGCTCTCCTACTGGTTCGGCATCTTCACCGGCGCCGTCCCCTGGATCGTGATCGCCATCTACCTGTGGAGCCCAACGAGCGACGGCTCACCGCCGGCATTCGTATACGGCATCTTCGTTTCGCTGTTCATCTTCTTCAACAGCTTTGCGGTCAACATGGTGCTCCAGTACCGCCAGACCGGCCCCTGGCGCGACTACCTGTTCGGCGAGTCGGCCTACATCCTGCTCAGCCTGATCGCCAAGTCGCTCTTGGCCTGGCAGGTCTTCGCCGGAACGCTCACCGTCTGATCCTGTTCCTGCGTGGCTGGGGTGCAAGAAGATCGCGCCTCAGCCACGCCGGAAGGGGGAATCAGCTCTCGAAACGGCCGACCCAGAGAGTGGAATACTCTCCATAGCTATGGCCCCAGTAGATGTTCGACCCGACACCACGGGCCCAACCTCCGGGCCGCCCACGGGTAGTGGTCACATGCGGTCCCGGCGGCCCTGCGACCTCGATCCAGGAACGGCCATCAGTAGAGACCCAGAACCGGGCACGGGTATGCCACTCGCCAGAGGTCTTTTTCTCGTTCGTGGTCTCCGTGGCGACGAACCCAAACTCAGTCGCCTGCACTTCGCCGGGAGGGGTGGCCCCTCGCGTCCAGGCAACGCCGTCGGTCGACACCCAGAATTCGGAGATCGGGACGCCATCCTCCGAGCTTCTGACCAGTGCGTAGATCACGCCACTTTCAGACCGAATCGACAACAAGCGCTCCTCCCAGAGCTGAGAACGATAGGTCGGAGGGGCCGCGCCACCTGATCGCATCCTGAGATGTCCACACTCTGACCGGCCCTGCAGTCTTCAATCGATCGTAGGCGACGTAGCCCGACCCGTCAGGGACGGCGTAGATAGACCTCGAGTGGGAAAGCGGGGGCAGGTGGAGCTCGAACTCGGAGCCGAACGAGGCCGTCCACACCGCCCCCCAGAAGCCGATGGACCCAACCGGCGAGGAAGCCTTCTTGAGGTCTTCGACGAACGGCCCAATCGGTACAGTCGCGTCCCCGACCAACTCGAAGGCGACATCACCCGAATCGACGTCCTGGAATGTTGCGGTGTTGCCGCTGACGGCAATCTTCAATCTGGCCAGCACCCCGCCCCCGAACGGGTGCTCGATCCTCAACACATCGGTTTCCGCGTTCCATTTCGCCCTTGCCGGCTTCGCCTCGGCACCTGTGAGACCTTCACATGTGGGGTTGTCGAACCTCCCGTAGACCTCCACCAACGGCAGCTCGCTCTCCAAGCGAATGTCGAATGCGTACTCGCCGTTGGGGGAGCGAGGCAGGGCCCCGAGCCCCGCAATGTCGACAGCCTCCGGCAGCGGGCCCACCGAGCCGACCTCGACCCAACGGCCGTCCTCCAAAGCGAACACCGCCGCCGCTTCTTCATGCAGAGCAGCCCTATTTGCAGCCGACTTCAAGTATCCCGCCGGCTTTCGAAGAGCGGCGACGCCAGGGCCATGGGCCGGGTATTGCCAGATCCCGGGACCAGCACTGCGTTGCCGTGATCTGCCAGGCCTTCAACGGGCCTCCACGACCGTCCGTCGCCCGACACCCAACAACTGGCCCATCGATCACAGCTCAGATAGCCGAATTCGGGATTGAAGATCTCCGTTTTCAATTCGAGCCTCACGGCTTCACGTCCTCCTCCGCGACCTTGGTCCAGGTCAAGGTCCCTAGACCGGGAACGAAGCTCACGGGTTCGGCATCGCCGCTGTTGACGGCAGCCGTCGTCGGGGGTGTGGTGGTGGACTGGGGAGCTGCCAGCGTGGTGGTCGTGATAGTTTCGTCGACGACCTCTTCGTCTTCGTTGTCCCGGACCGTGACGAGGGCGGCGACGCCGACCGCGACCAGCACGACGATGAACGCCAGCACAAACGCCCACACGGGGGCGCGGCTTCGCTTTGGTGGTGGTGGGGTGTCGGGGGGTGTTTCGGCTTGCTCGGTGTCGTGGTCCATTGCCCCGCTCCTTTGGTCGATGAGGGCGAGCAACGACCGATACGCGTCGAGGTGCTCCGCAGTCGCCACCGGGTCCGGGACCGGGTTGGCCTGGATCACCAAGGTCTGCAGAGCTGCTCGGTCAGTCATTGGTCGCCTCCGTCTCTGGGGCGAGGGCTGGGGCTATCGACTTCAATTGGCTACTGGGGAGCTCGTGCTGCAAGCGGCGCAGCGCCCGATGGAGGCGCATCGTCACGGCCCGATCCGAGCACCCGACCAGCTCCCCGATCTCCGCCTGGGGGAGCTCCTCCCACATCGTGAGTCGGATCACTTCCCGGTCCCCGGGCTTCAACCGGCCGAGCGCAGCGAGGACCTCTTGGTCTTGCTGCTGCCGAATGACCGCAGTCTCCGGTGGCACCGACGGCGGCGGCGGGTTGAAGCCACGGGTCATCAGGCGCATGAGACGCGACCGGCTGCGGCGTTGGTTCGCCAGCGTCTTGCGGGCCGTGCCGTAGAGCCAGGGCAGGGTTCGCTCACCTCCCGGTACCTGATCGAGGCGCCGCCACGCCACCAGGAACACGTCGGCGGTGGCGTCCTTGGCATCCTCGAGAGCGGCGCGACGCAGGCAGTACGCCAACACCGCGGCGTAGTGATCGTCGTAGATCCTCCGGAACGCAACATCGCAACTCGGCCGGGACTTCGCCATCGCCTCGCAACTCCTCACCCTGACTATGTCCGCATCACGTCCGATGCAACAGGGCACAAAGAGGGGTTGCATCACCGCTATCCCGGACATAGACAAGGTGAACCGTCAGGTTCAGGCGAGGGCCGAGCGGGACCCAACCGGGTCCCGCGGGGCCCCAGGGGGGAGCGCTCTCGCCGGGGAAGACGTCCATGAGGCGCATCAAGAGGGGGCGCCGGGCGGGTGGTCGGGACAACCGAAGGGGAGGACCATGAGAACTCTGACGCTCGCCTGCGTCGTCATCGCGCTTGCCCTGTCCGCCTGCGCAAGCGACAACGACACCAGCACCGCCGCCGAGGCCACGACAACGACCACCGCTGCCGAGCCCACCACCAGCACCGCAGAACCGGTCACGACCACAACGGTGGCGGAGACCACGACAACCGCCGCCGAGGACACCGCCACCACTACCACTCTGCCCCGCCTCCCGTTGAAGGGGGTGGCGGAACCGGGGACGTACTCCGCGCGGTGGGGTGGGGTTGGCACCTACGCCATTGATTCGGTGCCTATCTCAGTAGCCCTGACCAGCCCAATGTCGACTACTCCGTATGGGTTGAGCGATTGCTGTGGGACGTTCCCCGAGTGGGGGAGAGCGTTCTGGCCGGAACCGATCCCGGCGTGGATGGAACCGTTCGTGGAGTGGAATGAGGATGACGATCGGGTTGAGCTCGTCGCACCGCTCGTCGCCGTGTATCGCCTCACCCATTTATATCCATCGGGAGACGCGGACGGGAAGGTGGCCGTCGCGGACGTGGACGACCTTGCAGCGATACTGGCCGACCACCCGGCGTTGGTGGAGTCAACCCAACCCGCCGCAGTGACCATCGGCGGGTACAAGGGAGTTCGGGTCGAGTCCGCCTTTTCCGGAACACTCGGCGAATGCGGCGAACGCGAAGACAGTGGCGTTTGGATTCGCTGCCTCATCGGGCTCGATTGGGAAGGGTCTTCCGAGGCCGACTGGCGGTTTCGAACGGACATCGTTTCTGTGGGCGACAAGGTCGTTCTGCTGCAGACCCGCCTCTATCCGGACGCTGAGGAAGAGTCCAAGGCGATGGCCGACGCCATCATCGAAGGCATCGAGTTCCCGACTGCCTAGCGCCGACGATCCGTTCCTGCGTGGCCAGGGTCCCAGAAGACGCCGCCCCTGCCACGCAAGAGCAGATCGGCTGGCACGTCCGTCTCCGACCACATAGAGTGTTTGGGGCAGACCAACCGAGAAGGGGTAACTCGATGATCCACGCGAGCAAGAGGATGACACGACGGGCGAGGGTGGGCGCGCTGGCCCTGGCCGTAATGGCTGCGGTACTAGTGGCGGTACAGGTAGCTCCCAATGCCCAAGCCGCGACTTCACCCGTCGTTTTCGACGATATGGAGCACGGGGATCCGTTCGCGAACGGATGGTTTGCGTTCGATGGTGACGTCGGGGGAGGCGGCATCACTCCCAACGACACCGATCTGCCTCCGACGCTCGGTGGTGCTTACTCGCTCGAGACCGGATGGGGATCCGGGGGAACGCCCGGTTTCTATGGTGGCTTCGGTCGGACCAACCCCACCGACCTCACCGGCACCGACTACTTCAACTTCTGGATCAACCCGGACATCGGCCAGGACTACACCCTGGAGATCAACCTCCAAGAGGACGACAACGGCGACGACGCGGCAACGCCTGCCGACGACGACGAGTTCCAGTTCAACTGTGTGATCTCGGCGGCCGGGCCGTGCGCCGAGAGCGGCGCCGGTTGGCAGTTCGTTTCGATCCCACTCGCCGACTTCTTCGACGACAACTCGTTCTTCACCGGCGGCAACGGTGTGCTCGACGCCGTGCCCGCCCCAGCCGGAAACGGCCAGTTGATCAACGTCGTTGTCGCCGTGATCGGCACCGGTAGCGACGTGAACTTCCGTACCGACTACTGGGCGTTCAGTGAGGGACCGTTGGCTCCGGCGGCACCCACGATCATCGACGACTTCGAGAACGGCCTACCCTCGGGCACGGACGGCAACGGCATCCCCATCGGGTTCTTCACGTTCAGCGACGGCAGCCCGGTGTCGGTTACGACAACGGACACACCGCCGGCGCCTGTCCCCGACTCAACGGCGGGCAACAACGTTCTCGCTCTCACCGGCGACGTTGTCGCATTTGCCGGAGTGATCCACGCCTTCGAGAACGCCGCCGTGGACACCTGGGTGCCCCAGGACTGGAGCGGCTCGGAGGGCATGAGCTTCTGGCTCTACGGCCTGAATACCGGCACGACGCTGTTCATCGACGTGATCGACAACCGCAACCCGGGATCCACCACCGACGACGGGGAACGTTTCACGGTCAGCCTCATCGACGACTTCGCCGGCTGGCAACTCTTCGAGTTCCCGTTCTCCAGCTTCACCCGCAAGGAGATTGGCAACGGCGCCCCCAACGACGGCTTCACGCTGACCGAGGTGCACGGCTGGGCGCTCGGCACGTTGGACACGCCCGGCGAGCTGACCTACTACATGGACGATGTCGCCCTCTACGGCGTGGCCGAGATCCCAGAACTCGCCGTGAGCTTCACTCTGGGCAAGTACCTGATCGAAGAGGGAACCACGGGCGATGTCACCGTCAAGCTCAACCGAGCTATGGGCGATGACGATCCCGCTGCCGTGAGCGTGGACTACGCCACCGAACCGGCAACGGCAGATCCAAACCGGGACTACACGCCGACCTCTGGAACCCTCACGTTCACCAACGGTGGACCTCAAGAGTTGAGCTTCCCACTCGAGACCTTCGACAACTCCAAGTTCACAGGTGACAAGCGAGTCACGCTCCGCCTCTCCAATCCTGTCGACGCCGGTCTCGGCGCCATCTTCCAGGCCTCGGCGCTCATCACCGACAACGACCCTTACGACCCCGACCTGATCGACGACTTCGAGCGGGGCGACTACCTGTGGGATTCCGCGGGACTGATGGCACTCTCGACGGCTGAGATCGAGGCGGCGACCCCATCGCCGTCCCGGGCCAGGGCGCCTACGAAGGAATCCTCGAGGCGGCCAGCCCGGCGCAGGCACCCTCTCCCGAGGCCATCAAGCAGTCCGTCTCCGACGACCTCACCGGCCTCGTTCCCCTGGTCGGCAAATGGGACCGGCACCGGATCGAAAAAGCGATCTGGAAGATCGACAAGAGCCTCGACGCGAGGTACTGGGCGAACGGCTACTTCCTCAACCCCAAGCGGGGCTGGAAGGTCTTCAGCTGGGAGCAGCAGGCCGTGTGGTGGCTGGAGCGGGTTCGAAGCGATGCCGTGGCCGCCGAGGTGGACGAGGCCATCGACGGACTCGTCGGGGCGGATCGCGATCTCGCCACCACCGCCATCGCTCTCGCCGACTACAACGACGGCAAGGCGTACTGGATCAACAAGGCAACAAGCTACCTCGAGCAGGCGGACGGCTATGCCGCCGCGGGCAGGCCGGCCAAGGCCATCGCCTCCTATCGAAAGGCGTGGAGTAGCGCCACCAAGGCGGTTAGGGGCCTCGACCTCACCCAGGCAGTGTTCGGTCGGGACTTCCCGCTTGGCCAGGACTGGTCCCGGGCGAGGCGCTCGGCTTCTGGTACTACGGAACCGGGAGCGGGGACAGAGGTCACGGTCCAGCTGAAGGACAATCGGGCGCCGGACCCCGGTCCCGATGGCTGGACCATGGTCTGGAGCGACGAGTTCAACGAGCCGGCCGGCACCCCGCCAAACCCTGACAACTGGGAATACGAGTTGGGCGACGTCACCCCGGACGGCAAGAACGGCTGGGGCAATGAGGAGCTGCAGTACTACACCGACGATCCTGCCAACGCGGCAACCGACGGCAACGGCAATCTCGTGCTCACGTTGCGTGAAGCCGACGGTTCGCTCGAGTGCTACTACGGGCCGTGCGAGTACACCTCGGCACGCCTCAACTCGTGGCACAAGGCGGAGTTCGCCTACGGGCGCATCGAATCCCGCGTCCTGGTGCCGCAAGGCGCCGGACTGTGGCCGGCGGTGTGGAGCCTGGGCACCGACATCGACCGGAACCCCTGGCCGCAAGCGGGCGAGATCGACATCATGGAGTTCGTCGGACGCCTGCCAAACGAGATCTTCGGAACGATCCACGGCCCCGGCTACTCAGGTGGGCGAGCTTCGGCAACGTCTACGATTTCGGCGAGCCGGTCTTCAACGACTACCACACCTTCGTCGTCGAGTGGGAGCCAGACGCCATCAACTGGTACGTGGACGACATCCTGTACCACTCCGCCACCCCGGCAGATGTTGCCCCCAACGAGTGGGTGTTCGAGAAGCCGTTCTTCCTGCTCCTCAACGTTGCCGTGGGCGGCAACTTCGGAGGGGCGGTCGGCGACGACACCACCTTCCCCCAGGAAACGGCGATCGACTACGTGCGGGTCTATCAGGGACCGGACACCGCGGAGCGGTTCGAGGCGACATTCGTCGACAGCGCAACTGGCTGGCAGCAGGTCCAGATTCCGTTTGGTGACTTTGTCCGCAGCGCCAACCAGCCCGCCGGAGCCCCCAACGACGGACTGGGTCTGGATGAGATCTGGGGATACGGGTTCGAGCTGCCGTATGCGTCGGAGGGCACGAGTCGCTTCGACCAGGTTCGGTTGATCCCGATTCCGGCACCGACCGAGATCACGGTCACCAACCTCAACGACTCCGGCGACGGATCCCTGCGGGAGGCGCTGAACGACATCGCCGACGGCGGAGTGATCGACTTCGATCCGGCGCTCTCCGGCGGAACGATTGCATTGACCTCCAGCCAACTGGAGATCAATCGGGACGTCACGGTCGATGGGGCAAGCGCCCCGGGGCTGGCGGTCAGCGGCAACAACGCCTCGCGGTGGTGCAGGTCGGTGCCGGGGTCGAAGCCACGCTGAACGACATCACCGTTTCCGACGGTGTTGGCGCTGCGCAAGGCGGAGGGATACTCAACCTCGGTGTGCTGAATCTCGATCGGGTCAGGTGACCAACAACACCGAATCGAGCGGCGGTGCCGCCGCATTCGACCTGGGAGGCGGCGGGATCTACAACGGCGATGGGGCAACGTTAAACCTCACCGACAGCACGGTGAGCAACAACGCCACGTTGGGCCAGCCCGGTGGAGGGATCTACGGATTCTTCAACAGCACCATCAATGTCACCAACAGCACCGTGAGCGGCAACGTTGCCGGGGACGTCGCCGGTGGGCTGCGGACCCTGGGTGACGCCACCATCGTCAACAGCACCATCACCGACAACACGTCGACCGCATGGCACGGCGGCGCCATGTTTGCTACCGACGGTACGGTGACGATCGTGAACAGCACCATCACCGAGAACGCTGCTCCCGGCGGGACCGCCGGTGGGTTGATGGTCGCCACCTTCGGCGCCCCCGTGGTGGTGACGTTGCAGAACAGCATCGTCGCCAACAACGGCGACTATGGGTGCCAGGTGGAAGGTGACCCTGGCGGCCGCGGTCCTCACCTCGCTCGGCGACAACGTGTTCACGGATGGCTCCTGCAACCCGGTCGCAAGCGACCGGTCGTTGCCGATGCAGGGCTGGGCGTCCTTGCCGACAACGGAGGCCCGACCCTGACCCATGCGTTGCTGGCGGGGAGTCCGGCCATCGACTCCGCCAATGCAGCGGTGTGCCCGGCGACGGACCAACGCGGCGTGATCCGGCCCCAGGGAGCCGGCTGCGACGTCGGCGCCTACGAACTCGTGCCGTAGGAGATCGTGACGTACGGGGCCCCGGTCGCTCGGTCGGCCGGGGCCTCTCATGATGGTGCGACAATGCCGGACCATGGAGTTTGAAATGACGACGCACCATGTCGCGCCCGGCACTCCCCCGGAGGAAGGGTTCGTCGACATCAACGGTGAGGGCTTCTACGCCATCCCGAATGTCGATCGCCTCGGTCCGTTCCTGATGAGCATCGTCAGCGACTCGGACCTTTGGATGTTCGTATCGAGTCGCGGCGGGCTGACGGCAGGACGCGGCAACGCCGCATCGGCACTGTTTCCCTACGAGACCGACGACCGTCTCCATCAGGCGGCCGGGATCACCGGGCCGGTGACTGCGTTTCGTCTCAGCGATGGAACGGTGTGGTGTCCCCTCGCCGGGCCATCGGCGCCGGATGTCGCCCGTAACCTCTACAAGTCCGTGGTGGGGAATCAGGTCATCTTCGAGGAAGCCCACGGCGGGCTCGGGCTGGTGTTTCGCTACCGGTGGTCGAACAGTGATCGTTTCGGATTCGTCAGGACCGCCTCCCTCACCAACGCCGGTGATAGCCCCGTCGACACCGGCCTCATCGACGGATTGGTCAATCTGCTCCCCTCCGGGCTCGACCCCGCGCTGTATCAACGGCTGAACAACCTGACGAACGCCTACAAGCGAAGCGAGATCATCGACGCCGGCACCAGGCTCGCCGCCTTCACGCTCGAGGCCCACATCGTCGATCGCCCCGAACCGGCGGAGGCGCTCGTTGGCTCTGTGGCCTGGTCACGCGGCTTGGAGGGGGCGACCGTGACCTTGGACCCGGCGGCGGTTGCCGACTTCATCACGGGCCGACTCAACGCGCCGCAATCTCTCGTTACCGGTCGTCCCGGCGGCTACCTCCTGACCGGCAACGTCACGATCGGCCCGGGTGAGGCAACCACGTGGCACATCGTCGCCGACGTTCGGCAGGATCAGCCGGCCGCTGCCGGGCTGCGCAGGTTCCTGCGCAGCTCGCCCGATCCAATTGCCGAAGTGTCCGCATCCATCCGCCGCGGCACCGAAGGCTTTGTACACCTGATGGCGCGCAGCGATGCGCTGCAACGCACCGGCGACCGGGTCGCTACCGCCCACCAGTTCGCGAACGTGACGTACAACGCCATGCGCGGCGGCGTCTTCCTCTACGGCTACAACGATCCGCACCGACGACTTTGCGGTCTTCGTCGACGGCCGCAACCGCGCCGTGGCGGATCGACATCGGGCCTGGCTCGAGAGTCTTCCCGAGTGGGTCGAACGCGGATGGCTCCTCCGGCGAAATCGTCGACCGCGGTGATGCCCAACTCGTTCGGCTCAGTCTCGAGTACCTGCCCCTCACCTTCTCACGACGCCACGGCGACCCGAGCCGGCCGTGGAACACGTTCTCCATCGAGATACGGGACGCCGCAGGCAACCCGGCCATGCACTACGAAGGCAACTGGAGGGACATCTTCCAGAACTGGGAAGCCCTGTGCCTCAGCTTCCCCTCCTACCTGCCGAGTGTCATCGCCGTCTTCGTCAACGCCTCAACCGCAGACGGCTACAACCCCTACCGGATCACGAGGGGCGGAATCGACTGGGAGGTGCCGGACCCAGACGACCCGTGGAGCCACATCGGATACTGGGGCGACCACCAAATCGTCTATCTGCAGCGCCTACTCGAAGAAGCCAACGAGTTCTCTCCGAGAGCGATCGAGGATCTCCTCGATCGACCCCTGGTTCTCCTACGCCGACGTGCCCTACCGGATCGCCTCCCACGAGGAGCTCGTGCGCGACCCGAAGGACACGATCACCTATGACACGGCCGCGGCGGATCGCTCTGCAGAGCGGGTGAGCGAGATCGGCGCCGACGGCAAGCTGATGTGGGACCCGGACCGGGAGGTGTACCTCGTCTCGCTCCTCGAGAAGCTCCTGGTCCCGGCGCTGGCGAAACTGTCGAACTATGTGCCGGACGGCGGCATCTGGATGAATACGCAGCGTCCTGAGTGGAACGACGCCAACAACGCCTTGGTCGGCCACGGCCTGTCGATGGTCACGCTCTACCAGCTGCGCCGCTACCTGCACTTCCTGAGGAACCTGGTGGACGACGCCGCGCTGAGCGACATCCAGCTGTCAACCGAGGTTGCCGGCTGGCTCACCCGGATCACTGCCATCTTGCGAGGACATGCCGATCGCCCCGATGGCGGGCTCAACCCGCGACAACGCAAGACCTTCATGGATGAGCTGGGTCGGGCGTCGTTTGAGTACCGATCCCGCGTCTACGCCGGGGGCTTCTCGGGTTCCACTCAGGTCGGCGCCGCCGCCATCGCCGATCTCTTCGAGATCGCCCTCGACCATCTCGACACCGACATTCGACGCAGCCGGCGACCCGACGGCCTTTACCACTCGTACAACCTCGTGGAGTTTGGTGCCGACGGCTCGGAAGCCACAATCTCACACCTCCCCGAGATGCTGGAGGGACAGGTGGCCGTGCTCAGCTCGGGCCTGCTCTCCGCCGAGGAACGGGCCGAGGTCGTGGCAGGCGCTCTTCGCCAGCGCCATGTACCGGTCCGACCAACGCAGCTTCATGCTGTATCCGGCGCCGCGCCTCCCGTCGTTCCTTGACAAGAACGTGCTGCCGGACGGGGCGGTGGCGGCCAATCCACTCTTACAGGCGCTGCTGGCGGCGGGCGACGAGTCGGTCGTGGTTCTCGATGCCGAAGGAACGTATCGTTTCAACCCGGGCTTTCGGAACCAGAGCGACTTGCGCGCCGCGTTGGGTCGGTTGTCCGCCGAGGATGCCTGGGCGAGCCTTGGTCGCCGACCACGAGGGGGCGACGCTCGACCTGTATGAGGAGGTCTTCCAACACCACGGGTACACGGGCCGTTCCGGTTCGATGTACGGCTTCGAGGGCATCGGCTCGATCTACTGGCACATGGTGGCGAAGCTGCTGGTCGCGGTGCAGGAGTCGGTCGACGAGGCGTCCAACGCCGACGCTGCTCCCGATGTCATTGACTACCTGATCCGTGATTACTGGCGAGTCCGCGCCGGACTCGGGTTCAACAAGACGGCGGCCGAATATGGTGCGTTCCCGACGGATCCGTACTCCCATACGCCCGCTCACGCCGGTGCTCAGCAGCCGGGGATGACCGGCCAGGTGAAGGAGGAACTGCTGACCCGGCCGCTGGAGCTTGGGGTCCGCGTCACCGGCGGGCAGATCTGCTTCGATCCGATCCTGTTGCGCAGGGGCGAGTTCCTCGAGCAGCCGGAGACATGGCAGGTCGTCGGGCTCGACAACGCCTCGACCACGATCGAACTTCCGGCGGGTTCGCTTGGGCTCACGGTGTGCCAGGTCCCGGTCGTCGTGACGCTCACGTCGGGTGAGGCCGGGGTCGCAGTCAGCTACACGGACGGTGCCCAGGACCGCATCGAGGGTCTTTATGTCGACGCCGAGACCAGTCGCGCCATCTTCGATCGAACCGGCCACATCGCCCGACTCACCGCATTCATCCCAGAGGCCGCCGTCAACCCGTAGACCAATCCGTTCTTGCGTGGCCAGGGCGCGAAGAATCGCGCCTCGGCCATGCAAGAACGGATTGGGGACTAGCCGGGTTCGTTGCCGGGCTTCCACTTGATGGAGCAGCCCATCGATGGGTACTGGACGTCCGCGACGGGTTCGTCGGCGAGCACCGCATCAACTGCGGCGCGCAGGTCGGCGCCCGTGACCGGAACGTCGGAGTTGGGGCGAGACTCGTCGAAGCGGCCCCGGTAGACCAGGGTGCGGTCGGGGCCAAAGACGAAGAAGTCCGGCGTACACGCCGCGGTATAGGCCTTGGCGACGTCCTGGTCCTCATCGAACAGCACCGGAAAGGCGTACCCGAATTCGCGGGCAACGGCACCGAGTTGCTCCGGCCCATCGTCGGGATACTCCACCGCATCGTTCGAACCGATGGCGACGATGGCAACATCCCGGTCGGCGTAGTCATTGCCGAAGGCGACGAGACCGTCCTGGACGTGCTTGACGTAGGGGCAGTGGTTGCAGAGGAAGATCGCCACAAGGGCCTTCTGGTCGGCAACATCGCCGAGCTTGATCTGCTCACCGCTCACCGTGTCCATCAGATCAAAATCGGGCGCCGGTGTCCCCAGTGCCAGCATCGTTGACTCCACAGCCATGGTCGGCTCCTCTTCGGTAGGCGACGGTGTCCCCACAATCTACGGGGCACCGGGACGCTACGAGACCCAGCCAAATAGCCAGCTGCTAGACCAGGTCGCTCTCGCGTAGGCCGAACGCCGGGTGGCGAAGCCGGGTCAACGCCGCCTTCTCGATCTGGTGAACCCGTTCCGGGCTGACACCGAGCACGGCACCGATCTCGGCCCGGGCATGCGGCACCTCGTCGTGGAAGCCAAAGCGGCGCAGCATGATGATGCGCTCTCGCTCGTCGAGTCGGTCAATGGCCTTGCGGAGATCGTCCGACACACCGGCGTTGACCGCCAGGTCCTCGGGCCCAGCTTCCTCTTCCATCTCAACGAAGTCCCCCAGCACGGCGCCGTCCTCTCCGATGGGCGCCTCCAGCGATGCCACCGAACCGACGGCGAGCGCTTCAGCAACCAGCTCAACATCGAGCCCGGAGTGTTCGGCCAACTCCTCGAGGGAAGGTGTCCGCCCCTGTTCGGCCTGGAAACGGGACCGCATCCCGTGGATGGTCACCGCAGCGTCGTGCACCCTGCTGGGGACCCGGACCGGACTCCCCTTCTCGAGCAGGGAGCGCTGGACTGCCTGGCGAATCCACCAGGTCGCGTAGGTGGAGAACTTAAAACCTTTGCGCCAGTCGAACTTCTCCACGGCACGCATAAGCCCGAAGTTGCCTTCCTGAATCAGGTCGAGAAGATCCATCCCCGTGACGCTCGGTCGATACCGCTTGGCGATGGAGACCACCAGACGGAGGTTCGCTTCGATGAACCGGTCGCGTGCGTCCTGGCCGGCGTTGACCTGGCGCTGCAAAAAGCGGCGCTCGGAGGTCTTCTTTGCATCCTTGAGCTTCTCTTCTGCTGCGCGACCGTCTTCGATGGCACGTCCCAGCTCAACTTCCTCCTCGGCGGTGAGCAGCGGGGCGCGCCCGATCTCGTCGAGATACATCGCGAGCGAGTCGGCCGAGCTTTCGTCTCGTCGGGCCACTGCCATTGCCATTGTCGGAGCCTTTCAGCCGTTGTGAAGCCTTTCACATGGAGTACGGCACCGGCCGGCGGACGGATTGCAGAACTCATCCACTACAACCAACCGGACCGTAGAACATTCGAAGATTCGCAAAGGGAGGTACCCGTTGAAAGAACCACAGAGGATCCTGCTGACGGGTGCTTCCGGACTCATTGGAGGCCGGCTCTCGGCTTCTCTCCAGAACGATGGCCACGAGGTCATTCGCCTGGTTCG
>CAWGCJ010000014.1:0-72675 GCA_963821095.1 uncultured Acidimicrobiia bacterium | reverse complement strand
CCGCCCGACAGAGTCGCCCGCAGAGTACCGATGGGACCCCTCCCTTGGTTCCATCGACGAACGAGCTCTCAAGGGCCTCGACGTTGTCATCAACCTCTCGGGTGCCGGCATCGGCGACAAACGCTGGACCACAGCACGCAAGGCAGAGATCTATGACAGCCGCATCGGGACTACCCAATTCCTCGCCGAGAGCCTTGCCGTCGCCGACGAACGACCCGCTGTATTCATCTCACAGTCGGCGATTGGCATCTATGGAGATCGTGGTGACGAGCTACTCACCGAGGAATCCGCAGTCGGACCGCTCGACGATTTCTTGGCCGCCCTTACGATTGACTGGGAAGCTGCCGCCGCACCCGCCAGCGTCGCCGGCATCAGGGTCGTCCACCCCCGCACCGGACTTGTCCTGGCGCGAGACGCACAGTTGATGCGGCGTCTCGTTCCCCTCTTCAAGGCCGGTCTGGGTGGCCCTATCGGTGACGGTCGCCAATGGTGGAGTTGGATCACCCTCAACGACGTGGTCGGTGCCATCACGCACCTGATCGACTCCGACCTCGCCGGACCCGTCAACCTCGTCGCCCCCGCCCCGGTGCGCCAGCGCGAGTTCGCCACTGCTTTGGCAGGTCAACTGCGTCGCCCGTCGAAGCTGCCGGTGCCTCGCTTCGGTGTGCGGCTCGCCCTTGGTGGCGAGAAGGCCGAGGCGATCGGGTATTCCAGTACTCGGGTGGTTCCCCACCGTCTCGACGCCGACGGCTATCAGTTCGCCGACCCCGAATTGGCGCCGGCACTGCGTGGTCTCCTCACATGAACCCATACTCCCGCACCGGGATTGGCCGGCCGATCGACCCGAGCCTTGCCTCGAACCGCCTTGTGATGATCGGGGCAATGCTGGGAACTGTGGGGGCCTTGATCCTCCAGTGGGTCGAAGGCGACGCCTTCGACCTTCTTGCGGCAGGAGCCGTCGGGGTCGGCGTGTTCCTGGCGTGGGCAATCGCACGTGAACTCGATCCAGACCACCCGTCGTCCGCCGCCATTGCTCTGCTTCTTGCTGCCGTCGCCGCGGCCGTGCTCGGTCCACCGGCCGCGGCCATCGCGGCGGTTATCTTGATGAGCGCCCGGGTCACGGCGGGGACCGTCGGCTCCCGCCTGCGCCCGGCGGATATCGTCGTCCTCGGTCTCGCCGCGGCCTACGCCGGAACCCGGCCTGAAGCCTGGGGAGCAGCGCTCTTCCTCGTCGCCTCCATCCTCGTGGTCCGGCCACCGAAGAGCTCGTTGATCGCCACCAGTTTTGCATTCGCCTCAGTGGGCGGTGCCGTCATCTCGGGAGCAACGCCGACCCTAGGAGCGCCCTCGACGACCACAATCGCGCTGATCGTGGCAACGGTCGTTGCTGCTGTGGTCGCTGTTCCGGTCCGTCGAGTCACGACCCGGACCGATGCAGGTCGGGCAATGATCGACCCGAGGCGTGTCAACCTGGCTCGAATCGGAACCGCCTTCTCAATCGTCGCAGGGAGCATGGTGATGGCGGACGGCGGCGCGGTGGCGCTGACACCGGCAATCGCCGCTATCGCCGGTGTGGCCACCATTCGACTGGTACGTCCCCTGGTGTCGCGCCCCTCGGATCAGGACTCGAAGCGACCGACCCACAGATGGGTGCTCGAGGCGTCGCCGTAGCCCCAGTACATGTTGGATCCCACTTCGTGGTTCCATGCGTAGCCGCCGTCACCCACCGGTACGGGTTGGGCCGGTGGCGCCACAACCTCGACCCAGGCATCACCATCACCCAGCACCCAGTAGCGCCAGGACCACCGCCCACTCGACGGCAAGTCTTCAACGCGCTCGGACGTTGCGTACCCGAATTCCATCCCTCGTACGGGGACCGCGATCGGAGGGGCCGGCCGCTCCGTCCAGACAACTCCGTCGGGTGACTCCCACAGTTGCCGTCCGGGGGACCTGGCACCCCGGTTGCTGGGGAAGAACTCTGCAACGATCGCCCCGGGGCGGGACCACAGGATCACACTTCCGGCCCAGGGATACGGGAACGGTGGCGCTGACGCCTCGGTCCATTCGATCGCATCCTCTGAGGTCCAAGTTCGAACCTCGGTCACAACGTCCCGGTCTACAGGGTCGGTCGACTCGTCGTACTTCACCTCGTAAGCAACGAAGCCACTGCCGTCCGGGGCTGCGAATATCGCCGGTCCGGTGAACCTTGGCGGTCCGGTGTTCCACGGCGGACGCAGGTACACAAACCCACCCCCGGAGTTGCTGACGAGATTCCCCTGGAACTGAACATACCGGCGTGTGGGAGCTTCGCTCTGGAGGGCATCCACGATGTCGTGGATGGGCATCCCGGCGGTGCCGACAACCTCGTGCACGACCTCCTGGGTCTCGATATCCACGAGCGTCGCGGTGTCGCCAGCGACGTCGATCCTCAGCGATGCGACAGGGGTCTCGTCGAAAGGGTGAAGAAGAAGCAGTCTCTGCGCGGTCGGGTCCCACTTCGCTTTTGGTGACTTCTGCGGGCACTCGTCGGTGCAGTTCGACCGCTGGAAGTACCCGTAGATCTCGCCCCACGGCAATTCGCCGTACAAACGCACGTAGGCCAGTGCCGCATCATCGACTTGCACCACCGGTTCATCAAACTGGAATCTCCACACGATCCCGATAGTTTCGGTGATCGGTCCGAAGTCGTCCACCACCACCCAGTGATCCGCAGCCCATCTCGCCAACGTTTGACGGCCGTCGGTGCTGGCGCCCATGGCGTAGGCCCCAGACCCCACATGTTCGAAGGCGAAGTCACCAAAACCCTGCGGGACGTTCCGGAGCGTCCAGTCCAGACCATCAGCCGACTCCCATGCGACCCGGTCCGACCCGCTGAAGAGGCGATAGCCGTCCTCCGGGCTGAACGTGATCTGCGTTCCCGCCTGCCCAAACTCGGCCGCCGGGCCCTCCAGCTTGGTCCAGGTCAACTTCCCGAGGCCGGGAACCACGCGGACGGGTTCCGTCGCGGCTCCAGGCACCGTGACGGCAGCGACGGCGTCATCGCTGGGTTTGCTTCCGACGTAGATCACCGAGGCAACAGCACCCACCATGATGACGACCAGCGCGACAATGGCGACGGGCACCGCCCAGCGCCGGTGGGAAGGAGCCGGGTCGACTGTGGCGGGCTGCTCTCGATCCATTGGGTCTTCTCATCGGCTCCGGATCGGCGGACTGTATGCGCGCTACTCCGACACCATATGTGGCAGAGCGGCCGCGCCGACCCTATTCCTCCGCTCCCGCCGCCCTAACCTCGCTACATGACCGCCGACCAACTACTGCTGTGGATCCACATCATTGCCGCCTCAGTTTGGGTGGGCGGGCTCATCATGCTTGGGGCCTTGGTCACCGCCCTGCGCCGTGCCGGCGCCGAACGGCCTCTGCTCCAGGTCATGGCGCGCCGGTTTGGCGTGGTGTCGTGGGTCGCCATGGCCGTGGCCGTCGTTACTGGTGTCTGGCAGGTGAGCCGCCTCAACATCCCCTGGTCCAACGACCGGCTCGAACTCAAGGTCGGACTCGTGATCCTCGCCGCCGGGCTGGCCCTACTGCACCAACTCACTGCAAAGCGGACCTCTCCGGCGGTACGCGGCATCATCCAGGCAGTGATCCTCGTGGTCAGCATCGCCATCGTCGGCGCCGCCGTCCGTCTGTAGCGAACGCCACCCACCACGCTGGACGGCGCGCCGTCCGTCTGTAGCGAACGCCACCTTCCACGCTGGACGGCGCGCCGTCCGTCTGTAGCGAACGCCACCCACCACGCTAGACGGCGCGCCAAATCCACCACGGGACATGGTGATGGCGCGTCCTCAGACGGGCCGGGAGTTATGGACGACGACCCCGAGTCGGGGGCCGGCCGAATCAGCGCTTGCGCTTATGCCGGTTCGCCTTGAGGCGCTTCCGGTACTTGTGCTTGCTCATCTTCTTGCGCCGCTTCTTGACCAGCGAACCCATGCATACCTCAAAATCGGGGGACGTCGTACAGAAATACGGCGTCACCATGCAACCAGCGGGTGACGCAGCGCTCATAGGTTCGCGGACCCTGCGCACATTCGCAAGCCGCTACGCTGCTTCGGCGCTCACGACGCGCCTCGAGGAACGCCGCACGTGACCACAGAGTGGGAGATTCTGCTGCGGCTGGTCCTCGTCATTGGGGTCTCAGCGGACCACCAAATTCGATCGACGTGTCCACAATGGCCGGCCGGCGTCGTCACCGCGGTCGGCCGTTCGGAGCAGGCGCCGTCACGCGCCCGCCAGGCGGGGTACACGGTCTTGGGTTTCACCGGAGTCGGTAACATCGCTTGGATGCAACCTGTGATTGGGATCACCACGCGTCCCCGGGCCATCACATCGGCCGCCGGAGAATCACACGCCCACACCGTAGAGCGCACCTACTTCGACTCCGTGGTGCGGGCCGGTGGCATCCCCGTGTTGCTTGGTCCCGTCCCCCGAAAGGCCATTCTCACCGTGCTCGATCGTGTCGACGGCCTCGTCTTCACCGGCGGGGGCGACATCGAACCCCATCGGTATGGCGGCAACGCCATCGACACGATGTACGACATGAGCACTGATCGAGACGAGTTCGAGATCGAGCTCGCCAAGGAAGCGGCCCGCCGCCGTCTCCCCACGCTCGCAATCTGCCGCGGCCTCCAGCTCCTCAACGTCGCCTTCGGAGGAACCCTCATCGAGGACATTCCCACCGAGGTCGGAACGGCTCACCGTGCCGCCGGACCCCTGGTCTACGAGGGGCACCAGCGGGTCGAGCTGACGCCGGGGTGCAGAGTCGCCGAGGTCGTCGGGAGCAACGACGTCATGGTCAACTCGATTCACCATCAAGCCGTGCGGGATCTGGCCCCGGGGTTCACCGCGGTTGGGTGGGCGGACGATGGTGTCATCGAAGCCATCCAATACGAAGACCCCGCTTGGCCACTGCTAGCGGTTCAGTGGCACCCCGAGTACCTGGGGGACACGAGGGATGCCGCGTCGTTGGCGCTGTTCGACGCTCTCATTGCGGCAGCCGCGGATCGCAGCCTGGTGTAGGGAGGGTGCATGCACGTCCTGTTTGTCTGTACCGGCAACATCTGCCGCTCTCCGATGGCCGAAGCACTGGCCGCGACACGTTATGCCCAGCCCGGCATCTCCTTCGCCAGCGCCGCCACCGGCGGACTCCCGGGCCGACCCGCGTCGTCGGCGGCTCAGAGGATGATGGCGGAAGTTGGGATCGACATCACCGGCCACATTTCGCAGGACGTCTTCACCGCCATCACAGACGACCCGGACCTCATCTACTGCATGACCGAGGGCCATCGCGACCGGCTGTGCGCCCTACGACCCGAGTGGTCGGCAAGGATCCTCCTGCTCGATCCCGACGGCGGATCGATCGACGACCCCTACGGACTCGACGATGACAACTACCGCCGCGTCCGCGACGAGATCACGCAAGCCCTAGCAATCCGAGCTCAAGAATGGGCGGATTAGGCCCAACCTTCGGTGGCGACGTCAAGGCGGCGGACGGTGCCCTGGCCACCGAGGGTCTCCTCCATGGCGACGATCACCGAGTCGACGCCATCAGCCGTCGCAAAAGCGATGGCCGTCGGACCGGCACCACTCCAGGCGGCATGGAGCGCACCGGCACGGCGGGCAGCATCCATCAGTTCCGCGGTGATCGGCGAAAGGTGCTGGCGCGGTAACTCGTGGAGTTCGTCGCCGGCGGCAGCGTCCAACGCATCCGGATCGGCAGAACGCAGCCCTTCGAGTAGGAACGCCAAGCGTCCGAGGTTCCGCGCCGCAGCCCAGCGGCTGACCTCGGCCGACAACACCGAGCGTGCTTCTGAGGTGCGAAGTCGTGCGTCGGGAATGCCGACGATGACCTCGAGCTTCGGCGAAATCTCAAACCGTCGCCACGTGTCCTCGCTGACGACAACCAGGCCACCGTATACCGCGGCCGCGGCGTTATCGGCATGGCCTTCGAGCGCAGCCACGATGTCGAACAGCAGGGCGGAGTCTGGGGTTCGGCCCACGGCGCGCACCGCCGCGGCGGCCGCCGCAGTCGTTACCGCTGAGCTCGAACCCAATCCACGCGAACGCGGGATGTCATTGACGATCGACAGCTCCATTGGCTGATCAACCGCAGCCTCGACGGCCCGCCGCACCATGTCGTCGCCGCTCGGCTCATAGCTCGAGCCGTCCTGGTGGATGATCCAGGCGTCGGCCGGCACCGCCTCGACCCGACACCTCAATTCCAAGGCCAGCGCCAACACATCAAAACCCGGCCCGAGGTTTCCGGAGGAAGCCGGCGCTGACGCTGTAGAGCTGCTTGGATCAGACATTCGGGGTGATTCTAAGGGCCATTCGTCTCGGTCCCCGAGTCAGGACAGATGGGTAGCCTGCGGGGCTATGGCACCGGTCATCCAAACCGAGGGACTCACCAAGTACTACGGCGGCCAGCGCGGGATCGACGGCGTCGACCTTTCCGTGCTGCCGGGTGAGGTGTTCGGCTTCCTCGGGCCGAACGGGGCAGGCAAGAGCACGACGATCCGGCTGCTGCTGGACTTCATCAGGCCGACTCGAGGCTCGGCGCAGGTGCTTGGGCTTGACCCCCGAGAGGACAGTGTCGCGCTCCATCGCCGGGTCGGCTACTTGGCGGGCGAACCTGCGATGTACGACAAGATGACGGCCCGCGAGATGCTCGAGTACTTCGCCAATCTGCGCGGTCTCGACGACATGGGCGAGGCCGAAGAGATCGCAGATCGCCTCGACCTGAACCTCGACATCAAGATTCGGGCCTATTCGTCGGGCAATCGCCAGAAGGTGGCGATAACCCAGGCGTTCATGCACCGTCCTGAGTTGCTGGTTCTCGACGAGCCGACCAGCGGGCTCGATCCGCTGGTCCAGCACGAGTTCTATGGCATGGTCGACGAAGTACGTGACGAGGGCAGGACCGTGTTCCTCTCGTCGCACATCCTGCCCGAGGTGGAGCGCATTGCCGATCGGGTCGGGATCATCCGCAACGGACAGCTCGTCGTTGTCGAAGAGGTCGCCACTCTGCTCCAGACCACGGTGCGGCGGCTCGAGATCCGGTTCGCCGCTCCAGTCGATGAGGCCGAATTCGCCGGCGTCGAGACCATCCGCTCGATCCGTAGCGACGATGGTGGCCATCTCATCGACGTCAGCGTCGAGGGCTCACTCGACCCGGTCGTCAAGATCGCGGCCACCCACGAAGTCACCAACATCATCACCCACGAGGGTGACCTCGAACAAGCCTTCCTTACCTACTACCACGAAGACGGGCCGAGTCATGCTTCGTAGCATCTACGGAAAGGCCCTGTGGGACCGCAAGGTGTCGACCATGTGGTGGCTGATCGGTGTCGCCGCGCTCACCGTGATGACCGTTGCCTTTTATCCGCTGATCGAGTCGCAAGAAGAGGCATACGAGACACTGCTCGAAGGGTATCCGGAGGAGATGGCCGGCTTCCTCGGCCTCGACTCGATCTCGGACCTGTTTTCGCCGGTTGGGTACATCAACAGCCAGATCTACGGCAACACCCTCCCCATCTTGCTGTTCATCTTGGCGATCGGGATGGGTACGACCGCCATCGCCGGCGAGGAGGACCGCAGGACGATGGATCTTCTCTTGGCCCAGCCGGTGCGGCGCCGCGACGTTGTCCTGCAGAAGTTCGCCGCCATGGTGACCATCGTTTCGCTGGTCGTCGGCGTGGTGTTCGTGCTGTTGCTGATCTCCAACCCGTTGCTCGACCTGCAGCTGTCCTTCGAAGGAATGCTTGCCGTCAATGTCGCCGCCGGACTGCTTGGGCTGCTCTTTGGTGCGCTCGCCCTTGCTCTCGGCGCGCTCAACGGCCGGCGTGGCCTCGCCATCGGCCTGAGCGCGGGGATCGCGGTCGCCGCATTCTTCCTCTACGGCCTGGCACCCCTGGTCGACGCACTCGAGCCGCTCGGGAAGCTGTCGCCGTTCTACTGGTACCTCGAGCCGAATCCCCTCGCCAACGGCTTCGACCCGATGATGCTGTGGCTGGTCGCATTCATCGCGGCCTTCGTCGGCATTGCCCTGTGGGGGTTCGTGCGCCGCGACGTTGCGGTCTGAGCTGCAGCTTCCTCCGATCGGTGTTTGCAGGGAAGAGGCTCACCCAACCGGCGGCGGCTCGGTGCGTAGGTCGCGGATGTTGAGTGGTCCGCGGCTCAGATCCGCCCCGTTGCTCACGAGGACCAACTTCTCGTCGAGAGTCAGCGCCTCATCGCCGCATCCAAGCTCGTGGGCCCACAACTGGCGCCTCGTCCAATCCGGCCCCACGAAGAGAATGTCCGCCCCGTTCACCTGAGTTGCTGCAATCTCGGTGCAATTGGTGCCCTGCTGGAGAACATAGACATCCAGGTTGTCATCGCCGTAGAAGTCTCCTATCGCCACCCCCCAGCCACGGTCACCAAGTGTGGCCTTCCACGAACTCTTCTTGAACCACTTGTCGGCGCCCTTGTTGAGGCGAATCTGGACAACCTGGGGGCCGACCAGCACCATGTCGATATCACCGTCTTGGTCGAGGTCGTCGAAGGCTGCGTCCTTCCAGCCCCTGCGGCCCTCGTACATCGTCGTGCTCACGTCGCGGAAGTCGGTGCCTTCCACGTTCTCGAGGAACTTGATTGTCCCCGATTCGTCACACAGCACAAGATCGGACCAACCATCTCCGGTGAAGTCGACGGCATTGAGACAACGCGAACCCAGATCTCCGGTCGCGCCGGTCACTACCTCCTCGAACCTGTCGCCGAGATTGCGAAACAGCAGGTTCTCGCTGCGCAGACCATCTGTACGATTGCCGTCGTTGGTGACGTACAGATCGATCAAGCCGTCGTTGTCGTAGTCAAACATGATCGGCCATCGACCGCGCCCAGAGGGATCATCAACACCCCAGGCCACCGCTTGATTTTCGAAGGTGCCCGGTGCCGTTTGGATCCAGAGCTCGTTCGACTTCAGGATCCCAGAGCCCTTGAAACCGCCGAGTTGGCAGTAGACGTCCGTTGCTCCGTCCCCGTTGACGTCGCCGGTGGTGCAGCCGTGCCGGTCATTCAGCGTCGGCAGCAGGAAGATGAGCTCATACCCTTCGGGCGTCCAGACCCAGAACCCGTCCCAGCTGTCGCCCGACACCTTGCGGTTCTGGTGGGTGGCAAGAATGATGTCGTCGCGTCCATCACCGTTCAAGTCACCTACCTCGATGTCGAACGATCGCGAAATCACCGGCAGCCCGCTACCTAGCGCTGGAGCCGACAGTGATTCCATGTACGCAAGATCTCTCGCTCGCTCCTCAGGTGACTGCTTGCCGTTGCCAGCATCGTGAGACGTACCCAGCGGGGTCGTGGTCGTCGTGGTCGGCGTGGTCGGCGTGATCGGCGTGGTCGTCGTGCTCCCGTTCGTGGTCGCGATGGTCGTTTCGACCGTGTCACCGGGAGTACACGCAGCCGCGACGAGGGCGAGAACAAGGAGGAGTAGGAGGCGTCGCATGACGGCGCGGAGTATATCGGTACCCCGGAATTGCCCCACCAGATTGCGTCAAGATCGCTGGTACGGTTGGCCCATGGCCACCTTTCCGACGCTCTCGGCGACGAGCATTCCCTGGCTCACGGTGGAACAGATGGTCGAGGCCGACCGTCTCGCTATCGATGAGTTCGGGATCGAATTGCTCCAGATGATGGAGCACGCCGGATCGAGCCTGGCCGAGCTAACCCACCGTCTTGCCCCCGACGGCGCCATCACTGTCATGGCCGGCGGCGGCAACAACGGCGGGGGCGGACTCGCCGCCGCCCGGCATCTGGCCAATCGGGGACGCGACGTTGCAATCGTGCTCGGAAGCGACCGGCCCGCTCCTGCCGTCATGCACCATCTCCACACGCTGGCCGAGATGGGGATCCCGCCCGACCGCCAACCTGCGGACCGGCCCATCGTGGTCGATGCCCTCGTTGGTTACGGCCTGCAGGGTGACCTACGCGGCCGCGTCGGCGAACTTGCTACATGGAGCCACGGTCGGTTCACGGTCTCATTGGACTTCCCCTCCGGTCACGGTTTCCCCGGAGGGGTCGACGCCGATGCCACCCTCACCCTTGCCCTTCCCAAGGAAGGGCTGCACACCTTCGCCCCGCTCTACTTGGCCGATTTGGGCCTTCCCTCGGCACTGTGGGCGCGGATGGGTCTGGTCGTGCCTCCGCTGTTCGCCGACGGCCGGATCCTGCAGATCGTGCCGTAGCACCCTCCCCGCCTCACTCGTCGTCGTGGCGTTCCTCGACCGGAATGGCCAGGTCACCGAACTCGATCGGGGATACGGGCCGCCTCGGGTCGAGCAGCGTAGAAGCCCTCCCCACCGCCTCCTTTCCGAAACGACTCCGCAGGCCGTCGATGGCGTGATCGAGCCGAGCCGAAGCCAACGCTCTTTCGGTCCCCGACCGGTCGGCCCGATCGAGATGGGGGTCCACCAACGGCAGTTCGAGTTGGAGATGAGGAGACCGGACCAGGTTCGACACCCGGAGGCCGAGCAGGCCCACGCCGCGACCCGCCGCGGCCGGCGGGATCTCCGTCTCGGCCAGGTGGACGCCGACCCGGTACAGCGCCTCCGTCGATGCGGTCGCGGCCCCAAGCGTTGTCGCCCTGGTGATGGCCCGGAGGTCGGAGAAGCGCACCCGCAGGGTGATGGTCCGCCCGGCTCGCTGTTTCTTGCGCAGCCGGGCGCCGACCCGATCGGCGAGCCTCGCCAGTACGCGACGATGCACCGCGGGGTCCCGGACGTCACGCCCAAACGCGCTCTGCGCCCCGACTGAACCGGCGCGTCGCTTGGTTACGACCGGTCGGGGATCCCGGTTCCACGCCAGGGCATGCAGGTGACGACCGGCACCACGGCCGAGCCGGGCCGACAGGCTTGCCTCGGAGGTATGGGCGAGTTCGCCAACCGTGGATATGCCGAGGTCGGCGAGTCTTGCGGCTGTGACGGGGCCGACCCCCCAGATGAGCTCAACCGGCAGGGCGTGGAGGAACTCGAGTTCCGTGGCGGGGTCGATCACCAAGAGACCGTCCGGTTTAGCCACTCGACTCCCGATCTTGGCGAGGAACTTGGTCCGCGCCACCCCCGCCGAAATCGCCAGCCCGAGTTGGCTCTGCACGTCGTGGCGGATCCTCGCGGCAATGGTGGCGGGGTCACCGAACAGGTGAATCGCGCCACTCACATCGAGGAAGGCCTCGTCGATCGAGATCTGCTCCACCAGCGGGGTGTACGACCGGCAGATGTCGAAGACGCGGTCGGAAAGTCCGACGTAGTCCCCGAAGCTGCCGTCGACCACGATGAGACGAGGACAACGGCGGCGCGCCTCCCCGAGCGGCATCGCCGAGCGAACCCCAAACTTCCTGGCCTCGTAGCTCGCCGCCAGCACGACACCGCCCCCCACCGCGATCGGTTTTCCCCGCAATTCCGGCCGACGCATCTGTTCAACGGACGCGTAGAAGGCGTCGAGATCAACATGCAGGATTGGGGCGGGGAACCGATCGTCCATCACGCCATCCTGTCAGCGGGGTGCGACAGAATCCTGGAGACGAGAGGGCCCCCGCGGGCAATCCCGATCGGCGCCGTTCGACTCCGGACTAGACACCCGTTTGAAAACGGTAAAAGTGGTACTCAAATTCTGCGGCTCTTCTGCCGATAATCACGTCATGTTGTGGCGACGTACACGTAGGCGGGAAGACGTCGTTTCGGAACACCATGTTTCGGACACCGATTCCGAGTACGAATTGAACACACGATCGCGACTGCGTGGTCTCTCCGGCTATGACTTCGATGAGTCAGAAGCCCAGGAGGTCGAGGCGCGCATTCGTCGACTCAACTACGGCGCCAAGGTCGAGGACTACGGAGACTGGTAGGAGCCGCTCGGCAGGGGGGTTCACGGTGGAAGAACACCTCGCCCTCGCCGTGGCGCGCTCGGGTCAAGTGACCCGAATCACCGACTCTCCCCCTTCCGAACCTCTCGGGCGCGGCGCCGAAGGGACCCTCGGTCGGGAGATATGGTCGGTATACCCTCTTCCATCCTGCCGCTGATCTGATAGGCGTGGGGTTGGAGGGCACTGCCGGTGCCACCACGACGGTGGCCTCCGGAAGGAGGCGCCATGCGCATCGCCTTGATTGCCATGAGCGGCGTGCGGGCCCACAATCCGGAACTCACCGCGCTGGGATTGACCTTGCCCGGATTTGTCGAGCGCGGCAGGGTCGTTGCCGCATTGCCGAGTCTGGGATTGCTGACCGTTGCTGCTCTCACTCCCGACCAGCACGAGGTCGACTACTACGAGGTTGAGGATGTCGCTGCGGTCGACGAACTCCCTCCCTGTGACCTCGCCGCGTTTTCGACGTTCTCGGCTCAGGTCAAGGACGCGTACCGACTGTCGGAGCGGTACCGCGCCGCAGGGGTCCCCACCGTCATCGGCGGGCTCCACGTGACTTCGCTCCCCCACGAGGCGCTGCTCCACTGCGACACGGTGGTGGTCGGCGAAGCCGAGCCCGTGTGGCCGCAACTCGTCGCAGACGCCGCGGCCGGCCATCTACGGCCGCTGTACTCATCCAACGGCGACTTCGATCTGGCAGACGCACCCATCCCGCGGTTCGATCTCCTCGAACCCGATTCGCTACAACCGACTCACCGTGCAAACCCAGCGCGGCTGTCCCTGGCAATGCGAGTTCTGCGCGAGTTCGATCTTGCTGACTCCTCGCTACAAGGTGAAGCCGCCCCACCGGGTCGCGGCGGAGATTCGGGCAATCAACGACGTGTGGCACCACGCCTTCGTCGAGTTCGCCGACGACAACACGTTCGTCAACAAGCACCATGGGCGCGATCTCATGGAGGCAATCGGCGGAGAAGGAGTGCGCTGGTTCACCGAGACCGATGTGTCGGTAGCGAACGACCCCGAGCTGCTGCGCATGATGAAGGACGCCGGGTGCGCCGAGGTCCTGATTGGTTTTGAGAGCCCCAACGGTGGAGGCCTCGACGGCATCGAGCTCAAGCGCAACTGGAAGCGTGACCAACTCGCCGGACACCGGGCTGTCATCGAAACCATCCAGTCATTTGGCATCGCGGTGAACGCCTGCTTCGTGCTCGGGCTCGACGGCGACGGACCCGAGGTGTTCGACGCCATCGATCAGTTCGTTGCCGAAGCCAGCCCGTTCGACGTGCAGATCACGGTCCTCACCCCATTCCCCGGCACGCCGTTGTACAAGCGGTTGAGAGACGCCGGGCGGATCCTGCGGGATGGCGCGTGGGAGCTCTGCACGTTGTTCGACGTCAACCTGCGCCCCCGACTGATGACGGTGCCACAACTCGAAGCTGGTCTCGTCGACCTCGGGCGCCGCCTCTATTCGGCTGAGGCAACCCAGCGGCGGCGCGCAGGATTCAAGCAGCAATGGCGGGAGGGGATGCGGGCCCGCCGGCCCGCCACCCTCGGAGGATCGTGATGGCGGGCCAAACCGCAGGCCAACAACGCCCTGTCGAACTGAGCTCCGACCCACGATTCACGGCTCGGGTGGCACGACTGGTGATGATCAGCGCGCTGGCCCTCGGTGTCATCTGGGTCCTGGCGACCACCACCGATGGGGTGGCCGGTTGGATCCTCATCACACTCTTCGCCGGATGGTTGGCGATGCCCACGCTGTTGGCCGTCAGCCTGATCCGACCGAAGACCCGCTACCTCCTCGTGGTCCCTGCCGGGTTGGTCACCATCGGCCTCACCGGGATTTGTCTCACTGCGCTGCCTTCGTCGGGCGCAGGTCGGGTTGGCTGGCCGCTGCTCACCGCCGGGATCCTGCTAGGAGCGAGCCTCGGCGGTTGGTTCTGGTATCGCTGGGTACCGGTGCCGAGCGCCTTCACCGCTCCCTTCTCGCCGGGACGCTGGCTGCTCGTGACCGTGCATGCCGGGCTGGTTGGCGCCGGCGCCGCCCTCGTCTTCGTGGGACTGCTCGACTGAGCCGCCCGTTTCAGTGGGCGGGAGCGCTCCTGCCTGCGGAGAGCCGGCGCACCGTCAGCCAACACTGGAACATGGCGCCGAACATCACGAGGTCGACAACGCCAAAAAGGGCGGGGAACAGAATGTGGGGGACGTCGTCGATGACGATCCAGAACCAGAAGGCAACTGCCGAGTAGGCGAGTTTGTACAGCGTGCCAACGGCAATGAGGTCGACATTGCGGACCAGATCACCCCGATAGATCAGGAAGTAGGCGACGCCGATGACGAACAGGAACGCACCGATCAGCGGCACATAGCCGGATCCCGGGTCCTGATCGGCGATGTCGAGCACCTCGAAGGCCCACGGATGGAAGAAGGTGAAGATGGTGCCGAGCACGATGTCGTACACCGCGGCCACCAGGAACAAGACTCGGTAGTACCGCTCGCGTTGCTCAGTCACGGCAACCTCCCTCTGGTAGGACGATTCCGCCGCGAATCGTGCGATCCGAAACGCCGGGCCCGCTTGCCCATGCTGCCGCCGGGCGACCTGGCCGGGCCATACCCTGCCCGGTCGCCGTTCTCCGCCCCGCCGGGATCGTGATCCCGGCTTCGCAACGTCAGCACGGAGACTGCGGGCCCGACGTCCGACGGCGGGCCAGCCGCCCTCATGTTCGAGATCGGGAACGACCGTGCTCCGGTCGCCCGCGGTCCCTCCTCATTCACCCTCGGCTTGTCGCCGGGCCCCCTGATCCCCTCAATCATCGTGACGATCGACCGGGTCGTCCGACAGGGCCGAAGGTCCCCCAAAACCGCCCCACGTCGTGACCTCAGACCGCTGGAAGGGTCGAGCGCCATCAGGCAGACTGATGGGGTGCACACAACAGCCGCAATGACGTCAAGGCAGGGAGGGTCACTATGCGAGGCCGTCGCCTGATCACACCCGGCCCCATCCAGAGTCGACCGCTGGAGCCCTTCGAGGCTGCCGACCTGGACACGGCGCCCGACGAACTCGCGATCCAAGTCGCGGCGTGCGGCGTGTGCCGCACCGATCTCCAACTCATCGAGGGTGATCTGGCAGCCCGACTACTTCCGGTCGTACCCGGGCACCAAGTCGTTGGCACCATCATCGCCGCCGGCAGCCGAGTCACCGACTGGCAAGTCGGAGAGCGGGTCGGTGTCGCCTGGCTGGCCGGAACCTGCGGCACGTGCCGGTTCTGTCTGGCCGGTTCCGAGAACCTCTGCGAGGCCGCCGAGTTCACCGGCTGGGACCGCGACGGCGGCTACGCCACGCAGATGACACTTCGGGCCGATTTCGCCTTGCGAGTGCCCCCCGGCTTCGGAGACGTCGAGGCCGCTCCACTCCTCTGTGGCGGGGTGATCGGCTATCGCTCCCTCAGATTGAGCGGCATTCAGCCGGGTGGTCGTCTCGGTCTGTACGGGTTCGGGGCATCGGCGCTGCTGGCCATCCAGGTTGCCATCTATTGGGGCTGCGAGGTCTTCGTCGCCACCCGCTCGGTGCCCGAGCAGCAGCGCGCCCTCGACATGGGCGCGGTGTGGACCGGCTCGTATCACGACCGGCCGCCGGTCCCGCTTGATGCTGCGGTCACCTTCGCCCCGGCCAGCTACGTGGTCATCGAAGCGCTCAAGTCGCTCGATCGCGGCGGCACCGTGGCAGTCAATGCCATCCACCTCGATCAGATCCCCGAGTTTCCCTATGAGATGTTGTGGTGGGAGCGCTCGGTGCGCAGCGTTGCGAACTTCACCAGAGCCGACGCCCAGGAGTTCCTCGATCTCGCGGCGAGGATTCCGATCCGCACCGTGGCCGACCCCTATCGGATGGAGGACGCCAATCTGGCGTTGGCGCGGCTGAAAGCCGGCGACGCTGCGGGGGCTGCTGTGCTCACCATGGCCGGAACCGCCGGGACCTGACCGACTATTCGCCGTTCAGCCACGCCAGGAAAACTTCAACGTCGGCCTGTCCGGGATGGGATGCTCGGAAATTTGCCAACGCCTGCTGCAATTCCTCAGCACTCCACGGTCCCTTCGGCGGGCCCGGCTTGCGACGCACCAGGGCAACCGCCTCCTCGACGGTAAACCTGCCCGCGGTGACCTCACGGCCGACAACAACACCACCCACCTGGCGGCCGTTGACCTCGAGGTCGCGCAGGAGCTCGAGGTCTTCGACACCTCTCACTCCGCCGGCGGCGATGACTTCCTCCTCGACCGTGGTCAACGCAAGTTCCAGATTGTCGAAGTTCGGTGGTTCGTTGAGGGCGTCACGACCGACCTCGGACAGCATGAAGGCGGCGGCGCCGGCCGACGACAGTTCGATCAGTGTCTCTTCGAGGTAGCTACCGCTTCCCTCGGTCCATCCCCGGATGGCCAACTCCTGATCCGGCAGCACATCGAGGCTCACCGCAATCCGGCCGGGGTGATCCCGGCAGATATCCCAGAACAACACTTGGTCGACCATCGCGGTTGTTCCCATCGTGACCCGCCATGCTCCACCGCTGAGCAAGGCGTCGACCTCGGCGGGCGTACGCACCCCGCCACCGACCTGCACGGGCACGTCGACGGCTGCGATGATTTCGTTGATCATCGATCGGTTGCGGTAGTCGCCGTGGGCAGCGGCATCGAGATCAACGATCAGAAGCCGATGGGCGCCCTTCGAGACCCAGCCGTGGGCTCGTTCAAGTGGGTTGGCCTCGAGAAAGATGACCTCATCTTTGACGTTGCCCCGTGGCAGACGGACGGCTTTGCCTTCGAGAATGTTGACGCGAGCGTAGAGATCCATATCCCCAGCGTACCAAGGTGCCGCCGCCGGTGGACCGGAGCTGAGCGGCTCGGTACCCCGGGAGGGCCTAGATGATGTGGTCGTTCTTGCCGGCGACCTGGCGAAGAAGTTCGGTTTGGCCGGTGTGGTACGTGTCGTGGAAGTAGGCGAAGTGGACCCGGCCGGCCAGAGTGGTGGTGCGCTCGTTTTCGATGGTTTCGACGGCCAGTGTCTCGTCGGACAGGTCGCCCAGGGCCGCCTCGAGACGCTCCTGGGTTGCGCTGATGATCTCGAGCAGGCGCTCCAGGGGAACCACACCGGGGCCGTCCTCCAGAATCGGCTCCGACTCGCGCAGGTAGCGACCGAGCTCCCCGGGTTCGGCCACCCGCTCGGCGCCGACCATCTCGAGTACGCCGTCACGACCTTCGGCGATGTGTCCGAGCACCCAATTGAGGCAGTTGATCCGATAGGGAGTCTGGATCAGGCTGTCGGCATGGCTCAGGCCGTCCGCCTGCCATTTGACGATGGTGGCGTTCCGCTTGTAGTCCTTCGCCAACTTCTCCGCGCTCAGCATGGTCGGTGCCTCCTGTCCCAGGTCGCTTCCTACTGGACGAGGGCTCGAGTCTCGTCGAATCGCACCGTGCCCCCGATTGCGGCGGTGTCTCCCGCCCACGTGAGTTCGATGGTCGAAGGATGGCCGATCTCCTCACCCTGATGGATGGTGAGGCGGCCGGAGTGTTCCCCTCGTGACCGCAGCACAGTGGCGAGGGCAACCGCGGCACTTCCCGTGGCCGGGTCCTCGCGAACGCCGGTATCGGGCGCGAAGAAGCGAGCTCGGACTCGGTCGCCGACTCTGGCAAAGACGAGGGTGCCGAACACCGCGGCGAGCGCTTCCATATCGGGCTCGAGTGCTGCAACCGCAGCGGGGCTTTGGAGTTCGCCGATGAGGTACTCGTTGGGCAGCAGGACTCGAGCCGACGAAACCGTGTCGGCGATCCCGGCGGCGGCAAAGAACCCGGCAATCCCACCGTCCCACCTTGGGTCATCTTTGGGAGCCACTTTGCCGCTCATCGGCACATCGATCCACACGAGATCACCGTCAACTCGAATATGCACCTCGCCGATCCCGCACTGCAACGACCCAGCCGGGGACGATCCGGCCACGGTCAGAACCCAAGCAGCGCCGACCAGTGGATGCCCGGCAAACGGCAGCTCGGCACCAGGAGTGAAGATTCGCACCGTCGGAGCGACGGCCGTTCCGTCGTCGATGAAGATCGTCTCGGAAAACCCCAGCTCGGAGGCGATGCGCTGCATCGCCTCCCCGTCCAGTCCGCTGATGTCCTCGACCACGCCAAGATGGTTCCCGCCGGCATCGGCTCGGGTGAACACCCGCACCACGGTGCATGATCGTTCCATGGGTTGAGGCTACCCGATGGCGTTCGGTGGGGTCCAACGAATCCGGATCTCGAGCCGTGCGCCGAGTCCTCCGACGGGATGCCGTGCATCCTCCCGGGAATGAAGACCGTGCTCGAACGCGGCGACTAGCCGGTCGCCGCCAGATCGTTCATCACGGACTCGAGCGTGACAAGATCGACCCCGCCTTCGATGCGGTGGAAAACCTTGCCGCCGCCGTCAACAAAAACCCAAAACGGGATGGCGCGTCCGCCGTAGGCGATGAAACTCGAGGCCTCCATGTCATCGGCCAGAACCGGAGAGGACCAGGCCTCGGCCGCAAACCATGCCGACGGGGGATAGTTGGGCCGTTCCGGCACCACTGCGGTCGAGACGGCGACGACCTCGACACCCTCGACTCCCCCGGTCTCATCGACCCAGGCTTGCACCGCCGGTACCTCCACCTGGCAGTGCGAACACCAATGGGCAACAAACATGATCGCTTGCGGAGCATCCCCACCACCAAGTATCACTTCGTTCCCGGCAAAATCGACCCCGACGATTTGCGGTGGAGTGAGGCCGACGGCGAGGTCTTCCCCAGAATCGGCCACCTCGGGAAGCGGCTCACCTGTGATAGCCACCGGAGCGGTTTCCTGGAGTCCGGAGGTAGTCGTCGTCGGCGCTGCTGTTGTCGTCGGCGTGGAGGTGGACGGAGCCGCGGACGTGGATGGGGTGGCGGTAGTGGATGGGGTGGCGGTGGTGGACGACTCAGCGGCGGCCGCGGTCGTGGTTTCCGGCGCCGCCGTCGTCCCACCCTCATCCGAATCGCCGCAAGCGGCGGCCATCACCGCAAGCGCAATCAGCAACAGCATCAGCATGCGGGTTCTGGATGGGCTCATGAGGGACCCGACGTTAGTGATTCCCCGGACTATCCCGTTGCCCCACGAGTGCGCCGCACCACGGCGCCGGCGACAAACGCCACTGCGACCCCGCCGGCCGCAACGACCAGCAGGACCTGCCAGTTGCTCCCCATCACGACACCGCCACCCGCAGCCAGCGGCGACCGCCCGCCTTGAGGGTCGGTCGCCCACCGCCCGATCTGGAGCAGGATCGCAAACGTGAAGGCCGATACCGCGACCCGGCTCGCCAGCGAGCGCATCCGGCCCCAGCGATCATCGGAAACGGCAATGGCGACGATGCCGCCCACGAGCATTCCAAGAAGGCCGACGACAATCACCTTGGTCAGAACGGCCCGAGCTTCACGGGCGACACCACCCGAAGCGCTGCTCGGCTCCACCGGGAGAGTCAGGGTATCCACCACCTCGAGGGCGGCCTCGACCTCCACGGTTGAGGTTGCGATGCCGTTCGCCTCCAGTTCTCGCAGCAAATCCGGGACGACCGGCCCCAGGGCACCAGCCACGTCGACCGAAGGTGACGAGCCCGGCGGGGCGAGGGCCGCGGTGACCACCTGGCCCACGATGTCATCGACCGCCCGCTGCGCGGCCGGCATCTCGTCAACGGCTTCGACCGCGGCGGCAATCCCTGCAGCCTCGACCTCGTCGGCAGCCGCCAGGCCCTCAGCAAGCCACTCGCCGACCCGATCCGTCACCACGTCGGTTTCAAGGACGGCTTCGGCGCTGGCCTGGAGAGTGGCTTCGTCGCCGGTCACGCTGCGCCCCCAGATTCCCACGAGAAGAACGGTCGTCGAAATGGCGAACACCCACAGGGCGACGGCAAGCATCACCCGGCGGGAGCGTGTCGGTATCTGGATTGGCAGGTCTGTCATGCGCGGTTCCTTCAGGGCGAAGCGGGCGATGGTAGGTACCGCTGGTAGTTAGACGACATCAAGCCGGGATTTGTTCCCGTCTCGCCGACGCTTCAACCCGCCAGCAAGCTGGCGATTCCCCAAATCGTGATCAGTACCCCGACACCGAACAGCCACCAGGCGCGGCCGGCCCGAAACTCGCCGGTTTCTTTGGCAGGGCGACGGCCCCGGTGGTTCTGGTAGATGGCGAAGCCATTGCCGAGCACCATGGCGGCCCCGAGGGCCAAGACCATGGCCCCGAGCAGCGAATCCAGCCCCAGCAGCTCGACAACATCCATCCGACCCGACTCCTAGAGGGTTTTGGCGGACACCAGCGACACCTGTGACGGGTATGTACGCCAAAACGGAAAGGGGTACAATCCGCGGGTTCGCGGGTGTAGTTCAATGGTAGAACATCAGCTTCCCAAGCTGAATACGGGGGTTCGATTCCCCTCACCCGCTCTCCGTTCTCCGCTCTCGTCGATCGGCCCAATGCTTGGCGTTGCGGGATCAAGCCCACCGACGATCTCGACTGGAGTGAGGTCTCGCTGCCGTTCGCGGCCCACGATTCAATGCACTGATCGATCTGACGTTCACAGACGACAGATGAGGTCGCTGCGGAGGCGACCGACATCCTCGACGATTCGCACGCCGTCATCGGCAACGAGATATTCGGGACGGCCGAGCTCGTGAGTCGGAACCGCATCGAATATGCGATTCCCGGCTACGGACCCGTTGCCTACTTCGAACTACTCCCAGATCATGGCGAGGGCGCGGATTGCGGCATGGACGGCAGCCTGTAGAAATTGCGGTGTCGCCGTCCAGTTCGCCAAACCGGCCCGCCGTCGGTGACTCGCCTCAGGCCCGCGCCGCAGCAACGGCCGCCACCGCCTGGGTCACCCTCCGCTCCACCGCATCCCAGTCCGCGGCGGCAATGAGCTCCGTCGGCAGGAGCTTCGATCCCATGCCGACCGCGGTCGCCCCGGCGTCGAACCACGGCTTCATGGAGGCCACCGTGGGCTCGACCCCGCCGGTCGGGATGGCACGCACCCACGGGCAGGGTGCTCGCACCGCACTGAGGAAGGCCGGACCGCCGAGCGACTCGGCGGGGAACAGCTTGACCATGTGGCATCCCAGGTCATGTGCGGTCTGAATCTCGGTAACGGTGCCACAGCCCGGCACATAGGGAACGTCCCGGGAGTTGCAGACAACGGCAACCGCACCGGACAAGCTCGGAGCGAATACGAAGTTGGCACCAAGATCGATCGCTCGAACAGCAGCAACCGGCTCAGTGACGGTTCCAACGCCCACGATGAGTTCGGGGAGCTCAGCCCTGGCCCACGTGATGAAATCAGCGAAGACCTCGAGGGCACCCTCGCCACGATTCGTGAACTCGAAGGTCGACAACCCGCCCGCAACAACACAACGGGCCACTTCCTTGGTGATAGCGACATCGGAGTCGTTGAAAACGGGAACCACGCCGTCACGTTCTATCGCGGCAAGCACGTCCGCCTTGTTGTGAGCCGCCACCGCTACTCCTTGTTGTTCGTCGGGACACACTACCGGCGCCGAGCCAGGCTTGATCCCCCGCAATGAGCACCGCATAGGCTCGGTTCGGTTGGTATACCTAAGTCCACCGCTACCGAATGGAACCCCTCATCACCGCTGTCAAACGGTTCGAGCTCGGCATGACGAGCTTCGCCGAGACTCACAAGAACGCCACCACCGGTGTCCCCATCAGCCACGGCGAACGACTTCGCAATGTGATCGAAGAGATCGTGGAAGCCGAACGCGTCGGCCTCGACGTGTACGGCCTCGGTGAGCACCACCGGGTCGACATGGCGGCCTCGGCACCAGCCATCACACTCGCCGCGGCGGCCGCCCTGACCGAGCGAATCCGGCTCAGCTCAGCCGTCATCGTCCTGAGTTCGGCCGACCCGGTGCGGACATTCCAAGACTTCTCGACGCTCGACCTCATCTCCAACGGGCGAGCCGAACTATTGGTCGGCCGCGGCTCATTCATCGAGTCGTTTCCCCTCTTTGGCTACTCGCTCGATGACTACAACGAGCTATTCGCCGAGAAGCTCGAGCTCCTGGTGGAGATCACCAGGAACGAGCGGGTGACCTGGCAGGGCCGGTTTCGGGAACCGTTACACAACCAAGCGGTCTATCCCCGCCCGCAGCAGGAACCGCTTCCGATTTGGATCGGGGTCGGCGGTACCCCCGCTTCGGTGGTGCGGGCCGCGCGGTTTGGACTGCCGTTGGTCCTCGCCATCATCGGTGGCGACCCGGCCCGGTTCCAGGTGCTCGCCGACCTCTACCGCAGGACCCTGGTCGAATCCGGCTATGACCCCGGCGAGTTCCCACTGGCGGTCCATGGTCTCGGCTTCATCGCCGACGACAGCGAGCAAGCCTCCGATGAGATCTATCGCTCGTTCACCGACATGATGGACAAGATCGGCCGAGAACGAGGCTGGCCGCCGCTCACTCGGGAGCAGTACGACTGGATGCGCAGCCCCCAGGGCTCACTAGTGGTCGGCGACCCGGAGACGGTTGCGACCAAGGTTCTCTACTGGAAAGAAATCCTCGGCATCGACCGGTTCATGCTGCACCATGCAGGCTCGGTATCTCATGAGTCGGCCATGCGCTCGATCGAGTTGTTTGGGACCAAGGTCTCCCCACTCGTCCGCAACACATAGGGACCAAAGCGCCCCATCCGTCTCCGGCTTTCGGAACGCCCAGTCCGAGAAGGCTGGTTGATGGCTCCGCTACCATCGCCGGGTGATCTTCTCGGACCGCACCATCAAGGAAGCCATCGCTGCCGGCCGGATCGTGATCGACCCGTACGACGTGGCGATGGTGCAGCCCTCGAGCGTTGACCTGCGCTGTGACGCGACGTTCCGGGTGTTCGAGAACCATCGCTACGCCGTGATCGACCCGAAGGCCGATCAACCGGATCTCACCACTTCGGTGGAGGCATCTGCGGATCACCCTTTCATCCTCCACCCAGGGGAGTTCGTGCTCGGCTCGACTGCCGAGGTGATCGGACTTGCCGACGACATCGTCGCCCGACTCGAGGGGAAGTCCAGCCTGGGCCGCATCGGGTTGCTGATTCACTCCACGGCGGGCTTCATCGACCCCGGCTTCACCGGTCAGGTCACGTTGGAACTCTCCAATGTCGCCAACCTGCCGATCGCGATCTACCCCGGGATGAAGATCGGCCAGGTGTCGTTTTACGAGCTCAGCACCGCGGCCGAACACCCCTACGGATCGCCCGGTGCGGGGTCCAAGTACCAGGGACAGTCGGGCCCCACCCCGAGTCGGGGGCACAAGGACTTCTCGAAGGGACCCTGACATGGGAGATGCCCCAACTGCCAAAGTCGGCACGGTGATGGTCGACTGCAACGACCTAGACGTCATGGTCGAGTTCTGGAGCCAGGCGCTCGGCCTCGAAGCCAAGGCCCGATACCCGTCCTACGTTTGGATGAGCAGGCTGAGCGATGGCGGCCCCGGGCTCGCCTTCCAGTTGGTGCCCGAGCCCAGGACCATCAAGAACCGACTCCACCTCGACCTCACCGCCGACAACCGTGAGGAATTTGTTGCCTTCATCGAGTCGCTCGGCGGTTCACGGGTCGCCGATCACGAAATCCAAGGGTTCCATTGGACAATCATGGGCGACCCTGAAGGCAACGAGTTCTGCGTGTCTGAAGCCCACTGAGTCCTACTGCAGAGATTGGATCGTCTGTCCTTCTTTCAGCCACAGGCTGAGTTCGGCGCGGTCGGGAAGGTGGAGGGTGCCGGACTGGACGAATAGGGCACGGTCGACGTAGTCGAGGGCGGCGGGGTCGTGGGTGGCCATCACCACGGTGGTGCCGGTGGCGGCGATCTCTCGCAGCAGGCCGAGGATCTCAGCACCGGTGTTGGTATCGAGTTCGCCGGTCGGCTCGTCGCACAGCAGGTATCCGGGTTCGTGGACGAGGCCGCGGGCGATGGCCACCCGCTGCTGCTCGCCGCCGGAGAGTTCATCAGGGCGATGGTCGGCCCGGTTCTCCATGTTGACCGACTCCAGAGCCGCCTTGACCTGGGGTTTCGCCTTGCGGGCACTCACATTGAGAAGCCGCATCGCAACATCAACGTTCTCCTGGGCCGACAGCAATGAGAGCAATCCCGCGCTCTGGAACACGAACCCGAGCTTGGTGCGCCGCACGACCGCTCCGGCTCCCTCTGACAGTTGGTCGACCCGCTCGTCTCCGATCCACACCTCACCCTCATCGGGCGGCATCAGCAAGCCGATCATCTGGAGTAGCGACGTCTTGCCGGAGCCGGAGGGGCCAAAGAAGGCCACAAACTCACCGTCGTCAATCCGCAGGCTGACATCGAGGGCGCCGATGGCTCCGTTCGGGTATCGCTTGGTGACGTGCTTGAGCTCAAGGCTCATCGGGGGCGTCCTCTCGTTGCAGCAGGATGCCCTGATCGGTGACCCGGGCCTTCAGTGTCTCCTCGATGCCGGCCTCGAGCAGCATGTCGCGCGGCAACTGCACCATGCCGCGTTGATCGACGTGAAGGAACTCGGCCGCGCCCTGTTTGCCCTGGGTGGCGATGCGCCCATCGGCAAGCCTGACCACTCGATCGGTGCGTTGCGCCAGGGCGACGTCGTGGGTCACCACCAGGACGCTCAGTCCACCGTCGTGGCTCAGCCGGCGGAGAAGCTCGTAGATCTCCAACGAGGTTTCGGTGTCGAGTTCACCGGTCGGCTCGTCGGCGAGGAGCAGCTTCGGGCCGACGGACAGCGCCACACACAGCGCGAGCCGCTGCTGCTCACCACCCGACATCGTGTGGATGTCCGCAAACGCCTGGCTGCGCAACCCGGTCGCCTCCATCAGCGCCATTGCCCGTTTGCGCCGCTTCTTGGTTCCGATCCCGGCCAGCATCATCGGGAGTTCGACGTTCTGGATCGCCTTGAGGTACGGCAGCAAGTTGCGGGTGAAGTCCTGCCAGAGGAAGCCAACAGTGCGCCGGTAGTAGGTGACGAGTTCCTTCTGGTCGATGTCGGTCAAGTTGGTGCCGGCGACGACCGCCTTGCCGGCCGATGGCTTCTCGAGCCCGGCGAGGATGGTGAGCAGCGTCGACTTGCCCGCTCCGGACTTGCCAACGATGGAGATGAACTCGCCTTCGCCCATCAGGAAGTCCATGCCTTGGAGGGCGACCACCTCGAGAGTCCCCTGCTTGTGGATCTTGATGAGGTTGTCACATTCGATGATGTTCGCCATCAGCGCTCCACCTCCCTCAGCACTTCGCTCATCCGCCGCGCCGACACCCGGCGGGTTGCCCAAATAACCGACAGGATCAGCAGCAGCCCGACGACCCCGATGTACACCAGCAGGACGTTCCACGGCACAGCAAGCACAATCTCGGGTTCGATGAGTTGCGCGGTCTCACCGAGTTGGAGGAAACCAATCATCGTCCACATCAGGGCGATGCCGCCCAACGTGCCGACCACGGCTCCAAGGCCGACCACAACGACCTGTTCGATGGCGAACGTGGCCGCAACGCCGCTGCGCGGGAACCCGAGGGCACGCAATACACCCATCTCACGGGCGCGGCGCGACACGGCCAATAGCACGTACCCGGTGACGCCGGCGAGGGCGAGCACCACGCTCACGATGGCACCGACGAACAGAATGGCGACCAGGCCAACCTGGACAGGACGGCTGGAGAAGTCACTCTCGCTGGCGATGATGGTGTAGACCGCATCTGGTTCGGTCGGGAGCTGGCCGGTGACCCGCCGTACCGCAGCGTCCGGGTTGTCGGTGGCGATCCAGATTTCGTCCGGACCGTCCACCCTGGCGAGGTTGGTGCGATAGCTCCACGTAGCCGGGCCATTGACCCAGGCGTTGATGGCATCGAAGTCGACCATCATCGACCCCTGCTTGGTCCGATCGCTCATGGTCGGCACCTCACCGATGAATCCGACCATGGTGCCGTTGAAGATCTGCCCGGCCACCGAATAGCTGGAGCTCTCCCCAACATCCATCCCCGAGTTGGCCGCCACCTCATCGTCGAGCAGCACATACAGGCCGTCGGGGATCCGCCGAAGCGAAGGCACCGCCGGATTGACCCGGGTCCGGGCGGTCGGCAACGAGATTTGCGAGACCAGTCCCGGCCGGTTGAGTGGCGAGGCCGCGATCTCGGCCGGGGTCGGCTCGACAACCTCCGGCGGGGCCTCGGAGTAGTACGACAGGGCGGCCACATCGCCGGACACGCCGCTGCGTAGGACGAGGCCGTTGACCGGAGTGAGCTCCCTCAGCGCCTCCTCGAGCGATGATTCCCCAGCCGACGTGACGACCCCGAAGTCGACGAACAACAACTCCTCACCGTTCACCACGTTGCCGCCGGAAGGATCACTTCGTTCCAGCCACATCGTGTGAATGCTCAGCGGCGGCACCGGCGGGGTGAGGTACTCGGTGTTGAGCCCGCTGGTCAGATCGACCTCGACCACGGTCCAGCCCGAGTCGACGAAGTCGCCATCGGCTTCCATCGTCCACACCTGGCCCTTGGCGTCAAAGGCCTTCACCATCAGGCGCAGACTCGGGTCCGGTTCGCCGCCGCCGGAAGCAAGCGTTTCCTTCTGCAGCCAGGTACGCGGCACCACGATCCCATCCATCCGCAGAGCGGTAGCATCGGCCGGCAGTTCGATTCCGATATCGGGGACGACACCGTCTGGTCGCAGCGGGTTGAAGACCTCCTGGGGGGTATCGGCGCCGAAGTCGCTCCGCCAGGCGACGACCGAGGAGAACTCTTCGGGACGGATCGCCAGCACTTCGGCAAGTCTGCTCCCGCTCTGGCGAGGGGCACCTTCGGTCCGCAGCACCGCCGTCGAGATGTCGTCGTCGGGGGCGTCGAGAAATCCGGCCTTCTCCGCGACGATCCGCACGTCGCTGCCGGCGGTGAACGCGGCCCGATCGCGGAACGACTGATCGAGCGTATTGGCGTAGGTCAGCGCAAACGCACCGAGGCCGGTGGTCAGCCAGACCAGCAACGCCAGGCGGCCGTAGGGAATCGGGTTGCGACCGAGATGCCACCCCGGGAGGGCAAACGACATCGAACGGGCCCGGATCATCGCCCATCCGATGCCACGCAGCAGCCACGGCAGCAGGCGCAGCAGGATCAGGGCGCCGGTGAACAGCAGCAGGACGGGAAAGATGATCGCCAGCGGGTCGAGGGTGGCCTCCCCACCGGTCAGGTTCACAAAGCCCCGCTGCGCCAGTTGGAACAGCACCACAAGCGACAAGGCGATGGCGAACAGGTCGAGGTTGTAGCGCTGCCATACGGAACTGCGCATCGGCCGGGCCGCCATCGAACGCAGGTCGAGTACGGAGCGCCGGGCAATGGGGAGAATCGCCAGGCCCATCGCCAGGAACGTGATGATCCCACCGGCGATAAGGAACGGCTCGATCGGCCTGATCTGGGCGACCTCGAGTGGACTGCCCCCGGTGAGGTCGCTCAGCGGCGGGATTCTCCCCGTGATACCGACGAGCAATCTCGCCACAAAGGGCGCCAACAACGCCGCGACGACGGCGATGACTCCCGACTGGGCGAGATGGATTCCGACGGTTTGCCAGGTGCTGGCGCCCCGGGTTCGCAGCAGGGCGATCTCGGGACCCTCCCGCTCCAGGCTGAGGGACGCGGTGTAGATGAGGAAGTAGAGCGCCCCACCGACGACCAGGGCCAGGATCGCCAGGATCGGACCCCCGATGACGACCGAACGAGTGGCGAAACGGTCGAGCAACGCAGGCAGGAAGGTCGAACTCGCAATGGCGTCGGCCCCGGCATCCTGGGCGAGCTTGGCCCGGAAGTTGGCGATGCCGCCGCGAACTTGATCCAGTTCGGCGAGGTCGAGCGTGTCGGGATCGAAGATGATGTACCAGCGCTGTGTGGCGGTGGTGTCGATCCAGCCGCGCTGCGGGCGGGCCCACGGATCATCACTCGGGTCGACGGTGATGAAGCCGGTCCAGGCGTCGAATGTTGCCTGCGGCAGGTAGATCATCGAGTCCGGGTCGTCGAGGCCCCAGAAGCGATCAGAGGCTTCGACGGGTTCGACGACTCCAACGACCTCCACCAGTTCGAAGGTGGAAGGCATCCCGGCGAACGGCTTCAGGATGAATCGATCACCCGGTCCCCGCCCGGTTCGCTCGGCAAGGTCGGCACCGAGGACGATGGGTACGGGGGCGGCCGGCCCTCCGGCGGGGAGACCTTCGGTGTCGCCCGGCCACTCACCGGCGACGACCACAACCCGGTCGGCAATGTCGGGCGCCGTCATCATCCTCGCTTGAGTGGCCTCGGGCGGAGGGGTCGGGTAGGGCGCCGGCGGAAACTCCTCGGGGTCAACCTCGGCTTGGCGCAGCGCCTCGATTTCCTCCCGCCAGGTGGCGGCCTGGCCCATCCAGTCGACCGACCCGTCGATGGGGATCACCACAAACTCGCGGGACTGGGTGCGTTCGACGATCGATGGGTACCAGGGCTCGATCTGCTGCTGCCACGTGGTCACCACCAGCTCACTGTTGTCGGTAGCGACGACATCGTCGTAGCTGATCGTCTGAGTGAATGCGGTGACGTCGACGTCGTCGGCGGGCGCGTTTGCCAGCGTGAATTTGAGGTCGACGGCCTGAACCGATGCTTCGTATAGCGGCAGCACCACGAGGAGGGCGATGACGAGGGTCGCTCCGAGAAGCGACCCAATCAGAACGCCCTTCTTGGACCATACTCGTCGTGCCACCAGGCCGATGTAGGTGACGAGCCGCACTCTTCTACGTCCTTGCCTCCGGACAACCACGCAGGGTAGCCCCGTCCCGGATCTCGCGTCCCCTCAGCTCGGGGTTTGGCGGACGTGAGCGCAGCATGATGCAGAAATGTCTGCCAGAACCCTCTCTTCAGCTGGGGAGGCCGCGCAGGGTGAGTTCGTCGTGACGGAAGCAGGCGACGGCGCCGGAGCCGGCGGGTTCGAGTTCGGGAAGGCTCGCTCGACAGGCGTCCACCGCGTAGGGGCATCGCGGAGCGAAGGCGCACGTGTCTGGGGGGACGTCGATGAGGCGAGGGGCGTCACCCTCGATGGGACGCAACCGATCCACACCCGGCATCGGGATCGAGCTGAGCAGACCATCGGTGTACGGGTGCCGGGGATTGTGGAACACGTCGTGACTCGGTCCGGTTTCGACGATGCGCCCGGCGTACATGATCGCCACACGGTCGGCGATGGACGCCACCGTGGCAAGGTCGTGGGTGACGAGGATCATCGCCATGTTCCGTTTGCGTTGGAGGTCCCTGATCAGGTCGAGAATCGCCGCGGCGACCGAGACATCGAGACCCGACAGGGGTTCGTCGGCGACCAGCAAACGCGGCGACTTGATCAACGCGGCCGCAAGCATGGCGCGCTGGGCTTCGCCCCGGCTCATCTGGTGGGCGAAGGAGAAGAACTTGTGCGCCTTGGGGAGCTTCACGTCGCCGAGGGCGTCAAAGACCCGCTCCTCGATCTCCTCCTGGGTCAGTTCGGTGTGCTCACCGAGCGCCTCGCCGGCCTGGTCGCCGATGTAGCTCGTCGGCTCCCAAGCGGTGATGGCGTTCTGGAAGAGGAAACCGACATCCATTCCGATGGCCTCGCGCCAATCGCTGTCGTCGAAGTCGTAGCGGTTCGATCGCTTCCGCAGCCGCCACATTCGCTTCCGGGTTCCCGGAAGCGGGTAGATGCGGTCACCATCGAGAAACACCTCGCCGGAGATGACCCGGGCGCCACCGCCGAGCAGATCAAATGACCCGAGCAGCGACAGTGTCTTGCCACCACCGGACTCGCCGACGATGGCGAGCACCTCTCCGGGTTGCACGGTGAAGCTGAGGTCGCTGATGACCCGCCACCAACCAGAGGGCAGCTCCCGCTCCTCCGACTCGACCCAAAGGCCCGAGCCTTTGCCCGCCAACCTGGCGGCGAGTTCCTCGTCGTAGACGGCGACCGCGAGGTTGCGCACTTCAAAAAGCGGCGGGGACACCGATCTCCTCCTCTGCAACCGTTTCGCTGGCCGCCAAGACGCCGCCGGTGATGACGAGTGCGACACCGATCCACCCTACGGCGCCGGGACTCTCGTCGAGGAACATCGCCGCCCACACCATTGCCGAAGCGGGCTCGAGATACATCATCACCCCGACCGCGGCGACCGGCAGGTACTTCATGCCGTGCCAGTAGATGACCCAGGCCAGTCCGGTGAGCAATACCCCAAGGACGAGGAACTCGGCCCAGTACTCCATCGAGTTGGCCACTGCGGCGCCCATCCAGGGGGTGAGCACGATCGCCGCGATCACCAGTTCTCCGGCGGCGACCATCAGACCGCCGAGGTCCTCGGCGGCCGGCTTGGCCACGAGCATGAGTGCCGCCATCGTCGCCCCGGCCAGCAGCGCCCACAGCACACCTTCGAGGGTTGCTCCCGCCTCGGGACGAACCACGATCAGCACCCCGACGAAGGCAAAGGCCATGCCGATCTTCACCCGGGTTCCGACCTTCTCCCCCAGGATCCTGGGGGCCAGCACGGCGGCGGCGATCGGTCCGAGGTAGAGGACGGCCAGCGTCACCCCAACGGTGGTGGTCTTGAGCGCAGCGAAGAATGCGCCCCAATGCAACGCGAGGATCAGACCGGTGGCAATCAGACGGCCGCGATGCATCGCCGGCCACCGCAGCCGGCGGAGTACGGCGAGGGCGATCAGCACCGCCAGGGCGCCCAGCCACACTCGCATCGCGACCAGCTGACCGACCGGGATGTCCTCACGCACGATCAGCGGAATTGCGCCCCAGGCGATGGCGAGCAACGCGAGGAGGATCGTGGCGACGAGTCGCTTGCGTTCCATCGCCGCAGCCTACGCCGCCGGCAGGACCCGACGTCTCCAGCAGGTGACTAGTTACCTCGCGCGACGTCGCGATGACGCTCGGGAAAGCTCAAGGAACGGCCGATACCTGTCACAACAAACAACCTGGACGGTGTTCCAGTCTCCACCGGAACACACACGGAGGTCCCCTTCCCTCCGACTCCTCCTCAGAGCGGCCGTCCGGGGATCAGAGCAAACAGCCCCCCAACGGGGGGCTGTTTCTTTGTCTGGAACAACGGCGGACCCGGCCGCACACCGCCACCGATGGGCTCAGACCACCGGGGTGTCGTGGCCCATGTCGGCAAAGAGTGTGAACTCGGGCAGGAACGTCATGTCGATCCTCCCGGTGGCACCCTGGCGGTGCTTTGCGATCGCGACCTCGGCGGTACCCCTCGTTTCCTGCGCTTCCGGGTGGTAGTACTCGTGGCGGTAGATGAACACCACGACGTCGGCGTCCTGTTCGATCGCACCAGACTCACGCAGGTCGCCGAGGCGGGGCCGCTTGTCCTCGCGGGCCTCCAATGAACGGTTGAGCTGGGAACAGGCGATCACCGGGACTTCCAGCTCGCGGGCGAGGCTCTTCAGGCTCCGACTGATCTCGGCGATCTCCTGTTGGCGGTTCTCTCCGCCCGAACCCTGCATCAATTGCAGGTAATCGACAACGATGAGGCTGAGCCCGGGTCGGCGCCGCATCCGGCGGGCCTTCGCCCTGATCTCAGTGACGGTGAGGCCGGGAGAGTCGTCAACAAAGACCGGCTTCTTGTAGAGCACGTTGGCCGCCGTCTGCAGCTTGGTGAAGTCGGTGTCGTTTAGTCGCCCAGTGCGAAGTCGCTGTGAGTCGATGCGACCGGTGGAGCACAGCATGCGGCTCACGATCTCCTCACGACTCATCTCCAACGAGAAGATGGCAACCGGCTTATCGTGGACTGCGACGTTCTGGGCGATGTTGAGCGCAAGCGTGCTCTTCCCCATACCTGGTCGACCTGCAATCACGACCAGGTTGGCCGGGTGGAGCCCGGCGAGCTTGCGATCGAGGTCGCGGAACCCGGTCGAGATTCCGGTGACTTCGCTCCCCAAACGATTGAGCTCTTCCGCCCGCTCGATGGCGGGTCCCAGCAGAGGATCGATGGGAGCGAGACCCTCACCGATGCGCCGCTCGGAGACGGCAAACACGGCCTGCTCGGCCCGGTCGAGCACCTGGCCGATGGGGTCATCCATCGTGGTCGCCAAGGCGCCGATGTCACCTCCGGTACGCAGCAGGCGACGCCGCAATGCGTGTTCTTCGACAATGTCGGCGTAGTACTCGATGTTGGATGCAGTCGGCACCGAGTCGATCAGTTGGGTCAGGTAGCCAACTCCGCCGATTCGATCGAGCGCACCGCTGCGGCGCAGTGCCTCGGAGACGGTGACGGCATCGATGGGTTGGTTAGCGTCGAAGAGTTCCGAGATCGACTGGAAGATGGATTGATGCGCCGGCCGGTAGAAGTCCTCGGCGTGCAGCTTCTCCAATGCAAGATTGGCGGCGTCGGCCGACATGAGGATCGAGCCGAGCACCGATTCTTCGGCTTCGACGCTGTTGGGGGGCACGGACAGGCCCCGTGCCCTGGCTTCGCGCTCGACCACCGATGTCACGTGTCCTCCTGACCCAAAACCATTGGGGGGATAGTGTTGCTTTCCATCATGCGTGTCGCCTGTGACACGTTTGCCCCGAACGCGGCAATCCGAGCCGGTTTCAGGGGAAGGTGGCGAGTGTACGACGCGCCGCAGCAGCCAAAGCTGCCTCTGCGTGTCTACTTTTCGCGGATCAGGGTTTTGTTTCCCGACCCTAGGGGGATGTTGAAGAAACGCCGTGCGGGATTCCACCGACGAGCAAACGCCCGGTCTTGAACTGCGCGGCAAGCCCAAGCTGTCGTTGTTCCTACCGTCGCCCAGTGGTAGCCACCCCGGAGACAACGCGGTCTCCAGGGTGCTCAGTTGGCTCAGGCGGGGATGACGTCGAGGCTCAGGTTGAACGACACGTCCTCGTGCGGCACCACCGTCACCTCGTGAAGTCCGATCTCCTTGATCGGCCCTGGGATGCGGATGGCGGTCCGATCCACTTCGTAGCCGGTGAACTTGCGGATGGCTTCGGCCACGTCGGCAATGCCGATAGACCCGAACAGCTTGCCTTCGTCGCCGGCACGGGCCGCAACGACAACTCGCGCTCCAACGAGCGACTGCGCCAACTGCTCAGCCTCGGCGCGGACACGCTTCTCGTTCTCCTCGCGAGCCTGGCTCATCGCCTTGGCCTGGCGGAGCGCACCGTCGGTGGCTTTGACGCCAAGCGATCGTGGCACGAGGTAGTTGCGGGCGTACCCCGCAGCGACCTCAACGACGTCGCCCTTCATACCCAAGGTGGGCACATCTTTGGTGAGTATCAGCCTCATGAGCTACTGCCGGGCCTGGGTGTAGGGCAACAGGGCCATTTCACGGGCGTTCTTGATGGCCATAGCCACTTCGCGCTGGCGCTTGGCGCTCAGCCCCGTGACTCGCCGCGAACGGATCTTGCCGCGATCCGACATGAACTTGCGCAGCAGCGCAACGTCCTTGTAGTCGACAACATCTTCTTCCTTGAACCGATAGACAATCCGCTTCTTCTTGCGGGTGTCGTTCGTCGGGCGGCGGCGCCGCCTGTCCTGTCTCTTCGGGGGCATGGGGTAGTTCCTCTCGTCCTCTAGAAGGGTGCCTCGTCGGGGCCCCAGTCGTCCTTGGCCACGGGAGCTGCCGGGGTGCGTGGGGCTCCGCCACCACCGCCACCACTACCGCTACCGCCACCACCGCTGTAGCCACTGTCGCTACGGGGGGTGCGGGTCACTGTTGCTGTTGCCCAGCGCAACGAGGGGCCGATGTCGTCGATCCGAATCTCGACCACGGATCGCTTGTCGCCCTCCTGGGTCTCCCAGGTGCGCTGCTCGAGGCTGCCGGTCACGATCACTCGTGAGCCCTTTTGCAGCGACTCGGCCACGTTCTCAGCCACATCGCGCCAGCAGGTACCGCCGAAGAAGCTGGTCTCTTCCTGCCACTCGCCACCGCTGGTCTGGTAGCGGCGGTTCACGGCAAAACGGACCTTGGCCATCGCCACCCCACTGGGGGTGAAGCGCAGTTCGGGGTCGTCGACGAGGTTGCCCACCAGCGTCACGGAGTTATCTCGCATCTCTTCTCTCGCTCTCTCGTCCTCGAGGTGTCACCGACCACTGTGACGGGTCGGTGTGACACAAACGGGCAGCCTCCTAGGTGGCCGGCTTCGTGGGGTCGTCACGTCGCATGATCTTGTGGCGCACCACGTTGTCGGCCAGCGCCAGGGCGCGGTCGAGCCGAGCAATCAGCTCGGTGGTGCCTTCAAAACCAACAACGGAGTAGTACCCCTCGTTCATTCTGTCGATCTCATAAGCAAAGCGACGCTTTCCCCAGAAATCGGTGTCGGTAACGGAACCCTCTTCAGCAATGGCCTTCTCAACCTCGCTGATCTGGGTCCGGACATCCGGCTCGGTCATCTCGGGCCGGTGGATCATCATGAGCTCGTACGAACGCAAGCTTGTACCTCCTTCGGACAGTCGCTCTCGCGAAAGGCCCCCGGCATCTACCGGGAGCAGGGGTTCGTAAGCGTGGCGAGTGTAACTGGCCGGCGCCGCTGTGGAAACCCGTTGTTCAGAAGCCACCCAAGATGGCAGCCGGGTCAAGGCCGATCAGTGCACCGGCCGGCGCTTCGAGGGCGTACCGGTAGTCCGCCCCGGGGCGGTAGGACGGGCATGAGTCCTGGCCGCCGCACGGCTCCATTTGGAGCACTTCGACAAGGGTGCCGTCGCCCCGAAAGAACGCAATGTCCAGTGGAATCAGCGTGTCCTTCATCCAAAATGACCCTGACGACGCCGTATCGAACACAAACAGCATGCCGTCGAGATCACCGAGGTCGGTGACGAACATCAGCCCTCTGCTGCGCAGGTCCCGAGTGTCGGCGACGGCTACCAACCACGGTTCGTCGTCGAGCGTCACGAACCCCACCTCGAAGTCCTCGAGCTCGCTGGGGATTTCGGGCGCCGAGGTCGTGGACGGGCTTGTGGAGGCGCTGGGAGAGGCCGGCGCCTCGGTGCCCGTCACCGACGTCGACGCCGTGCCGGTTGTTGTGGTCGTGGTGGTCGTGGTCGTGGTCGCATCGTCGTCGCCACAAGAAGCGAGCAGGAGAATGACAACGGCGGAGGCGATGGCGAGGCAACGCATCTCCGGGAGGGTATTACAGGATGGGGGCTAGGGGCGAGGGAGGGCACCAAGAGAGCGAACCGCGCCTTCCGTGCCCTAGCGCTCCATGGCTTCGTCGGCGAGCAGGTCGTCGGCGGCTGCGGTCGGCTCGCTGGCCATCTGATTGAGGTCGCGCAGGATCTCTTCGGACTCGGCGGGCATGTGATAGGTCTCGGCTTCGCCTGGGAACTCGCCGGTTTCGACATCGGCGAAGAACTGCTCCAGGAGCGCAACCGAGTCGTCGGCGATGGAGCCGTATTGGCGGACGAACTTGGGGAGGTATTGACCGCCACCCATGCCGAGGATGTCGTGGAGTACGAGCACCTGGCCGTCGCAATATCGGCCGGCGCCGATGCCGACGGTCGGAACCGAGATCTCACGCGTGACGATCTCAGCCAACACATCCGGCACGCCCTCGAGAACGATGGCAAAAACGCCGGCATCGGCGAGTGCCTTGGCATCGGAAACCAACTCATAAGCGGCCGCAGCTCGTTTGCCTTGGACGCGATAGCCGCCCATGGCGTGAACCGATTGGGGGGTGAGGCCGAGGTGCCCCATCACTGGGATCTCAGCACCGAGAACGGCACGAATCATCGGTAGTCGCTTGCGACCACCTTCGAGTTTGATCGCCTCGGCGCCGCCTTCCCTGACCAGACGCCCGGCGTTGCGCACGGTGTCTTCCACCGAGGTGTGGTAGCTCAACCAGGGCATATCCCCGAGCACCATGGCGCTCGGCTTGGCGCGGGCAACCGCCGCGGTGTGGTGCACCATCACGTCGACGGTGACGGCGAGTGTGTCTTCATACCCGAGGACCACATTGGCGACCGAGTCGCCGACGAGGATGATGTCGGCACCGGCGCGGTCCGCAATGCGGGCCGTGGGAAAGTCATAGGCGGTGACCATCTTGATCTTGGCGCCGCCTTTGCGCGCCAGGATCTTCGGTGCCGTCATCTTGGTGGACATAGGAACGTGGTGTCCTTTCTCCCCACCGTCTCGGTTGGGGGATGTCGCTCGCTGGTCCATCACCTGAGCTGCCGCGGCCTCGACCGCCCCTGACAGGGTCGCTCGTGCCGGCTCATGAGACAGGAACACTAGAGAATCCCGCGACATTCCGCGGCGGCAGACCGGCAACCCGGTGCGCTAACTTCGGACCATGCCACGCAAAGACATCACCATGAGCCCCGACGAGATCCATGCGTTCTTCGAAGAGAGCATGACGCTTCAAGTCGCCACCCTCGGCAAGGACGGGTTCCCGCACGTAGCCCCGATGTGGTTCGTGGTCGACGACAACAAGGTCGTCTTCCGTTCGTTCTCGAAATCACAGAAGATCGTGAACCTGCAGCGCAATCCCAAGCTGACGGTGCTGATTGAGTCTGGCCTCGACTACTCCGAGCTGCGCGGGGTGATGATCAAGGCAGAGGCCCGACTCATCACCGACCGCGACTACGTGCTCGCCATGTACGGCAGGCTCGCCGCTCGCTACCCGATGATCAACGACGCGCCGGTTGAGCTCGACCCCGAGGCACTGGAAGCAGCCTTTGGGCGCATGGCCGACAAGAACACGGCCGTCGTCGTCGAGCCCGTCAAGATCATCTCATGGGACCACCGCAAGATCGGCGGCGGCTACTAGCCGGCCACCCTGCGTTCTTGCGTACATGGCGGCCACTATTGGCCGCCATGTACGCAAGAACGGGGGGTTGCTAGGTCTGGGTCAGCGCCGCCAGATTGGCCATCGCCCGCTTGATTTGATCACGGGCACGCTCATTGTCGAAGTTGCCTTCGGCATCGAAACTGCGCCCGACCAGGGGCACCACGACGTCGGGGGCGTCGACCACCCTCATCTCGAAGTGACGCAGGATGTCGCGCAGGTGCTCCTGCCCCCGCAGCCCGCCAAACCGACCACCCCCGGAGATGATCGCCGCCGGCTTGTTGTGCAGCGGCGTCTCCGGGCGGGAGGCCCAGTCGATGGCATTCTTGAGGACCCCGCTCACTGACCAGTTGTATTCGGGAGTGGCAAAGAGTAGACCGTCCGCGGCCGAAATCTGCCGGCGAAATCGCAGCACCGGTTCGGGATAGCGGGCGTCATCGTCGGTCTCCAGATCCCCGTTGTACAACGGCAGGTCGGAGATGTCGGCGATCTCGATCGAAACACTTTGCGGAGCCTCATCTGCGGCAACGCCGAGCAACTTGGTGTTGTGCGAGTCGCGGCGCAGGGAACCGGAAATGCCGAGGATGGTGGTGGTCTGGTTGGTCATGGTGTCCTGAGTCTTGGGGTGCCTTGTAGTCAACGACGAATCGAAGCCCACATTCCCAAAGGACCCGAATGCGGTCCGAGATCTAAGTGAGGCGATCCCAGGGCACGGCCATCACCACCAGCACCAGCGAGCCGAGGAAGCTCCACGCAATGATGAGATTCGAGCGCGGCGCGTTGAGCCTTCGGGCCCTGACCAGACCAATGTGGGCGATCGCCAGGGCTCCGAGCATCATCAACGGGTGGAGGACTGCGAAGAAGAACCCGGCCTCCCAGCCGGAGTTGAAGACCCAGATGATGATGCCGAGCAGCACCTGGACGTCGACGACGATCACCGCCAAGGAGAAGAACCCCGCCTGCCACGGCTCGCCACGGCTGTTGCGGACAAAGCCGATCCCGGCCCCGCCGATCAGCGCCAGCAACACCAACCAACGCAACCACGAGTGAATGTCGATGATGATGTCCACGGGGTCCTCCTCGTATTGCCTGGGCGCGTGGGTGCATTCTCGGTAACCCTTCGCGACCTGGCAAAACGAGCGAGTGTCGGCCTACGGCGGCTTGGGGATCTCGTTGCCGTTGCAGTCGACGCCTTCGCGCGGTCGGTAATTGGCGAACACCGAGTCGTTGAGGATCTCGCCGTCGGGCGTGGTGCGACTCCGGAAGGTATTGACATGGGTGCAGAACCCACTGCGGCGCTTTGACTGGCCGGTCTGCTCGACATCGAAGTACTCGGTCGAGTACACCTGAACGGTGATCGAGGTCCCGCTGTACGACGTCCATAGCAGCATCCCATACGGGCTGTTGTTGCGAATGGCCAGGTCTGGTGCCGGATAGGACATGGTTGCCTCTCGCCCGTACGGGTAGCGGCTGATGTAGATCGAATGAGACTGGTACGTCTCAAAATCCATGCCCGCGAAGAACGCCGCGTTGAACAGCGTCGTCGCAAACTGCGAGATCCCGCCGCCGACGTCCTCGGTGAAGTGGCCGGACTCGATGACGCCGGCCGAGACAAAACCCTTCTCGCGGGTCCGGCGGCCGACAAACTCGTTGATCGAGAACCTGCCACCGGGCTCGATCAGGTAGCCGCGAACGATGTCGGCGATGCGGTGAATGTTGGTGACGCGAGACTCGCAACATCGGTGGTTGGTAGTGAACTCTGCGATCAACTCGTTGACGCCGAGCGCTTCAACGGCTGCCCGCCCGCCGTCCTCGTAGGTGAGCCGGGCCGGAAGCCGGACCAGCCCGCCCTTGCCTTCCAGGGCCGCCTCGTACAGCAACTCGCCGACACCCTCGCCGCAGCATTCCTTCGGGGGAGCACCAAGGGTGTAGCTGACCTCGTTGCCGACAACGGTGTAGCGCGGCGGCGATCCCGGGTCGTCGTAGTCGCCGAGCAGGCCCTCGACCGAGCGTTGCACGAGGTCGAGGTCGAACACAGCGGTGAGTTGGCCATCCTGCCAGTCGGACACGACCCAGCGTTCGATGGTCTCGGGGTACAGGGTTGCATTCCGGGCGTTGACCCGGACCACGATCGGATCGGACGCCAAATCCTCGCCATGGGCCACCGCAGCTGCCAGTTTCACATCATCGGTGAGCGGCGGTACCGGCACGAGGTCGACGGCAACGCTGTAGGGCGGCAGGTCTGACTCGACCACAGGTTCCAGGGCCGCGGCCACGACCGCACCGTCGATCCGAGCACCGTCAAACCCATCCGTCACCACAATCGTGCCGGAGGCGCCGGTGAATGAGGGTTCGATTGGTGAGACCCGCAGCGCCTCCTCGTGGTTGTCGATGTAGGCGATGGTGGTCGCCTGGTCGAGTTCGAAACTGAGCGGGACGTAGCGGGTCTTGCCGAAGAAGGAACGTAGCCAGGAGCGGAGGTCGTCGACGAAGCCGTCGTCACGACCGACCGCCATGGCGGCTTCCGTTACCGCGACCCGGTCGATCTTGACGCCGAACTCGGACATGTCCGTCGTGATCTCAAAATCGGCGGCCGCTACGGTGGCGGGGATCCGGCCCCATTCGGCTTCGATCTCGTCGAGCGCCTCCCAGAGGTCCTCTTTGCCGAGACCGCTGACGTCAACACCGGCGACTGAGACGTTGCGCGCCACCTCGCCGTCATAGACGGCCTCGTTGACCATGTGGGCGACGGCAGTGCCCCCCGTCAACAGGACGAGGATGCCTACCAATAGCCCGCCCCAAAGCAGGAACTTGCGCCACATAGACAGAATCGTAACGGGGGTAGCGACCTAGTCCAGCCACTTCGGCAATCAACCTCCTCTGGTTGCCGCTCGCCCCGGCTTCTCGCCCGGCCTCATGTTGTGTTGTCTTGTTATATCGAACCGCTATAGTTATATCGATTCGATATAACAGACTGGTATCCAAATGCTCGATCTTGCCATTCTTGGTCTGCTGCGCGACACCCCGCGCCACGGCTACGAGTTGAAGCAACAGCTCGCCGGCCTTGGCTTCTGGAAGGTGTCCTTCGGCTCGCTCTACCCGGCACTGCGCCGGCTCGAAAAGCGCGAACTGATCGAGGCAATGCGGGTCACCGGTCGTCGCAAGGCCTACCAGATCACGCCGGCAGGCAGCGCCGAGTTCGAGCGCTTGCTGCTGGAAGACACCGAGACGTTCGAAGAGGACCGTCGCTTCAATCTGCGCCTTGCCTTCTTTCGCTACCTGGAGCCGGCGATGAGGGTCAAGACCCTGGAGCGGCGGCGGCGCCGACTGGTCGAGCATCTCGGCGAGTCCACCCGCAGCCTGCGCCAAGCCACGACACGAGGTCGTGAACAAATCGACCGCTACACCCGGGCTTTGATGGAACGGTCGGTGCAATCGACGGAAGCCGACATCGCCTGGCTCGACGAACTGATCGCTGCAGAGCGACAGAGCTTCGAGCCGAAGCGCACCATCTGAGATCTCACAGGAGGAGAACCACCATGAGCGAGGTAAGAGTTGCGATTGCCGGCCTCGGCAATTGTGCCAATTCCCTACTGCAAGGCGTCACCTATTACGCGGATGCCGAGCCCGGCACCGAAGTCCCCGGTCTGATGAACGTCGACCTCGGCGGCTACCACGTCGGCGACGTCGAGTTTGTCGCCGGTTTTGACGTCGATGCGGCCAAGGTCGGTCAGGACCTCGCCAAGGCGATCTGGTCGGGGCCGAACAACACGATCCGCTTCTCCGATACGCCCGACACGGGGGTGTTGGTGCAGCGGGGTCCGACCCTCGACGGGCTCGGCAAGTACTACCGCGAAACCGTCGAGGAATCCGCAGAGGAAGCCGTCGACGTGGTGGCAGCGCTGCGCGAGTCCGGCGCCGACGTGCTCGTCTCCTACCTGCCGGTCGGTTCCGAGGAGGCAACCAAGTTCTACGCCGAAGCGGCACTCGAGGCCGGGGTCGGGTTCGTCAACTGCATTCCGGTGTTCATCGCTTCGAATCCCGAGTGGGCGCAACGCTTCGTTGATGCCGGCGTGCCAATCATCGGCGACGACATCAAATCGCAGGTCGGCGCCACGATCGTCCACCGCAATCTCGCCCGCCTGTTCGAGGACCGTGGGGTCGAGGTCGAGCAGACGTACCAGCTGAACTTCGGCGGCAACATGGACTTCATGAACATGCTCGAGCGCGAGCGGCTCGAGTCGAAGAAGATCTCGAAAACCCAATCGGTGACGAGCCAACTCGACAACGGCATCGGGCGCGACAGTGTCCACATCGGCCCTTCGGACCATGTTCCGTGGCTGACGGACCGCAAGTGGGCCTACATCAGGATCGAGGGCAAGGCCTTCGGTGACGTCCCACTCAACGCCGAACTCAAGCTCGAGGTCTGGGACTCCCCCAACTCGGCCGGCGTCGTCATCGACGCCGTACGCTGCATCAAGCTGGCGATGGATGCCGGGGTCGGCGGCCCCTTGCTGGCACCGTCGTCATACTTCATGAAGAGCCCCCCGGTGCAGTACCGCGACTCGGATGCTCGCGAGAACGTCGACGCATTCATCTCCGGACGCGACACGACGGCGCCGGATCTCGCCGGCTATCTGAGCTAGCTCGGTCGGACCATCCTGTGAGAGCCAGGGCGCCCCTTCAGGGGGGCGTCCTCGGCGCGTTTGGCAGACCGCGGGTGATACCCAGGATTCAAGAGCCAGGTCGGTAGCATCACGAACACTCAATCGAAGGAGAAGTGAGACCGTGGGAGATTTTCTGAAGGGTCTGCTGTTCATGGGAGTGGCATTCCTGATCTTCACGCTCCCGGCCACCTGGCTGCTCATGTTGTTCTTCGGCAACATCGGCCTGGAGTTGTCCTACTGGGGAACGTTCCCCCTGGGAATCCTGGTGTCAGTGCTTCTGGGAGGCGTGACGGCTCGGCCGTATTAAGGGACTGTCGAACCATCGCCGTGAGTGGTCGCCGGACCGACCATAGGTACGTCCGGTGCGCTCGCAGCGAGCAAACGAACTGGCCTGGTTCGGCAGACAACTAGGAGACTGTCGAACCAATGGCATGGTGCGGGTACCGTGATCGTGCGGTCTCCGAACTTGCTGATCGCCGGCTGCGAAACCCGCGTAGGCAGGCCGGTTGGAGGTGAGCCGACGCAACGTCTGACGTCGTGGATCGATGGCTTGCCGGACTTCGACGGCCTTCTCGTCGGCGTCTTCTGCACCTATTCGCTTTTCCCGCACACGCTTGCCGACACTGCGGCACGAACCGCCGGAGTACTCAACCGGCTGGAACGGGCCTTCCATCAGAAGGGCGGCAAGGTCGTTGACACCCGCTCAGATCCTGCCGACGGCTCCAAACTCCCAACCGTCTCATCCGGTCTCGGCGGAAACAGCCGAGGACGGCCATACGTGGGCGAACAGTGCGAGATAGCCTGCAGCTCCCTTTGCGCTGAACCAATCGAGGGCCCGGCCGGCCTCGATTCGGGCTTGGTCGTTGCCGGGCAGCAACTCGCCGAACAACGCCCGCAGGATCATCGCCGAGAGAGGGCCATCAACCTTCTGGCAATGCTCGATTGCCGACACGAACATGGGCGCTGCGGCATCAACATCGCCCTCTAGCGCAGTCAGGGCCGCGGCGGCCGTTTGCCGTATCACCACAAACCTCCGCCCCAGTGTGGATCGAAGCCCTTCGGCCGCCGTCTCGAGTCGCGTCGCGTCTTTGAGTCGGATCGCCGACCACACTCCGAGTTCCCACGCCCCATTGGCCGGGATCAAACCGCTTCGATCGATTGCTGTTGCCTGGGTGTACGCGACAAGCGGATCATCACCCAGGAACGTGATAGCGGCGCGCAACCCCTCTATCCACGTCTGTAGCTGGGGTTCCTGTTGGGACGGTATTTCGGCTAGGTCCCGCGTCGCCTGGTCAAGGACCGCGTCGTCGTTCGTCGACGCCCACCGCGAAGTTGCTGCATCTGCCCCCATGACGCGACCCCACATTGACGCCGGCGGCAGCTCGAGGCTCTCAAAAAAGGCAACGGCGTCGGCGAAGTCCCCTGCGAGGCGCAACTCCTGTGACTTCCAGATCGCTCCGCGGAGCTCAAAATCGGAGATCCCGAGTCGTTGCGTCATCTCGAAGAAGCGCTGCGCTAGCAAAGGATCTGCGACCAGCCCCTGGGCCGCCGCGGATACTCCATAGTTGTTGAGGGCCCTCACCTCGGAGAGCGGAGAGTCCAATTCGGCCGCCAACTGTATGGCTCCGGCCAGCAGAGCCAGCGATTCCTGGAGTCGACCCAGGCTCAGCAGGGCAGTCCCCCTCGTGTTGAGCGTCTCGACCACGACCTCCAGGTCGCCGGCAGCTTCAGCAGCAACCATGGTGTCGCGGGCTACGTCCGCCGAGGCTTGCGAGTTTCCCGCCAGCATGTGCGCACGGGCGAGTTCCGCCCCCAGCCTTGTCATTTCCGCAGCTGCCCCCTCGCCGGGCACAAAGTAGGGACCCATCGCTTCAAGGGCGTCTGCGGGCTGATCGAGAGACAACAGGGCATAGCCCAGGATGCGAGCCGCCCGCACCACCCCGCTGCTGTCGGCATGACCCTCATGCCATCCGAGGGCCTCAGTCGCCATGCCGACCGCAACGTCGCCCTCGGAGACGTGACTAGCGGCCAGTGCACCCAGCTCCCACAGCGCAACCCGGCCGGCATCCTCACCTGGGATGTCAAGCCCGCGGCGCACCAGGGTCAGGGCCTGCCGGTGGGCGTGTAAGTCAAACGCCCTCTGAGCCGCCGCCAGCATCGATGCCCGCGCCGCCGAAGCAAGGGCCTCGTCGGGTTCGATCTGGAGCGCTCTCATGTAGTGGTCGGCCACGATGGCGGCGAACTCAACGGCTCCGCCTCCCTCGTAGTGGTGGGCCACCGCGATGTGCCGGCTCTTTCGATCACCGCGAGACAACCGTCCGTAGGCGACCTCGCGGATCACGCCCTGGACGAACTTGTGCTGGCCGCGTTCGGGCGAACGCGGGTCATCGTCGTAGTGGAGAATCTCGGCGCGCACCAACTGGGACACGATCCGATCCAACTCGTCCTCGGATCGACCAGATAGCGCCGCCAAACCATCGAGCGTAAATGATTGCCCCAAGACGGCGGCGTCCTGGACAACGGCTCGTTCGTCGGATCCGAGCCGGTCGATGCGCGCCGCCACAACGGCGTGCAGTGAATCAGGGACGGAAAGGGAGTCAACCTCCGCCGTTTGACGAAACCCGGTGCCGTCGTCGATCAGGTCGCCGCCAGCGACCAACATGCGCACATACTCAACTGCGTAGAGCGGGATGCCGGCGGCGGCATTCACAACCAAGTCGACGGTGTCGGCAAGGATCCCAGGAGCCATCCCCCGAACCAAGATGGCGACGTCTCCGTCGGCCAGAGGCGCGAGGTGGGCCGACATGAAGCCGCGGCGCGCTGCGCCCCAGTCGGGAGATCGCTCCAACAAGGAGGGGCGGCTCAGAGTGATCACGAGGATCGGATACCCGGACGACCGCTTCACCAACTCGATGATGAAGTCGAGCAAGCCCTCATCGGCCCAATGCAGGTCTTCGAAGACGAGGACTGTCGGACCATGTTCGGCCACGTGCTGGAAGAAGCTGCGCCACGCCGCAAAGAGCTCAGCCTGTTCGCCGTCAGGCATCGCCTCCAACCCGAGCAGGCCGGCAACGCGAGGTCCGATCCAATCATTGGCTTCGGGATCGGACACATACTGGGCGACGGTGGTGCGTAGCTTGGTGGCCGCGCGATGCTGATCATCCGTCTCCGCAATACGGGCGCGCTGGCGCACCATCTCCCCGAGAGCCCAGAACGTCACTCCGTCCCCGTAGGCGGGCGATCGCCCGTGGTGCCAATAGACCACGTCGGCGAGACCGTCGACATATTTCAACAGCTCCCACGCAAGCCGGCTCTTGCCGATGCCGCCCTCTCCGACCAAGGAGATCAGCCGGGCTCGTCCTTCATCCATCGTGGCGTGGAGTTGGTCCTTCAGTAGCCGCAGCTCGTATTCCCGGCCGACAAACGGCGGCTCAACACCTTCCGCACGGCCACGTCCACCACGTTCGGCCACGATCTCCGCGGCCCGCCACGCGGTGACCGGCGAGGTCTTGCCCTTCATGTCGAGCTCCCCTACCGGCTCGTATCGAATAGATGAAGCAGCGAGCGCCCGGGTCGAATCGCCGACGTAGACAGAATTGGGCTCCGCCATCGACTGCAACCGCGAGGCCGTGTTGACGATGTCGCCGACAACGAGACCTATCTCGTTTCCGCCGGCGCCGACACTCGTCTCGCCCGAAAGGACGCCGACGCGCAGGCTCAGTTCTGGGATGTCGAGGTCCTTTCCCAGATCGGCAACGGCGCCGACCAGTTCCAGCGCGGCTCGGACGGCACGCTCGGCATCATCCTCGAGGGCTACTCGGGTACCCCAGAACCCAGTCACGGCGTCGCCGATGAACTTGTCGATCTCGCCGCCAAATCGGCTCACAACCTGCCGAGCCAGATCGAAGTACCGAGTGAGCATTGCTCGCACCTCTTCGGGGTCCCGGGACTCGGAGAAGGCGGTGAAGCCGACGAGGTCGGCGAACAGAACCGACACAAAGCGACGCTCTCCGGCATCCTCCGGTGGCTGGACGCCCGTCGCAGCTTCGTCATCTCCGGCTGATCCCCCAGCCAACGACGCTCCACAGTTCGAGCAGAAGTTGAAATCGGGACCATTCGAGGTCCGGCACGCTGGACATGCTCGAGCCAGAGCGCTTCCGCAATTAGAGCAGAAGCTGAATCCAGGCTCGTTTCCGGCCCCACACGCTTGGCATTCCATGCAGTTGAGGCTACTCAACGCGCCACGGACCGCGCTCTAGACCCGATCCCGCAGCCAGGCGATGTCGGCGGCTTGTCCGCCGTCGTCGTCGGGGGTCTCCACGACCACCGGTGCATCCGCCGCCCGCACCACGCCCACAATGAGCTCCTCGGGGATTTCACCCCTACCGAGGTTGGTGTGACGGTCACGGCGACTATCAAACGGATCGCGCGAGTCGTTGCAGTGCACCAGGTCAACCCGCCCGGTCAGGTCGCGTAGGGTTTCGACGGCAACCCCAAGATCCTGACCTGCGGCCCAGGCGTGGCATGTGTCGAGCACGACTCCGACGTTGAACTCGCCGATCTCGGCCCACAGCGGCCCGTAGCTGGCGAGGTCGCGCGCCACGGCATGCCCGCCACCGGCTGTGTTCTCGATGAGCAGCGGGACCTCCCATCCGCCGTCCCCGTACTCGAACACCTTGCGCCAGCGCTCGAAGCCGACGGCGATGTCCTCGTCGTCGCCGACGTGGCCGCCGTGCACGACCACGCCAGCCGCACCGATGTCGCCGGCCGCCTCCATGATCTGCGCCAAGGTCTTGCGGCTCGGAATCCGGATCCGATTGTTCGGCGACACCGGATTCATGATGTACGGCGCGTGCACGTAGATCGGCAGGCCGGACGACTTGAGCGCTTCGGCATCCTCACGCGGCTTGGGGGCCTTGTAGGACTGTGGGTTCGACAGGAAGATCTGGACCACGTCGGCGTTGCGAGACTTCGCTTCGCCGAGTGGGTCCTGAGGCGAGACATGGGATCCAATCAGCATGGTCTCACGGTACCCGCCCGGCGAGACATCCCGGCGGCTCAGACGTACGGCGCCGGCTTCCCGTCCTCGTCGACCACGAGATCCCCGTTGTCGCGGCGGTAGCGGTCGAGCGCAATCTGGGCACGAACAGCCACCTCCTCGGGAGCAACCGCCCACGATTCGGCATCAACCCGCATGGTGTTGCCCTCCCACTCGCCGCCCCACAGCTCGGCCGGAAATGCGTTGGCATCCGCGACGTCGACGTAGAGGACCGGCACCGCCACCCGGGCGTCTTCGCTGACGCTTCCGGAGCGCACTGCAATCACCTCACCCCACGGGATCGAGATCATCCCCTGCGGGCCGGCAAGCCTGAGTCGCAGGCCATCGTCGGTGGCTTCGACCACCGACTCGTGCCGAACCAAGCCAATGAGCGAAACCAGGAGCAAGCCCGTTCCGGTGACGAGGAAGGCGCTGCCCCAAATCAGGTCGACCCTGCGTCGCGCTTGACCCCGGGTCGTCAGCTGGCCGGAGTCGTCGGTCTCGGGCTCCAGGGTGATCTGGTGCACCCACACGAGTTCGATGGCGGACAAGATCAACAGCAAACCCACCAGTCCCATCACGAACTGGCGGAGGGGCGAGCGGTCAACGCTGAAGCGTTCCATCACTCGACGCCGAGGTCTTCGAGGGTCACCACAGAAAGGAACGGTACTCCGAGTTCCTCCATGACCGCGCCGGCAGCTCCGAACGAGCGGTCGACGAGCGTGATCGCCTGGATCACGGCAACACCCTCTCCACGCAGCGCGGCGATAGCGGCGGCAGCGGACGCACCCGTCGTGGTGGCATCCTCGACCACGGCGACTCGGTCGTCGGGTCCCACCGGCCCAACCAGGCGACCGCCCGTTCCGTGGTTCTTGGCGGCCTTCCGAACGGAGAACGCTTTGAGGGGCCGCTCCGCCATCACGGCGGCGGCAACCGCAATCGGATCGGCGCCCATCGTCATCCCGCCGACGGCAGTCACCTCATCGTCGAGAAGCGCAGCGATGCAGGCACCAACCAGGCGGGCTCCGTAGCCATCGAATGTGGTCTGACGGCCGTCGACGTACCAGTCGGACACTTCGCCGGACGCCAAAACAAAGGGTCCATCCGTCCGCAGCGCGTGTGTTCTGAGATGCGTGACCAGGGCTTTTCGGGAATTCTCGAAGTTCTCCAAGAAACCTCTCAAGGTTCGTGGTGCGGAGTGCCGATAGCGTAGTCAGACAGGATGCCTTCCTACCTCCCGTCTAAGCCCGAATCGGAGCCGCCAATTTGGCGGCTTCGATTCATTTGCAGGGTCCCTTACCTGTTCCGGCGTGGCTCAGGTACTAGAAACCGCGTACGCCAACCACGCAGGAACGGGTGGGTTTCGGCGCTGGGGGCGGGTGATTGGGGTGGCGGCTCAGTACTCTCTCGGCCATGGAATTCATCTTCATCCGTCATGGACAGCCGGCGTGGAGCGTCGACGAGCTGAACCAATCCAATCCGTACCTCACCGAACTCGGGGAGCAACAGGCTCGCCTCGCCGCGGAGCGGCTTGCCAACGACACGACTCCAATCAGCGAGATCCTGGTTTCGCCGGCGCTGCGAGCTCAGCAGACCGCGGCACCGCTGGTGGAGGCGACCGGGATCACGCCGACGACCATCGATGGGCTCACCGAATTGCGGCTGCCCGAGTGGCAAGGCATCAAGGCCGAGGATGTACACCGAATCTTCGCCGAGAGCCGGGACCGCAGCCCTGAAGAATGGTGGGAGGGCCTCGCCGGAGGCGAGCGCTTCCGCGATTTCCACGATCGGATCACCTCGGCGATGACCCGGATCCTCGCCGACCGGTCCGTCAGGCCCGACGACCGCGGGCGACCCCACCTCTGGCACGTGGACACGGACCCGAAGCGGATCGTGATCGTTGCCCACGCCGGTACCAACTCGACCGCACTTGGATTCCTGCTCGGCGCCGAACCAACGCCATGGGAGTGGGAGCGCTTCGTGCTCGGCCACGCCTCGCTGGCCCGCATCAGCACGGTGCCACTGGCCGGCGAGCACGTCTTCAGCTTGCGGGCGTTCAACGATCAGGAACACCTAATGCCTTCGCTGCGGACTCGGTGACCAGACCCTCGGCACTCAGCCGTCCAACATGGGGTTCAACTGGTTCCACGCCTCCGGTGTATCGAGGCCGAGTCGCCACGCCGCCCAGCCGCTCAGCCCGTACTCGGGCACCAGGCCGGCGCGGACTCTGAACGCGGTGTAGTCCTCGAGCCAGGTGAAGCGACCGTCGCCAAGTTCCACCCGCGGGACCAAGAACTGGGGGTCGTTCTGCACCTCGCCGGCGGCGGCCGTAGCGACGATGGCGCCGATACCAACGGCCCGGGGCGAGTCGATGTCCGCTTCGTTCCATATCCGCCCGTACATCGGCACCCCAAGGATCACCCGGTGAGGATCGGAGTAACGCAACTCATAGGCCAGCACCTCTTCGACCCACCCGGGGTCGGCCACCGGACCCGCCGGGCGGAGCGGGTTGTGCTGGTCGTACGCCATCAGGATCACGAAGTCCGAGGCTGCTGCCAGCTCACGGCGCAGCGGCGCGGTCGACCAGAACTCGTACGATTCCGGCGTGACCTCCCACAGATCGGACCGGGGCACCACATCGACCGACACCACACCACCCCACTCGTGGACGCGTTCGGTGAGCCCGGAGACAAACTCGACGACGAGCTGCGCCTCGTCGGCGTTGTAACCCTCGATGTCGACGTTGACCCCGGCCACGCCGGCCGCGGCGGCACGGGCCGCAACGTCAGCGGCCGCCGCCTGAGGCCCACCGTCACCTGTCAAGAACGCCGCGACAGCCTCGGCGTCCAACGATTGGATTGCCGGCCACAACGTGACACCGCGTTCGGCGGCTGCCGCGACGTAATCCGGGTTGGATCGGTCTTCGAGCGACCCGTCGTCCACGATGTGCCACCAGATCGGCGAGACCACGTTCACCTGCGGCGCCGCCGCCAGCTGACCGAGGTGGGTCTGTTGATTGGTGCCGACCTGCCAGCCGAGCACGATCTGTTCCGCAACACCATCTTCTCGCCAGGGCTGCTCGACCTCATCCCACCCGGGATCGCCTGCCACCGTCTGCGTCCAACTCACCTCGGTTGGTGTCCCGTCTGGAGCGTGATAGGTGAACCGCAATTCGGATCCGACCGGCGCTACGTCAGCAAGGATCTCGTCGTCGGCGCCGAATACGCCGAGCTCCTGGCCCGCCATATCGGTGACGTGGATGGCGACGCCACCGTGGACCGCCAGTTGCTCGGCGGCGGAGAGGCACAACGCCTGCCGGGGTGGGAGCGTGGTCGTCGTTGTGGTCGGTGCCAGTGTTGCGGTCGGCGCTGCAGTAGCCGGGGATTCCTCGGCCGCGTCGTCGGTCGAAGACGTGCACGCCGCGAGGACAAGACAACACGCCACGGCAATGAGCAAACGCATCTCGGCAGGCTACGGGCTACTTGCCGTAGCGACGATTGCGCAGGGAGAAATCGCGCAACGCCCTGAGAAAATCGACCCGCCGGAAGGCCGGCCAGTACACATCGACAAACGAGTACTCCGCGTAGGCAGATTGCCACAGCAGAAAGCCGGAGAGTCTGGCTTCGCCGCTGGTACGGATGACGAGGTCGGGGTCGGGGAGGTCTGCGGTGTAGAGATGGCTGGCCAACGAGGTGGCGTCGATCCCGGCGGCGATCTCTTCCGGCGCGGCACCGTTCGCAGCCAACTTGCCGACCAGATCGCGCACGGCGTCGATGATCTCCTGCCTGCCGCCGTAGGCGAGGGCGATCGTGATCCTGCGTTTTCCGGTTCCGCACTTCTCAGAGAGACGCTTGGCCGCCTCGACCAGCCGAGCCGGCAGCAAATCAAGACTTCCGATGAAGGCAACCTTCACATCGTGACCCTGCACCGCCTCCGGAATGCTCTCGAAGAGCTCGATCAGCACGTCGTAGTAGGGCTCCAGCTCCTCAGCCGGGCGCTCCAGGTTCTCCGTCGACAGCAGCCAGCAGGTGACGGCCTCTATCTCCAATTCGTCCGTCCAGTGGAGGAAGTCGATGAACTTGCTCATACCGACCCGATAGCTGGCCGCGTAGTCGGGCAACCGCTCGGCACGGGCGTAGCGCCGATGACCATCGTGAATCACGCCGATGTGCCGCGGCAAGCGGGAACGATCCATGTGACCGAGCAGCCGGGTCTCGTACACCCGGTAGAGCGGTTGCTTGATGATCTCTTTTGGTTTCATAGGAGTTGCTCCCACTCTATTGGAGTAACGAGCCGGCCCGTACGCTCCGTTCCCGTGCCAGTATTGGCCGGGCACCCGATTCTTCCTGTCCCGGAGGTACTTCATGGCCATGTCAGATGAACACAAGGCAGCGCTCGCCGAAGGTCGCCGCCAGTCTCGGGCCCTGAAGCGCTACCTCGAGGCACTCGGGACGCGGCGCCCCGGCCGCCCGGTCACCCCCGAAACGTTGACCAATCGCCTCGAACAGGTCGACGTGCGCATCGGCGACGAGACGGATCCGCTGAAGCGTCTCGACCTGATCCAACAGCGAATCGATATCGAAACCCAGCTCGCCCAGCTGGCCGATGCGGCCGACCTCGCAACGCTCGAGGACGGGTTCGTCGAATACGCCGGGGCGTACTCCGCTCGCAAGGGGATCTCCTACACCGCATGGCGTGAAGCCGGGGTTCCGGCTGCGGTCCTCAAGCGCGCCGGCATCGGACGCGGCGCTCAGTAGGCGAGTAGGCCCTCGGGTATCGGTACCAGCTTCGCCCGGAAATACTCCCCCAGACTCTTCGCCTGCGGATCGAGTTTGGACGAAGAAGCCACCCCCTCACCGAGAAACCCAACTAGGACGAAGTTGATCGCTCGCAGGTTCGGTAGCCGGTACCGTTCCACGGTGAGGCCGACCGTCTCCGGGAGCAGTCCCTGCAGCCGCTCGGTAGTCAGGAAGGCATCGAGCCACGCGTATGTGGTGTCGTTGCGGGCCCACACGCCGAGGTTGGCATCTCCGCCCTTGTCGCCGGACCGCGCCCCGACCACCCTGCCGATCGGGGCCACCACCACGTCATCGCCAGCCAAGGCCGACGCAGCAACCTCCGGGAGTCGACCCGGGTCGACGGCCGTCGCGGCACGAGCGGCCACAGTCGGTGGAACCTCGACCGTCTCGCCGTCGACGGTGACGAAGCTCGGCGGCTGGGCCACGAGGGCAGGCCAGTACACGACGTTTGGCGACTCCGGTCCCGGAGGAGCCGTCATGGTGAACCCCGGGTAGTTGGCCAACGCAAGGCCCACGGCGGCATTGGAGAACATACGGCCGACCTTGAGCCGGTCCGGATCCATCACGGTGACTTTCAGGTGAGCGAAGGCCGCCTCGTTGGAGACGGGGTTCTCCTGGTCGGTGCGCAGCAACTGCACATCAACGGCGGTGAATCGCTCTTTGCCACCGAGTTCAGCCCACAACGCCGACTCAACCATCGCCGCCTTCGCCTCGATGTCGAGCCCGGCGAGGACAAAGGTGAATGAGTTGCGGAAGCCTGCCAGGGCAGTGCCGGCCACCTTGGTCGTCGGCGGCGGCGGCTCTCCCCTCACGCCGGCGATCACCACTCGATCCGGCCCATCCTGATGGAGTTCAACAGTGTCGATCCTCGCCACGACATCCGGGTTCAGGTAGCCCGGAGGGCCGATCTCATAGAGAAGTTGTGCCGTCACCGTGCCAACCGAGACGAGTCCACCGGTGCCGGGATGTTTGGTGATGACCGAACTCCCATCCGAGTGGACCTCGGCAATCGGGAACCCGGGCCGGTCGATGCCGGGCACCTCGGCGAAGAAGCTGTAGTTGCCGCCGGTGGCCTGGGCGCCGCACTCGATGACATGCCCGGCGACGACGGCGCCGGCGAGGGCATCCCAATCGTCTCGCTCCCAGCCGAATCGCCAAGCCGCCGGGCCGACTACGAGCGCGGCATCCGTGACCCTGCCCGTCACCACGACGTCGGCGCCCCGAGAGAGCGCGGCTGCAATTCCCCAACCGCCGAGATAGGCGTTGGCCGTCACCAAGGTCAGCCCTCGGTTTTCGAGGCGCTCCCCCGTCGCCATGTTGGTGAGCTCGCCGCTCAACTCGCCGGCTCGGGGCATGAGGTCATCGCCGGTGACCGTGGCCACGGTGATCGAGACACCGAGCCGGGTGGCGAGTTCCTGCACCGCCGCGGCAAGCCCGCTTGGGTTCAACCCGCCTGCATTGGCAACCACCTTGATGCCGCGCCCGACGCAGTCGGCGAGCACCTCTTCCATCTGGGTGAGGAAGGTGCGGGCGTACCCGGCTGCCGGGTCCTTCATCCGTTGCCGCATCAGAATCGCCATAGTCAGCTCGGCCAGGTAGTCGCCGGTGAGCACGTCGATTGGACCGCCACCGACCATCTCTCGTGCCGCCGCATGACGGTCCCCGAAGAAACCCGAGCAGTTGGCGATACGCAGCACATCCGCAGTCACGATCGACCTCCTTCAGAACGCCGCCCGGCCGGTCGATGGAATCAGAGCCGGCGCCCAATAATTGCCGCCGTAGCGGACAATCGCCACATAAGCCATACTGAGAGTCATGCATCACACCCGTTTCACCCTCGGCAAAATGCAGAACCCCGTCCGTGGGTTTCTCCATGGCGGCGCCGCACTTGCCGCCATTGCCGGGACGATCTTCCTCCTGCTCCGAGCCCCCTCATGGCCGAGCCGAGCCGCCGTTGTGGTCTTTGGGCTCGGCCTGATGGCGCTCTACACAACCAGTTCGCTCTACCACTCCATCCCCTGGGCAGACGCCTGGAAGAAGCGAATGCAGCGACTCGACCACTCCATGATCTTTGTCCTGATCGCCGCCACATTCACCCCATTTGCGGTGATCCTATTCGATGGCTGGCTGCGCTGGCTCTGCCTCGGCGTCTGCTGGGGAATTGCCGTATTTGGCATCGGCCACATCGCCTTCTTCCCACGCGAGCAGTTCAACTTCTCGATCGCCCTCATGACGACGCTCGGATGGTTGTCGCTGCCGCTGATGATCCCGATCGCCAACGAGGCGGGCTGGATCACCGTTGCTTTGCTCGCCGCCGGTGGGTTGCTCTACACCATCGGCATGGTGTTTCTCGTCACGAACCGGCCCCGCCTCTGGCCCCGGGTGTTCTCATATCACGAACTATTTCACGTGTTTGTGGTGATTGCGTCCGTCGTCCACTTCACTGCGGCGTACCTCTACGTCGTCCCGCTCGCCCGGTAGCCGTTCCGATCAGACCGCCGGAGCTTGGATAACAAACAGGCGGCCCTGCTCGTAGCCCCCGTTGTGGTAGCTGTACTGCTCTCCGCGATTGATGACCAGCACGTCCCCGCGACGGATCCGGACGCTCTCTCCGGCCACCTTGAACTCGATGTCGCCGCTCATCCCGACGTAGACCTTCTCGTTCTCGGCAGCAGCGTAGGGAGGGTTGTCGGCGCCGATGGGCACCTCGACCTCGGCCATCTTGGCCTCCCGAAAGACGCTCGGTGTCATATCTCGGATCTCGAGGTTGCCGAAAGGGAAGGATTCGACCTCGTCGTACCGCTTCAGCTCCATGGGTTCTCCTGGGTGACGTTGTGGTTTGGCGACTCTACCGCTGCGGACGAGCGAATTTGGGGCTCGCCGGCGCCGAGGATCGCGGCTCGTGGGCGTTTGGGCGCCGGCGAGAATCGGTACCGAGTACCCGGCACCCGGCCCCCGCAAAGGTGAACCGTTGTGGGAAACAAGCGGGCAGCGATCTATAGGGCCGATACTTGGCATATGGATGATGCTGTTGCCAGTGATGGGAGTGGGAGGCCGTTGAGGAATCCGGTGCGCCGGTCGTTCAGTCCGGAATACAAGTTGTCGATCCTCGCCGAGTACGACAGGGCATCCGAGACCGGCGAGAAGGGCGCCATCTTGCGCAGGGAAGGCCTCTACTCGAGTTTGATCACCGACTGGCGGCGGCAACATCGCCAGGGCCTGTTGAAAGCCGCTCTCGGGCGGAGCGACGGTGGTCGGGGTGGGCCGAGCCGTTCGGAGGTGGCCAAGCTGCGGGCTGAGAACGAGCGACTGAAGACCAAACTGGCCCAGGCCGAGGCGGTGATCACGGTCCAGGGAAAAGTGCACACGCTCTTGGAGGAGATCTCAAAGAGCGCGGACACCGACGAATCGTGACCGCCATTTTGGACGCCGCAGTCGACGAACTCGCTCCCATCGTTGGGCGTAAACGAGCCTGTGAAGCCCTCGGACGATCTCGTGCCAGCCACTACCGGCAACGGCAGGGACCCCGGTATGGACCTGCGATACCACGACGCTCGCCTCGGGCCCTGACAGCTACCGAAGCTGAAACCGTGATCGAGACCCTGAACGAAGAACGGTTCTGCGACAAGGCACCGGCCCAGATATGGGCCACCCTGTTGGACGAAGGCACCTACCTGGCGTCGGTCTCGACCATGTATCGCCTGCTGCGCCAACGTCACCAGGTCAGGGAACGTCGAGCCCAGGCTCGCCGCCCGGCGCTGATCAAACCCGAACTGGTCGCGGTTGGCCCCAACGAAGTCTGGAGCTGGGACATCACCAAACTCGCCGGCCCCTACAAATGGACCTGGTTCCATCTCTACACGATCCTCGACATCTACTCCCGGTACGTAGTGGGGTGGCTCGTCGCCCCCACAGAATCCGCCAAGCTCGCCGAACAACTCATCGCCGACGCCATCTACACCAACGACATCGACCACGACCAGTTGACACTCCACGCCGATCGAGGCAGCTCGATGACGTCACGCACCGTCAGTCAACTCCTCGCCGACCTCGGCGTGCTCCAAAGCCATTCCAGACCACACCAGTCCAACGACAACCCCTACTCCGAAGCGCAGTTCAAGACCCTGAAATACTCACCCACCTTCCCCAAACGGTTCGCCAACATCGCCGCGGCTCGATCATTCTGCGAAACCTTCTTCGAGTACTACAACAACGAACACCGCCACTCCGGTATCGGCCTCAACACCCCAGCCAACGTCCACTACGGCCTCGACGACATCATCCGCCAGAAACGCCAAGGAGTGCTCAACGCCGCCTACGCCAACCGACCCGACCGCTTCCGAAAACCACCCCAAGCACCCACAGTGCCCCAAGCCACCTGGATCAACCGGCCCGAGAAGGAACCCATCGCCATCTGAGCAACCCCTGTCTCATTCCCCTTGACACGTTCCGCCGCACCGATTTATGTCACACCAAGTTGATACCTTGCCGATATGAAGACGAACCCAGCCTCTCCATGTGACCCATTTGCTGCTGCCGAGAAGGCACTTGCCGACGCCGGTGTCGCTTTCACCGTGGTGGATCGCTGTCCGGCATCCGACTGCCCGGTGTGCGTCGATCCGTCGACGCTGGCCACCGCAGCCTGACTTCGTTTCGAGTCCGACTCGCTCGGAGTAGGTTGGGTGTCGGCAGTGAGCGTCGAGTGCGAAGGCGCGGAGAGCAGCATGGGAACCGGGACTTCCTACAAACACCACGCCGTCGAAGGCAGCTACGACGCGATCGTGATCGGCTCAGGCATCGGTGGACTCGCCACGGCAGCCCTGCTGGCCAAGCACGCCGAGATGCGCGTCCTCGTGCTCGAACGTCACTACACCGCAGGTGGCTTCACCCACACCTTCCGACGCCGGGGCTTCGAATGGGATGTTGGTGTCCACTACATCGGGCAGATGGGGAATCCCAATACGCTGATCCGTCGCATGTTCGACGACATCACCGACGCCAAGCTCGAGTGGGAGGACATGGGCGACGTCTACGACCGGGTCATCATCGGTGACGACACCTACGACTTCGTCAAGGGACCCACCCAGTTTCGAGACAAGCTCTGCAGCTACTTTCCCGAGGAAACGGAGGCCATCGACCGCTACCTCGATGTGGTCAAGACAACGGCGGGCAGCGCACGGCGCTACTTCGCCGAAAAGGCCATGCACAGCGCAGTGTCTGCTCTCGCCGGTGGCGTCATCCGTCGCTCCGGGGTTCGCAACGCAAGACGGACCACTCGCGAGGTGCTCAACGAAGTCGGCGCCAGCCCCAGACTTGCCGGCGTGCTCACCGCACAGTGGGGCGACTACGGGTTGCCGCCCAGCCAAAGCAGCTTCTTCATCCACGCTCTTGTCGCGGGGCACTACCTGTGGGGCGGGTCCTACCCCGTCGGCGGATCAGGTCGGATCGCGGCAACCATCCTGCCCGTCATCGAGAGCCGCAACGGAGCGGTCTACACGAGCGCCGAGGTCGAGACCATCCTCGTCAAGAAGGGCAGAGCCATCGGTGTCCGCCTGGCGGACGGCAACGAACTGTTCGCCCCCCTCGTGATCAGCGACGCCGGGGCACACCTCACCTTCACCGACCTGGTGCCGGAGGCCAGTGAGTTTGCCAGCCTCACTGCGGTCGGAGGCGACCAAGAGCTCTCGATGTCCCATGTGTGTTTGTACGTCGGCCTCAAACGCACCACCGAAGAACTCGGGTTGACCAAGCCAAACCTCTGGGTGTATCCATCCGACGATCACGACGGGAACTTGGCCCGCTACGCAACCGACCCGACCGCTCCCCTCCCGGTTGCCTACATTTCGTTCCCATCGGCGAAGGACCCCGACTTCGCCCGCCGCTATCCGGGCAAGGCGACCCTGGAGATCATCGGCTTTGCCCCCTTCGCCTGGTTCGCACGGTGGCAGGGTGAACGATGGTCGAAACGGGGTGCCGAGTACGAGGCGCTGAAGGATGGCCTGGTCGCAAGACTCCTCGAGCAGCTTTACCGGCATGTCCCCCAGGTCGAAGGCGCCATCGAGCACATGGAACTCTCCAGTCCGCTTTCGACGATCCACTTCACCGGCCATGCCGAGGGCGCCGTCTACGGTCTGGCGGCGACCCCGCAGCGCTTCGCCGAGCGGCGGCTCCGACCCAAGACCTCCATCAAGGGGCTCTATCTCACCGGGGTGGACGTCGCCACGCCCGGCGTCGCCGGCGGGTTGATGGGTGCCATGCTGACGGCATCGACCATCGTGGGCCGCAACCTCGACAACGACATAGCCCGTGGGGCCGAAGTGGCACGGGAAGCGTCCTCGACCGGGGGCTGAGCCGGGTCACGGAGGCGGAACAACCGTCAGGCGGCGTCGGAACCGATCCGGATTCGATCGAGCAAATCGGCCAACGTGGCCATCTCGTCGGTAGTGAGGTGCGCCGAGAAATGCTCGTCGAGGTCTCGAAGATGCACCTCAGTCGCGGCGACCAGTACCTCGAGGCCCAGATCGGTCAGCCGCACCCACTGGACCCGACGATCGCTGGGGCAGGCAACCCTTTCGATGTAGCCCATCTCCTCGAGACGGTCGACCAGGCGCGTGGCTCCGCCTGACGTCAACACGACCTGCTCACCGAGTTCCGAGATCGACATCTGCCGCTGCGGAGACCGGCCCAATCTGAGCAGCGCCTCATACCAGACGCTCGAAATCCCGAAGTGATCCCGCAGACTGCGGTCAAAGATCCTGTGAAGGCGCCGCTGCACCTCGAGCAGTCGCCCGTAACCGCCGATCCGCTCGTCCTCGATGGAGTTTGCCTGCTGTTTGGTGACCATGCCCCATAAACCTTACTACGCAGTAGTTGACGTGTCAGGTTCCTCAGACTACATTAGCTGCGCACGCAGATACTTCCTACGCAAGGACACATGTGAACATGACCACACAGATGAACCAGACGATCCCCGAGACCGGCACCTGGGCGATCGACCCGGCGCATACCGTTGTCTCCTTCAGCGTCCGTCACCTTGTCGCCGCCAAAGTTCGAGGAACCTTTCGGACCTTCTCAGGCATCATCACCATCGGGCCGACTCCCGAAGCGTCTTCCGTGGACGTCACCATCGACGCTGCTTCGATCGATACCGGGGTCGAGGATCGCGACAACCACCTACGCTCCGCCGACTTCCTGGATGTGGCGACACACCAAGCGCTCACGTTTCGCTCCACCGGAGTCCGCACAGTGAGCGACGGCTACGAGGTCGACGGCGACCTCACCATCCGCGACACGACCCGACCCATCACCTTGACGATGTCGTACCTGGGGCTTGCCACCGATCCCTGGGGCAACAACAAGGCCCTCTTCACTGCAGCCACCACACTCAACCGTGAAGACTGGGGTCTGACCTGGAACCAGGCGCTCGAGGCCGGCGGATGGCTGGTAGCCAAGTCGGTCGCACTCGAACTCGAAGTGCAAGCGACACGCGTAGCCCCGGACGCCCAGTAGCGCGATGGCTGGAATACGGCGCCTCAACCATGCTGTGCTCTTTGTCTCCGACCTTGGGCCCGCACTGGAGTTCTACATCGACACGCTCGGCTTCCGGCTGGTCAGCCGGGAAGAACGGATGAACGCCGCCTTTCTCCGGGCGGCTGATTCCGCCAATCATCACGATCTGGGCCTCTTTGGGCTCGGTCCCGAGACGCCGCGGCCAAGTCGAGGCCATACTGGGCTCTATCACCTGGCGTGGCAGGTCGACACCCTCGACCAACTCGCCGAGATGCGTGAGGCTCTTGTCGCAGCCGGAGCCATCACCGGAGAGTCATCTCACGGCGCCACGCTGAGCCTGTACGGCGCCGACCCCGACGGCAACCAATTCGAGGTCATGTGGATGCTGCCACGCCGCGATTGGGGCGAGTACGAGACCGCAGCCGTGGTCGAGTCGCTGAACCTGACGGACGAGTTGGAGAGGTGGTCGGGCGTAGGTACGGCGGATGAACTTGGAGCCATCGGGTCAACCCCGCAGTGAGCCCGCCGATAGAGAAGGCCCAGGTTGGTTGTTTCCTTCCAACCTGGGCCTTACCCCAGACCTGACGGTGATCTAGCCATCCCCCCTCGGATGCCTTCCCCCTGACTACACCGCAGGTAAACCTGACCCGCCGTCTCGTGTTGACGCCATTGTGTATCAATCCGATCCGCAATGTGAGGTTTTGTTCGCTCGAATCGGTCCCTCAGCGGCAATTGGGTCGGTAGACCTACGGCGCTGCCACCGTCGGCGGTGGGTTCACCCACCGAGGGTGGTGCGCCGCTATCTCCGCCCTGTTCGTGCGGGGCTGAGGTTCCATAGACCGCGCTTGAACCACGCCGGAACAGATCAGCGGTGCGCCCGCAGTGCTTCGAGTTGGGCGGACACCGAACCGAATGAACCGCCACCTGCGGTGGCGCGGGCAGAGACCGAGTCCGCCGGGTCGATCCTGGACACGTCGCCTGGCTCGAACGCAGTGTGGGCAGTGGTGAGATCCTCGGCGGTGACCTCGGCCAGGGTCTTGCCGGCAGCCACCAGCGAGGCGACCAGCGAGCCGACCGCCTCATGGGCCTCACGAAACGGCACCCCGCGCCCAACGAGGACCTCGGCGAGGTCGAGCGCAGTCACCCAAGCGCCCGGAGGCGGCGGATGGAAACGGGCGGAAGCCAGCATGGCACCGAGGGCGTCGAGCGCACCATCAAGGGCGTCGTCTGCTGCGAACACCGCCCTCTTGTCCTCTTGGAGATCGCGGTTGTACGCCAACGGCAGGCCCTTCTGCAGGCCGAGCAGCGCGGTGACGTTGCCGATGGCAACGGCGGTCTTGCCGCGGACGAGTTCTGCAATGTCCGGGTTCTTCTTTTGGGGCAACGCAGACGATCCGGTGGTATGTCGATCGCTGAACGTCACCCACCCAAATTCCGTAGTAGCCCAGAGAATCAACTCTTCAGCAAGACGGGACAGATGAACCATGGCCTGGGTACACGCAAACGTGTACTCGGCGACAAAGTCACGCGACGCAACGGCGTCCAGCGAGTTCTCGAAGACGCCACGCATTTCGAGCCGTGCCGCCGTGTCGGCGGGGTCAAGCGGCAGCGAACTGCCTCCTGATGCCCCGGCGCCAAGCGGCGATACATCGATCCGGGCCAGGGCGTCCTCGAGGCGATCGACGTCACGGAGCAACATCCAGGCATACGCCAACAGGTGGTGAGCCAGCGGCACCGCCTGGGCCTGCTGGAGATGGGTGTACGACGGCACAACAACGTCACCCACCTCTTCGGCCTTCGCCGCAATGACCCCAACCACCTCGTGGAGTTGCGACATCCTGGCGCGCGCCGCCCGACGCAGATAGAGACGGAGGTCGAGCGCAACCTGGTCGTTGCGCGACCGCCCGGTGTGCAGCTTCCCGGCGACTTCACCGATGATCTCGCCCAAGCGGCGCTCCACCGCAGTGTGAACGTCTTCATCGGTCGGCAGATACTCGAAGGCTCCCGCCTTGGCCTCGACCTCGATGGCCTCGAGACCGGCGGTGAGGGTGTCGACGTCATCAGCCGTGAGAACTCCGACGGAGCCGAGCATGCCGACATGGGCGAGCGAGCCCGCGATGTCGTCGAACAACATCCGCCGGTCGGAGCGATCGACGGTGAAGTGCCACAGCGCCTCGTCGGGCCCCTCCGTGAAGCGACCGCTCCACAGGGTCATGGCTGCCTACCGGAATCGCCGGCCACAATCATTCGCCCTCCCCCAAACGCTTCTCGGCGAAGGTTCGGAGCCGCAGGCTTTGTAGCCGGATGAAGCCGGCGGCGTCGGCCTGGTCATACACGTCATCGGCCTCGAACGTTGCCGTCGCCTCGTCGTAAAGGGCATGACTGTCGGAGCGACGCCCGTCGATGATGGCCTGGCCCTTGAAGAGCTTGAGCCGTGCCTCACCGTTGACCCGGTGCTGCACGTCATCCATGAAGGCCTGGAGCGCCTCGCGCTCAGGGGCGTACCAGAATCCGTTGTAGACCATCTCGGCATAGCGCGACACCAGCTCGTCTCTCAGGTGGGCGACTTCCCGATCGAGCGTCAGGGACTCAACGGCGCGGTGGGCGTGGTGGAGCACCGTCCCGCCCGGCGTCTCGTAAACCCCGCGGCTCTTCATACCCACAAACCGGTTCTCGACGATGTCGACCCGACCGATTCCGTGCCGTCCCGCGATCAAGTTCAGCGCCGTCAGCATGTTGACGGGACTCAATTCACGGCCATTCAGGGTCACTGCGTTGCCGTCGCGGAAACCGATCGTCACCAATTCAGGTTCGTCCGGCGCATCAGCCGGGTCGACCGTCATGTTGAACATGCCGGGAGGGGGCGGCGCCCATGGGTCCTCGAGTACTCCGCCCTCGTACGAGATGTGCAGCAGGTTGGCATCCGTCGAGTAGGGCTTTTCCGCCGTGACCGGTATCGGGATGCCGTGGGTCTCGGCGTAGGCGACGCAGTCGGCGCGGCCCCGCAGATCCCACTCCCGCCACGGGGCAATCACCTTGATCTCCGGTTTCAACGCAAAGGCGGCGAGTTCGAACCTCACCTGGTCGTTACCTTTGCCGGTGGCACCATGAGCGATGGCGTCGGCGCCAAAGCGTTCGGCCGTCTCGACCAGGCCCTTGCCGATCAGCGGACGAGCCAGCGAAGTTCCGAGCAGGTAGTAGCCCTCGTACACCGCGTTGGCCCGAATCGCCGGATACACGAAGTCGGAGACGAACTCATCGCGCACGTCCTCGACAACCGCCTCAACGGCACCGGTGGCCAGGGCCTTGTCGACCGCTTCACCGGCTTCGGCGCCCTGGCCGACGTCGGCCGTGTAGCAAATCACCTCGGCGCCATACTCCTCCATGATCCACTTCAGGATCACCGAGGTGTCGAGGCCCCCGCTGTAGGCGAGTACCACCTTCTTGATGCCGTTCCTGCTCAATGCCCTTCTCCTATCTTTTCCAAATCTCTTGCGAGTTGCAGCCCGCTGCGGCCCTCGGCAGCCACAACGATCAGCGTGTCGTCTCCGGCTACGGTGCCGATCACGTACTCCAGGTCGGCTCGGTCGATGGCTCCCGCAACCAAGTGGGCGGCCCCCGGCGGAGTGCGCAGCACGACGAGGTTGCCCGAATAGGTGATGGACTCGACAAACTCGGCGATCGAGCGAGCCGCCGCCCGCTCAGCTTCATCGGGGATGGCGCGATCGACGATCGTGTAGCGGGCAACGCCGTTGGGTCCGCGTTCCTTGGTGGCGCCGAGGGCATCGAGGTCGCGCGATACCGTCGCTTGAGTGACCGGATACCCGGCCTCGTCAAGCAGGTCGACCAATTCCTGCTGGCTCGACACCGGCCGCGTCGTCAGGATGCTGCGCAGCAACCTCCGCCTCCCCGCCGTTGCTGGGCTCACGGGACCGGCTCCATCGACATCATGGTCCCGATGCCCTCTGGGGTGAAGATCTCGAGGAGCAGCGCGTGTTGGAGCCGTCCGTCGAGAATGTGGGCCCGCGCTACCCCACTCTCGATGGCACGCATGCACGAGTCGAGTTTGGGCAGCATCCCAGCCGACACTGAGCCGGTCTCGAGTAGCTCGTGGAGTTCGGGAACGGTGATTCTGGCGATCAACGAGTCTTTGTCTCCCAAGTCGCGGTACAAGCCCTCGACGTCCGTCAGATAGATGAGCTTGCCCGCACCAAGTGCCGCCGCCAGCGCTCCGGCTGCGGTGTCGGCATTCAGGTTGTAGACCCCGCCGTCCTCGCCCCGGGCCAGCGGGGCGACCACCGGCACGTACCCTTGTTCCTGCAGTCCCTCCACGATGCCGACGTTCACCTCGGCCACCTCACCGACAAACCCCAGGCGCTTGTCTTTGGGCCGGGAGACGAAGAGGTTGGCGTCGAGACCATTGACCCCGGTGGCTACGGCGCCGTGCGAATTGACCAATCGCACGATGTCGGGGTTGATCTCACCGATCAAAGTGCTCTGCACCACGCGGATGGTCTCAGCGTCGGTGATCCTGAGACCCTCGTGCCACTGCGGCTCGATGCCCCGCTGGCCCATGGCGATCGAGATCTGCGGTCCGCCACCGTGCACGATGACAGGTCGGATCCCGACGTAGTGCAGCATGGCGACGTCGTCGGCAAACGTGCTGCGGAGCGAATCGTCGACCATGGCGGATCCGCCGTACTTGATCACCACCGTCTGGCCGCGATAGGCCCTGATGAAGGGCATGGCCTCGCTGAAGATGCGGGCCTTGCCCATCGTCTTGGCGATGCGGGGCTTGGCCGGATGTGGTGTCGAGTGTCCGGTCGCCATCCTCAGCTCCGCTCTCCGTTGAATCGCACGTATTCCGGGGTCAGGTCGGTCGTGAGCACCGCAGCCGATCCCGGTCCGTTGCCGATCGAGACCGATACCCGGAAATCGCCGGTGGCGAGGGTGGCGAGCAAGGCCATCTCGTCAAACGGCACCGCGACCCCCTCGGCCGCGACGGTCACGCCCGCGTACGCCACTCCGACCTGACGCTGGTCAACGTCGACGGGTGCCGCGCCGAGGGCCCCGACCACCCTGCCCCAGTTGGGGTCGCCGCCGTAGAAGGAAGCCCGGACCAAACCCGAGTCGGCGATGTGGCGGCCGGCCCGGCGCGCCGTCGCCACATCGGGAGCGCCGGATACCTCGATGGTGATGACTCGCGAAGCACCTTCAGCGTCGGCGGCCAGCTGTCCGGCGAGATCGCGCGCTGCCGTGGCCAGCACATCCGCCAGTTCCGCTTGCTCGGGACGAACGCCCGACGCTCCCGAGGCCAGCGCGAACACAGAGTCATTGGTGGATGGGCAACCGTCGATGTTGAGGGCGTGAAACGACTCGTCGACGGCGACCTCGAGCGCCGCTTGAAACTCGGAGGCTTCGACAACGGCATCCGTGGTCAGCACCGCCAACATCGTTGCCATGTCGGGCCGCACCATGCCGGCTCCTTTGGCCATACCTCCCACGCTGAATCCGTCCCCGCGAGCGACCGTCTCCTTGGGCACGGTGTCCGTGGTCATGATCGCCTCGGCGGCACTGTGGCCGTCGGCCAGACCCGCTCCGAGCCGACCGGTGGCAACCCCGAGACCTGCCAGCACCTTGTCGATGGGCAACGGTGTCCCAATCGTGCCGGTCGACGCAATCAGGATCTCGGTGGCGTGACAGCCGAGATGTGCGGCTGCGGCCGATGCCGTGGCCAGGGCGGCCGCGTCGCCCGCCGCCCCGGTCGCCGCATTGGCACATCCGGCGTTGATCACCACGGCCTTGAAGACGTCGCTCGCGGCAAGATGGCGCCGGCTGAGGACGACCGGAGCCGCGGCGGCGCGGTTCACCGTGAACACAGCAGCTGCGACGGCTGGTTGATCGGCCGCCACTATCGCAAGGTCGAGAACGCCGCCCTCCTTGATGTCTGCCGCAATACCCGCAGCCGCAAACCCCCGCGGTGTCGTCACACTCACGGCATCCATCCTGTGGTCGGCAGGCCGGCAGATTCCGGCAGGTCGAGCATCAGATTGGCGCACTGGATCGCCTGTCCGGCGGCTCCCTTGAGAAGGTTGTCGATTGCCGCCAGCACCACCGCCGTCCCGCTGCGTTCGTCGAGATGGACCGACAACAGACATCGATTCGAGCCGACCACCCAACGGGTCTGGGGAGGGGTATCGATCATGGAGACAAACGGAGCGTCCGCATATGCACGGTCGAAGACAATCTTCAGGTCATCTACCGTCACCTCAGCATCCACCGGCACGTAGCAAGTCGAGAGAATGCCGCGCTGCATCGGAACCAGGTGAGGAGTGAAGACAATCGTGGGGTCGGAGCCGGCAACCATGCCGATGCCTTGCTCCATTTCGGGCCGATGGCGATGCGTCAGCACCCCATACGCACCAAATGACTCGTCGACGGCGCCAAACGTCAGGTTTGCCTTCGCCGCCCGCCCCGCACCTGAGGCGCCTGATGCCGAATCCACCACGACGGTGCCGTTGGCGATGAGACCTGCCGCTCCAAGCGGCGCCACCGCCAAGATCGCCGACGTCGGGTAGCACCCCGGCGCCGCGGTGCGGTCGGTGGCCGCGATCTGTGCCCCAAACAACTCGGGCAGCCCGTACGCCCACGCCCCCAACTGCTCGGGGTAGGGATGGTCGGGGCCATATGCCGCAACATACCGATCCAGGGAATCCATCCGGAAGTCCGACCCCAGGTCGACGACCCAGATCCCCCGCTCGAGCAGCGCCATCGCAGGTTCGGCCGAGGCGCCGTGAGGCAGGGCAAGAAACGCCAGATCGACCGGCGGCACCGCGGTCGGGTCGAGTGAGCCCAGCGGCCGCTTTCCGCCGTCGAGTTGAGGGTGGACCTCACCAAGCAGCGCCCCGGCGCGGCTGTGGGCACCGAGGTAGGCGACGTCGAGGGCGGGATGCCCATCGACGAGCCGGATCAGTTCGCCACCGGCGTAGCCGGAGGCTCCGAGAATTGCCGTTGAGATCGACATGGAGCGGGGACTATACGCATATGCGCATGTTTAGGCAAGGGCGTCGTCAGCCCCGCCGACGACCGAGTTGCGCTGCCGCTTCGGTACGCGATGCTGTACCAGCACATGCCGCCGCTCATCGTCCCCACACCAATCTTTGCTCACCAGTTCGGGTGGGACGAGATCCTCATGTTTGCAGTGCCGATCGTGCTCGCCGTGATCGGGGTCCGATTTGCGGAGTCTCGTGCTGCCAAACGCCAGGCCGAACAACAGGCGGCCGACCATCGGCAATCGAGCGAGCCTGCGGATTCAGTCGAGACGGCGGGCGAAGACTCAGGGTGATTCCGTCCCCACCGACGCCGGGTGGAAAAACGGGTCCGTCACCAGAGCGGTGAAAGCCGCAGCCGCTTCCGGCGATGAATCCCAGTACCAATCGCAGAAGGTCGGATCGACCTGGTTGAAATACACGACGGCCTTGATGGCGGCGAACTCTTCGGACTGCAGCGTTGCGCTCATGTCGGCAAACCACTGGGCCTTGCTCTCGGCATCCGATCTTCCTTCGTGGGCACCGGTTTCCCCGACCATCAGTGGCTTCGCTTCCCCCGCGGTCAGGTAGCGGCCGTTGCTGGTGAGGTATTCGACCATTGGGCGCGCCACCTCGGCAAACGACTGCCAACTCTCACCGCCGCAGTACTTCCAGTTGTACGGATTGAAGGCGATCCAGTCGACGTAGCTGTTCCCGGGGTAGTACGCATCCACCTCATCGAGGCCTCCGCCGTCGATGTGACCTTTGTAGTTCATCACCCACGCCACGGAGCCGCCACCCGGCCGGTTGGCCAATTCCGTCTCGATGACCTCGTGGACGTGCCGCCACATGGCGACATACTCCTCGGGCGTCCCCTCAGCATCGTTTTCGGGTTCGTGGTGGATGGTGAGAAAGACGGTTTGGTCGCTCCGGTCGATGGTCACCGCCACTGACTTCAGGACGTCGTCGTAGCTGCCGGCTGCGACGGCCGCCCACGCCCCTTCGCCGACGTCGACCTTCCAGCTGAAGTAGATTCGTCGACCTGTGGCGCCGGACGCCTGTCTCAGGAGCTTCTTCAGTCCCTGGGCGGCATCGTCAGGTCCCCGTTCGTAGCGACGGGTGATTCCAAACTCGAAGTCTGCCGACGATGAGCCCGACTGCTGAATCAAGGTGCGCTGATGCTCGAGACCAATGGGAGTCTCCGTTGCGGCAACAACGGTGTCGGGCGGGTCAAGGGTCCCGAACAGCACACCACACTCCGGGACCAGGTTCTCATCGACAACTGGCAAAGACTCCGGTGAGCACTCCACGGGCTGTGGCTCCGGCACCTCGAGCACCGTCGTATCTGGACTAGGGGGTTGGGTGTCGGTTGGTGTCGACTCAGAATCCGAGCAGCCGGCGAGGGCAAGCGCAGTCACAGCCAGGCCCATGCCCAGATACTGTGCGCCTGAACGCCACGCAATCCTCATACTCTCCCCACCGCTCAACGAGCGCCAGACGATAGCCACACCAGTCTCCTAGCTCGCGTGGCGTGTGGCGGCTATTTTTGGAGCAGACCCTGCGCCAGCGGAGGAGAACCGATGACCGTGACGTCCCCCACCCCGAACTCTCCCGACGAACAGCGGGTCGTCGACCTGGTCGACCAGCTGGTTGCCGAGAACGACCCGAACGGGAACCGGGCCGCCTTTATGGGTGCCCAGTTCGACCTTGGTCTGGCGTGGGTTCACTTTCCGGTTGGGCTCGGTGGCCTCGGGTTGCCCCCGCGCTACCAGCAACTCATCGACACACGTCTCGACCCCGTTACTCCGCATCGGCCTCGGTTCTTCGACGTGCTCGGCCACGGGATGGGTGCACCGATGCTGGTCGCCCACGGCAACGCGGCGCAGCAGGCCCGATACCTCCGTCCGATGTTCACCGGCGAAGAGGTCTGGTGCCAGCTCTTCAGTGAGCCCGGCGCCGGTAGCGACGTTGCCGGCCTGGCCACTCGGGCCATCCAAGATGGCGACGAATGGGTGGTCAACGGCCAAAAAGTGTGGACGACGGTGGCGCACATCGCCAAGTGGGGCATGTTGGTGGCACGCACCGATCCCGATCTTCCCAAGCACAAGGGCATGACGTACTTCATCATCGACATGCAGGCAGACGGTGTCGAGGTGCGACCCCTCCGCCAGATCACGGGGGAAGCCGAGTTCAACGAGGTCTATCTCACCGATGCCAGGATTCCCGACTCCAACCGGGTCGGCGAACGCGGCGATGGGTGGCGAGTAACCCTGACCACATTGATGAACGAACGTGTCGCCATCGGCGCCACCCCGGTTCCACGCAACGATGGCCCGATCGGTGAGCTCCTCGACGTCTGGGCCGAGACCGGCGGCGACGACTCGAGCCGGGACCGACTCATGCGACTCTGGGTTGCCGCCGAGGCCGCTCGCCTCACCAATCTGAGGGCCTACAGAAACCGGACCACGGGAACCCCGGGGCCGGAAGGGTCGACGGCAAAACTCGTCTATGCCGAACTCAACAAGAAGATCTACGAGTTCGCCGTCGAGTTGCTCGGAGCCGAGGGGATGCTGTACGACACGTACGAGTTCATCCAGCCCGACCCCTCCGACGAGGCCCTCGTCGACATCCGGCGCCGGTTCCTGCGGGCGCGCGCCAACTCGATCGAAGGCGGAACGTCCGAGATCATGAAGAACATCCTCGGCGAACAGGTACTTGGGCTACCCGGTGAGCCGCGGGTCGACAAGGCCGTCGCCTGGAAGGACGTCCCGAGAAGCTAGCGGGGCGCCATTTTTCACCACCCATCAATCCCTCAAGTGCGACGCGGCCTCCGCCGATTGTCAGCAAGTGAATTGGTCACGTGCGTTTTCGCGACTCTGAGGTAAAGAATGAACTCCTTCAGTGGTGTAGTTGCATTAGCCGGCGAACCAGAGTCGGCCGTTGCCGCCACGGTTGAGGTCAACGCTGGGATGCTGACGCTCACGGCGGGCGGATCCGAGATCGGGGTTTGGAGCCTCGAGGAGATCGAGGTCGAGCAGACGGCTGGGGCATTCAACCTGCGCGCCGACGGTGAAGACCTCGTACTGACGACTCCCGACATGACCGTGTTCGCCGACGCGGTTGGTGCAGGAGTTGCTGTGGCAGAGCCGAAACGCGAGAAGCGGCGACGGTTCGGGTTCCGCTCGGGACGCGCCAAGACCACGGATTCCGAATCAGCAGCCGAACTCGAGCCGGCGCAGCCGGCCGTTGTGGTGCCGCCGCCTCCCCCGCCGGCGGACGACATCCAACCGAACCAGTCTGCGGAAGCCGCCACCGAGGCCGCCATTGCGGTCGAACCCGGCGTCACCACCCCAGCAGACATGCCCGCCTTCCTCACCGAAGAAAACCTCCCCGCAGACCCCGAACCCGACGTCACCACCCCAGCAGACATGCCCGCCTTCCTCACCGAACAGAACCTCCCCGCAGACCCCGAACCCGACGTCACCACCCCAGCAGACATGCCCGCCTTCCTCACCGAACAAGACCTCCCCGCAGACCCCGAACCCGGCTTCTCAACCAATCCCGACATGCCCGCCTTTGTTGACGATGAGTACCTTCCGTCGGCACCGATTAGCGACCCGGCGGACCATGGAGCGCCGACGCCCGAACCGTCCATCGAGACGATCCCCGATTTCGCCGGTTCCGCAACCGATGAATCGTCTGAGAACCCCCCTCTCATCGACGCTGCTGCTCCACCCTCCTGGACCGACTCCGCCGAAGCTGCGGAGGAAATGCCCCCCGCCGCTGAGGAGAAGGAGTCGTCCATCTCGTTTGCCCCGACCCCACCACCAATGCTCGAGTCCGTTGCGGAAACGACCATCGAGCCTCCGCAACCGGCTTCAGCCGCAGAACCCACCCCTGAACCCGCCTTCAGCTTCGCCGCACCAGAACCCATCTTCGACACCACCCCGGCAGTACCAATCGCAGAACCCACCCCTGAACCCGCCTTCGACTTCGCCGCACCAGAACCCATCTTCGACACCACCCCGGCGGAACCAATCGCAGAACCTGCCGATGAGTCCCTCATGGCCGTGGAGCCAGTCACCCCGGTAGCGGTGAGCAATGACATCGGTTCCGCGCCGGAAACCGACCTCCCCGCGACCGAATCGTGGAGCGAGGATTCGCTTGTCGCGCCGAACGGGACACCTACCGGTGACGCCGTCTCGGCGGTTGCAGGGTGGGATGCGCCTCCGGTGGTGACCGGCCGCTGGCCCGAACCGGACAAGCCCGCTGAGCCCGCCGTGGAACCGATTCCGGAGGCCGTTGCCTCCGAGCCGGAAACACACCACGCCGCACCTTTGCTGGAGGAGACAGTTCCTCGCCACGAGACGGACGCCGAAGCACTCGGCGCCTCGGTGAGCGGCCCGACCGAAGAACCGGCAACTCCTGCAGGCGACGATGTGTCGGATGCGGCGGGACGCGACGTGCCTGCCATCGCCGGAATCGCTGCCGTCGCCACACCGGACCGCTACGTCACGGTGGAACCCGACGAAGACCTCGCGGCCCGGCCCGAGCACGGAGCCGACATGGCAACCCAGGAGGAGATCAGTGCCTGGATCGCCGATGTGAACGGCGATGCCGTTCCCGAAGAGGACCAGATCGGCGGGGTGGTCCCCAGTCGATTTGATGCATTGCGAACCCGGTCTGCCGAGAACTACTCGGACGAGAACGTGCTGAGCACTCCGCTGACCATGGCCATGTTCTTCACGGCCATCGCCCTCGTAGTCGGCGCCCTGCTGTCCTGGGGAATCTACGCGCTGTCGGACTCCTTTCCGGTTGAACGGCTGGTCTCTGCCATGGCCGCCTTTGCCGTCGCCGGCGGGGCGTATCTCGGATGGCGCCAAGACCGGCGCATCGCCGGATCCATCTTCGCCCTCGGTGGTGGAATCCTGGCTCTGGCCGCGGTCTACGCCTACGCCCGCGAAGCGGACATCGGCATCGGCTTCCTGCTGGCCACCGCCGGAGCGGTTGCCGCGGTGGTGCTGGGCATCGTGGGCGTGACTCGCTTCGGACACGGCCCTGATCCCCGCATCCGCGACTAGACGCTACGAACCCACCGCACCCACGGCGAAACTGATGGGCGCGCCTCGTGTCATCCCCGCGCCGCGTACGCTCAAACCATCGAACGCCCGGTCGGCACGCGGTCGGTGAGCACTGCAGAACGTCGGACCCCTTGTCCGACCGACGGTCAGCCTTGGTCGTGGCCTTCCCGCCACGCGTCGAGCAGGGCATGTGCCTCATCAACCGAGTACGGCCCATCTTCGATCCGGCGTTCCAGCAACTCCCTCATGATCTCGCCGACGAGCGGACCCGGAGCGAGGCCGAGGTAGGCCATGACGTCGTTTCCGTCGATCGGGGGGCGTAACGCATCGAGTTCCTCCTGCTTGCGCAGTTCGTCGATTCGGACCTCGAGTTCGTCGATCCGGCGCTGAATACTCCTGGCCCTCTTCTCGTTTCGGGTCGTGACATCGCAACGAACCAGTTCGTTGAGGAGAGGAAGGAGTGGCCCTGAGTCGCGCACGTAACGGCGGACCGCGGAGTCGGTCCATCCCATCTTGAAGGTGTGGGGCCGCATGTGGAGAAAGACCAACTGGCTGACGTCCCGCACCATCTGTTTTGAGTAGCGCAGTGCCCGCATGCGATCGCGCGTCATCCGGGCGCCAACCACCTCGTGGTGATGAAATGACACGCCACCTGGGCCGAACTGGCGGGTCGCCGGTTTGCCGACGTCGTGAAACAGCGCCGCCAGGCGCAGTTCCAGGATGGGATTGGTTTTCTCGACTACCGCAATCGTGTGAGCCAACACGTCTTTGTGCCGTTGATACGGATCTTGTTCCAGGGCGAGGGCAGGAACCTCGGGGATGAACTCGTCGGCAAGGCCGGTGTCCACCACCCCGGAAAACCCAGCACCAACGTGGTCTCCGATCATCAACTTGTCGAGTTCGTCTCGAATCCGTTCCGCCGACACGATCTCAAGGCGTTGGTGCATCGATCTCACTGCACCGACCGCAGCCGTATCAGGAGCAAACCCAAGGGTGGAGACGAACCGGAACAGGCGCAGCATTCGCAGTGGGTCGTCCCCAAAGGCGATGGCGGGGTCGAGTGGAGTGCGCAGCAACCGCCCGACGAGGTCGACCAACCCTTGGTGGGGATCGATCATCACGGGAACCTCGCCGGGGGCGCCGGGGAGTTGCATCGCCATGGCGTTGACGGTGAAGTCGCGCCCAGAGAGGTCCTCAGCGATGCTGTCGGAGAAGGTCACTTCCGGCTTGCGGCTCTCACCCCGGTAGAGCTCGGAACGGAACGTTGTGATTTCGAACACCCGCCCGTGCTTGATCGCCCCCACCGTGCCGTACACCTCACCGGCCAGATACAGGTCGTCTGCCCACGGCGCGACAATCTCTTTGATGACGTCGGGACGGGCCTCGGTCGTGAAATCGAGGTCCTCTGCCTTCCGATGAGCAACGCATCGCGTACGGTGCCCCCTACGAGGTAGAGGTGATATCCGGCGGCGGCAAAACGTCGAGCCAGCTCGACGGGCGGAGCGTCCGTTCGCAGCAGTGGTTCGAGCCGAGGTGGAACCGTCATGATGGCCGGAGGTTACCGACGATGCCGCACCGCGCCGTCCTGCGCCGTCACGCCAACCTCCACTTGTTGGCCAGCGCATCGGCGTATTCGTTCACCGATAGCCGGAGTGCGCTGCGATCCACTCCATCTCGAGCTCCGGGCGACGCCGGAAGGCGTAGTAGGCGGACTTGACCAGGTCGAGGTTCTCCACCGGACCGCTCTT
>CAWGCJ010000013.1:0-30528 GCA_963821095.1 uncultured Acidimicrobiia bacterium | reverse complement strand
GATTGATGGTGGAAGCAGACCCCGACGTCACGGGGGCAAGGTAGCGCCGGCAGGCGGTTGCGTTGGTGGTTTGCCGCAAGTCCGAGTGGGTGCCGGGTGCCCATGGACCGCAGCTCTACTGCCGGTCAAGTGCCGTACGGCTCTGGTTCCGAAGCTGGGTCGGGTCTACGTTGGATCCATCGGGCAACTGGGGGAGGAGCCCATGGTGCGCACGACACTGGTGATCATTGCTGTGATCTGCCTGCTGGGAGCAGCATGTACCAACACCACCGATGAGGACGCTTCTTTGGAAGCCGCGACCTCAACCGAGGCGGCCCCGGAAGCGTCAACCAGCACGTCGACCGAGGCGGTGTCGGAGTTGGGAGGCGCGGTCGGCACCCTTTCCGAGTGGAAGGGGCAACTCGCCTACCTGACCGTCCCGCTGGATCACGATGATCCGAATGGACCCACGATCGAGGTACCGGTGTGGCGGCGAAAAGCGTCCGATCCGGAGAAACGGATTGGGGTGTTGTTGGTCAACCCCGGGGGTCCAGGCATCGCAGCTCACCATATGCTCACCGATGGCTCCAGCCTCACCCCAGAATTGAGAGCCCACTTCGACATCGTCGCCCTCGATCCTCGCGGCACATTTCCAGCCACAGAGGTTGATTGTTTTGGCGACTTCGGAGCGTATCTGTCCTCGGTTGACTGGTCGCCGGACACGCCAGACGAGGTGGAGTCCATCGACGCCGCCATGCAAGCGGCGGTCGATGAATGCGTCGAGCGCAACGCTGACGTCGTGACCCACGTCTCGACGATGGACACCGTTCATGACATGGCGTTGTTGGTGACGGCGTTGGGCGAGGAGCAGGTCTCCTACCTCGGCGCCTCCTATGGCTCGGTCCTCGGAGCCGCATTCGTGACGGCCTACCCAGCGTTAGTGCGCAGCGCAGTGCTCGATGCAGCACTCCACCCGGCGCTGGATCAGGTCGACGCACTACTGATCGACTCCGCAGCGGCTGAAGCGCTGCTGATGCGGATCATTGAAGAATGCGATGCCGACCCAGGTTGTCCAATCGAGGGTGGCGCCCAAGCGGCGTTTGAGCGGGTGTCGGCCGCCGCCGACGCCGAACCGTTTGCTCCTGACCCCGACCTTGATGCGTTCAACCAGATGGCGTTTTACTTCTCCGTCGCTTGGAGCGATGCGGCGTACGGCGGACCGGCCGGCCAGTTGCTGACGATGGTTGCAGCCGCCGATGGCGGCAACACTGCCCCCCTGCAGCGCTGGTATGCCGAAATGACGGCCTCCCTCTCAGCTGAGTCCACGTTTTCGATCGGGGCCAATTTTGCGATAGCTTGCCTCGACTACCCGTACCGGGGCCCGCCCGATGTCCCCGACGGCTTCCTAGCGCGTCTCGAGGCTGTCGCTCCGACGTACAGCGCCATATTCCCCAACCCCGCAGGGTTCGACCCGTTCACCGTTCCCGACGAGTGCGAGCGGTGGCCGGTCGGTCCCGACCAACTCCCCTCACCTCTCTCAGGTGAGGGCGCCGGCCCGGTCCTGTTGGTGACTGCGACGGGAGACACGAGGACGCCAACGGCCGGCGCCGAGCTGCTGGCCGCGGAGCTCATCAACAGCACCCTGCTCGAGGTCGAAGACAACCGCCACGTCAGCTACGAGGCCTTCCCCACCAATGCCGCACGGGGGTGTGCAACCGAGCACATCGACCGGTTCCTGATCGAGATCGTGCCGCCTCCTCCCGGTGCAGTGTGCGGAGCCTGAGGCGCAGAGATCGTCGGTAGCAGCCGAGAGGGGCCACTCGGCCCTGGAGTCCGTTTCGTTCTCGGGGGATCATTGCCGAGACGTTGCGAAACTCCGGGACACGAAGGGGATACGGCATGGCCCATACGACCCTGACGCAGGGGCTCGACGTCGATCGGGAGTACGAGTTGCTCCAGCAGCGGCTCGATCGGAATGTGACCGGGGCACCAGACACGCCGGCGGTGCGGCGCATCCTTCGTCTGTTGTTCACCCCCGAGGATGCTCACATCGCCCGCTCGTTGCCCCAGCTGGTGTCGCTCCCCGACCTGGCGCAGAAGCTCGAGGCCGACCCCGACGAGCTGGACGAACAGATCACCTCGATGGCCCGGCGCGGGCTGATTCTCGACTTCGAGCGCAGGGGCAAACGCTACGTGCTTGCCGCTCCGGTGGTGATCGGCTTCTTCGAGTTCACCTTCATGCGCGAGCGGCCGGACGCACCGATGGAGGAGTACGCCGCAGCCTTCGAGGACATGTTCGAGGACGAGGAGTTCATCCGACGGGTCTTTGCCGGCAGCACCCAGGTCGGCCGTTCGTTTGTGCGCGAGGAGGCGGTGCCGGCCGACGCCGAGATCCTCGACTGGGAGCGGGCGACCGAGGTGGTCCGCACCGCCGAAACCGTTGCGGTGAGCCTTTGCCCGTGTCGGACCGACGCCGGGCTGCGCGGCGAGAGCTGCGGTGCCCCGGTCCGCACCTGCCTCACCTTTGGCACCTCTGCCCAGGTGCTGGTGCGGTCGGCGATCGCCGAGGCGATCACCAACGATGAAGCAATGGTGATCCTCGAGGATGCCAAGGCGGCAGGTCTCGCCCAAACCGGAGACAACGTACGCAACGACATCTCCTATCTCTGCAACTGCTGCGGCTGCTGCTGCGGGATGATGCGTTCCATCAAGCGGTACGCCATCTACGACGGGATCGTCCCGTCCAATTGGCTGGCGACGATCGATCACGAGGTTTGTCGGGGCTGCGCCAAATGTGCCAAGGCCTGTCCGGCCGGCGCCATCGAGATCGAGCCGACGGAGGGCAAAGGCCTACGGCGAAACTGGGCGGTGATCGACGCCGACCGTTGTCTCGGGTGCGGGGTGTGCGGCGAGGTGTGTCGCTGGGACGCTCACGACATGGAACTCAGAGACGAGCCGCCCCACATACCGGCGAACACGATGGAGCGGGTTGCCCTGATGGCCATCGAGCGAGGCAAACTCGGCGATCTGCTCGTCGACAACGTCGGGAACCGTCTCGGGCAGATCGCAGCCAGCGCCCTGCGCGTCATCGAGCGGATGCCCCCGTGGAAGGCGGCGATGGCCAACCAGAAGTTCCGCTCGACGTTCGTGGCAACCCTGGTCGGTCAGGTCACGCGGAGGATTCCGGTCGAGGAATAGGCGCCTACACCAGATCTCGTTTGCGCAGGATCCAACTGGTAGCCAGCAGAGACAGTGCGATGAACACGGCGACCGTGATCAGGGTCGTTCCGAGGTTGGGATTGACGATCCCGAGGTCTGCCTCGACGAACTGAGCTTCCTCGGGGGCAACTGCCAGGAAAGCCGTGAACCCGATCCGCCACGGCGACGTATTCGCCAGCGACCCAATCGCCGAGACGATGGCACCTTCCCAGATGAAGACGTAGGCGAGGCCGATCAGAGTCGACCGCTCCGACAGGTAGCCAAGCGGAACGAACACGGCTGCATACACGATGGTGGCGACCGCGGCGCTCACCAGCATCGGGATCACGTAGTTCCAATCCGAGGACCGGATGCCGTAGGCCACACCCATGGCCAGAGCGCCGGTTCCGGTGAACACGTATGCGGCCAGGACTGCGGCTGCCAGCTTCGAGGCGGCGATGGCGCTGCGCCGGATCGGCCGCAGCACGATGAACGAGAGGGTTTGATCCCGGCGCTCATCTCCCAGCGCTGAGGCCGAAAGGATGAGAGTGACGACGGGGACGGCGACAAAGTAGAACAGACCGACGCCGATCCCGATGAATGACTCGAGCAGGGCGTTGCCGCCCTGGTTTGCGGAACTGATCATGAAGATGAACGCAGGGAACAGCGACAGAAGACCGAACCCGACCAGACGCTTGATCCCCAGCACCTGTCGCAGGGTCATCCTGGTGATGGTCAACGCCGCAGTCATGACCGGCCTCGCACCAGGTAGCGGAACACGCTCTCGAGCGACTCATCTTCCGGTCGGAAGGTGGTGAGACGCAGGTCGAGATCGCGAGTGAGCTGGGGGAGCAGCGTGCCGAGCTGGGCGAGGTCGCGCGCCTCGGCTCGCAGCCCGCTGTCGTCGATGGTGATGCCGTCGACGACATCCTCCCCGAGCAGCGCCGCGCCGAGCTTGCGCGGGTTGTCGACCTCGATGCGGACTCGGTACGGGATGTCGGTCATCGCTTTGCGGATGGCGCTGATGTCCCCGGCGGCGGCAAGCTTGCCGTCGACCATCGCCAGCACCCGGTCGGTCATCCGCTCGACTTCCTGGAGGACGTGGGAGGAAACGATCACGGTGCGGCCGGTACTTCCGAGCTCCTGGAACAGGTGGATCAGCTTGGCCCGCTGCAGGGGATCGGTTCCGTTGAGCGGTTCGTCAAGGATCAGGATCGAAGGGTCGGTGGCCAGGGCGGCGGCGACCTTGGTGCGTTGGCGCATGCCCTTGCTGAAGCCACCGATCGACCGGTCGGCGGCGTCGAGCATCTCGACCTCCGCCAGAGCGCGCTGCGCGGCGGCGCCGGGGTCTGAGATCCCGCCGAGCTTGGCCCCGTAGACGATGAACTCGCGGGCAGTGAGCCCGCCGTAGACGGCGTCCTCCTCGGGGACCAGACCGACCTGCGAGTAGCCGCTCGGGTCCTCCCTCAGGTTCGACCCCAGAACGGAAACCGAACCCTCCGATGGGCCGATCAGGCCGGTCAGCATGCGCAGCAGCGTGGTCTTGCCGGCTCCATTCGGTCCCAGCAGGCCGGTGACGCCGGGACCAAACGAGCACGAGACGTCGGAGACGGCGACCTTCTGTCCGAACCACTTCGACGCGTTCTTGACCACGACAGTGGCATCCGTCACAAACGCCGGACTGAGCGCAACACCGTCGGTCACATCAAACTCCGGTAGCGCCGGATGGTGACGACGGCGGTGACCGCCGCGACCACAAGGATCACGGCGAGCGAGACCCAGGGGTCCCATCCGGCGTCAACCGGAGCCAAGCCGACGCTGGTGTTGTCGAAGATCCAATCGGTGACCACCACCGGGTGTTGAGCGAGGGCGCCGAGCGCAGCAAAGCGAGCTCCGGTGACGTCACCATCGACCATGCCCTGGGCAAACCCGCTTGACACCAACATCAGCGCGAGATAAACGCCGGTCGCCGGCGCGGTGCGGCGGGCAAAGGTGGCAATGAGGATCGCCGGTGCGCCATAGGCCAGCATGTAGACCGCAGAGGAAGCCAGGATCTGCACGACATCGTCGGACCGTTCCACCAGCGCGCGAAGGAATCCTGCGTCGTCGAGGGCGGCGAACCCGAGGTACATCAGGAACTGGGGGACGAGCAGGAACCCGGCAAGCACGATGGCGAGAGCGCCGGTCCGGCCCAGCAGGTAGTCACGAGCGCGCATCGGGCGTGAGCTGTAGACGGCGAGCACACCTTCGGTTCGGTCGGGCACCAGCAGTTCGGGCCCCGCCAACGCAGCAAAGAGGAGCACAACGTTGCCGATCAGTCCGAAGAATTCGACGTGGCCGCCGAATGGGCTGTCGGCGCCGCCTCCGGTTGGGTCGAAGGACGACAGCAGGAAGGCGAGGCCGACAAACACGATGGCGGGGATGAGGGCCAGGCCGACCAGCATCCAGGGGAGGATCTTCTTGCGGGCTTTGCGGCGCAGCCCGAGGACACGGCGGATGCCGTCGCGCACCGTTGCCCGCACCGCAGCACCAGTGCCGAGTCGGGGTCCCTCGTAGGGGACGTAGCCGAGGTCGAAGACAACACCGCGATCGCTCATGAGGGCTGTTCCAGGTCCTGGGCAAGGAAGATGTCCTCGAGGGAGGTTGAGCGAGCTCCGAGGCGTCGCATGCCAATACCGGTGTCGGCGAGCACGTCGCGTACCAACAGGAAGATGTCACCGGCCGGGTACTCGACGTATACCGTTTGGTGATCGGTCTCGACGCTGGCGCCGGCCCGGGTGAGTGCCGCGGCCACCACTGCAGGATCGCCGAGAACCTCAACCTCGACAGTGCTGGTGTCGGTGAGTCCGGCGAGCGGTCCATTGCGCAGCACCCTGCCCCCGTCGAGCATGATCACCCAGTCGCAGGTCCGCTCGATGTCGGTGAGAACGTGCGAGGAGGTCAGCACGTTGATCCCAAAGCTGCTGAGCCTGCTGACCAGTTCCAGCATTTCCTCCCGCCCCTGCGGGTCGAGTCCGGCGGTCGGCTCATCGAGGAAGACCAACGACGGGTCGTGGACGATCGCTTGGGCGAGCATGGCGCGCTGTTTCATGCCGGTGGAGAACTCACCCATGTACCGGAACCGCTCCTCGTGGAGGCCCACCAGGGTCAGGACATCTGAGGCCCGCTGCCGGGCGGCTCTCCTCGGTAATCCAGCCAGTTCGGCGGCGTAGACGGTGAAGTCTGCCGCCGTCTGGGAGAGTGGCAGGCAGCTTCCTTCCGGCATGTACCCGACCTTGGAACGCATCGGAATCGGGTCTTTGACGACATCGACGCTCAAGACGTCGACGGATCCGACGGTCGGTTCGAGGATGCCGAGCAGGATCTTGATGAAGGTGGTTTTGCCCGCCCCATTGGCACCGACCAGGCCGATACTCCCAGGGGGAACGTCGATGGTGACGTCGTGAAGGGCGACGATGTCGCCGTAGGCGTGGCTCAAGCCTTTGGTGGAGATGATGGGTGCCGTCATCGGTCCGTGACCCTAGTCGTCGGTTCAACAACGTCGGTTCGGCGCTCGCCGCGAGCCTGCCGACCGGGCGTTCGGTCGGTTGAGCGAATGCTGCGCAGGGGTGACGCGAGGCGTGTCAACCCTGCGACGACCATTGTGCAACGGCCTCCTAGTGCGGTTTGTTCAGGCGAGAACTGGCCATGTCGCGCCAGCGATCGAGGCGGCTGCGTACGGCGGGAAACTCCCGGGCGAGAATCGCCATGCCGGCGAATGCAACCAGAACCCCGGGCCCCGGGGTGACCAGCATCACCACGCCGGCGGCAGTGACGGTTCCCCCAACGGCACCCGTCGCGAGCTTGCGCAACGTTCCACTGGGTCGCGGCGACGTCGCAGCCTCTGGGTCGGGCTGCACCCGATCCCCCTCATGGTGCGGCAATGCCATCAACCGATTCTACGACGGAGTGGTTGGTAGCCGCCGGGCCGGGTGCCAAATCACATCGTTGAGTCGGTTGCTGACCGTTGGGAGGCGCCGAGTTCCGCGGCTTTGACACGCTGTTTCTCGGAGCGGTCGGTCAGGATCACGCCGGCCAAGATCAGCGTGCCGCCGACCACGATGCCGATCTGAATCCTCTCGTCGAGCAGCACCACCCCGCTTCCCAGGGCGACGAGTGGAACGACGTAGCCAACCAGAGACGCTTTGGTGGCGCTGACCTTGCTGAGCAGCCAGTAGTAGAGGATGAAGGGGATGAGGCTGCCGATGATCGTCAGGTAGACCACGAGTGCCCACCCCCATGGCGACATCTCGGTTGGGATTCCCTCGAAGATCACCATGCCGATCACCAGTAGGACGGCGCCGATCGTGAACTGCATCCACGTGAGCTCCAGCGGCTCATACGTGTCGGCTCTGCCCTTGGCGAAGATGCTCGAACCGGCGATTGACAGAATGGCTCCGAGCGACAAAACGGCTGCCAGCAGCGGCCTGCCGCCCTCGGCGAGTCCGCTGTCGCCGGAGAGGAGCAGGAATCCGACGCCGGCGAAGGCGATGATCAGCCCGACGGTCTTGACGGTCGTTAGCGGCTCGTCGGGCAAGACGAAGTTGGCGATCACCGCAGTGGCCAGCGGGATCAGGGCGACCAGCATACCGACGAACCCTGCCGAGGCGTACTGGTACGCCAACGTGAACAGCACAAACGGCAGGGACAGCTGGAAGGCGGCCATGACGACCCCGGTCAGCCAACGCTGCGGGTCGCGAGTGATCGGCTTGGAGCGGATCAGCAACACGGCGAGGAGCAGCGCCGCCGCAATGACAGAGCGGATCGCCACCATCGCCACCGGCGGAACCCCCGCATCGAGGGCGGCTCGGGTGGCTACGCCGGTGGTTCCCCACCCTGCTGCGGCGCCCAACAACGCCGCCCATATCCGAATCTGCATCGCAGCAGCTTATTCAGTTTTGTGCATACGTCAGTGCTGGGCGGGCTCGGTGGCGACGTCCAAGCCCGGCTCCTCGCCGCCTTGGTCGAGCCGGAATGGCGGGTACTCATCCGTCATCAAGGCGGCGTAGGCGGTGACCCGCATCACCCATCGGTTCAGGCCGATGATCAGGTCAAACAACCCTTGCGGGTAGCGCCGGGTGAAGAGCAGGGCCACAGCGGCTATGAACACGAGGATCCCAAGCAGACCGCCGCCATAGCCCCATCCCCTCCCGCCCCACCAGCCGGCGCCGACCAGCACCGCCAGCACCATGTAGTGGGGGATGGCGAGCAGCCACCACTTCACGAGCACGAGGCCGCGAGACAGGGTCGCCGGGTAGGCGACATCGAAATGGGCCGGGTAGTCGGGATCATCGTCGAGCGAGAAGGGCGGGTAGCGGTCGGTCCCCAGGCCTCCGGTGCCGGCGTAGTAGGCGACCCGCCACGACCAGCGCAGCACTCCGACGTTGAAGTCGAACATCCCCCTCGGGTAGCGGGTCGTGAACAGAATCGCAAAGAACGCGATGAAGGTCAGGACCACAAACCCGATCCACAAGAACAGCAGGATGAAGAAGTGGGGGATCGCCAGGAACCACTTCACCAACCAGAGCCATTGCGACAGCGGCCTGTCGAGTGATGCTTCGAGCGTGACCGGCTCGGCCTCGAGCGGGGCCGTCTCATCTTGAGCGGGCAGGGCTTCAGCGGAGCGGCCGGCGACGGCGAACAGCACGATGACAACGACCGCGGCGATCAGTAATAGGCCACCGACAACCAGCAGTGCGATCCCGACCGGGAGCACGGCAGGCGACTTCGCACCGACGGTGACGTCGGCGATGACCCCGGGAGACCCGTCGGAGTTCATCAGTACCGCCGTCCAGTTGCCTTCGGCAACATCCCAGGTCAGCTCCTGAGTCCCGAGCCCAGACGCCGAGACAACCCAGAAGCTCTGTTCGATTGGCGGTGCCACCGCACCACTTCCCGGGACCGTGCGATACCGGACATCACCTCTCGGTCCCACGTCGCGGATCTCGTCGCGTGCCGCGTCTGCGAGATAGGTGTCGACATCGGACGTGGCGCCAATCCCGATGAACGTGTCGGCGGCGTCGGCTGCTCCGGTGGCCTTGATTTGCACGGAGACGTCCATGAAATCCATCACCCAGTCCGGCGGGCCGGGATCAGCTTGGAGGTCTGCTTCTTCCGTGGTGATGGCTGCGGTCGCCGTGCTGAGTCGTTCCAGATCGGCGTCGAAATAGCCATCGCCTGCGGTAACGATGGCGTAGCCGATCGTGAGGAAGGCGCCTCCTGCCAACAGAACTAGTGCCAGCAACCCCAAAAGGGAGCCGATCACGATTCCGACGATTCGTCCTGCGCTCATGCGAGGTGCCTTCCTGGGGGTCCGATCTCGAAGTGTGGGACGAAAGCGGACCGGTGTCCAGAGTCGAAAGCCCTCAGGCTCTGCGGCGCCTGCTCCAACCTCGGTAGACGTAGCGCCACATCTTCTCGGGGGGTGCGGCTACCTCGGCCGGAGTCGTGGTCGTGGCGGGAGGTGCCGGATCGTCCGGTGGGGTGGCGGCTTGGGTGTCACGTACCTCGCGCAGTCGTTCGCGGAGGAACTTCGCTTCGGTTTCCGCTTTGGCTGCCCGCTCCTTGGCTTCGGCGAGTTCTCGCCCGGCCTCATGGAGGTTGCCGAGCTGAATCAGCATCTTGTCCCAGGCGGCAATCGGCACGAGCACCGTGCCTTCCGGGGCCACTGTGGGAAGAGCTGGTTCGACATCAGGTTCCGCCGCTGTCTCCGGCTCAGCAGCGGGTCCTGGTTCTGGTTCGGTCGCCCGCTCAGCCGCCGGTTCCGAGGTGGGCTCCGGTTCGGGTGCGGATTTGGCCTGTTCTGGATTCGGCTCGGCTGCGGCGCCCGGCACGGCCGCGGCACCCGGCTCATGCTGGTCGCGCTGCTCGTCGGGGACGGGGGTGAGCGGTCGACCCAGCCTGTGGGCTCGCTCGACGACATCGCCGAGCGAGACCATGCGGCGCGTCCCGTACTCGGTTTGCTCGATGGAGCTCGGCACGCTCCGGCGTCTGGCCCATTTGCGCAGGGTCTCCACCGGTATTCCGGTCGCATAGTGGGCGTCGCGCAAGGTCACCCATTGTTTTCCAGGAGGACTCGCCGAGGGCTCCGGCGGGTCGAGCCGCCTGGCGGGTTCGTCGTGGCGCGGCGGGGTGCGAATGGCTCCGGTTTCCCAGAGGAAGGCAGCATCGTTGTCGACCATCGCGTGCATTGTACGAACCCCGGAGGTCGGGCGCCGCCTTGGCCCGCCGGATCATCTGTTGGGGAGCGTGTTGAATGAGAGCCGTGCGGGGGGACACCGCCACGAGTCGATGGCTTCTCCGCTACCTCACGAGCACGTCCAAGCCGGGTCGGGCCATAGCCTTCTAGGATGGCGGGTGAGGAGACCGCATCACCACATGACAACACCGAACACCCCGGGCGCTGCGCCCCTGCCGAGCGAATCGGACGTGCGGCAGCTCGTTGCCGCCATCGTCGATGGCGTTATCGGCCAGGAGCCGTATCGACCCGATGGCCCCGCTTCGAACCCCCCGCCGGCGCCGTCCGCTCCGTCAGGCCACTCCGATGTCGGCGGCAACGGGACCAAGATCGCTATCGGTGCCGATCACGGCGGCTACCCCCTCAAGGAACGGTTGCTCTTTCGGTTGCGAGAAGTGGGCTACGAGGTGGTCGACTGCGGCACCGATTCGCCAGAAGCGGTGGACTATCCGGTCTTCGCCGCTGCCGTTGCCCGCAAGGTTGCCGACGGCAGCTGTACTTGGGGGATCATCGTCGATGGGGCCGGTATCGGGTCTGCGATGGTGGCCAACAAGGTCCCCGGCGTTCGCGCCGCGCTCTGTTACGACATCTCAACGGCGCGCAACAGCAGGGAACACAACCACGCCAACGTGCTGACGCTGGGCGCGGCATTGGTGGGAGATGGTCTAGCGTGGCAGATCGTGCAGGAATGGCTCGCCGTTGAGTGGGGCGGGGATCGACATGCCCGGCGGGTTGCGATGATCACGGACCTCGAGCAGGAGTACTCGACACGGTGACGAGGAACCAACAATGAACCGCGAAGAACTGATCGAGGCCGTGACCCGCGAGGTGCTTGGTGCGTTGGCCGCAGGCTACGACATCTGTGACACGCCGGAGAAGGTGCGCCACGTCGTCGCCAATGGAGCCGATCGTGTGAGTTTCCACGGCGAAGCGGCCGATGTCCCGTTGGACCTCGCCAGATACATCGACCACACCGCCCTCAAACCCGACGTCACTGCGGGCGACATCGACCAGCTGTGCCAGGAGGCCGAAGAGTTCAGTTTTGCCTCTGTATGCATCAACCCGACGTGGGTGAAGCGAGCGTCAAAGTCTCTCCGCGGCACCGGCGTGCCCGTGTGCACGGTTATCGGATTCCCGCTGGGCGCCACCACTCCCGAGATCAAAGCGATGGAGGCGCGTCGGGCACTGCGCGACGGCGCCCGCGAACTCGACATGGTGATCAACGTCGGGGCGCTCAAGTCGGGTGACTACGACCTGGTCAAGACCGACATCGAGAAGGTTGTCGACGCCGCCCATGAGACGGGCGCGATCTGCAAAGTGATCCTCGAGACGGGGTTGCTCACCGACGAGGAGAAGGTCGTCGCGTCCTCACTGGCAAAGGCGGCGAAAGCCGACTTCGTCAAGACGTCGACGGGGTTCAGCGGAGGTGGAGCGACCGTGTACGACGTGGCGTTGATGCGAGAGACCGTCGGTCCGGACATGGGGGTCAAGGCCTCCGGCGGCGTGCGCACCGCCGAAGATGCAGAAGACATGATTGCGGCAGGGGCGACCCGGATCGGGGCCTCAGCAGGAGTACAGATTGTTGGCGGCACAGAAGGAGACTCGAGTGACGAGCGGTATTGATCTACGGTCCTTTGCATTCCTGGACAGTCTGCAACCGCAGTACGCCGCCTTCCTCGGCACGATTGCCCAAGGCTTCCTCCCACTCGCCAACGATGCGTCTCTGTGGGTCGAAGTTGCCCCCGGCATCGAGATCAACCGCCTCACCGATGTGGCGTTGAAGGCCACGAACATCAAGCCGGGATTGCAGATCATCGAGCGCTACTACGGGGTGCTCGAGGTCCATTCCCCCGATCAAGCGGAGACTCGGGCAGCCGGCGCCGCCATCCTCGAGGCCATCGAGCACGTCGAAGCCGATCGGATCAAACCGCGGATCCTGTCATCTCAGATCATTCGCCGGCTCGACGATCACCACGCCCAGTTGATCAACCGCACCCGCCACGGGCAGATGATCATCCCGGGGCAGACTCTCTACGTGCTCGAGTGCGAGCCGGCGGCGTACGCATCGCTGGCGGCGAACGAGGCGGAGAAGGCTGCGGAGATCAATGTTCTCGAGGTGCGCAGCTTCGGTTCGATGGGCCGTGTATACCTCGGAGGTGAGGAGCGCGACATCGACGTCGGCTGGCGGGCTGCCGTCGCCGCCCTCGAGGGAATCGATGGGCGCGAGGTTTCGTAGGCAATGAGTTCAACCGACAACAGACCCGGATCCGATGGAAAGGAGGAGCTTCATGGCTGAAGCTCTTGGAATGATCGAGGCGAGGAGCTTTCCCGCAATGGTGGAAGCGGCCGACGCAATGGTGAAGGCGGCCAAAGTCGAGCTGGTCAGCATGGAAAAGACCGGCGGCGGGTACGTCACGGCCGTTGTGCGCGGCGACGTCGCCGCGGTCAAGGCTGCGGTTGATGCCGGTGTACGCGGAGCCGAAAAGGTCGGCGAAGTGATCGCCACCCACGTCATCGCCCGCCCGCACACCAACATCGACTTGGTGCTCCCGCTTGGGCGCCAAGAAGAGGCGGAGGACGAACTCGGCTAGGGGCCTCCGGAAGGAGCGGCAGGATGCAGCTAGGGCGTGTAGTCGGGACATTGGTGGCCAGTCGTAAGGAGCCGCTGCTGTCCGGGATGACCTTCCTCGTGGTGCGCCAAATCGACGTGGACAACCGCGAGACCGGTTCCTACGTCGTGGCGGTCGACGCGGTTGGGGCCGGAGAAGGCGAGGTGGTGATGTATGCCTCGGGGAGTTCGGCGCGACAGACCGAATTCACCAAGGATCGTCCCTGCGACGCCGTCATCATGGCCATTGTCGACATGTGGGACGTCGAGGGTGCCACCAAGTACCACAAGGGCGAAGAAGCCGCGGCGGGTCGTTGACATGCTGAGCGATCGCGAGATCCACGGGATCATCGACCGGGTCAAGGGTCGGGTAGCCGCCGCCGAGTTTGCCAAGCGGCAGGCTCCGGCGTTGCAGGCTTCCGATGATCTCGCCGTGTCTGCGGCGGAACTCGGCGATGGCATTCACCCCACTATCGACGCCGCGGTTGGCGCGGCGCGCCGAGCCTTCGTGGCATATCGCGAGATGGGGCTCGAAGCGCGCAAGACCATCGTCGAGGCAATGAGAGCGGCAATGTTGCGCGATGGCGAGCGCCTTGCCTACATGGCCTGGGAGGAGACGGGGATCGGCCGTGCCGAGGACAAGGTGATCAAGAACCGGCTGGTGACCATCAAGACTCCGGGTCCCGAAGATCTCGAACCCGTTGTGGTGACCGGTGACGACGGGATGATGGTGACGGAGTTCGCCCCCTACGGCGTAATCGCCTCGATTACGCCGACGACGAACCCGACATCGACGATCATCAACAACTCGATCGCCATGGTGTCCGCCGGCAATGCCGTCGCATTCAACGTGCACCCCAGCGCCAAGCGGGTATCGGTTGAGAACGTCCAGGTACTCAATCGGGCGATTGTGGGCGCCGGAGGGCCACCCGATCTGATCACGGCCATCCCCAACCCGACGCTGGATTCGGCCAAGGAACTGATGAACCACCCCGATGTCCGCGTGCTCTTGGTCACTGGGGGTCCCGGAGTCGTGCGCGAGGCACTGCGGACATCAAAAAAGGCCATCACCGCGGGCCCCGGGAATCCGCCGGCCGTCGTTGACCAATCTGCGGACATCGAGGCGGCGGGCCGCGACATCGTGCGCGGCGCCTCTTTCGACAACAACGTCATCTGCACGGATGAAAAGACCACCATCGTGGTCGACTCTGTTGCTGATCGTCTCGTGCTCGCCATGGTGGCCAACGGTGCCTACCGGCTCAAGGAGCATGAACTCAAGCGCCTGGAGCGGGTGATCTTCAAGGAGCTTGGTCCGCCGAACAAACCCGGGATGATCAACCCCGAATGGGTTGGCAAAGACGCCGGGCGCATCCTCGCCGAAATCGGTGTCACGCTCGACAGCGACGTGCGGCTGCTCGTGGCCGAGGTTCCCCGCGAGCACAGCCTGGTGTGGACTGAGCAGATGATGCCGGTCATGCCGGTGGTGCGAGTCAAGAACGTCGACGATGCCATCGATCTTGCGGTTCGGTCCGAGCACGGGTTCCGGCACACTGCCTCGATCCATTCGACCAACGTTGCCACCATCACCACGATGGCTCGGGCGATGAACTGCAGCATCTTCGTGGCCAATGGTCCGAATTTCTCGGGCCTCGGCCACGGTGGTGAAGGCTTTGCGTCGTTTTCGATCGCCAGCCCGACCGGTGAAGGGCTGAGCCGGCCACGCACGTTCTCCCGGATTCGTCGGGTGAACGTGGTGGGAGCATTGCGCATTGTCTGACCGGACGACCGGCGTGGTCGATCCCGCCATTGCGCTCATCGAGTTCGACTCGATTGCCGTTGGGCTCGTCACCGCTGACGCGATGGTCAAGTCATCGCCTCTCGGGTCCATCTACGCGGGGACCGTCCACCCCGGCAAGTACTTGGTGCTGGTCAGCGGTGATACGGCCAGTGTCGAAGAGGCGCTCGGGACGGGTCTCGACATCGGCAGGTCGCGCATCCTCGATCACGTGTTCCTGCCCGACGTCCATCCCGCGGTGACAGTGGCCGTTGTCGGAGGCGACGATTCGGCCCCGGTCGACGGTGACGCGCTCGGCATCATCGAAACGGCCACGGTTCCGACCGTCATCGAGGCGGCCGACGCCGGAGTCAAGGCAGCGCGGGTCGAGCTCGCCGCGGTCCGGCTCGCCGACGGTCTCGGTGGCAAGGGCTACGCCCTGTTCTGCGGGGTCGTCGCCGAGGTGGAAGCCGCGGTGGAGACCGCGGTAGATCGAGCGCTGCCCACCGGCATGCTTCTGCACCATCGGATCATTCCGCAGCTCCATAGTGAGGTGGCCGACAACCTGCGACGCGACCTTCGCTTCATGACCAGGATTGGGGCACGATCCACCGAGCGGAGGAGCTGACCGTGCAACTTGCTCGGGTCATCGGAACCGTCGTGGCCACCGAAAAGGTGGCCGGGCTCGATGGCGTCCGCTTCCTGATCGTCCAGCCACTCGACAAGTACCAGAATCCCAAGGGTGACCCGTTGGTGGCTGCCGATGCGGTCTCGATGGCAGGGCCAGGGGAAATCGTCTACTTCGTAGCTTCCCGAGAAGCGGCCGAGGCGCTCGAGGAGCGCTTTGTGCCCGTCGATCACGCCATCTGCGGCATCGTCGACCAGGTCCATCTGGGGCTGGAACGATGAAGGTCGGGCGCGTCGTCGGAACCGTTGTGTCAACCGTCAACATCCCGCTTCTCGACAACCAGCGGATGCTGCTGTGCGATCTGCTCGATGTCGACGGCAATGCAGCCGGCTACACCATCGCCATTGACGTAGTTGACGCCGGGGAGGGCGACACCGTCCTGATCCTCGACGAGGGAACTTCAGCTCGTCAGATCATGGGCCGTGAGTGGGGTGCGATCCGCGCCGTGGTGGTCGGAATCGTCGACGAGCTTGCCATCGACGATGAGCTCCGAGACGTCTCATGAGGCGGTGCGGATCCAAAGGCCGCAGTCGGTGGGTGGTGCTCGCCTTGGCCGGTGTGGTGCTGTTCGGATCCTGTTCATCGCCTGAGCCTCCACCTCCCCAAGAAGTTGAGAGCTGTGGGGGATTGGTCGAGGTTGGAGTCGGCTACGTCGACCGAATGCTGGTTGCCCTCGAGGGCCAACCTCTTGACGTTGTCACCGGCGAGGTAGAGCCGCCCCCCGACATCGCCGAGCTTCAGCAGTTGGGTCGCGACCTCGATCTGCGGGCGGCCCGGTTGGGGTGTGACCCTGCGGAGCTGAACGCCGCCATCAATGGCGAGATCGCCGATTACGAGTCGGACGACCCGGTCATCGCCATCTTCCTTGACGTCATACGCAACGGTGTGGTCGGCGAGTTGCCCCCACCGCCGGCGCCGACAACGACAAGCGGCTAGTTGGGCAGTCGTGAAGCCGCTGCGGTGTCGAGCAACCAGGTGGTGTCGCGTCCGCCACGCCCGACCCGGCCGGCCGGATAGTCCCCGCGGCCGTCGATGACCTCGGCGACCACCTCAGCCTTCGCATCACCCGTCACCAGAAACACGATGCGCCGGGCCGACCACAGCAGCGGCAATGTCGCGGTCAATCGCCAGTCGCCCTTGGTCGCAACCCAGTTGGCTACGTAACTTCGATCGCAGACCTCGAGCGCGTCGGTTCCCGGGAACAACGAAGCGGTGTGGCCATCGTCGCCCATGCCGAGCAGCACCAAACCAGGCGTTTCCAGCGCAGGGCGGACCACCTCCGCATATGCGGCTGCCGCCAACTGCGGATCGCCCAGCGAAAAATCGGGGGCCAACAGTGTGGCGCCGACTTCGTCGGCAAAGGCTCGACGGGCCATGCCGGCGTTGCTGTCGGGATGGTCGGGTGCCACCCAGCGCTCGTCGCCGAGCCACAACACGGCGCCGCTCCAATCGAGGGCCTGGCGGGGTAGTAGCTCGTACGTGGCGCGCGGGGTGCCCCCGCCGGCAAGACCGATGGTCTGTGTCCCCGAACGGACCTCAGCGGCGATGAGGTCCGCGGCGGCGGCGGCAACGGCAGCCGGCGTGTCGTGGATGATCACCTGCATGTCACGAGCTTACGCTTCCCTCGACGCTGTACCGTGAGCGTCGGCTCGGAGGCGAAAGGCTGGTTCAAAGGTGGCGCGCACGCTGAAGATCGGGTGGGCACCCGGCGAGAAGGTCACCGGCAGGCTCAGCATGCCGGCCGCCGGTCACGACACCGAAGTCGGCGTCTTGCTGGCGCACGGGGCTGGCGCCGGTCAGGACCATCCGTTCATGGTCCACGTACGCGAAGGGTTGGCAACCGCCGGATATCCGACTCTCACCTTCAACTACGCCTACACGGAGGGCGGGCGCCGCGCCCCGGATCGAGCCCCGAAGCTGCTCGCCGTACACGAGGCGGCGGCCAACCGACTGGCGCAGTACTGCGGGCAGGTTGTGCTGGCCGGCAAGTCGATGGGCGGCAGGGTTGGATCACATCTCGCCGGGGACATGGGGTGGCCGGCCGCAGCGATGGTGTACCTCGGCTATCCCCTGGTGCCCATGGGCAGGGGCGAGCCGCGTCCCACCGCTCATCTGCATCAGGTCGTCGCTCCCCAGCTTTTTGTATCCGGCACCAGGGATCGGCTCAGCCCGCCGGACCAGATCGAACCGCTGGCTGTGTCACTCCCCGAGGCCGCGGTGATCGTGGTCCCCGACGGGGATCACTCGTTCAAGGTCCCCCAGCAGACCGGTCGCACCAGCGAGGAAGTGCTCGACGAGATCGTCGCAGAGGTCGCCGCTTGGCTCATCCAGGTCCGGAGTGGCTGAGGGGCCAGAAATCGCGGCGTTCGAACCACGCAAGTGCGGATCAGGCCAGGGCGTTGAGGTACTGGCCGGAGCGAACCTTGCCCTCGCTGGTTTCCAGGATCCAGATGGAACCCTTGTCGCACCGCGTCGGGCCGTCCATCGGAACCCCGCCGGCAGCAAGTTTGCTCACCGTTCCAGAAATGAGCTCGCCATGGCTCCCCATCGCAATTGCCTCACCGGACCATTGGCCCACATTTGCGATGAACTCCTCCGGTGGTGCGTTCTCGGCGACGGAGGGTTCGACCTCGAGCTTCAGCCCGAGAATGCCTGCAAGCGGACCCATGGTTTGGACGCAGCGAACGTACGGAGACGAGTACACCCCGGTCAAGGGAAACCCCGACAGGTAGTCCCGCAGGGCGTCGGCTTGCTTCTCGCCCCCGAGGCTGATCGGTCGCAGTTCGTCGCCTTCCTCCCATCGTTTGCGGTCACCGGCGTGGGCATGGCGAACGAGGTAGATCCGGCCGGCCGTCGGGTCGGTCGAGAGCACGATCGCCCAGTCGATCACTTCGCGGTCCCGTTCGTAGGTGAGCATGTCGTGCGCCTCTTGTTCCGTTGCCCATTTGACGGCGTCGACTTCGCGGTTGGGAGCGAAGCTGCCGCTCTCCGCCTCCAGCAGCCAATACCGAACCACCTTCATGTTGCTGTTCGGAGTCTCGTAGCTGATGGTGCCGACTGTTGCGGTGGGGGAGCACTGCATGCCGGTCTCTTCTTCGACCTCACGCAGGGCGGCCTGCTTGAACGATTCCCCGGAATCAAGCTTCCCTTTGGGGAGCGACCAGTCGTCGTAGCGGGGCCGATGGATCAACAGATACTCTGCCGCCAGAACCGGGCGATGGCGGACCACGACGCCGCCGGCAGCCCAGATCGAAGACTTCGGCGGCAGTGGAGACATCTCCGACTATTCCGCTGGTGATCCGTCGGCCCGTCGCGCTGCCAAATACTCGAGGCGACGGTGCGCATTGAGACCGGTGTCGGGTTGAACCCTGGTCCACGATCGCCCATCCGGCTCCATCTCCCAGGCCAGATCGTCGTCGTCCATGAGGGTCTGGATCATTTCCTCGATCCTGAGCTTGATTCGGGGGTCGATGATCGGTGTAACGGCTTCGACCCTCATGTTGAGATTGCGCTGCATGAGGTCCGCCGAACCCATGTAATACACGGCGCCTTCCTCGGGGTGGCCGAAGCGGTAGACCCGCGAATGCTCGAGGTACTTGCCGACGATGGATCGCGCCCGGATGTTCTCGGAGAGTCCGGGAACGCCGGCCCGCAGCGAACAGTTGCCACGCACGATCAGGTCGATCTGGCAACCCTGGGCCGAAGCGGCGTATAACTCGTCGATGATCTTGGGATCAACCAGGTGGTTCATCTTGAACAGGATTCTGCCCTCGCTGCCCTTGGCTGCTTGTTCTCTGATTCTCTCGACCAGCCGGGGTCGCAGCGTCGTCGGGGCGACGAGGATTCTTCGATAGTCGGTCCCGGCGCTGTAGCCGGTGAGCGCATTGAACAGTTCAGAGAGATCCGCCCCGATCTCGGGGTCCGCGGTCAGCAGACCAAAGTCCTCGTACAGCCGGGCCGTCTTCGGGTTGTAGTTGCCGGTACCGATGTGGGCGTAGCGCTTCAACCGACCGCCCTCGCGTCGTACCACGAGCAGGATCTTGGAATGGGTCTTGAGGCCGGAGACGCCGTACACGACGTGCACTCCGGAGTTCTCCAGCATCTTCGCCCAGTTGATGTTGGCGGCTTCGTCGAAACGTGCCTTCAGTTCGATGAGGACCACGACCTGCTTGCCGGACTCGGCCGCAGCCATCAAAGACTCAACGATGGCTTCCTCACCACCAAGTGCCGGGTCTTCGGGTATCGACGTGCGATAGAGGGTTTGTTTGATCGCAAGCACGTCGGGATCGGCGGCGGCTTGGGCCAAGAAGGCGCCGGTGCTCGTGGCGAACGACTCGTAGGGGTGGTGGATCAGGATGTCGCCCTCGGAGATGACGTCGAAGATGTTCGGCTCCACCCCGCCGCGGCTCGCCAATCGGGGCTGGGTCGTCGGGACGAAGGGCTCGTCTTTCAAGTCGGGCCGATCGATGCCGTAGAACCTCCACAGTGTCCCGAGATCGAGCGGAGTGGCTCGCTGATAGACCGCGTCCTCGGGGAGATCCAACTCCCGAGCGAGCAGATCGAGCACGGACGAGCGAACATCTGGTCCAACCTCGAGTCGCACGGCCTCGGCAGCCCGTTGCCGGAATCGCAGGACCGCTTCCATGGCCTCCAGCAGGTCGTTGGCTTCCTCTTCCTCAACCGCAAAGTCGGCGCTGCGAGTCACTCGGAAGGGGAAGTGGTCGATGGTCTCGACGCCCTCAAAGAGCCTGCCGAGATTCGCCGCAACGACCTGCTCGATGGGCACGAAGCGCTCCCCGTCGGGGAGAGCGATGAAGCGTGACAACGATGGTGGCACCTTGACCCGGGCGAACTGCGGGGTGGAACGTGCCGGGTTTCGCACCACCACAGCAAGGTTGAGCGACAGGTTCGAGATGAAAGGGAACGGATGGGACGGGTCGACGGCCAGTGGAGTGAGCACGGGGAATAGCTGCTCTTCGAAAACGGCGTCCAGCCCTTCACGGTCTTCGGGCCCGAGTTGATTCCAGTCCACGAGGCGGATGCCCTCTTTGTCGAGAGCCGGCATCAGCTCATTGAGGAACAAGTCGTCGATGGTGTCGTTGATTTCGAGCACTTGGGCGTGGATGGCGGCGAGTTGCTGACGCGGCGTCATCCCGTCGCGAGCCGGAGAACCTCCCGTAGCGGCGCGATTGAGGAGACCGGCCACCCTCACCTGGAAGAACTCGTCGAGGTTCTGGCTGACAATGGCGGCGAATTTGACCCGCTCCAGCAGGGGGAGATCGTCGCGTTCGGCCAGTGAGAGCACTCGCTTCTGAAAGTCGAGCAGACTCAGTTCTCGATTGATGTAGCTCTCGGGAGGTTGTCTGGTCATCGGCCTGCGCATCGCTCGTCGTGACGTTCCGCAATGGTATACCGCTCCAGGGGCCACCCTGTCGCCAGCCTGTGGTCGCTAACGGTGGCCTCTTTCGAGGTCGAGGACTTTGTTGAGACGCCGTACGTAGCGGTCCTCGGGGATGAACTCGGCACCGAGGAAAGACTCGACGATCTCCCAGGACAATGACTGTCCCACGACCCTCGCCGCCAGGGCAATGACGTTGGCGTCGTCGTGCTCAACGGCTTGGTGCGCCGTGTACGTGTCGTTGGCTTGGGCGCAGCGAATCCCATCGAGCTTGTTGGCCGCGATTGCGGCACCCGCCCCAGACCCGCAGACAATGATGCCTCGGTCGGCCCGACCGTCGAGCACGGCACGGCCGACTGCCGCCGCGTAGTCCGGGTAGTCGACCGACTCGGTCGAGTTGGTACCTACGTCGACGATGGTGTGGTCGGTTGTAGCCAGTAATTCGAGCAGTTCCTGCTTTAGGGGGAATCCGGCGTGATCGGCGCCGATGACGATGCGCATGGGGTGGCTTCCTTGCTCGTTGGTGATGCGGGCCGAATGGGGTGACCCGCCGACGCCAATCTACCGACGTGCGGCATCGGACGGCGCCCGGACGTTGCCGGAATCTTCCGAAGTACCCTGCCGGCATGGATTGTCGTCGTTCCACGGTTCTACTGGTTGGGGTCGTTCTGCTGGCGACCGCGTGCTCAACCGGCCCCGAAGCTCCGCCTGTCGCAGGCTCCGAACCGTTGTGCACCGAGACGTTTTGCATCTCGAGCCCGTCGGATTGGGTGGTTGACGAGGTGGGGGAGAGTTTTGTGGTGTTTCACCATCCCCTGGACCCGGACAAGATCCGGGCAACGGCATCGGCGGTCAACATGGAAGGGCTGGTGAAGGCCAACGGCGGCACGTGGCCGCAGGCGGTGTCGGGTGTCATCGACGTCTTCTGGTCGTCGCTTGACGGCGGTAATGCTGCATTGGCCGAGAAGCGGGCGCTCGAGGATGGATCGGTCGAGTCCGTCGGCGCGTTCCAGGATGGCCGGCTGTGGTTCCGGCTGATCGGCCTCGACAGTGTCAATGGTCTGGGTGTCGAGGTACGTGGCCCCAACTCGAGTTGGGAAGACCACGCCGCGGTGTTCTTGGACAGCCTCGAGCCGTTCGGGCCCTGACTGCTCAGGTCCTTGCGTCGACGACCACGATCACTTCGCCGGGGCCGTGGACACCGAGGGTGATCTCCATCTCGATGTCTCCCGACCGGCTTGGTCCGGTAGCGATGACGAGGGACGAACCAGGCCAACGGCCCTCGGCAAACCCTTGGTAGACCTCTCGGGGGGTGGGGACGATTGCGGTTGCTTCGAGCAGCGCGATGTGCCGCTTGGGCAGGGTTGTCAGCAACCTCGATCCGAGCGCTCCACTGGCTAGGGCGATCGATCCGGTGAGGGCGATGCCCGCAGCGGCCGCGGTCACCACCGTGTCATGTTGGGTGAGCTTGCGCGGGTCTGAGATTTGGTACACGCTTGCTCCCGCTTGCTCGAGCAGGCTGCCGAACTCGCGAGATGCAGATTCATCGGAGATGGAGAACTCGTCGATATCGAAGGTGGATGCAATATCGAGTACTGCGGCCAAATGGTCGGCGTCGTTGCGAACCAGGTACACGTTTGAGCCGTGACCCTCGGCGCCCGCGATGAATGCGGCGACCGGGTCGGAGAGGTCCGTGGCGTATCCGAGCCCGCCCGCTGCCTCATCATCGGCGGCAATGAGGTGGTCCGTGGTCGGCAGATTGCTACGCGCCGCCACTTTGGCAAGGAATCCGTCACGGTTGCCCGATTCTCGATCGGAGGTGGGCACGCTCATGATCTCGGCCGTTTCCAGAGCTTGCGCAGGGACTTGGCGGCGATTGGAAGGGGGGCCCTTCCAATGCCCCAACGTTTGGTCGGTCCCGGTAGCGGGAGACGAGCCGCCGACCGGAAGCGGGCCGCCGTCGACAGCGAACGCTGATAGCGACTCGGCTTGCTCCACATCCTCGACCACAGGCTCCACGCCGCCTTTTCGGCGGACCCCGCTTGGTCAGACTCCCGGGAGCGGAGTTCGAGGAGGAGGTCGTGGAGCGGGATCCCCACCGGGCAGGTTTGCCAACACGCCCCGCACAACGAGGAGGCGAAGGCAAGATCATTGAGGCCGGCGTCGGGGGTCAGCAGCGGAGTGAGCACGGCGCCGATGGGTCCGGTGTACACCGAGCCGTAAGCGTGGCCGCCGATGGTCGAATACACCGGGCACACGTTCGAGCACGCCCCGCAACGGATGCAGGTGAGAACCTGGTTGTACTCGGAGCCCAGGATGTCCGACCGGCCGTTGTCGATGATGACGAGGTGGAACTCATCGGGTCCGTCGTGTTCCCGGTCGCGGCGGGCACCGCCGATCCAATCGACGTAGGTGCTGATGGACTGGCCGGTGGCGGCGCGGGGGAGCAGCGCCATGAGCACATCGAGCTCTCGCCAGGACTCCACGATGCGTTCCATCCCCATCAGAGCGATGTGGACCTTCGGGAGCGCAGTGGTGAGGCCGGCGTTGCCCTCGTTGGTGACGACCACCACTGCCCCAGACTCTGCCACGGCGAAGTTGACCCCGGTGATGCCGACGTCGGCCTGCCGGAACGCTTCGCGCAGCCGCGACCTGGCGAAGCTGGTGAGTGCCGAGATGTCGCGGTCGAGTGGCTCGGATGCAGCAGCATCGAAGATCTCGGCTATCTCCATCCGGTTGAGGTGAACGGCGGGCGCCAGGATGTGGCTCGGTGTTTGGCCGGCGAGCTGGACGATCCACTCGCCGAGGTCGGTTTCGGTCACGTCGTAGCCGGCCTGTTCGAGATGGGTGTTGAGGTGGATCTCCTCAGACAGCATCGACTTCGACTTCACGATTCGTGTGGCGTCGTGGCGCCGCAACACGCCCTGAACGTAGTTGGCTGCCGAGCTGGCGGTGTCGGCCCAATGAACGTAGCCACCTGCGCCGAGGACGTTGTCGGCCATGGTGCCGAGCAGCTCGGGAAGCCTGCGCAACGTGTCGAGCCTGATGCGCTGCCCCGCAGCGCGCGCCGCATCGAGGTCGCGCAATTCGGCGTACGCCTCCGGCTTGCGTGATTCGAGCTGCGCCACGGCATTGCGCAGGTTGGATCTCAGCCCGGCGTCGGCCGCGCCGGCAGCGGTACGAGCCCGCAGTGACTGGCCGTTGGTCATGGCGTCTGTCCTTCCGAAGCGCCGGTCTCGGCGCCGAGTTGGGCGATGTGGACGAATCTGAGGTCGAGGGCACGGAACTTGGCGCGAGATGAGAGCTGGAGGAGACAGGAGAGATCACACCCCGTCACCGTCGTGGCTGCGCCGTCGATCATTCCGTCGAGAACGTCGTCGGCCATGGCCACGGACAGTTCGGGAAACTTGATTGAGAAGAGACCGCCAAAGCCACAACAGCGTCCCGAGGCGGCGTGAGCGGTCGGGGTGTATCCGAGGCGTTCGAGGATTTCGAGCGGTTCTGCAACCAGGCCGAGGAGACGGGTCATGTGACACGAAGGGTGGTAGACGACCTCGTCGCCGGCGTTGGTTTCGATCGGCCCTTCAGCATGCGCCGCGAGGAACTCGGTCAACTCCATCGAGCGGTCGATGGCGGCGGCAACGGATGAGCTCCGAGTGTCGTCGTCCGCAAAGAGCTGAGGCCAGTAGTCGCGGACCATGGCGGTACAGCTCCCGGACGGGATCACGATGGCGTCGACCTCTGCGGCGGCAAACGCTCGCAGGGTTGCGTCGGCAACTGGACGGGCTGCGTCTCGTTGGCCGGAGTTCCACGCCGGCTGGCCGCAGCAGGTGGCTGCGTCGAGCAGAACGACGTCGTGGCCTAGTTGCTCGAGGAGCGTCCTGGCGGCAACGGCGATGTCGGGCGCCGACGCCGCAACGAGGCAGGTCGGGAAGAGGCCGACCTTCATCGGTGCGCGGGCTGGCGTGTGGTTGCCACCGTGGCAATCTACTCCGGCGGGCGATCAGGGCTGGGATTCGCACTCGGCACGTCGGGTGCGGTCTCGGGTCGTACACTTCGGGCATGAGCGTGATATCTGTGATCGGCGGCACGCCGGTCTCCGGCGAAGTGACTGTCTTGGGGGCCAAGAACGCCGTCTTGAAGCACATGGTTGCGGTGTTGTTGGCGCCGGGGCGCCACGTACTCCACAACGTTCCCGGCATTCTCGATGTCGAGATCATGGGTCAGGTCCTCGACCACGTGGGGGCCCGGTGTGTCCGAGAAGGCACCTCGCTGGTCATCGATGTTCCAGAGACTCCGAACCCTGAAGCGCCCCTCGACCTCGTTCGCAAGATGCGCGCCTCGATCCTCATCTTGGGGGCACTGCTCGCTCGGGGCGGAGTTGCTCGTGTCGCCCTACCGGGTGGCGACGATTTTGGCTCGCGGCCGATCGACATGCACCTCGATGGGCTCCGGCAAATGGGCGCCGAGTTCGAACTCGAGCACGGGGTGCTCGAAGGTCGGGCGCATGACGGACTCATCGGCACGGATGTGGTGCTGGAGTTCCCCAGCGTCGGCGCAACGGAGAACATCCTGCTGGCGGGGGTGTTGGCGAGCGGCGAGACCGTGATCACCAACGCGGCTCGCGAGCCGGAGTTGGCCGATCTTGCCGAGTTCCTCAACAAGATGGGGGCCAAGATCGAAGGTGCCGGGACGTCGACGATCCGGATCCACGGCGTCGACCACCTCGAACCCGCTGAGCATCGAGTTGTCCCGGATCGCCTCGAGGCCGGCACCTACGCCCTGGCCGGAGCCATCACCGGGGGTGACGTCACGGTGCACCGCTGCATTCCTGACCACCTCCGGATGGAGCTGCGCAAAATGGAAGCGGCCGGGTGTCGTATCGAGACCGGCGAGGACTGGCTGCGGGTACACGGTCCAGAGCGCCCGGTCGCGGTGGACTTCGCCACGCTGCCGTACCCGGGGTTTCACACCGATATGCATCCGCAAATGGTTGCGCTCCTTTCGATCGGCGAAGGCGTTTCGATCATGACCGAGAACGTCTACGCAGCTCGATTCCGGTACATCGGCGAGCTCAATCGGATGGGCGCCGACATCCACACCGACGGCCAGCACGTCGTCATCCGGGGAACCGACCGCCTCAGTGGGTGTGAGGTCGACGGCTGCGACATTCGGGCCGGTGCCGCCCTGGTGCTTGCCGGGCTGCGTGCCGATGGCGAGACCACGGTCAATGAAGCCGACCACATCGACCGCGGTTACGAGGGCTTTGTTGAGAAGCTGCAGGCGATGGGGGCAAGAATTCGGCGGAGCTGAATCCGGTGCCGGGTCGCCGCCCCGAATGTGCAGGCGGCCGCACCCGGGTAGGTCGAACCCGCTACCTGCAGAGCCGTGGCATCAGGAGTTGTCACCCATACGTCCCGCAAGCTGACACAATCGCGGGATGCGCCGCCTACTTTCCGTTCTGATCGCCATGGTCGCCCTGGTCGCGACTGCTCCGCCGGCGACGGCGAACGACGCCGAAGTCGTCGAACTCGAAGCGATTGGCGATACCACGTTCGAACTCAACGACCGGCGCTATCGCGGGCCAATGGAGATCGTGCTTTACGCCGACGGGCTCGCAGTGATCGAGGAGGCTCAACTCGACACCTACCTGGGTGGGATTCGAGAGGTCCCGTTCTCCTGGCCGGAAGCGGCGCTGCAGGCCCAGGTGGTCGCGGCGCGGACCTATCTGGCGTGGACGTTGAAGCGGGGGAGAAGTGAAACGGGACAAGCCCACGGCTACGACATCTGCGCTACCTCAGCCTGTCAGGTGTATGCCGGGATCGGCGCCATCGAAGGCCAGGACGGCGATCGCTGGCTGAGTGCGATCGAAACCACGAGTGGCGAGATCCTCGTCTACGGAGGACTACCCGCCCAGGCCCTCTACTCGTCGAGCGCCGGGTCGCGGACTCGCTCGGTGCAGGACGTGTGGGATTCAACGCCGATCCCCTATTTGCAGGCGGTCGATTCTCCCGAGGAGGGGGTGACCCCGTTTGAGGAGTGGGTCGTCGACCTCCCCGAGGACGTGTTCGTCACGGTGCTTGCTGCCGGCGGCTACGAGGTGGGGAGGCCGATCGGATCTGCAACGGTGGTCGGCCCCCCCGACGGTGGCGGCCAGTCCCACCTCCAGATTGGGTCGCCTGCGGGTGTCACCTCCATCTTGATGACCGATGTCCGCGGGGTCTTCAATCGTTACGGCGATGTCCTGTTCCCCGGGTTGCTCCCGGCGCGAGGACCGAGCGGCCGGCCCTGGCCGCAGGCGATCCTCTCGTACACATTTGACGCCGAACTAAAGGCGGCGCCCCAAGGGCCGGCTCGCCCCCGGGTCGACCACCTTCCCCCCAGTGACCTTCCCCCTGCGGCGAGGATCGTCATCACCGGAGAAGGCTGGGGCCACCAAATCGGAATGAGCCAGTACGGGGCCAAGGCGATGGCGGACCAGGGTTTCACCTACGACGAGATTCTCTCTCACTACTACACGGGCCTGGCGGCCGAAGAGGCCGACGATCTGATCCCGGATGTCGTCCGAGTCGGGCTCACCTGGGGGCAAACCGACGTGACCCTGGATGCCTCAGGGCCCTTCCTGGTCCGGGCCAACGGCAGGTTGCTCGGGACGGTCTCGGGTGGCGAATGGCACATTCGTCAGACCCCCAGCGGAATCGCCATGGTGCCCGCCGATCTCACCAGGCAGACGCCGCTCAGCCCAAGACCGGGAAACCAATGGCCGCGCTAGATGCAGGGCTGCTGGCGCCGCAGTTGCGGGTGGCATTGGCCGACGTGGCACGACGCCTCCATCGCCACGGGGTCCCCTTTGTGGTTGGCGGCAGCGCCATGCTGGCCTGTCGCGGTCTCGACGTTGTGGTTGGTGACCTCGACATCTGCACATCGGCCGACCGACAGGATGGGGTGCTGGCGGCCCTCGAGTCGTTCAATCCCGTGGCGCGGCAGGGGGCGCCTCCTCCCTGGCGCAGCACATGGTTGGTCAGGGTCGAACTACCCGACCGACGCGACGGCTTGACCCCCGGCGGTCACCAGATTGGCGTCGACATCATCGGTGACCTCGCCATCGAGGTCGACGGGGAGGTAGCTACGTTCCCGATCGACATCGACCTCGCCGACATTGTTGAAGTCGACGGGGTGTCGGTCTCGTTCGACTCGATGTGGCGCTGGTATCACCTCTATCGAGTCCACAACCCGGTCAAGGCGGCGCAGATCGCCGCAGTGGCCGGTCCCGAAGTCTTGGAGAGGGCAGCGATCACGCTGGGTCTTTGAGTTGAAGGTCTCGTGCCGTCCCAAATACTCCTACACTGGTAGTGCGAATTCGGAATACAGCCCCGACTGCGTGGTTGCAGAGGGCGAGCGAAGGAAATCATGACCGACGACAGTGACGTGCAGAGTTCAATCATCGAGGTGGCATCGCCGACGGATGCGGCCGCTGAGGCCGACGTGCCCGATGGCAACGGCATCGACATCGACGTGACCCTGCTCGAAGAGACCCTCGAGTACATCCGTCCGGCGCTCCAAGCCGATGGCGGTGACCTCGTGCTGCTCGGTGCCCAGAACGGCCGGGTGTCCCTGCAACTCGTCGGAGCCTGCGGCGGGTGCCCAATGTCGACGATGACTCTCACCGCCGGGATCGAGCGCATCCTGCGCGACCGGGTCCCCGGGGTCGACGAAGTCGTCGCCGTGTAGTTCCCCTCGGGAACACGCCGGGTGAGGCGCCCCAAACCCGAGCGATGGGGCCCGGAGTCGCCTGACCCCTGGTGTCGGGTGGGTTGGGGCAATCTCCACGCCGTCGGTCGGGAGGTGCGAACAATGCGAGAAGAGCAACGGGTCGGCGTCGATTACTTGGACGCTGTGACGGCGCTCCTGCAACGAGTCCGCAGCCTTCACCCCACGAAGGGGTTGTAGGAAGCCGCCGACCTGCAGTGGTGGTGGCGCACCCCGCGCTCAACCGACAATCACCCTCAGCTCTTCTGGTTCGATCACCTCGGTCGCCCCGAGGCTGCAGTGATCGCAACCGCATGGGGCGACGGGATAGCTCTCGCCCCGATCGTCATGCCCGACGCAACTCCCGACTGGGTTGCACATGTCATCAAGCGCAGCCTTGCTCACGCCGGTGAGTCCGGGTTTGGCGCCGTCGACCTAGAGGTCGACCTAGCCGATGACGTGATGCGTGAGGTGTTGGTCGGCCATGGCTTTGTGATGGATGAAGACGGAACGGATGGGTCTTCGGTGAGCGTGTCCGTGGTCGAGGCGTGGCTGGCTGCAAACGCTCGACCAGAGATCAGTCCGCTGCCCGAGGACTATCGGTTCTTCAGTCGCCTCGACACGATGCAGCATCCGCATCACATGATTCCGCGAAACGGACCCGACGTCGAGGCGCGCCTTCGCCAAACATCGCTGTACCGCCCCGACCTCGACCTTCTCATACTCGACAGTCGCGACAGCATTGCGGCGTACGGGTTGTTCTGGTTTGACCCGGAAACCGCCACGGGCCTGGTCGAACCCATGGGCACCGAAGACGATCACCAGCGACGAGGTCTTGCCCGCCACCTACTCACCGCCGGCCTCGACCTTCTCGTCGACGCCGGTGCAGCGCGCGTCAAGATCGTCTTCGAACCGGACAACCCGGCATCGAGGGGTCTCTACCTCAGCGTCGGCTTCGAACCCGTCAAGGAGACCGCAGTCTTCTCTCGCCGAGCCAGCGCAGGAGCTTCGTAGGCGGACCTGCGTCTCATCGTCGGATGAACCGCCGGGCAGCACTCGCGAGCTCGCCCCCTCCGGCACCCCCACCAAGACGGACTTGAGAGTGCCGTGCGGTGCTTCGCCCTAGTCTCTTCTCGCATGGCACGCACCACCGATCCTGAGATCCTGATTCCCCAAGCGACTGGCGGGGATCGCCGGGCGTTGGCGCGGATGATCACGCTCGTTGAGGATCACCATCCCGATGGCGACCGCATCCTGGCGGAGCTGTTTCCGCAGACGGGAGAGGCGTGGACCACCGGGCTGACCGGGGCGCCGGGGGCAGGGAAGTCGACGCTGACCAACCGCCTCATCTCCGAGATCCGCGCCACCGAGTCCTCGGTGGCGGTCCTAGCGATTGATCCCTCGAGTCCTTTCACCGGCGGCGCCGTGCTTGGGGATCGGGTCCGCATGCAGGACCACATCGACGACGGCGAGGTCTACATCCGCTCCATGGCGAGCCGCGGGCATCTCGGGGGAGTATCGGAAGCCACCCCCCGTGCCATGGCCGTGCTCGACGGAATGGGCTTTCCCGAGATCTTGGTCGAAACGGTCGGTGTTGGTCAGGCGGAGGTTGAGATCGCGGCCAACGCCGACACCACTTTGGTGGTCCTCAACCCCGGCTGGGGCGACAGCATCCAGGCAGCGAAGGCCGGGCTGCTGGAGATCGGCGACGTGTTCGTGGTGAACAAGGCCGATCGGGCCGGGGTCAACGAGACCATCCGCGACCTCAAGCAGATGCTCGAGTTGGGCGGGCACGGCGAATGGTGGCCGCCGGTCATCGCAACGGTTGCCTCGAGCGGCCAAGGTATTGCTGAACTTT
>CAWGCJ010000012.1:0-107906 GCA_963821095.1 uncultured Acidimicrobiia bacterium | reverse complement strand
CTGTACCGAGCGCGCCGACCCATCCGTGATACGCCCAATCCGCGCGTTAGCGTTCACCATCTGTTCAGGAACAGTTCGCCGACCTGCGGCGTTTCAATCGGTGAACAGAGGAGCGATGACATGAGCTTGTGGTCCAACCGTAAGAAAACCGAGATGCCTGCGCCGGACAACGCCCTGCCGGGGCGCGATGAGCCCGTCACCGTGTCCGGCATGCACTTCGTCAACGGCAGTTCCTACCTGCCACCGTTTCCCGACCAAGCCGAGGTTGCCGTCTTTGGCATGGGTTGCTTCTGGGGTGCCGAGCGCATCTTCTGGCAGATCCCCGGGGTGATCACCACTGCCGTCGGCTACAGCGGCGGCTACAGCAAGAACCCCAGCTACGAGGAGGTCTGCACCGGCCGGACCGGCCACAACGAGGTCGCCCTAGTGGTATTCGACCCATCGGTGGTCGAGCTACGAGACGTTGCTCAAGGCATTCTGGGAGAACCACGACCCGACCCAGGGCATGCGCCAAGGCAACGACGTCGGCACCCAATACCGCTCGGCATCTACGTCACCAACGACGAACAACGCGATGTCGCCAAACGATCCCTCGACCGCTACCAGGCCGACCTGACCGCCAACGGTTTTGGAACGATCACCACGGAAATCGATGACGCCGGCGAGTTCTACTACGGCGAGGAATACCACCAGCAGTACCTGGCCAAGAACCCCGGCGGCTACTGCAACCACGGCTTCTGCCAGGTGTCCTATGGGAGTACGCCGACATCCTGAGTTCCCCGCCCCCGCAGTACGCTTTGCCGCATGGAACGGCCTTTGGACCACGACTCGCTCACCGAGATAGAACGGTCCCTGGCGCGGGCGACCATGCGGCTCGGACGGCTCAGGGGCCGCAATCGGGGCAGTGACCTCCATCGCGACCTGACCGCGGTGTTCTACGACGTGCAGGCGGCACGACTCGAGATCGCCAGAATGCTCGAGGGCGACGACCCCGCCGACGAGGTCCCGATTCCCTGACCCCACCGCATTGCCCGACCCTTTACGGACTTCACCACCGCTTGTAGTGTCCTTGAGGCCACGTTGGGTGGTAGGGAGGCTAGAAAGACCGGGTGCGTTGATCGACGTCCGGCGCGCCACCGAGGAGGGATCTCATGATGACCATCAGCCGTCTCCGCTCGACCCGAGTGATCGCGCTCGGGCTGCTGTTCGCCGGATTGTCACTTGTGGTGATCCCCGAGGCCGACGCTGCACTGACCTGCAAGGGCCTCGCCGTCACCATCACAGGCACGCCCGGCGCCGACACCTTGAACGGAACGCCCAACGACGATGTCATCCACGGTCGCGGCGGCAACGACGTCATCAAGGGGCGGGGCGGCAACGACGTCATCTGCGGAGGTTGGGGCGACGACAAGCTCAACGGCGGCGACGGAAATGACATCCTGCTCGGCGCAGGCGCCGCCGACACGCTGTACGGCGGAGAAGGCAACGATGAACTGTTAGGCGGCGACGGGCCCGACTCCCTGTTTGGCGGCAACGGCGCCGACACACTGAAAGGCGGCGACCACGGCGACTCCATCGACGCCGGGGCCGGCTCGGACACGGTGGTCGGCGGCGGCGGCAGTGACAAGGTCTGGGGCCGGAACGGCAACGACGACATCCGAACCGGTACGGGCAATGACTCAGTCTGGGGCGGTTCCGGCAACGACGACGTGAGCGGCGGTGGCGGCAACGACCACCTCGCCGGATGGACCGGCCTCGATACGCTCGACGGCGGACCAGGGTCGGACAAGGCCAACGGGGGCGGCGACTACGACATCTGCCTATCGGCAAAACGGCTGGACGACTGTGAGGGACCCGAGTTCCTCGAGACCTTTGACGGCGATCCCGCCCACCCGACCCCGTTTGGCAGTACGGCCGACATCACCGTCTCGGTGAACTCCCGCGATGAGTCGACCCAGGATCAGCTCTACTCGATGCAGGGCCACCACGGTCCCAATTGTGAACCGCCGTTCGCCACCCACCTCGTGCGGGACTACGAGGACGCGCTCTACAACTGCAAGAACCACATGATGACGGCGATCAGTTCGGGTCCGGTGTCATTGGGAAACTATGCCGTGTCGATGTTCTCGCCGAACCATTTGCTCGACTTCTCCGGCGGAGAGGCAACCATCCGCTTCGACGTCTCGACCCACCGCGCCTCGGCCCGTGACTGGTTTGAAGTCTGGATCACCCCCTACGACGATCTGGTTCGCATCCCCGTTCAGGAGGACCGGCCCTCGATGCAGGGGACACCGCGCAACGGAGTTCTGGTGGCGCTGAAGTCATTCACCCGGATCGGCGCCCCCGATGTCAAGATCGTGAAGAACTTTGGCGTCACCGAGATCGACGGACCGGTTGAGTGGATCGGCTACGAGAGCTTCCTCACCCCGAGTGCCACCGATCGATCGACCTTCGAGATCAAGATCTCCAAGGACCACATCACCGTCGGCATGCCGGACGAGAACTTCTACTGGGTGTCGAAGGACATCCCGGGTGGTCTGAACTTCAGCAAGGGAATCGTCCAGATCGGCCACAACTCGTATGACGTGTTCCACTGTGACGAGTGTGGCTCGGGACCCAACACCTGGCACTGGGACAACGTCTACCTACAGCCGGCCGAGCCGATCACCGCGCTTCCCGCCGGCCGGCGGGCCGTCAACGGGTCCGGCGCATCCTTCGTGACCTTTGCCAAAGGAGCGCCGGCCGGCGCCGACCTCCAATTCACCGGCATCGGGTTCAACCTCGAAGTCAGTTTCAACAACGGCGCCACGTGGATCCCAGTGGTCGAGGCTCACAACCGAGAGATCTACCACTGGCGGTACAAGAACTACTCCATGCCGATTCCGGCCGGAACCAAGCGGGTGGACTTTCGCGGCGACGATCCGTATTCGGGCCATTGGCAGATCCAAGATATCTCTGTGTTGAGCCTCACCCCGCCATAGAGGGCCTCATCCCGCCATCGAGGGTTGGCCACCGAAAGTAGCGAGGAGCCCCTCGACCTCGTGTTGAGGGGGCCAATTGTGTCGCTTCCGAATGGGCTAGTCAATCTGGTGTCCCTGCGCCGAGGTTGCTCGCCCCCTGCCGCCAGAATGGCCTAGGAATAGGGGCCCTAGCCGGTGACTAGCCCTCTGTGACCCGCTGTGTGGTCGCCGATCCGCCCGAGGGACTGGTTCCTGAGCAGGGATTATCGCAGTCAAGAACACGCTGGGTGGTGGCCGATAACGGTGGTATGGCTGCGGAATCCACCGTCCGATCGACCCGAGCACTGGTGCGCCGGGGAATCGGTATCACCATGCTCATCGGTCTGGCACTCATCTTCGTGATTGGCATTGTCTTTGCCGTCGCCTACGGAAGCCAGCAGATCACCCGAAGCGCCACCGACCTCCACAAGGCCGACGAAACCCTGCGCCTTGCCACTGTGGTCCGGGCACAGGTCGGCATGGACGTCTTCATGGCAACCGTCGATGACCGGTTCGGTACCGTCTCCGCCGTCGCCAGAGATACCGCCGCCCACGAAGCCGAAGAGGCGCTGGGGTTCCTCGGTGAGGGGATCGAAGAACTCAAGGCTGATGGGGTCACCGAAGGCACCGAATTGGAGGCCCTCGGCGACGCGTTCATGGCGAATGCCATCACCGCTCTGAATCTGCTCGCAGCCGAGGACTGGATCGGTGCCCAACAGTTCGCCAACGACCAACTCGGACCCGCATTCGACGCATTCCTCGAGGAGGCCGTTGACATCCGTGACACCATCAAGGCCCAGGTCGAAGCCAACGACGACATGTTGGGCACCGCGTCGAACATTGCCCGGTTCCTCGTCGCCTTCTTCATTCCGGCTGCGGTCATCATCGTGTACCGGGAACTGGTTCGCCGCCAACAGCACGAGGTCGAACTCGAGCGGCGCCTCGCCGTCGAACGCGAAATCGCCGTATCCAGAGATGAGTTCATCGCCAACGCATCGCACGAGCTACGCACTCCCCTCACCGGTATCACCGGGATGGCGATGCTGCTCGAGGAGGACGAGGCGATTCGAGAGTCCGAACTCGCCACCGAACTCGTCTCTGTGATCATCGGCGAGTCCCACGACCTCGAACGCATGGTCGAAGACCTCCTGACCACGGCACGGCTCGACGCTGGTGCCCTCCAATTCACATTCTCAGACGTCTCGGTATGCAACGAGGTCAACGAGGCGGCCGCTTCGATGATGCGGGCCGGACTCGACGTCACCGTCGACACCAAACCCGCCTCGATCCGCGCCGACCAGCTCCGGTTCCGCCAGATCGTGCGCAACCTCCTGTCGAACGCCAAGAAATACGGCGGCCCCGAGGTCAAGGTCGAGGGCCGCGTCGAGGGCCGCACCTACCGAGTCTCCGTCTCCGACAGCGGCCAAGGGCTCGACCCGGAGGTCGCCGCCAACGCGTTCCAACGATTCGTCCACCGCGGCCGCCAGACCGCTACAAAAGACTCCGTCGGTCTCGGCCTCTCCATCGTCAAATCGCTCGCTGAAGGCATGGGCGGATCTGTCTCCTACCGACGCGAAAGTGGATGGACCACGTTTGACGTTCGGCTCCCCCTCTCTGCCGCCAGCCGAGGCACCTCCGCAACGTTCAGTGTGCCCGACTCAGCCAAGCCCCGAGCCGCGGCCCACTCCACGGATCCTCTCTGATGGGGCTGCCCACACGTCGTGCGATCTGGTGGTGGCTGCGGCGGGTCGTGGTACCCCTGTCCGCATTCCTCCTCTTCGCCACCCAACTGGTTCTCCCCACGCCGGCGGAGGCGGTCACGATCACGTACCGATCCGCAGCAACCGCCGTCTCCGCCGGCGAAGGAGTACTCGAGATCGCCACCCCTAAGGGCGTCGAGCCCGGCGATCTCCTCCTCGCCCAGATTGTGGCGGTCGACCCAGAAGCGACGATCACTCCCCCGCCAGGCTGGAGTCTGCTCCGCACCGACCGCGACCCGAGCAGTGAAGCCCTCCAGGCGGTCTACTTCCGGATCGCCACCGCCGACCAACCCGGCACTCACGCCTGGGCCGACAACGTTTCGAGCCTGACCGCCGGAGGCATCGCCGCCTATACCGGCGTCGACCCCGCCAACCCCATCGCGGGCCATCGCGGCTCCGAACAAGCACCGGACACAGATCCGATCACGGTGCCCGGCATCACTGCCGCGGCCGCCAACAGCATGCTCGTCGGCTTCTACTCCATGGCCGGATTGGGTTCCATCGAACCACCCAAGGGGATGGTCAAGCGGTGGAACGCTCCGCCGATCACCGACCACGCTGCGACCGCCGCCGGCGCCGCGACCGCCCCAAACCCGGTCACACTGCTACTCGCCGATCAGACAATCGCTGAAGCCGGGGACACCGGGCCGCGTTTCGCCAGGACCAAGGGCGGCACCTTCCCCATCGGGCAACTGGTCGCCCTCAACCCCCTGCCGAACGAGGGCGCCCCCTCCGACCACCTGCCTGCTCCCGTTGCCGAGGATCCCCCCGGAGCCGACGAAACGGACTCAACCTCACCTGATCAGCCCGTGCGAAGCAAGGTTGCGATGTCGGCGGACAAACTCCGACTCCCCATGGCCTTCGAGGAGAACCACGGCCAGGTTGATGGAGACGTCGACTACCTGGCGAGAGGGCGCGGCTATTCGGTGTTGCTCGACGATGGGAATGCGCTCCTCGCGCTGGGCAATGGCACAAAAGGCTACGCAGTGCGCATGTCGCTGGTCGACGGTGGAACCGGCACCGTCGTCGCACGCGACCGCCAACCGGGCATCGCCAACTACTTTCTCGGTGACGACCCAAACGGGTGGCGAACCAACGTTCCTACGTTTGCCGCGATCGAGTACCTCAACGTCTACCCCGGCATCGACCTGCGCTACTACGGCAACGACCGACAGCTCGAGTACGACTTCATCGTCCACCCCGGCGCCGACCCCGCAGCCATCGGCCTCACCTTCGACGGCACATCAGAACTGGTCATCACCGACGAAGGGGACCTCGAGATCGGTCTCAACCCGGGTCGCACCGTCACGTTCTCGGCACCGATCACCTATCAGCGACGCGCGGGCGAGCAAGTCCCCGTCGATAGCGCCTACGTCCTCGACGGTGATCGTGTCGTGTTCTCCCTCGGCCATTACGACCCCGCTCTGCCGCTCATCATCGATCCCACGCTGGACTACGGCTCCTATGTCGGCGGTTCGGGCACCGACTCCGGCAGCGCACTCGCGATCGACGGCTCGGGCCGCATCGTCGTCGCAGGCTATTCAGCATCCACCGATTTCCCGGCCACCGTCGGCGCGTACGACACCTCCTCGAACGGCTCCAACGATGTGTTTGTCGCTAAATTCGACACGAACGGGAGCACCCTGCAGTGGGCTACCTACCTGGGCGGGTCCGGTCTCGACAACGCCAACGGGATCGACATCGACGCCGCTGGAGCCGTCTACATCGGGGTCTACACGGCCTCCTCGGATTTCCCCACAACGGCCGGTGCGCATGACACCGGACTCAGCGGTCTCTACGACGGAGCCGTTGTCAAGCTGAGCGCCGACGGAGCGACGCTCGTGTATTCGACCTACCTGGGCGGCTCGGCCAACAACGATTACCTGCGAGCGATCGCCGTGGATGGTTCCGGTCAAGCGGTGGTCGGCGGAGCAACCGACTCGAGCAACTACCCGACGGTGGCCGGTTCCTACGACACCAGCTTCGGTGGGAACTTCGACGCCTTCGTCACCAAGGTCAACACGACGGGCACCGGGCTCGTCTGGTCCACATTCATCGGTGGCACTGGGAGCGACGGCGTCAATGACCTGGTTCTGGACGGAAGCGGGACCGTCTATGTAACCGGTCAGGCTGCAGCGGGCTTCCCGACGACTGCCGGAGCATACGACTCCACGGTCAACGGCACGTTCGATGGCCACGCCACCAAGCTCAGCGCCAATGGCAGCTCGCTCCTGTACTCCACCGTCTTTGGTGGCTCCGGAAGCGAAGACGGAACGGCTATTGCCTTCGGCGACGCCGACACCCTCTACATCGCTGGCGACACACCTTCGAGTGACTTCCCGACCACCGCCGGCGCCTACGACACCACCAAGAGTTCGAGCGACGACATCTTCGCCCTACAACTGGACCTCAACCAAACCGGCACAGCGCAACTGGCCTACTCGACGTTCATCGGCGGCGCCGGCTACGACCGGGCGCCTGGAATCGCCGTCGATGGCACCGGTCGAACCCACATTGCCGGATGGACCCAATCGAGCGGACTCGCCACGGCCGGGGCATACGACACCACCCTCGGCGGAACTTCCGACACCCTGCTCGCCATCCTGTCCCCCGACGGCGCCACGATGGAAGAACTCACCTATGTCGGCGGCGACAGTGGTGAATCAACCGGAGACATTCTCCTGACCGGCAGCGCAATCTGGCTCACCGGCAACACCAGCTCAGCTGCCGGTTTTCCCACAACCGGCGACGCCTACGACTCGTCGCTCAACGGGACCTCGGACGGCTTTGTCGTCCGATTCGCGTCATTGGCGCCTCCTTCAACCGACTCCATCTCCGGCACGGTCTTCGAAGACATCACCGGGGACGCCCTCAATGACGGAACCATCGGTGACGCCAACAATCCCGGTGCAGACAACGTTGATGTATTTCTGTACCTCGATGATGGGGATGTGAACCTCGACGCCGGCGACACGCTGATTGGAGCGGCTCCGATCCAAACCGATGTGAACGGCGACTACTCGTTCACCGATCTGGCCAACGGCGACTACTTCGTGGTGGTCGATTCGAAGACGGTCGCCCCATCGCAGGATCCAACCGCGGTGGCAGGCGATATCTGGGCGGAGCAGACGTACGGCCCCATCGGCGGGTACTGCGACAACGGCATTGGCTATTCGGTGCGGGTGAGCGCCGGACCCTGCTACGCCGGTATCGGTTCCAACATCTCAGACGACTTTTCACAATGGGACGACCGTGAACATCGCGCCCTCGTCTCTGTCGGCGGAGGGGACCAAACAGGTATCGATTTCGGGTTCTCCTTCAATGTCGTGACCAACACCAACGCCGGCAGCACGATCGATCATGACACAACCACGAATCGCACCGTGCAGGGATCGCTCCGACAGTTCATCCAGAACGCCAACGCCATCAGCGGAGTCAACGCAATGCGGTTTGTGCCCGCCGAGCCTGCCGGTGCCGGTGACGGATCCGGCAACTACTGGTGGCGCCTCATGGTCACCAGCGCCCTGCCTGCCATCACCGGGGACGGAACCACCATCGACGGGCGAGCTTTCGACTTCACCGATGGCTCGACAGTGCTTGACACCAATGCGGCCCAGATCGGTGCTGGATTGGCAGTCGGCACCGCCGGCACTCACACCACGCCCAAGCTCGACCCTGAATTGGAGATCCGTAACTTCCGCCCGACCGCGGTGCTGCCCACCGGGCTCGTGTTCGAAGCCAGCGACGCGGTCCTTCGCCATGTTTCGATCTGGGGATTCGGAAACTCAGCCGGCACCTTCGACACGAACGTCAGGTTCGGGACCACCTTCAGCACCGACCCGGATTTCACCGGATCGCTGGTCGAATTCAATGTGATCGGAACGGGTCCCGCCTCCTTCGCCGACCCCGGTGCCGCCGACAGGAGTGGCCAGAAGAACCTGGCCATGCGGGAAACCGACAACGCCATCGTGCGTGACAACCTGATCGGTTTCGCCGGTGGGGTGGGTGTCAGCTTCAGCACTGCCTCGAGCTCGGGAACCGTGCTCCGCAACGAGATCCGGCGCAACGGAATTCTGAACCTCACCGCCAACCCGGTTGGTGTGTGGGTCAGCGGCAACGTCACCGGCAACCTCATCACCGACAACTCTGCGGGCGTCTACAACGGCAGCACACCCGCGGTCACCTACCAAGACAACACCATCACCGCCAACGGCTGGGGAGCGACCCGCCCACACGGAATCTGGGTCAGCGGCTCCTCAGCAACCATCCGCCGCAACGTCATTGCCGACAACGCCGGCGCCGGCGTGATGGTCCAAAGCAACACCTCCAACACCTACATCACTCGCAACAGCATCTACGGCAACGGGACGGCCAACAGTCAGATCGGCATCGATTTGCTCGCTACCGGGGACGACTCGTTGGTCGCTCCCTACGTGACAGCAAACGACAGCGGCGACGGGGACACCGGCGGCAACGCTCTGCTCAACCACCCCGTCCTGGACACGGCCCGCATCGAGGGCACGGATCTGGTCGTAACCGGTTGGGCGCGGCCTTTCGTGACCATCGACCTCTATATCGCCGACCCCGACCCGACCGGGTTTGGTGAAGGGAAGACGTGGCTTGTTTCCCTGGTCGAGGACTCGGCCGCCGACACCGACGGGACCTTCGGCACGTACGGGCCCGGGCTGGTCAATGGGCTCGACCAGGGAACCGACACCACAAATCGATTCTCGTTCACCATCCCTGTCGCTTCGCTGGCTGCGCCGGTGGTGGGTGGCGACTCGCTGACCTCCCTGGCTACCTCAGGTACCAATACCTCAGAGTTTGGTGGGAATGTCTTGGTGCCGGCACCCTTCGTCGTCAACTCGACCGGTGACGCCTCCGACGCCAACGCCGGCAACGGCGTGTGCGAAACCGCAACACCCGGTCAATGCACCCTGCGGGCCGCCATCGAAGAGGCCAACGCCCTCGCCGGTACCGACTCGATCGAGTTCAACATCCCGACCAGCGATCCCGGCTACTCGGCGTCACCACTCAGCTACACCATTCAGGTAGGGGTGCCGAGCACAGAAATACTTCCGGCCATCACCGAACCCCTGACGATCGACGGCACCAGCCAGCCGGGTTTCACCTCGACGCCAGTCGTTGTGCTGGACGGCACCGCCACGACAACGATAGACACGAACGGGATCACCCTCGAGGCCGGCAACTCCACAGTGCGCGGCCTGTCGATCGTCGACTTCCCCGACGACGCCATCGAATTGGATATCTCAGGTAGCAACACAATCGTCGGCAACTACGTCGGCATTCTCCCAGGCGGTGCGGCGACACCAGGGAACGGCTGGGGACTCGCCATCAAGACCAGCGGCAACACCATCGGCGGAACCACCGCAGCGGATCGCAACGTCATCGCCGGCAACGACAACTATGGGCTTGCGATCTACAACGGGTCCGCCAACAACCTCGTTCAGGGCAACTACATAGGCGTCTCCGCCGACGGATCCACCGCTGCCGGGAACGGTACGAGGGGTATTGAGATCTACGAAGGCTCCAACAACAACACCATCGGCGGCACCACCGCTGGGGCGCGCAACGTCATCTCCGGGAACACAGATGACGGCATCTACCTTCAGGACGTGGGGACCGACGACAACATCATTAGGGGCAACTACATAGGGACCAACGCCGCGGGTGATGCCGCGATCCCCAACGGCGACCGGGGTGTTCAGATCGAAAGCGGCGCCGACGACAACACAGTGGGCGGCACGGCCGCCGGAGCTCTCAATGTGATCTCGGGTAACGGCAATGACGGCGTGGTCATCGGCGACGGCGTCGCTCCGTATCCAGGAACAACCGGCAATGCTGTCGAGGGCAACCACATCGGGGTTGCGGCGGACGGCACAAGCCCGCTTGGCAACGGTGGGCACGGGGTGCACCTCACCACGGTCGACGGCAACATCATTGGCGGATCAATCGCTGGAGCGGGCAACGTGATCGCCAATAACAACTGGGCCGGTGTGCTGATTCAGAACAGCACCGCCACCGACAACTCGATCCTGCGCAACTCGATCTACTCGAACGGTGGAATCGGTATCGACCTCGGCGGCAGCGGAGTCACCCCCAACGATGGTGGCGACGACGATTTCGGGGCCAATGACTTGTTGAACTTCCCGGTGATCACCCGAGCCAGCGAGGTCAGCGGGGCGGTCACGGTGGACTTCGACCTTGATGTCCCCGACGGCAACTACCGGGTCGAATTCTTCGACAACACTGCTGCCGACGGGACCGGCAACGGCGAGGGGGAGACTTGGGTCTCCTCGGTCGATGTGTCGGTGACCGGTGGCATCCCGACACCTGCTTCACACACCTTTGCTGGATCGGCCGGGGACATCCTGACGGCGACCGCCACGGAAGGCACGAGTTTGCCCTTCGGTTCTACGTCTGAGTTCTCGGCTGCGGTCACCGTGGTGCCGGGCGCTTTCGTCGTCAACTCGACCGGCGACGCCCCGGACCTGCTCGTGGGCGACGGCACGTGTACTACCGGCTCAAACATCATTGGCGGCGATCCCGAGTGCACGCTGCGGGCCGCGATCGAACAGGCAAACGACAGCCCCGGCGCCGACACGATCGCCTTTGACATTCCGACCACCGATACTGGCTACTCGAGCATGCCGGTGTCATTCACGATCCAGCCGGACAGTCCGCTGCCGGTGATCGACGATGAGATTCACCTCGATGGAACGACACAATCAGAGGCGGCCACTCAGGGCCGGCCGGTCGTGCGGATCGACGGATCCAAGCTCCTATCCGGAGAGAGCGGGCTGGGAGTGAACGTCGGAGCCGACGGCAGTGAGCTGCGCGGCCTGATACTCAGTTGGGTTCCGGGCGACGCGATCCACGTTGAGTCAGCCGACGATGTGACGGTTGCGGGCAACTACATCGGCACCGATGCCACCGGAATGGCCGATCAATCGAATGGCTTCGGCATCAGAATCCGCAACTCTGATCGCGCTCTCATTGGTGGGACTGATCCGGCCGACCGGAATGTCGTTTCCGGCACCAGTTACGGAGTCCTGGTTGCGATGTCCAGCGCCGATTCCCGCATCATCGGCAACTACATCGGCCTGGACGCGACCGGAACGGCGGGATTGGGCAACAGCACGTTGGGCGTCATGATCACCGCCACGGGCGGGGGCCATGAGGTCGGTGGTTCCACTGCAGCGGAACGAAACGTCATCTCAGCGAACCCGACCGGCGTCTACTCGAGCGTGTCCGGTGTCACGATCAGCGGCAACTACCTGGGCACCGACGCGGACGGCACCGCAGCCGTTCCCAACCTCGGCTCAGCCATCAGCCTTTCGAACACCGCAAGCGGCAACACGATCGGTGGGACAACTCCCGGTGAGCGCAACATCATCGCCGGCAACACCAATGCCCGCGGCATCGAGTTGAAGGGTGTAGCAACGACCAACAACACGATCACCGGCAACTGGATCGGCATCGATCGCACCGGTGCACCACTCCCGAATATGTTCGCCTTTCGCATCGAAGACGGTGCCTACGACAACCAAATCGGTGGCGTTGATCCCGGCGAGCCCAACATCATCGCCCACAACAGCTCATGGGCAATCTGGATGCGATCGAGCGCCGGCAATGACAATTCGATCCTCGGCAACTCGATTCACTCGAACGGGGCGATCGGCATCAATCTCGGTGACGACAACGTAACACTCAACGATGTCGCCACGGGCCCGAACGATTCCCTCAACTTCCCGGTCATCACCTCGGCAACAGGAGCCGGCGGGTCCGTGACCGTCGCCCTCGACCTCGACGTCCCCGCGGGCGACTACCGAATCGAGTTCTTCACCAACACTGCAGCCGATCCCACCGGGTATGGCGAGGGCGAGACATTTGTCGATGTGCTCAACGTGGTCTCGCACCCTGGTGGCCCTGCCTCCTACGGCACGGTGATCCCGGGTTCGGTTGGCGACATCATCACCGCGACAACGACCGAGGACCTCGGCTCCTCCTACGGGTCCACTTCCGAGTTCTCGGCGGTGTTCACCGTCACCCCCGGTCCCTTCGTCGTCAACTCGACCCGCGACGGCGGCGACGACGACACCGGAGATGGGGTCTGCCACACCGGGTTGAACAACACCCAGACCGTGCCCGAGTGCACCCTGCGGGCCGCCATCGAACAGGCCAACGCCACGCCGGGTACCGACGCCATCGAGTTCGACATCCCGACCAGCGAACTCGGGTACTCCCCCAGTCCTGTCGCGTTCACGATCCAACCGGCGACGCTGCTTCCTGCCGCGAGCACACCGATGATCATCGATGCCACCACGCAGCCCCAGTTCGCGACCGCGGGACGCCCCGTCATCGAGCTCAACGGATCCGGCGTCACGGTCGGTGAACTGAACGGCTTCCATCTGACCGGCGGCGACTCGACGCTGCGCGGATTCGTCATCAACAACTGGGACGACGATGCCATCGACATTGAGATCAACGGTGGCAACACCATCGCCGGCAACTTCGTCGGCACCGACGTCACGGGTACCACCCCCGAGCCAAACGCGTGGGCTATCAAGATCACGTCGGCCGACAACATCGTCGGAGGGACGGCCGCGGCCGACCGCAACGTGGTGTCGGGCAACACCTACGACGGGATCTACATCCACTCGGCAGGAGCGACGGGGAACCAGGTGCAGGGCAACTATGTCGGTACCACCGCCACCGGGATCGCAGCCCTCGGCAACGGCACCAGCGGCATCTACCTGGGCAACGGTGCCAGCGGCAACACCATCGGTGGAGACACGCCAGCGCACCGCAACGTCATCTCCGGCAATGCGGCCGACGGCGTCCGGTTGGAGGGGCTCGGAACCAGCGGTAACACCATCTCGGGCAACTACATCGGTGCGAACTCCGGCGGCGGAGGGGCCCTCCCGAATGGCGGTGAGGGAATCGCGATCGACAACGCCTCGGCCGGCAACCTCATCGGCGGCACCACGCCAAGCGCCGCGAACCTCATCGCGCACAATGGCAGCGACGGCGTCAATCTCAAGGCCGCAGCAGGCTCTGGAAACTCGATCATCGGGAACTCGATCTTCGGCAACAGCGGCTGGGGAATCGACCTGGCACCCAATGGTACGACCCTCAATGACCCAGGCGACACCGACCCAGGGCCCAATGGGCTACTCAACTTCCCCGTCATCGACTCTGCCTACGAGTCCGGCGGCGTCGTCACCTTGTCCGGCACGTTCGACGTGCCCGTCGGTTGGTACCGGTTCGAGTTCTTCAACAACACCGCGGCAGATGGCAGCGGCTACGGCGAAGGCGAGACCCTCGTCGGCTCAACGCCCATGACCCACACGGGATCGGGCGCCGAACCGTTCGGCGCAGCCTTCCCCGGGTCCCTCGGCGACGTCATTACCGCAACGCTGACCGAATGTGTCGACTCGTCGTGCGACAGTTTCCGCTCCACGTCGGAGTTCTCTGCCGCCATCACGGTCACCACGAACCTGCCGCCGGTTGCGACCGACGATCCGCCGGCCGGCACCTACGTGGTCACGCCCAGCGGCTGGGGGCAGTGGGATGTGATGGGCAACGACAGCGACCCCAACGGCGACACGCTGCACCTGAGCTCATTCACCCAACCGAGCATCGGAACCGTGATCCGCGTCGAGAACGGAACCCCAACCGACACCACGGACGACTTCCTCCGGTACACCGCTCCGGCCAGCCCAACCGGGCCGACAACGTTCACCTATACGATCAGTGACGGGTTCCTCACCGACACCGCCACCGTCTTCATCAACGTCCAGGTAGCCAACAATCCCCCGATCTTCGGCCAGGACCTGCTCGACCGCACCAACGCCGAAGGCACGTTGCTGTCGCTGTCCGCCCCAGCCACCGATGCCGATGCCGGCGACACCCTCACCTACTCCGCCACGGGCCTCCCGCTCGGCTTGACCATCGACGGCGGCAGCGGCCTCATCACCGGCATCGTCAACCACGCCGCCGCAGCCTCGAGCCCCTACAGCGTTGAGATCTCGGTGTGCGACGACGGATCGCCGACTCGCTGCGACACCGACAGCTTCACCTGGACCATCGCCAACGTCGTGACCACGCCCCCCTACCTGGTGGCGGGCGTTGGCGGAACGGGTGGCGGCGATGACCTACTCACGACTGCGGACGAAACCGACTTCAACCCTGCTACGAATGAAGTCGACATCGGAACCGGCACCGGCACCTCCGGGATTCGGGCCGCTGCTGTGGAACCGATCAGTGGCGCGTTGTTCGCAGTCGACGACGCCCAACTCGGCGTCCTCAACCCCGATAGCGGTCAATTCACGCCCGTCGGAGCCAGCCTCGGTACCGGCGATGGCACCTACGGCTCGATCACCTTCGACAACATCACAGGGATCACGTTCCATCCCCTCACCGGTGAGATCTGGGCCGTGCACAGCCGCCCCGGCCTCATCGACGTACTCCTGCGCATCGATCCGGTCACCGGGGCCCATGTACCCGACGCGTTTGGCGCCGGCGTCGACTATCGGAGACTCCGACAGGTCGGCGTCGCCACAGACTTCACCGGCATCGCTTTCGACCCCACCGACTGGCAGCTGTACGGGTCCGTGACCGACGGTGCGGGGACCGATCATCTGGTGAGCATCAAGCAGAAGAACGGCAACGCGAAGCTGGTCGGTCCACTCACCCATTCGATCACCGACCTCTCGTTCGACGACGCCGGGCAACTGTGGGGCGTCGATGCAGGGGCGCTCTATCAGATCAACAAGGCAAACGGCACGCTCGACGCCGGCCGACCCGTGGACAACGGTTCCGCCTACGAGGCGCTTGCCTTTGCGATCAGCCCCGCCAGCCCACCGGCACTCGAAGGCACCGTGTTCGAGGATCTCGTCGGTGATGCCCTGGCGGCCAGCCAAGCCGTCGAGGACGTCAACAACCCCGGCGTGGGCGGCGTCACGGTCAACATCTACCGCGACAACGGTGCCGTCGTCGGCGAACCCGACTCGACCGACACTCTCTTCGCCACCAAGGTCACCGGCCCAACCGGGCACTACTACTTCGAGGCGGTCCCCGCCGGCCGCTACTGGTTGACGGTTGAGTCGAGCTCGATCAGCCCAACCGCCGGAGGAACCGGCTGGGCCGAGCAAACCTACGGTCCCATCGGAGCGGTCTCCTTCGACGGTAGCTACACGGTCGCCGCAGGTGCTGGGCCGCTCTTCGGTGGCAAGCAGCCGACGGTTTCCGACAGTGCGGGCGATGCCTCCACCAGCGAGCACCTAGCGCGCCTCGATCTCCTCGCCGGCGACTACGTCGAAGACGTCGACTTCGGCTTCTCGTTCAACGTGGTCGTCAACGCCGAGGGCGGCGCGACCAAGCCGCAGGGGTCGCTGCGCCGCTTCATCGACAACGCCAATGTCGGCACTGGGCCAAATACGATGCGCTTTGTTCCTGCCGTACCCACCAACTCCACCGCGGGCCCGGGAACCGACTGGTGGAGCATCCCGGTGACCGTCGCGCTTGACGCCATCACCGATCCCGCCACCATCGTCGATGGAACTGCGTATGACGCGGCGGATGGCGTCACGATCGTGGACGCCAACTCGGACGGGCCCGAACTCGAACTCGACGGCGGCGGACTCGGCGGCATCGGTATCGAAACTGCGGCAGGTTCCACCGAGGTGCGCGACCTCGTCGTCAACGGATTCGACTCCGGGATTGCTGTGCTGGGCGGCAATGGCAGCATCATCGCCGGCAACTACCTCGGCCCCGACGCCACCGGCCTCATCGGAGAGACCGGCAACCGCACCGAGGGTGTCCTGGTCTACGGCGGCACCAACACCGTCATCGGAGGCACCACGGCAGCCGACCGCAATGTGATCTCCGGTAACCATTTGCGCGGCATATTCATCGACGATGCCAGCGATGGCGCCGCACCCGTCTCCGACGGAACGCAGGTCATCGGCAACTACATCGGTACCGACGGCGCCGGAACAGCCGCCCTTCCCTACAGCGGCGGCGCCGTCCCCACCTACCAGCAGATCGGCATCGCGATCTGGGGCGGACCGGACAACGTCATCGGCACCCCGTCGGCGGGCAATGTCATCTCCGGGAACGAGTGGCACGGTGTATACGTGTGGGGCGCCGACTCGACGAGGAACAAGATCCAGGGCAACACGATCGGTCTGGACGCTACGGCAACGAGCCCCGTTCCCAATGGGTACGAAGGTGCCACCCGCGCCGCGATCAACCTGACGAACGCCATCGGCAACCTGATTGGCGGCGACGTCCCCGGCGAGGGCAACACCATTCAGGGCAACGCCTCGCTCGGCATCGCTGTCTTCGGCACTATTGCGGTCGACAACGCCATGGTCGGTAACTCGATTCACGACAACGGAGAGCTCGGAATCGACCTCGGGACGGACGGCGTCACGCTCAATGACCCCGGAGATGGCGACACCGACGTACCCAATGGACTGCTCAACTTCCCGGTCATCACGTCCGCCGTCGAAACAACCGGTACCGTCGCCATCAACTTCACCCTCGACGTACCCGTCGGCGACTACCGCATCGAGTTCTACAGCAACACCGCCGCTGATCCATCCGGCTACGGCGAGGGCGAGGCTCCTATCCATTCCTACAGCGTGGTGGCCCACCCGGGCGGCTCGGTGCCCTACAGCACCTCATTGGCCGGTACGGCTGGGACCATCCTCACCGCAACCACCACCGAGGACCTCGGCGCCTCGTACGGTTCGACTTCGGAGTTCTCCGCATCTGTGGTGGTCACCGTTCCCGATACCACGGCCCCGGTGATCACCCTGGTTGGCGCGGACCCGGTGACGGTTGAAGCCGCCACGGTGTATCTGGATGCCGGGGCGACTGCGTTCGACGCTCACGATGGCGACCTGACTGGATCGATCGTCACCACCAACCCCGTCAACACCGGGGTGCTCGGCACCTACACGGTGCGCTACAACGTCACCGACTCGTCCGGTAACGCGGCGACTGAAGTCACCCGCACCGTGAATGTGGTGGACACGGTTGCCCCCGTCATCACCCTGGTTGGCAGCTCACCCATCGACGTCGAAGCCGGCACGGTCTACCTCGATGCCGGAGCTACCGCCTTCGACGCCGGCGACGGCGACCTCACCGCAGCGATCGTCACGGTGAACCCGGTCGATACGTCCACCCTCGGTTCCTACACGGTGACCTACAACGTCACCGACTCCCAAGGCCACCCCGCCACCGAAGTCACCCGGGTCGTCAACGTCATCGACACCACCCCACCAGTCATCACCCTGGTTGGCAGCTCACCCATCGACGTCGAAGCCGGCACCGTCTACCTCGACGCCGGAGCCACCGCCTCCGACTCGTTCGAAGGGAACCTCACCGCAGCGATCTTCGCTGTCAACCCCGTCAACACGGCCCTGGTCGGCACCTACACCATCACCTACACAGTGTCGGACTCGTCCGGCAACACCGCTACCCCCGTCACCCGCATCGTCAACGTCATCGACACCACCCCACCGGTGATCGCCCTGAACGGCAGCTCAATCCAATCGACCGTCGAAGCCGGGACCCTCTACCTCGAGCCGGGCGCCACAGCAAGCGACATTCACGACGGTGACCTCACCTCCTCCATCGTCACCACCAACTCCAGCGTCGACACCTCCACCCTCGGCACCTACACCGTGCGCCTACAACGTCACCGACTCATCCGGTAATCGCGGCGACTGAAGTCATCCGCACCGTTCACGTCATCGACACCACCGCCCCCGTCATCACTCTGCTCGGCCGCATCGCCGATCGACGTCGAATGCCGGCACGGTCTACCTCGACGCCGGAGCTACCGCCTTCGACGCCGGCGACGGCGACCTCACCGCAGCGATCGTCACGGTGAACCCGGTCGATACGTCCACCCTCGGTTCCTACACGGTGACCTACAACGTCACCGACTCCCAAGGCCACCCCGCCACCGAAGTCACCCGGGTCGTCAACGTCATCGACACCACCCCACCAGTCATCACCCTGGTTGGCAGCTCACCCATCGACGTCGAAGCCGGCACCGTCTACCTCGACGCCGGAGCCACCGCCTCCGACTCGTTCCAAGGGAACCTCACCGCAGCGATCTTCGCTGTCAACCCCGTCAACACGGCCCTGGTCGGCACCTACACCATCACCTACACAGTGTCGGACTCGTCCGGCAACACCGCTACCCCCGTCACCCGCATCGTCAACGTCATCGACACCACCCCACCAGTCATCACCCTGGTTGGCAGCTCACCCATCGACGTCGAAGCCGGCACCGTCTACCTCGACGCCGGAGCCACCGCCTCCGACTCGTTCCAAGGGAACCTCACCTCGAGCATCGTCACCACCAACCCCGTCAACACCGGGGTGCTCGGCACCTACACGGTGCGCTACAACGTCACCGACTCGTCCGGTAACGCGGCGACTGAAGTCACCCGCACCGTGAATGTGGTGGACACGGTTGCCCCCGTCATCACCCTGGTTGGCAGCTCACCCATCGACGTCGAAGCCGGCACGGTCTACCTCGATGCCGGAGCTACCGCCTTCGACGCCGGCGACGGCGACCTCACCGCAGCGATCGTCACGGTGAACCCGGTCGATACGTCCACCCTCGGTTCCTACACGGTGACCTACAACGTCACCGACTCCCAAGGCCACCCCGCCACCGAAGTCACCCGGGTCGTCAACGTCATCGACACCACCCCACCAGTCATCACCCTGGTTGGCAGCTCACCCATCGACGTCGAAGCCGGCACCGTCTACCTCGACGCCGGAGCCACCGCCTCCGACTCGTTCGAAGGGAACCTCACCGCAGCGATCTTCGCTGTCAACCCCGTCAACACGGCCCTGGTCGGCACCTACACCATCACCTACACAGTGTCGGACTCGTCCGGCAACACCGCTACCCCCGTCACCCGCATCGTCAACGTCATCGACACCACCCCACCAGTCATCACCCTGGTTGGCAGCTCACCCATCGACGTCGAAGCCGGCACCGTCTACCTCGACGCCGGAGCCACCGCCTCCGACTCGTTCCAAGGGAACCTCACCTCGAGCATCGTCACCACCAACCCCGTCAACACCGGGGTGCTCGGCACCTACACGGTGCGCTACAACGTCACCGACTCGTCCGGTAATCGCGGCGACTGAAGTCACCCGCACCGTGAATGTGGTGGACACGGTTGCCCCCGTCATCACCCTGGTTGGCAGCTCACCCATCGACGTCGAAGCCGGCACGGTCTACCTCGATGCCGGAGCTACCGCCTTCGACGCCGGCGACGGCGACCTCACCGCAGCGATCGTCACGGTGAACCCGGTCGATACGTCCACCCTCGGTTCCTACACGGTGACCTACAACGTCACCGACTCCCAAGGCCACCCCGCCACCGAAGTCACCCGCACCGTCAACGTCATCGACACCACCCCACCAGTCATCACCCTCATCGGCGCCAATCCCCAGATCATCGAGGTCGGCTCGCCGTACGTTGAACTCGGCGCCACGGCCAGCGACGCCCACGACGGAAACCTCAGCGCAGCGATCGTCATCAATGCGGCCGGCGTCGACACGACCACGCTCGGCACCTATTCGGTCGTCTACTCCGTGGCCGATTCGTCCGGCAACATCACCACGGCAAACAGGACGGTGCAGGTAGTCAATGCCGCCCCAACGCTCGACTTCATCGCCAACCAAACCGTCGACGAGTTGACGCTCCTCGCCTTCACGGCAACCGCGACCGATCCGGACCCGACCGACGTGCTCACCTTCACGCTCGCCGGAGCCCCCGCCGGCGCCGCCATCAGCCCGACCGGCGGGTTCACCTGGACACCGACCGAGACCCAAGGGCCTGGCGTCTTCACGTTCAACGTGGTCGTCGGTGATGCGGGCACGCCCACCCGGACCGATCTCCAGACCATCACCGTTACCGTGGCTGAGGTCAATGCTCCCCCGACCGTCACCGATCCCGGCACCGTGACCGGCGACGAGCGCACCTTGATCACCTTCACCGCGGCCGGGTCTGACGTCGACCGCCCCGCCAACACGCTGACCTACGGGATCACCGGGGCACCTGCCGGCGCCGCCATCGACCCGACCACGGGTGTCTTCACGTGGACACCGACAGAGGCCCAGGGGCCGGGAACCTACAACCTCATGCTCAACGTCGATGACGGAGCGGGCGCCAATGCCGGCGTCGGCTTCGTTGTCACAGTCGGCGAGGTGAATGCCGCTCCCCACGTGCTCTCCCCCGGCGATCAGACGAATGCTGAGAACGAATCCGTCGCCGTCTTCGTCCCCGCCGATGACGCCGGCGACATTCCCGCCAATGCGGTGACGTGGTCGGCCACCGGCTTGCCGACAGGCCTCTCGATCAGCCCGACCAGCGGCCAGATCACGGGCACGATCGGCTTTGATGCCGCCGCCGGCTCGCCGCACACTGTCAGCGTCACCGTCACCGACAACGGAGTGCCGGCGAGGTCCGCCTCAGCGAATTTCCTCTGGATCGTCACGAACACCAACCGGGCTCCAATCGCAACCGACGACACTGCCCTGACCTCCGAGGACGTACCGCTCGGCATCAACGTGGTCGGCAACGACACGGACCCGGACGGCTCGGCGCTGGTCATCACCTCGGCCACCAACGGCCTGCACGGCACCGTGACCTTCGCCGGCGGCGGCGCCACCTACACCCCCGACCCCAACTGGAACGGCACCGACGGATTCGACTACACCGTGACCGACCCGTCCGGCGCCACCTCCAGCGCTTCCGTCGTTGTGACCGTGCAACCGATGCCGGACGCCCCGGTGTTGTCGGCAGCAGGGCCGTGGACGGTCGTCGAGCTCACCACCGGATCGTTCCCCGTCACAGCAACCGACCCGGATGCCGGCGAGACCCTCGTGTTCAGCCTCAACGGGGCACCGTTTGGCGTTGCCATCGACGCCGCAGCCGGAACCATCACGTGGAGACCGACCGAGGGGCAGGGACCAAGCATCAGGTCGTTCGATGTTGTCGTAACCGACACAACTGGCCGCACCGATCAGATGACCGTGCAGATCACCGTGACGGAGGCGCCGAGGCCGCCGGTGCTCGCTCCGATCGCCGATGTGACGGTCAGCGAATTGACCGCGGCCTCGTTCACCGCTTCGGCGACCGACCCGGACATCCCGGCGTCGGCCGTGACGTACCGCTTGGCCGGCAGCCCCTCAGGAGCCGTCATCGATGCAGCCAGTGGGGCGTTCTTCTGGACTCCGACCGAAGCGCAGGGCCCCGGCAGCTTTACCTTCGACGTCGTGGCGACCGATTCCGGTGGTCTCGAGGATCGTGAGTCTGTGACGATCACCGTCACCGAAACCAACGTCGCTCCCGTGCTCGAACCCATCTCGCAACAGACGGTCGATGAGGGAACAACCCTGACCTTCACCGCGGTCGCCACCGACCGAGACCGTCCCGCCAACACGTTGACGTTCGCGCTCATCGATCCGCCATTTGGCGCTTCGATCGATGCGAACACCGGGGTCTTCACGTGGACACCGGCTGAAGCGCAGGGTCCGCGCACCCACCGCTTCTCGATCACCGTCAGCGACAATGCCCTGGTCGGCCCGTCGGCAACCAACGTGTCGGCCACCCGGACCGTCACCATCGACGTGAACGAAACCAACCAGCCACCAGTGGTGGAAACCCCAGGCAATCAGGAGACCCCCGTGGGCGCGAGTGACAGCCTCCGGATGCAGGGCTCGGACCCGGACGTGCCAGCCAACACCCTGACCTGGGCTGCTCGGGGTCTCCCTCCCGGGATGACGATCGGAAGCACCTACGGCGTCATCGCCGGCACGCCGATTCCTGGGAGTGCCGCAACCCACACAGTGACCGTCACCCTCTCTGACGAGTTCGGTGCCTCTGATACGACCTCGTTTGACTGGATAGTCAGCAACCCGCCACCAGGCGCACCAGTCGTTGTGGATGACTACTACACGGTCGGGTTCGGTGGGATTCTCACGCCACCCGAGGGCGTTCTCGAGAACGATCGCGATCCTGATGGCGGATCGTTGTCGGCCTTCGCATATACCGAGCCCACCAAGGGCAGGCTGACGCTGAACTCGGACGGTTCGTTCACGTACCGGCACAACGCCGGCTCCTCCGGTACCGATCAGTTCACCTACGAGGTTGAGGACCCGAACGGCGATCGGGATTGGGGAGACGTCTACATCACCATCATCAACAAGCCACCGGAGCCGGAACCGGAATCAGTCTTCGTTGACGAAGACGGCCACGTCGATTTCGACCCGGTTGTCGACAGCGACCACGACCCGGAGAACTACCCGTTGACGGTGGTCGCCTGGACCAGTCCGCGTAACGGCGGCATCACCACCCCCACCAGCGAGAAGAACACGCTGCGCTACAAGCCGAAGGCCGACTTCAACGGCGAGGACGTCTTCCGTTACACCGTTGAAGACCCCGGCGGGCTGCGTGCTTCCACTGAAGTACGCATCACCGTGCGACCCGTCAACGACGCTCCGGTCGGAGGCGACGATGCCTTCATCGTCGAGGACTACCAACCCATGGAACTCTCCGTCCTCGCGAATGACACCGATGTCGACGGCGACCCGCTACGAATCGCACGAGTCTCGGTCGCGACACTCGGCACCGTCACCATCTTGGACCACCGCTCCCTCAGCTACGACCCGACCAGCGGCAAAACCGGCGTCGACACCATCACCTACACCGTGATCGACGGCAACGGCGGCAGCACGGATGTCACAACCACCATCCTCATCCCAGAAGCCGTCCTCACTGCGGGCGAGGATCTCTTCGACGACGTCGGCCCCGACGGCGTCGAGATCTCCGCTGGAGAAACCGAAGGCGCCACCATTGGTGGATTCAGCATCCAGTCCGTCACACTCATGGCAGACGCCTTCTGGCAGACGGTCCTCGCGCTGCGCGTCCCGATGTTCTTCCTCCTCCTCGCCCTCGGCTCAGTGATCGTCGGCGGAGGGCTCACCAACGCACCAATCTTCGTAGCCGCCCGCCGCAAGCGGTACTACGCCGGCGTCCTCCTCCACCGCGAAGGCTTCCTCATCGCCTACCAAGAACCCAACACCGACAGCGAGATCGTCTACCGATTCCAACCGACCGCCCGATCCATCCACGCCACCGGCCGACCCCAGGAAGTCAACAACGCCGCCTGGATCCCGGTCACCACCGCAAACGGCAAGGGCTGGATCGACGCCAACCACCTCGTCCAAGAGGTCGACATCGGGACCTTCATGGAAGACCAACGCCCACCACAACTCGTTGCCGAATTCGTCGAGCGACTCCGCAACGGCCAAAGCATCAAGAAGCTGCTCTCCCGTGACGGACTCCTCCTCGCCCTCGCCCACGACGTCAGCTTCGTCCCCGCTTCGATGGCCCTACGACTTGCCGCCAGAGACCGCACCGACGAGTCATGGTCGGGCGCCCTGGCCGCCTTCATGACCGCTTACGACGCAACTGAGGAGATCAGCCCAAGGAATGCACACTCCTCCGTTGCGCTCCTCCCGTCTGAGTGCCAGAACTTCCTTTACCTCGCGCTCGAACCCGACGCCCTCGGCCGACCCTGGCTCGTCTACATCGAGTACAAGGACAAGACCCCCTACATCGTCGGCCTCGGCATCGACCTCTAGGGTCTTGGCGCATATCAGCCGCACCGGCGTCGCTGACATCCGCCGAAACCCCCATTCGCCAGATTGTGACGTCGGACTCTGGCGTTGAGCCGGATACCGGAACACTGTCGAGACAACGACAACGGTGAGGTGCTCATGGCGAAGCGATGGCGGCCCGTATTGGCGTTGGTGTTTGTAGTTGGTCTTGTGGCAAGTGGGCACTCGGCGACGGCGGCTCCGGTCGTCAAGCCGTGGGGCACCCAACAGGTCCTTCGACCCTCAGGTCTGTTCCATGTGGCCACTGACGGCGTCACGGCCGTGGTCGGTGACTACAAGTGGCAGGCCGGCACCGGCGAGGCTCATGTCCTCACCTGGAACGGCGCCGCTTGGGTCTGGCAGCAGACGCTGAGCTCGCCGTTGCCGCCACCCGCCACAGGCGGTGATGGGTTCGGCTTCGCCGTGGAGGTTCACGGTGACGTCATCCTCGTAGGACAGCACGCCGGAGGCGCCGCCTCGGCGCACGTATTCGAATACGCTGCGGGGAGTTGGGGCCACACTGCCACGATCAACGAGGCAAACGGGAGAGGACTCGCGCTGTGGGACACGAGGCTCGCAGCGACGACGGAAGTCGGAACCGTGGTGACCTACGACCTCGTCGGCGGAACTTGGACCAGCACGGGAACCCTCTCCCCTACACCAGCCTTCGCCGGGTGCGAATTCGGCTATTCCATCGATCTGCACGAGGATGTGCTGGTCGCTGGCGACTACTTCAGCCATGAACCATGCGATCCCGTGGTCCACGTCTTCCGTCGCAACGGAGGGTCGTGGACACTCGAGCAGCAGTTGGGCCAACCGAGCGGCAACGGGTACCTCGACGGGTGGATTGCGGTATGGGGTGACACGATCGCGGTCGGTGATCCCGACATCACCGGAACCAACACCCCTCACGTCGCCAAAGTCCACGTGTACCACTGGACCGGATCAACCTGGAGCCGGGTTCAGATCCTGAAGCGTCCGACCCAGAACTTCGGCGATGCCGTAGCCCTTCACGACACGGCCCTGGTGGTCGGAGACGCCACAACGGGTGGCACGTGGGTCTACACGCGGGTTGACGATCCAAGCCAGGCCAGTTCGTACGGTGTCTGGCGGTATGCCAGGTACCTACGTGACGGGCCGGGGACCGGACGCTATCTCGCGGTGCAGGGACCCCACGTCCTCACGTCGGATAGCCGGGCTGACGCCTATCACTTGCGGACCTGCTGGGATCTCATCCCGACCAAGGTCGGCACGGCCGGCCACGACACCATCACCGGCACCTCCGGCAACGACGTGATCCTCGGGTTGACCGGCAACGATGTGCTCGATGGCGTCGACGGCCACGACATCATGTGCGGCGGCAGCGGCGACGACCGCCTCATGGGCAGGAAGGGCAACGACGTCCTGATCGGAGGCGGGGGCATGGATCGCCTGTTCGGCGGCGCCGGCCACGACCGGTTGGCGCCGATGGGCGGGGATGATCGAGTCGTCGGGGACATGGGACGTGACGGCGTCACGTATCAATCGGTTACCGGTCCCGTCGATCTCGACTTCGACTCCGGCGTTGCTTCCGGATCCGGGAACGACACGCTCGAGAGCCTCGAGTGGGTCAGGGGATCGCTCGGCAACGATGTGCTTCGTGGCGACGGCTTCGACAACGTTCTACGCGGCATCGACGGTGACGACCTGCTCATCGGTCGCGCCGGCGACGACCGGCTCCGCGGCGGGCCCGGGACCGATGAGGCGCAAGGGGGACCTGGAATCGACGACTGCAAGGCCGAGACGAAAATGGGTTGCGAGTGAGGCGACCGCGGTCGACGTAGCGGCGAGCGGTCGACGCGACACCGCCGTCGGTCCCAGTTGGGGATGGCGGTTCATTGCCGAGCCGAGACAGGTACGCTGCGTCACACGGATAGCACGCGGAGTAGCGACGTGGCGATAGAAGCGCCAAGAGAACGCCGGGGTCCAGACCGACGCCGGCGCCACCGACTGGTATACCCCGAACAACGAACCGGGTTTGATCGGCGGATGCCCTCTTCGGATGGCCTGTACTCCCGCTACGTCCGGATGTTGGTTAGCTACCGCGAGAACCCGAGGACTCTGCTTCTGGTCCTTGTCATCTACAACGTGCTGAACCTGGCCGACCTCGTGTTGACCTACAGGAGCTTGCTGCTGGGGGCCACCGAGGTGAATCCCTTCATGAAGGCGCTGTTCGACATCCATCCGGTCTGGGCGGGCATCGTCAAGATGTCGATCGGGATGATCGTCTCCGAAGCAATCTGGGCGTTCCGACGCCACCGGTCGGCGCTGGTGCTCTCGATTGCACTGATGATCGGAATGGCGGTGCTGTTCGGCTACCACCTGTTCATTGGGCAGAGCCTGCCGATCTAGGAGAAGCCAATCTCCCTTCAGGTCGCTCGGTGGGAAGACCCCACGCCGCGCCACCTGAACCGTCTGACAGGCTCGACGATCTCCGCTGCTACGACTGAGTCGGCCGTAGGTGGTGTCGCCGCCGCGTCCCCGTCAATCGGATTGGGATCGGTACCGGTCGCTCCGCCGATGCTCACCCGACTGGTCCAATTGGACCCGTCCCAATATCGGTACGAATGAAGTCCGGTTGGATCAGCATGCCAACCGGGTGGGATTTCGCTCACAGTGCCCCTCCGTGACGTTCAGGGTCAGCGTAGGTGCGCAGGGCTTGGCCGGCGTCACCCGGATCGGGTGGTTGTCGCAGCGGTCTTTGTGTCGTAGCTGGTTGATAGCATCGAACGTATGTTCGACATGCTACAACCAGGCGAACCCACCGCAGACCCCGACGATGTTGAGGACTTCGGTCGTTTGCGGCGTTTGAGGAGTCGAACCGGCTCGCCGAAATCATTCAACTCACTACCCCGGCAACACCCCGCGACCCGAAGCGAATGGCGGGAGAGCTCGATCAGGTACCCCCGGCGTGCATTTGGCTGCCATGGTGGACCAACTCGACCTCTCCACCATCTCGGGCCTTGAGCAGATCGCGGTACTACGCGCCCAGCACCGCCAAGCCTCACACCACCAAGCCATGGTCTACCGGGCCATGGAAGCAATCGCGACCACCATGGAAGACGAATTCGACGACCCCGAATCACAGACCCACGCCGCCACCGTCGAAATCAGAGCCGCACAACGCCTCACCCGCCGCGCCGCGGAAACCGAACTCGCCATGGCCCTCGAACTAATCCGGCGGGTCCCCGTCATCATCGACGCGTTACAAGCCGGGGTGATCGACAACCGCCGCGCAAGAGCCATTGTGCATGGCACCACCCACCTCCACGACGACACCGCCCGACACGTCGTTACTGCAGTGATTGATGACGCCCCCAGGTTCACCACCGGCCAACTCATCGCCCGGCTACGGAACCTCTGCATCAACACCGACCCCCAAGCCGCAGCAAAACGGTACAACCACGCCGTAGAACAACGCGCCATCCGTACCCAAGCCACCGAAGCCGGCACCACCAACGACAAACCGCCCTAACTACGGCGCCTTGATGGCGTCGATCGCGCCCCTAGACCTCCCGCTCCCGATAGACCCTCACCAACCGCAAGTGCTCGATGTCCTTGGGTCGCGCCGCGATCTCTTTGTAGGCAACGACATGCTCGATCCGTACAAACGGGAGTAGCTCGAGATTGCCCAGCTCGTCGAAGAGAGGGAACCGGCCACCCGCGGAGGTGCCGAGACCACAAGCGGACAACACGGGCGGCGGCCCACACCAAGTGGCATCGCTTCCTGCCGCAAACATGGCGCCACGAAAGGTGGCCCGACTCAAGCCGAATGGCCCTAGACAACGCTGCGCCGTCGTGTCGTACTGGAACAGGGTGGTGCGCGATGTTGCGGGTCCGTGTCCCTTTGATCGGTCGAGTCTTGTTGCTGATCGCAGCGACCCTCCTGCTGATCGCCTGGCTGCCTGCGTCGGTAGTAGCGGTAGATGTGGCCCCGCCCAACGGCAGCATCTCTACACCGCAGCCCAACCAGGTGTTTGCTCAGACCCCGGTAACGATCATCGGTAGCGCCAGCGATGATGAGTCGGTGACGGCGGTTCGGGTCGCCATCCGGGACCGCAACACCCTGCAATGGTGGCGCGGCAACGGGACCTGGGGATCATTCATCTGGCTCAACGCCACCCTCACCAACCCCGGCGCCGCCACCACCACCTGGTCATACCCGTTCCCCGGCGACTCAGGAAGCTATGCCGTCGGAGCCCAAGCCGTCGACGGCACCGGCAAATGGGACCAAACCGCAGCCTGGGCCGGCTTCGCCATAGACCTCGGCACAACGACAACCACGACCACAACAACAACGACAACAACAACGACGACCTCCCCCACCACCACGACCACGACACTCCCGACGACCGACACCGCGCCGCCCAACGGCAGCATCGCGACACCAGCGCCAAATCAGGTGTTCTCGGCAACCCCCGTCGGCATCTCCGGCAATGCGACCGATGACGTTTCGGTGACGGCGGTTCGGGTCGCCATCCGCGACCGCAACACCCTGCAATGGTGGCGCGGCAACGGGACCTGGGGATCATTCATCTGGCTCAACGCCACCCTCACCAACCCCGGCGCCGCCACCACCACCTGGTCATACTCGTTCCCCGGCGACTCAGGAAGCTACGCCGTCGGAGCCCAAGCCGTCGACGGCACCGGCAAATGGGACCAAACCGCAGCCTGGGCCGGCTTCGCCATAGACCTCGGCACAACGACAACCACGACCACCACGACGACAACGACAACAACCACAACCACCACGATGCCGCCGAGCGGGGATCAGCCCGACCTCGTCTTCATCTTCACGGACGATCAGCGATGGGACACCTTGTGGGCGATGCCAAGAGTCCAAGAGCTGTTGGTCGACGAGGGTGTCACCTTCACCAACGGGTTCGTAGTCAACGCGCTCTGCTGCCCGAGCCGAGCCGCAACCTTCAAGGGCTCCTACTCGCACGGAACGGGTGTCTACCACAACGACGGCGACAACGGGCCTCTGGTGCAATTCGGTGACAGCTCCACGGTGGCAACGTGGCTGGACGGAGTCGGATACCGCACGGCCTTCATGGGCAAGTACTTCAATGGCTGGACGGCGGAACGAGCTCCCTATGTTCCGCCGGGTTGGGACAAGTGGGTCTCTTTCGTGACCGACGACATCGGTGGCGGCAAGTACTACAACTACGACCTGAGCATCGACGGCGTGACCAGCCACTATGGCTCTACACCAGCCGACTACTCCACTGACGTGTTTGCCGGACAAGCCGTATCGTTCATTCAGACGACACCCGCCGACCAGCCCCTCATGCTGTGGTTTGCGCCCTACGCGCCTCATGAGCCGGCAACACCAGCGCCACGCCACACGACGGCATATCAGAACCTCCCGCTCCACCGTCCGCCGAACTTCGATGAAGCGGACGTCTCGGACAAGCCGGCCCACATCAGATCGCTCCTGCCGTTCACTGCGTCGAACCGGAACCGAATCGACTCCATCCGCGGGCTCCAGCTACGGTCGATCCTGGCCGTCGACGATGCCGTCGCCGATATCGTCGCCGCCCTCGACGCAACCGGGCGCCTCGAGAACACCATGATCGTGTTCTCGTCCGACAACGGCTTCTCGTGGGGCGAGCACCGATGGGGAGCGACGGGGGCCAACAACAAACAGCTCCCTTACGACGAGGATGCGAGAGTGCCGTTCGTCGTGCGGTACGACGCCCTGGTGACGAACCCGAGCGTGCGAGACGAGCTGGTCTTGACCATCGACGTGGCCCCGACATTTGCCGCGCTGGCGGGGACAACGGCTCCCGGAGCCGACGGCTCGAGCCTTCTGCCACTGCTCACCCCGGGGCCTGCACCGTGGCGCACCGATTTCTTGATCGAGCATCTGATCACCCAGGTCCCCACCTACTGTGCGGTGCGCACCAAGGATCATCTCTACGTGCAATACGCCACCGGCGAAGAAGAACTCTACGCCGTCGCCAACGACCCGTACCAGCTCGAGAACCGGGCGTCTGATCCAACTCTGCTCTCGCTACGGAACACCTTCCGATCACGGACCGTCGCGCTGTGCAACCCGCCACCCCCGGGTTTCACACCGTTCGGCTAGATCCCTGCCGTCCGGCTGAACTGATCGACTCTCGGCGACCAAAGGCTCGACTTCCGGCGCTCAGAGGTCCCACACGATCTCGACGAACGGACTTCCGCCCCTTTTCGGCTCGCGCGACGAGGGCTCTGATGGAAACAGGCGCACCAACGTGTCGCGCCGTCATCTACCTTCACTGCGAAACAGGGAGGACATCGTGCCAAGTACCCATCCGATCCCGTGCCCGACCGAAGAGCCGCTCGAACGGAACCGGTACTTCGCGGGCCAACTGTTGACGGAGGCTGACCTCACGGCCGAGCAGGACTACCACCTTGCCAAGCAACGTGCCCACAACCGCAACCTCCACGGATATGGCACGGTCTGTGGACTTGCTGTCGAGTCGAGCCGACCTGCCTCAGCAACCGTGGTGGTTCAGCCGGGTCTGGCAATCGACTGCTGCGGGCGGGAAATCTTCGTCGTTGAACCCATCGCCGTCGATCCGTCCAAGTGGATGCGAGAGCGCGCTCCGGTTGCACGGGCCTATGTCACGTTGGCATACGGGGAGGTCGAGGTCGGCCCGACTCCAGCGTTGGATTGCGGCGCCCACGACAGCCTCGAGGTCGGTCGAGTTCGCGAGATTCCCCAGGTCGGCCTCTCAATTGAGCCGCCAACCGACCCGGCCAAGGAAGCCGCAGCAGACGACGTCCATCCCTGTCCGTCGTGCCTCGACTCTCGTTTGATTCTGGCGGCAATCGAGCTATCGAGCCCAGATCACATCACGAACTCCGACATCAACAACAGCGTGCGCCGCATGGTCGACATGCACAGCATCGAACCCGTGGCCCGCCAGCTCGAGCGCCTCCGGCGGCGGGTGGCGCGGCTGCAAGTTGCGCTCTTGGCGAGTGCCGGGCTGGGTCTCGGCGTATGGTCGGCCGGCCGACGGCGACAGCCTCGACGACCTTAGAGTGAGAGCCATGGTGCGGGCACCGTTGCTCGGCGGTTCGGCGTTGGGTGGGGCGCCTATGGCTCACCGAGAGTGCCTTCGGGGTCTTGTAGGTAGGCGTTGACTGCGGCGTAGTAGCGGGCGATGTGGAGTCCGTCGATGAGAGCGTGGTGGCCTTGGACGCTCAGTGGCATCTGAACCTGGTCCCCGTTCTGGTGGAACTTCCCCCAAGCGAGTCGGGGAACGGAGTCGGCAGGAAGCGACGGGATGGGATGCGAGAAACTCGTGAAGGAGACCCACGGGATCGCGGTCATGTAGAGCAGGTCGTCTCGTCCCGGCACTTCCGCCAACGTTGGCGACTCCTTGACATGGGCGATGCGTTCCTGGACGTGGGCGGCGAAGGCCGCGAAGTCTCCGTCGTAGTCAAGGGTGCAGAAGCTGAAGAGGTCGTCGTCAATGAGGATCGTCGTTGACGGATGAACCCGGGTGTGCTCGACGACGGTGTCTCCGCGGATTCGCTGCCGGAACTCAGGGGTGTCGTTGGCAGATCGCGTCAATACGTACACAATCGCAGCAGTCACCGAGACGCCGCTTTGTTCCACGGCTGCCAACAGCCCGGTTACATCAACTTCGGCGCACATGGTGAAGTGCGGGTAGTGGAAAGAGCGGAACGTCTCGAAGTGTTCCCGCCGCGCCCACGACTCGACATCAATCTCACGCATAGTCCACCCAACTTATCAGTCGACTCACTGACCACGTGGCAGCGCCCTAACTCGCCCGTGCCGTTGCCCCCGGCTCGTGACGCCCGGCGCGTCCTCAGCAGGCCATCGGAACACCCATTGTCGCCTCCCCCAACCCGCCACAAGGAGGAGATCCAGAGACTGTTGGTGTGCCCTGTGTTTCACGCGGTCAGCTTGCTTGATCTCGGGCGATGATGCTGGCGTGATGGAGCTCGAACTCGGTCGGCGTGAGCATGTTGAGTGACGAGCGCCGGCGTTGCCGGATGTGGAAGATCCCAAGGTACTCAAAGATGGCGGCTTGAGGCGCGGCGCCCAGCCTTCGGCGCCCCGCCCCTTGCACTCAGTGAGGCTGCCCCAGACATCTCACCGCCGCTCGTCAACGCTGCGGACCTTGTCGTAGCAGCTCGCTCCGCCTTGCTTGGGCCGCATCGCGCTCGTCTTGTCGCATGTTCAGCCGCCCCTTTGCCTGGCCGTATGCGAGCCCTAGAAGTGCAATACCGCCAGTTGCTGACAGCAGCCACTTCACTGTCGGGCTGTCAAAGAAATCTGCGAGCCGTTCCCAGATGGACTTGGGGCGGGGGCTGATCTGCACGGAAGAGGCGTTTCGTCGGCTTACCGCTGCGTTCTCGGCTGAGACGTAATTGCCGTCGGAGCCAAGACTCTCGTACGACAAGGTCATTGTCAGCACAATGGGGTGATCGATTGCGGCGGCTAGTTGTGGGCCTCAGCGATACTCCTCCAGCAACTGCAGGGATCGGCCTTCCGAGCCGTGCACGCCAGGCGCAGACCCGACATCAGGCGAATCCAGGCCTGTGATCTCCTGGGGCACAGCACCCGTACCGTCAAACGGAACCCACAAGACACTCAGCGTACCGGCGGCGAACTGCGTCCAAGACGCCGTTGCACTGGTGCGGAAGTTCACCGTATGGGTGCCCTTTGCGACGGTGGCCGCCGCTACCGAGACACAATTCTCTTCTGCGTTCTGCGTCTCCCAGGTGTTCGCAACATCGTCACCAAGCCCCAGCAAGATGTAGCTCTCGGAGCCCTTGAGCTTCCCACCATCGACGGCTATCCAGCACGAGAATCCGCTCCACGAGTTGTAGTAACGGACAGCCGCGTCGCCCGTTGCACTGATCTGCAGTACCCCCGCCGCTGGGGCCTTGATAGTGGCGCTCAGCAGCGTCGTTGGCTTGGTGTCATTCCCGTCGGGCAGGTTGTTCTTCGCCACGAACGCAGCCCGAGGACCCTGCCACTTCTGCAGGAAGCTCTTCGACGACTTGCCATCCAGCTTGTCGGCATTGAGCATCTTGACTTTCCCGCTCGAATTGACCGCCATCGGTGGATTCCCCGGCTCGACTACGAGATCGAGTGCGACACCGTCAGCGTTGGTGTTGGTGATCACCAGGTTCTCTGCAGCAGATCCTTTGAGGAAGGTCGCGGCGTTCGCCGTGTTCTGCTCCCCCAGAATCAAAGCGTCGCCTACGGCTGCCGCCGCCGGCACAACTGACACAATCACCGCCCCCACTGCGCCAGCAGCAATCAACGTTCGAACTTGTTTCCAGTTGATACGGCCACCCATGATCCAACCCTCCCCAGCCATGAGGTCCCCCACCGTGTTGTGGGCATCCCCATGATTTCCAATTACCACGAGGACCACGCCACTCATAGAGCCGAACGACCCCGGCACATACGCTTCAGCCACGACTTAGACGAAGGCTCGCTCCGAACGGGTACGGGCATCGAGCAGCCAGTCACGGAAGTGCGAACCCTCCCGCAGTTTCGGGGCCTTGGGATCTATCGACCCGACCCGGGTGTCCCAGCGGCGGGTCCGATACCCGTTGCGGCGGTTCATCCGTTCCGGTGATCGTTCCCCATACCCGGCGCCGCACACCACAGCGGCCTCGGCGCCCATCAGCCCCTCAGCAAAGCTGCGCACCTCTCGTGCAACAAGTCGTTCTCGCCGGTCTCGAGCTGCTTGTGCAGCCGCTCCCGTCATCCACCACGAATGTGGACGTAACTGCAGGCCACCGCCACACCTTCCTAGGATTGCGCCGGCAACAAGGCGGAGGGAATCCATGGCAGACTTCTATCTCGACGATTCGATTCCACAGCCATTCTGGGATAACAGCGTGCACCCCCGGCTGACAATCGATCCGGGAGACACGGTCACCATTGAGTGTGCAGAGCCCATCGGACAGGTCAAGCCCACCTGGAACAATGACGACTTCGGCAACGCCGACCCATCGCTTGCCCACGCCCTAACCGGATCGATCGCAGTGCGAGGCGCCGAACCTGGGGACGTACTGCAGGTGGAGATCCTCGACATCCAGCACAAGGGATGGGGCTGGAGCGGCCACATACCTCATTTCGGACTGCTCGCCGATGAATTCGAGACGCCATTCATCCGACACTGGGAACTCGATGGCTCCAAATGCCGATATCCCGTCGGCGACATCACAGTCCCTGCAGCACCCTTTCCCGGTGTCATCGGGGTCGCTCCGTACGAACCCGGGCGGCTCGACACGTTTCCCCCTAGGGAGAACACCGGCAACATCGACACAAAAGACCTAGTCGCCGGTGCGACGGCGTGGCTTCCGATATTGGTTCCACAGGCGCTGTTTTCGATCGGTGATTGCCACGCCGCTCAGGGCGACGGCGAAGTATGCGGTACGGGGATCGAATCGCCGATGACCGTGACTGCCCGCTTCGATGTCAGGCGAGATCTCGACGTCCGGGAGGTACAAATCCGACGACCTTCACCCCGGAGGGCGCCTGATGGTCCGGTACACATCATGACGGCACACGGACCGGACCTGTTTGACAATGCCCAGCGAGCCACCCGCTACATGATCGATTGGCTAGTCGCCGAGTTTGGGCTCAATCGCAGCGACGCCTATATCGTCTGCAGCATTGCCGGAGACCTTCACATCAGCGAGGTCGTTGATGAGCCCAACTGGATCGTTTCGATGCATATGCCGCTCGACGTTCTTGGGGGTTGACGGCAACATACGAATCACAGCTACTCGTGCGGAGGAATGGCGTCGCACACGTCACGAAGACAGCAGTCGCATCCTTCTGGGTCCGTTGCGTAATCGACAAAGGTTGGTGGGCGTTACTGGACTCGAACCAGTGACCTCTGCCTTGTGGGGGCGGATCAAGGGTCTTGAGATCACTGGCCGATTGGCAAGACACCCATACGGGACAAGGGATTTGGCCTGTCGTCAAGTCTGGTCGTATTTGGTCGTTTTGGGTTGTCTGACGGACAACTGACGGACACCACGCGAGCTGGGGTCGTTGACCGTCCACGAACCACGATCGAGGTGAGGAACTGGCCGTCCCTACCGATCGGAACCACAGTCGGGTCGAGTTCGCATCCGCCTGGTGGAGTAGACCCGACGCCCGTCGTACCCGGCCCATCTGCGCAGCGAAGCGGATCACTGCCTCTGAGTTGGTGTCGAACTCCGGGTCCGGGAGGAGGGCGTTTTCGAGTCGCCGCCGGCGACCGTTCCTGGGCCGCAACCGCCACCGCCAACGCCTCGAGCACCTCCGCCGGTGTGGACTCCGGGATCGCCGACCACACAGGGTGGTCGGCGGGCTCTTCCTCGGAATGAACGTGCGCAGCTGCTTCCCCTCCGTATTCTCCCACAGCCGTAATGGCCGCATCGGCTGGCGTGGCTGCCAACTCTACGCCCGTTTGAAGTGTTCCCGACGTCGCCGGCGATGCCGGTGACGGCACGCCCTCGATCGATATTGCGGAGGCGTCACGGTTCATTGCGCCCCCTTCCGGTGGAAGCCACGAGCCGTCGCCGGGAGGACCCGGCGCCACCGGCTTGTCCGGACCAGTGCCCTTCACCAGCGGCGCCAGCACCCAGATGAGTGTCAGCAGGCCTGCCGCACCGATCAGGACTAGACGCATCCGCGGCCCCGCCAAGCGCCTCGCGGTCATGGCTTCACCGAGGAGCGTGTCGGCGAACGGAGGCAATGCTCGAGCGGTTCCATACCGTGCAATGGGCAACTGACACGCTCGTCGTTGGACAGCGCCGCTGGCTGACACCACCAACAGATGGCGGCGATGTCAGAGGGCGTTGGGGGATGAAGACGAGCCGGAGGTCGACCAGCCCAGTCTTGAGGCCAGCGATGGCCGCGGCGGATGCCGCGAAGTTGGGGCGGGCGATGAGGTCTGATGCATCTGCGATGCCGGCGAACATCAGCATCATGTATTCCTGGGCTTTGGCGGGCACGCAGCCAGGTACGCCTCGGAGCGGTTGTGGCGGAGAATGGCGGCGGCAAGGGCGTCGGGGTCGGTCAGATCACCCGGCCACCCTGGCAGAGGTACCAGACGGTGGAGCGGGCGGCGTCGAGGATGCTCTGGCGGGTTGCGGATCCCGTCGCCGTTTGCCTCTAGACGCCGGGACGATCGTCGCACACAATAAAAGGTGGCGCGTGCTGCGGCACCGGAAGGGGTGTGGTCCGAGTGAAGTACACGCTGCTCCTCACCCAACGGTGCAACCTCGCGTGCTCGTACTGCTACATCCGGCAGCGCCCATCGCGGATGACGAGCGACGTCGCAGAACGGGTCATCGACTTTGCGTTCCATCACACGCCAGCCGACGAGCGTATCGAGATCGGTCTCTTCGGCGGCGAACCACTCCTTGAGTTCGACCTCCTGACCGACATCGTCAATCGGATCCACCACCACGCGGACTACCGGCCGGAACGCACCCTTTGCACCGTCGTCTCGAACGGCACCATCCTGTCGCGCCAGATCGCACGGTACCTCACGACCCATGATGTAGGGCTCGGTATCAGCTGCGACGGCCCTCCCGAGGTACAGGACCGCTACCGAGTGTTCCACTCCGGGCGGGGCAGCTCCGCGACGGTCGAACGCACCATCGGTCGCGCCATCGAGTGGCTCGGCGGTGTCATGGTCAACGCCGTGTACGGACCGGCAACGTTCGAGGTGCTCCCCGACACAGTGGCGTACCTCTCTCAACTCGGCGTCCGCCAGATCTATCTCAACCCCGACTTCAGCGCAACGTGGACGCCGGATGACCTCGAACGCCTCCCTTCTGTATACGAGGCGGTCGCCGCGTTCTACGTCGATGCATACCGCCGCGGCGATCCCCACTACCTCAGTCCCATCGACGGGAAGATCGCGGTCCTGCTACGCGGCGGCTACCGCCCCCTGGAACGCTGCCGTATGGGGCGCGGCGAGTTCGCCTTCACCCCCGAGGGCCGGATCTACCCGTGCGAACGATTGGTAGGTGACGGCCTCAACGGCCACAGCATCGGCGACGTCTTCACCGGCATCCGACCGGGAGCGAAGGCGTGCCCGCCGGTCGCGTCCGAGGCCACCAAGCCAGTTTGCGCAGCCTGCGGGATCCGTGAGTACTGCATGAACTGGTGCGGGTGCTCCAACTACTTCGCCACCGGTGCGTATGACCGTGTCGATGCGTTCATCTGCGCGTCGGAGAAGGCGCAGATGAACGTGGCAGTCCAGGCCTACAAAACGCTCAGCGCCGAGGGCCACCGGTTCTTTGACCACGTCGGCGGCACCACGCTCGCCAACAGCCTGGTCATCCGCGGGATCGGATGGTCATGAGGGCAGCACGCGCACCACCGCGGCGGGATCGACCATCCGACGACTAAGGAGGGGACATGAATCGACTACAGACCGAAGACATTCACCGCTACATCTGGCGGTGGGGAATGCCGGCGGAATTGTGGATCACCAACGTGGAGTTCGTCGCCGACTTCATTCGGAAGCACGGGGTGCGTGCCATGCCGCGCGAGCACCTGGTCGCCGACGATCCGGTCCCGTTGGTGATCTTGGAGCGAGCAGCGGAGGAGCGGTTGCCGGTGTTCCCGCCGCGACCGTTCCCGGGCGGAATCCGCGTTGCCCATCTTCACTTCAACGGCGACTTCTACCCACTCGACCAAGAGCAGTGGGAGGAGTTCTCTCGCTCAATGGTCGAGCGGTTCCAGGCGAAGCTGGAGCACGTAGGAACCGTGAGTTTCGACCAGCTGATGGAGCTCTCCAAGACAATGGAGGCTCTCTGAACGACGGCCCGCAGTCACGCGGATCGCCGCCGATCCGCGTGACTGCCTGCACCGGCACGGGGAGGCCGTGCATGACACGGCCAAACGAGAGGAGCATGGCATGAACGTCGTACTTGATCACAGCTTCGCACTGGCCGACCGCCCTGATGCGGTCGTCGTGCGGGGCAGAGAGGTCTGGGCGACAACTAAGGACACGAGGAGCGTGCACCGCTTCTCCGGCATCGACGAAGCCGAGCTCGAGGAAGTGGCGACGCTGGCAGACGCTCCCGCGGCAACCGGCGGTGCGGCTTGGGATGGCGAGCATCTGCTGCTCGCCGACGCAGCGACCGGGACGGTTATGAGCATGGAGCCCGACACCGGAGAAACGGCGTCGGTTTTCGACGTCACCGAGCTCGATTTCGGGACCTACCGGAAGGCACTGCTCGCTGAGAACAGCCACATCGCCGATTTGGCGTGGAGCAACGGCGAGCTGTGGCTGGCCTGCGAGGCCGGATACTCGAGCTCGATCTACCGCATCAACCTGGAGACGAAACGAGTGATCGGCCAGTTCTGGTCACCGGGACCCAACCCCACCGGGATCGCGCTCGACGCGTCCGGGGAGCGACTCTGGGTGATCGACGGCCGCCGGATGCAACTCGTCGAAGGCGACACCGAAGGTGAATGGCTCGACGAGGGGCTACCGATTCCGGTCGCCAAGGCCCGGCATCTCGCGATCGATGAGGACGGCAAGTTCTGGACCACGGATCCGGACACGGACACCGTCCATCGACTGAGGCTGGAGGACTGACATGGGCGAACGCTACGGAGTCCTCATCTCATCGACCGCAGCCCCCTTCTATCCGGAGTTCTTCTTCGACGTCGTGTTGATGCGCGAAGCGCTCATCGGGCACGGCTTTCAAGACCAGAACATCTTCGTCCTCTACGGAAACGGGGCCGACTACAACAGCGCCACCTACCCGGCGAACCGGTATCGGCCGAACCCGGCCATCACGGACCTCTCCGCAACGACGGCCAACGTCAACCAAATCTTCAGCGACCTGGCGAACGGGACCAACGGCCGGGCGCAGCTGACCGACCAGGACCTGCTCTTCGTCTACACGTTTGACCATGGAGACAAGGTCAACCCGCTCGACTGGAGCTCGATGAGCACGCTATGTCTCCAGGATGGTGACATGCGGGCAGACGACTTCGCCACCGCGGTCGATCAGGTGGACTACGCCTACCGCATCTTCTGCATGCAGCAATGCTTCAGTGGCGGTTTCGTCCCACACCTCGACAACGACCGGACGGTGATCCTGACGTCGGCGAGCGCCATCCAGGTGGCTCACCCGACGGACGACGCCGCCGAGGAGGAGTGGATCAACAACACCGAGTACACGCACGGTGAGTTCAACTTCTACCTCCTGGCAGGGTTGAACGGACAGGATCTCCTCGGCAACGCGGTGGCCCCCGATGCCGACGGCAACGGATTCACCACGCTGCGAGAGATCTTCGACTTCATTGTGGCGAACGAGACAGATTCAGCGACACCGCAGTACGACGATGGGTCCCGCGACCTCGGTGAGCGGCTCAATCCGTCTTTCGCCGACCTGTGCCTTCGGGACAACCTGACGGACACGGGGGTGGAGCCGACAGTCGGTGGCGGGATCAGCATGAGCCCCGACATCAACCACTTCCGTGACGAGCTGCTCGACCCGGCCGACTTCCTACTCGACCCGGCCAAGCTCGGCTCGAACACGCTGTTCGAGGACATCGAGATCGGCGAGGACAACCACGTCTACGTTCGGGTTCGCAATCGGGGGTACTCGGCCAGCAACGCGACCGTGGACGTCTACTGGACCGAGCCGTCGACGCTGCCGACACCGGCATCGTGGAACCTGCTGGGGACGATCGCCGTGCCGGCGGTGGATCCCGACCAGTTCACGTTCGGTGGACCGCTGGCGTGGAAGAAGGCCGACATCCCGGCCAGCGACCACTACTGCTTCGTCGGGGTGCTGAGCAACGACCAGGATCCCGGACCGGACCTGTCGACGATCACGGATTGGTCGACATTCACCAGTGCGATCCGTGAGAACAACAACGTCGTCTGGAAGAACTTCGACGTCGAAAATCACTTCGCCGGCAGCTACGCCATGCTCAAGTTCCACGTTCAAGGCTGGCCCCGTCGCCACGCACTGAGCGACCTCGAGTTGAACCTGCGCGAACTGCCCAGGAGCGTGCGCGGTGAGCTGCGGATCGTGAAGCGACTGGCCGACAAGGCGTCCCTCGATGGCATGGCCGAAACGGATCGGTCGGAGCGCTATGTCGAACTGGCGGTTCCGGCCGGCAGGATCTCGGCGCTGCGGGGCATGCCGCTCAACCCGAGCGACGACACTCAGGCCGAACTGCGCCTGTGGATTGCGGACCGCGCTCGCGACGGTGTCTACGACATCTTCGTGCGTCAACTCATCGACGGGGTCGAGATGGGTCGGGTGACGCGGCGCATCCAGATCGGCGACCACCCGTACGTCGGCAACCGGCGTACTCACGAGCTGCACCGGCGCGGCTGTGACTGGGAGAAGGTCATGAGCGGCACCAACCGACGGGCGTACGAGACCCCCGAGCGGGCAGTGGCACACGGCTACAACGGCTGCGCGTACTGCATGCCTCGGATCGACACCGGCTGAGGGCGAGTGAGAATCGACGTCTGCGGAGGTGCTACGGCACGGCGCCGCTGCATTGTGGCGGCGCCGTGCTACATCCGAGAATTCGAAGTTTCGCGTGCGCCAAGCTGCAGAGCACCGACGGAGTGAGGCCGTGTCGAGACGGAACTGTCGGGCCCCCGCCCACCTGATAGGGTTGGTGGCACGAGCGTCATGCGGGCCGGCGAGCGTGGCTCGAATGGAACAAGTTCGGGCACCTACCGCACGCTCATGACGTGCTTGCCGATCCGTACCGGACTCGCGCCGATGACGGCGCAGCCCGCGCCGTGCTCATTGGGGAGCAGCGTGCCCGGCGGGAATGTCTGGGCCGCGAGTATGCGCTGGCACGCCGGTGGAGCACGTTCCTGAGGTGGACAGTCGGATACGGGTATGCACCGGCCAGAATCGTCCCATGGTTTCTCGGTCTGCTCTTGGTGGAATGGAGCCTGTTCGTGGGCCCCGCCAGAGAGTCGCTAGTGGCGCCCAGCGAGGCTGCCAGGACGCAGGGCTTCCGGCCGCTCTTGTATGCCATCGACCTGCTGCTGCCGGTCGCGTCCCTGGGCGTGCGAAGCGGGTAGACGCCCACCGGTGTTGCGCAGTCCCTGGTGGTCGTGTGGACGATGGTCGGGTGGCTGCTCGGAGCGGCGATCAGTGGCGCTTTCAAGCGCGACTAGTGCGTGCAACTCTCGGCGAGTTCAACCACGAACTCGAACGAGAGACATACGGTGGCGCCTCAACCCATGCCGATTTGCTGACACTTCCCGGCGATCACGGCGCCAAGACTCTGTTCCCTGGCCGGTTGGAACAAGCCGCCGGGTCCCCCATGTTGCCGGAGTGTCGAGTCCGGCGCGTGCCAGGATCAGTTGGTGGAGGTCATCGGGAACGGTCACCTCCACTGTCTTGGTGGTAGCCATGGCGGTGGTATGCGCTTTCTCGGCGGGAGCACGAGCCATTCTGATCAGACGGTCGCTTCAATCTGAACGTGCACCGCCTCCGGCATGGCAACGCCGTCACCCGAAAGGACTGCTCGGGCAATGTGCTCGGCTTTCACGGGACCTCAATCGGCACACTCCCAACACCCCGCGAAGTCTCCGAGACCTTCATGCCTGGCGCACCGGAATACGCGAAACAGGTCAATCGGACCTATTCCCACTCCGATCGGCTGGATAGTCTCAGCAGCATGAAGGGGGTAGCTCGATGGCCCGAGTTCCTGATTGTGGGTTCATCGGAATTGCGGATTCACGGTGCCCGCGCCGCGCACACGAGCGCTTCCTCAAGTCGGACTCACGCGCACAGGTGGCTAGCGCCGACACCGTGGGCTTTCACCGCGTCCCACAAACAGAGCTGCAGCCGATTGGCAAAGCCAACGATCCTTGCAGTAAGTCTCGGCGAACCAAGGATGGCGACCCAAACCGATGGAGGCCTCTTCATCAGGACGGTTCTCCCGGGGCGACGGCTGGCAGGCCCTCAGGGTACTCCTGCTCCGGCACGCCTTCATCATCGTGCCGCGTTGGATGGCGCCACGTTGCGGCAAGATCCGCAGGCTCCCCGACCGTCTTGTGGCACTGGTGGTCTCCATACTTGCTGCATTCGGTTTGGTCGGCGTCGTGGCTGCAATCCTCACGGAAAACGGCCCGGGGTCACTCTGGGCGTGTCAGAGCCGGGCTGCTCCTCGCGTGCGGGGGTACCTTCGTGTCGCCAACCGCCCGGCCCACAATCGTTGCACTAGCGCTTGGTACCGCCGCCACAGGTCACTGGTGGGGGGCGGGCACGCAGCCAGCAGATGAATCCCGCGGAGCGCATTGCCGGCTGAGGGATGGTCACATGCTTCGTGGCACGTGTCGGTCGAATGTGGGCGATTGAGGAGGTCTGAGGTGACCACGCTGAGCGGATCGGACTATCAAGCCGAGGATTATCGACAGAGCAACCAGTTCTCGGACACGGGCACGCCCCGCACTCCTGCTGGAGTCGTCGAACTGCGGGTGCATGGCGTTGCAGGCGGCACAGCGTCGCAGAATCTCGGCGATCCCCATCCAATCAGGATCAACGGGGATTCCGAAGCTGGGGTATACCGGCGACGGGAAACGTTGAACACTGGACCTGATCGAACGGTGGAGGCCTACAACTGGTCATCGATCAACTCGGGTAGGACCGCCAGAGCGTTTTGGGTCGTCCTCTTTCCGTTCGCTGCAGCCAACTTCGCGGGTTGGCTGTTGCCAGACACCATGCGAGACCCTCGTCGTAGCCCTCCGCCGGCACCCGATGAGTCCGACTCCGAGCAGCCGAGGTCGGCAGTACCCAACAGGGCTTGGGATTCGGTCGGCAGTTACCTCCGTCCCTACAACAACAGGATGTGGGCGCAGGCGTGTGTCCGAATCGTCTCGCTCGTCATAACGGCCGTCGTGGTGCTGGGAGTGGCGGCAATCTCGATGGACATTGTCGGGCTCCAGTGCGGGGTCCGTGGTGCCTGCTCTCAGCCTTGGTGGTTTGGATGGTTCGAATCTGTGAAAGAATCGTCGATCCTCGAAGGCCACCCAACGCGGTTCGTCATCGTTGGTGCACTCGTTCCCCTCGCGGTTCTCGGGATCCTATGGCAGCTCGGAAAGCGGTCCGCGACTTACGACCGCTACGGCACCGACCACGAGAAGGGAAGGGATCATCCCGAGGGCGCGTACGTCGATACCATTCGTCTTGATACGCTCGACTTCTGGCAGTCGCCCGACACGACCTACATCCAGGCATGGTTACACGGCTCGGTCGCCCTCTCAATGTTGGCGGTCGTGCTATCTGCCTCAATGGTGCAACTCGCTCAAGGATCGAGCCTCAGGCCCGCCTTCTACACCTTCGGCGTCCTTGGGGGCATCTGGCTGGCAGTTCTTGTGATACTGGTGGTCGTGGTCGGCTGGATGCGGCAGATTCCTCGAAGATGGTTGCGAAAATCAACCCGCTCGGCCCTGAGGCCTCGACTGACCTGGATCCCCGCGGCGGTTCCCGGCAGTCTCTTGCTTCTGACAGCCATCCTCGGTTGGGCTGTCGCTGGTTCGTTGCCCAGTGATACGTTCGTTCTCGAACCGATCCGCAACGGACTGATCTGGACAACGATTGCCGGCATGATTGCGCTACTCCTTCTCGGGCTGCTGGTCGGAGCCTGGCGAGTGATCCTGTTGTCGCTCGCCATCGGCGGACTTTGGTACATGTTGCTCGGAAGCGCAGACGACATAGATGGCAGGGTGGGACAGGCTCCCTTCTTGCTGGACATCGGCGACTCGTGGCAATGGGTACTCGCCGAGTCTGCCCTCGCAGCGCTTTTCCTCCTATTCGTCGTCCGCACGCTGCGGAATTCGCCCAAGACTGGAGATCCGACCCGGAGGAACGGGCTGATCTATGTCGTGGCCGCTTCGGGTGTTCTCGTGGGGCTCGCAATGGGGGCCGACGCCCGGGCAAAGGGCGACGGGTGGTGGGCCGTTGGTCTTACCTCGGGTGCGATCGCCGTTGCCTTTCTGTTTGCAGCATTCTCGTTGAGAACACACCAGGGGAGAACCGCACGCGAGATCGATGCGCCCGAAGCAGGACGGATGAGATCGGGGACCGCTTTTGTGTTGGCGGCAATCGCCCTGACCGCCGTCCTCGCCATGATGGCGAGCCTCATCATCTGGATCGCAAGCGCCCTCGGCGAAGGGATTCCACACTCGGGCAACGTTGACGTCAGTAACGACCAGGTCGCCTATGCAGCAGAGGCCGGTTGGTTCGCACTCGCCGCGGTCGTGGGGATGGTCGTCCTCATCGGCATGCTAGTTATCCGTCTCGCCGCACTCAGGCTGTACCGCTGGACGGGTGACACGGCGAAGATGATCTGTCAGGCGTATGACAAAAAGGCGCCGCCGTCGTACAGCGACAACCCGGAACCGTGCAAGCCCGCCGGGCCCCACAGTGGGTGGCGCCTGAAGTTGGCAAAGTCGAGTCGCACGCTTCGATTGTGGGCGAATGTGATCGACGAGGTCGACTGGATCGCAACAGCGGCGGTTATGGCCACCCTCGCGGTGGTAGCCGCCAGCGTGATTGCTCGTGTTCTAGGGAACCTCCCCGGTGGGCGGATCGTGGAGGCGGTAAGCGCTGCTACCTGGGTGCTCGCGCTCCTTACCATTGCAGCGTTCTTGCTGATTCGGTCGGCACGTGATGATCGCCAACTACGCGCCACGGTGGGGATCCTGTGGGAGGTCATGAGTTTCTTCCCGCGCCGGTTTCATCCACTCGCCCCACCGTGTTACTCGGAGCGAACCGTGATCGAGCTTCGCAACCGGCTCATCGAGTACAAGAAAGGTGAGAGCGAAAGAGGAGTGATCCTTCTAGCACATAGCCAGGGAACGATGCTCACGACGGCCGCATTGTTGACGCTCAACGGCCCCACGCCGACGCGGGTCCCCCCCAAGATTCATGCTCCCGATGGCAGTGAACTCGACAATCTTGCATTCGTGACCTACGGATGCATGCTGGAACGCCTCTTTCGGAGGGCGTGGCCAGATCAACTCCAGCGCATTGACCTGGTGCGCTTGAAGGAACGGCTTGAAGGAACGACAACACCACTTGCGTCCCGAGGCGACGGTCCACATCCCTACCCGCTTCCAACGGGCAGGTCGCGGTGGATGAACTTCGGTCGCTACACGGACTATCTCGGCGGGCGAGTCTTCGCGCCCCTGCAAAAGAAGCCGACACCGACACCCACGGAGGCTGATACCGACACTCGAGAGGACGATGCCATGTTCCAGGATCCGACTCGTCGCTGGCGATTCGTTGGAGAAACGACTGGCCCTCGCACGTGGCTGCATTCGTTCAACTACGAGTCCGATACGGAGGATCCGCGGTTCCGCGACCACGTTTGGGCCTGGGCTGGAGCACTCGGCCAAACGGTTGCCAAAGGCGCGGGTCCGCCAAACGCTCCGGAATCTGATTGCTGATGGTTTCGTCCTCCACACGAAGCGCGGAGGAGCTCCAAGAGCTGCTCGACGAATTGGGCGTTGTGCCGGTGGCGTCTCTGGCACACGCTGTCCTACGGCGCCGCCGTACCCAATCGACCGGCTACGCTCGACGCCATTGCCCTCTTCATGAGTGCTGCCCGCACCGAACTCGTTCGTAATAGTCTCATCCGCTGGCGTCGGTCTTGTGGCCCAGGTGCCCGAACGTCTGATCCTTGCCTATCTCTGCGAGTGAAGGCCCTCAGGACGAGACGGAGGTTGATTCTCGGATGAAAGACGTGATCGGGAAGCCGGGAACGGTGCAAGCGCGCTGGGTCGACTGGTTGTTGGTGATTGTTGGCGTCGGTCTTGCGGTCGGGTCGCTTTATTACACCGGCGTTGTTGGTCGAGAGGAGGGGTTGGCTGATGACGATGGGTACAAGGTGTGGCAGCTGTTGGTCATGTTGCAGTTCCTCGTGTGGGCCGGCATTGCAGTCCTCAACACCCGTAACCTGCGGGACATCCGGACCAGGGGCGACGTCGATCGGAAGCCGTGGCTGTTCCTGGCAGCCGTTTATGGCGGAATGCTGCTGATCTTCGCGCCGGCTCTTACCATGGGGCTCATCGCGTCCGAGGACTCAGCGCTGGCATGCCCGGTGATTCTCCTCGTGGTGATCGGAGGCCTGGCGGTGCTACCTGCGCTGCTTTCGCTCCACCGCGTTCGGGCCGTCGCGAAACAAGATGCCCTCTGGAAAGCACAAGAATCCAACCCAGGGGACGACCCTCAGGCCCCGGACCCGACGGGAGACCCGTCGCCATCAGCCTCAGCAAAGGCAGTACTGGACAACGAGCAGGCGCCGTCGCCACAGTCTGACTTGCTCATGCGGCGCCTACGACGCAGAGTGCAGCCCGCGGTTGCGTCCGTCGGAGTCGTCATCGGGCTCGCACTCATCGTGGACGGCCAAATCGCGAGCGCGCGAGTGTCGCTGGACGTGGAGTCCGGGCCGCCTCTCATCGTTCTGTACGGCTCGTTCTTCACCGGAGTGCTCTTCGCCATATACGTCTGGGTTGACGCAGCACTCGACTGGCGGTCGCGAAGCTGCATCGACGACCTCGTCGGCCCCAGCGATCCGACCGACTGGGCTGAGTTCCAGAAGACCGAGGCCCGTCGAACCGCCCTCGAGTCTGCGTTCGGACTAGGCAGGTCTACCCGCGAGAGCTTCGAGGGCCTCGTCGCAGTCGCGAGCCCGCTTATCGGGGCCCTCACCGCCTTCTACATCGCATAGTTTGCGAGCGCGGCGCTTCCGCCTCGTCATCGACGCCGGGCGACTCGACCTGCTCCTCCAGGACACCGAGAACGACATCCGCTACGAGGTTGAGCTGCAACTCGGCGCCACCGACGCCACCCGAGCCGACTCACGCTTCTTGTTGCGTGGCCGGCCGATTCGGTCCAGGCTGATCGGTGTCTGGCGAGTACCGCACTGACTGCAGATACTTCGTTGCGTCTGGGTGCTCATTGAACTCGAGCAGGTTGCCCACCTTGTCAGTGAGAAGGTGAGGGACTTCGGCCGGGGTGGCGAAGAAGAACTCTTTGCGGTGGTTGACTTGTTTGACTGCCCGGTCGGCAAAATGGTCGTGTAGGCACGGAGTCCGGGTTCGGCGATGTCGTAGGCGTCCTGCAGTAGGCGGATAGCGGCCATCTCCTCAAACCACAACAGGCGCCGGTTCCCACCCTTGGCGCGATGGCGTTCGATGTCGTCCGGGTTCTTGCCACCAAACAGCATCGCCTGGGCCCCGTTGGGCCACACCACCTGATACGACGGTTGACCCTGGACCTGCGCGGCGGGGTCGTGATGCCTGAGGCCGTACGGGCCGAGGACGCAGGCTTCGACTACATCGCCGAGGGTGGGGCCGATAATGCCTACGCGGTGCGGTTGCCGACCCTGTAGGCACGGCGGACCGTGGACATGGTCACGGACGTACCGGGCACACGTGGCGGTCTTCCCGGCACCCCTCCCGGCCTGCAAAAAGCCAGCCATAGAAACCCGTGGGTGGTGGTTCCTGGTGCGGCAACGGCACCCATCGTGGAACCGCCGTGCCCTCTACATGGCGGGCTAATTCGAGGGCGTAGGCGACCCGGTCCACTGTCGGGGTGGTCATGCCGCGTCGTTGACCCCCAACTTGGCTTCCATCCGCGCAATCTCAGCCTCAAGGAACAAAGCAGTTCAGGACGTCAACCTGCTGCGCTTGGGTGATACCCGCTCGGTCCAAGATCAGGGTGATGGCACGCAGCCGGTCGCTGTCACGCTCAGCGCCCTCGAGGAGCTCGATGAGGGCCGTGATTGCAGGGTCGACGGCGGCGACGACTCGGCGTTCGGCTGCGGCTTTGACCTGTGGTGCCGCTCCCCCGTGATAGACGCAGACAGTGCCGCCGGGGATCGCGGTTTGGCCGCAGGGGTTGCCTTGCCAGTTGGGTGCTCTGCACTTCCGGATCTATCCGTTCCCCGGTTTTCCGGTGCCCCGCATGGGGTGGAGGGGCCCCATGGGGTCGGTCGCGACCCCAATGTCCAATGCTCTCCTTTCCGGTGGGATGGTAGCGAACGTGTGTTCGGTTTGCCACGCCTGCAGGTTCGGTAGAACCGGTAGTCCAACACCCAGCTCCTTGGGCCACATCTGGGCCACAGGATGGAGTGTAAGCGCATGATCCAGGGTGTGACTGGATGCAGAACGAGGCTGGTGGAGACAGCAGAAACTACCCCTGAAATGCGAAAACGTGCCCCTACGAGGACGTTCCCATGGTGGGCGTTACTGGACTCGAACCAGTGACCTCTGCCATTGACATAAGGGCGGTGTCGCCACCGGGTGAATACTGACCCCTTGTCACCGCCCGAATTTTGACCCCCCTCCTGGTCGGGTCCACCACGGATAGTGCTGGATGTTCGATCCTGGCTGGATGCCGGCTGGGAGGATTGGAGATTGATCGACGTGGAAGATTGGGCCGAGATTCGGCGGCTGTATAGGGCTGAAGGGTTGGGGATCAAGACGATCGCCCGCAGGTTGGGGGTGGCGAGGAACACGGTGCGGATGGCGTTGCGTTCGGATGCGCCTCCTCGGTATGAGCGGGCGTCGCAGCGTTCGATCGTGGATCCGGTGGAACCCGAGATCCGGGACCTGTTGGGGGAGTTCCCGGAGATGCCGGCGACGGTGATCGCGGAGCGGGTCGGGTGGGAGCGGGGGATGACGGTGTTACGGGATCGGGTGGCGGAGTTGCGGCCGTTGTTTGTGCCGCCGGATCCGTCGCAGCGAACGACGTATCGGCCTGGTGAGTTGGCTCAGTTCGATTTGTGGCAGCCGGATGTGGAGATCCCGGTGGGGTTCGGGCAGACCACCAAGTTATGGACGGTGGTGGGCGTGTCGGGCTATTCGAGGCTGATCGGAGCTGTGATGGTCCCGTCCCGGGCCGCTCATGACGTCCTGGCAGGGATGTCCCATGTGATCGCCGAGTTCGGGGCGGTGCCCCGCAAAGCAGTGTGGGATCAAGAGGGCTGTATCGGTCGGATACGACACGGCAAGCAGGTCCTCACCACAGAGTTCCAAGCATTCCGTGGGATGTTGGGGATGGGAGTAGTCCTGGTGGGCCCTGCCGATCCGGAGGCGAAGGGACTGGTGGAACGAGCCAACGGGTATCTCGAGACCAGTTTCCTGCCCGGCCGTTCCTTTGAGGATGTGGCTGATTTCAATCGGCAACTCGCTGGTTGGTTGAAGCGAGCCAACCAACGGATCCACGGCACCACAAGGGTCCGGCCGTCGGAGGCCATCTTCGAGGATCGAGCCGCGATGATGAGCTTCCCGCCGGTGTTGCCCGACCCGTCATGGCGGTTCACTACCCGCCTGCCACGGGATCACTATGTGCGGGTCGACACCAACGACTACTCGGTCAATCCCCGGTTCGTCGGCCGGAGAGTCAATGTCGTAGTAACCCTCAACGCGGTGGTGGTGACCTGTGACGGAACCGAGATAGCCACGCATCGCCGCTGTCTGGGGAAACACCAGACGCTGCTCACCGCAGACCATGCCCGCATTCTGCGCCAGATGAGAGCCGAAGCCGCCGAACCGGAACCAGTTGAGGTGACCGTTGAGGAACGTGACCTCAATGTCTACGACCAGATCCTCGTTGAGCAGATCCTCGTTGAGGTGGCGTCATGACCCAGAGGAGACCCTCAGCTGATATTGCCTATCTGTGTCGAGCATTGAAGGCGCCATCGATGGGACGAGCAGTCGACCGGCTCGCCGAGCGGGCCCGTCAAGAAGAATGGAGCCACGAAGAGTTCCTCGCTGCGTGTCTGGAGCGCGAGGTGGCGGCCCGGCAGACCAACGGCGGGGAACTGCGTATCAAAGCCGCCCGGTTCCCAGCCCGTAAAACCATCGAAGAGTTCGACTTTGACCATCAACGCTCCCTGAAACGAGACGTCATCGCTCACCTCGGAGCGCTCGATTTCGTCGCCGCCAGAGAGAACGTGGTGTTCCTGGGGCCACCCGGCACCGGGAAGACCCACCTGGGCATCGGATTGGGGATCAGAGCCTGCCAGGCCGGGCATCGGGTCGCTTTCGCTACCGCCTCTCAATGGGTGGCTCGTCTCGCCGAAGCCCACACCGCCGGTCGTCTTCAAGCAGAGCTCACCCGGCTCGGCCGCTACCCACTCCTCGTGGTCGATGAAGTCGGGTATATCCCCTTCGAAGCCGAAGCAGCCAACCTGTTCTTCCAACTCGTCTCCGCTCGCTACGAACGAGCCTCGGTGATCGTCACCTCCAACAAACCGTTCGGACGGTGGGGTGAAGTCTTCGGCGACCCCGTCGTCGCTGCCGCCATGATCGACCGGCTCGTCCACCACGCCGAAGTCGTCTCCCTCAAAGGAGACTCCTACCGACTCAAAGACCGCGACCTAAGGAACATGCCAACCGACAACACACAGTGACCAAAACCCGACCCAGGGGGGTTAATATTCAACCGGTGCCAGGGGGTCAATTTTCAGGCGGTGTTGACAGGCAGATCAAGGGTCTTGAGATCACTGGCCAAATGGCAAGAAACCTCTACGGGACAAGGGATTTCGCCTGTCGTCAAGTCTGGTCGTATTTGGTCGTTTTGGGTTGTCTGACGGACACCTGACGGACACCACGCGAGCTGGAGTCGTTGACCGTCCACTGTGTCACTCCTCGAAGGTTCGTGATCTGCTCGTCATGGCCAGCCACGTCATTCGGAGCATCGAGGAATGGGCAAGCTGGCGCCGTGACCATCGGGTTATGAGTCCGATCCGGCCCGGTTCGCTGACCCGGCAAAGCAGGTGCCGAGAGCGGAGATAGCTCGGTCGCTCGATGCCTCGCTGTAAACGCCAGCGGATCGCCAGCGCTCCACGCTTCGGCCGGCCTTTGGCTACTCCCACTTCTTCTGCCCACTCAGAAGGTCAGGTTGTGCTCGGGCCATCCGAGGTCGTTAAGAGGGTGCTCGTCGATCCTTCCAAAGCCCGTTCTCCCACGCGGAACAGAAAACGCTCCACCAACGGAAGATGCTCCGCCAGGCGCTCCCCCGGTAGCGCACCCCAGTTGGGTCGCAGCGCGAGCCATGCATTCATTGTGTCTCGCTCCTCATTCCCGTCCGGCAACTTCGTGCCACTGACAAGTTCCTCGAGCGTGGACGGGAGCGGCGGACGCGCGAGCGCCTGCATGAGCGCATGCGTCAGCGTTGGCAGACCGTCGCCCATGGCCAACAACAAGGCCACAATCTGGTCCGCTGACGGATTGACGGCTGGCAGTCCAGGATTCACTGCGTTCGCCGGGCGACGAAGGACCTTGACAAGCTGATACAAGTTCACGAACCGCTTAATTGACCGCGGTGTTTGGCCCATGAGGGCCGCCAACTCATCGAGGAACTCCAGCTCTTCCCTAGTGATCGTAAGCGCGGCTGCCTCAAGCGGCGGTGGAGCGCTGCCGGGATCCAGCGACTCCAAAACGTCTAGATGCTGGGGTCCTATGGACAGGTTGGCTCCTCCGGCTCCAGCCGGTTGGCCGATCTGCCCCATCTTCAAGTGCCCACCCAGGAGGCCTCGAATGATGCCCTTCTTACCGCTCTCGGAGAGTGGCCGAATCCAGAACGGGATCTGGAAGATCTTCTCCAGGTAGTCGTCGGGCGATGCCGGGCTCGCCATACCGTCCCTGGAGCTGAGCGCGGGAAAATGCCGCGTCGAGCGCGTCTGCCAGCCAACGCGAGTCGACCGCCACGACAACCACGAAGAGCTCGAACGCCAGGAGCAGGTGGACGGCCTGCAGCACTTCAATGACCTTTTCTTCGGGGCATCGATCCAGGTCGTCGATGTAGAGAATGATGCGGTTGATGACGTTCGGATCTTGGCTCGCCTTGCCCTCCTGTTCCAGGTCCCGATTCTGGTTCTTGATCAGGCGGGAAAGCATGTCGAAGTCGTGGCGGATCAGTGCCGGGACTCCGAGCCGTTCCCGATAGTCACTCGATCCGACTCTCTCTCCAATGAACTCACCTAGTAGCTGCACCGGCGTCTTGTCGAGCTCGCCATCAATGCGGGCGAGTTCCGCTACAAGTCGGTCCTCCTCATTCGTTGCGGCACGTAGCCCGACCTGGGTCTTGCTCGCCCGTGCCTCAGCCATAGCAACCTGCTTCTGCAGTTCAGCACTGGCTGCGCGAATCTCACCATCGACGAGCTTCTCGGCTGCTTCGACTCGATCGATCCGCTTCTGGAGCCAAGCCGTGGAACTCTTGAGGACCGGTAGGGCCAATGCAATGGCCGATGCCAGCCCAGCAAACACGGGCACTACGGCCGACACGTCGAGAGTGCTCACTCCCCAGACGATTAGCGGCGTGAGAACCAGAGCGCCCAGCAAAATCAGCAGCGATGGGACATCTTTCGTGATCGGGCTGATGAGGGCGCGCCCGCGGTTCAACTCCCTCCGGGCCTCGCCCAACGCCTGCAGCGCGTTTCCCGCAGTCGGTCCCGCCAGGGTCACCGCCACCGGCTCGAGCGCTGCGGACAGTGCCGATTGGCTGTCTGTGAGCACCACCTCACCAACCCGCTGAGATCTAAGGCGCTCGAGTTCCGCAACCTCGAGGTCGTACCGGCTGCGTAGTTGCTCTGCCCGTCGCCGCTCGGAGTCGAGCTGCAGCTCGTTCTCCCGCCGCTCAGCTTGGATCCGCTCAAGCGCTAGACGATTGCTTTCTAGCTGCGTGAGCCAGTGCTTCTGACGTTCGGCCAACTGCCTACTCGCCTGATCAGCCTCCCCGTCCGAAGCGAGCCGCAATTGTGAGAAGACCTCCTCAACGAGGCTAGCGAGGAGCTCACCCTCGACGTAGTTCCACGCGTTGAATTCGACCTGGACAATGTGCTTCCAGAACGGGACCTCGCTCTGCGGTCTTTCTGCGGCTCGGTCGGAAGTAGCCAGCCGGTCGATGCGGTGTCGAAGGGCATTCATGAAGAACGTCTTTCCAGACCCCCAATCGCCAAAAAGACCGACTGCCAACGGCGGATCCAGGCCACGCGAAGCGAGTAGGTAGGCGAACGCATCAACCTCCGCCCGGAGGTCCACAAAGTCGTCTGCTGGTGTGAACTGCCGCCCGTGGTCGGCCTTATAATTGGGGACATCGACGGGCGTTGGGTCGAACGGCAGGGTTTGGATGAGCCAATCTCGATACTTCACCTTCTCGTTTTGTTGAACCCACCGTTGAGTCGACTCTGAAACGTCCGTTATCGGTACGCCTCGAGAGTCCAGCAGCTCGCGGATGGACTCTTGGGCGGGATTCGACCCGGTGAGTAGCGACGCGAACACAGCTCGCAGCTCAACCACATCCTGCGAGCCATATCCGAGGCCCAGCTTCAAGGCATCTTCCGTGAGAATGTCGAGGTCGGTGGTAAGCCGCGGAGTCTCCCCTGCAGGTAGAGCTGAAAGGTGGCGACGCAAATCGTCTCCACTGAGAGACGGATAGTCCGCAGGGAGTGCCTGACCCGCCACCAAGCCGAAGTGTTCGAACATCGTGGCGGCCTCGGAGTCTCCGGGATGCGCCAACAAAAGGCCAACTAGCAGATCGTATGAATCCACAAATGCGGAAGTCGGGTCGTTGCCGGCTACCTCGGCTCGACGTCGAGCTGCCGCCCAAGCGAACTCCAGTGCCGCTTGTGATGATTGCGAGAACTGGCCCCACAACGACGCTTCCACGATGGTTCTACGACCTCCACTCGTCAAACAGCCTACGCAACGCGCTGCGCTGGTGGTAGTGCTAGGCAAACAAAGCGCCAGCATCGGGGCACGAGAACTCAGGCCAGGCTCAACCGCAGGCCATAGCCGCCGTCACCTTCATGGCTGTTGCGGATTCGGTCGCGAGTCGATCGACGCGGAGTCAGACGCCGAGCTGGGGTCGTAGAGTGTGCACCGTCCACTCCTCGGGGTTCGTGGTTGCCACTTCTCGGGGTTTGTGGTCGCCCGTCATGGCCAGCCACGTCACTCGGAGCATCGAAGGGGTCGGACAAGCTGGCCCCGTGACCATCGGGTTATGAGTTCCTTCCGGGGCCTTCTGGCTAGTTCTCGCTGTTGCTCAATAGTGCTCGCCGGTCTCAAGCTGCTTGCGCAGCCACTCCAACGCGTCCATCCTCGTATCGATCACCGCGTTCCTCCTCACGGTCGCCTGTCAGCTGCCATGAGGCTGACGCGGTGATCACCTATTCACGAGCATTTCCCCCGTCATACACCACGAACGTGGACGTAACTTTTGAAGTCCGTTCCAGGGCTTTTCGGCGTCGCCAGGGATTGCACCGCTGGGGGCGAAGAATCCTCTGATGCGCAGGGGTTTTGCACCTTTCAGCGTCTTTCATCGTCTTGCGATCGATTGGGTCGTTGCGCGCCCTATCGCGCCCTGACCGCGCGCCGGATCCAGCCACTTTGTGACCGAACGCTCGGAGGATCTTCGAATCTTCCGGCCCGGTCGCCCACCCAACGTCGCCGGACCACGGTGGCGCTGGCTATATCTCGGCAGTGGCGTCGGCTCTCGCGTTGTCCGAGCCGCTCCTCGATGTGCCGGATGGCTACACCACACGAAGATCCCTCCGTCACCCGACGCGTCCGCAGCTACCGACAACGAATCCGCGCCCAAGGCATGCGCCCCATCCAGACTATCGGCGCGGCTGGGCTATTCGCATATGGGAATAGCGGGTCAATGAACATCTCCTGGCCTTCACGAAGGATGCTCATGAACCACACAACGCCATGTTGGGCTGGATTCTGAGTAATCAGGACAGAGACGGACGCACCGATCATTGCCACCAGTCTTCCTGCCGTTGTGTACAGCACATTCTTGTCAGGGTCACCCTCGATCGTTATGCCTGCATCCAAGAGGTATTGGTGGTTGAAGTAATTTCAACCCACATGCACAGCCATGAGCAGCACGATGACTGCTAGGAATCCATTCACCCAGATTGGCATCGGTGAATTCTTGAATCTCTCCAACATGCTGCTGTCTCCTTCGCTCAGCCTCCGAGTCGCATTACCGGCGCCGTCCGCGAGCAGACCGCCGCCGCGTAGGCGAAGAAGGCCCAGAAGCAGACCGCGACCTCGAGCGCGGTCCCGCCGTCGCACTCGACGCGGCGACCTGATCACGGCCTCCTCGTCGCAGGGAGCTCCACTTTTGGCGTATGGCGGCACAGAACGGGCGCGTGTGAACGACACCAGCTCACTTCGGCGCCCTCCTCTGGTGCCGACCCGGCTCAGGGATGCGCCACCGGCACGGCCACGGCGCTCGGGCCGGACTGTCCCTTCGGTGACAGCCGCACGTCGAGCGAGAGCGGCGCGCCCTGGGCGAACTGACCCCAGTCGATCGGGACGAAGCCGTGGGCCCGACCGTCGGCGTCGGTCTCGAATCGAGTGACCGACACGACGCGCTCGTCGCCGAGTAACAGCGCGACCGCGACGTTGGCCCGGGCGATCGGGCCGACCGTGTCGCGGGCCTCGACACCGACGTGGGTGCCCCCGCCGGCGGGATCGACCGTGACGTCCATCTCCGACCGTCGCACCGTGTGGGCGATCATCGAGAAACCGCCGATCGGCTCCCAGGTGCACCCGATCCGCACCATGGCCTCGAGTGAGATCGTCGGCGCGAGCGAACCCTCTTCGGGATCCTCCAGCGGGACGGTGTCCTCGGCCTCGAGCAGGACGCGACCCTGCATGCTCTCGCCCGGTTGCAGACGGAAACGGTAGGGCTCGACGCGCAGCGACCAGCCGGGCTCGAGACCGTGCGCACGGAAGCTCATCTCGCACGGGTCGGGCAGAGGCGACGCGAATTCGAACGGGAGCTCGATCGACTCGTACGGGCTGGACGCGCTGACGTAGAAGTCGCCGATGTTCTCCTGAGCGGTGTTGTTGTTCTGGTTCCGTTCGCCGATCACCTGCGCGCTGAGATCCCAGTCCCGGTACTCGACCTGGGCAGCCACGCAGCCGTGTTCGTTCGCGGGAACCTTCTTCGGTCGCCAGATGCCCGTCGCGATCGCCGAGCCGCCAGCAGGGATGTTCACGTAATCGGTGTCGAACGTGTAGCCGCCGGACTGCCCCGGTGGGACGACTTCCGCGAAGTCGACGCGGACGTTGTTCTGGGCGATATCGCCGTGGTTCCACACGCGGGCCATCACACGGTTGTCGTGGCCGACCCAGGGACGGTCGCCATTGAGGACCGGGTTGCCCGGCACGCCCGGGTTCGCAGCGGCATCGCTGTGCTCGTACACGCCCCAACCGTTCTCCTCGCTGTCGATCCAGATGTCCTCGCTCTCGTACGGCGGCGGGTTCTGCCAGCGTCGCGTCTCGAGGTCGAACCACGAGCCCGGTTGCCCCCAACTCACGCGCACGCGGTAGACAAACGGACGCGCCGTCCCGATCACCTCGAGCAGCTTGACCCTGATCTGGCTGCCGTCGGGGAACTCGTGGACGAGGACGTCCTCCCCCAGCGTGTCGACGGGATAGAAGGCCCGGATCTCGCCCTCGCGATGTGAGCGCAGAAGCCACTCGACGTCCTGTCGTTTCGTCGTCCGGGCCACCCTGTCGGCGACCGACTGCGGTATGACCGCCGGCACGTACGCGTCGATGATCGCCTGCTTGGCCGCCACCGTCGCAGCAGCCATCATCTGGTCGATCGCGGTCTCGGGCACCTTGGGGACATCGAACCCGCGGGGATGCACCATCACGGTCGGCACTCGCGAGATGGATAACGAGGAGGGATCGTCGACCGCGTCCGTGATGATGATTCCATCACCCGGAAGGTGGCGGCTGTAGTTCACCTTTCCGAAGTTGACGTCGTCGTAGTCGCCGTGTTGCCGATTCTCGACGTAGTACGCGTGGCCGGGAGACAGATCCACTCGCACCACATGGCGGAGCGGTACTCCGGGATGCGTCTGGGCGAACGGATTCGTCGCCGGATACTTCGACTCGAGCGGCGCGAGCAGCACCTCGACGCTCTGCGTGGCGCTGTCCACGGTCGCGACGCGGGACGCATCGACCCATCGTGACGCCGGGACGAACCGGGACGAGCGGTAGGACTTCACCCAGGCGGACGGGTGGCTGAAGCTGTTGTTGTCCATGCAGTCCCAGTTGCCCGGTTCGGTCCCCACGTTGCGCGTCCCCTCCTCGTACTGGTCGGGCAGGTCGAGGTTGTGGCCGACCTCGTGGGCATGGGTGTCGTCGCGGGTCATCGAGGTCACGTAGTAGAACGCGAGCTTGAAGTCGTTCTCGCCCGGAAGGATCGCGACGTCCTTGGGACCCAACGTCGCATTCGCCCGCAGCACGTACCAGCCGACGTTGCTGGCGATCGAGATGACACATCCGTAGTACCCCGCCAGGAACGCGGCCGGGTTCGGTTTGGTCTTGGCAACGGCTGCGAGCGCGTCGCGCAGCATCGACTCGAGGTGGTCGGTCTGCGTGGTGCTGCCTTCGTAGACCGTCCGATTCGGAGCGTCCAGACCGAGCAGCGCGAGCGCGCTCCCCCCGGTGATGGCAAGTGCGTCGCCGGCGTCGACCTTGTCGACGGTCTGCAGACGGATCTGGTCTAGCTCGTTCTTCGTCGCGACCGGCTTGGAGGCCTCGGGACCTGCGTAGTTCGCGGCGGCGATCGTATCGTTGATCTCCGTGATCGCGGCGTCGATGCTCAAGCCGAGCGGGCTGCTCGGGAACGTGACGGTGACCGATAAGTTCCCTTCCGCGACGAGGTCCAGGGTCTTCGCACCCGTGAAGGCGACCGGGTAGGCCGCTCCGTATCCATCGATCAGTTTCGGCCTGGCCCGCACCAAGTACGTGCTCATCGGGCTCGGCAACGTGACGACGGAGGGGTGGACGTCATGGGTGATCTCCACGGCCCCGAACGAGGCCTCCTCCCAGAAGTCCGCGACCTCGTCGAGCGTCGAGTCGAGATCCGACACCAGGCCGGCTTGTGTCGTCCCCTTCGGAAGGCTCCAGTCGTTGGGGAGCACGACGATGCCGAGGTACGGATACGGGGTGTGGTGGTTGCTCGACATTGCGGTCGGGTGGCCCTGGACGTCGCCGTGGAAGACGTGGCTCGGCTCGATGATCGCATCGCCGGTCGCCGTTCGAAGGCGGACGGTTCCCGAGCCGTCGGCACGGATCCATGCGAGACCCATGCCGCTCTCGGCGGCGAACAGGCTGGGCGCACCCTCGGTCCGTTCGTGGAGGGAGGCGAGCTCGCGCCACCCGCGCTCGGTTCGTGCGAGCAGACGGATCTCGTCGGTGTCGTCGTCGGACCACGCCAGATGCAGCGTCCCGTCGAGGTCGAACAGGATCGGCTCGGGGATCATGTCGTCGTAGAGCACCGACGACCTCGATTCGGCGGAGCCGACCGGCGTCAGCTGGACGACGCCGCGACGATGATCGGCCCACGCGACGGTCATCTGATCGTCGACGACCACGAGCGTCGGCGGGATCGGACCGTCGGACCTCCCGGTGTGCTCGGTCCTCCACTCCCGGCCGTCCGCGCTGCTGAAGACGTCGAACTCCCCGCCCCGAGGATCGACACGCGCCAGCCAGATTCGCTCGTCGTGAACCGCCAGGCGGATCGGTCCGTCCGCTCGCACCTCGCTCACGATCGGTTCGGACCACTCGGCTCCGTCGACCGACCGACTGAGCAGGATTCGGCCGGAGTCCCAGTCGACCCAGGCGACGACGAGACCCGACGGGCCGGCCGCAATGGCGGAGGCCGTCCGAGACCTGCCACCGACCTCGACCGCTTCCCCGAAGGTGTCGAAGTCGTCGGAACTCGAAACTCGAACCGTTCCGGTTCGACGCTCGACGGAACTGAGGAACAACGTGCCGTCGTAAACCGCCGTCGTCGGCGGCCATGCGGTCCGAATCTCGGTGCTGCGCTTGATCGCTACGTGCGCGCTGGTTGCCATGGCTACCCCCCGACCTCGATGTCTCCCAATGTGCCCCGGTGACCCGATTGTCAGCACACGACCACCCTTCGTGGTAGGGCTAAGTGTCACGATCGGGACCAACGCCGACTGGCGAGCAGGCGGGCACCCGGCGACCTCCTCGGCATCTCCCTCGAAGAACCGGACTCCGGGGGCAGCGCTATTTGAACCGGACGCCCTGACGGGCGAGTTCGGCCTGGACGTCGTCGTTGGGGACGTCGGCGAGCTCGACCGAGCGATGCGCAGGCTACGTCCACGCGATACGTATTCCCGATTCGCGCCACGGTTCGCCCAGGTGGTTTCCCTCTTGATCCGCCTCCTGTCGAATGGGTCGAGGACCGGTGGATCATGATCGGCGAGCAGGACGCGACCGGTCCCTAAGGAGCGTGGCACCGTAACACTTTGTGACATCGCCCGATGGGCGAGAATGGTCCCAAGTCGCGATTGCAGAGGGCATGGATGGAGGTGAGAAAGGGATCCGAGCCTACGTTCCCGATGAGGTGGTCAATGCGGGCCTGAGCGTCTCGTTCGGTCATGTCGCCCAAGACGAACAGGACGTGAGGGCAGGGTGGGATAGCGCCGCTGCCAACCGAGCGGTGGACGGTGGGCTTTTGCCTTCCTGGGCGGGGGGTCGGTGGCCAGCGACTTCGACGTAGGCACGGAGCTTCTCGACCAGGATGTGGCTGGATTCGGTACCGCGGTCGTATTCGATGAAGCGCCATAGCCGGACACGGTGAGGACGGCGTCGGCGATCAAGGCGTTGGTCTTGCCGTAGGGGTGGGCGACTTCGGGTTCCCGGGTAACCTCGTCGCCATATTGGCGCGCCCCGTCGGGCGAGGGAAATGCCAACGTCGTTGGTGCCGATCAGGTGTGCAGCGGAGCGGGCCACGGCTTCGTTCATCTGGGAGTTGCTTGGAATGACCTCGCGGGTGGCTTCCGCTGTGTCCCGCCCGGTTTCGGTGCAGAGCCAGCGTCGTTCCCGACCGGGTTCGTCGGACGGCATCGACCGTCGATGTGGGTGTCCCCGATCGGCGCCCAAGGGACATCGACTGGCGGCGCTCGAGCCGCCTACGGCACGAAGGACGTTGACAGCCACGCGATGATTCACCCAGGAATGTGGATCATCACCGATCAGTACGACGAGTGGGTTCACGCCTACTGTCCGGCCAGCCAACGGCCGCCCACAGTCATGCCAAGCGTGCCCTGATGGCCCTATACCCGTTCGGCTCAGGGTCCGCCGACATCGACGCAGCGCCGACAGAGCTTGTATGGGTGAGCACGATTGTGTCGGTCCGGGCTCAACGAATGTCCACTGCCGCTGGTTGCGGTTCACCAGCTGCCGGGGTGACGAATCGTGGAGTCAAGAGTATCGATGGGGTGTGGGGCGAGCGGGAGATTGAGAAGCGGACGAAGGGCAAGACGGCAACCGCCTAGCTGCACCTGGCCTGGAGAGCCTCCGAGGTCGAGCCATGCCCTCATCTCGCAGGCGAAGACGGCGTGACGTTCACCTTCTACCCCGAAGTGGACGGGGACGTCAGGGGCGGACCCGTCACGTTCCGGACTCGCCTGGGTGAGTCCTTCGGGTCAACCGGCCTTGACGTCGAGGGGTTTGCTCCGGCGGATTAACGCCCGATTCCGCCTGGCAAGGGCCGGCTACGACCCGAAGCGGGTTCCGGGTGTGGGGCTTCCCAGTCGGCATGCCGCCCAGATTGCTCACCACTCGGAGCGTCTTCACGCAGTCCGTTCCGAGCCGATCCGGCGTTGGACGCTACCTCTCCCGCATAGCCTCGGACGAGTCCTTTGGCCATTGCACGGACAAGCGACATTGTCCGTGCACACTCCCGATTTCGGTCCAGCAGGTGGTTGCAGGCCTTCTAGATGGCGATGAAGCGCCGCCGAGAACGGGGGTCGCTCCCAACGCCCGCCACCGCTGGTCGGGGCCGCCGCACCGAGCCGGTGCACGACATCAAAGGAAACGTACGCCGGCTTCGTCTCGGCGTACTGCACCCGCTCTTCAAAGGGGCCGATCAAGCTGCGATGGAAGGTTTCGACCAGCTCCGCTTCGAAGCTCGGACGGACACCAGACGGGTCAAACGTCGTTTCGACGAGAGCCGCGAACGAGAAACGTCAATCCCCGTAAGGGATTCCGGGTGGTGGGCGTTACTGGACTCGAACCAGTGACCTCTGCCTTGTAAGGGCAGCGCTCTAGCCAACTGAGCTAAACGCCCGAAGCGGCCGCAATAGTAGCCCACCCCTCAGGGTTCACCCTGAGCAATCGTCGCCATCTCGGGGGTGGACCAGGGGAACACCCAATACCGCCGAAACCGGCCATCCCCCACGATGGGGGTATGGAAACATCAACAACCACCCCAGTCACCGAGGCAACCACGGTTCGCCTCGAACGGCCTACCTCGGGCCGTGTCCTCGCCGGTGTCGCCGCCGGCATCGCCAACCACACAGGAATCGCCGTCGGCATCGTCCGACTCCTCTTCCTCATCTCGATCCTCTTCGGAGGCCTCGGCGTTCTCCTCTACCTCGCCGGATGGGCGCTCATCCCGTCCCAAGGGACAGACGACAGCCTGGCCTCCACCTGGACCCGAGACCTCAACACCCCGGGCAAGCGGACCGGCGCCTTCCTCATCGGAATCGCCGTCCTGATCCTGATCACGGCCGCCGCACCGGTGACCATCTTGGCCGCCATCGTGCTGCTCGCCGGCATCGTGCTGCTCAGCCCGACCGAAGTCACCCCCGTCGTCACCACGACGGTTGTCCAAGACACACCCGAATCCACCAACGAAGAGCAGGAGTAATCCATGCGTATCGGCAAACTCATCTCAGCCATCATCGGCGGCATGATGATCCTGGTCGGCTTCGGTATGGCTGTCGGCGGCGCCGTCGCCGTCGCCCTCCCCGACGACGAGGGATGGATCGAGAGCCCCCGGTTCCTGGTCAGCTCAGACGCCGTCGCCCTGGTCGGCGACGACATCGATGTCGACCTCGACCGCAAGTTCGTCGGCGGCCGCACGTTCGTCTCATGGGAGGCCATCCCGGCCCGTCTCGCGTTCGACAGCCGCAACGACAAGGACGTCTTCATCGGAATCGCCCGAGAGGCCGACGTCGACCAGTACCTCGACGGAGTGACCATCGACCGAGTTGACCTGTTCAACGACCACCGTGGCCGCGGACTCGACCACGGTGGCGATGGACTGGTCGTCGGCACCAGCGACGTGGTCGCCCCCACCGACCAGGACTTCTGGGTCGCCTCGAGCACCACCGGAGAGCTCGACTGGGAGGTCGCCGACGGCGAGTGGACCATTGCGGTCCTCAACACCGACGGCAGCCCCGGCGTTGACGTTGCGGTCACTGCCGCCGCCAAGGTCCCTTTCCTGCGGGGCATCGGCGTTGGACTGATCATCTTCGGCGTCACCGGACTCGCTCTCGGCGCCACCCTCGTCTACTTCGGCGTGCGACAGGTCCCGGAGCGGCCCGCTTCCCCGGCCCCGCCGCTCGATCCCCAGCAGCCGGTCACCGCCTCCTGACCGCCGCACCGAGCGGGTGGGCGCACCAGCGTCCACCCGCTCATCCGCGCCCCACCCACTAGGCCCCGGGCACCTGGCATACTCCAGCGGCGATGTCCGCCCTCACCGCCCGCCTCCTCGTCTTCTGCACCTCAGCCGCCGTGCTGATCCTCGAGATCCTCGCCGGCCGCCTGCTCGCTCCCTATGTCGGCGTCACCCTCGAGACGTTCACCGGGATCATCGGAACCGTCCTCGCCGGCATTGCGATCGGCGCCTGGCTCGGAGGACGGGCCGCCGACCGCATCGAACCCCGCCGCCTCCTCGCACCACTCCTGGTCGTCGGAGGAATCCTGACCCTGGTGGCGCCGCCCATCATCAATGCCATCGGCCCGCGCCTGACAGGCTCCGACCCCACCAGCATCGTCACGCTCACGGTGCTCGCCTTCTTCCTGCCCGCCGCCGTGCTGAGCGCCGTCACGCCGGTCGTCGTCAAGATCCGACTCCACACGCTTGACGAAACCGGCCGGGTCGTTGGCTCGCTCTCGGCGATCGGCACCACCGGCGCCATCGTCGGTACCTTCCTCACCGGGTTTGTGCTGCTCGCAGCATGGCCGAGCCGCCCCATCGTTTTTGCCCTCGGCGCGGCCCTGATCGTTGCCGGCCTCGGTTTCGGAGCCGCTACCTTCTCCCGAGGTGCGCTGGCAGCCGTCGTGATCCCCGGGGTCATCGGCGGCCTACTGCTCTTCACCGTCGACGGGCCCTGCGAGACCGAAACCGCCTACTTCTGCGCTCGGGTCGTGGTCGATGACCAGCGACCCACCGGCCGGCTACTCATGCTCGACACGTTGCGCCACAGCTACGTCGACCTCGAAGACCCCACCTACCTCGAGTTCCGCTACGCCAAGATCATGGCCGATGTCCTGGCGGAGGCGCCCTCGGGTCCCATCGACACTCTCTTCATCGGAGGGGGCGGCTTCACCCTCCCCCGCTACATCGCCGCCGTCCGGCCCGACAGCACCAGCCTCGTTCTCGAACTCGACCCCACCCTCGTCGACATCGCCCGCCGCGACCTCGGATTGGTCACGTCTGACGATCTTGTGGTGCAGGTCGGCGATGCGCGACTCCTCCTCGCCGACGCCGACGCGAGCACCTACGACGTCGTCATCGGCGATGCCTTCGGTGGACTCTCCGTCCCCTGGCACCTGACCACGCGGGAATTCGTCTTGGCGATCCAGGAGCGGCTCGCCCCAGGCGGGATCTACCTTCTGAACATGATCGACTATCCGCCGCTCGGCTTCGCCAAGGCGGAAGCCACCACCCTCGACGACGTTTTTGAACACGTCGTCGTCATTGCGCCGCAGGACTACCTCGAAGGCGCACGAGGCGGCAACTTCGTGATGGTCGCTTCTGACTCACCGATCGACACTGCGGCCATCACCGCGTCCATCCGCCAACGCGGTGGCGTTGAGATCGCGATCGGCGCAGCAGAGCTGGCACGCTTCGTGGAAGGCGCCGATGTGCTGCGCGACGACTTCGCCCCCGTTGACCAACTGATCAGCCGGCCATGACCGCGGCCGGGCACAACCGGCCAGCGGACTAGGAGCCGGCTCGCTTCGCCCGCTTCTCAGCCCGTTTCTCTTTGAGACTCTTGGTAGCGGTCTTCTTGGCGGGCTTGCCGCCCTTGTCCTTGTTTGCCATCAGCGCCTCCCGGCCGGCCACCCCGACGGTGGCGATAGGTCATTGTCGCACACCTTCACTCCCCCAGCTGCTTCTTGACGTCACCGATCGTGGGGAGCTCATCGGGCATCAGCGGATTGGGGCGATTCTGCTGCCATCGTTCCAGCGCCACAGCGTCACAGGTTGGACACAAGTGAACCGGACGGGTGCCAACAATGGACAACTGGGTCCCTCGACTCTTCTCCAGAATCGCCAGCGGCACGGCGCGCATCTCGCGGCTCCCACATGTGGGGCAACTCGGGACGAGGTCGCGGTTCCAGGCGTGACCGCATGACTCGCAGGTGAGCTGAATCAACTCGGTACGACGTTCACCACGCAGCCGGTCTTGCTCTCCGCAGAGTGGACACGCTATCTCCATGTCCGAAGTGTGCCACCCGACGCCGCCGATGTCAGCGCAGGGCCTCGAGCGCAGACCACACCGCGTTGCCCAAAGTGAACGGCAAGCCCGCGGCCACCACCGCGGAGCCGGTGCCAACGTCACCATTGGCGGTCTCGATCACGCAGGTGAGGACGGCGACCCCGCCAACCTCGTGGGTCTCAAAACCAATCAGGCGGGGCGGGTCCGGCTCGCCAAACAGTCCACCAACGGCAGCAGTCACTGCCCGGTGGAGTTCGTCGTCGCCATTGATCGGGGCGATGACGGCTCGGCCGTGCGAATCGACGGCCCGCACCGCGATGCCGTTCGCCTTCTCTTCCGTGGCTACGAGGTCGAGCCGCGGTGGGGCCGGAGGAACCCGCAACGGTGTTGCCGCTTTGAGATGCGCCGGGGCTGCGTCGTCCGTCGAGGCCGGGATCAGCGAATCGAGCCCGCGGCCAAGTCCGCTGCGTCGCGGGCTAACCGGCAGCGGGGCCGGCTCGTCCACCTCGGGGTCACGCAGAATCGACTCCCGAGTGGCGTAGCCATACTCACCGAGCACCAGGCGAACGTCGGCGGCCACTTCGTCGGCATCGCGACTCCCATCGAGCCAGATTCGTACGAGCGGACCATTTGTATCACGAGCTTCCACATCGGCAACCGAAATCCCCGGCACGGCGCGCACCGCCGTTTGCAGCTCCTGAACCGACATGACGAATTCCCCCGAAGGCCTCACGATGTTGCTACCCGGCACACGCCCGCAAGCTAACACGTCCCCAGGTGCTTCCCGATTCAGGTCGGTCGGCCAGCCCGGATTGAGCTACCGGGCCAACGTACTTACCGCGTCCCAGAACGCCGGGTAGGCGTCACGATGCATCGAGTGCGACCCACCGGCCACGACCACAAACTCGATGTTCGGGTTGGCCGCAACCGCCCTGGCGCCCGCCTCGGCCGTCACCAGCGGCTCCCTACTGGGGTCGGCGCCCAGCAGCAGCGTGGGAACGCCGACACCTTCAAGGGCCTCCCACATGTTCCACGGCGTCGCGTCGGCGACTGTGGCCTCAATCGTCTCGGGACCGCACTGTCGCAGAGCATCGACCTTGATTTCGTGATCGTTCCTGTGCCAGCCGGGGTTCTCGGCTGAGATCCGCTCCAGGGTGATCGGCGCAGCGAACGGCTGCAGAAAACCTGCGAGCAGCGGTTCAGGAGCTCCCGATTCGAGCGACGGGTCCTCCAGGATGAGTCGATCGGTCCAATCCGGGACTGCGGCCATCGCTGCCAGAGCCACGGTGCCTCCCAGCGAGTGGCCGAGCACGAGGTCCCACCCCGATCCGACCGCCATGACCGCGTCGCGGTAGGACTCGATCGACATTGGGTGGCGCCGTTGACTGGCACCGTGGCCGGGGAGATCGACCGCGGTCACCGTGTAGCCGGCGTCCACGAGATCAGAGGCAAGCCGCCACCATCCCGCCCCGTTCGATTGGATCCCATGGATCAACAACGCCCGCCGCGACCCCGCGCCCCACCTGATGGACGCCAGTGGCACCTCATCAACTGGAGCGGACCCGGTCAAAAGAGGGGCCCGGTGAGCATGAAACCGACGTCGGTCGTAGTGAAGAAGGCAAACAGCATGAGGGAGGCTCCGGCCAACGCAAGGTCCTTCATGAATTGAACTTGCATCTGCATCCGCACCTCACCTGCCTCCCACCAGAAGCGGTTGACCAGCAGGGTCGTTCCCATCAGAAAGAAGAACAGGAAGAGAGCACCAAGATCGGCCCAAATCCCGAGTAGCACCATCAGCCCGCCCGCGCCGATCAACAGACCCGAAACAATGGTCGCCGCATGGGGCTGGGGCACGCCACGCGAAGCCGCGAAGTTCGCCATGGCGTCGGTCCGGATCAGATGACCCATGGCGGCACCGAGGAAGAGCACCGAGAACATGATCCGTCCGACGAGGATCACGACATCCATGGGCTACCTCCTTTGCCGGTCACTCCGAACCCGGACGGTAGCGCGCTGTGAGGTCGACGATGGTTCCGCCCTCAGTTGCCGTTTCGAGCAGGTCGAGGGCGGCGTCCACCACATCCTGCTGGCGCTCCACATCTCCCGGAGCTCCGAGAGGCCGCCCCATCGGATTCTGGGTGACGACGACCCTGGGCAGAGCCATCTCCACCGCAATGTGGCGGAAGGCCCGAACGAACACCAAAACCGTTGGAATCCCAGCTTGTTCGATCAACCGTGCAACGTGCCCGACCGACACGTGACACACCGGTCACACGGGAACGAGCAACACGGCGTCAACCGCATCGCGTTGGAGTTGCGACACCCACTCAGGCGCCGCCTGTTTGCGAAGCCGTCCCTGCGCTGTCGCTCCGGCAAAGCTGTAGAGGCGATCAGAGACCGCGCCGATACGACCGTCGGCTGCAGCGTCGAGCATGCGGTCGCGCGGCAAAGCAACGTTGTGATCCTTGGCGACACTGCGGATGTCGTAGCCGCCGTGACGAACGCGCAGATCCTCTGCCGGGAGATCTCGATCGATAACCGACAGGTCGGGGGTCGCCCGCATGAACTCTGCGATACGGTCCTCGGCTTCCCGTTGGCTCATGTCTGCGACGCCAAAGGGCTCGGGATCGTCTCCCACCGTGAAATGGCCGCTGCTCGTCAGCAACCCGACCCGGGCCTCCGAGAGCGGTGTGCGGAGGGGAGCAAACGGTCCGTCTTGGTACACGTAGTGACGGACCGCATCGGGCTTGGGGGTGTAGCCGCGGACCTGCCATTCGATGACGTAGTCATGGATGCGGCCGAGGTTCCCGTCGTCGAACGTCTCGCCGATCTCCGCAAGCAGATTGCGGAAGAACTCGGCCGCATCCCCCTCGTTCAGGTTCTTGAGGAACTTGAACGACATGTCAGACCGGCTGCCGTAGGAGAACGAGTCCTTGAATTGCTCGAAGCTCTCGCCGGCAGCGTCCGAAGTCTCAGTCATCGCACACTGCGGGCGCGACTCTGGACCATGATGCAGGCATTGGCGAGGTAGTTGAAACCCTCTTCCTGAAGATAGGTGAGCGCCTCGGGGCTTTCGGCACCCGGCTGCAACCACACGTTCTTGTAGCCGAGCCGATTTGCGCCGGCGAGCACTTCGAGCGTCGTCGCCGGAGGAACCACCACGTTGACGATCGTGGGATCTACCGGCAGGGCCGCCAGTGATGGGTAGGCCTCATCACCGTCGACGGTGGACCGATTTGGGTTGACCGCATACACCTCGAACCCTTTGCGCTTGAGATCGCGGTAGATGACGCTGCCGTACTTGTGGGGATCGTCGGTGGCGCCGACCACGGCAACGGTGGCGTTCTCGTCTCTGAGGAGTTCTGGAATGCTGTTCATCACACCTGCCCAACGCTTCAAACTGCTGATTTCATCCGAGGCTAACGCGTCGACCGGCCGGTCCGACAACGGTCGGAGCGAATTGCATCGCTTGTTTCTGAACCCGTCCTACCATTGGGCCGCTGATGGATTCCACAACGACTCAAGTCTCTGCCGCGCCCACACGTCATCCGTGGCTGGCTGCACTGTTCTCCGCCATCATCCCGGGAACCGGCCAGCTCTACGCCGGCGACCGCCGCCGTGCCGTGCCGATGCTGATCGTCGATGCTTTCCTGATCTTCTTCGCAATGGTCGCTGCGATGAACGAACTCGAGGTCGCCAAGGCCTGGGTTCGGCCCGGCGCCATCAGCTTCATGATGCTGGCCAACATCGCGCTGCTCGGCTATCGGCTTTGGGCCGCGTACGACGCCTATCACGTCGCCAGCGACGAGACGCCATCGACCCTCGCTCAGGCGGGCCTCATCCTCTCCGGCGTCGTCCTGGCCGCAATCCTCTTCCTCCCCCACACCATGTTCGGCTACTACAGCCTGGTGCAGTACGACCTCATCACCGAGACCTTCGCCGCCGACGATGTCGCTTCCGCAAACGGCACGTCCGCATCCGGTGACGTCAACGGCGCCACCGCCGGAGTAAGCAGCGAACCGGTGGAACGCAAAGCGATCTGGGATGGGCTCGATCGGGTCAACATCCTGCTCGTCGGCGCCGACGCTGGGGTGGGTCGGCGCAATTTGCGCACCGACACCATGATCGTCGTCAGCCTCGACCCCGAAACCGGCGACGCCGCCATGTTCACGTTGCCCCGCAACCTGCACAGCGCACCGCTCCCCGAGGGCTACGGCGTGTGGGACTGCAACTGCTTCCCCGAGATCCTGAACGAGATCTACCACGCCGGCATCGAACACGCCGAAGCGTTCCCCGGCCCCGGAACTCCAAGCGAAAACGCCATGAAGGGCGCCATCAGCGAGATCCTCGGCATCCCCGTGCACTACTACGCCCTCGTCACCCTCGACGGATTTGTCGGCATCGTCGATGCGCTCGGCGGCGTCGAGATCTACGTCCCCGAACAGATCGTCGATGAGGAGTACCCGCACGAGGACGGGGTCACTCTCGAGAACGTCGTCATCGATCCCGGCCTCCAGACGATGGATGGCCACGAGTCGCTGGCCTACGCCAGGATCCGCCGCCACGCCAGCGACTACGCCAGGATGAATCGCCAGCGTTGTGTACTCGAAGCCGTGCTCGAGCAGTCCAACCCTGCCGAGTTGCTGCTCGCCTACCCCCGCATCGCCGACGTGCTGAAAGATGCGCTGCAGACCGATATTCCCCTGTCTCGGCTCCCCGACTTCATCGACCTCCTGCCGCTGATCGATACTGAGGAAATCGTCACCCTCAAGATCATCCCGTCCAACGGATACCTCGCAGGGTTCACTGAGGACGGCCAGAACCTCTACGACATCGACCTTATCCATCAGCACGTCGAACTCGTCCTCGAGACCCCCGATATCGCCGTCGCCCGACTCGATCTCGAAGACCTCGACAACACCTGTGGCGAGGAAGCTCCCCCCGAGGAGACAACCACCACCACAGAGGGCACAACGACCACCGGACCCAGCGAAGACGCCTAGCCCGCTCGTCGGGTGAACGGCCCCCGTGGGCCACGGCGACGAGCCTCGTGGGAGCGGCCCCCTCCGACCGAGCTCCGCTCGGCCACCTCCCCCGGCAAGCCGAGGGAGGGCACTTGGAAGCACGACCCCTTTCGCGCGAACCCTCCGGTCCTTCTGTGGGCGCCTGAGACGGTGGTCCGCTGGTCCGAAGTGCTCGAGGGGTTCCGCCGCCTCGGCACCGCCATGTACCTGTTCGGTATCGCCTTCGGGCTCGGCACGATCATCCAGGTACTGCGCTTCCAATCCCAGCGCATTCGGGACCTGGCCAACGGGGCAACCACCTAGACCGACGACCGCCGACGCAAAGAGGCCCTTTCCGCTTCCAGCAGGGAGGGCCTCTCCTTGTTGGATGTTGGTGGTCGCCTATTCCTTGCCGAGGTAGGGCAGGTTGGCGGAATGGCGCTTGTAGTAGGTCGTTCGGCTCTCGTCGTCCTCGGAGGCATCGGTGAGGTCGACGGCCTTCTCAGCGGCCTTGCGGGCCTCTTCGCGTAGGTCGACGATCTGGCGCCCTCGAACCGAGTACCTCGGCTCGCCCGACGTGTCGATCGGCTGGGTCGTCTCTTCGGCGTCTTCCACGGCTCCACCCCCGGAACCACGCGCCTCGAACTTGTTGGGACGGGGTGCCGCCGGTGGAGCGACGCTCCGCTCCGGGTGGGGCACCGGCGGAGCAGGGTCCGGTCGACGTGGAGTCGGCTTCACCGGGGGCGGTGGAGGGGTCGGAACCGTCATGTGCCGCCCCTTGGTGAATGTGCGATTGGAGCTGGGCGGCTGCGACGGCTGCTGCGGAGGAGCGGCGCCGGGTGGTACCCGCCGTGCCGGTCCGGCCATCCGGCCCCCAGATTTCGTGAGGTCAACCGTCACGTCCTCATCCGCACCTCGCCTGGCTCCCTCACGAAGGTCGAGCACTCTGCGCCCTCTTGTCGAGTACTGCGGCTGGGGCTGCAGAGCTCCCCTCCTCGTCGCACCGGATTCGTCCGGCGGAGCAACGCCACGCGAGCCGCGGGCGTCGAACTTGGTCGCCTTCGGGGCGGCCGCCGGGGACACGGTCCGCTCGGGGTGGGGCACCGTCGGAGGAGTTGGCTGGCGGCGCGGAGGAGGGGGTGCGGGCTGCTGCGACGCCGGCTGCGGACCCGAGGTCATGTATTTCGACTTGCCAACCGAACGCCGCTGGACCGGCGCCTCGTTTGACTCCGGTTCGACAGTAGGACTGGGAACGATACGTTTTGGCGGCCTGACCACGACTACCCCTTTTCGCGCCCTCAACAGTAGCGGCTGAGAGGTACTCCAGTCGAGAGCCAATTTTGGTCCACTTCAACGGATTGGGTCGTCCGTGAAGGGCACCTTCGGCGCCACTTCGGGCTCCGATCGCTTGCGGAAAAGGGCCGAGGCGAGCACAACGACGCCGGCGATGATGATGACCACCGGCCAAATCCAGCGGTAGTCGAACCCGGGCAGTTCATCCCCAACCGCGAGGGCAAAGGCCGCCGCGCCCACGAAGAACATCCCGAACAGGAAGGAGACTACGTCGAAAGTGTGTCGTTGCATGATGGGTCGTACCCTCCCCTCACCTCTCGGCCCGGTCGATGCGCGCCGACCCGAAGCCGACCTCGAGATCGACAATGATCGACCCGCTCCCGGGCCATTCTGCCGACTTGACCACGTTGATTCCCCCACTGCTCGCTCCATCGATCACGACCTCACCGAAACCGGACCTGGCGTCAATCGTTGTCGCCGCACCGACAGGCACGAGCACCTCGACCTCGCCGAAACCAACGGTGGCGACGATCACAACGGGACCCTGGTCGAGGTCGATGTCCCTCAGGTCGATCTTCAGGGAGCCCGCGGCCAGCTCATACTTGTCGGGGATCTCGGCGACGGTTTGCGGCTGGTAGCTGCGCTCACCGAACGAGCCACGCAATGGAACCCGGACCACCGTGGCGGCGATCAGGGCGGGCATCAGGACCAGGCCGAGCGCGATCAAGCCCCACGACCGCCCCCAAAGCGTCCCGACCAGCAGCCCTAGACCGGCGATACCCACCGCAACGGCCAGGTAGTGGCGGAAGGTCGGATTGATGATGTTGGCCGTATCGAGCAGGGTCATCGTGCCGATTGCGATCAGTTCAACCGCAATCGTCATCCGGCCGAGGATCGACTTGGGTCGCGGCGGAGGCGGCGGCGGAGGTGGGAGCAGCGGCTACGGTCGGGGTCGGGGCGACGCGACCAGTTGAGGCTGAAGGTGGAGCAGTAACGATGGGCGCAGCCGCAGGCTCATCGACCGTGGCCTCGTTCGAATCACGTCCGTAGATCGGTGTCTCACCTTCGGTCTGCGACTTTGAGCCCCCGATGGGAGGTAGATCGCCGCGGTACAGCAGCACCCCGACGATGATCAGCGCGCCGGCCCACAAAACCGATGGCCGCACGATGCCCGTCCAGCTGAAGATGATGAGCCCGCCGATAACGATCAGCGCAACACCAAGCCAGCCCGAGAGCCCTTCGAGGTCTCCGACACTCGCCCCGATGATCGATTCACTTTCTCCCTGTTCGGGGATGAGCAGCCAGGCGACCAGATACACCAGCACTCCGGAACCGCCGAACATGGCGAGGAACACGAACCCGAGTCGAATCCAGATGACGTCGATGTCATAGCGTTCGGCCACGCCGGCGGCGACCCCGGCGATGATCCTGCCCTGCCGAGGACGCTCCAGCCGATTGGTCGTAACGGGTGGTGCGGCATTCGTCATGGCCCCATCGTGCCCGGCCGTATCGAGAAACGCCATCGGGAATCACCCTGAGACACCCCCGAGACGACCCCGAGGCATTTCAGGGGCATAACCTGTTGAGGCGATACTCGCCCTGTGACAACATCGACGACATACCTCCGAGGAGTATGCCACTGATCGAGCAAGCCGACCCACAGCCTGCGACCGAAGCGTCGCCCCCGCCGCGGCGGGGTTGGCGGCGGCGCGTCGTGCGCAGCGACACGAACCACATCATCAGCGGCCTCGCCGGTGGGATCGGTGAGCAACTGGGGGTCTCTCCGATCTACGTGCGGGCTGGGTTCATCGTCGCCGCCTTCGCAGGTGGTGCCGGTCTGGTCGCCTATCTGCTCGGGCTTGCGCTCACCCTCGACCAAGACGAACCGGCTCCGCCTCCGGCGCCGCCCGCCACCACCCGCCAACTCGTCGCACTGAGCTTGATCTACCTGGGCGGCCTGCTCTTGCTGAGATCGTTTGGGCTCTGGTTCGGCGACAACATCGTGTGGCCGATCGCGCTGTTCACCTTCGGCGGCGCCATCATGTGGGACCGCACCGATCAGGAGGGCCGCGCCCGGCTCACCCAGCTGACCAGGGCAGAGGACTCGAACCGGGTCAGGCTCGTCGTCGGCGCGCTGCTGATGTTCGGCGGCATGGCCGCCCTGCTGGGCTCAACGGCCGCCTTTTCCGATCTGGGCCCTGCCCTGTTCGCCGTGCTGTTGACGGCGGGTGGCTTCATGGTCGCCTTCGGACCGTGGGTATGGCGAATGATGAACGACCTCGGCGAGGAGCGGCGAAGCCGCATCCGCACCGAAGAGCGCGCCGAGATGGCCGCCCACCTCCACGACTCGGTGCTCCAGACTCTGGCCCTGATCCAGCGCACCGACGACCCGAAGCGGATGGTGACCCTGGCCCGTGGCCAGGAACGCGAGCTGCGCCAATGGCTCTACGGCGATCCGGACCAGGGCGACGAGCAACTGGCCGGAGCGATACGCAGCACCGCACAGCGGGTCGAGGAGGCGCACAACGTACCCATCGAGGTGGTCATCGTCGGTGACTGCCCAGTTGACGACAACGTGCGCGCCCTGGTGCAAGCCGCCGGTGAGGCAATGACCAATGCCGCCAAACACTCCGACGCCGACAAGGTTTCGGTATACGTCGAAGTCGACGAGACCACGATCGGCGCCTGGGTCAGCGACCAAGGAGCCGGCTTCGACCTCGACGCCGTCGACGGTGACGGGCGTGGCATCGCCGACTCGATCGTTGCCAGGATGCAGCGCCACGGCGGATCAGCCGATATCGTCAGCGAACCTGCTGAAGGTACCGAAGTCCACCTGCAGCTCGAAAGGAGCCCAGCATGAGCGAGGTTCGAGTGTTCCTCGTCGATGACCACGAGCTGTTCCTGTCCGGGGTGCGTGCCGAGCTCGATGAACACTTCGAAGTGGCCGGCTGGGCTTCCGACGTCGATGAGGCCATCGCAGGCATTCTTCGCACCAGCCCCGACGTGGTGCTGATCGATGTGCACATGCCCGGCGGTGGCGGCGTCTCGGTGATCCAGAACGTCATGGAGGCGAACCCCGAAACCGTCTTTCTGGCGTTGTCGGTGAGCGACGCTCCCGAAGATGTCATCGCCATGATTCGCGCCGGTGCCCGCGGCTACGTCACCAAGTCGATCTCCCCCGGCGAACTGGTCGATGCCATCCAGCGCATCTCCGACGGAGACGCCGTCTTCTCCCCTCGCCTCGCCGGCTTTGTACTCGATGCCTTCGCCGGCGCGCTCCCCCGGCCGTCCGACCCCGAGCTCGACCAGCTGACCCGCGCGAAACGCGAGGTACTGCGCCAGATCGCCCGCGGCTACACCTACAAGCAGGTCGCCCGGCGGCTCTCCATCTCGATCAAGACGGTCGAGACTCACGTCTCCGCGGTACTACGCAAACTGCAGCTCTCCAGCCGCCACGAGCTGGCCCGCTGGGCAACCGACCGCCGCATCGTCTGACCCTCCCAACGCGATGAAAGGCCCGGTGTGGGCCCTCCATCGCTTCGCCGTGCGATCCACTACTTGGATCGGTCATCCTGCGTGGTCTCGCTCCACCAGACTCCGAGCCTCCGTCAGAACAACCGATTCCCGCTACTAACCGGAGCGAGGATCACAAGGCAAGAACCCCAGCGTCGCGCCAAGAAGAGGCGCCAAGTAGGGCCTTTAGTCCACGGAATGCCCCCGCCCGGCCGCTCGCGGGCGACAGATGACAGCACCAAAAACGTCACCGGCAGACACCGTCTCTTCGTGGGGGTGCCCCAGGGGGCAAGCCACGCCGGTCCGCCGCGGCGGCCAACCCTCTTCGTTGGGGGTGCCCGAGGGGGCGGGCTTTGTCCCGGCCCCCTCGGTCCGGAGGAGCCGGCTCTGCCGGTCCGACCGGGCAATGAGGGCGGCCGCAAGGCCGCTCAACTAACTCTGGCTCGGCCTGCAGCCTGCTGCAGGCCGAGACTCTAAAAGCCGGCTTCCCCGTCGTCGGGGGCGCCTTCGCTCGTGCCGTAGATCTCGATGGCGTCGCCGTCGGCCAGGGCAGCAAAGAGGAAGTCTTGGTCCTCGTTGGCGGTGCGGACGCATCCGTGGCTGGCCGGGTAGGCAGGCACCGATGACGAGCCGTGGATCGCCCAGCCGCCGGTGAAGTAGAGCGGGTAGTAGAGAGAGCCAAGCGGGGCCTCGCGGAGTCCGTCGACGCGTCGTTCGATGGCGTAGTCCCCGGTTGGTGTGTAGGCCACGGCGGTACCGCCGTCGGGCTTGTCGTACTCGCGGCCCGATCCGCTGGAGATGTTGATGGTGGTCACGGCTCCTGACCCGGCGATGTAGAAGGCGATCTGGCGGTCGAGGTCGACTTCAACCCGCGGACCAGCGGCGTCGCTCTCAGGGCCGGTCGCTTGTGGGCTGTCGAGGCGGGTGACCACGGCGGGGCCGGCCTGCCCGTCACGCTGGAGTCCCTCGGCCTTTTGGAACGCAAGCACGGCGGAGGCAGTGGCGGCCCCGTACGTGCCGTCGGCCGCACCCGGCCGATATCCGAGTTCGGTGAGTCGGTCTTGGATGGCCTGGACCTCAGGGCCTTCATCGCCCCGCTGATAGACAACGCCGCCTTCATCCGACTCACCGGTATCCGCGTCGGCAACGTCTTGCACGTAGCCGGAGGCCACGATGCTGGCCACTGCCACCTCGAGGTAGGCCTCTTGGAGCTCAGCCCACGTCTCGTCCGTCATCTCGCCAGAGGGCTCGAGCCCAACGGACTCCTGGAACTTCACGATGGCTTCTTCGGTCTGGGGACCCCATTGTGAGTCGATCAGCCCGGAGTAGAACCCCAACTCGGTCAGTTCGAGCTGGATGGCGTCGACCATGAGCGCCAGGGCCGTCGGCGACTGGTCGACCATCGCCCGTGCGGTGGTGGCATCGACGTACCCGGTGACCTCGAGGTCCTGGTCCGCCTGGAATGCTTGAACGGCTACCACGGTCTTCTCTCCGCGTTGACCGTCGATCGGACCCGGGTCGTATCCGAGGGTGTCGAGGATTTCCTGGAGGTAGATGATGGCCGGGTTGGGCTGGGTCGCCAGAATGGCGTCGATCTCCTCCCGACTTGGCGTCTCGCCACTGCTCTCGGTCGAGGACTCCTCAGTAGCGGCGTCGGCGGTTCCGGAGTCGGCGGTGTCGTCGTCACCGCCACAGGCGGCAGCAAGAAGAGCAAACGCCAACAACATTGCAAGGAGCTGCACTCGGCGGGGGGTGGCGGTCAGACGTCCGCTGGTGAATGTCGTGCGAAACACAGGAAAACCTTCTCGGGTGGCCTACGGCAGTCGGGTGAGCCCACCCGGGCCACCGAACAAGTGGGAGCCGGGCGTTTCGGGTCCAGCACTATCCTCGGGAGCGGTCAACCGAGGAGAAGATGTTGGGCTCCTACCGCGAGGTGTACGACCGGTCGCTGGCCGATCCCGAGGGTTTCTGGGGCGAGGCAGCCAAGGCCATCGCCTGGGACCGGGAGCCAACCGTGGTCCTCGATGCCTCAAACCCGCCGTTCTACCGGTGGTTCCCCGACGGGGTGCTCAACACGTGTTTCAACGCCATCGATCGTCATGTTGCGGGGGGCCGGGCCGACCAGGTCGCGCTCATCTACGACAGCCCGGTCACCGGCACCGTGCGCCGCTACACCTATCGGGAACTCCTCGACGAGGTGTCCCGCTTGGCCGGCGCTCTGGCCGCCCTCGGGGTGGAGAAGGGCGATCGGGTCATCATCTACATGCCGATGATCCCCGAGGCGGTCTTCGCCATGCTTGCCTGCGCCCGACTCGGCGCGATCCACTCGGTCGTCTTCGGCGGGTTTGCCGCCAACGAACTCGCCACCCGGATCGATGACGCCACCCCAAAGGTGGTGCTCTCAGCGTCGTGCGGCATCGAACCGGGTCGGGTCGTCGAGTACAAACCGCTGCTCGACGGTGCCATCGACTTGGCCGAGCACCAGGTGGAACGAACCGTCGTGTTGCAGCGTCCCCAAGCCGAGGCGGCGATGGTCGCCGGACGCGACCTCGATTGGGAGAGCCTCGTCGCTTCGGCCGAACCGGTCGATTGCACCTCGGTCGCCGCCACCGACCCGCTCTACATCCTCTACACGTCGGGCACCACCGGAGAACCGAAGGGTGTGGTGCGCGACAACGGCGGCCACGCCGTTGCCCTCACCTGGAGCATGAAGAACCTCTACGACGTCGCTCCCGGCGAGGTCTACTGGGCGGCGTCGGACGTCGGCTGGGTGGTCGGCCACTCCTACATCGTCTATGCCCCGTTGCTCTACGGATGCACCACGGTGCTCTATGAGGGCAAGCCGGTCGGCACCCCCGACCCTGGGGCGTTCTGGCGGGTGATCCAGGACCACGACGTCCGTGTGATGTTCACCGCACCGACCGCCTTTCGCGCCATCAAGCGTGACGATCCGGACGCGGCATACCTCGAGTCGTACGACCTCGGCAACTTCCGGGCGCTGTTCCTCGCCGGAGAACGCTGCGACCCGGATACGCTGCACTGGGCCGAGAACACGCTCCAGGTACCCGTCATCGACCACTGGTGGCAGACCGAAACCGGGTGGCCGATGGCCTGCAACCCGATGGGGATCGAGCCGCTCCCGATCAAGCCGGGATCACCAACCGTTGCGGTGCCCGGCTACGACATCCAGGTGCTCGACGACGACGGCGCCCAGGTCGCGCCCGGCACGATTGGGGCCATCGTGGTCAAGTTGCCGTTGCCTCCCGGCAATCTGGTGACCCTGTGGAACGCCGACCAGCGGTTCATCAACTCGTACCTGGCGACCTTCCCCGACCACTACCTGACCGCAGACGCCGGCTACCAGGACGAGGACGGCTACTTGTCGATCATGAGCCGGCTCGACGACATCATCAACGTCGCCGGCCACCGACTTTCGACCGGCGCGATGGAGGAGGTTCTGGCCGAGCATCCCGATGTGGCCGAGTGCGCCGTCATCGGGGTTGCCGATTCGCTCAAGGGCCAACTTCCGGTCGGATTTGTCGTGCTCAAGGCCGGCGTCGATCGTGACGAGCACGGTGATCGCGACCGAGCTCGTCCAGAGCGTGCGCGACCGGATCGGCCCGGTTGCCGCCTTCAAACAGGCCACCGTGGTCGAACGCCTGCCGAAGACCCGCTCGGGCAAGATCCTGCGGGGCACGATGCGCAGCATCGCCGACGGCGAGTCGTGGAAGATGCCGGCCACCATCGACGATCCCGCCATTCTCGACGAGATCGGGGCCGCACTCAACGGCCTCGGGTACCCCCACGAGGAGGCTCCTGCACGATGACCGAGCAGCCGATCAGCCGTTTTCCGATCGCCAACCTGGCCGACCTGCCCGATGACCTGCGCGAATACGTCGAGGCGATCGCGGACAAGACCGGGTTTGTCCCCAACGTGTTTGTGGCCCTCGCCCACCGTCCCGACGAACTTCGGGGATTCATCCAGATGCACGACGCGCTGATGCTGCGAGAGTCCGGGCTCACCAAGGCGGATCGCGAGATGATCGTGGTAGCGACCAGTGCGCTGAACGACTGTCTCTACTGCGTGGTCGCCCACGGCGCCATCCTGCGGATTCGTCGCAAGGATCCGTTGATCTCCGATCAGGTGGCCACCAATTACCACAAGGCGCCGCTGACCGATCGAGAGCGGGCGATGCTCGACTTCGCCGTCAAGGTCGCCACCGACTCGGCAGCGATCACCGAAGACGACCTGGCGGGGATGCGCCATGAGCGGTTCAGTAACGACGACATCTGGGATATCGGGGCCGTGACGGCACTGTTTGCCTATTCGAATCGCATGGCGAACCTGGCGTCAATGATGCCGAACGAGGAGTTCTACACGATGGGGCGCTAGGAGGGTGTTGGACATACGCCGTGCCGGGATTGCACCGGCGCACAACGCTTGGTCGTCGAGCTCGCAGCAAACCCAAGCTGGCGATGTTCAACAGTCTCCCAGGAGGAGCCTTACTCATCGATACCGGCGAGCCGCTTGGCAAACCCCTTCTTCTCATCGAGGTCCATCAAACGCGAGATCTGGATCCGCTGCGCTTGGGGCGACCCGGCGCCGTGGAGCGACTCGGTCAGATAGCCAACGGCGTTGCGCCCTATCGTCATGTTCTCGATGAGACGCAACACTCTGATCCGGTCTTCGGTCGAGACGTCGGCTTTCCCCTTGAGGAAGCGCGCCAGCAGCGGACCAATCTCGGGATGCTCCAAGTCCAGCTCTGAGGGCAGGGTGACCACCAGGCCCCCGGCGAGGTCTTGGGCCAATCGGCCCAGTTCGTATGGGAACCTGGTGACGTTCTGCTTGCACACGTTGGCGAGCATGCCGTTGTTCTCGTAGTTGCCGGCGTTGGTGCGGAACGACTCATGTGAGGCGGCGATTCCGGTGCCGTAGATCGTCTCGTTGAGGTGGGCCATCTCGACCAGCTTGTCCTTGATGTGTGACGCCCGCTCGACCCCGTTGTACTCGGCAATCAGGGCGGCGGCGCCGATGAGGACGTCGCCAACCCCGGCCTTGCAGACGTAGCTGCGGCGGTGATACGAGGTGAACCGCTCGACCAGGGGCGCCGTGAACTCCACCTCGCCGTCCATGAACACGTGCTCCCAGGGGACAAACACATCGTCGATGATGATCATCGCTTCCTGGCCGGAGAAGCGGGCGTTGCCGACGTCGATGTCGCCGGGTTCCATCGCCCTGGTGTCGCACGATTGGCGGCCGTAGACGTAGGTGAGCCCGGGGGCGTCAACCGGCACGGCGCATACGACGGCATAGTCCCGGTCGGCCGCGGTCATCCGCAACGTCGGCATCACCAGAATCCAGTGAGAGTTGATACATCCGGTCTGATGGGCTTTCGCCCCGCGGATCACGATGCCATCGGCGTTGCGATCGGCGATCCGCACATACAGGTCGGGGTCGTCCTGCTCGGACGGCGCCTTGCTGCGGTCGCCCTTGACGTCGGTCATCGCACCGCCGAGCACGAAGCCGGCGCGCTGCGCCATCGCAATGAAGTCGCACAGTCGCTGGTGGTAGCCAGTGTGATGGACGGCGTCGATGTCGTGGGTGATCGAGTACAGCGAGTTGATGGCGTCCATCCCGACGCAGCGCTGGAAACAGGTACCGGTCAGCTGGCCCAGCTTGCGCTGCATCTTGTTCTGCGCCACCACGTCGTCGACGCTCTCGGTCACGTGAAGGAAGCGGTTGACAGATTCGCCGGTGAGGACAGAATCAGCCGAGGCCAGCTCGGGTTCGCGCACGGCAAGATCGAACGTTTCTGCCACAGCATTGATGGACGGCCGAATCATCGGGTGCTCAACCGGATCGTCGACCCGTTCGCCGAACAAGTAGACAACGAGATCGCGGCCCCGCAGACTCTCGATGTAGTCGGCGCCCGTTCGGATCGGGTCGCCCGGCGTCCAGGTGGGGGTGGCAGTCACGTTGCTTGCAGCGTACCGCCGCGGAACATCACACGTCGCGGATGCCCTCGACCACTTCCAGCACCGCCACGATGATCAGCAGCGCTCCGAAGAACCGGGCCGAGGCCAGCCACAAAGCCTCCCGGGTCCGTCGCAACATGCCGACGGCAACGGTCACGACCAGCGCCAGGGCCAACATTCCGGCGGCAACGCTGGTGGACTCGGTGCCCCCAAAGAGCACGGCAAGCGCCGCCAGCTGCGGGGTGAACAGCAGCGGGAACGCCACGGGAACCACGGCAGCGCCCCAACCATCGAGCACCGGTTCATCGGCGCGCTGTGGCGCCACCAGCACCCTGGCCCCAACCAGCCCGACGATGAGGCCCGATGCCATGCGCCACGACTCCGGAGTGATCTGGAACCAGTCGAGCACCGCCTCGGCCGACAACGCCAGCCCGGCGGTGATCAGGAACACAAGAGCGCTGCCCGCCAGCAATGGCCCAAACCGAGCCCGGCCGTCCGATTCCGGCAGTCCGATCCGCAGCCGCGGCGGGTTCACCGCAGCCACATAGGCGATGAAGGCGAACACCAAGATGGCAGTCGTGTTTTCGGTGGAGATCAAGATCACTCTGCTGCTTCCTCCATCTCACGCATTGCCTGTTCGGCGCCGAGCAGCGCCGACAGTACGTGTTGTTGACCATCGACCTGGGTGTAGTCGAGGTAGAACCAGGCCCCCTCGGTGAGGCTCGGGTTGGGCCCGGCCGCGGCTTGCGCGGCGCTGATCTGGCTTGCCGCCTGAATTCCGGCGAGGCACTCCAGGCGTTCGGCCATGTCGGGCCGCAGGTCGGCGAGACGCTCATCTTCGGCCGCCATTCGGTAGAGAGCCGCCATGCCTTCGCCCGCAGTTCCCACCCCTGCAGGCGGTCCCGGGTAGTAGCGCACTAGGACGTTGATTCCTTCGCCGCGTCGCTGGGCCTCGATCCTGGTTCGCATCGAGAAGTAGCCGGCCAGGCGCCGGGCGTATTCGACCATCTCCTCGTCACGCAGGTCGGGGGCCATCGCCTCGAGCGAGTAGGCCGCCCAGTGGTCCGGCAGGCGGGCCAGGTAGCCCTCGTCACGCTCGCGTTGCCCGCGGGCCAGGTACTGCGCCGTGAGGAAGGCCGGTTCGCCCCATCCTCCGTCGGGATAGAGGCGGTCGAGCTCGAACAGTGCCCACAGCGCCTCGCCGGTTGCGAACGGTCCTCGTTCGTTCGGAGAAGGGGCCTCGGTCTCGCGATCCCAGAACGCCAGCATGGCGCCGTCGGGGAGCTGCTGGCCGAGCATGAAGCGCCCCAACTGCTGCAGCAACTCGTCGTAGCTGGTGTCGCCGGTTGCTTCCCGCCGCATGACCAGCGAGGACGCCACAAATCCGACGGTACCAAGCCTGGCCCGGTCGCCGTGATCGGCGATGGTGGCGTAGTCGCCGACGACGACCAACCGGTCGAGCAGGTATCCCATGGCGTGATCGGCAGCAGGCAGGTAGTCGGTCTCACCGGCAAGCACCATCTGGTAGAGCGACATCGTTGCCCCGCCGTGGCGGACGATGTTGTAGTCCTGGTTCACCTCGAGGGTTTCCCGGTCATAGCCGTAGACAAACTTGCCGTCCTCATCGAGGTTGCGCACCAGCCAATCGGCAGAGGCGACGGCGGCCGCATGCACCTCATCGGCAGTCACCTCGGGGCACACCTCGGCGGGCACCACGGCGACGCGAATCACCGCAAAGCCGAGCACCCACACGAAGAGATAAGGGAACAGCAGACGTCGCACAGTGAGTGGGAGGCTAGCTGGACGCCTTGGGGGCGCGGGCAACATGCAGGCGCCCGGCCAACGTGGAACCATGGGTACCGCGCCGCATCGATGAAGGGAGCCGCCGATGGACTTTGCCCCGTCGCAGAAGGTCGTGGAACTCAGCGAGAGCCTCAACGACTTCATGGAGTCGCACGTCTATCCGGCAGAGCCCATCTTCGCCGAACAGGTTGCAGCCAACCGTTGGGCGACCCCACCCATCATCGATGAACTCAAGGCCGAGGCGCGTTCCCGTGGCTTGTGGAACCTGTTCATGCCCCACGAGGGCTACGGAGCGGGGTTGACCAACCTCGAATATGCCCCACTGTGCGAGATCATGGGACGGTCGCTGGCGATTGCACCGGTCGCCACCAACTGTGCGGCCCCGGACACCGGCAACATGGAGATCCTCGCCGTGTTCGGCACGGAGGAGCAGAAGGCCCGCTGGCTCGACCCACTCCTCGAAGGCGAGATCCGTTCGTGTTTTGGAATGACCGAACCCGAGGTGGCCTCCTCAGACGCCCGCAACATCGAGACCAGCATCGTGCGCGACGGCGACGAGTACGTCATCAACGGTCGCAAATGGTGGACGTCGGGAGCGATGCACCCCGACTGCAAGATCATGATCGTCATGGGCAAGACCGACCCGGACGGACCCACCTATCGCCAGCAGAGCCAGGTATTGGTACCGATGGACATCCCCGGGGTCAGCGTGGTGCGTCCGCTCACCGTGTTTGGCTACGACGACGCACCGCACGGCCACGCCGAGGTCCTACTCGAAGACGTCAGGGTTCCGGTGAGCAACGTGCTCGGCAACGAGGGCGACGGTTTTGCCATTGCCCAAGAGCGGCTCGGTCCGGGCCGGATCCACCACTGCATGCGGTTGCTCGGCATGGCCGAGCGGTCCTTCGAGATGATGGTGCGGCGGGTGCAGGAGCGGGAAGCCTTCGGCGGACCAATCGCGGATCAAGGCGTGGTCCAGGCGTGGATCGCAGACAGCCGGATTGAGATCGAACAGGCCCGGTTGCTCGTTCTCAAGACCGCCTGGCTGATGGACACGGCAGGCAACAAAGGAGCCCGCATCGAGATCGCCGCCATCAAGGTGGTTGCGCCCAATGTGGCCCTCAACGTGATCGACCGCGCCATCCAAGCGTACGGTGGCGCCGGCGTCGACGGTGACGTCCCCCTCGCCGAGTTGTGGGCCCAGGCCCGCACCCTGCGCCTCGCCGACGGCCCCGACGAAGTCCACCGCCGCTCGGTGGCACGGCGCGAACTACGCCGCCTCGCCCAGACCTAGGAAGCTGCGCTACGAGGCTCGCTGCCCCCTCCGGCCCGGCACCTCGTGTGCCCTCCCCCGGCCGAAGGACGGGGGAGGTGGCTCCGGCCGCAGGCCGGAGACGGAGGGGGCAGCTCCCGCGAAACGCGTTCGGCGCGGCCCCTTCTGCGCCGTCCCCCAAGGAGCGAAGCGAGTTGGGGGAGGTGTCTGCGGCCGCAGGCCGGAGACGGAGGGGGCAGCTCCCGCGAAACGTGTGCGGCGCGGCGGCTAGCTCAAGAACCGCGACGGGTCCTCCAGGTTGTCCACGACCCGCGTCAGGAACCGCTGACCGAGGCCACCGTCGATGACGCGGTGGTCGTAGGAGAGGCTGACCGGCATCAACGTGGTCATCACCATCCCCCCGTCACGCACCACAACGGCCGGAGCGGCTCGCCCGATCGACATGATCGCCGTCGTCCCGTAGGGAATGATCGGGGTGCCGTGACCACCCCCCAAGGCGCCGATGTTCGAGACGGTGAAGGTGCCACCCTCCGCCTCCTCCGGGGTGACCCTGCGCTGCTGGGCCCGCTCGGTCAGGTCGGCGACCCGCTCAACGAGTTCCTCGAAGCTGCCTTGGTCCGCGGCCAGGACAGCGGGCACGATCAGGCCCTCCGGTGTATCCACTGCCACCGCAATGTCGTAGTGGCGTTTCAACACGAGGTCGTCACCATCGAGCTTCGCGTTGAACTCGGGGAACTCTTCCAGAGCCGGCAACACTGCTCGCATCACAATCGCTTCGATCGGCACGGTTCCCCCCAGCCGCTCGATGGTGTCGCGTCGAGTCGCGAGGAGTCCGGTGGCGTCAACGTCGGCGAATACGGTCACGTGAGGTATCTCGCGCCAGGACTTGCTCATGTGATCCCGAATCGAGCGCCGCATCCGCGACAGCGGCACCCGGTCCTCATGGTCGGCAGCAAACGACTCGCCCGCGATCTTGGCTTCGACGTCTGCCCGGGTGATCGCCCCCCCGGGGCCGGTACCAACGACTCGATCGAGATCGATCCCATGCTCGGCCGCAAGCCTGCGAACCACCGGCATCGCTCGCGGCCTCGACCCAGGATCGGTGGCAGCATGACGGGGAGCGGCCGCAACGATGGGGGCTGGGTGGGCGGCGGCAGTTGGCTCCGGGGCAACCGCAGCGCCCGGGTACGCCGACTCGCCCTCTTCGCCGATGACGACGAGCACCTCTCCGACGCCGATCGTCGCACCCTGATCGCCGCCGAGGCGCAGTACCGTCCCGGCATGCGGCGACGGGATTTCGACCACAGCCTTCGCCGTTTCGATCTCGACCAGCACGTCATCCGTTGCGACCACATCGCCGACGGCGACATGCCACCGCACGATCTCGGCGTCGACCAAGCCTTCCCCGATGTCGGGCAAACGGAACTCGTACGCCACCGACTCTCCTTTCAACACGGCATGTTGCCGCCTCGCCCCCAACCTTATCTCCGGAGCACACCGAGCACATTCTCCACCCACCGGTACCATCGGCGCCGCCATGGCACGTCCCGGCCGCAACGGCCTCCTTCTCTCCCTCATCCTGTTCGGCGCGACCGTCGCAGGCTGCACCTCCGCCGATTCGGTCGGTGCCGAACCGACGACATCCTCGGTCGAGCCAACGCCGACGATCGCTCGATCGACCACCACGACGACCACACCAACCCCAACAACGCTCGCTACCACGACCACCACGGCTGCGCCGACCACCACGAAGGCGCGCTTCGACGTTTCGGGGCGGGTGACCACCCCGGAGGGTGTTCCCCTCGACGACGCCACCATCACTGCAGGCGAGGCGACGGCAACTACAGGCGCCGATGGCCGATTTGCGCTATCGCAGATTGCCACCGGTCCGATCACGGTGACCCGGCCCGCCTGGCTGCCGGTCACTATCGAGTGGGAACCCGGCCGGCCGCTGCTCGTCGTGCTCGAACCGCGCCGGGTCCGCGGCATCCGAGTGTCCGATGGCGCGGCGGGCGACGGCGCCACCTTCGCCGCGCTGCTCGAGCTTGCCGACGCAACTGCTCTCAACACCTTCGTCTTCGACACCAAGCGCGAGGGTGGAGCCGTCACCTACAACACGGCCGTGCAGGAAGCCATCGACATCGGCGCCGTAGAGGCGGCCTACGACCCGGCCGAGCGCCTCGCAGCAGCAAAGGATCACGGGCTCTACACGATCACCCGCATCGTCGTCTTCGAGGACCCTGCAGCCGTTCGTGCCCACCCGGAACAACAACTGGCGTGGGCCTGGCTCGACCCCATCGTGCGGGACACCTGGGCCTATCCCCTCGATCTTGCCACGGAAGCGTGCGAGCTCGGGTTCGATGAGATCCAGTTCGACTACGTCCGCTTCCCGAGCGGAAGATCCGCCGACGAGGCGAACCGCAATCGCCCAACGACCCAGGATGAGCGTTTGGAGGCCATCGGGGCATTCCTCGCCGAGGCCCGCGGCCGGCTCCACCCGATGGGTTGTGCCGTCTCGGCCGACGTGTTCGGGATCGTGATGTCGTCGCCCAACGACCAGGGCATCGGCCAGCGACTTGAGGAGCTTTCTCAAGTCGTCGATGCGCTCAGCCCCATGATCTACCCGAGCCACTACGGCGATGGCTGGCTGGGCTTTGAGGTCCCCAACGACCACCCTGCTGAAGTGACCGCCACGGCGCTCGAAGACGGCGAGCCCCGCATGGCTCCGGCCACCCTGCTGCGGCCCTGGCTCCAGGCGTTCTTCTACACACCGGCTCAGGTTCGGGCCGAGATCATGGAAGCCGAGAACCGCGGTCTCGGCTGGATGCTGTGGAACATCGGAAGCCGCTACTCCCCCGACGCCGTTCCCACGGAAGCGGAACTGGCTTCCTAGGAGGCCGCCTCATGAGCCGGGGATGGCCGATCCAGCCGACCCGACACAGCAGCCACCGGCGCCGCCACCCAAAAGGTGAGCGGAAGCAGCGACAGGGTCCGCAGCACGGCGGCTCGGCCCTCCAAGCGCCCGTCGGCCGCATCGTCCAGACCAACGCCATGGTCGGCTCCTGGTTCGACGGCGAACCGGCCGGTCCAATCGAGCCATCGCACCACGACACCAAACCAATGCTGCTGTTGCCCAACCTCGAGACGGCGCCGTTCGAGCGCTGGAGCGACCCAGATCACAAGCGCCGTCAAGGCGGCAAACGTGAACACCTGGACGCTGGCGGAGATTTGGATCGCCACATGGAAGTGAATCGCCACCCAGATGGCGGCCGTCCGGAGCCGGGGCGTGAGCAAGCCGATCGCGATGAAGAGTTCCGTGAGCACGACGACCTTGGCGAATCCGGCATGGAATCCGGCCGAGCCGAACAGGTCGACCCACCCTTCCGGAACGCCGGCGGCCACGGCGTCGGCCGAATACCACTCGACTCTTATGCGGGTGACGGTGCCGCCGAACCAGTCGGGATCGACCAGCTTGCTGAACCCCGAGGCGAAGTACACGGCCGCTACCTGGAACCGCAGCAGCATGAGCGGCCAGCGCCGCGCCCGTGGCGGCGAGAGCGGGCGTCCTCGGCGCCGGGCGATCAGGGCGTCCACGGAGAAGACTCGGCCGACCGGCACCACCGTCAGCCCAACCAGCAGCACGAAGAGGAACGTGCGGTTGTGGTGGTAGTGCACCTGGCTGACGAACAAGTTGTAGCCGACGATCGCCGCCGTTGTTGCCGTCGCGAACCGGGTGAAGAGACCGATCGACATCAACACGGCACAGAACGCGGCAACCCAGAGAAGCACGACATATACGTCGGCCGGCACCGCCGGAAACCACCACACAAACGGCATCCAGAACCGATCGCGGTAGGTGACGCCGTCTGCGGCTAATTCCAGAAAGGGCCGCAGGTGCAGTAGGACCAACGGGCCGGCGGCGATCCGCAACGGGACAAGGGCGCGGTAGTCGACAATCTCATCGATGGCGTCGTTGATCCGCCGCAGCCAACTCACGAGCGCTCCTCGGAGTGGAAGACCACGACGACCGGTTCGCGCCCATTGTGACGGTAGGTGACCACTGCCTCGAGCCACACGGTCTCATCATCGTCGGGTGTATTTGCTGCTACCCAGTCCAACGAGCCCTGAAGAAGGTGCAGCGTCGCATCGACGCCGTACACCGCGCCACCCTCATTGAACGGACTGCCGAGGCCCTTGCCCTGCACCAGGGCGGGCCAGGTGTAGCCACCCGGCCACGATTCGCGGACGTCGATCCGTTCCCCGGCAGCATCAACGCGGTAGATCTCGGCCTGCCACACGCTGGCCTCAGGGAACATCCGCCAGGCGAAGACGGGGGGTTGCTCGTAGTAGCCGCGGAGGATCGCAGCGATCGAGAGCACCACAAAGGTGACGACGACGACCCGTCGCAACCAGTACGACGCCGGACGATCAGACTCCGCAGGACGACTCATCGGCCGGAACGTAGCACCCAGGCTCTAATGTCCGATCGCGATACCACGCAGCAGGAGCATCGATGAGTAGCACCCAGAGCGAACAGGTCGACGTTCGCGGGCCGGTCTCGCTGCTGCGCTGGTTGTTCTATCTGCTGCGCGATACCTACAACATCTGGTACGAGGAACGCACCATCCGCCTGGGCGCCGGTCTGGCGTACTACGGCATCTTCGCCATTATCCCGCTGGCCACCCTGGCAGTGGCACTGGCCCAGGTGCTCTTCTCGCAGGCTGACGTCCAGCAATTCATCACTGAACAACTCCAGTCGATCTTTGGCCAGCAAGAGGCCGGCGACATGGCAACCAAGATCACGGACATTCTCGATACAGGAGACACCACGACCAACCTCGGGTTGATCGGGCTGATCTCGCTTGTCGTTGCCGCATCGCTGGTGTTTGTCGCCCTCCAGGACGCCCTCAATGTGATCTGGGCTCAGCCCCGGGTCCGTGGGATGCGCAGCTTGGTTCGTCGGTACGCTCTCGCCTACGGGGTCGTCCTGCTGCTGGGCTCGCTCCTAGTCGTCGGCCTCGTCGTCCAGTCGATTGCCGGACTCGCCGAGCAACTGATACCCGGTCAGCTCACGGTGTTGGAGTCACTGGCCGAACTGGTCGGCGTTCTGGCTTCGTGGGCGCTCGGCATCGGGGTGCTCGCCGTGCTCTTCAAGATCCTCCCGCACACCGCGGTGCAGTGGAAGGCCAGCTTCATCAGCGCCACCTTCACCGCAGGCGCCATGGCCATCGGCAACTGGGTCATCGGCGCCTACCTGAGCCGGTACTCAACCTCGTCGCTGGCAGGGGCTGCGGGTTCCGTGGTGATGGTGCTGATCTGGATCTACTACATCGCCCAGATCATGCTCGCCGGCGCCGTTCTGACCCGAACCCTGACCCAGCGGATCGACAACACTCCGGCCGCAACGACGGCATCCTCCGACGATCACGACAAGCCGGCGAGCACAAACTCGTAGAGTTCGCCGACCAGCCCGTCGGCAGTAATCGCACCATCGGCCCGATACCAGCGATCGATGGCGTTGAGAATCGAAAGGATGAAGATCCCTTCGAGCTTCGGGTCGAGCCCAGGACGGAACGATCCGTCTTCGATTCCGGCAGCGAGGATGGTCCGCAGCGTGTCCTCGTATGCGTCGCGCGCCGCGATGACCTGGGTCCGATGCTCGGGGTCGAGCGCCCGAGCTTCATTCAGGAAGGTGCGAGCCACGTCCAAGTGGCCGAGTACCACGCCAACGTGCCCGGAGATGAAGGCACGGAGCTGGTCGCGGGCCGTGCCCGGGGTCTCCCGGGCCTCCCGCGCCGAGTCCTCGAACAGCAGGCTGCCCCGCATCACCACCTCCACGAGAAGTTCCTGCTTGCCCTCGACGTGGGCGTACAGGGATGACCCCAGGAGGCCGACCTCGCGCCCGAGATCGCGGATCGAGGTGCCGTTGTAGCCGTCGGCGGCAAATAGCCGGCCCGCAGCCGCAACCACGTCCTCGCGGGTCGTCCTGGTCATCGTTGGTCGAAGTCCACGACGACGGAGCCAGACGTCGGATGGGACTGGCAGGTGAGCACAAACCCGGCGGCGAGATCCTCCTCGGTCAGGGCGTAGTTCTTGTCCATCTCGACCGATCCCTCCAGGACCCGAGCCTTACAGCTGGCACACATCCCACCCTTGCACGAGAAGGGCAGTTCGCCGCGGACCCGCAGGGCGGCGTCCAAGATCGAGGTCTCGGGCCGCATGCGAGTTGTCGATGCGCGGCCGTCAACCGTGAAGGTGACCGAGACGGTGCCCGCTTCGTCTTCCGGCTCCGGCGGCAGGTCGGCCGCATCGAGCGGACCGGCGAAGAAGAGTTCGTCGTGAATCGCCGTCGTCGCAACGTCGCGCGCTTCGAGCACGGTACGAGCCGCCTGCACCATCTCGAATGGTCCGCAGAGATACCAGTCGTCAACGGTTTCGGTGTCGACGATGAGGTCGAACAACTGAGTGAGGCGCTCGGCATCGAGACGCCCGGAGAACATTGGTACCGCGCCGCTCTCCCTGCTCAACACGTGAATGAGATGGAAGCGATCCGGGTAGCGGTCCTTCAGCCCCTCCAGCTCTTCGAGAAACATGATGGTGCGGGCCGCCCGGTTGCCAAAGAGCAGCGTGAAGCGGCTCTGCGGCTCAGCCTCGAGGACGGTGGCAACCAGCGCCAGCACCGGAGTGATCCCGCTGCCGGCGGCCACCGCTCCGTAGTGCTTGGCGTTTGCCGGGTCTGGGCTGATGGTGAACTCGCCGACCGGCGGCATCACCTCAACGGTGTCACCGGCCTGCAGTGCCGTCGTTGCGTAGGTGGAGAAGACGCCGCCGGGAAGTCTCTTGACCCCGACCCGCAGTGCCCCGTCATTGGCATTGGCACAGATCGAATAGCTGCGGCGGACGTCCTCGCCGTCGATCAACGCCCGCAACGTCACGTGCTGGCCGGGCAGATAGCGGTACTCGGCGGCCAGGTCGTCCGGCACTTCGAATGTGATCGACACTGCATCGTCGGTTTCGGGTCGCACATCCGAGACCCGCAATGGATGAAAGACCGGGGCAGCCGTCATCAGATCTCCTTGAAGTAGTCGAAGGGTTCCCTGCAGGCATCACACACCAGCAGCGCCTTGCAGGCAGTCGAACCGAACTCGCTGACGATATGGGTCGTGTCGGCGGCACAGCGCGGGCACAGCACCGGCGCCCGCTCAGTCCCGGCGGGCTGCGGCGGGGCGATCCCGTACTCGCTGAGTTTGTGTTTCGCCTCGGGTGACATCCAGTCGGTGGTCCACGCCGGCGAGAAGACGGTGCGGATCTCAACATCGGCATAGCCGGCGCCGCGCAGCGCGGCAGTGACTTCATCCTTGATGAGGTCCATCGCCGGGCATCCCGAGTAGGTCGGCGTGATGGTGACGACCACGGTGGCACCCTCGAACTCGACCTCGCGCAGAATCCCGATGTCATCAATCGTCAGCACCGGAATCTCGGGATCGACCACCTCTTCGAGCACGGCGCGCACCGCAGCGATGTCTGGTGAGCTCGTGGCCGTTTCCCCCACCATCACCACTCCAAACCGGGATAGGTACGCTGCATCCATTGCAGCTCCGAGAGCAGGTGGCCGAGGTGCTCGGTGTGGAAACCGGTGCGTCCGCCCATCCGCTGATAGGGGTCTTGCGGCACCCGAAGCGTGGCCGCGGCGAGCACTCCGTCGATCCGCTCTCGCCACGTTGCGGCGTACGACGCAGGGTCAACGCCGATGCCCATCTCGACCATGAGCGCATCAACCGCATCGCCGGCAAACAACTCAGCAGTGAATCGCCACATGGCATCGACCCCCTCCTGCATCCGGCGGTGGCTCTCCGCAGTACCGTCGCCGAGCCGAATCACCCACATGCTCGAATGGCGGAAGTGGTAGCGGGCCTCCTTGAGCGCCTTGGCCGCGATCCCGGCCAGCGTGGCGTCCTCCGACCGGCTCAGTGCCTCCCAGAGCGACAACTGATAGGCATCGAAGAAGAGCTGGCGGGCCATGGTCTGGGCAAAATCCCCGTTGGGCTGCTCGACCAGCAGGCAGTTGGTGAATTCCCGCTCTGGCCGCAGCATGGCGAAGTCGTCCTCGGATCGCCCCGCCCCCTCGATCTCTGCTGCGTGGGTGTAGATGGCTCGTGCCTGGCCGAGGAAGTCGATCCCAACGTTGGCCAGAGCGATGTCTTCTTCGAGTTCCGGCCCGTGGGAGATCCACTCCCCCAGTCGCTGGCTCAGCACGAGGTTGTCGTCGGCGTGGCGCAGCAGAAACGTCAGCAGCGTCGCATCGACCTCACCGGTGGGACCCTGCGGTTCGCGAGCAACGATGGGATCGGGCCCGGTCACATCTTCCCCACTTCGTCGGGGATCTCGTAGTAGGTGGCGTGCCGGTAGGGCTGCTCGTCAAACGGATCGAACATGGCGTCGGCATCATCGGGGTCGGTGGCGGTGATGGCGCTCGACGGCACCACCCAGATGCTGATCCCTTCGGCGCGACGGGTGTAGACATCACGGGCGTTCTGCATGGCCGACTCCGCGTCGGGAGCGTGCAAACTGCCGGCGTGAACATGGCTCAGCCCGCGGCGCTGGCGGACGAATACTTCCCACATCGGCCACTGACTGGTGTCCGAGGCAGCAACCTCGAGCTCCTCTTCTCCGGGAATCTGAGGTACGTCGTAGCTCATCGGTGGTCTCCCCTCAGGCGCTCTTCTGCTCGAAACGGCGGGCGGCTTGTTTGGCGGCATGAGCGGTGGCTGCTTCGCGGACCCATTCGCCTTCGTCCCACGCCCGGTTCTTGTGGGCCATCCGCTCGCGATTCATCGGTCCGTTGCCTTTGACGACGTTCCAGAATTCATCCCAGTCAATGGCACCAAAGTCGTAGTGGCCGCGCTCCTCGTTCCATCGCAGGTCAGGGTCGGGAACCGTCAGCCCAAGGAACTCACACTGCGGCACCGTCATGTCCACGAACTGCTGGCGGAGATCGTCGTTGGTTACCCGCTTGACTTTCCACGCCATCGACTGGGCCGTATGGGGCGAATCGTTGTCGCTGGGCCCAAACATCATCAGCGACGGCCACCACCAGCGGTTGACCGCGTCCTGGGCCATCGCCTTCTGTTCCTCACTCCCCCGGCACAGCGTGAGCAGTAGCTCGTATCCCTGGCGCTGGTGGAACGACTCCTCTTTGCAGATCCTGACCATGGCCCGCGAATAGGGACCAAACGAGGTCCGGGTGAGGGCCACCTGGTTGGTGATGGCTGCGCCGTCGACCAGCCAGCCGATCGCCCCAATATCCGCCCAGTTGAGCGTCGGATAGTTGAAGATGGACGAGTACTTCTGCCTCCCGGTGTGCAGCAGGTCGACCAGTTCGTCACGCGAGGTCCCCAGTGTTTCGGCGGCCGAGTAGAGGTAGAGGCCGTGGCCCGCCTCGTCTTGGACCTTCGCCATGAGGATGGCTTTGCGTTTCAGGCTCGGTGCTCGGGTGATCCAGTTGCCCTCGGGTTGCATCCCGATCACCTCGGAGTGGGCATGCTGGGCAATCTGACGAATCAACGTCTTGCGGTAGCCGTCCGGCATCCAGTCCGTAGGTTCGATCTTCTCATCGGCATCGATGACGGCGTCAAAGCGCTCTTGTCCGGTCATCGTCACAGTGGCTCGCTTCATCCGGGGGCGGGTTCAGCGCCATCTTAACAAACGAACGTTCGTTTTGGGACTGACGCGGCGGGCACGCTGACATCCGGCCCTGGTACCTCGGCGGCGGCAAGCGCACGGTGGCAGGGAATTGGTGAGTCACCGCGCCCTGGAGGACCGACCCCATGAAGTACCGCATCGAGCGCAGCCCCGACGGAGAGTGGATCGCCGCCGACGTCTGGAAACGAGGCAGCGCCATCATCACCGACTCGCTCCTCAACAAAGGGACTGCATTCACCCCCGAGGAGCGGATGCTGTTCGAGCTGGAGGGCATGATCCCCTACCGGGTCACCGACCGTGAGCACCAGAGGCAACGCGCCTACGAGACCATCAGCGAAAAAGGCGACCAGCCCCTCGATATGTACGTCAGCATGGCGGCGCTCCAGGACCGCAACGAGACCCTGTACTACCAAGTGCTCGGCGACCACGTCGAGGAGCTCCTCCCCATCGTCTACACCCCCACCGTCGGCGACGCTGCGGTCAAGTACAGCCACCTATTCCGACGCGGTCGCGGGCTGTGGATCACCCCAGCCCACAAGGGTCGAATGTTCGACGTGCTCGCCCACGCCCGCAACGAAGAGGTCCGGCTGATCGTCGTCACCGACAATGAGCGCATCCTCGGTCTCGGCGATCAAGGGGCAGGTGGCATGGTGATCCCGATCGGCAAGCTCGCGCTCTACACCCTCGGCGCCGGCATTCACCCCGCCTACACCCTGCCGATCAGCCTCGACGTCGGAACCGACAATCAACGGCTGCTCGACGACGAGCTGTACATCGGCTGGCGCCACCCCCGCCTACGCGGTGACGACTACTACGAGATCGTCGACGAGTTTGTCGACGCGGTGCGCCGTCGCTTCCCGGAGGCGTTGCTGCAATGGGAGGACTTCAAGAAGGCCAATGCCTTCACCCTGCTCGATCGCTACCGCGAAGCGTTGCCATCGTTCAACGACGACATCCAAGGCACGGCAGCCGTGGTCGTCGCCGGCGCACTCGCCTACTGCCGAGCCACGGGAACCAAGCTGGCGGACCAACGGATTGTGCTCGTCGGATCTGGAGCCGCCGGCATCGGCGTCGCCCGCCAGATCCACCACATCCTCGAGACGGCAGGGGTGACCGGAGACGATCTCTATCGCCGCATTGCGCTCTTGGACACCAGGGGGCTGGTTGTGAAGGAGCGCGACGGACTCGAGGCCTACAAGCAGCAGTTGGCCTGGCCTGCCGCGCTCGCCACCGAGGTCGGCCTGACAGGCAGCGCCGCATCTGATCTGCCTGCCGTCATCGAAGCACTGCAACCCACGGTCTTGATCGGCACCACCGGCCAGCCCGGGTTGTTCGACGAGCCGGTTGTCAAGGCGGCCGCCCACCACGTGGAGCGGCCGCTGGTCATGGCGTTGTCCAATCCAACCAGCAAGACCGAGGCAATCCCGGCCGAGGTCTTCGCCTGGACCGACGGCCAGGCGTTCATGGCCACCGGCAGCCCGTTCTCGCCCGTCGATTTCGGAGGCCGCAGCATCCCCGTGCCGCAGTGCAACAACGTGTACGTCTTTCCCGGCGTCGGCTTGGGAGCGATCGTCAGCAGGGCAGCTCGGGTAACCGACGCCATGTTCGCCGCCGCCGCAGACGAACTGGCCGCCCAGGTGTCCGATGCCGACCTGGCCGAAGGCAGGCTGTATCCGCCCCTGGCCGAACTGCGGACCATCACCCGCAAGATCGCATTTGTGGTTGCTCGGGCCGCAATCGATGGCGGAGCTGCCGAACCGATGACCGATGCTGAGATCAACGCAGCCCTCGACCACGAGATCTGGGACTTCAGCTACCCCACCCTGCGACCCATCTGAGCGAGGACGCCAAGCGGCCCCCGAGTCTGGACTCGGGGGCCGGATGTGCCTCGCGGTGGGTTCTTAGACGCCTACCAACTCTGGTTCTGACTCGGCGACCTCGGGGAGATGCTCCTCGGGCCGACCCTCGATGTGGATCTCGGGCAACCAGGCCAACCAGTTCGGGAAATACCAGTTGCGATCGCCGAGCAGTTTCATCGTGGCCGGGACCAGCACGGTACGCACCACCGTGGCGTCCAGGATGATGGCGACGCCGAGGCCAAAACCCATCTGCTGGAACATGACCAGGTCTCCGGTGGCAAACCCACCGAACACGGCAACCATGATCAGCGCCGCGCCGGTGATGATCGCTCCCGTCGACCCGAGCCCGAAGGCGACCGACGCCTCGTTGTCGCCGGTGACGTCGTAGTGCTCCTTGATCCGGCTGAGCAGGAAGATGTGGTAGTCCATCGAGAGCCCGAATAGCACCGCGAACAGGAACAGCGGGATCCACGCTTCGATGACGTCTGTCTGGTGCAGCCCAAGTAGATCTGCCCCGACGCCCTGCTGGAACACCAGCACCAACAGCCCATACGCCGCGGCCACCGACAGCAGGTTCATGATGATCGCCTTGATCGGCACGACGATCGACCGGAACACCACCATCAGCAGCAGGAAACTGAGCCCGAGCACAAACATGAAGATGTAGGGCGTTCGGCTGTTGATGATCTCGACGTAGTCGGCGGTGCCGGCGGCGACACCCGTGACCAGCACCTCGGCGTCCACTCCGGCAAAGGTCGCCGGGATGGTCTCTGCCCGCAACGACGCGGCTGCGTTGCGACCTTGCTCCGTAGAGGGGTCCAGCTTGGTGACGGCTTCGATCAGCACGATCTCGCCGTCGTCGCTCACGGTGGCCACGATCTCGCCGTACCGTGCGTCGGCCTCGAGGACGGCCGTCAGTTCGCCGGTGGCAGCCGATACCGCTCTATCGGTCGGATCACCATCAATCACGATCCACGTCGCAATCGCCCCGGTTTCGAACTCGTCGTTGAGCACCTCGAAGGCGTGACGCGAGTTGCTGTCCTCGGGCAACGCCTCGATGAAGTTCTGCCCCGTGTTGAGCGTCAGGTACGGCGCCGCCAGGGCGAGCAGCAGCCCACCGGCCAGCGCCACACTGACGACGGGCCGCGCCATCACGATGTCGGTGATGCGGTGCCAGAACCGGCCCCCGCCCTCGTGGTAACTGGTGCGGGACAGGAAGGGGATCTTGAGTTTGTTCACCCGGTCGCCGAGCAGGCCGAGCACGGCCGGCAACAGCGTCAGGGCTGCGGCGACCGCAGCAACGACGACGAGGATGGCGCCGATGCCGAGGCTGCGCATCACGGTGTCCGGCATGATCAGCAGGCCCATCAGAGCGATGACCACGGTCATCCCCGAGAAGAAGACGGCACGGGTGGCAGTGTCGCCGGCGCGTTCGACCGCATCGACCACGAGAAGGCCTTTGGCTCTCTCCTCACGGAATCGCTGGACTACAAACAGCGAGTAGTCGATTCCGACCGCCAGGCCGATCATCGTGATCATGTTCATGACGAAGAAGGACATGTCGAAGGCCTGCGCCACGATGGCGGTCATCCCGGTGGCTGCGATGATCGACACGATTGCCAGCACCAGGGGGATCCCAGCGGCAACCACAGCGCCAAAGACGAAGAGCAGGATGATGAGCGCTACCGAAAGGCCGAGGGTCTCGCCGCGCAGCAGAGTCTCCTCTGCGAGTTGCCCGAACTCGGCGTTGACCGACCCGTCGCCGATGGTGGTGACGCGCACCGCGTCGGCGGCGTCTGCGGCGGCAATGACGTCGATCATCGGTGCGACCAGATCGGACGAATCGCCGACACCCACCAGGTCGACCGCAATCAGTGCGGTGGAGCCGTCTGCCGACGTCAGCCCGGGAACACCGTCGAGATACGAAATCGCAGACCCGACGTTTGCCGTGGCCCGCAGCTCGCCGACCAGACCATCGACCCGGGTCGCGAAAGCAGCATCGTCCACGGTTGCCGATGCCGACTCGACCAGTACAAATTCGCGGGGCGGGTCGTCGCTGGGGAAGTGCGCGTTGATGAGCGCATCGGCACGCTCAGACTCGGTGGTGACGGTCAGTTCGCCATCTTGGCTCAGTTGGTCGCCGAGGCCGCTCGCCAACAAGATGGCTGCGGCCACGATCAGTACCCAGGCGGTGATGACGCGCCAGGGATGGCGAGCGCTGACTCCGGCGAGGCGCCCGGTGAAACCGGATTGATACATGGTGTTCCTCCCACCTTGTGTCTCTTACCCCTCAGATGGTGCGGGAAGGAACCGAACGCAACCATCGGGTATGACCCGGCCGTGACCCCGGCGCAGGTCAGGGTGTCCTCAGGGATCGACCTGAGGGTCTCGGAGTCAGTCGGGCCGAGCTGGGCGAGCCGCTCCTCAACCAGCCGGCTCACCACAATCAATTGCGAGCGGCTTGACGTCACTGCTCAAGTGGTGCGTTGCCAACCCTCCGCGTCGGGCCGGGTACTACGGTTCGCAGGTCGCGACTCGCATTGTCTACAGGGTGGCGGCAGAGGGATAGGCCCGTCATGAAGGCAATCGTCCAAGGCAAGTTCGGCTCACCCGAAGATGTGCTGAAGATCAAGGAGATCGACGACCCGGCCGTCGGAGACGATGAGGTATTGGTGCAAGTTCGGGCCGCATCCATTCACATCGGTGATTTCTTCACCATCGCCGGCCTGCCCTATGTCATGCGCCCACTGTTTGCGTCGCTGCGGGCAAAGAACCGCGTGCCCGGTGCGGATGTCGCAGGGACCGTGGAAGCGGTCGGCAAGGACGTAACGCAGTTCCAGCCGGGCGATGACGTTTTTGGCTCCCACAAGGGCGCCTTCGCAGAGCGGGTGGCGTTTCCTGAGGGGTTGTTGGCGCTGAAACCATCCAATCTCACATTCGAGCAAGCATCCACGGTCGGGGTTTCCGCACTCACCGCTCTGCAGGCCCTCCGTGATCATGGGAAGCTCCAGCCGGGACAGAAGGCCCTGATCACAGGTGCATCTGGCGGCGTGGGGACCTTCGCCGTGCAGATCGCCAAGGTGTTCGGAGCTGAAGTGACCGGTGTCTGCAGCACGAGGAACGTGGAGATGGTCCGATCGATCGGTGCGGACCACGTCATCGACTACACCCAGGAAGACTTCACCGCTGGTGAGCAGCGATACGACCTCATCCTCGACAACGTAGGGAACCACTCGCTGTCGGATACCAGAAAGGCGCTGACGCCAACCGGAACGCTGTTGGCCAACGGTGCCCGGGTTGGCGGTTGGTTCGGGGGCCTCAAGGAGCCGATCGCGGCGTTTGTTTCATCGCTGGTCGTCCGCCAGCAGGGGCGTCCGTTCGTTTCGATGCCGAACGCCGAGGACCTCGCCACGCTCAAGGAGCTGGCAGAAACGGAGAAGATCACTCCGATAGTGGACCGAACCTATCCACTGAGCCAGACACCGCAAGCCGTGGCCCATGTCGGAGAGGGGCACGCCCAAGGGAAGACCATCATCACAGTGGTTGGGGCGACGGCCTAGGAACCCGGCATACCCTGCCGCCCACTCTCCGCGGCACTGCGCCCGACGCCGTGGTGGCCCGCTTCACTACATTTGGGGCCATGAGCACTCCACCGATTGTCTTGGTTCCCGGATTCTGGCTCGGGGCGTGGGCGTGGGACGAAGTCGCCGCTGTGCTGCGTGCCGCCGGGCACGACGTCACCGCGATGACGCTGCCCGGTCTCGACTCGATCGACACAGATCGGTCCGCGATCACCTTCGCCGACCACGTCGACGCGATCAGCGATGCCGTTGCAGCAGCGGGGCCTCCTGTCGTGCTCGCCGTGCACAGTGGCGCCGGCGGCCCAGGCTACGGAGTCACCGACCGTATCCCGGACCAGATCGCGGCGATGGTCTACGTCGACTCTGCCCCCGCAATAGGCCCACTCGATCCCGAGTTCGTCGCCGCCGAGCTGCCGATGCCGTCGCTGGACGAGTTGGCCGCGGAGGAGAATCTCGACGGGCTGTCCGACGAGCAGCTCGACAGGTTCAGCCGGCGGGCCGTGCCGGAGCCTGGGGGCGCGCTACGCGAGGGCCCCGTATTGACCAACGACGCCCGCCGCGATGTGCCGAGCACGGTCGTGTGCACCGGGTTTTCGTCCGAGCAAGTCAAGGAGGCAGTTGCCGCGGGCTACGCCTGGCTCGGCGGCCTGACCGAACTGCGCAACGTGACCTACGTCGACCTGCCGACAAGCCATTGGCCGATGTGGTCGCGCCCCGGGGATCTCGCCGAGATCATCGACAACATCGCTCGAAGCGCAGCCACGGCCTGACTATCCGGCGGCAACTGGGTACGTCAGGATGAGATTGGCGATGGCGTCCGCGGTGTCGACGACCAATCCGATATCGACCTGCGACGGAGTGTCGTCCGACGAGTGGAACAGGGTCTCGAGCATCTCGTCGACCAGCTCCGTCGTGATCGCCACGGCCGGACGCCCCCGCATCGCGAAGATGGCGTGGTCGCTCTGATAGAACTCGGGCCCCGGGATCAGCGTGGGAACGGTGGCGAACGAAGCATCGACGTGGCGGGCGAGTCTGGTCGTCCAGGTTGTACGTCGAATAGGCGGTGCGGCCGCCTCGGTAGCCGGCTCCGTCGATGTTGATCACGAGCGGAATGTCGTCGAGATGGGCCTCGTGATCGGCCAACCACGCAAGTTCGCCGGGAGCGGCGTAGTGGTCCTCGCCGTTCACCACCAGAAGTTCGACCCCGATGGGAAGGTGAGACTCTCGTTGCGGTGCCAGCCGCTCAGCGAGCATGAGCAGCACGACTACGCCCGCCGCATTGTCGACGGCGCCCGGTGTGCCCGGCTTGGTGTCGATGTGGGCGATCACCGTGACCCGTGGCGCCTGGGTACCTCGGGTCGCTATCACGTTCTCGGCGGTAGACCACCACCGCTCCGACCGGATCTCGAGAGTTGCCACCGACCCGTCGTTGTCCAGCAGGCTCTCAGCACCCGCAGGCCGCAGATTTGCCGTCGGGATCAAGAAGTCACCGTCTTCAATCAGCGGGTACGGATCCAGGGCCCCACACAGGGCCGGATACTTGCCGGTGACGGCCAAGACCGCGGCAGGCGCCGCCGCCTCGAGCGCCGCAACGATCGTGGCGTGTTCGTCTGAGCCGTAGAAGGGATACGCCTTCGGCGTCAGGGGCTCAGTGGCGAGGGCGCCGTCGAGCACCACGATCGATCCGCCGAGGTCGGGCCGACCCAGGTCCGCCACCTCACGCAGCACCCGAATGGGACCGGTGGCCACGACGCCCAGACCGTAGGGGCTCGGCGTCACCTCGATCGAGTCGCCACCGACCTGCAGGGCGCCGCCGTCGGTGCGCCAGTCCATGACTTCGAATCCCGGCGTGGACACCTCCCACCCGCAGCGAGCCAGGTGGCCGGCGACATACTCGGTCGCCTGCCGGTTGCCGTCGCTTCCGGGACGACGGTCCGGAAGGAACGAACACAGGACGTCGAGATGCTCTCTCACGCCGCGGTGAACACCATGCCGTGGTAATCGTCGTAGGTCTCACGCCGAACGACGCCGACGCGGCCGTTGACCTCCATCCCCATCACCGGCTCGGCGATGTCGAGTTGGCCGAGCATGCGGATGCCGTTGTCGAGTTCGACCACGCCGAGACCGAGCCGAGCAACCTCATATTCGGCGGGCAGATTGTGCACGAAGGTGAACGTCAGAAGCTTGCCGTGGGTCGGCAGGGCAACTGGATCGAACTCGAAGAAGTCGTTCTGACCGCACCCCTTGCACCGCATCCGGAAGGGGTAGTGCAGCGTGTCGCATTCCCGGCAGCGGTAGCCGTAGATGTTGCGTTCCATGTCAGCCCTCCTTCACGAACGTCAGCGCCAACACGTTGTTCCCAAAGCCGCCGAAATTGCAGGTGAACCCGACGTGAGCGTCGGCCACCTGGCGATCACCGGCTTCGCCGCGCAGTTGATGAACGATCTCGTAGGCCTGGGCGATTCCGGTGGCGCCGACCGGGTGACCGCGTCCCTTGAGGCCACCCGAGACGTTGATCGGCATCACTCCCCCGAGCTCGGTCTCGCCCTTCTCCAGGGCGAGGTGACCCTCACCCTTGGCGAAGAACCCAACCTCCTCGGATTCGGCGATCTCCAGAATCGTGAAGGCATCGTGCAACTCGGCCACGTCGACATCCTGAGGACCGACTCCGGCCATCTCGAATGACTGGGCTGCCGCCAGGCGGACCGCGGGCAATTCCGTCGGGTCTTCCCGCTCGGCCACGGTGTGGCTGTCGGTTGCCTGACCAACGCCGGCAAGGCGCACCGCCGGTCGGTCGAGTCCCTCCATCACATCGGGAGAGACCAGCATGATGCAGGCGCCGCCATCGGACACCGGACAACAGTCGAAGAACCGCAGTGGCTCGGCGACGTACGGGTTGTTGGTGAACGCTTCCGGCGAGTCGAGCACCCCATCGATCGTGATCGGCTGCTGGAGGTGAGCGAACTCGTTGCGCATGGCGTTGTTCTGGTTCTTGACCCCGACCATCGCCAGGTGCCGCTCGGTCACCCCGTACTTCTCCATGTACAGCCGGGTGAACATCGCAGCGTGCGCCGGCAGCGTCACCCCGTAGATGTACTCGGCAATCGGGTGGGTCAGCGTCGCAACGAAGTCGGTGGCGTCGAGCGCATTGACTTCACGCATTCGCTCGGCGCCGGTCACGAGCACGACGTCGTGCATGCCGGAGGCGACGGCGAGGAACCCCTCCTTGATCGCGGCCGCACCGGATGCGGGCCCGTTCTCGATGGTGGCCGCCCCTGCCGGGGTCAACGACAGAGTGTCGACGACGGCTGAAGCCAGCGCGGTCTGGTGGTTGAGCCGGGCGCCGCCCATGTTGGCGACGTAGACCTGGTCGACGTTTGATACCCCCGAATCCTGCATTGCCATCATGGCGGGATAGGCCGCGATCTCCGCCAGCGGATACTCGAGGCGGCCGAAGCTCGTGATGCCGATCCCGGCAACAAAGACGTCACGCATGATCGACCCCCCGCTCCTGGCGGCGTCGCTGTTGGATCAGGGCCGTGCCGGTGGCGTCGTAGGCAGCTCGGGTCGCCGCCAGCGCATCCATCGGCGGCGTGGGCGGATCGGACGGAGGCAGGATTGCCTCCTCAGCTTTGGCCAGCAGCTCGGCGGGAACCGGGCGCCGGCCGACAACGAGTTTGGAGCGGGCTCGATCGAACAACTCGCGGGTCAATGCATACGAAGGCACCCCGCCCAGCTCGTGCGGGGTGTCAAAGCGCTCGGCGAGCTGGTACTCGATCATCCAGCGGCGGAACCCGATCGGCGACTCGGCGACCACCAGCACTTCATCGTGGCCGAGGATGTCGATGTGGTATTCCATCTTGGCCGCAAAGGCATGGGCCCCCACCCGCAGTCCCCGCCGCAGCGCCAGGGTATGCAGGGACATGCCCAGCGTCGGGGTGACCTGGCGGCCGTTGACGATGGCCACCAACTCGCCGTCGATCTGCGCCACAAGCACGTACTCGTCCTGCACCCGGTAGCGGTACCAGCCGAGGAGTTCCGAATAGACCCGAGATGCCACACAGTCGTAGTAGTCGCGCTCGACGCGCATCAGCGGCTCGACGTACTCGAGCAGCGTCGGAATCTCATCGCGGGTCGCCTGGCGGATCACCATCGTTTCCCCGCTCGCCAGCGTCATGTACTTGGCGGGGTACGGAACCATCGGCGACTCAACCGGTCGCAGGGTCTTCTCGAGGTCGACGGACATGAAGGGGCGCCTCCTAGGTACTGGTATCGATGGTCGCCAGCACCACCTTCTCGGCGGTGATGGGCATGGACGTGATGCGGAGGCCGAGGGCTGCCTCCACGGCGTTGGCGACCATCGGGGCCGCCGGGATCATCGTGTGCTCCCCCACCCCACGGGCCCCAAACGGGCCGTCCGGCTGGGCCACCTCGACGATGATCGGGATCATCTCGTCTGGGGTGTCGAGCGAAGTCGGGATCTTGTAGTCGGTGAAGTTCGGGTTGAGGAGACGTCCGTGCTCGTCGAAGCGCATGTCCTCGTACAGCACCGTGGCGAGCCCTTGGAGCATCCCCCCGGTGATCTGTCCTTCGATGAGCGTCGGATTGATCGCCCGACCAACGTCCACAGCCAGCGCCACCTTTTGCACGTGCATCCTGCCGGTCTCGATGTCGATCTCGAGCACGATGCCCGCAGCGCCGGTGGTGTAGTGGACGTTGGGATGCCCACCCTGGCTGGTTTCGGGGTCGCTCAGAGCCGACGTGAACTCCGGCATGAACTTCCCCGACCCGACGATGGGGCCTCCCCGATAGGTGCCGTCCTCCATCGGAATCCCGTCGATGACGAAGTCGGCCAACGGCAGCTCGAATTCGGGGTCGGTCTCGCACTTGACCGCCTCGTTCTCGAGATAGAGCGTGCCCTCCTCGTAGCCGCGGGCGTCGTGGACTGTGTCGAAGATCTTCTCACGGGCCTCAACCGCAGCGGCATGGACCGCATTGCCGCAACTCCACGTCACGTGGGAAGCCACCGTTTGCCACTCGTAGGGGTTCCTGTCGGTATCGGGGGTCTCGACTCGGATCTTGTGGGGTGGCACCGCCAGCACCTCGGCGGCAACCTGTGCCATGACTGTGAGGTAACCCTGGCCGAGTTCCATCCCCGACACCGTGATGTTGATGCTCCCGTCTTCGTTGAATTTGAGGAACGATGCCGATGAGGCGTTGGGCGGCATCGCCGGCGCCTTCCAGAACAGGGCAAAGCCCTTCCCGATCCGCTTGTTCGGATCAGGCGAGGTCTCGACGACACCCCAGTCGATCGCCGCGGCGGTGCGGTCGATTGCCTCCTGGAGTCCGGACGCATTCATCGTCGCTCCGTAGGGAAGCGTGTCGCCACCGCTGATGGCGTTGCGCTTGCGGAACTCGACCGGATCCATCCCGATGGCATGGGCCAGCCGGGTGATGTGGGACTCGAGACCGAAGTGGAACTCGGAATACCCGAAGCCCCGATAGGGCCCGCCCGGCGGAAGGTTGGTGTAGATGCACAGCGAGTCGATCGTCACATTGTCGATCCGGTAGGGGCCGGTCGCAGAAAGGCCGGCGGCGTTGACCACGTTGGCGCCGTATTCGACGTAGGCGCCGGCGTCCCAGTGCATCGTGTGTTCGAGAGCGGTGATGGTGCCATCGTGCTTCGCCCCGATCTTGAGCCGGGCCCGCACGCCTTGGCGCTGATACGTGTTGTAGAACTCCTGTTCGCGGGTCCAACGCAACTTCACCGGGTGTCCTTGGACCACGGTGGCCAGGGCCGCGCCGAGGATCTCCATCGTGACGCCGGCCTTGCCGCCAAATCCGCCGCCGACGTATGGCGTGATGACTCGGATGTCCTGGTGGGTGAGCCCGAGCGGCGCCAGCGTCTCGGCGAACACGTTGCGCTGGGTATAGGGCGACTGCGACGACGTCCACATGGTCAGCCGGCCGGCGAGGTCGTACTTGCCGACGACCACGTGGGGTTCGATGGCGCAGTGTGCGTAGCGGGGCACTTCGTAGGTGTCTTCGAGCACGACGTCGGCCGCCGCAAACCCGGCATCGACGTCGCCGCGGCGGGTCTTGCGCCAGTGGGCGATGTTGGTGTGCTCATGGGGGAAGAACCAGGGCACCCGCGGGTAGTCGGCAAGATCGGGGTGGAGCAGTTCGGCGTCCGCGGCGATGGCGGTATCTGGATCCAGGATCGCCGGCAGCTCCTCGTAGGTGACCTCGACCAGCTTGGCGGCGCGCTTGGCTATCTGCGGGCTGCGGGCGACGACCGCCGCCACCTGCTCTCCGACGAAGCGGACCCGATCCTGAGCAAACACGTAGCGGTCCTTCATGTAGACGCCAAAGGTGAACGGGAAGTCCGCACCCGTCACCACCTTGACGACGCCGGCAAGCGCCTCGGCGGGCGCGGTGTTGATCCCCAGGATGCGGGCGTGGGCGTGGGGGCTCTCAACGATCTCGGCATGAAGGAGATCGGGCCCAAAGTCGAAGTCATCGACAAATTGGGCAGCGCCGCTGACCTTGTCGACGCCGTCGATGCGTGGGGCTCGGGTGCCGACGTAGGTGAGATCACTCACGATACGCCCCCCTCTCTTGCGGCAAGCGCCAAGACGGCGTCAACGATGGGGTCGTAGCCAGTGCATCGGCACAGGTTTCCCGAGATCGCTTCGCGCACCTGATCGCGGGTGGGTGCCGGCTCGTGCTCGAGCAACTCGGCGGCGACGAGCACGATGCCGGGTGCGCAGAAGCCGCACTGAAATGAGCTGGCAGCGATCAGCTCGTCTTGGAGGGCGCTCAGCCCGTCCCGGCTGAGCCCTTCAACGGTGGTGATGTGGTGGCCGTCGACTTCGATTGCCAGGATGAGGCAGCTGCGGACATTGACGCCGTCGAGTAGAACCGTGCAGCTCCCACAGTCGCCCCGCTCGCAGCCAACCTTCGGGCTCTTCACCCCGATCTGGGTTCGCAGCGTGTCCAGCAGCACGTCGTTGGGCGAAACGTCGACGGGAAGCGCTTCTCCGTTGACGGTCAGCGTGATCTCGTGCTTCATCGTGTCTCCTACACCAGCCGGACCGGGTACGGCGGGCCGGTACCTGCCATCCGAGACGCCGCGGCGCGTAACCCGCGCTCGAGCATCACCCGGCACATGTGCTCTCGATACTCCTTGGTTGCCCGCATGTCGGTGATGGGCGAGATCTCCTCGGTGACGAGATGTTGCGTTGCGGCGATCTTGTCGGCATCGAGGGAGTGGCCGTCAAGGAGCTGTTCGACGGATGAGGCCCGCAGCGGCGTTGGCCCGACGGCGCCGAAAGCGACCCGGTAGCGATGGGCTGACGTCATCATCACGGCCAGGTTGGCCTGGGCAAGATCCTCCCCCTCGTATCGTGAGAGCTTGAGAAAGGCGGCGCCGTAGGGTTCGGCTGGAGGGTGGATGGTCAGGCCCGTCACCATCTCATCTGCAGATAGCGCCGTAGCCCACGGCCCCCGGAACCAATCGGCGATGGAAATATCTCGGGTCCCCTGCGGGCCAACGATGTGGACGTCCGCCTCATAGGCCAGCAGCACCGGCCCGGCGTCACAGCTGGGGACTGCCGAGCAGATGTTGCCGACCAAGGTCGCCCGGTTGCGAATCCCGGCCGATGCAACAAGATGGCCCATCTCGATCAGTATCGGGTACCGCTCCAGGACATGGGGCGAGGCCAGCAGGTCGCTGAAGGTGACGAGGGCACCGAGGTGGAGCGAGCCGCCGAGATCGGTCATCAGGTGCAGGTCGGGAATGGACTTGATGTCGATCAGGGCCGTCGGGGCGATCGCTTCGTCCCGCAGCCAGGGGACAACATCGGTGCCTCCGGCGAGCACTTGGGCGCCGGGCCCGTGGTCGGCCAGGGCGGCGACGGCGTCCTCGACCGTCGCCGGCCTCGTGTAGACGAACTCCTGCACGATCGTGATCTGAAAGCCTCCTCACTCGGTGAGAATCTTCAAGCCATCAACCTACGGTTGCCCTTCACCCCCGACCAGGGCCTTATGGCACGGTGCCCTTCCTGTTCTTGCGTGGTAGGAGCGTGCTGAACAATCAGCGTGCGAACTCGCCGTGCCGCATCCCTCATGCCAAGAAACGGCCGGCGAGTTCAAACCGTCGATGTTCAGCAGGCTCCTCAAGGCGCGATTCTTGGTACGTCGGCCACGCCAGAACGGGGGGTCTGCTCTGCCAGGGCGCATACCGCCTCGGCAAAACACTCGAGCGGGGCCTCGACCAGACCGGCACCGACCATGCCGACACCCGGATCCCTTCCGGCGATCCCGGTGTTGATTTGGGGCGCAATCCCGGTACGCGCCACCAAGGCTGCGTCGATCCCGACCGGATTCCCCGCGCCCCGAGGAAGGGGATCCGATACGCCGGGTGCTCGCCGATGGTAATCTCGTACATCTAAAGGGTGCGAGCCACGGCGCCGGCCGTGGTCCCGCCGACGAACCCAACGATCGCCGGCGCCGCCGCCATGGCGAATCCGCCGAGAGCCAACCGTCTCTGTGATGGCTGAGTCCCCGATGTCCGGGTTGGCATCGGCGGCGGTCAACGAGCCAAGGAACAACCCATCGACCACCGGCGCCGGAGCCGTGAACCACCGGTCGCCGGTTCCAGAGAGCCCAATCCCAAATTTCGGAGCCGGTGCGAGCCATGATGGTGACCAGACTCGACCCGGGCACATCGGCCACGGCGTCGACCGCCAGTTTCCCGGCGGCCATCACCAAGTTGAGCATGAAGTGGTCGTTACCGTCGATGAAACGGTAGACCGCAGCCCGGTCGGGCACCGGCGTCGGCCCA
>CAWGCJ010000011.1:0-20388 GCA_963821095.1 uncultured Acidimicrobiia bacterium | reverse complement strand
GCGCTCTTTGCGGATTCGCACCGTCTAGGCCGCTGCGAATCCAGTCGGCGGGTCAAAGCCCGCCGGAGAGTGTTTCGGCCCGAACGGGTTCGGGCCGAGTTGTTTCGTGCGGCTTCGGCTGCGCGCCGCTGCAATCGCAGATGGCGGGACAAGGCCCGCCGAAGAGTACGGCCGCCGGTCCGTCGGAGAGGTTCGGGGGTGTTCGATGGCTAGCTGGTAGTGGGGTAGTCGAACACTTCTTCGATCGATTTGCTGAAGACCCCGGCTATGTCGAAGGCGAGGCTCAGGGAGGGGACGTAGCGTCCCTTTTCGAGGACGATGATGGTCTGGCGAGTGCAGCCGACCAGATCGGCCAGCTCTTGTTGGGTCATCTCGCCATGTTCGAACCGCAGCCGTCTGATGTGGTTGGCGATGTTGGCCTTAGGCATTGGATGGGATCTCCCGCCGGTAGCCCATGACGATGCCGAGTGACCGGCCGAATGCGCCGCCGATGAACGTACTCCAGAAGATCAACTGGAGGAACCCGACCGGCATGACGCCTTCATCGGAATACACCTCGGTGAGGACGATCGTCCAACCTACGAGTGACAGCAGCACGATGACCGACTCAACGCTCAACGAACGCGCCAGAATGGCGCGGTCCCGTTCATCGAGCACCGTTGCACCACTCCTTCGCTTGATGTGTCGCCACGCGGCAAACCAGGAGCCGGTCCCGCTCCATATGAGCAGCCAGAAAATGATTCGGGCCGTCGTGTTCTCGTCTATGAAATCGGCACCCGCCAGCCCAACGAGCAGGCCCAAGCCGAGGCCGACGACGATGGTGACGCCGAGCCCGACCCAGCCGAGCTTCTCGAGTGGCGTCGGGGGCAACCCACTCAAGTCCGCCAGGGGTCGGAGGCTCCACAGAAACCGCCCAACGACTGCCGCAACGAGAACCCCACCGATGACTGCGACGGCGACCCAGAGCGCATCCACGATTCCTCCTATGTAAGACTTTTCTTCCTTACTGTAAGATAATTCTTACTCGCAGTCAACCCCCCTCGCCGTGGTCGACCAGATGATGATTCCCGGCCGACCCCAGACGTGGAACCGTTAACCTGGCTCCTCATGGGACGACGTATTCTTTTCTTGGGGCCCCCGGGGGCCGGTAAGGGCACGCAGGCTGCGATGTTGGCGCGGGCGTTGGGGGTGCCGCACATCTCTACCGGGGTGATGCTGCGCCAGAACGTTGCGGACGGCACCGAGTTGGGTTTGCAGGCCGATGCGATCATGCAGGCTGGGGATCTGGTCCCCGACGATCTGGTTGTGGCGATGGTGGCGGAGCGCCTCGGGCGTGACGACGCGGCTTGCGGCTACCTGCTCGACGGGTTTCCTCGCAACGTGGTCCAGGCCGAGGCGCTCGACGCCGTCATGGGCGAGGGCGCCCTCGATGTGGCGCTGCTGATCGACGCTGATGAGAACGAGTTGGTTGCACGGTTGCTCAAGCGGGCCGAGGAAGAAGGCCGCGCCGATGACAACGAAGCGACCATTCGCAACCGCCAGCAGGTGTACCAGGCCGAGACGGCGCCGCTGGTGGCGTACTACCCGGGACATGGCGTGGATGTCCTAGTGGTCGACGGTCTTGGCACAATCGATGAGGTCTTCGGCCGTCTGGTGAGAGCGCTGGCTGCCGAATAATGAACGACGGCCGGGTCATAACGATGAAGTCGGACGCGGAGTTCGACAAGATGGCGGTCGCCGGTGCGTGCGTAGCTGCCGTGCACAAAGCCGTCCGCGAGGCCGCGGTGCCCGGTGTGGCGATGACGGAACTCGATGGGATTTCGGCCAGGGTGATCAGGGACCACGGGTGCCGGCCGTCGTTCCTGGGCTACCACGGCTTTCCGGCGACGATTTGCGCCTCCCCCAATCACGTCATCGTGCACGGCATTCCGGACGGCTACCGCCTCAAGGATGGTGACGTCCTGTCCATCGACGCCGGGGCCATCTACGAGGGATGGCACGGCGACGCCGCATTTACCGTTGCGGTCGGCGAAGTGCCGCCGGCGGTGCAGCAATTGCTCGACGTCACCGAGCAGGCGCTGTGGAACGGGGCGGCTCAATCACGAGCGGGCAACCGCCTCGGCGATGTTGGCGCAGCCGTCGAGGCGACGGCCCGTCCCTACGGATACGGGGTGGTGCGCGAGTACATCGGTCACGGGATCGGGCGCCAGATGCATGAGGCGCCGAATGTGCCGAATTACGGCAAGCCGGGGAAGGGCCTCAAACTCAAGGTCGGTATGGCACTCGCCATCGAACCCATGTTCAACCTCGGCACCGAGGAGACACTGCTGCTCGAAGACGGGTGGACGGTGGTGACCCGTGACGGCAAGCTATCCGCCCATTTCGAACACACCGTTGCCATCACCAGCGAAGGCCCCAAAGTGCTGACCCTGACTGAGCCCAAACTGGTGTGAGTACAGCTCTGGAGAAGGGGACTCTCGCGGCAGAGCCCTCGTCTGCGCTCCACGTTGTCTCGTATCGGGTCTACGGACCCGTTGCTTGGGCGCTCCGAGGGCTCCGCTCGTCTGGCCATATCCTCGCGCCGATTGCCTTCCCTGCCTAGGGGAAATCTCCTTGATCAGGCAGGCCTGCCTAGAGGGAATCCGTGCCCGGCAGCGGGTCGATCTCCTTGATGAACTTGGCCGGTACGCCGCCGACGATGGAGCGATCGGGCACGTCCTTGGTGACCACTGCGTTCGAGGCAACGATGACCCTGTCGCCGAGGGTCACTCCGGCAAGGATCACCGCGTTGTAGCCCAGCAGGCAATTGCTGCCGATGTGCACCGGCAGCATGTCCCTACCGCCCAGCGGGAGCGGCACCGAAAAATCCCGATACCGGTGCGTGTGCGTCTCGATGATGGTGCCCGCGGCCATGACGGTGTGGTCACCCACGGTGAGCGGACCACGATCGTCCAACATGACGTGCCGATTCACGAAGACGCCGTTGCCGAGTTCGATGTTCTTACCCGAACTGAACAGCACGTTGTGGTGAAAGATCACGCCATCGCCGACCGACTTGAAGATTCGTTTGGCCAGGATGCGGCGCAGACGAATCGCAAAGTCCTGCATCAGTGCCGCAGGGGTCTGATCGAACATCCGCCAGAACATCACATAGAACAGGTCGGAGTCGAGCGCCAACTCCTTGTCGGTGCCCTTGAACGGATCGTCGGCGACGGTGAACGAACCCGTGCGAAAGAAGAGGTCGACCATGTCGGCGGTACGCCGCATGAAGTCATCGGCCCGACCTGGGAGATCGTCGTCGGCTACCAACTCAGCGAATTCGGAGAGCAACTCAGCTTGGGCCGTCGATGTGTCCATGGTTCCTCCACTTCATGGCGCGTCGTCGACATGGTTGCGGCCCGCAGAGCGTCGGACAACCCGCAGTTCCCGGTGCTTGTTCACCATCGTCCCTGCATATCCGGCGAGCACCCGTAGTCGGCCGATCAGCTTTCCGCCGCGGACCCCCATCTTCGACGAGTGTGGCGGGTACAGCCGGGGGATCGGTATCTCGCATACTCGCCACCCCTTGATGGCGGCCTCGTAGAGCAGTTCGAGTTCGTTCTGATAGCCAGGGCCCACGAGGCGCATCTCATCGAGCACCCGCCGGTTGTAGGCCCGCAGACCCGAATATGGGTCGGTGAGGTCGAAGCCGACGGTCCCGCCCAGATATCGACACGTGAGGCTGCGGACGACGTAGCGATTGCGGGGCGTGTCGCCGCGGCCGGGATTGTCGAGATAGCGACTTCCGATCACCATGTCGTGCGTGCCGGCGACCACGGGACCCACGAGCGCAGGCAAGCAGGCGGGATCGTGCTGTCCATCTGCGTCAATGGCGACGACGATGTCCGCGTGCAATTCGGTGGCCCGGGATCGACCGCGCCGCATGGCGCAACCCTTCCCGAGGTTCTTACCCGTCACAATGACCTCGGCTCCGGCCGCTCGGGCTGCTGCTCCCGTACCATCCGTCGATCCGTCGTCGATCACCACGACGGTGGTGGTGTGGCCCGCCAGCGACGTGGCAATGCCGGCAACCACCCTTGCGACGGCCCGTTCCTCGTTGAAGGCAGGGATGAGAATGGTGATCATCGGTCCCTCCGCTTCTCCGGCGCCCGCTACGACTCGAGTCGGTAGATCCGCCCGGCCTCATTGAACAATTTGCCCTTGTGCCTGACCCTACCTAACATGCCGGGTCCGGCCCACGTCGGGCCGGAGTTTTCGTGTGGCAAAAAGAGATGATGTGTCGACCTTGCGACGCGTCGTCGAGCCGCTCCCTGACTACTGGTTTGGGGCGAAGCTCGGCAGCGGTCACGCTTTTGGGCCCCCTTTGCGTGGACACCACCGGCGGACAAGGTTCGATACGAGGTAGGACGAGACACCGATGAAAGTTTCAGCTTCCGCCAAGAGAATGTGCGAGAAGTGCCGGATCATCCGGCGCCATGGGCGCGTCTGGGTGATCTGTTCCAATCCGCGACACAAGCAGCGTCAGGGGTAACGACAGATGGCCCGCATCGCCGGAACCGACCTTCCGAGGGACAAGCGAGTAGAGATCGGTCTCACGTACATCTATGGGATCGGACGTCCCTCATCTCGCGTCGTCCTCGAGTCGCTCGAGATCGACATGGACACCAAAGTCCGGGACCTCACCGATGCTGAGGTCGTTCAGATTCGCCAGTTCATCGACAGTAACTTCACGGTTGCGGGTGATCTGCGACGGGATATTGCCCAGAACATCAAGCGAAAGATCGAAATCGGCAGCTACCAGGGTCTGCGGCATCGCCGTGGCCTCCCGGTACGTGGCCAGCGCACGCACACCAACGCGCGCACCCGCAAGGGCAAGAGGATGCCCATTGCGGGGAAGAAAAAAGTCACCAAGTAGCGCTTCCCGGAGAGATACGTGGCACAGCAAGCAAGACGTCGTCGGGCCAAGCGGAACCTTCCGCACGCCCAGGCCCACATCAAGGCCAGTTTCAACAACACCATCATCACGATCACCGATCAGGATGGTGGGGTCGTGGCATGGAGCTCGGGCGGATCGGTCGGGTTCAAGGGCTCTCGCAAGTCGACGCCCTACGCCGCTCAGGTCGCCGCGGAGCAAGCCGCTCGTAAGGCCGGTGAAATGGGGATCCGCAAGCTCGACGTCATCGTGCGTGGCTCCGGCTCCGGCCGGGAGACGGCGATTCGCACCCTGCAGAACATGGGGATCGAGGTCACGGGTATCAAAGATGTGACCCCGATTCCATTCAACGGTTGCCGGCCCAAGAAACGGAAGGGTCACTAGATGGCTCGCTACACCGGACCCCGCACCAAGGTCAGCCGTAGGGCGCGCCAGCTGCTGGACGACAACAAGGCGAAGTACTTCGATCGGCGCCCATACCCGCCCGGTGATCACGGACGGGGGCGCATCCGCGAGTCTCAGTATCAGATCCAGTTGCGCGAGAAGCAGAAGGTTCGCCACATCTACGGCGTGCTCGAGAAGCAGTTCCGTCGTTACTACAAGGAAGCCAATCGGCAGTCCGGGATCACCGGTACGAACCTGTTGCGCATCCTCGAGGCTCGTCTCGACAACGTCGTGTACCGGTCCGGGCTTGCTCGGACCCGCCCCCAGGCGCGGCAATTGGTCAACCATGGCCACTTCCTCGTCAACGGGAAGAAGGTTGACATCCCGTCGTACCAGGTACGTCAGGGAGATGAGATCACGGTCAAGGAACGCAGCAAAGAGGCGTTCCCGATCCTGCACTCTGTCGACACCGTCGACCGCCCCGCCACCGAGTGGCTCGAGGTCGACCGCGACGAGCGCCGGATTCTTGTCACGACGCTTCCCAGCCGCGAGCAGATCGACACCCAAATCCAAGAGCAGCTCGTCGTCGAGCTCTACTCCAAGTAGTCACCTAGTACAGCCGTCCCCGAGCCCGAGGAGCGCCGCGTGCTCATCGTCCAGCGTCCACAAATCGATGAAGAAGAAGTCAGCGACGACCGGTCGCGGTTCATTGTTGAGCCGCTCGAACCGGGCTTCGGCTACACGCTGGGCAATACCCTGCGCCGTACCCTCCTTGCTCGTATTCCCGGTGCCGCCATCACCTCCGTGCGAATCGAGGGTGTGCAGCATGAGTTCTCCACGATGGAAGGCGTCGTTGAAGACGTCGTAGATTTCATCCTGAACTTGAAGCAGGTCGTCATCCGCGTCGAGACAGACGAACCGCAGACCCTGTATCTGTCCGCCAAGGGCAAGCAGGACGTCACTGCGGGCGATCTCAAGGTCCCCGCCGGCGTCGAGGTGGTCAACGGCGATCTGCACCTCGCCAGCCTCTCATCTTCCGGCCGGGTCGAGGTCGAGATGACCGCAGAACGCGGCGTCGGCTACCGCAGCGCAGACCGCAACAAGAAGAGCGACACCATCGGGGTCATCCCGATCGACTCGATTTTCTCGCCGGTCCGCAAGGTCTCCTACAAGGTGGAGAGCACCCAGGTCGGTCAGATGACCAACTTCGACAAGCTCATCCTCGATGTCGAGACCAACGGCGCCGTCACTCCGGGCGAGTCGATGTCGTCGGCCGGCAAGACGCTGCGTGAGCTGCTCGGCCTATTCGCCGACCTCGACGAAGAAGCGCCGGGCCTCGAGCTTGGTGATGTGGTCACCGCAGAGTCGACCTCTCCCGACCTCGATCTGCCGATCGAGGCGCTTGACCTGTCGGAGCGTCCCCGCAACTGCTTGCGCCGTGCCCAGATCCACTCGGTCGGTGAGTTGGTTGAGAAGACCGAAGACGACCTTCTCAACATCACCAACTTTGGCCAGAAGAGCCTCGAGGAAGTCACCGCCAAGTTGGACGAGCTCGGCCTCTCGCTGCGCTCGGCTGCTGACTCCGAGGGTGCCGTCTAATGCCGGCTCCCAAGAAGGGGCCCCGTCTCGCCGGGAGCCCGTCGCACCAGAGGAAGTTGCTTTCCAACCTCGCCGCCTCGTTGATCGAGGAAGAAGAGATCACGACGACCGCAGCCCGCGCCAAGCTGCTGCGGCCGTACGTCGAGAAGATGATCACCAAGGCTCGTCGCGGCGACTTGCACGCCCGCCGGCTGGTGCTCCGCAAGATCCCGGACACCCAGGTTGTCACCAAGCTGTTCGATGACATCGGGCCTCGCTATGAGGCGCGCAATGGGGGATACACCCGGATCATCAAGCTTGGTCCCCGTCGTGGCGACGGTGCCGAAATGGCGAAGATCGAGCTGGTCTGAGCATCGGCCTCCCCGCCGGTGGACATCAGCTTGCGGACTCCGATCAATGAGTCGGCAACTGCAGCTCGTTCGAGTCCTCGAGAGCTACGCACCAACTACCGAAGAGGTCTCGTTTCGGGATCAGATGCTGGCGCTGGCGTCCGACGTTGATGATCCATTTTCCCGCAACCACTTCGTACCGGGTCATTTCACCGCATCGGGGTTTGTGGTCTCACCAGACGGCGACGCGTTGCTCCTGGTGCATCACCGGCGGCTCGACCGCTGGTTGCAGCCGGGCGGGCACATCGACCCCGAGGATCGTGACCCGATCGTCGCGGCGGCACGGGAGGTACGGGAGGAGACGGCGGTGACACTTGCCGAGCCGCTCCCGACGGACCTCTTCGACATCGACGTACACGCCATTCCGGCCGCCCGTGGCGAACCGGCTCATGCCCACTTCGACCTTCGCTTCCTGTTTCACGCCGAAACCGACGAGTTCGAAGCCGATGATGAGGTGATGGCGGCCGCGTGGGTCCCGATTGACGAGATCGCCGCCGGGTGGGAAGACGCCTCGGTGCAGCGGGTCGCCGCCCGTATGGCCGCTACTGCGGGAAGACCTCGACATCGCCGGAAGCCGTCCTGAGGACAACGGTGTTTGTGGCGGTGTCGGACGCGTCGACCTTGTTGTTGACACTCCCGTCGGCCGTGATGTCGAAGGCGTAGGGCCCGCCCTCGAGCTGCACGGTGATGTCGCCCTTTTCGGTGGCCACCGAGAGCTCTTCGATCACGTCATCGAACGACACGTCGATGTCACCTTCAGCCGCGGTGAACGAGGCTTGTGGCGTCTTCATCTGGGTCCCGAACACGAACCCGTCGCCCGACTGCGCCACGATGGCGGGGCCCTCGATCGTGTTGAGGAAGAGTTCGCCGGCGCCGGTCGTGGCTGAGAGCTCCGCCTTCATGCTGGTGACGGTGAGCTTGCCCTCGCCGACATCGACGACGAGAGCCGTCGATTCGGGCAAGCTGATGTTGTAGTCGACGCTGCATTCGTCGCTCCCTGCGCAGGTGTGGCCGACAACGAGGCCGCCGTCGACCACATCCGCCGTCACCTCGGGTGCCGTCCCGCTGTAGGACAACGTTGCCTCGATCGTGGTGATGCCGTCGTTGTTTCCGAGCACGACAACGTCGCCACTGTCGATTCGGATCACTCCGGTATCGAAGCTATCGGTGATCTCGATTTCTGTTGTCTCACTCGCGGAGCCACAAGCTGCTGCTAGCAGTGCGAGTCCGACGATCAGAGCGGAAAGCGGGCGGTTCATTCGTCTCCTCAACCTCGTGCAGGGTTCCAGCCTAGGGGACTGTTGAGCAACGCCAGCTTGGGATTGCCGCGAAGGTCAAGGGCAGGTGTTGTGCTCGCCGGCGCAATCCCGCGCCGCGTTTGTCCAACACCCCTAGGTGTGACAACCGGGGACGTTGTCCCTGGCGGGATGGGGTGACTGATGGAGCCCTCCGAGCGAGACTGTGGGTTGAAAGACTCACGGCTCCCAAGGAGGGCTCATGACGTACGCTAGATCACAGCATCCGAACGCGCCGCTCACTCCGGAGGGTCGCCGCCGCATGGTCGAGTGTGTTGTGGAACGCAAGTGGACGGTCACGGCCACGGCGGAACGATTCCAGGTCGACGCCAAGACGGTGCGTAAGTGGCGGGACCGGTTCCTCACCGAGGGTGAATCGGGTTTGCGGGATTGGTCGTCGCGGCCGCGTCGGTCTCCGAACCGGACCCCGCGGCATCTACGTCGTCGGGTGATCCGGCTCCGCAAGAAGCGCCGCTGGGGGGCGGATCACATTGGGTATGAGATTGGTCTGGCTGCCTCAACGGTGCAGAACATCTTGAACCGGGCCGGCATCGGCCGTCTCGATCGGGGAGACCGAGCCACCCACAAGGCGAAACCTTGCCGGTATCAACGTGACCTGCCAGGCGAGTTGATCCACGTCGATATCAAGAAGATCGCTGGTATCCCCGACGGAGGCGGCTGGCGTCTCCACGGACGCGGCTACCAAGGTGAGAAGGCCACCATTGCGGGACGAGCCGGGTACCGCTACATCCACACCGCCATCGATGACCGCACCCGTATTGCCTACTCCGAGATCCTCAACGACGACAGAGCCATCACCGCCGCTGGGTTCTGGACCCGCGCCGCAGCCTGGTACCAATCGATCGGGATCAGCCCGCAGCGGGTCCTTACCGACAACGGCGGCTGCTACAAATCCGGGCTCTGGCACCGCGCCTGTGCCGCCACCGGCACCAAAGCGAAAAAGACCCGACCTCGCCGCCCCCAAACCAACGGCAAGGTCGAACGCTTTCACCGCATCCTGCTCGAGGAATGGGCCTACATCCGACCCTGGACCTCAGACACCCAACGCACCCTGGCCTACACCGGGTTCATCCACTTCTACAATCACCACCGAGCCCACGGATCACTCGGATGGGCCACCCCCACCAGCATCCTCAAGGACAACCTCCCCAAAGAGCACACCTAGGTGGGTCTGGCATGCACGCTGTTCTCGAATCGCGAGGTGAGTTACCACCGGGGACTGCCCGGTCCTGGCGGTCGCCTCTTGGCGGCGGCGGCGCGGTATCCTCGGCACGCCAATTCCCCAACCGAGGTTCCTATGCGCCAGACCATGCGTCGCCTGCTCCAGACGGTCCGTTTTGAGCGCGACGCCGTCGTGTGGATGGATTTCGACGATCGTGCCACGGGAGACGCCTTCATCCTGGTCGCGGTGACACGCTTCCTCCTGTTCCTGGGGTTGATCGGGTTCGCCGGCTTCCGCGACTTGCTGAACTTTGCGTTCGTGGAACTCCTCATCCGGTTCATGATCCAGGGCCTGGTGTTCTGGCTGCTCTATTCGGCCATCGTGTGGGCGATTCAGCGCTTCCTCTTCCAGCGCGATGGCAACTATCAGGTGATCCTCCGATTGGCCGGGTTTGCCTATCCGACGGTGCTGGTCACCATCGCCGCCGTCCAACTGCTCTCGCCCAACAGCACTTCGGGGTTCACCATCGCCAACGCCATCGGCAGCATCTGGTTTGTGGCGATCATGGCGAAAGGGATGAACTACATCGCAGATCTTGATCTCGCCAAGGGTTCACTCGTAGCGGTCGGCGGCTGGATCGGGTATGTGGTCATCAACGCCATCCTCAACGGCCTTCCGATCTGAGCCGTGCCCAGCTACCGCATCGACCTCGCCTACAACGGTTCCGGATTCCACGGATACGCCCGTCAGCCGAATGTGCGCACCGTCCAGGGTGCCCTCGAGGATGCGTTGTTTCGAATCGTCGACCCCGTGGAGACCGCCGTGGCGGGGCGCACCGACAAGAGGGTCCATGCCCGTGCCCAGGTGGTCAGTTTCACGACCGACGCCGAACTCGACACTGCCCGGCTGGTTCGTTCGCTGAATCGGCAGCTTGGGCCCGAGATCGCGGTGAGCCGGATCGTGCCGGTCGGCGACGGATTCAGCGCCCGCTTCGACGCCACCGAGCGCGCCTACACGTACCTGATCCTCAACCGTGAGACGCCCGATCCGTTCCATGCCCCGTTCTGCTGGCAGTATCCGAGTCCGCTCGATATCGACCGGATGAACGAGGCGGCAGGCCACTTCATCGGTGAGCACGACTTTGCTTCGTTGTGCCGCAAGGCGGGGGAGCGCAGCACGGTTCGTCTGGTGCGGCGCGCCGCGTGGTCACGGCGGGACGGCGACCTGCTGGCCTTTGACGTTGCGGCGAGTTCGTTCTGCCACCAGATGGTTCGCTCCATGGTCGCCCTTTGTGTTGAAGTCGGTCGCGGCCGCCTGGACCCAAGCGACGTGCTTGCCATCCTCGAGGCGCGGGACCGCCGCATCGCCAAGGGCGCAGCCCCACCGCACGGCCTCACCTTGGTAGCGGTGGAGTACGGGAACTAAAGAGCCCGATGGCTCTCAAAACGATTGGCACTTACCTCTGGGATGCCGTAACATGCCCTTCCGCTCCCGGTTCCGGGGGTTTCCTTGTGTCCGACGGTCCGCGAGGCATGTCGCAATGAAAGCAAAGCTCCAGAAGACGTTCACGCCCAAGCCGGCTGACATCAGCCAGGAATGGCTGGTCGTCGACGCCACCGATGTGCCGCTAGGCCGATTGGCCTCTGCCGTGGCGCAACTCCTGCGTGGTAAGCACAAGCCGACGTTTGCGCCCCATGTCGATGGTGGTGACTACGTGGTGGTCGTCAACGCCGAAAAGATCGCCATCTCCGGCAACAAGGCGGTCGACAAGATGTACTACCGGCACTCCGGCTTCCCGGGCGGGCTGCGCGAACTCAACTTCACCCAAATGCGAGAGCGCTATCCCGAGCGGATCATCCAGGCCGCCGTCAAGGGGATGACCCCGAAGAACCGGCTGGGACGCCAGATCATGTCCAAGCTCAGGGTGTACGCCGGACCTGATCACCCCCACGCGGCACAGAGTCCGCGTGCCTACGACGTCAGAAAGGTGAACGCCTGATGGCGAAACCGCTCGTCCAAGCCACCGGCCGGCGCAAGAGTTCGGTCGCCAGAGTCCGCCTTTACGACGGGACCGGCCAACTCACGCTGAACGGCCGCCCGCTCGACGAGTACTTCCCCCAGTTGCCGCTGCGGCTCCGGGTACTCGAACCGCTCAAGGCTGTTGAGGCAGAGGGACGGTACGACGTCCACGCAACGCTCGAGGGTGGTGGCTACACCGGCCAGAGCGACGCGCTTCGGCTCGGCATTGCTCGCGCCCTGGTCGGCGTCGAGCCCGAGCTGCGCAGCGCCCTGAAGAAAGAAGGGTTCCTGACCCGCGACGCTCGCCGGGTGGAACGCAAGAAGTACGGGCTTCGCAAGGCCCGCCGCGCCCCGCAGTTCACCAAGCGGTGATCGCCCGGCTCCGGGCCCTACGCAGCGAAGCAAGGCTCCAGTGCAGTGGCTGACGTTCGCAAGCTCTTCGGCACCGACGGGGTGCGTGGTCACGCCAACACCGACCTGACGCCCGATATGGCATTCGACCTGGCGCGTGCTGCCGGCGAGGGAAGCGATGGTCCGGTCGTGATCGGCCGCGACACTCGCCGTTCCGGCCCCATGCTTGCCTCTGCGCTCCACGCCGGGTTCAACTCAGTCGGCGTCGACACGGTCGATCTCGGCATCATTCCGGTGGGGGCGGTTTCTCGCCTTGGTCGCGATACCGGCTCGCGGTATGGCGTGATGGTCAGCGCCTCGCACAACCCGGCGCCCGACAATGGGATCAAATTTTTCGGAAACGATGGTGCCAAGCTCTCCGACAAGCGGGAGGCTGCAATCGAAGAGCGCTACCGCCGTTCCGCGCCGTGGCGGTCACCCGGTGGAGCCGGCATTGGTATCCAGTCCGTGATGACCGACGCGACGGAACGCTACGTCGACTACCTGGCCGACTCGTTCGACTACTCGATGCGAGGCCTGTCGTTTGCCCTTGACTGTGCCAACGGCGCCGCATTCCGTGCAGCTCCTCGGCTCTTCCGCCGACTCGGCGCCGAGGTTGAGATCTTCAATTCCGAACCCGACGGAATGAACATCAATCTCAACTGTGGCGCTACCCACCCCGAGTATCTCCGCGAACACGCTGCCGGAAGGGTTGGATTGTCCTTCGACGGCGATGCCGATCGCCTCATCGCCGTTGACGAAGATGGTGAGATCGTCAACGGCGACGTTCTGATGGCGATCTTCGCTCGACATCTCAAGGAGCAAGGCAAGCTCAAGAAGGACCTTGTTGTCGCCACCGTCATGTCCAATCTTGGATTCCGCAAGGCGATGCAGGACCTCGATATCGAGTTCATCGCCACCCAGGTCGGCGATCGGTATGTGCTCGAGGAGATGCGCCGCACCAGGGCTGTGCTCGGTGGAGAGCAGTCCGGACACATCATTCTGTCGGATCGAGCTACCGGTGACGGGCTGCGGTCCGCGCTGCAGTTGGCCTCCGTGATGGCGTCGACCGGACGCGAGTTGCGCGAGCTGCGCACGGTGATGCGGAGCTACCCCCAGGTATTGCAGAACGTCACGGTGCCGAACAAGGCGGGCCTCGACGACTCCGCCCCGATTTGGGATGCCGTACGTGAAGCGGAGGAGCGGTTGCACGGTGACGGCCGCATTCTGGTTCGTGCGTCGGGCACCGAGCCGCTGGTGCGGGTCATGGTCGAGGCGGCCGACGAAGCCGACGCCGAGGGAATCGCGACCGCCGTCAGCGCGATTGTGGTTGAGGAACTTGGCTGACGGCGCTCCGTCAGCGCGATTGTGGTTGAGGAACTTGGCTGACGGCGCTCCGTCGGTAGCTGACCAGCCCGGCGGCGCTCGGGCAATGGCCTTGCGGAGCCACCCCACCCGGTTAGCCTCGGGTCGACAATTGACGACCGACCGGAGAAACCAATCCAGCGCCCGCCCTTGCTGTGGCAAGGTGACGAGGGAGAGGGAGTATCGATTTGTCGGCGGATGCCCTCTCGGCCACTCACGGCCGTAACGGAGCGGAGCAAAACCCGAGAGTGATCTCGGGGACAGAGGCCGCTCCGGTGTGAGGCGAGCTGCGGCTCGCAGCCTCCTCCGGTCCTTACACAGGAGGTTCACGCGCGTGTGCGGAATCATGGGATATGTAGGGCCGCGAGAGGCGGCACCGTTGCTCCTCGAAGGGCTGCGACGCCTCGAATACCGCGGCTACGACTCAGCTGGGATTGCGGTGGCGAACGGCGCCATCGACGTTCGAAAGTCTGAGGGCAAGATCGAGCGGCTTGCGGTGCTGCTCGATGCTGAGCCCCTCGAGGGCACCATCGGCATCGGCCACACCAGGTGGGCGACCCACGGCGAACCAAGTGACGTCAACGCCCACCCCCATACGGACCCGAGTGGCAAGTTTGTCGTCGTGCACAACGGGATCATCGAGAACTTCATCAGCCTGCGTGAGGTGCTCGAGGCCGAAGGGCATGTGCTCACCTCGCAAACCGACACCGAGATCCTTGCGCACCTCGTGGCACGTGCGTACGACGGTGATCTGGTTGCTGCGGTGCGGGCCGCTGTGGCCCAAGCGGAGGGCGCATACGCCTTGGTGGTGATGAGTGCGCTCGAGCCCGGCCGCATCATTGCCGTGCGCCGCATCAGTCCACTGGTCGTCGGTCTCGGCGAGGATGAGACGTTCCTGGCTTCCGACATTCCCGCCGTTCTCCATCACACCAGAGACTTCCTCATCATCGAGGACGGCGAGCTCGTGATCGTGACCGCCGATGGCGCCACCGTCGAGAAGATTGAGGGAGGCGCCGTCGTTCGTGAGCCCCTCCACATCGAGTGGGATGCCACCCAAGCCGAAAAGGGTGGATACGACCACTTCATGCTCAAGGAGATCAACGAGCAGCCTGCTGTGATCACCGAGACCATCGCCGGGCGCCTCGATGAGGACGGCACCACCTGGCTCGAAGATGTGAACTTCGACGACGAGTTCGCCCGATCCCTCGACAGCATCTGGATTACGGCCTGCGGCACGGCCTATCACGCCGGCCTCGTTGGGCGCGAGATCTTCCAGCGGGTGCTGCGCATCCCCACCTATGTCGAGTTCGCCCATGAGATGCGGTACGCCGATCCGCTCGTCGGCGAAGGGTCTCTGACGATCGCCATCAGTCAGTCGGGGGAGACCGCCGACACGCTGGCGGCCGCTCGTCTCGCCCAGAGCCGCGGGTCGCGGCTACTGGCGTTGACCAATGTGGTTGGAAGCACCCTGGCGCGTGACGCCGACGACATCCTCTATACCCGGGCAGGCCCCGAGATCGCGGTTGCGTCGACCAAGGCCTACCTGGCGATGCTGATCGCCCAGTACCTGCTGGCGCTGCGCATCGGCAGGGCTCGTGGTGTCGTCGATGAAGCGCTGGCCGAGCGTGTGGTCCACGGACTTCACCTGCTTCCCAGCCATGTTGAGGTTGCCCTCAGCGACGAAGCGCGGGTGATCGCCGCCGCTGAAGCGATTGCGCATGCCGACGACATCTACTTCATCGGGCGCGGTCTGGACTACGCCGTGGCCATGGAGGGCTCGCTGAAGCTCAAGGAGATCAGCTACTCACACGCCGAGGCGATGCCGGCCGGCGAGTTGAAGCACGGGACGCTTGCTCTCGTGACCAAGGGGACGCCGGTTGTCGTGGTCATCACTCAACAGGCGGTCTACGACAAGACCATCTCCGCAGTCCAGGAGGTCAAGGCACGCGGCGGGACGATCATCGCGGTGGCCTACGAGGACGACACCGAGATCGGCAAGCATGCCGACGTCGTGTTGCCTATCCCTCGTGCCGACGACCTGCTCGGCCCCGTTACCGCAGTCATTCCGCTGCAACTATTGGCATACCACGTAGCCCGCCTCCGTGGCCACGATATCGACCAGCCCAGAAACCTCGCCAAGAGTGTGACGGTGGAGTAGCGACAGCAGCATTCGCAGCGGGCCGGTGGCCCCGGAGCGGATGGGCGTCCCGCTTACCGCAACGTGACTCGGTACGCTTGGGTCATGGATATCAAAGGGCTCGGGGTCGACCTCGCCGAGATCAGCCGCGTACGGCGGCTCCTGGGCATTTACGGGGAGCGTTTCCGGGAACGGTGCTTCACGGAGCACGAGTGGGCGTACGCCCACCGCTACGCCGATCCCTCGGCCCGGCTTGCCGCTCGGTTTGCCGGCAAGGAAGCCGTCATGAAGAGCCTGGGCATGGGGTGGCGGGCCATCCGATTCCGCGATGTCGAGATCACCGGCGGCGGCGCACCCCGGGTGAACCTTTCCGGGACGGCGGCTCGCCGCGCTCGAGAGCCTTGGGGTGACGAAGGTCATGGTGACCATCACCCACACCGACGATCGGGCGCTGGTGTTTGCCGTCTCGATGGGCGAGCACTGAGCTGTGATTGCGCCCGATGCTTCTGGACTGAGATACTGACCCCATGCAACTGGTGATCACCCCCGAAGAATCCGGTCGGCTCGATCTGGCTTCCTCCGAACCCGTCGGAGTCTTGATGGAGCGAGCCGGGCTTGCGGTGGCACTTGCCGCGGTCGACATGGGCGCCGGCTACGGAGCTCGTGTCGCGGTGCTCGCCGGGACCGGGAACAACGGTGGCGACGGCTACGTCGCCGCCAAGTACCTCGCCCGCCGAGGCTGCGCCGTCACGGTCTACACACTTGGTCCCCCCAAGGAAGGCAACACGGCGGCCCAGAACGCCGCCGGGGCCGCCGAGGCGGCCGGAGTAAGGGTCAAGCCCTTGGACCAGCCCGAGGCGGCGGATCTCCTGATCGATGCGATGTTTGGCGTGGGATTCAGCGGCTCGCTTCCCGACGTGGCAAGCCCCTGGACCGAGGTCGATGCGCCCGTGCTGGCCGTCGATGTTCCCAGCGGCCTCGACGCCGCCAGCGGTGACGTGCCGGGCGAGGCCTTCACCGCGGACCGGACCGTCACCTTCCATGCCTTCAAGCCGGGGCATCTGCTCGGCGAGGGACCGGAGCGGTGTGGGATCGTGACCATTGCCGACATCGGACTGCGGGGCGGCAAGGCCGCCATGCTGGTCTGCGGCGAAGCCGACGCGGCGCGCCCCCGCGGCCCCGGAAGTCGCACAAGTGGTCGGCCGGATCGGTTGCCGTCGTCGGCGGTTCACCCGGAATCACGGGAGCGCCCATGTTGGCGGCGAGAGGTGCGCTGGCGATGGGTGCCGGCTCCGCCGCCGTGGTGTGCCCCCGGGCGCTCCAGCCGACGTATGCGGCGCTGTCGGACGATGTCATGACCCGGGGCGTCGGGTCGGGTTCGCGGTTCACCGGAGACGACGTCGATGCGGTAATCGAGCAGGCCAGGCGCTTCGACGTCATGGTGCTTGGTCCCGGCCTCGGGCTGGGGCAGGACCGCTTCGTCGAGGGCTTGCTGTCCGGTTGGGATGGCCCGATGATCGTCGACGCCGACGCCCTCAACGCACTCCAGGGAACCGAGGCGCTGGCGGCCCGCACCGCGCCGACGGTGATCACCCCCCACGCCGGAGAGTTCCGTCGCCTCACCGGCCAGGAGGCCGACTACCGGGTAGCTGCGAAACTGCCCGAGGAGATGGGTGTCGTGGTGCTCCTGAAGGGGAACCCAACGTTCGTCCTTGGGTCCCAGGTGTGGGCAATCCGCAGCGGTGGCCCGGAACTCGCCACCATTGGAACCGGCGACGTGCTCGCCGGGATGGTGGCCGCACTCTGGGCGTGTGGGCTCAGCGGCGAGGCCGCGGCCCGGTCCGCTGCGTTTTGGCACGGGCGAGCCGCCGCCGAGCTTTCTCGGCACATGACGGTCACCGCCGGCCTGCTCGCCAACGTCGCCGGCCAGTACGCCTGGTAGCGGCGCTAGCGTCACGGCGATGGTGATCGTCTGGAGGAGGGTGTCTCGGTGAGGCCTTCGTGGGTTGAGATCGATCTCGACGCCATTGCCGCCAACGTGGCTGCGATTCGTGCCGAAGTCGCGCCCGCACTGGTGTGTGCGGTCGTCAAAGCGGACGCCTACGGCCACGGTGACGTGCCTGCCGCCGAAGCGGCGATGACCGGCGGCGCCGAGTGGCTCGCCGTTGCCCTGGTGGAGGAGGGTCGGCGGCTGCGCGAGGCGGGAATCGAGGTCCCCATCCTTCTGCTTTCCGAGCCGGAAGTCACCGACGCCGCCGCCGTCGTGGAGTGGAACCTCCGGCCGACGGTGTACCGCGAGGACTTTGCCACCGCCCTCGGCGATGCGGCCCTGGCGGCGGGTGCGGTTCCCTATCCGGTCCACATCAAGGTCAACACCGGGATGCACCGGGTCGGTGCCGAACCGCTCGAAGCGTTTCCGCTGGTCCGACAGGTCGCCGCGGACGATCGGCTCTCCCTCGAGGGCCTGTGGACCCATCTCGCCGTTGCCGACGAGGACCCCGCGTACACCACCCGACAGCTCACTGCTCTCGATCAGTTCCGCACCACGCTGGAGGCCGAGGGAATCGATGTGCCCATCGTGCACGCGGCGAATACCGCCGGGGCGCTCGACTACCCCGACGGCCGGTTCGATCTGGTCCGCATTGGCCTCGGCATCTACGGACTGCGTCCTGCACCCGGATCGGGGCCCTCGGTGGCGCTACGTCCGGCGATGAGAGTCGTTTCCCGGGTTGCGCTCGTGCGACGCCTTCCTGCCGGGGAGCGACCCTCCTACGGCAGGCGTCGTCCGCTCCAGGCGTCATCGCTGGTGGCGACCGTGCCCATCGGGTACGCCGACGGGGTTGCCCGCAGGCTCTCGTCCGTCGGCGGCGAGGTACTGATCCGGGGGCGGCGTCACCCGTTCGCCGGCACGGTCACGATGGATCAGATCGTCATCGACGTGGGCGAGGGTCCCGTCGCCGTCGGCGATGAAGTGGTGTTGCTCGGAGCGCAGGGTGACGACGAGATCACGGCCGACGAGTGGGCGGTGCGGCTCGACACGATCAACTACGAAATTGTTTGCGACTTCGGACCCCGCTTGCCGCGGCGCTACCGGAAGGAGCGCTCCACATGACCGAGGGAACCCTCACCTCCGTTCCCGGCGTCGCCGTCGGCCACTACACCGACGTGGTGGCCGCCACCGGGGTAACCGCGATGATCTTTCCCGAGCCAAACGTGGCGGCCGTCGACCTCCGGGGCGCCGCACCGGGGACCCGCGAGGTTGGCCTGCTCGGGCCGGGGATGAAGGTCGAAACGATCCAGGGGCTGGTGTTTTCGGGCGGAAGCGCCTTCGGACTCGCCGCTGCCGACGGAGTGGTCCGCGAGGTTGCGGCTGAGGGACGCGGCCACCCAACTCCTGCCGGGCCGGTACCGATCGTGCCATCCGCCATCATCTACGACTTGCTCATTGGTGACGGAACCGTGCGACCCGGACCTGCCGAAGGGGCCGCGGCCTACCGCGCCAAGACCGTCGATCCCGTGGCCATGGGCAGCGTCGGCGCCGGAACCGGCGCCGTCGTAGCCGGGTGGCGAGGTTCCGAGGCGGTCCGCAAGGGTGGGGTCGGCTCGGCAGCAACGACGGTGGGCGAGGCAACCCTCGGTGTCCTTGTTGTCGTCAACGCCGTCGGTGACGTCTTCACCCTCGAAGGATTGGCTCTGACCGGTGGATCGCTTGTGCCGCCTCCGGCGCCGGCCGGAATCAGACCCCTCGAGCAGACAACCCTGGTGGCATTGGCCACCGACGCGGCTGCCTCGCGCACGGAGCTGATGCGGATTGCCGTTCGCGCTCACGACGCCCTGGCCGTGTGCCTGCGACCCGCACACACCCGCTACGACGGTGACGCCGTGTTTGCGGTCTCATGTGGGAGCCGGGTGACCGACCCCGACGAGCTCGGGGAGGCCACTTTCCGGATCGTCGGGCGCGCCATCGAATTGGCGGTGACTCGGGCCCAATCCATCGCCGGGATTCCCGTCGTAGAGTTGCGGTCATGACCGAGATGAGTGCCGGCGTCCGTGCTGCAGAACTCCATGCGTTGGAGCAGGAAGCTGCGGGCTGCACCCGATGTCGCCTGGCGGAGAGCCGAACCCAGGTCGTGTTCGGCGCCGGGGCGCCCGATGCCGACGTCATGATCGTTGGCGAGGGCCCGGGCCAGCGCGAGGACGAGCAGGGGCTTCCTTTCGTCGGACGATCGGGCCTGCTGCTCGAGCAACTCCTCGGCGAGATCGGGCTGGAACGGTCCGAGGTCTACATCGGCAACGTGGTCAAGTGTCGCCCTCCGCAGAACCGCGACCCACGTCCAGACGAGATCGACGAGTGCAAGGGCTACTTGCGGGCCCAGCTGACGCTGGTGGACCCCAAGGTCGTCCTCACCCTTGGCAACTTCTCATCGAAGCTCCTGCTTCGTACCGAGACCGGAATCACGAGGTTGCGCGGTCACGCCTACCCGTGGTGGGGACGACACTTGGTTCCCACGTTCCATCCGGCTGCGGCGCTGCGAGGCAGTGCCCGAGTCCTCGAGGAGATGCGCTACGACTTCGCTCTTGTCGCCGATGTGGTTGTCGGGCGGATCGAAGTCCCCGACCCAACGCCCCTCCGGTCCGATGCCGAGCCCGAGGCTGCCGCTGATGATCCGCCCGACCCCGAGCAGATGGGTTTG
>CAWGCJ010000010.1:0-17082 GCA_963821095.1 uncultured Acidimicrobiia bacterium | reverse complement strand
TGAACGACGGATCCCCCTGTTGGCAGCCGGCTGAACCGACAGCCCCGTCACCACCGCGCCGATCCGGCGCACGTGACTAATCCCCTAATGGGCCTCAAGTCTGGTACCTCGACGGGCCGACAACCTTGGTATGGACAGCGTTCTCGAGCCGAGCGGCTGCGGAACGGACAAAAACTACGAAGGGAGCCGGCCGATGTTTCGGCTGCTCACCAAGGGCAAGAAACACGAGGAAGGCGCCGCGCTCGTCGAGTTCGCCATCATCCTCCCCCTGCTGATCGTGATGCTGTTTGGCATCCTCGAGGCCTCATGGGCCTTCGCTCAGCAGAACGACGTTCGCCACGGCACCCGTGAGGCGGCCCGCCTGGCGGCCGTCAACTACGGCGACGTCCAAGCCGTCGCCCAAGAGGCGTGTGCCCGGATGGACATCGTCTACCCGGCCACCACCCCCGTGGTCACCATCACGCCGATCTCGAGCGAAGGCAGCACCGGCGGTTTGGCACAGATCACGATCTCGAGCACCTACCAGACCATCACCGGCATGCTCGACGGCATCTTCGGAAACCTCGACATCGAGTCAACGATCGAATTCCGCATCGAGCAGCCTTTGAGCGGCGAAACCGATTGGTGGGTCGACGGTGCGGGCGGGAGCTACACGTGTCCCTGAGGGATCGCCTCCGCAGTGACGAGGAGGGGGCCACCCTCATCCTCGTCGCCCTCTCACTCATCATGCTCTTCGGCTTCGCCGCCATCGCCGTTGACGGGGCCATGGCGTGGTCCCAAAAACGCGAGAATCAAGCCGCGGCCGACACCGGAGCCCTAGCCGGCGCCCAGTTCGTTGCGGACAAGCCCGAAGGCCAGGCAATGGATGACGCCGAGACCGAAGTCATCCGGATCACGTACAACACCATCGAACCCGATCTGACGTTCGACGAGTGGGAGACCGCCTGGGCGGCGTGCGTCGACGCCGAGAAGCCCGGCGAATACACCAAGACCAACAGTTCGGATTGCGTGTCGTTCAACGCCGACCTCACCAAGATGCGGGTTCGGCTGCCCGACATAGAGATGCAGACTGCATTCGCTCAGGTCCTCGGCCACGAGACCATCGCAACCTCGGGCGAAGCCGAGGTCGAGCTGATCCCGTCGACCAAGGCGGGCGGGGTGTTGCCGTTTGGCCTCCCCTGGGCCGTCAGCGGCGACATCGAGGTCTGCCTCAAGAGCGGCGCCAATCCGAAGAGCGTCTCCCCGTGCGACGGCCCCGATACCGGCAACTTCGGGTTCCTCGACATCACGCAGTTCGGCAGCGACTCGCTGGGCACCTCCACCACGTGCAGCGGCAACACCATCGGCCGCATGTCGCGCAACATCGCTCAGGGCGCCGATCACAAACTGTCGAAGGCCGCCAGTGCCGGGGTCACGCCGTTGGTCGACCGTACGGTGTGCTCGAGCGGCGACCATCATCTCGAGCCCTACACCCTGACCACGGAGACCGGCAACAAGACGGGCGTGCTCCAGACGGGACTCGTCACCGGATTCCCCGGCGATGGCGTCTCAGGTCGACTGGCGCGGGGCGAGAATCTCCGCAACGTCGGAGGCGCCGGACTCGACGACACACCACTGTGGCAGTTCCTCAACACCAACGGGCAGAACCTGTGCGGTGGGGTCGCCAACCACGATGCCATGGTCTCCTGCATCAACTCCTGGAGCACTGAAGACGGGCCGATCTTCACCGAAGAGCTCCAGGACGCCGTCCGGTGGGCATGGGTGCCCATCTTCTGGGAGGACACCCTCGGCAACGGGAGCACCGACCGCACGATCCGAGAGTTCCGCCCGGTCTACCTGCAGACCACGTTCTGGAAGTGCAAGTCCAGCAGTTGTGGCATCGTCTACGACCCGGCGGAAACCGTCGGCGGATCCGGCAAGGCCGGAGGCGCCCAAATCGAAGCGCTGACCGCCATCATGATCCCCCGCCTGGCGCTGCCCGAGGCACTGCGCGACGGTGCCAACGGCGCCCCGGGTGAAACCGTCTACGTCCTGATCAAGTAGCCCGGGTCGTTCGGCCTCAGGCCCACCCGTAGCGGACCACCATCCACCCCGCCACGTAGGCAACGCTGTTGACGGCGAAGTGCGCCAGGATCGGGGCGAACAGGCTGTTGGCTCGCAGCCGGAGCCAGGTGAAGGCGTAGCCGGCGATGCCGGTAACGAGCACGCTGCCGACGACGGCAGCCGTCACCGCCAGGCCGCCTTCCAAGAGATCTCCGCCGGGGTTGGTTTCAATGCTGTCGAACGTCGGCAGGATGTGCCACAGACCGAACAAGACCGATGAGAGGGTCGCCGCCTTCCACACGGCCATGCGTTGCAGGAAGAACCCGAACAGCACGCCGCGGAACACCACTTCCTCGAAAGCCGCCGTGCCAATCGGGATCCGCACCATCGTCTGGTAGAGCAGCTCGCCCCACCCTTCGCCGACAAAACGATCGTCGGCGAAGTATCCGCGCGCCGGGGGAAGCACGATCCCAACGGCCACGACCAGCAGGATCGCTCCTGCCGCGGCAAGGCCGACCTTGGCGCCCCTGGCGAGGCGGTCGGGGCGCAAACCCATCAGATCCCAGGAGAGCCCCGACCAGCGGGCAACTGCGATCAGCACCACACCGACGACGAGGTTCGCCGGGATGTAGGCCCACGCGGCTAGCGCCTCGTTGCCAACCGGGTTGTAGACGATGACGATCGTCAGCGTTGCCAGCATCGCCCACGGTATCCCCGGCGGACGATCGGGAACCTCGAACCTCCAGCGCGATGGCCGCCAGAGGTCGTCAGGAAGCAGCTCGTCCTTATAACGCATCAGCAACCGCATCGACGACCTGCCGGCGGTCGGCCAGGATGCGCTCCTTCAGGTTGCCGGCCCTCCCTTTGCGGATCCAGGTCCGCCACGACTGCCAAATCAGCACTAGCCGTTCGGAGAGCACGATGACGGCAAACAGGTAGATCGGCATCAAGAGCAAGATTGCTCCCACCCCTTCCAATCCGAACAGCCGGTCGGCACCCCAGGCGGTCAATCCCCAGGTGATCCCGAAGAGCAGAATCGCTCCCATCGGGAGGACCGTCGCCTTCACCGCCGGAGCCACTCGCAGCCTGCCGAGAAGCCACAACAGCAGCATCGGAATCCAGTTGACGGCAATACCGATCAGCGCAAACGGCAACAGCAACAGGGCAATCAGCAGATTCCATACGATGTGCCACAAGAACTGGCTGGTCGAGAAGTTCTCATAGAGGTCCTCATCACTCAGCCCGACACCCTCGAGGTCGGACTCATACGCCCCCACCGCAGCAACGACCTTGGCCCGTGCCGCCGCAGGGCGCCTGCCGAGCAGGGCCGCGACCCGGTCACGCTCCGAGATGGGGACCGGCGCCCCGGGGTCATCCTGAGTGGTGCGCAGCAACACCTCGGACCCAAAGGTCAACGCCCGCGCCTCAGTCCAGTCATCGAAGTTGGGGGCAACCCGACGAAGTTGTTGCTCGATGTCGGCGGTCAGCGCCCGCACCGCATCCCGGTTCGAGGTGTCCTCGGGTTCGCCGGGCTTGACGAACTGCCCTATGTCGGCGTCGAGGTCGAGCGGTTCACCCACGTGGATGGAAACCCGACTGCGCAACGCCGCCTTGTTCTCATAGTGGATCCCGGCAGCGGTGATCTTGATGCCCGTCACGCCGTCGCTGCGGGCGCCCATGGCAATACGCGCCGCACCGGTCTTGACCGGGGCGATCGACGGGTCGTCCCGGGTCACCCCCTCGGGGAAGATCATGATTTCGTTGCCGGCGTGGAGCGCCTTGTAGCAGGAGCCAAACATCTGGTCGTTGCCGGAGCGGCCCTTGTCGACGGCGCGATGTACCGGAATACCACCGAGCCACGTCATGATCCAGCCGACCACGGGGATCTTGAAGATCTTGTCGCGTGCGATGATCCGGGGGCGCCGTGGCAGCACCGACATCAGCAGGAGTGGATCGGCAAACCCGCCGAAGTGATTCGACACCGTCACCTCGGCACCCGCGGTGACCTGACCAGGAGCGAAGTACACCTCGACATCGCGATAGAGCAGCCACACCAGCCGATAGGCGAGGGTGCGAATGAAGCGGTCCTTGCGACCTTGCGGGGGCGGTGGTGGCGCCGTCATGTGGCGGTCAGCCTAGGAGGAATGCCGACAGATCGGCCCGGGCCGGCGCGCCACATGGAGAGAGTCGGAGCCCGCCCCCACTCCAGTCGACCAGGGCGGCCGGAGCGAGCTGGCGGCGCAGGCAGCGCGGCTTGCGAAGCCAGGACGACGCGGAGCAGCAGCGCAAACTGGTCGAACGCCTCGGCGACTCGTAGACTGCGGCGACCCGAACCCCCCTTGGAGCGTGAACATGTTGATTCTGGCCATCCTCGTTATCGGCATTGCGGCCGGATGGATCGCCGAACTGGTCGTCAATCGCGGTCAGAAGGTCAACTGGACCGAAGCGCTCGTCGTCGGCCTGGTCGGCTCATTCGTCGGCGGCCTGCTCGCCAGCCTCATCGCAGGCGACGGGTTCGACATCCGCATGAGCGGACTGATCGGGTCCATCGTCGGCGCCATCATCGTGCTGGCGATCTGGCGTTTGATTCGCCGTGGCAAATAGGAGCAAATGGAAGACCGTTGGTCCCCAGCGCTCCCGAAGTGCGATAGTGGTGCTCGATGGACGCCACCCAACCACCTGATGAGCCTGAACTAGGTCAAGCCGACACGACGGCAAGCGCCTCCGCCGATGCCACCGCGGCGTCTGAGCAAGAACCGGGCACCACCTCAGCCGGCAAGACCAAGGCCAGCAAGACGCGCGGTATCTGGCTGCGCATCGGCCTCGGCCTGGTTTCGCTCGTTGTCGTTGTCATCGTCTTTGCGTTCCTGCTGCCGAGGATCGCCGACTACAGCGATGCATGGGAGGCAATCAAGTTCCTCACGTTCGGGCAGATACTTGGTTTGATCGCTCTCACCATCCTGACCCTGGTTCCTTTCTGGCTGGCTTTCATGGGCGCCTTCCCGACCATCAAGTTTCGCAACGCCGCCGAAATCCACCTGACATCGACGGCCGTGGCCAACACCGTCCCGGCCGGCGGCGCCTTTGCCTTCGGCATCCAGATCGCGATGCTGAACTCGTGGAAGGTCAAGGGCGACGCCGTGGCCGCCGGTCTGCTGGTCTACGGGTTCTGGGACCTCTTCTTGCGGCTCGCCCTGCCGACGGCGGTCGCCTCGCTCGCCGTCATCCGCGGCGATCTCGATACGCGCCTTCAGATCGCAGTTGCGGCCGCCGTAATTGTGATGATCGCCCTTGCCGTCATCTTCTGGCTGATTCTGCGTTCGGACTCGGCGGCCACCGGTGTCGGTAGGTTGGCCAATCGGATCTGCAAGCGGTTGCCGGAGAACTGGACCTTTGTCCACCGCGACTGGATCGAGGTGTTCCTGGACTTCCGCCACAACACGGTTGCTCTCCTCAAGAGCCGGGGCTGGTGGGTCGGCCTATCGATCCTCGCCGGGCACATCGCCACGTTTTTCCTGCTGTGGGCGTCGCTGCGGTTCGTGGGCGTCTCGGGTGCCGACGTGAGTTTCTACCGAGTGCTGCTCGCCTTCGCCTTTGTCCGGCTGCTGATTGCCGTCCCGATCACGCCGGGCGGCGCCGGCGTGGCCGAACTCGGGTTCTCGGCCATCCTGGCGATCGGCGCCGACCCGACGACCACGGCCGAGATCGTTGCCGGCGTGCTCATCTTCCGCGGTGCCACGTTCCTGGTGCCCATTCCCCTCGGTCTGGGCGCCTGGATCACCTGGCGCCACGGTCTCCGCAAGACCAACAACGCAGACGTGGCCGACTCCACCTAGCCACCTCCTCTTTGCTTCCTCTTTCGCCTCCTGCGCCACGACTCTTTGCACTACGGCGGTAGTGCGAATAGCCTGGCGACTCACACCTGTTGGAGATGTGATGCGTATCCAATTCCCCGTCCTGCTGATCGCGCTCGCCGTGGCGGCGACCGCCTGCGGCGGCTCCGATGACACCCTGACCATCTACTCAGGCCGCAGCGAAGCGCTGGTCGCCCCCCTGATCGAACAATTCGAGGAGTCAACCGGCCGTTCCGTCGAGGTGCGATACGGCGACAGCGCCGAGCTCGCCGCCCAGATCCTTGCCGAGGGCGACAACTCCCCCGCCGACGTGTTCTTCGCCCAAGAACCTGCCTCGCTTGGCGCCGTTGCCCTCGCCGACCTCTTTGTGCCGCTCGACGCCGAAACGATCGCCGTCATCCCCGCCGAGCTGCGCGACCCCAACGGCCTGTGGACCGGCGTCTCGGGACGGGCTCGTTCAGTGGTGTACGACACGACCAAGGTCGACCCCGACGATCTGCCTCCCACCGAGGACGGCTTTGTCGAGCCGCAGTGGCAGGGACAGGTTGCCATCGCTCCCACCAACGGGTCATTTCTGGCCTTCGTCGCCGCCAAGATCCTGCTCGACGGTGAAGATGCCACTCTCGACTGGCTCGAAGCAATGAAGGCCAATGAGTCGCCCACCTACTCGGGAAACGCGGTCATCGTCTCCGCGGTCGACGACGGCGAGGTCGAGGCCGGCCTGGTCAATCACTACTACCTATTCAGGCGAATCGCCGAAGAAGGCGCCGACTCAGTCGTGGCCGCCAACTACTTTCTCCCGGGCGGCGGCGCCGGCTCCCTGGTCATGCCTGCGGGCGTTGGGGTACTGGAATCCACCGACGGCGCGATCGCGTTCGTGGCCTTTCTGCTCTCCGACGATGCCCAGCGCTATTTCGCCGACGAGACATTCGAGTATCCGCTGGTTGCCGGGGTCGAGGCGCATCCCGATCTCCCCGCGCTCGGTTCGCTCAACCCGCCGGACATCGACCTCTCCCTGCTCGCCACCGTCCTCGATCGGGCTACCGATCTGGTTGCGGAGGCCGGCCTGCTGTGACCGTCGTCCTGGAGGAGGGGCCCGGTCCCGACCACGCAATCGACTACCGGGACCGGCCGCCACCCCGGGCTCGTCGCGGCAGGCGCGCTCCGTGGTGGCTGTGGCTGGCGGCATGGCTGGTCCTGGTTCCGGTTGCGATCCCAATGGCCTTTCTGGTGGCCGATGTCATCGCGTCAAGTTCGACGGCGTGGAACGTCTTGTTCAGCACCCGCACCCTCGAACTCATCATCCGCTCGCTCCTCTTCACGGCCGCGGTCACGGCGGCGGCCGCCCTGATCGGCGTTTCTGCGGCCTGGGTCACCTTCAGGATCGACCTGTGGGGGCGGCGGGTATGGACCGTCCTCGTAATGCTTCCTCTCGTCATCCCCTCGTATGTGATCGCCCTGACCCTGATCTCGTTCTTCGGCAGCCGCGGCCTGTTCGCCGAACTGACCGGATTCGGGCTGCCGGCCATCACGGGATTCTGGGGCGCCTGGCTCGCGCTGACGCTGTCGACGTACCCCTACGTGTTCCTGATCACCCGCACTGCGCTGCGACGGGTCGACCCGGCGTACGAGGAGGCGGCACGGGGCCTGGGGGCATCGAGCTGGCGTGCGTTCCGCACCGTGGTCCTTCCGCAGCTTCGCCCATCGATCACCGCCGGGGCACTGCTGGCCGCTCTCTACACCCTGTCGGACTTCGGCGCCGTCTCGCTGATGCGTTTCGACAGCTTCACCCGGGTCATCTACGCCCAGTACCAGGGCCGACTCGACCGCACCCCGGCGGCGGTGCTTTCGGTGGTGCTCGTCGTGATCGCCCTCATCGTCCTGTGGGCCGAACAGAAGTCTCGGGGCCGAGCCGCCTACTTCTCGCGACGACCGACCAAGCCGATGCGCCGCATCCAGGTGAGCAAGCGGGCACGACTCGGGGCCTACGCCTTCCTAGGAAGCGTCGTGGCCATTGGCCTAGTGCTGCCTATGACGACGTTGTTGATCTGGTGGCTGCGTGGGGTGGCGCGCGGCGACGTCATCGACATGCGCTGGGGAGCAGTGCTCGGATCACTCAGCGGATCAACCGCGGCGGCGCTGATCGCAATCGCAGCTGCCATCCCCGTGGTCGTACTGACCGTGCGCTACCGCAGCCGTCCCTCGGTGGCACTTGACCGCTCGGTGTACGTCGTCTTCTCGCTTCCCCACATCACGGTGGCGCTCGCCGTCGTGCTGTTCGGTGCGCAGTACTTGGGACCGCTCTATCAGAGCTTCCTCGTGCTCGTGATCGTCTACGCCATCCTCTTTCTCGCCCAGGCGACGGGTTCCGGCGGTGCCGCCCTGCTCCAGGTGAACCCTCATCTCGAGGACGCCGCCCGGGCTTTGGGTCGCGGCCCGATGCGGACACTGCGCGAGATCACCGTGCCACTCATCTGGCGGGGGTTGCTCGCCGGGGGTGCTCTGGTGTTCCTCACCACCATGAAGGAACTGCCGGCGACGCTGCTATTGCGGCCCACCGGTTTTGATACGCTCGCCGTGCGGATATGGTCTACGGCCAACGAGCTGTTCTATGCCCGTGCCGCCGCTCCCGCTCTGCTGCTGGTTGTCGTGTCGGCGATACCCACCTACCTGATCCTGAGCCGCCTTCGGGACCCAAGCCCATGACCACCCCACCCGCCACATCCGCCATCCACTGCCACCGCCTCGTCAAGCGCTACAACGACACGTTGGCGCTCGACGAGTTCGAGCTAGAGATCACCCGCGGCCAGATCCTCAGCCTGTTGGGCCCGTCGGGGTGCGGGAAGACCTCGGCGCTGCGGGTCATCGCCGGCTTCGAAGACCCCGACTCCGGATCGGTAACCATCGGAGCGACCACCGTCGTCTCCGAGACCGTCAACCTTCCGCCGGAGCGCCGCCGGGTTGGCATGGTGTTCCAGGATTACGCCCTATTCCCCCACATGACCGTTGCCCGCAACGTTGGGTACGGCCTTGTCGACCGTGACACCGCGTCCCGGGTTGTCGAGGTCCTCGACCTGGTTGGGCTGAGCGATCTCGGCGACCGCATGCCGCATGAGCTCTCCGGCGGCGAGCAGCAGCGGGTGGCGCTGGCCCGGGCTTTGGCCCCGCGGCCCGAGGTGGTGCTCTTGGACGAGCCGTTCTCGAATCTCGATGCGACGCTGCGCGGCCGGATGCGCCGCGACGTCCGCCGCATTCTCAAGGAGGCGGGAGCCACCGCCGTGTTCGTCACGCACGATCAGGAGGAGGCACTTGCGATCGCCGACGTGGTCGCCGTGATGCGCTCCGGCCGGATACTTCAGGTCGGGTCGCCTCACCAGCTCTACCGCCGCCCCGCGGATCCGTGGGTGGCCGGGTTCATCGGCGAGAGCGAGTTCATCGCAGGCGTTGCCGGTGTCGCCTCGGTGGAAACCGAATTGGGGACCTTCCCCCAGGTTTCGAACCTGCGGGGCGACGTTCGGGTCATGATCCGCCCCGAGTGGATCCACCCCATCGCCGCGGCCGACGGCCCCGCCAGGATCGTCGAGCAAGAATTCTACGGCCACGACCAGCTCCTCGTCCTGGAGTTCGACGATGGCCGCCGCCTCCAGTCCCGCATCGGCGCCAGCCCCATCTTCACCTCGGGCGACCGGGTCGAGGTTGGTGTCGACGAAGTCGTGGTCTTCCCCGCGTCGGCGGAGTAGCCAGAACGGCTCGGCTGACCGCCGGCCTCATCTCGCCCCTCGACCCCCAACTAGGGTGCGAGCGTGCTCGACATCCAATTTGCTCGCAGCGACGACGTCCAAGTGGCGTATCACGTTGTGGGCGACGGGCCGGTCGACATCGTCTACGTCCAGGGGGCGTGGTCACATCTCGAGGTCGAATGGGAGCTGCCCGCGTATCGCCGATTCTGTGAGCTGCTTGGTGAGTTCGCCAGGGTGATCCTCTTCGACAAGCGAGGCATGGGCATGTCAGATCGAGTTCCCGGCGCCACCTCCCTCGAGGTTCGCATGGACGACATTCGGGCGGTGATGGACGCAGCCGGTAGCGCGTCGGCCACTCTCGTTGGTGCCTCAGAGGGCGGGCCCCTCGCCATGCTGTTTGCGGCAGCACACCCTGAGCGAACGAGCTCGCTGATTCTCATGGGTGCTGAGGTCCGGGAGCGCAAAGACGAGCAGTGGCCATGGGGAGAAGCCACCCAGGAGGAATTTGACGCTGCGATGGTGAGACTGCCTGATCTGTGGGGCAAGGTCGGCGGATCCATTGCGGACTTCGCACCCAGCCAGGAGGTGACGCCGTGGCTGCTTGACTTGTCGGCACGGCTCCAGCGCAACGCCCTGACTCCCGGCGGTGCCGAGGCCTTCATGCGGATGGCCTTCGAGATCGACGTGCGTGACATCCTTCCTTCGATCAAAGTCCCCACGTTGGTCATACACGCGGAGGGCGACCGCATCTGTCACGTCGAGAACGGCCGCTACCTGGCTCGCCACATCCCGCACGCACGCCTCGTCGAGTTGCCCGGCGAGGACCACCTCCCTTGGTTCGATCCTGATCGGGCCATCAGCGAGATCCGCGAGTTCATCACCGGCCACCGCGTCCCGCTCATCCCCGATCGGGTCCTCGCTACGGTGCTGTTCACCGACATCGTGGGCTCCACCAATGAAGCCGTCCGTATCGGCGACCGCCGCTGGCGATCTTCGCTCGATGCCCACAACGCCGCCGTGCGCAATGAGCTGGCTCAATTTCGAGGGGTCGAGGTCAGCACATCGGGCGACGGGTTTCTGGCAACCTTCGACGGCCCGGCACGCGCCATCCGTTGCGCCCGAGCGATCACGCACCGGGTCGAACATCTCGGCCTCCAGGTGAGAACCGGGATTCACACCGGCGAAGTGGAACGGGTCGGAAACGATGTTGCCGGGATTGGCGTCCACATCGGCGCCCGGATCGCCAAGCTGGCTGCCCCCGGTGAAGTGTTCGTTTCGGGAACCGTCCGAGATCTCGTTGCCGGCTCAGGCCTCGACTTCGTCGATCGTGGCACCCATGAGCTGGGCGGCGTACCCGGCGAGTGGCGAGTCTTCGCTGCGGTTGGCTAACACCCGGTCCGGCCGCGAACCCAGCGCGCCGCCCCACTAACCTCATGGTCATGCCGCCGCTTCGCTCCAAGGTTGTTCCGAACTCGGAGGACTTCCGAGCCAACCGGGATGCGTTACTGGACAAGATCGCCGCCATCGATGCCCTCCAGCAGGAGGCACTCGACGGTGGTGGCGACAAGTACGTGGCCCGGCACGCCAAGCGGGGCAAGCTGTTGGTACGAGAGCGACTCGAGTTGCTGCTCGACCGGGACTCGCCGTTCCTCGAATTGTCGATGCTGTCGGCCGCCCAGACGGAGTTCCACACCGGAGCCTCGAGCGTGCACGGCATCGGGGTGGTCTCAGGGGTCGAGTGTGTCATCTCGGGCCACGACCCGACGGTGCGGGGCGGATCGTCGAACCCCTACACCCTGGGCAAGTCGCTGCGGTCCCAGGACCTGGCGATGGAGAACCGGCTCCCGCTGATCAACCTCGTCGAGTCTGGTGGCGCCGACCTCCCCAACCAGCACAAGGTGTTCGTGCCGGGCGGCAAGTGGTTCCGCAACATGACGCAGCTCTCGAAGGCCCGCATCCCCACGATCGCCCTCGTGTTCGGCAACTCGACCGCCGGCGGCGCTTACGTCCCCGGGATGGCCGACTACGCCGTGATGGTGAAGGACCGGGCCAAGGTGTTCCTCGGTGGTCCACCCTTGGTGAAGATGGCGACGGGTGAGGAGTCGACCGACGAGGAACTCGGCGGTGCCGAGATGCACAGCCGGGTCTCGGGACTCTCGGACTACCTGGCGCTCGACGAGCACGACGCCATCCGCATCGGCCGCCAGATCGTCCGCCACCTCAACTGGCGCAAGCTCGGCTACGGGCCGACTGAACCCCCCGATGAACCTCTCTACGACTCCAACGAGATCCTGGGGCTGGTGCCGCCCGACCTGAAGAAGCCAATCGACATGCGCGAGATCCTGGCCCGAGTGCTCGACGGATCCCGCTTCGACGAGTACAAGCGGGAGTACGGCACTTCCGTGATCACCGGCTGGGGCTCGGTCCATGGCTACGCCTGCGGCATCATCGCCAACCAGCAGGGCGTCCTGTTCTCCGACGAGGCGAACAAGGCAACCGAGTTCATTCAACTGTGCAACGTGTACGACCTGCCGATCATCTTCCTCCACAACGTCACCGGCTACATGGTGGGTGCCAAATACGAGCAAGGCGGCATCATCAAGGACGGGGCGAAGATGATCAACGTGGTCGCCAACTCCACCGTCCCCCACATCTCGATCATCGCCGGGGCTTCGTACGGGGCCGGCAACTACGGGATGTCGGGCCAGGCCTACAACCCGCGGTTCCTGTTCATGTGGCCGTCAGCCAAGGTGTCGGTCATGGGCGGCGAGCAACTGGCCGGCGTCATGTCGATCGTGAACCGGACCGCCGCCGAGGCTCGGGGTGAAGACTTCGACGAGGACCACGACGCCATGGTGCGCCAGATGATCGAGACCCAGATCCACCGCGAGGAGGAGGCGGTGTTCATGACCGCCAACAACCGTGACGACGGGATCATCGATCCTCGCGATACCCGAACCGTGCTCGGGATGACCCTGTCTGCGGTGCACTCCAACGTCGTCGCCGGCACCAACGAGTGGGGCATCTTCCGGATGTGACCGAGACCCGAGGAACCACCAGACCCATGCAACCTATCGCCAAGATCTTGATCGCCAACCGGGGTGAGATCGCGTGCCGGATCGCCCGGACCTGCCGGGACCTGGGCATCGCCACCGTGGCGGTGTACTCGGACGCCGATGGCGACGCACCGTTCGTTCACGCCGCCGATGAAGCCGTCCGACTGCCCGGTACCGCTCCCGGCGACACCTACCTGCGCCAGGATCTGATCCTCGAAGCAGCAGCGCTAACCGGAGCCGACGCGGTACACCCCGGGTACGGATTCCTCGCCGAGAACGCTGAGTTCGCGACGGCGTGCGCTGCAGCCGGGATCATCTTCATCGGGCCGACGCCTGACGCCATTGCCTCGATGGGGTCGAAGATCGAGTCGAAGCGGATCATGAAAGCGGCCGGCGTCCCCATCCTCGAAGGCGTGGATGTCACCACAATGGGCGCCGCCGAACTGACCTCGGCCGCGGCGGACGTCGGCTACCCGGCCTTGGTGAAGGCTTCGGCCGGCGGTGGAGGCAAGGGGATGCGCATTGTCGCCACACCCGAGGAACTCCCGGATGCAGTGGCCGGCGCCAAGCGGGAGGCCGCCGGAGCGTTCGGTGACGAGACCGTGTTCCTGGAGCGCTATCTGGTCGGTGCCCGCCACGTTGAGATGCAGATCGTGGGCGATACCCATGGCACGGTCGTCGACCTCTTCGAGCGGGAATGCTCGATCCAGCGCCGCCACCAGAAGATCATCGAGGAGGCACCTTCGCCGGTGATGACGACCGACCTGCGCGAGGCGATGGGCCGTGCCGCAGTGGAGGCGGGCCGGGCCGTTGGGTATGTCGGTGCCGGCACCGTTGAGTTCATGCTGTTCGGCGACGAGTTCTTCTTCCTGGAGATGAACACCCGCCTCCAGGTCGAACATCCGGTCACCGAACTGATCACCGGCCTCGACCTGGTCAGGATTCAGATCCTGGTGGCCGAGGGCCGTCCGCTGCCGCGTGACGTGACCGACCCCGAGATCAACGGCCACGCTATCGAAGCCCGCATCTATGCCGAGGACCCGGCGAACGACTTCCTGCCGGTCACCGGGACGCTGCACCGGTTCAGGGTTCCTGAGCACGTCAGGGTCGACAGTGGGGTCGGCGACGGATCCGAGATTTCGGTGCACTACGACCCGATGCTCGCCAAGGTCGTCGCTCACGCCGCGACCAGGGAGGAAGCGGCGCTGACCCTTGCCAAGGCACTCGCCGAGGCCGAGATCTACGGGCCGACGACGAACCGCCGACTGCTGGTGCGCATCCTCCAGTCGCCCGAGTTCCTCGCCGGCGAGACCGACACCCAGTTCATCGACCGCATCGACGTGGTGGCGATGTCGGCGCCGCTCACCGCCGACCACCGTCTCCATGCCCTGGCGGCCACACTTGCCGGCCAGGAGGCGCGCCGGGAGCGGTCGCCGGTGCTGAGCACTATCCCGTCGGGGTGGCGCAACGCCCCGTCGCAGTTGCAGATCCAGGAGTGGGATACGCCTCAGGGCGCCGTTGCCGTTGGGTACCTGTTCGGCAGGGACGGCCTGATCGTCCAACTCGATGGCCTACCGGTCGAGACCGTTCTTCACGCTGCAACCCCCGACGAGATAGACATGACGGCGGACGGGATCCGGCGCCGCTACAGGGTGGCACGAGTCGCCCGCGAGATGTGGGTGAGCAGCCCACTGGGGCACACTGCGCTCACCCAGATCAGCCGCTTCCCCGAACCGTTGGTGGTTGATGCCCCCGGGTCGCTGTTGTCACCGATGCCGGGCAAGGTGGTGCAGATCACCCGCCGGGAGGGCGACACCGTTGCGGCAGGCGACGTAGTCGTCGTCATCGAGGCGATGAAGATGGAGCACGCCGTCCGCTCCCCCAGCGACGGCATCGTCACCTTGATCCCGGTAGCGGTCGACCAGCAAGTGGACGCAGACCAAGTCCTCGCCGTGGTCGAGGACGAGGCCGAGTAGCTCGCTTTTTGCGGGAGCCGCCCCCTCCGACTTCGTCGCTGCGCTCCTCAGCCACCTAACCCCACTTCGTGAGGGAGGGCAGCAGAACTCAATGCGGCTCGGTGGGGCTGCCCCCTCCGACTTCGTCGCTGCGCTCCTCAGCCACCTCCCCCACTCCGTGAGGGAGGGCACTCTTGGCGGGAGGCAGCGGCGGTTCCCAGTCGGCGTCGGCTGTGTCCTCGGGGTCCGGCACGATCGCCGGGGGCAGCAACGGGTCCGGGGGGACATGGCGGCGGCGGGACTCCCAGGCGGCGAGAAGCCAGCCGCCGACACCCCACGTCATGGCGGCCAGAGTCAGCGCCAGGCCGACCAGTGGGATGAAGGTGACCCCGAGGCGCCAGACCGTGGCGCCAAGCACAAAGGCTCCGAAGAGCCCGCCGCGGCGCCGCAGCGCCCAGTTCCCGAAGGCGATGAGAGCAGGGATCGGCCCAAAGATGAACGCCAGCAACGACACCAGGACCAGCAGCGTCATGACGGCAGCCTTAGCCAGGAACGGCGCCGCCAGCACCAGCAGCAGGGTCCCGAGCACGGGAAGAGCCACCGCGGCGACAAAGCCAACGCCGAGCGTCTTCCAAGGCTTCCTCTGGATGACGGCGGCGGCGCGGGGCGTCGTTGAACGGAAGAGCCAGATCGTCAGGATCCCGACGAGGAGAAAGGCGAGGAAGGTCAGAACCGTTGCCAAGGTCAGGTAGAGGTCGACGACAAACGGTGAGCGGGGTTCGAGTCGTACGAATTGGCCGCCGACCTCGGCGCTCCCCGAGGTAGTGGCCTCTTGCGTCGAGCGATAGACCAAGTCGCCGGTGACGTCCGCGTCGGGGCCAACCTCGAGTGACTGCACCCGGATGTCGACGTCGTTGCCGACCGCGCCGTCGATGACCGCGGTGAACATCCAACCCTGGATGGCTCGGCCGACCGGTCCCCCGTGGAGCAATGTGCCGCCAGCCATGACGACATCCCGCCCGATGGACCCGCTGACGGTGGTCGACAAAGCTCCTACTGCGACGTCGACTCCAACCGAGCCGTCGACGACCAACTCACGCACCGCACCCCGCACCGAGCCGCCGACGGCGCCGGTGTCCGCAACGGTCACCCGGCCGCCGGCGGCGACAAGGACATCGCCCTCGACTCGGCCCGAGATCATCAGGTCTCCGGCAAGACCGATGATGAGGTCCCCGGCGATGACGCCGTCGATCCGGCCCCGATCGGCGCCGACATAAACGTCCTCGTCGATGACGTCGTCTTCCTGGACGATGAAGATCGAGGTGTCGATGACGGCGGCGACCACCCGCGGCACCATCACCCCGAGCACGGCAAGGACGCCGAGCGAAAAGAACACAATGCGGGTGCGGAGGCGGTTCACCCGGAGCAGGCTAGATGGTGCCGTCGGGTAGGCGGTGTTCGGCTGGGGGGCGCAGCCGACGCATTCTCTTGTTCGCTAGCCTCAGTGCATGGAACTCCTTGCTGAATTCTTCCGACACAATGCCTTGATGAATCGGCGCCTGATCGAGGTTTGCGAGCAGCTCTCACCGACGCAACTCGATGCCACGGTCGCCGGAACCTACGGCAGCATCGGCGCCGCTCTGGTCCACATTGCCAACGCCCAAGTCGGGTACGCCGGGCGCCTCCTGGACACCGAGCGGCCCGAACCGCTCACCGAGGACCCATTCCCTGGGTTCGCAGTTCTCACGGAACGGATGGCCCAAGGCGACGCGCAGCTCTTGGAGGCGGCGACCGGATCCTTCCAGGATCGCGACGTCCACGTCAGCGGTGATGACCCGGTGGGTACATGGAGCATGCCGGTATCGCTGTTCCTGGTGCAGGCCATCAATCACGGTACCGAGCACCGCTCCCAGGTGGCGACGATCCTGACCCAACTCGGGGTCGAGCCGCCCGACATGGATGGTTGGGCCTACTTCGATGCAAGCGGGCAACTGGTCCCCGTCTAAGACCGGGCGTGCCGGGACCTTCTAGAACGGGAGTGGCAGGGCGTTCTTGACTACGTCGAGCAGGGGCCAGGGGATGAGGCCAAAAACGATGGTGATGGCGGCGGCGATGCCGAGCACTGTGGCGGCTGTGGTACTCGGCTCGGGCTGCGCCGTGGCGGTCCCGGGGGCTTCGGCGACGACCGACTCCTGGAAGTACATCAACACGATCACCCGCAGGTAGAAGTAGAGCCCGGCAACGGCGGCTACCAAAGCGAGGATCGCCAGCCATTCGTAGCCGGCGTCGATGGCCGCACCAAACACGCCGACCTTGGCGACGAAGCCGGCCGTCAGGGGGATGCCACCCATGGCCAGCATGAACAGAGCCAGCATTGCGGCCAGCGACGGCGCCCGTGAGGCCAAACCGCGCAAGTCGTCGAATGAACTTGGTC
>CAWGCJ010000009.1:0-27051 GCA_963821095.1 uncultured Acidimicrobiia bacterium | reverse complement strand
CGGGTCGCCAAGGTGTGGGTGAACGGCGAACCCGCCACCGATAGCACCACCGTCTACGACAAGGACGAGATCGCCCTGATCCCGCCGGTATTGGGGACGACCGCCATCGCAAGCTCCCAGGAGACCATGCAGTCGCTGCTGGTCCTCGCCCTGCTGATCTCGGTGGTCGTCGCCAATGTTGTGTCTGTCGAGCTTCTCACCTTTGTGGTGGTTGTCGTCGCCCTGGCGTGGATTTGGGATGTACGGGACGTGTTGGCCATGCGCCGCCTGGCCATTGGTGCCATTCCCGCGTTCCTGGCCGCAGCCGCCGCAGGCAACGGCGCCGACGCCTGGGGCAATGACGGGTTTGCCGGAGGGCTCGCCATCGGGATCTGCGTGATCCTGGCCTGGTCGGTGTTCGATGACCGGCTGCGCTCGCTCGACAGCGTCGCCGTGAGCCTGGTGCTCGGCAGCACCGCCGCCCTCGCCACCGGCAGCATCGTCCTCTTGCGGCTGCGCGACGACGGCGAGGTGGTCTTGATCATGCTGGGGATCATCGCCGTCACCGGTCTCGCCGCCTGGGCCGCCCAACGGTTTGCCCCAGACACCGCCATGATGGACCCCAACCTGGCCGCAATCGCCGGCGCACTGCTCGCCGGTCTGGTGGCGGCGCTGACCACCGACACCCTGCCCCTGGCCACGGTGTTGCTTGCAGCCGTTGCCGTCGGTGGCGGCTACATCGCCGGCCGCACCCTGGGCTCCATGGTGCGTTCCGGACCCGTCGTTCACACCGTGCGCGCCCCGGGGTCCTGACGATGTTCGACGGAGCCGTCGTGGCGGTGCCACTCTTCTGGGCTGCCATCACGGTCTTTGCGTAAGGGGCACCCCCGGAGTCCATTCGTGGGACGATTCCTCCGGCAAGAACGCGAAAAATCTCTCTGAAAAACTTGCTGAACCCCGCACCATGTTGGACCGATGACAGACCCATGGATGGACGTTCCCTCCCAACCGCTGCCGGCCGCCCGCAGCACCGTTTCCCCAGCGTATGAAGGCTGGGCCGATGAGCCAGAACCGAGTGAGTGGTAGCATGCCGACCGATATGAGCCCGATGCGAAGCCTTCGCGTGCTCACCATCCTCATGGCCTTTGCGGTCCTGGTCGCAATACCGATCTCAGCCGAAGCACAGACCCGGGATGATGTCGAACGTACCGAAGAGGCCCGAGATGAAGCTGCGGCCGCCCTCGTCGCCGTCAACGCCGAACTCAACGCCGCCCTCCTCGAGTATCAAGAGATCAACAGCAGTCTCGAAGACCTCAACTGGCGCATCACCGTCCTCTACGACCGGGTCGGCGAGTACGAGGCTGAAGCCACCGACCTCGAAGATCGCGCTCGCTCGCTGGTCATCGATGCCTACGTGAACGGCGGAGCCGAACTCATGAACGTCGCGCTTGAAGCGGCATCGATCCAGGATGTGCTCACCAGCCAGGTTCTCATCAGCCGAGCAACCGAACACGACATCGTCGATCTCGACCGGCTCGATGCGGTCAGCCGCGAAATGGGCAGACTCTCCGAGCAACTGGCCCGGAATCAGGCGGAGGTCGAGACACTGCGCGACGAGGCGCAAGCCGTTGTCGACCGGCTCGATGCGGCGCAGGCCGCCGCATCGACCGCGTACGCCGAGGCAGACCGCGAAGCACGCGAGGCCTACGCCGCCTGGCAGGCCGCAGAACGGCGCCGCAAGCTGGCAGAATTGACCCGCCGCCAGGGAGCCGGAGGCGGTCTCTCCCCCGCCGCAACGCCGGGATTCGTATGCCCGGTCAAGGGACAGGTCGGATTCATCAACGACTGGGGATTCCCTCGCTCTGGGGGCCGCACCCACAAGGGCACCGACATGTTCGCGAGCCGGGGTACGCCGCTCGTCGCCGTCGGCAACGGGTCGGTCCGGCTCTACACCAACAACCTCGGCGGAACCGTCGCCAGGGTCAACACCGATTACGGCTTCTCCTTCTACTACGCCCACATGGACGGCTACGCCCCCGGCATCAAGTCAGGGCAACGGGTCTCAACCGGCCAAACCATCGGATACGTTGGCAACACCGGCAACGCCATCGGGACCTCACCGCACCTCCATTTCCAGATTCACCCCGGTGGTGGCGCCCCGGTGAATCCGTACCCAACGGTCAGGTACTACTGCGGGTGACGCCACTTGGCCCCAGATCGTCTCCGGGCTTGGTACCCTGCGTCCCGGCAACAGCTCCCGTAGAAAGGGATTAGCCCTGGAACAGACCCGTCGTCGCATCGACATCATCAAGGATCCCGAGTTCACTGCGGATCTCGCCGCCGAGTCGCTCGAGGAACTCCGGGCGCGCCGCGACCTCTGCGCCGAACTCGACACCGAGTTCTCCTACTACCGCCGTTTGCTCCACGGTCGGATGGATCTGCTGGCGTTTGAGCAGCGCCGCCGCACCGGCGAGGAAACCAGGAGCCTCATCGAGGCCCTGCCCGAAATCCTTGCCGGGAGTGACGTTGGAACGCCGCTGCGCACCGAGGTCGCCAAGCCCCTTCCGATCGAGCCCCCCGACCCCGGCGAAGGTAGGCGCGCCATCGATCGGGTCCTGGGCGACGACTTCCTCACCCATCTCCCCACGATCGACAACGCCGAACTCGACGAGATCCAAGAGATGCTCGCCTCCACCGAGGAGGACATCTCCCGTCAGAGGAGCCACGTGTACGAGGCCATGGAGATCATTCTCGAAGAGATCACCCGGCGCTACCAAGAAGGCTTGGCCGACGTCGACGAGTTGCTCTCCCACGACTGAGTGGCCGTGACCTGGTCCGTCCGCGCTGGTCTCGCGTTTGCCGAGCGGGTCAGATGAGCACGCTTGCCCGCACGGTCCGCTCCGACCTCATCGAGTCGACGTTCGACGGAGCAGCGATCGCACTCGACGCCTCCGGCAGAGTCCTCGCCACATGGGGCAACCCAGACGAACCACTGTTCTACCGGTCGGCGATCAAACCCATCCAGGCAACCGTCGCGCAGGAGTGTGGGGCCTCCTTGAGCCCAGAGCAGATGGCGATCGCCTCCGCGAGCCACGGCGGCTTCCCGATCCACGTCGCCATGGTGCGCTCGATGCTGGACGAGGTCGGCCTCGACGAATCCGCATTGCAGACCCCTCCCTCGTGGCCGCTCGGCGAAAGCGCCCGCAATGGGCTGGTAGCCGCCGGCCACCGGCATCCCCGGCCGATCTATCACAACTGCTCCGGGAAGCATGCTGGATGGCTGCGAGCCTGCGTTGGCGCCGGATGGCCGATCGCCTCGTATCTTGCGCCTGAGCACCCGCTCCAACACCGGGTGCTCGCCGCCGTCGCCAACGTGGTGGCGGACGATTCGGCACTTGCCACAGAATCGAAGGTTGGGGTCGACGGCTGCGGCGCCCCAACCCCCCGCGGTTCCGTCCGCGAACTGGCCCGGGCATTCTCCCGGCTGACGGTTGCTCCCCGCTATGCGGCCGTAGCGGCAGCCATCCATCGTTTTCCGTCGCTCGTCGCCGACAACAACCGCCCCGACGGGCAACTCGGCGCCTGGTGGGATGGACCGCTCAAGGTCGGCGCCCAGGGCCTGATCGGCGCCGGACGGCACGGCATCGGACTCGCTGTGAAGAGCCGCAGCGGGGATCGTGCCGCCTCGGTGATCGCACTCATCGCTATGGCTCGCCTGCTCGGCCTGCTCTCCGACGCCGCCTACAACGCCCTGGCCGACGTCGCCGCGCCCCCGGTGCTCGGCGGCGGCCAACGGGTCGGCTCCATCCAACCGGCGCTCGGCGGCTGAGCCTCAGTGCGCATCCACCAGGACTGGTCGACTGCCGGGTTTCAACTCGAACCCGTCGCACGCGGAACGGGACCGTTTCCGCGGCGCCCATTCCTCGAGACCTGGTGGCGCCACCGCAGCGGCGGTGCCGACCTCATGCTGGTTGAGTTCGCCTCGGGTTTGCTTCCACTGCTGCGGGCCGATGACGTGGTCGCCTTTGTCGGCGATGAAGACGTAACCGACTACCACTCGCCACTCGGTGACGTGGCGGCCCTGCCCGAACTGGTTGAGCAACTCCCGCCCGGCACAAGACTGGTTCTCGATAGCCTCCCCGCCTCCGCCGCCGCAACAATCGTTGCCGGTCTCGCCGCGGCAGATGTCGAGGTCACGCCGCGTCAGCACGAGGTTGCCGCGGTGCTGACCCTCCCCGACAGCTTCGACGACTGGCTGACCGGACTCGGCAAGAAGACCCGCCACGAGGTCCGACGCAAGGGACGGCGGTTTGAAGCCGTGCTCGGCCCGGCCCGCCTCGAACGCGCCGACGGCCAAGCCGCCGTTGCCGGCTTCGCCGCCATGCACCGCCGCGCCTATGGAGAGAAGGGCGGGTTCATGACCCGGGAGATGGAGGCGTTCTTCGCCGATCTCCATACCCACGCCGGCGCCGTGATTGATGTGTTGTACGGGAGCGGGCCAGAACCGGCCGCAGCGGCGTTCGGCTTCGAGGACGACACGGCGTACTACCTGTACAACTCGGCGTACGATCCAGACATGCGAGAGGCCTCACCGGGGATCGTGCTGCTGTCGAGCCTCATCGCTCGCGCTTTTGCCGAAGGCTGCACCACGCTCGACTTTCTCAAGGGAGACGAACCCTACAAGTTCCAGCACGGCGCCGAACCTCGGCCCCTGTACACCATCGACGTAACGCTCGGAGTCGGACCGTGATCAGCAGCGTCGCCTACCTCTCGATGCACACCTCACCCCTCCTCCAGCCGGGACGCGGCTCCGCGGGCGGGATGAACGTCTACATCGACGAGTTGGCCCAGACCATGGCGCGGAGGGGCATCGAGGTTGTCGTGTTCACTCGTCGCACCGAGCCCAGCCGTCCAACGATGGTGTCGCCCCGGCCCGGCTATCGCGTGGTGCACATCACTGCGGGGCCACTCCAGGAACTGCCGATGGTGATGATGCCCGGCCTCGTCCCAGAGTTCACCGAAGGAGTCCTCGGCTGGATGGCCCGCGACAGGACCCGCTTCGACCTCGTCCACAGTCACTACTGGCTGTCGGGCTGGTCCGGCGTTCTCATCAAGGAAGCGCTCGAGATCCCACTGGCCAACTCGTTCCACACCCTTGGCCGGATCAAGGACCTGACCCGGCGTTCCGACGAGGCTCCTTCGAGTCGAATCCGCACGCTCACCGAGGAAGAGGTCATTGCACAATCCGACTGCGTCATCGCTTCCACGCCGTACGAGTTCTATGACCTCGCAGAGCACTACGGAGCCGCCCCGGAACGGCTCTGCACCTCTCCGCCCGGCATCGATCACCGGATATTCCGGCCCGGCGATCGCGACGAAGCCAGACAATGGCTCGGCTTGGGGCCGGAACCGATCGTCCTGTTCGCCGGCCGCATCCAGCCGCTCAAGGGACCGGACATCGCGGTCGCGGCGGTCGCCCAACTCGAGTCGATCGACGCAGTCCCTCCTCATCTCCTGATCGTCGGCGGACCCAGCGGACCGGACGGCGACGCCGAACTGCATCGAGTCCGTCAAGCGGCGGCAGACCTCGGTATCGGCGATCGAGTCCACTGCCTCGCCCCCCAGCCCCACGCCCAACTGGCGGCGTTCTACCAGGCCGCCGACGTTCTGATCATGCCATCGCGGGCCGAGTCGTTTGGGTTGGTAGCGGCCGAGGCTCAGGCCTGCGGGCTACCGGTCGTGGCGGGTGCGGTCGGTGGGCTGCCGTATGTCGTTTCGGACGGGGTCTCGGGCTTGCTGGTCGACGGACAGGATCCGGCCGCCTATGCCGCCGCCCTGGCCAAGGTTCTCGAGAATCCCTCCCTGGCCGACCACCTCTCGAGGGGTGCCATCGAGTTTGCCGCTCAGTTCTCGTGGCCATCGACGGCCGATCGGCTGCTCGAACTGTATTCGGGGATCACCGGCCGATGACCCCCGGGGAAGCCGCCGCCCTGCTGGAACGGGTCACCGAGGCGTGGGTCGTCAACACAGATTCGGATGTTGTGTGGGCGGGAGCACATGAGGGCCGATGGGGAATCCGGATGCGCCAGCAATGCCGCGATGCCACCACCGTATGGTTCTCCGTCGGCGAACTGACGGTCGGCTATGAGGCGTACCTGCTGCCAAGTCCACCGCACGGTCAACAGGAGGTGTACCGGCACTGCCTCGCCCGCAATTACCGCTCGTGGCCCGCCGCCATTGCCATCGACGACCAGGGCGATATCTACGTCCGCGGCCGCATCCATCTCGACCGATTCTCCGAGCACGCGATCGACGAGGCCGTCGGGGCGGTCTACGAAGTGGTCGAATTGTCGTTTCGCCAGCTCGTGGCGATGGGCTTCTCACATCGCGAAAAGTCGTCTTGAGATACTTGTCGACAGCGGTTGTGCACAACCCCCTGTGGATAGCTGTGGATATGTGGAGAACCTCTCTCTCCGAGTAGTAGATGACCGCGATTGACCGCATCTGACGGGTGGGAACCGGTCGGTTTCGGACACTTCTGACCCATTTCGGGGGTCTTGAAATGCGTCGCCCACCTTCGTAGGGTCGGTTTGAAGGCCCAAGGTGCTTGGATGCCAGACCTCGTTCGGGGAAGTGCGGGGACCGGCAACCGGGTTCCTTGGGCTTTCGCTATTGACCAGAGCCCATTGGTTGGGGGGAAGTCACCGCTCGGTCGGGGGACATCACCGCAAGACCTGCCTCGGTGGCGCGCACCGTCATGATGCGGCGACCCGGCTGAATGGCAGGACGCGGGTCGGTCACGTCGCGACCCAAGCTGCGCCAACGTAATGCAACCGTCTCGAGCGGCTCATCGGTCACCAGAGCAACCCCGAAGAGGGCCGGTGCCCGCACCGGCGACTCGACCACCTCGAGCAGCGGCCCAACCCGAAAGAACGCAGTCGGGCGGCCCCGCACGCTGATGCGAAGCCTGGGATCGGCGCCGATGTCCTGCATAGTGGCCACTGCCTCGTCTAGGTCGGCAACGAGAAGCACCACGTGATCGAGATCCCACCCATCCGCCGTGGCGCCAACGACGCCCTCGCAGACGTCGATCCCGAAGTCGGGTGCCGCGGGCTCCCACGCCCACGCGATCTCGCCGGTAAGCAGCACCGTCGAGCGAGTCTGCAGCGGATTGGGAAGAGCAAACTCGTCCCAAGGCAGCGGAACCCTGACCGCGGTGAGGCGAGCGCCCATCAGCAACCCACCTCCCTCAGATCCCAAAGATGAGTTGGCGCAGACGCAGGCGGGTGGTGTCGTAGCTGTCGAGGTCGATTCGCAGCGAGCCGAGCCGAAGTCCACGCATGACCTCGCCATGGCGGGTAGCGACGACCAACGAGTGTTCGGCGTGCTCGAGCGCCCCGAGGCCCAGGCAGCGTCCGGTGTCGTCCTGCACCCCAACCAGCATCCCGTGGAGGCGTTTCAGGTCGAAGCCGTCGGGGAGGGTTGGCGCGAACACCGACGGCTGTACCCGCCAACGGGGCAGGGGGGGTGCCAACGCCCGACGGAACGCATCGATGCGGGCGGCACGCTGCTCGACCGGGCCCTGCGGCACAAGATCGGCATGGGGTGCGGACCGCGCCACCCGGGCTCCGAGAAAACGCTCGAGCATGCCGATGGTCGGCTCCATCTCACGCCCACGTTGCATCGCAATGACCAGCGACGGGGCACACAATTCCATGAGGTGGTACTTGATCGTCTGACCCACCACGCCGGAGACAACTCCCGTCGTGTCGAGCACCACGAAGTCGGCGCCTGTGCGAGCCACATCAACGAGAGCGGCGGCCGCGACCACATGAGGGAGAACGACACCCAGGGGCTGCGTCGAGCCGACGAACCGCAACTCATCGGCGTCGTGGAGGGCGGCGAAGTCTTCGGGCGATCGCACCCACTTGAGGCCGATACAGGCAGGCGGACCGACGGTCGAGCGGCTCAGATCGGCGTCGACCAGGGCGACCGACTTCCCGGCGCCGAGGGCATCGGCCATGAGCAACTTGGCGAGCGTTGTCTTCCCGGTGTCGGCAGCACCGACGATCATGATGACGCCTTGCTCGCCGATCACACGCTCGCGCAGCGAAGCGTGGGGCTCCCCCGCTTGCGGCACCGCAGTCCTCCCTTTCCCGGCTTGAGTTTGAGTCTAGGGGCGGCGGGGACGCTCGACTATTGACCGGCCGCAGCCTATCGGTCCGCCCCCTTCGGGCTGAGCCAGGTGGCAAACTTGCCGAGCCGAGGCCGCTGATGGCGTGGGCCGGATCGATCAGAGCTCCACGGGGCATACGGCGCCATGGTCAATCCGGCGATGGCCAACAGCACCGCGTCGTAGTTGACCCGCCACCCGGCAAAATCGCGCCACGCCTGGTCTTGGTCTGCGACGAGCGGCACCCCGTCATCCGCCAATTGGTTCCATACGGCATCGAACTCGCCGCGGGTGATGCTGATCGGATCGTCCGGCGCCGGGTCCGTGTCGTAGACGAGTCCGAAGAAGTCGGCGATACGCCGCAGTGCGAGAAAGCCGGAGCGGATGCACACGCCCTTGGGGCCCTGCATCCCCACCTCGATCGCCGCGCTCGAGATCGACGCAGCGTCGAGCACCGTGCCGGCGGCGGTCACCCACGACCGGTCCGGCTGGGGTGAGCGGAAGAAGTTGAGGGCCGCATACGAGGTGTGGGCTTCCTCGAGTTCGGCGAACCAGCGCTCCCAATCCAGCCAGGTTTCATCCATCTGATCGAGCCAGCCAATCCGGTGATGACGGAGCAGGAACTCGGCCGCAGACGGCGGAGTGCCGGCCCGCACCTCGAGCAGCGCCACCATCGTTTCGCGTCGCGAGAACGCCGAATACATCGTCGGGAGGTAGGTGATCATCAGGGTGAGGATGAAGAGCCCGACCCCGGCCGAGGTGAATGCCAGCAACTGCTCGGGAAGGTCGTCTGCGGGGGCAAAACCCAATGTCGTGATCGAAGATGTGGCCAAGTGGATGGCGTCGGCAAGCGATCTATCGTCCAGGGCCCAGAACATCGCGGTGTACCCCACCGTGACCAGGAGCAGCCACACGGCAACCAGGACAACCAGGGCCACTGGCGCATACAGCGCCATCACCCGATCGCGAGACGCAAAGGTGCGCCGCTCGTTGGCCACCCACCGAAACGGCGTCCGCAGCGACAGGAATACCACTCGGGTGATCATGCTCTGAGCACTGCGCGGCAGGATGACAGTGCGGATCGCCGACATCAACGTCCACGCGACGAGCAGCAGTCCTGCGGCGAACACAACAACATTGACCATGACCAGAGCGTACCGAGTGATCTTGCGGCAGGCGCGATGCGGCGCACTCGACACGAGCTACTCGGCGGATGCCTCGCAATGCCGTGCGACTCCTCGACCTACCCAGGAAGGAGCCTGGGGTCCGTGCGAAATGACGAGGATGGCAGGAGGCATCAGCCGGAGTACTCGTCACGCAACTCGCGCCGCTTGACCTTGCCAGACGCGGTGCGAGGCAGGGACTCCACCACCACCACACCGTGGATCTTGAACAGGGGATTCAGGTGCTCCCTGATCGCCTCCTGCATGGCGGCCCGCCATTGGGGTTGTTGAGACTCGGAGCCGGGTTCGGGCACGGCGAAGATCACGAGGTGGCTGGGGCCGCCACCGGGCGGCGCCACCGCAACGGCGGCCGTCTCGGCCACACCGGCAACGGGTAGGACAACTCGCTCGATTTCAGTTGAGCTCACCTTGATGCCACCGAGATTCATCGCATCGTCGACCCGGCCGAGGGCGTGGTAGTAGCCACCTTCCAGCTGCTCCATGTGGTCGCCGTGGCGGCGCAGTTGGACCCCGCTCACCACCGGAACACCCTCGAAGTACACCTCGTGGTGATCGCGGTTCAGCAACCTGGTCGACAGCCCGATCGAAGGCGGCACGATAAAGACCTCGCCGACATCGGACCGCCGTCCTTCGTCGTCGAGCAATACGACGTCGAGGCCGAGAGTCGGGGTAGTGAACAGGCTGGGAATCGCCGGCTGGAGCAAGGTCCCGCTGAGGAATCCCCCGCCGATCTCGGTACCGCCGATGTACTCGATGATGGGTTTGTTCCCTGCCAGGCCCATCAGATACTCCATGTCAATGGGGCTGGAGGCTTCGCCGGTCGAGCTGAAGAGGCGGATGGCAGACCAGTCGTACAACTCCATGATCCGGCCCGTCTTCCAGGCCGCTACCAGGCTGGGCACGACCCCGAGAATGGTGACACCTGCCTCCTGGACGAACTCGCCGTAGTCGGGTTCCGTCGGAGCGTCATCGAACAGCGCCATCGTGGCCCGATTGATGAAGGTGGCGTAGATGAGCCACGGACCCATCATCCAGCCGAGATTGGTCGGCCAGGCCACGACATCGCCGGGATGGATGTCTTGATGGAAGTGCCCATCCATGGCGCTCTTGATTGGGGTGAGGTGGGTCCACGGAATCGCCTTCGGGTCGCCGGTCGTTCCCGACGAGAAGAGAATGTTCATGGCGTCGTCGGGGTGGCGGGTCGTAGGGGTGACATCCCGATCGTCGCCGAGGAAGTCTTCCCACGACGTGTCGCCATCGCGCAGCGCAACGCCTCCCCCGGTCTCGACCACGATCGCATGGGCGGCTCCGGCGGCAACCACCTTCTCATACATGGGGAGCTCTCGGCCGGCGCGGAGGATTCGATCCTGGGTGATGACGGTGTCGGTATCGGTGATCCGCAGCCGGGTCGCGATCTCGTCGGGAGCGAAGCTGTCGGCGACCGAAACCACAACTCCACCCACCCACACGATTCCGAGGTAGGCCGCCACTGCTTCAACCGTCATCGGCATGGCAATAGCTACCCGACCGCCCGGCTCACATCCTGCGGCCAGCAATCCGTTCGCAAACCGCAGCATCAATTGACGCAGCGCGCCATAGCTCACCTCGTGGATGGCGCCACCGAAGCGTGCGACGATCGCCGTGTCGGTCGGGTCGGCGTGGAAACAACTCGCCGCAATATTGAGTTCGGCGCCGGGCAGCCAATCAACGTCTTCAACGGTGGCCCCCTGTTCCAGCATCTTGTCGGGCCACTTCGTGAAGTCGATGCGGAGCCGTTCGAGCACGAGACCCCAGAAACCATCTCGATCCTGCACCGACCACTCATGAAACGCTTCATACGAGTTGAGACCGACGTCGCGAATCGCGGCGGTGAGGTTGGCGTGGCCGATGGCGGCCCAGTTGGGCGTCCACTGCGGATCGGACAACATGGTCATCGGTGGTGAACTCCGGGGGTTCTTTTGGTCGCGAAGAGTAGCTGAGCGCCCCTCCCATAGAGGAGACCACGGGGTAGGCTCCCGCGCCTATTCCCGTGAGCACCACCGACCCGCCCCCCACTGCAGCCGGCACCGCCGGCCTCGTCGTCCTCGGCTTCTTCACCGCGGTCGCAGCGGGGACGCTTGCCCTCTTCACCATCGGCGACTTCGCCGCCATTGCGGTCTTCGTCACGATCCTCGGCGGCGCCATTGCGGCGGCGCGTACCCACCGGCGCGGGCCGGCGCGGGGGGTCTTCGCCGCTCTGGTCGTGGTGTTGATCGGATCGATCGCGATCACGGGATACGGGGCGGCTCAGATCCTTGCCGTCGTGGCGTCGCCGGGGACCGGTACCGCGGCTCCGGCCGATCAGGCGGCCCTGGCGGCCGCAGAGTCGAAGCTCGACAGTTCGGAGGATTCGTCGGCGTTCCGCATCGAGTTGACCGAGGCCGAAGTCAATGCCGTTCTCCAGGACGCCTTGAACACGGGCAACAACCCATTCGCTCGAGTCACCATCGACATCACCAACGCCACCGGAGACCCCGGCAGGGTGGACTTCGTCGGCGTGTTCAAGAACGGCTCTCTCGAAACTGCCGGCACGCTTTCCGCAGAGGTGGTGGCTGGCAGCCTCCAGCTGGAGATCATCGAAGTCGACGTCGGCATCTTCTCGATGCCGGCCGTCGCTCAAGGCGCAGTTGAGGACATGATCACCGACCTCGCCGACCTCGAAGCGGCTCTGGCGGAAGAAGGGGCAGACGTGCAATCCATCGTCATCGGCGATGATCGTGCCGTCATCACCGGCACCCAGCGCGACGGCGCCACGATCGATCCGGCTGCCGTATTGGCAGCGCTCGGGGAAGGAGCCGATCTCGCCGCGGGCGGAGTCGAGGTTGAAGCGCAGTTTCCACCCGGGCGGGTTTCCGGCACCACGGCACCCGGCGACCGCTACTACATCGCCATCGGCGATTCGCTGGCGGCCAACGTCGGAGTCGACGACCCAGCCGATGGTTACGTGTCGCGCTTACACACCCAACTCGAGAACGCGGCGGCCACCACCTACGGCCTCGCCAACTTCGGCGTCTCGGGTGAGACCTCAGGGACGCTGCTCCATACCGGTCAGCTCGACGAGGCCGTGGCGTTTGCCGCCAACCACGAGGTTGCCTACGTGACGATCGACATCGGTGCCAACGACCTGCTCGGCCACCTCGCTTCCGCCGACTGCAGTTCCGATATCGACGCAACGGCCTGTACCGAGCGGATCAACATCGCACTGGTGGCGTATTCGCGCAACATCGACTTGATCTTCGAACAAGTCGATGCCGCCATGCCCGGGGCCACGGTGGTGATGTTGCTCGCCTACAACCCGTTCAGTTTTGGTTTCGACGACCAGGTGTACTTCGAGGCGCGTAGCAACGCGGTGATCGGCGAGCTGAACCGGATGGCTGCGTCCGCTGCCGATTCGTTCGGGTTCCTGGTCGCCGACGGTTTCACCCCCATGCGAGGCACGGCGACGGCGACCACCCACATGGTCGACGTTCCCCCCGACATCCACCCCAACGCACTCGGCTACGACGTCCTCACCGGCGCCTTGGTGGACGCAGTCGAGAGATAGCGAATTCCCGCACCGGCACTCGGTACTCTCTCGGCAATGGCACGCCGACCTTCCTGGTGGGGATCGACCCCGCATCTTGTGTTCACGGTTGTGGTGTTCATCGTGCTGGCCTCACTGGACAACGCCGCCATCGGGGCCATCCCGGCGATGGTCACACCGATCTCCGAGGAACTCGCCACGTCGAAGTCCGCCATCGTCTTCATGACCGGTGCTTCGATCCTCGTCGCCGCCGTGTCGTCCGTCGCCTGGGGATACTGGGGCGACCGCACGGACCGCAAGCGGCTCTTGTTCTTGGGGACGTTGGTGTGGGTGGGTGGGCTGACGCTCAGCGCCACGGCTCAGGTGTACTGGCAGCTCTTCACGTGGCAGATGGTGACCGCTCTCGGTCTCGGCGCCATTGCGTCGGTCGGCTTCTCGGTGGTGAGCGACTTGGTGAAGCCGGAGCGCCGGGGGTTGGCAATGAGCTTCTGGGGCTTGTCGCAGGGCTTTGGGACGCTCATCGGAGGGCTGCTCGCCAGCCAACTGGGCGCCAACAACTTCCGGATTCCGCTCCTCGTGATCGCCGCCGCCGGGGCACTGTTCTCGGTGCTCTATCTGGCGACGTTCGACGTTCCGCGCGGCTATCGCGAGCCGGCGTTGGCCGGACTCGAAGGCAACTACGAGTACAGGATCGAGCCCGATCAGGTACCCGAACTCTGGGATGTCCACACCAACCGCTGGCTCATCTTCCAGGGCTTGGCCGCCCAGTTTGCCTACGGCTCGCTCGTCTGGGTGCCACTGCTGTATCAGGAGAAGGTTCTCGCCGAGGGCTACTCGTCATCGACCGCGACCAAGGTCGGCGGGCTATTCGCCACGATCATCACGCTCGGCGCTCTTGCCTCGATCCTCGGCGGCTACCTGGGCGATGTGTGGGAACGACGCAACCCGAGCGGTCGAGCTCTGGTATCCATGATCGGCGTCCTCGGAGCGATTCCCTTCTTCCTGCTGTTCTTCTTCATCCCGATGCGCGGACTGGACGTCACCGACGGGGCGGGCACTTTCACCCTGGTCGGTGAGGTCCTCGTCAGCATCTTCACCAATCCGTGGGTGGCGGCGGCCTTCCTCACCTCGCTCATGGCCCTCGCCCTGACCTCGGCCGATTCACCAAACTGGTTTGCTCTCATCGCCGACGTCAACGTACCCGAGCATCGCGGCACCGTCTTCGGGCTTGGCAACCTCACCAATGGAGTCGGCCGCTCCTCCGGCAACGCCCTGACCGGAGCCGTCGCGGGCAGCTTTGAAACCGCTCTCCCCCCGCCGCTCAACTGGGCGGTTGGTTTGGCCGTCTTCCAGTTGGCGTTCCTGCCGACCGGCTTCTGCTACTGGCGGGCGGCGAAGACCTCTCCGGGCGATATCGCCGCCGTCAACGACACGCTGCGGGAGCGGGCCGAGTCGTGAGAGCGACGAACCGGCTGCATCTTTGATCGCAGCTAGGTAGGTTTGGATCGAGACGGGAGAGCTTGCGGGGATGACACCGGTCGTCCCCAGAAGGAGGATTGATCCATGGCCAATGTCGTGCGGGCCGCCATCGTGCAGACAGAGTGGACGGGCGACGTCGAGTCGATGATCGCCAAGAACGCCGACTACGCCAGGCAGGCGGCCGAGCAGGGCGCCAAGGTCATGTGTTTCCAGGAGTTGTTCTACGGCCCGTATTTCTGCCAAGTGCAGGAGCCTGAGCATTTCGACTTGGCCGAGCCGATCCCCGCCGGGCCGACGACCCAGAAGATGATGGCGCTTGCCAAGGAAACCGGAATGGTGCTCGTCGTCCCCATCTTCGAGAAGGAAGACGACGGCGTTTTCTACAACACCGCTGCCGTGATCGACGCCGACGGCACGTACCTCGGCCGCTACCGCAAGCAGCACATCCCGCAGATCGATGGCTTCTGGGAGAAGTACTACTTCCGTCCCGGAAACGGCGGCTACCCCGTGTTCGACACGGCCGTCGGCAGGATCGGCGTGTACATCTGTTACGACCGGCACTTTCCCGAGGGTTGGAGAGCGCTCGGGCTCAACGGCGCCAAGATCGTCTTCAACCCGTCGGCCACGAGCCGGGGACTGTCGATGTACCTGTGGAACCTCGAGCAGCCTGCGGCCGCCGTCGCCAATGAGTTCTTCATCGGGGCCATCAACCGGGTCGGCAAGGAACCGTACGGAGACAACGACTTCTACGGCTCGTCGTACTTCGTTGATCCTCGTGGCCAACTCGTCGGTGACGCCGCCTCGGACACCGACGAGGAACTCGTTGTGCGTGATCTCGATCTCGACCTGATCGACACCGTCCGCAAGACCTGGGCGTTCTACCGCGACCGGAGGCCCGACGCCTACGACGAGCTGGTCGCTCCGTAGCACCGCATCCGACAGACAACGATCGAACAAGGAGAGAGAGGACGATGGCCAAGACGTTGATCAAGGGTGGCACCGTGGTGACCGCCGCAGACACGATGGACGCCGACGTGCTCATCGAGGACGACAAGGTGGTCGCCATCTATGCCCGCGGCGCAGAGGGCGTCATGGATCAGCTCGCCGGAGCGGCGGTTGAGGCCGGCGCCTCGACGGTGATCGATGCCAGCGGCAAGTACGTCATCCCCGGCGCCATCGATGTCCACACCCATTTTGAGCTGCCCTTCGGCGGCACCTACGTCTCGGACAACTTCGAGAGCGGAACCCGGGCGGCCGCCCACGGCGGTACCACCACGATCATCGACTTCGCCGTCCAGGTGAAGGGCGAGCGAATCATGGATGGCTTCGGCACATGGATGGACAAGGCTGCCGGCAACAGCGCCATTGACTACGGCTTCCACATGATCGTCGGCGACGTCAACGCCGAGAGCCTGAAGGAGATGGACACGATCGTCGGCGAGGGGGTGACCAGCTTCAAGCTGTTCATGGCCTACCCGGGGGTCCTCTACTCCGACGACGGCGAGATCTTCCGCGCCATGCAGGTCGCCGCCGAGAACGGCACGACCATCATGATGCATGCCGAGAATGGCATCGCCATCGACGTGCTGCGTGAACAAGCGATCCAACGGGGCCAGACCGATCCCAAGTACCACACCACCACCCGCCCTCCCACCACCGAGTCCGAAGCGGTCCACCGCGCCATCACCCTGGCCGAGCTGGCCGGGTCGCCGCTGTACATCGTGCACATGTCCGCCAAAGAGGCCGTCGCCGAACTGACCTTGGCGCGCGATCGTGGAATCAACGTCTTCGGCGAAACCTGCCCGCAGTACCTCTTCCTCAACTGGGAAGACCACGTCTGCGCCCCAGGGTTCGAGGGTGCCAAGTATGTGTGCTCGACCCCGATCCGCCCCAGGGCGGACGGCCATCAGGACTACCTGTGGAACGCACTGGCGCGCAACGATCTTCAGATCGTTTCGACCGATCACGCCGGGTTCTTCTACGACGACGACGAGACGATGGGTCGCCAGAAGCGGCTCGGGGAAGGCGACTTCACCGCCATCCCCAACGGACTGCCCGGCGTCGAGGAGCGGCTGAACCTGATGTATCAGGGTGGCGTCGTCGAAGGCCGGCTGAGCTTGAACCGCTGGGTCGAGTTGTGTGCAACCAATCCGGCCAAGATGTTCGGGATGTACCCGCAGAAGGGCACGATCGCCGTCGGCTCAGACGCCGACATCGTTGTCTACGACCCCAACGCCTCGTTCACATATTCGGCCGAGACGATCCACATGAACATCGACTACACCGCATATGACGGGATCGAGATCTCGGGCAAGGTGGACACCGTCCTATCTCGTGGCAAGGTCATCATCGAGAATGACGCCTACGTCGGAGCCAAAGGCGACGGCCGGTACCTCAAGCGCGGCACCAGCCAGTCATTGATCTGAGGCGATATTTCTTGAAGACGATCAATCACTGGATCAACGGCGAGACCGTGACCGCGCCGGCCGAGCGCACCGGGGCGGTGTACGACCCATCCACCGGGTCGCAGACCGGCGAGGTTGCGCTGGCGTCGGGGGCCGAGGTTGACTCGGCGGTCCGCGCCGCGCGCCACGCGTTCGAGACGTGGGGCACCGTGCCGCTCACGAGACGTCAAACGATCATGTTTGCGTTCCGCGAGTTGGTGGCGAAACACCGCGACGACATCGCCAGGACGCTCACCTCCGAGCACGGCAAGACCCTCGATGATGCCCGGGGCGAAGTACAACGCGGATTGGAGGTCATCGAGTTCTCCTGCAACATCGCTCACCTGCTCAAGGGCGACTACTCCGAGCAGGTGTCGACCGGAGTGGATACGTTCACGATCCGCCAACCGCTCGGCGTCGTGGCAGGCATCACGCCGTTCAATTTCCCGGCGATGGTTCCCATGTGGATGTACCCGATCGCCATTGCCTGCGGCAACACATTTGTGCTGAAGCCTTCGGAGCGGGATCCATCCACCTCACAGTTGGCCGCGGAACTGCTGGCCGAGGCTGGGCTACCGAGCGGAGTCTTCAACGTGGTCCACGGCGACAAGGTTGCGGTTGACGCCATCTTGGAGCACCCGGACGTTGCGGCCGTTTCGTTCGTGGGCTCAACACCGGTAGCCCGCCACATTTACGAAACCGGAACCGCCAACGGGAAACGGGTCCAAGCTCTCGGCGGCGCCAAGAACCACATGATCGTGCTGCCCGATGCCGACATGGAACTTGCGGCCGACTCCGCGGTGTCTGCCGGGTACGGCTCAGCAGGAGAACGCTGTATGGCCATCTCTGTGATCGTTGCCGTTGGCAACGCCGGTGACGAACTGATCCCGAAGATCGCGCAGCGGATGGCGGCCTTGAAGGTGCGTCCGGGCACCGAGCCGGGCGCCGAGATGGGACCGCTGATCACCGCGGAGCATCGCGCCAGGGTCACGGGCTACATCAACGCCGGAGCCGAAGCCGGGGCGACACTGGTGGCGGACGGGCGCGGGCTCACCGTCGACGGGTTCAAGAACGGATTCTGGGTCGGCCCGACCCTGTTCGACAACGTGACCACGGACATGTCGATCTACCGGGACGAGATTTTTGGCCCGGTACTCTCAGTGGTTCGTGTCGACCACTACGAGGACGCCGTGAAACTCGTCAACGACAACCGCTGGGGCAATGGCACTGCGGTGTTCACCAACGATGGTGGCGCCGCCCGCAGGTTCCAGAGCGAGATCCAAGTCGGCATGGTCGGCATCAACGTACCGATCCCAGTGCCGCTGGCGTTCTACAGCTTTGGCGGATGGAAGGAGTCGATCTTTGGCAGCCACGCGATTTACGGGCCCGACGGGGTGCATTTCTACACCAGGCAGAAGGCTGTGATCAGCCGCTGGTCGGACCCCATCCACCGCGGTGTCGACCTGGGGTTCCCCCAACATGGTTGACCCAGCCGACCATGGGTGGCGAAGGCCGGCACGCCACGCTGTGTCGGGACCCCACCGCGTCGACCACATGGACTTTGGGGTCGTGCTGCAAACCGACCCACCGGCCACGCGAGTCGTCGAGTTGGCCAAGCTGGCGGAAGACAACGGCTTTACCTACGGCTGGACGTTCGACTCCCACGTGCTCTGGCAGGAGCCGTTCGTCATCTACTCCCAGATCCTCGCCGCCACCGAACGGATGATCGTCGGGCCGATGGTCACCAACCCGGGGACACGTGACTGGACGGTGCTGGCTTCCCTGTTTGCCACTCTCAACGACATGTTCGACGGACGCACCGTCTGCGGAATGGGTCGCGGCGATTCGGCACTGCGCTACATCGGCAAGAAGCCGACGACGCTGGTAACGATGGTCGAAGCCATGGAGGTCATCAAGGATCTCGTCGCCGGCAGGGAGGTCACCTATCACGACACCCTGATCCGCATCCCGTGGATCGTCGGCGAGGGATGGAACCTGCCGATGTGGGTGGCCGGGTATGGGCCGCGGGCGCTGCGCACTATCGGACGCCATGCGGACGGCTTTGTCCTGCAGCTCGCCGATCCCCAGATCCTCGAGTGGACGATGGACGCCGTGCGAGCCGCAGCCGAAGACGTGGGCCGCAACCCCGATGAGATCAAGATCTGCGTCGTCGCCCCCGGCTACGTAGGTGACAACATCAAGGAGCAGCGTGATCAACTCCGCTGGTTCGGCGGCATGGTGGGCAACCACGTCGTCGACCTCGTCCACCGCTACGGGGACGACGAGGCGATGGTGCCAAAGGTGTTGTCGGACTACATCAAGGCGCGGGAGTCCTACGACTACGACGACCACGGCAAGACCGGTCCGACCACCGATTTTGTCCCCGACGACATCGTCGACCGTTTCTGTGTGCTCGGCCCGGCCGAAGCCCACATCGAGAAGCTGAGGATGCTCAAGGCGATGGGGGTCGACCATTTCGGCCTGTACCTGATGCACGACAACCAGGAAGGGACACTGCGCGCCTACGGCGAGCAGGTCATCCCCGCCGTCCAGGGCTAACCCGCACACGGCCGATGTTCGGCTGATTCCCTGGTTCAGTAGCTGCCATCCGCGGCCGAAGGTTCTCCCATCGGTACAGTCCCCGCCACGGAATCCCCAGGAGGATCTATGACCGACGATGCCAGCTTCGGCAACCAGGAGAACAAGCCGCCCGAGCCCTCGGTGGCCGACCACGCCCAACGCGCCATCTCACAGTTCACCTTCGGCGAGCAACTGATTGCGTTCGGCGCCGTGCTGCTCCTTCTGGTCAACCTACTCCTCGGTGAGATCCTGCTCGGCGAGTACTTCATCTCGGATGCCTCGTGGCTGCTCGCCCTTGCATCCATCACCGGGGTCTTCTTCTACTACACCGGGCGTGAGGCGCCCTGGCATCGGTTCTACCCGTGGTTGGTCGAGATGGCGGCGTGGGCGGTTGCGGCGATCGGCGCCGTCACACTGCTCAATTGGCTCTTCGGGCATTCCTCGCCGGGTGGGGCGAGCCTGTTCTTCTTGCTGGTCTACGTGGCGGCCGCCGCATTGTTCGGGGTCGGCGCCTTCTTCCTTCGTCGCCAGGGTTAGCCCACAAGCACCCCAAATAGGAGGCGGCCCGGCGCCGAGATACTCGACGCCGGGCCATTTGGAGGAGGACTCGATCGGTTGGCTTCGATCATTCCCCGATTCACTGACATCACAATGACAGATCAGGGTGAGCAGGGGGTGAAGCGGATCTGAAGGTTTGGTAAACCTTCTCCACCATGAGAAACCGGGTGCCGGCTGAGCCGGCACCCGGTTGTGGGAGGGAGGGTGTCAATCGATCGTTGTGTTGGTGATCGATGTACAAGACTCACTATGAGCTCCTCCGATGAGTGCGACCTGAGGCGAATCTGAGAGTTGGGTGAGAACGACCTCCTGCGTCCGTGCGTGGCTCCGAATCCAGGCCCGCGGCGTTGCAGCCCCGCCGGAACGGCGGCTGCGCCACGCACAAACAAAAAGAGTGGCTGCCGCCACTATCTGTGGTCAAGTTTCCCGACGGATCTGTCGAAGGACTCGGATGCGTCCAGCTTCGGGCGCCAACCGTATCCGCGACTGAGGAGTCCCCCCAACATGCAGCGCGCATTTCGCCTGTTTGCCGTGTTTGCACTCGCCATCTCGACGATTGCACTCACCAGCCCCGCCCAGGCCGCCACGCCAACCGCGTGTAACGGCATTCCGGCAACCATCACCGGCACGCCCGGTAACGACACGCTTTCCGGTACCCCCGGTGACGACGTGATCCTTGGCCTGGGAGGTGCCGACGTCATCGACGGCGGCGGAGGCAACGACGTTATCTGTGGTGGGTCTGGGGACGACACGATCAAAGGTGGCGACGGCGCCGACGTGGCATACGGCGCGGCCGGCAACGATGACCTCGCCGGCGGCGACGGTGAAGACGATCTGTTCGGCGGCCCCGGCGACGACACCCTGCGCGGCAATCAGGACAACGACCTCCTGATTGGCGGCGCCGGCAACGACTTGCTCAACGGCGGCTACGGCGACGACACCATGCGCGGCAACGACGGCGACGACCGCGGCTTCGGCGGCCCCGGCACCGACTACGCCGAGGGCGGCCCTGGAGCCGACAGCCTTTCCGGCGCTGATGACGACGACGACCTGCGAGGCAACGGCGGCGACGACATGCTGAGCGGTGAGGGGGGCGACGACCTCCTCTACGGCGGCGCCGACTCCGACACTGCCGATGGCGGCATCGGTTTTGACCGCTGCATGGGCACCGAATTCCCGATCGACTGCGAAGACGATGATCTCAACGATCCGCCCGTGGCCATGGACGACAACTTCGACACGAACGAGGATCAGGCAACAGGCGGCAGCGTGTTGCTCGACAACGGGAACGGCGAGGACTACGACCCCAACGGCCATTCGCTGGCCGTGGTTGCGGTCGAGGGTGACGAGAACGAGGTGGGCCAACCGCTCACCCTGCCTTCGGGCGCCGAGATCATGGTCGAGGCAGACGGGTCCTTCACCTATGACCCGAACGGCATGTACGAGCACTTCAACGTTGGCGACTTCGCCGTCGACACCTTTGATTACACCATCGCCGACCCCAAGGGCGAGACCGACACAGCCACCGTTGCCGTGATGGTCGACGGCGTCAACGACGCCCCGATCGCAGTAGATGATGCGGCCGGGACGCCCGAGGACACGCAGGTTTCGATCGATGTGCTCGATAACGACTCCGACGTCGACAGCGAGATCAGCATCGCGTCGTTCACCGACCCCGCCAACGGAACGGTTGAAGAGATCGAAGGCGAACTGGTCTACACCCCTGAAGAGAACGCCTTCGGCGTGGACACCTTCACCTACACCATCACCGACGGTGAACTCACCGACACGGCAACCGTGACCGTCACCGTGGGTTCGGTCAACGATCTCCCCGACGCGGTGGACGACTTGGGTGTCGAGACCGATGAGGACACCCCGGTGTGGATCGACGTGCTCGACAACGACTCCGACATCGAAGACGAACCCGGCGAACTGATCATCACGATCGTGGACGAGCCGGTAAACGGCTCGGTGGCGCTGGTCGCAGGTGGGGTCCAATACACCCCCAACCTGAACTACTTCGGTGCCGATAGCTTCACCTACGAGGTCACCGACACCGACGGCGGCACCTCAGCCGAGACCGCCAACGTCGCCATCAACGTCCTCCCCATCAACGACGCCCCAATCGCGCTGGATGATCTCGATGTGGTCACCAACGAGGACACGCAGGTTTCGATCGATGTGCTCGACAACGACACCGACGTCGACAGCGAGATCAGCATCGATTCGTTCACAGACCCCGCCAACGGCTCGGTCGAAGAAGTCAACGGCGAACTGGTCTACACCCCCGACGCCAACTTCTTCGGAATGGACGCCTTCGAGTACACCATCACCGACGGTGAGTACTCCGACACGGCAACCGTGACCGTCACCGTGGGTTCGGTCAACGATCTCCCCGACGCGGTGGACGACTTGGGTGTCGAGACCGATGAGGACACCCCGGTGTGGATCGACGTGCTCGACAACGACTCCGACGTCGAAGACGAACCCGGCGAACTGATCATCACGATCGTGGACGAGCCGGTAAACGGCGCGGTAGCGCTGGTTGAGGGAGGGGTCGAGTACACCCCCGACGCCGACTACTACGGACCCGACAGCTTCACCTACGAGGTCACCGACACCGACGGCGGCACCTCCGCCGAGACCGCCACCGTCGACATCGAGGTGCTCCCCATCAACGACGCTCCAATGGCAGTTGACGATGACTTCGACTTCGGCGAATACGACTACATCGGATTCGAGGGCGACGTCTTCGAGGGCAGCCTGTTCGACGACAACGGCAACGGACCAGACATGGATCCCGATGAAGACGAGTTGATGGTGGTCGCCGTCAACGGCCAACCCCTGTTCGAAGGCGAAGGCGCGGCTTGGTACGAAGGCGAATTGCTCGTCGGCTTCTTCGCCGTCGAGGACAACGGCATGCTGTACTTCGTTTCCGAGTTGCCCCCGGGCTTCCTCGGTGTTGGGGCTTCGGTTTCCGACACGTTCGAGTACACCGTCACTGACGGCGAATACGAGTCGACCGCAACGGTGACCATCACCATCCACGGCGAAAACGACGATCCCTTCGCATCCGACGACGGTCCGTACGGTACCAATGAGGAAACCGCGATCATCATCGATGGACTCACCTCAAACGATGACGATCCTGACATCGGCGACAGGCTCTTCGTGAGCGATGCCGGGCCGGTGAGTGATGCCGGCGCCGTGATCATGGTGAACCCCGACGGTTCGGTCATCTACGACCCGGTTGGGGTCCTGGACTTCGTGCCGGCGGGCGACGTCTATCGAGACGTATTCGAATACACCGTGAGCGATGAGCACGGCGCCACCGATACCGCGTCTGTCTTCGTCGATGTCCTCGGGATCAACGACACTCCTGAGGCGATGGACGACACCCCGACCACCGACGAGGACACGCCGGTCGACATCGAGGTGCTCGCCAACGACGAGGACGCCGACGATGGAGCGATTCTGGATGTGATCGCTCTCGACTTCGACACGACGCTGGGAACCGTCACAATCCTGCCCACCAACGAGGTCCGATACGTACCGCCGACAGATTTCTTCGGTGAGGACTCGTTCACGTACACCATCACCGACGGCGAGTACTTCTCGACCGCCACGGTCTACGTCACGGTCGCTGGGGTCAATGATCCTCCTGAGGCCGAAGATGACGAGGCGGACACGCTCGAGGACACGCTGGTGACCATCGACGTCACCGACAACGACTTCGACGTCGAGGACGAACCCGGCGACCTGACCCCAGTCATCGTCGACGGTCCCTTCGATGGTTCGGCCGAGGTGGTCGACGGTCAGATCGACTATGACCCGAACCCCGACTTCTGGGGCCCGGACCTGATCGTCTACTACGTGGTGGATACCGACGGCGGCCAGTCCGACATCGCCTTCGTCGACATCTGGGTTGAGCCCGTCAACGACGCTCCCGAAGCCGTCGACGACGAACTCGAAGCCACCGAAGACGAGCCGGCCTTCATCGATCCGACCGAGAACGACTCCGATATCGACAGCGGCTTCTGGATCGACTCGTACACCCAGCCCCTCAACGGCACCGTCGAGCCCGGCGAAGGAGATCTGGTCTACACACCCAGCGAGAACTTCGACGGTGAGGACTCGTTCACGTACACCATCACCGACGGCGAGTACTTCTCGACCGCCACGGTCTACGTCACGGTCGCTGGGGTCAATGATCCTCCTGAGGCCGAAGATGACGAGGCGGACACGCTCGAGGACACGCTGGTGACCATCGACGTCACCGACAACGACTTCGACGTCGAGGACGAACCCGGCGACCTGACCCCAGTCATCGTCGACGGTCCCTTCGATGGTTCGGCCGAGGTGGTCGACGGTCAGATCGACTATGACCCGAACCCCGACTTCTGGGGCCCGGACCTGATCGTCTACTACGTGGTGGATACCGACGGCGGCCAGTCCGACATCGCCTTCGTCGACATCTGGGTTGAGCCCGTCAACGACGCTCCCGAAGCCGTCGACGACGAACTCGAAGCCACCGAAGACGAGCCGGCCTTCATCGATCCGACCGAGAACGACTCCGATATCGACAGCGGCTTCTGGATCGACTCGTACACCCAGCCCCTCAACGGCACCGTCGAGCCCGGCGAAGGAGATCTGGTCTACACACCCAGCGAGAACTTCGACGGTGAGGACTCGTTCACGTACACCATCACCGACGGCGAGTACTTCTCGACCGCCACGGTCTACGTCACGGTCGCTGGGGTCAATGATCCTCCTGAGGCCGAAGATGACGAGGCGGACACGCTCGAGGACACGCTGGTGACCATCGACGTCACCGACAACGACTTCGACGTCGAGGACGAACCCGGCGACCTGACCCCAGTCATCGTCGACGGTCCCTTCGATGGTTCGGCCGAGGTGGTCGACGGTCAGATCGACTATGACCCGAACCCCGACTTCTGGGGCCCGGACCTGATCGTCTACTACGTGGTGGATACCGACGGCGGCCAGTCCGACATCGCCTTCGTCGACATCTGGGTTGAGCCCGTCAACGACGCTCCCGAAGCCGTCGACGACCCCGAGATGGAAGCTTCTGAAGGCGAGCCGGCGTTGCTCCCGGTGCTGAAGAACGACTCCGACGTCGACAGCGGCTTCTGGATCGACTCCTTTACCCAGCCCCTCAACGGCACCGTCAGCATCGACGGTGGACAAGGAGAAGGACCGGAGCGCGACGAGGTTGGGGGTACCGCCTTTATCTACACGTCGAACCCAACCTTCTCCGGGGTGGACAAATTCACCTACACCATCACCGACGGCGAGTACACCGACACGGCAACCGTCACTATCACCGTGGCGGCGGTCAATGACCTGCCGGTCGCCAACGACGACCTCGATGTCGCCGCCGTTGAGGACACCCCGATCATCATCGACGTGACCGCCAACGACACCGACGAAGAGGACGACCCGGCCGATCTCGCCCCGAGCGTGGTCACCGAACCCGAATTCGGGACGGTTGAACTAGTCGAAGGCGGGCTCCAATACACGCCCAACGACGACTACAACGGGGCAGACAGCTTCACCTACGAAGTCACCGACCTCGATGGTGGCGTCTCGAAGAGCCCTGCGGCCGTGACCATCAACGTGGCCAGCGTCAATGACGATCCGGTTGCGAAAGACGACGCCGGCGACGGGTTCCGCCTGCCGACCGGGCAGGACTCATTCGTGACGGACAGCGTGCTCGACAACGACTACGACGTCGACGAGGGCACGCTGATGGTGGCCGGAATCGACGTCGTCGGCACCGCGGGCACGGTGACCCCGGGTCCCGGCGGAACCTTCACCTACGAGAACAGCGCAGCCCTCCCGCCGGGGGCCGAAGACAGCTGGGACTATCGGGTCATCGACGGTGAAGGCGGCGAGTCATGGGCAACCGTGACGATTCGCATCAACACGGTGCCGCAGGCCGGCAACGACTCGATCGACGCCCACGAAGACGACGTTGAAGTCACCGACTCACTGCTCGGCAACGACACCGACGCCGACGGCGACGACCTGTCGGTGACCCCGATCGACGTGGTCCTCACCGACGGTCCTTGGACCATCGGCCGGATCGTGGTCGACGCCGCCGGTGCCTACACGCTCACCCTCGACGAGGGCCTGCAAGCGCTCAACGACGATGAATCGGTCAGCACCATCTTCTCGTACGAGGTCACCGATGGCTTCGGCGGCTTCGACGTGGCAGATGTGGTGGTGAACGTAGAAGGCGAGACCGACCTCGACGCGATCGACGATGAGTTCTCGGGTTGGGCCGATCTGGCGGCACCACGGACGCTCGTCGGTGATGTGACCGACAACGATATAGGTACCAATCTCACGGTGACCCACGTCAACGGGGACCCGATCGGGGAAGGCGTCGGTTTCGGCGTCACCGACGGTGGAGACGGTGACGCGATCATCTGGGTGTTCGACAACGGGCGAGTCGACCTCGAGGTCACCGTACCGTTTGCAGCGGACACGCTCGAGGTGTTCACGTACACCGTGGCTGACGGCACCGGCGCCAGCGACACCGCCTCGGTCGCCGTGACGATCTATGGCTACGGGGACTTGGCCCAAGACGACACCTTCTTCGCTACCGGCTTTGAGTCGTTCATTGGCAACGTGCTCGACAATGACACACCGGGCGTCACGATCATTCGAGCCAACGGTGAAGACATGCTCGGTCTCGTTTGGTTCTTCGTGACCGAACCAGACGGACCGGGCCTAGCCGACGTGTACGTATTCGACGACGGAACCGTCTTCGTCGAGGTCTGGGAACCGTTCGCCTCTCCTTTCGAGACCGGTTTCTGGTACACCGTCGAGGACGCGCTCGGTAGGACGGATGTGGCCTACGCCACCATCTTGATCGACGTCCTCTAGAGAACCGGACCTTCAGAGACGTTCTTCGCCCCCGGTTGAGCCGGGGGCGAAGTCGCGTCCGGCCGGGTCCGCGAAATATCTTCTCGTCCCGCGAAGAAAAACCACGGGATGAGCTTGCGGGGCCGCAAAGCCTTCCGGTAGAACGGTTCTGACTTCCCCCGGACACTGGACCGAGGAGTC
>CAWGCJ010000008.1:0-211461 GCA_963821095.1 uncultured Acidimicrobiia bacterium | reverse complement strand
CGGCATCGGCGGCGACGGCGGCAAACGTCTCGACGGGTCCGGCCGGATGGGTCCGCACCGGCACCAGCGTATGGAGGTCGGCCATCACCTCGACCACATCGGACCCGCTGATGAATCGGGCCAGGTCGAGCCAGTGTGATCCGATATCCGCTACTGCCCGCAGTCCCCCGGCCTTGTCGGACTCGAGCCGCCAGTTCCAGTCGGTCTGGAGCAGCAGCCAGTCCTGGAGGTAGCTGCCGTGGACCAGACGCGGGGTGCCGATGTCGCCTGAGGCGACCAGCGACATTGCCTGGTGACAGTTCGGGTAAAAGCGGATGTTGAAACACACCGCATTGACCAGGCCGGCGGCATCGGCCCGAGCCACGAGGTCGGTGGTATCGGCCGAATTGAGCGCAAGCGGTTTTTCGCAGACGACGTGTTTGCCGGCATCGAGCGCCAATCGAACCTGGTCGGCGTGCGCATAGTTGGGGCTGGCGATGTGGATGACGTCGATCTCGGGGTCGGCGACGAGGTCGGCCAGGCTGTCGTAGACCGCGGGGAGGTTGGCCGCATCGGCCTTGACCTGCGCTCTCTCGGGGCTGGAGCCGACCACGCCGGCGACGTCGATCCCCAAGCGGCGCAGCGCCTCGATGTGGGCAACGCCGATGAAGCCAACGCCGACCACGCCCGCTTTGATGTCGCTCAGTCGCATGGCGTATCCCTCCTCACTGAGTAGCCGAGATCCGGGTGTAGAGCCAGGAAAGTCCAATGATGATGGCGCCGTAGAGCATCTGCTGGATCGCCTGCCCGGCGCCGAGGAAGGTCAGCAGTGACTGGAGCACACCGAGGATCAACGCACCGAGAATGGTCCCGGTGTACGTGCCGACGCCGCCAAAGATCGAGGTACCTCCGATCACCGCGGCGGCGACCGATGGCAGCAGGAAGGCGCCCGCCAATTGCAGGTCGACGGCTCCAACCCGCCCTCCAAGAAGCAGTCCGGCAACGGCACCGAAGACGCCGGCAATGATGTAGACGACGATCAACACCTGCCAGGCCCGCATCCCGGAGAGGCGAGCGGCCATTCCGTTGTCGCCGATGGCGTAGAGGTTTCGTCCGAACCCGCTACGACGCAGCATGTAGATCACAAAGATCGATAACACCGCCCACACGACCACCGCCCAAGGGATGCTCTTCCCGAAGAAGGAACCACCTCCCAGGGTGCGGATGAAATCGCCCATCCGGGTGGAGCCGGAGAAGATGGTCTGGGCCCACGAGGTGAACAGCCCGAGCAGGATGCCCGACATGGCAAGCGTCATGATGAGCGGGTTCACCTGGAAGACGCCGACGCCTATCCCGTTGGCGGCTCCGGCGAGCACCCCAACGAGCAGGCCCGCGATGATCGCAAAGACCGCCCCCTTCGGCGACTGGTTCGCAGCCACGTAGGCGGCGCCGGTGGCGATCATCGCCGCCGACAGGTCGATGCCTCCGGTGAGCATCAGGATGGTCTGGCCGGCGGCGAGTACCCCGATCGGCACGGCAAAGAGCGCCGAGTTGCGCAACCCGTTGATGCTCAGGTAGTTCGACTCGACGGCGCCCGTCATCAAGATCAGGAAGATGAGCACGCCGATGAGCACGAGGTGGGGGTGGGTCGCCAGGTAGCGCCCGCTCCGCTGCCACACCGTCGGCTGGCTCGGATCAGGTCTCACGTCTGCGGCCGGATTGAGGTCGGTACTCATACTCGCCTCCTCCGCCGCCACTCGATCAGGCCGGTCACCATCATGACCACGACAATCAGCACACCTTGAACGATCTGAGCCCTATTGGGGTCAACCCCCATAGCGGTGAGAATTGGGTTGAGGAAGAAGAGAATCAGTCCAGCCGGCACAACCGCGATCACTGAGCCGATCCCGCCGGTGAGAGCGACCCCGCCGAGCACGATGGCTGCAACCGAGTTCAGAGTGGCGTTGCCCCCGACGGCGGTGGCGTTGCCGCGCCCGGCAATGGCCGTGATCGAAAGCCCTGCCATGGCGGCGAGAGCGCCCCCGACGGCATAGGACACGATCTTGACTCGTGCCGCGCGGATGCCGGACAGGTAGGCGGCGGTCTTGTCGCTCCCGATGGCATAGAGCGAAAGCCCACTGCGGGTCTTCGCCATCCACCAGGCCACGATGAGGATGACAACGCTGATCAAGATCGCCGCCGGATACGGGTTGGACCCGATCCCGCGGGGCGATCCGGTGAAGAGCCAGCGGAACCCTTCGCTGGTGCCGCCTCCGGGATTGGGGAGGACCGCCAAGGCAAGGCCCTGGAAGACATAGAGCGAGCCGAGGGTGATGACGATGTCCGGCACTTTCGACGTCGTGATGATCCAGCCAACCCCGGCATTGAGCGCAGCGGCGAGGAGCATGATGATGACGCCGATGACGAGCGTCGTCGCCAGCGGTTGACCTTCCATGAACCGGGCGGCCGTGACGTTGGTGAGCACCATCATCCCGCCGACGCCGAGGTCGATGCCCCCGGCGATCACGATCACGGCTTGGGCAGCAGCCAGGAACACGAGCGGTGCGCCGTTGTTGATGATCGAGGCAAACTGGAATGAGCCGAACGACGGGATAAGGGTCGAGTAGTAGGCGATCAGGCCCACCAGGAGGATCCACACTCCGAAGGTCCAGCCGTGACGGCGCAGCCAGCGTCGCCAGGCAGCCTGGGTTCCGGTGGCAAGCGCGTCTGGCGTCGTCGCCGTCATGTCCTCGCCTCCTCGAGCCCGTGAGCGGAAGTGAGCATCACTTCCTCCGTTGCCGTCTTGGCGTCCTGCTCATGCACGATGCGGCCGTTGTACATCACCAGGACCCGATCACAGACGAGCGGGATCTCGCGCAGTTCGCTGGTGTAGAGGAGAATCGACGACCCGTCGGCCGCCAACTCGCGCAGCAGCTCGTAGATCTGTGCCTTGGTTTGGATGTCGATGCCGCGGGTCGGGTCGAAGCACAGCAGGGTGTCAAACCCGGAAGCCAGCCAGCGTCCGATAGTCACCTTCTGTTGATTGCCCCCCGAGAGCCGTTGCACCTGTCGGCCGGCTCGGACGTCGATGTCGAGCCGATCGACGGCTCGATCAACTCGTTCCGTCTCGTCGCCGGCAAGCGTGAACCATTTGCTCGCCCGGTTGTACAGAGGCGTTGAGAGGTTCTCACGGACCGAACGCTGGGGAAGCAGCGCCTGCTGTCGATCCGCCGGCACGAGGACGAGTCCCTTGCGAATTGCGTCGTACGGCGACCGGGCGTTCATCGACTTGCCGTCGACGAGAATTCTGCCGGAACTGGGCCGATGATCTCCCGACAGCAGCTGGAATAGTTCGTCCTGACCCTGCCCCTCGAGGGCGGTGAGCCCAAGGATTTCTCCTCGGTGCAGCTGGAATGAGACGCCGTTGACCTTGTCGCGCAGCCGGACGTCCTCGAGCTCGAGCACAACGGGGGTGTCAAATGAGACAGCAGCGACTGCGGCCTCTGCGGTCGGTGTCGATTCTGCCGCAGCTTCCTCGCTCAGTTCCTTGACCAGTTCCTCGCCGAGCATTGCGGTGACGAGTTGGGCTTCATCGACACCGGCAAGGTCAAAATCGGCCACATTGGCTCCGTTGCGCAGGATCGTGGCCCTGTCACACATCTCGAGGACCTCACCGAGCCGGTGCGAGATGAACAGGACCGATCGGCCTTGATCTTTCCACTCCCTCATCACGCCAAACACGTACTCGGCCTGGTCGGTGGTCAGCGCCGCGGTGATTTCGTCCAGCATCAAGAGTTGGGGATCGTGGGCCAAGGCTCGAGCAAGGTCGAGCAGTCGCAGCACTGCCAGCGGCACATCGCTCACCAACAGTTCCAAGTCGATGTGGCCGAGGTTCATGCGCTCCAGCCAGGGCATCACATCGTCGGGGCTGAGCCGAGAGATGCGCAGGTTCTGGGCCAGAGTCAGGTCCGGGATCAGCGACGGGTCCTGGAACACGGTGGCGATCCCCGCGGACATGGCATCGGTCGGCCTGCTGAGCCGCACCGACTCGCCGTGCACCGTCGTGGCTCCCGCGTCCGCGGTGATGACGCCGGATAGGATCTTGACCAGTGTGCTCTTCCCGGCGCCGTTGGCGCCGAGCAAAGCATGGATCTCGCCCGGCTGGACGGTGAGGTCGGCAGAGCGAAGCGCGACGACGGGTCCGTAGCGTTTGGCGACTCCCTGCGCACTCAGCAGGGCCTGGCTGGCTTCAGTCACGTCGAGATCCTTGCGAAAAGGTTGGTGTGATGCCGGGCTCCCGAGGGAGCCCGGCATCAGCATTGTGTTAGTCGTCTGTTGAGCACTGTCGGTTCATGCTCGCGGCCACAACGCCGACTTGGTGCTTCGGCTGGTCGGGCGAGCATTCACGCCAATTACTCAACAGCCTCCCAGATCACTCGCCGGGGCCTACACATTCGACGACCTGATCTGCGGTGTAGTGGACGTACGGATCGATCTCCATGTAGGAAGACCAACCGGCGGTGAGGCCGGGCACGAACACGGCTTCGAGGTCGGATTGCTGAGCGATGACGGCCGGAGTGATGAGCGTCTGTTGGTCGACGGTCTGCCCCTCCAGAATGTTCAACGCGATAGCGGCGCCAACCCCACCGATCGACGGCGGATTGCTGACTGCCGCGCCGGTGAGGCCGTCGCCTTGGAGGGCGATCAGCTGTCCGACGAACTCGTTGTTGTCGGCGCCGACGACGGGCACATAGTCAACACCGGCCACTGCGAACTGCTCGACGACGGTGTAGTCGATACCGGACGTCCAGATCCCGTCGACCTCCATGGTCGTCAGAATCTCGAGTGCCTGCTGGGCGCCAACGCTGGGATCCCAACCGGTCCAGTTCTCGTACACGACCTCGATGTTCGGGTAGTCCGCCAGGGCGGCATCCCAGCCCGTGTCGCGGTCGGTGTCGGCCGGGTGGCCGTCCAAGCCGCGCATGTAGGCGACCTTGCCTTCGCCGCCGAGTGCTTCGAACAGCCAGCGTGCGCCAACTTCGCCGTACTCGACCTGGTTGTTCGAGACGAAGTACGCGCTCGGAGCCGTCACCGGAGCATCAACGGAGATGACCGGGATGCCCTGCGAAGCGGCCTCTTCGATCACGTCATCGAGCGCCGAACGGTCCGCCGGGTTGATGATGATGGCATCAACACCCTGCGAGATCAGCGTCTGGATGTCGGCGATCTGGCCGGCGACGTCGGTGTTGCGGTTCTGGAGAACCACCTGGTCGACATTGCCGCGAGCGAGGGCCTCGGCCTTGATGGCACATACCATCTGCTCACGCCAAGCGTTACCAACGAGGGTGTTCGACACACCAAGTGTGAACGTCTCGTCGGACATGGCTTCGGTCGTCGTGGTCTCGTCCGTCATGGCTTCGGTCGTCGTGGTCTCACCACTGGCCGCAGCCGTGGTCGTGGTCTCGCCACCGGCCGCAGCCGTGGTCGTGGTCGCGTCGTCGTCATCGCCGCACGCGGCGACAACCATGGCGAACACGGCGAGCACGGCGAGCCACCTCACCCAGCTTGCCTTTCCTGTCTTCATCAAGTTCCTCCTCCTAGTTTCTTTCTCTGTCTGACTCGTCGACGGCGCCGGGACGCCACCAACGGTGATCTTGTGGTCTCCTCCCGGGGGGTCGCGCTCCACGGCCCGCATCATCATCCGACGGCCTCCCTGGTGGAGAGGCCCCGATCGACGGCGACGGGAGCAAGAACATGTTCGATGATCATCGCCGCGGCTCCGGTGATACCGGCGCGATCGCCGAGGGAGCTTGGCACGATCCTGAGGTCCGCGGTCGCTAGGGCGGTGGAACGGCCGTAGACCGTCTCGCGAATGCCGGCCATCAACTCCTCGCCGGCCGTCGCCACATCCCCACCGATCATGATCACCGCAGGGTTCAAGAGGTTGACGATGGCAGCAAGTACCCGACCGACGAGGCGGCCGGCGTTGCGGATGAGTTGGACAGCATCGGTGTTGCCGGCCCGAACCAGGCGGACGACGTCGCGTCCATTCCTGGTGTCGTATCCCATCGCCCTGAGTTGGTCGGCGAGTGCACCCCCGCCGGCTGAGGCCTCGAGGCAGCCGAGGTTGCCACACCGACACAGGACGTCGTCGGGGCCAACATACACATGGCCGATGTCGCCGGCGGCGCCGAGCGCGCCACGATGGATGTGGTTGCCGAGAATCATGCCCGAGCCGATCCCGGTACCCATCTTTACGAAGAAGAGATCATCGACCGGCGGCCGAAGACGCCAGTGCTCGCCGAGCGCCATGATATTGACGTCGTTGTCGACCAAAGCGGGAGCGTCGAATCTATCGACGAATCGATCAGCAATCGGATAGCCGTCCCAGCCCGGCATGATCGGCGGGTGCACCGTGCGCCCGGCGGCGAACTCAACGGGTCCAGGCACACCGAGCCCGGTGCCGCGCACATCGGCAGGTGTTCTGCCGAGCCTGGCCAGCATGGCGTCGAACTCGTGCTCGACCCACGAGAGCACGTCGTCGGGACCGGCCGAGATTGCCATATCCCGGCACTCTTCGGCGAGGGCGTCGCCGCCAAGATCACTGACCGCAATCCTGCTGTGGGTTGCTCCCAGGTCGGCGACGAGCACCACCCCGGCGTCGTGGTTGAAGCCGAGCACGGCGGGCGGACGGCCCCCGGTCGACGGGGCTTCGCCAACTTCAAGCACAAGATCATCGCCCATCAGAGCATCAATCCGCTGCGCAATCGTGGATCTGGCGAGACCGGTGGCGGCGGCCAATTCGGCGCGGGTGGTGGCATCGCCCGATCGAATCAACTCGAGCAGTTGACCCGGCGAGCCGACCGCAGTGCCCTGCTCGATCGAGCCATAGGTTCGGTCTCGGGTGGCCATAGTTCCGTCAGATAAGCAGTGGCTTTTGTTTGTGTCAACTACAAAAGTCTCGAGCTTATGCAGTAGACGGTCGGGGAACATTGTCAGGGTCATGTGCCCTCATCCGGGCTTTGGCGGTCCGAGAAGGCCAGCCGGGCGATCCGCCTGGCATGTTCGGCATAGGCCCCTTCGAACAGTTCGGCCGATCGCTCAGCACCAACCACTGAACTCGAGGTGATCACCGGCGGAAGCTGATCGCGCTCGAGCAGAATGGCCGCCGTTTGTACCTTGATCTCGTTCACGATCGCTGCATTCGCTACCGTCGAAACCGGGCCGACCGGGGTGTCGACACCATCGAGTTGTACCGCGGCGTCGCCGACCGGGACACAGATGTCGATGACGATATCGGCGTGGTCGAGCAGTCGTGTTCCCGAGGCGTGTTGGGAGGGCCCGGCCATTGAATGCTCGACCGCAGTGACGGCCACCACCTTCATCCCGCGGGCGCGGGCGCCCATGGCGATCTCGATGGGAACCGCCGTCGTCCCCGACGAGGAGAAGACGATCATGAGATCGTCCGGCCCGAACTCGAAGTTGCTGAGAATGACCTCGGCGAGGCCGGGAACCCGTTCGATGTACATGGCCTGGCGCTGCCCGTTGACCCCGGTGACCTGGGTGTGGAAGGTCATCGACAACTCCGCCATGGGATGGAATCCCGGGTACGACCCGTAGCGAGGGAACATCTCCTCGAGCGGAATGCGGGAGTGGCCGGTGCCGAAGAGATGGACCATGCCGCCGGCGCCGATCGCGGATGCCGAAAGCTCGGCGACCGCGGCGATGGCGTCCATCTGCGAGGACTCGATCCGGTCGAGCACGATCCGGGCCGCGGTCAGCCACCTGCCTCCAAACCCCATCGCACTCACGCTATCTCGACCCCCGAGCGACTTGTCTAGACAACCAAGCTAGCACGCACGCACGCACGGTATGCTCGACGCCAATGAGCGGACCGCGCCCCACTCGCTACGAAGAGATCGCCGCCTACATGCGCGAGTTGGTGGCCGAACGTGAACCCGGGGACCGTCTCCCCTCAGAGGCTGAGCTTTGTCAGCGCTTTGGGGTCAGCCGCATGACTGCCCGCCACGCCGTCCAGACCCTCGAACGCGAACACCTCTTGCACCGCAAACGCGGCAAGGGCACCTTCGTCAGCACCCGACCGGTGCCCCGGCTGCTCGGTTCGCCACTCTCGTTCAGCGAGAGCATGGAACGGCGGGGAGCAACGGCTACGTCGGAGACGCTCGAATTGCGGTACGGAGCACCAGACGACAACGACGTGAAGGCACTCGAGGTCGCCACCGACGATCGCGTTGGCGTCCTGGAGCGAATCCGCTACGCCGACGGAATCCCGATGGCCATCGAGCGCGCCGTCCTCGCCCCGAGCTGTGCTGCGGTAATCGACCGCCTCGGTGAGGGCTCGCTCCACGACGCCTTCGAGGCCACTGGTCGGATCCCCAGCCGCGCCACCGCCCAGGTGGAGGCACGCCCGGCGACGGCCCGCGAGTGCGAGTTGCTCGAACTCGAGCCAGGAGGCGTCGTCCTCTGCGAGCGACGAGTGATCTACGACCAGGACGAACTGCCGCTCGAGCACACCGAAACCCGCTACGCCGCCGACCGCTATGTCTTCAACGTGATGATGTACCGCGACGAGCCGGGACGCTGAGGCCGTCATGGCGACGACCCGCTACCTAGGCGTCGACCTTGGCGCCACCAACACCAAGATGGTCGTGGTGGCGATCCCCGACGAGGGCGAGCCGCAGATCCTGTCGGTCGACAGTGTGCCGACCGGCGGCGAGGACGGCCACGATGCCGTCCTCGATCGTCTGATTGGAGTCTTCCTGGACAAGGCAGATACTGAGGGTCCGTTTGCCGCATTTGGCATGGGCACCCCCGGACTGTCCGATGCCGACGGTGTCGTCGAGATCTTCACCAATCTGCCCGGCCAGTGGCGCGGGCTGCGACTACGCGACCGACTGGAAGCCGGGCTCGCCATGCCGGTCACGCTGATCAACGATGCCCGTGCGTTCACCCTCGCCGAAGGCAGGATCGGAGCAGGCAAGGGCGCCCCGATCGTGGTGTGTATGACTCTCGGCACTGGGATCGGTGGCGGCATCATGATCGGCGGAGAGCTGTTCATGGGCGCTACGGGGATCGCGGGCGAGATCGCCCACCAGACCGTCCTGCCCGACGGGCCGGTGTGCGGCTGTGGGAACTACGGGTGCGCCGAAGGTCTCGCCCGCTCCGATGTGCTCGCCGCCATGGCCGGCAAGGCCACTGTGCGCGAGGTGTTCGCCGGCCTGGCCGACGGTGATCCGGCGTGTCGCCGGGCGGTGGACACCGCCGCCAAGTACCTCGGTATCGCCGTCGCCAACGTTGTGACGTTCCTCGGCCCACACCGGATCGTGATCGGCGGCGGGATCGCCACCGCGGGCGACGCCATCTTGGATCCCATCCGTGACGCCGCCAAGCAACACGTCACCCTGACCTCTCACGACATGATCAACATCGTCCCCGCCCAACTCGGCTCCGAAGCCGGCGCCATCGGCGCCGCGTTGGCCGCCGCGGACGCCCACGCTCGCTAGAGAAAGCGACTCGCGGGAGCTTCCCCCTCCGACCCGGCGCCCAGAGCGGCGCCAGCCCACCTAATGGGGGGTGTATCCGGTGTGGTTGACTGGTATTGGGTGCCTGCTGGCCGGTGAGTACTTGCCCACCTTGTGACGTGGATTACTTGGGGGAGAGCGTGCCCCGGCTGGTTGTTCGGAACTGTTGAGTACTTATGGGATGTCGTTGCCACCGAGCACTGGTCCATTAGGTCGTACCTGGTTCCGGTCAGGCTCACCGGTTGGGTTCGCTCGATTGAAGGGAGTGCGGTGATGATCTTTGTTGGTGATGACTGGTCGGAGGCTCATCACGATGTCCATGTCAGTGACGGGGAGGGACGCCGGCTAGCGAGTCGTCGTTTCCCGGAGGGTCTCGAGGGGGTTGCCGGGTTCCATTCGTTGATGGCCGGGTTCGTGACCGATCCCAGTGAGGTGCTGGTCGGGATCGAAACGGATCGTGGTTTATGGGTCCAGGCGTTACTCGCTGCGGGGTATCGAGTGTTCGTGGTGAACCCGTTGAGAGTGTCGAGATACCGCGAGTTACATCATCTCTCGGGTGCGAAATCGGACCCGGCCGATGCCGAAACGTTGGCTGACATGGTGCGCACCTACCGTCACCAGTTGCGACCCGCCACTGGCGACACCGAGTTAGTGGCCGGGATCAACATGCTGGCGAGGACCCATCAGACCCTGATTTGGGAACGGACCCGGCACACCAACCGGCTCCGTTCCACCCTCCGCGAGTACTACCCGGCGGCGTTGGCAGCGTTCACTGATCTGGATCATCCCGACACCCTCGCCGTATTGGACAAGGCCCCGACCCCAGCCCAGGGCGCCGCGTTGACCATCACCCAACTCACCGCCACATTGAAAAGAGGGGGCCGGCAACGCAACGTGGAACGACGAGCCAACGAGATCCAAACCCACCTACGAACACCCCAACTCGCCGCATCCACCACCGTCGCAGTCGCGTTCGGGGCAACCACCAAAGCCACCGTGGCGATCATCGCCGAGTTCAACACCCAAATCGCTGTGCTCGAAACCGAACTCGGTACCCATTTTGAGCAACACCCGGACGCCGTCATCGTCCGTTCCTTGCCAGGTCTCGGTGTGATCCTCGGCGCCCGGGTGCTCAGCGAGTTCGGGGACAACCCGAACCGATACCTCAATGCTAAAGCCCGCAAGAACTACGCCGGGACGTCACCAATCACCCGATCCTCAGGCACGATACGGGTCGTGTCCGCCCGCTGGATCCGCAACAAACGACTCGCCGACGCCATCACGAGATGGGCCTTCTGCTCACTGAGTACCAGCCCAGGCTGCCGCCAGTTCTACGACAAACACCGAGCCAACGGCAACACCCACAACCAAGCCCTCCGCGCCCTCGGGAACCGCCTCGTCGGCATCCTCCACGGCTGCCTCACCCACCAAACCACCTACAACGAACACACCGCCTGGAACCACCAACACCCCACCCCAACAACAAAAGCCGCTTGACACTTACACCCATGGGATGTCTCCCCCGCTTCGCGGGAGAGGGCACCTAGTGCGGGGCGCGTTTCCTGTGCCCTCCCTCGGCCGGAGGACGGGGGAGGTGCCGAGGAGCGCAGCGACGAGGCGGAGGGGGCAACGAGCCCCGCAACGTAAGCCCCGGACCCCGCGACTCGCGGGAGCTTCCCCCTCCGTCTCCACAGGGGAGGGCACATTGGACGCGGCTCGTCCAGTCGAGGGCGGAGGGGGCAGCACCCCACTCAGATGGGGGCTTCGGTTACCGACCAGCCGCCGTCGAGGGCAATCACCTGGCCGGTGATGAAGCGCGACTCTGCAGATAGGAAGAACACGGCAAAGTCGCCGGCCGACTCGGCCGGGAGTAGTCCTCTCGCCAAGGGTTGCTTGCGAGCCGCGTAGGCGACGGTGTCGGGGTCAGCCTGGGCCCGAGCGGACATGGGGGTGGCGACCAGACCGGGAGCAACCGTGTTCACCCGGATGCCGTCGGGGGCGTAGTAGGCGGCCATCGTCCTGGTCAATGCCTCGATAGCGCCCTTGGAGGCGGCGTAGCCGTGGGTTGCGAAGAGCCGGGCCGGGCTGGCGGCCAGGACACTCGACATCAGCACGATCGAACCTCGCTCGCCGGTGGGGAGGGGCTCCTGTTCGAGCATGGCGCGCACCGCGTGGCGGGCGGCCAGGAAGCTCGGCGTGGTGTTGTAGTCGATCGCGGCTCGAAAACCCTCGAGTGGAGCTTCGTGCACTGCTCCATCCCCCGCCTTGCGGGCGCTACCCCCGGCGACGGCAAAGAGACCGTCGATCCGGCCGAACCGATCGAGGCAGACGGCAAAAGCGACCCCGGTGGCAGCGTCATCGCGCAAGTCTGCGGGATGTGACCCGGCCACACCGCCGAGAGCTTCGACCTCAGCAGCCAGCGCGGCCGCCCCCTCGGAGCGACGCGAGATCACGAACACTTTGCCGCCCTCGCCGGCAATGCTGCGGGCTGCGGCTGCTGCCATGCCTGTGGCGCCGGTCACCACGCATACCCGATCCTGCAGACGTTCACTCATACGCCATGTTGTAGCACACCGCGGACTCCCCCGGGTCCGGAGCACCGCAAACCATGGTCGCAGACGAAATGGCTCCGGAGGCCTACGATCGCAGTGCGATCTACGCCGGACTCGCCACCGTGGCCGGCTTTGTGCTTGCGGTGTTTCTCACTTCGTTGGAGTAAACAGCATGACGGAAGAGACGATCGGTAAGAAAGCCCGATCGATCGAAGCGGCGGCCATTGCCGGCATTGTCTACGCCGTACTTGCGTTCATTGCGCTGACATTGCTGACCCGCCTGCCGTCGTTGTCGCTCTCGAGCGAAGAGATTGCAGCATGGTACGAGGACGCTGCCAATCGGGTGCCGGTAGTGATCGGCCTCAACCTGGCCGCCATCTCGTCGGTGGCGTTCCTGTGGTTCATCGCCGTCATCAGGCGCAGGGTTGGCGATAGGGAGGACCGCTTCTTCGCCACCGTGTTCTTGGGTTCCGGCATCCTGTACGTCGGCATGTGGTTGGTCGCCGCAACCCTCCTTGCTGCCGCGGCGGTCGCGCCTGACCTGTTCGCCGACGCCGCCGTCGACAAGGCATCGCACACCTTGATGGCCGGAACCGCCGGAGGTCTACTCCTGGTGGCGGGCCCTCGGGTTCAAGCCGTCTTTATGCTGACCACGTCGACCCTCATCCTGCGCACCGGGGTCATGCCCCGGTGGCTGGCCTACTTCGGATACGTCATGGGCCTGGCGCTGTTCATCACGCCCCTCATCAGCCAGCCGATCGGGCTCGGTTTCCCCGCCTGGGTGTTCATCGTCAGTGTGACGATCTTGTTCTCTCGAAGAGCCGAAGGCTCTTAGCTACGACCCACCGGAACCTTCGCCAGCGACTCTCCCGGATGGCGCATCTTCATCGGCGGAACGCCGATTCCATACGTGACAAAGCGACCAACCGGCTCAATCCTGATGACGCATACGTCTCCGATGCCTTCCATGCCCCTGGTGAGTTTCTCCTGCAGCGACCGGTCGAGTGATTCGAGCGGAATCAGGTCGCCCAGCCCCGAGAAGGTGATCACCGCCGGAGGGATCATCCGCACTCGGACCGGAACCCGCTGCACTGTCACCGTGACCGAGACATGGGGATTGGCCCTGATGTGGCGGGCCTTCCATGTGTTGGGCCCGGTGATCACATAGAGGACGCGATCCCGCACGGTGTACATCACTCCCGCCGCCCTCGCTTCGTTCTGCGGGGTGACGAAGCCGAGAACGGCAAACGGCCACTTCTCAATGTGTTCCCAGATTTCGTCCGCGCTGGTCGGCAACGACATGCTGGACCTCCTTTCCCTCCTCCAAGGCTGGTCTCTTCACGCGGTTGGGACCAGAGCCGGAATCCTCGATCGTTCCCAGCCCGACCCGACTTCCGGCCCTGGTGGGGCACGACGCCGATCGATACGGTGAGCCCGAATCGGAGGTCCCATGGCAGAGCAGAACAGGTCCCCTGCTACCCGGAGATTCGGTTACGGCGTAGCAATTGTGGTCAACATCGTGATGCTGGTGATCGTCAACAACATCCTCGAGTGGGGCTGGTTGTCCTGGCTAACCGACGAATGGTCCGATCTCGCTCCGATAGTCAGCTTCTCGATCATCGCCACCATCCTCGTCAACGCCGCGTATCTCGTCTACGACAGCGCCTGGTTCAAGTCGCTCACCCAGGTCGGATTGCTTGCGATCAGCTTGTTCGTGACGATCCGGATCTACCAGGTGTTCCCCTTCGACTTCTCGGCGTACAGCTTCAACTGGGAGGCGCTGACCCGCGCCGTCTTGATCATCGCCATGGTCGGAACCGGGATCGCGCTGATCGTGGAGTTGGTCAAACTCGCCAAGTCGGCCACCGAAGCCGCCGCCACCCACCAACCCAGCCACTAGCTGGCCGCTACCTACCAACCAGCAGAGCTTCTGCGGTGGCCGTACCGTCCACCACCAGAGCGTCCGCGCACGCGGCGGGGACAACGACGGTGTCGCCCTTGGTGAGTCCGAGGTCGGCAAAGGACCTGTCCGACGCGCTGAGGTGGACGTCGCCCGTCGTCACCATCACCACCAGCCATGTCGTCGATGCCCCTCCACGCAAGGTGGCGACGCCGGGACGCAACTGGCGGATCCAGTAGTGCTCGGTGGACACCAGCGGGAAGTCAGCCACGCCGGGCGGTGCCTTGACAGGAGCCGGCGGGTCGCCGAAGTCGAGGCACTCGAGCGCAGGCTCGAGGTGAAGCTCCCGCCCCTCCCTGCCGTATTCGACCGCCCAGTCGTACAAGCGGAATGTGGTGTCGCTCGGAGTCTGGACCTCGGCCACCAGGACCCCGGCACCGAGGGCATGAATCGTGCCACTTGGCAGGTGGTGGACTTCGCCGGGAATCGCCGGAAAGCTGCGCAGCATCTCTGGCAGGGTGGCATCACGGGCGCCGCGGGCGACATCTGCCCCAGTGACGCCGAGTTCGAGACCGAGGTAGAGCTGGGCCCCGGGATCTGCGTCGAGCACGACCCACGACTCCGTTTTGAGATTCGCCTCTGGGTGTGCGACCACGTACTCGGCCGTCGGGTGAACCTGAACCGACAGATGTTGCGTGGCGTCGAGCCATTTCACCAGCAGCGGGAAGTTCCCGGCGGGGGTCGGCATTGAGGTGCCCATCATGTGCCCACCCCACTCATCCATTGCATCGTGCAGGGTCTGGCCTGCCAGCTCGCCGGTGGTGATCCGGGACCGTGCCGGGTCGCCGCCACCACCACCAGGAGCAGTGGAAGCCAGGTCGGCTACCTCCCACGACTCGCCGATGAGTACATCGGCCGGAAGCGCTTTGCCAAAATCGGTCAGCCTCCGGCCGCCCCACACCTTCTCTTTGAGGATCGGTTCGAGCAGCAGTGGATAGGGAGTGGATTCGCTCATTCGTTCGGCTCCTCTCCGACCCTGACGCCGGCCATCTCCTCGAGTGCCTTGATCAGGGCGTGGTTGCCCTCATCGCCGAGGCCGCGTTTCTGCAGGGCGCGATAGAGCTGGAAGACGAGGCTCGTTCCTGGGATGGGGACCGCCAGTTCGTCGGCCGCCTCGAGGACGATGCGTAGGTCCTTCTGCTGGAGGTCGATCGTGAAGCCCGGGCTCCAGTCGCGCACCGCCACTTGCGGGCCACGATTGGAGAACATCCACGATCCGGCCGCACCGCCTTCGACGGCAGCGATCGTGGTCGGAAGGTCGAGACCGGCAGCATCGGCCAACAGCAGCGCTTCTGACACGGCCAGCGCGTTGACGACAACGAGTACTTGGTTGATGACCTTCACCATCTGCCCATCGCCGACGCCGCCGACATGGGTGATGCTGGTGCCATACGCCTCGAGGAACGGACGGGCGCGGGCGACGTTCTCGGCGCTCCCGCCCACCATGATCGCCAACGTCCCGTTGGCGGCGCCTTCGCTGCCGCCGCTCACCGGAGCGTCAATCCAGTCGGCCCCCATCTCCCGGACCGCAGCGGCAAGCCGCAGCGTTGCCGAAGCGCTGATGGTGGAGTGGTCGACGACCAGCTTCCCGGGGCCCAAGCCGTGGACCAAGCCCTGGTCACCGAGCGTGACTTCTTCGACGTCGGGAGTGTCGGAGACGCAGATCATGATGATGTCGCACGCCGCGGCCAGCTCGGCGGGCGAAGCGGCAATCGACGCCCCGGCGGCGGCCAACTCGACGGTGCGCTCGGGAGAGCGGTTCCACACCATCACGTCATGCCCGGCCTCCACCAGGTTGGCCGCCATGCCGCGGCCCATGATCCCCATCCCGGCGTACCCGATCTTCATTGATTCCTCGCTTCGTCGTCGTCAGGCCCAAGGTAGCTGCCGGCTCCATGCGAGAAGAGCGTCGTTGCGATACCGTGGTAGCAGCAACTCGCAAGAGAGGGACTCTGATGGTGCCGTTTGTTGTCTTCGGACGTCTCCTTCTCGCCGCCGTCTGCAGCGGGCTGATCGGTTACGAAAGGGAGTCGTCCCGCAAGGCTGCCGGGCTGCGCACCCACACCCTGGTTGGAGTCGGCGCCGCCGTCTTCACGATCGTATCGATCGTTGGCTTCCCAGGATCGGACTCATCTCGCGTCGCCGCCCAGATCGTGACGGGTGTCGGCTTCCTCGGCGCAGGAGCCATCTTCCGGGAAGGCACCTACGTGACCGGCCTGACCACCGCGGCCGGACTATGGGTCGTTGCCGCCCTGGGGATGGCCAGCGGTTCGGGCAGCTACTGGGTTGCGATCATCGGCACCTCGGTCGCCCTCGGCACGCTGTACGGGCTTCGGGCGATTGACGGCTGGGTCTATCGGAGAAAGCAGAAGGTACACAGCCGCCTGGAAGTGCACGTCCGTGATGTGGCCAAACTCGAAGCCCTCCTCAAGTTCATCCGGCGGATCGACCCCGAAGCGGAGCAGCTCGATTTCAAACGCAGCGGAGACAAAGAAGGCGTTCTCGTCTTGAGCTGCAAGGACGATCGGGTCGTGATGATGTCCGAAATGCTGACTTCGCACCGGTCCGTGACCAAGGTGGAGGAGTTGTCCCCGCTGTATTGGCCCCAAGAGCACAACGACTAACCACAAGGGTTCTGGCGGATCTCAGCGACACATGCGTCGCCCACGTACGCCAAAACCCTGTTCGTTCCCTCAGCCGGCGGTTTCGGCCAGGGGAGTCTCGGCCGGGAGGGCGGATCCCCAGGCTTCGAGTAGCCCGGCGCTGCCGGTAGCCACCAGCCACTCCCGAACCAGTCGGCCGGCCTCGGCGGCGGCCTCATCGTGGTCGCGCAGCAGCAGCGCGAAGACCACACGCAGACGCGGCACGAGGTCGTCGTACCCCGCCGTAGACCATGCCTCGACCACCTCTGACAGAAGCGCGGCCGCCTCATCGAGTTCCCCTGACAGGGCCAGCCGGACCGCAGCTGCGTAGCGGTCGAGACCCTCGACCGTGTGGCGAGCGTCTGCGATCGCCGCCTCCACCTGCTCGACCTTGCCGACGTCGCCGAGAAACGCCGCCGCAATCAACGCCTGCTGAAACCCCAGCGAAGAGAACGTGCCGTCCCGCAACATTCCGGTTGCGAAGGCTGCCTCCCAATTGCCCGCTGCGGTGTAGAGCTTGGCCTTCGCTCCGTCCCAGCGCTCGCGCCACTGCGGGTCCGTTTCCACATCAAAATGGGTGAAGGCGGCTATGGCTTGGCCGAGTGATTCGACGGAACCATTCTGCATCCAGTCGATCATCCCCCGATTGGCCTCGAACTGCATGGCCACGTCCGGGCCCAGGGTCGCAGGGTCTCGGGAATCGAGCAGCGACAACGCTTCCTCGTAGGCTGCCACGTCTGTGAGGGCCTCTGCGGCGTCCGCCACCACCTGATCGGTCCAGGCGTACAAACCGGCTCGCTCAGCGAGTTCGATCAATCGGTAACCGAGGGCCTGGAGTTCGCCAAAAGACGCTGAGTCAATCGACACTGCAATCAGGTTGTTGAGGCTGCGCGCTGCCGAGAACACCAGGCCCCGCCGTTCGGCCTCCTCCATGACTCCTGCAAACAGAACCCTTGCCTCAACCGAACGACCGGCCTGGGCCAGGGCCGTCGCCTTGGTAGTGAGACCCTCGAGAACGAGCTCCACCTCATCGAGATCTGCGGCAGTCTCCAGCATGCGGTCGACCGCGCGCAACGAATCCTCGGCCTTGCCGACCAGCATGTAGGCCCGAGCCGCCTCAGCGGCGACGGCAACATCCTCGACCATCCCAACCGTCTCCATGTCGAGGTAGACCGCCTCGATCGTGGCCAACGCGTCGTCGGCGCGCCGCGATGAGTTGTACAGATCCGCACGACCAGCGGCAGCGGCACGGACACCGGCTGTGTCGCCGACCTCCTCGTAGTACGCCCGGGCCGCGTCGGCATAGGCAAGCCCGCGCTCGAGGGCAGCTGCCGACCGAGCCGGTCGTACCGCCGCCAGTCGCAGAGTCGCCTTCCGGGCGGGATCGGTGGCGAGGGCGATTGCCTGATCCAACAGGTCCATCGCTTGTTCGCTGGAGTGGAAGGAAGCCGCCCGTGCGGCCGCGTCGGTGAGGACCGTCAGCGCCTCGTCAACCATTGCGTCGCGCTCGGGACCCTCGGGGGTCGCCTCATAGGCTCCCATGTAGTGGGCGGCGATGAAGCCAGCCAGTTCGGTGTCTTGGTGCTGGGCGAAGTGGGTCGCCAGCGCGAGGTGTTTGGCGCGGCGATCCTGGCGCCCAAGCCGTCGATACGCCACCTCGCGAATCAGTGACTGCACGAAGGTGTACTGGCCTCGTTCGGGTGACCGTGGATCGTCTTCGATGTCGAGAATCTCGAGCTGCATCAGCCGCTGCAGACCGGATGCAACCTCATCGGCGTCCCCAGTCCGAAGCACCAGCATGGACTCGAGCGGGAAACTCTGCCCGAGCACCGCAGCGTCTTGCAGCAAAGCCCGATCCCCCGGCTCGAGCCGATCAAGCCGGGCGCCGATGACCGCCTGCAGCGACTCTGGAAGCGCCACCTCATCGGGATTGCCGGTGAAGCGATACTCGCCGCCAGCCGCCTCGAGCTCACCCGACGCAGACAGAGCCCGCACCATCTCCACCGCATAGAGCGGGAAGCCTGCAGCGCGTTCGGCGATGAGGCCGATGACCTGCTCGTCGACCCCGGGGACATACTCGGCCAGCATCGCGGCGAGGTCATCTCGCGTCATGGGGCCGAGCCGTACCGACGTCGTTGCCCGCAGCTGCGACCCCCAACTCGGCACCCGCTCCAGGAGATCGGGACGTGCGAGAGTCACCACAAGGAGCGGTGAGCGCGTCGAGCGCTCGACCAATTCGGCGATGAACTCGAGCAGACCGGCGTCCGCCCAATGCAGGTCCTCGAAGACCAGAACGGTTGGGCCGCTGGTCGCGATGTGCTGGAAGAAGAGACGTAGAGCCGAAAACAGCTCAGATCGGCCACCCGGCGGCATCTCGGCAAGACCAAGCAACCCGGCGAGCCGCGGTTCTATGAAGACGCGATCGTCATCGTTAGAGACGTGTTCGGCCACGGTGGTGCGAAGCCGGGTACGTTCGCGGGCCGGGTCATCACCCTCCTTGATTCCGCAGCGCCGTCGCACCATCTCGCCGAGGGCCCAGAAGGTGACACCCTCGCCGTACGAAGGGGAACGCCCCTCATGCCAGTAGATGTCGTCGGCGAGACCGTCGATGTACTGCTGGAACTCTTCGGCGAGCCGAGACTTCCCGATTCCCCCCTCGCCGATCACCGACACCAGATGGGCGCGGTTCTCGGACTCGACTGCCGCCAGGGTGTCCTTAAGGAGGCGCATCTCGCGTTCTCGGTCGACGAACGGTGGCTTGCGCACATCGGCGCCACCGCTCGCTCCCAGCATCCCGGAGACCCGCAGGGCGCGAAAGGCCGCGACGGGTTCGGACTTGCCCTTGACGGGTTGCTCGCCGAGCGCGAGGTAGTCGATGGCACCGGCACTGGCGTCGTGGGTAGCGGCGCCGACGTAGACCGCACCGGGATCGGCCAACGATTGCAGCCGTGAGGCGACGTTGACCAGGTCGCCGACGATGAGGCCCCGCTCGTTGCCGCCCGAACCAACCGAGGTGGTGCCGGTGTTGACCCCGGCCCGCAGCGTGAGACCATCGATGCCGAGCTCCTCGCCCATGGCGGCGACCATGTCGACAAGTTCGAGGGCGGCACGCACGGCACGCTCGGCGTCGTCCTCTCGCACTTGGGTGGCACCCCACATCCCCATCACCGCATCACCGATGAACTTGTCGACGGTGCCCCCGAATCGCTCGATGATCTCGCGGGAGTGATCGAAGTAGGTGGTGAGCACGTCGCGTACGTCCTCGGAGTCCCTGGTCTCGGAGAACGTCGTATAGCCGACGAGATCGGCAAAAAGAACCGAAACGAGGCGCACTTCGGCTTCGGCGCCGTGGCGCTCTGCCGGAACCGGCGCCGACTCGACATCCAGGCTCTCTCCACAGCTCCCGCAGAACTTGTCGCCCGCCTCGTTGGCGGCACCGCACGTCCCGCAGATCACCGCAAGCGTGGTGCCACACTCGCGACAGAACCTTCGGTCGGCACGGTTCTCGGTTCCACAGGCGTCGCAGCGCACAGGTCGTCCTCATTGGGGTGGCCCAAATCCTACCGATTCGCACTGCGCTTGGCCCTCTACTCCGCGGTTCCGCCCTTGCGGCTGAGTTCGTCGTTGAGCAAGGCGGTGGCGCCTTCGATCATGCGGGCGCAGCGGTACGAGTAGAACAGGTCAAACACGTGCTGCGCACCGGGGAACTCCAGGTAGACGACCTTCGAATTGGAGATCTCGGCGAGGCGGTCGACAAAGGCTCGGGCCTCAACCGCCGGAGCCAGAGTGTCTTTGTCACCCTGCACCACGAGGAACGGCGGCACCTGCCGATGAATGCGGTCGATCGGAGACCCCGCGGCGTATTTTTGGGGCTCATCAGCGAGGAACGCCTTCATCACCATCGGCTCCATCAGCCGCGGAACGAACTGCTCGCTTTGCACCCCCAGGCGATTGGTGAGGTCGTACACGCCGTACAGCGCAACCGCAGCGTCGACCGACGTGTCGGCATCCTCGAACCCAGCCTGATAGCGAGGATCGCCTGCCGTCAGCGCGACAAGTGAAGCGAGGTGGCCGCCGGCAGAACCTCCGGCAACAGCTATGAACGACGGATCGCCCCCGTGCTCTGCAGCGTGCTCCCGAATCCAAACCAAGGCGGCCTTGGCATCGACGAGGTGATCGGGGAAGGTGGCCCCGGGGCTCAGCCGGTAGTTCGAGCTGACACATAGCCATCCGTTGCGGGCGAGGTGGTGCATCAACGGCAGACCCTGTTCCCTCTTGTCACCGACGATCCACGCCCCACCGTGGAGATACAGCAGGATGGGACGCAGCGGACCACTGCGCCGAGATCGGTAGATGTCCAACTTCATCACCTTGCCGGCGACGCGCCGGAATGGGATGTCCTTCAGCCGCTCCACACTCCGGCCCCGAAACGGAAACGCCGCCAACACCCTCCAAGTCGGGACCCCCGACCCCGAAGGCGGGATCCCCGCCGCATCCAAGGTTCGCTTGACAACCCCGCGAGCACCGCGGCTCTGGAGGACGAGAACGACCCCACCAAGCCACGACACCACGAGCAGCCCGAACCCAATCCAGCCAATCGGAGAGTCGAACGCCCCCAGCCAGGCAAACACCGCAGTGAGCGCCATCTGGACCAGCACATGTTGGGCCGGAAGCTCGATGACGACCCATGACCAGAGCATGCTGGGGAGGAGCAGCCAATCGTTGCGGAGCGGGTAGAACGCGTTGACGGTGGCCGCAATCCCCCAGATGCCCATGATGAGCAACAGAATCGACCAGAACACCGCGCCTCCAACGTCGAGCGAGCGGACTCTACCGCCGCCCAGTCCAATCCCCTGCTGGCACCGAAGAAGTGAAGAAACAGAGAACAAGCGGCCTGCCGGGAACGACTCGAGCGGGGACGAGGTTGTCGGCATGAAGACAATTCAACTGAGGTGAGTGACTGTGGAATTCATCAAACGATATCGCTGGGCAATACTCGGGGTCGGCGCCGCCGCGCTGCTGGTCGCGTTCTTGGCCTTCCGACCCGACAAGCTCTTCGTCGACGACGTGGTCGACGAATCACTGTCCGACGCGTTCGCCACGAGTGAGGAGGCCATCCTCGAGGTCACCTCGACCACGGTGGCACCAACCACCACGCAGGCTCCGTCGACCACTGCCCAGCCGGGTGCCACCACGACCACAACCATCGCTCCGAGCACTACAACCGAACCGCCAGCCCCCACCGAGCCGGTTGCCGTCACGACCGGCCAGTTCTACGGAATCGATCACAGCGCCGAGGGGACCGCCACGGTGTATGAAGCAGACGGCCGTTTTGTGCTGCGCTTCGAAGACGACACCGATATCCAGAACGGCCCGGATCTCTTCGTCTGGGTCTTGCCGGCGGAGGACTACGAAGGCGGTGACCCCGATGAGTTCATCGACCTGGGCAAGATCAAGGGGAACGTCGGCGGCCAAAACTACGAGCTTCCGGCAGAGTTCGATCCTGAGATCCACCGCTTCGTCCTGATCTGGTGCCTCCGCTTCGGGGTTCCGTTTGCGGCCGCTCCACTCGCCTGAGGAGCACCCGACCCCGAATGGGCCGTCCTCCCCTGGTCATCGACGTTCAGAGCCAGCACCGTGAGCAAACCCGGAGCTGAGTGATGAACACACCGATCGAGATCGTGTCAGTGGATGCGGAGAACCTCACCACCCGTGGGTTCTTCTGCCGCAAGAGCAAGATGAAGACCACAGGCAACCTCCGCAAGCTGGCGTGGGCCGCCGACGGATTCGACCACGATCTCGGGATCGAGATCGTCTATGACGAGGGCCGCTCCGTTGGGTTCGTCGAGTACGTGCCGGGCGAACACACCTGGCGTGCGGTCTCCGCTCCCGAGTACCTCGTCGTCCACTGCATCTGGGTGGTCGGGCGAGCCAAGGACAAAGGATACGGCAGTGCTCTGCTGGAGCGAACCGAGGCCAAAGGCCGCGAGTTGGGCTGTGCCGGCGTCGCAGCCGTCACGAGCAGCGGAGTGTGGCTGGCCGGCAACAACCTGTTCCTGGCGCACGGATACGAGCAGGTCGATGAGGCGCCGCCCTCGTTCCAGCTGATGATCAAGCCGTTTCGTACCGCTCCGGAGCCCAAGTTCCCAACCGATTGGGCGAAGCGAGCCGAAGCATTCGGCGATGGCCTCACCATCGTGACCACCAACCAGTGCCCGTATCTCGACGACGCGGAGCGGGCGGTGACGGATGCCTCCGCCAATCTCGGGGTTCCCACAAGGATGGTGAAGCTCGAAGATGCCGGAGCAGCCCAAGCCCGCAGCCCTTCGGCCTTTGGTGTTTTCGGGATCGTGTTCAACGGGGAGCTTCTCAGCTACCACTACCTGCTCGAGAAGGACCTCGTCGCGCTCCTCTCCAACCGCGAATGAGAACGCTGTCGGCGGACCAGGCTCTCGCCGGCGCACTTGCTCGGCATTCGTTGGCGCAGCCCGGCGCTTCCATCGAGACGACCGCGGCCGACCTTGTTGGCCTACACAACACCACTCAGGCGAGCCCATACCTCTCCGTCCGGGCGCGGCACGACGGGTTCGCTCGCCACGAACTCGATGATCTGATGTGGGGTTCCTGGCAATTGGCCAGGCTTCGCGCCATGCGACTGACCATGTTCGTATTCCCCCGCGACCTGTTGGAGATTGCCGCCGCGGCGACCCGGCACATCTCCGAGCCGCTTGCCGCCAGGTGGTTGCGCGACTCGGGGCTGACTCCCGGCGAATTCGAGCAAATCGCCGCGGCCGTCGACGACGCGCTCAGTGACGGGCCGCTCACCTCGCGTGCCTTGCGCAAGGCCCTCGACGTCCCGCAGTCGATCGACCTGCCGGGTGTGGTCGGCCGGATGTGCGATGTCGGCCGGCTTGTCGGCGGCGCTCCGCCACGCAGGTGGCGCTCCGGCGTTCGGCAGTACCACCGCTGGGCCGACGTACTCCCCGAGGTGGACCTCCAGCGCTGGAACGAGGACGATGCGATCCGCGAGTTGATCCGTCGCTACGTCCGTTCCTACGGCCCCGTCACCGTCGACGACATCTCGTGGTGGACGGGCTTCACCAAGGGCCGCTGCCGCGTTGCCATCGGCGGCCTCGACCTCAGAGAAGTTACCGTCGACGGCTGGCCGGGACCGCTCCATCACATCGCAGGCGATCCTCCCGTCGAGGACCCCGGCAACGCAGTGAGGGCACTTCCCCTGCTCGATCCGTACGTGCAGGGCTATCGGGATCGGGTTCGATTCCTCGATCCCGACCGGCACGGATTTGTCTACGACGGTGGGGGCAACTCGGCGCCGACATTGCTCCACCGGGGTCGGATCATCGGGGTATGGCAGGTGTCAGATGATCCTGAGCCCTCCGTTCGCTACCACGTATTCGCCGACCAGCCCGCGTCGATCCGTCGTGCCGCCGAGGCCGACCTCGCCGCGGCCGGCATGCTCTATTTCGATCATCCCGTAGACGTGATCGAAATCGCCGACATGCTGCCGTTGCGCGCCGGAGGCGGCCGCAGTGCCTCCCATCCCCTCGACGGACGGCTGCACCGTCCCTCACGCCGCGGCAAGCCGCCGATGCCCAACCCATAGTGGGTCAGCCCCAGTTCCACCCGAGATTCCTGGTGCACAGCAGCAACACGGTGAGTAGTGTTGTGACGACTTTGGGGACCTGCAACAAGAAGAGGGGGGAGCCATGAGCTTCAACACCGACCGAATATCGCCGGGCCGATTGACGCGAGGGATGATTGTCCGGGCGGCGGTCCTGGCAATGATTGTCGCGCTGTTGCCGGTGGGCACACCGCAAGCCGAGGCGGCGATCGATCCACCGCAGTACCTGCGCACCATCGGTGCGCCCGGCCACGCCGGCACCTACCCGTGGGGAGCGGCAACCGCTCCCGATGGCTCGATCTATATCGGGGACTACTGGAACCACGAGATCGAGAAGTACAGCCCAGAAGGCGTGCTGCTCGACACCATCTCATCCCAAGGGACCGGACCAGGCCAGAACGCGGCACCGCACGGTTTGGCGGTCGACCCGGTGGACGGCTCGCTCTACGTCTCGGACCTGAACAACGGCGAAATCGACAAATTTGATGACGACGGGAATTTCCTGTTCTCCATCGCACCGTTTATCCCTGGCGTGACCTCGCCATTCCCCTATACCCCGCGTATGGCGGTCAACTCCTTCCAAGAGGTCTACATCGTCAGCAGTCACGATATTCCTCCAGGTTTCCTGCACCGCGTGCTCGTATATGACCGGGACGGCAACTTCCTGCGCGCCTTTGGTGCGAACGGCAACGGCAACGGTGAATTCAACATCATTCGCGGGATCGCCATCGGTCCCGACGACGAGGTCTATCTCGCCGACGCCGGAAACCGCCGCATGCAGGTCGTCGACCGTTTTGGCAGCTGGATCAACACGTTCGGTCAAGGTCGCTTCGGTGGTGATATGCGGGGCCTGGCGGTCGACTTCGACAACGAGTGGATCTACGTCTCGGACTCTGCCAACAACCAGGTCGACAAGTTCACCCTGTCGGGCAACTACCTGCTCAGCATGGGCTCCCGCGGTACCGGTCCGGACCAGTTCGTGGACGGCGGGCGCGAATTGACCCTCGGCCTCAACGGCAATGTCTACGCACCCGACATGGGCGGCTACAAGACCAACGTGTACAGCCCGCAGGGCCAGCACCTGTTCAGCTTCCCCGATCCCGCCCCAGAACCGGCCGACGGCGGATTCAACTGGCCGTTTGATGTTGAGGTCGACACGGCCCGCAACGCGGTCTACGTCGCCGACACCTTCAACCACCGCGTCCAGAAGTTCACCCTCAACGGCAACTACGTTGACCAGTGGGGCGAGCGCGGCGACGACGTGCAATTCGGGATGAACTACCCGAGGGGGATTGCCGTCAATCACGCCAACGGCGATGTCTGGCTGAGCAACACCAGGCAAGGCAATGTGAAGGTGTACAACCAGAACGGCAATTTCATCCGCCAGTTCGGGACCTTCGGGAGCGGCAACAGCCAATTCCGCTACGCCCGAGGGCTCTGGGTTTCGGACAACAGGATGTGGAGCGCCGATTCCGGCAACCTGCGAGTGAAAGCGACGAACCTGTTCGGCAGCACTCAGGTCACACAGGATTGTGGAGCCGACTACTCGGACCTTTCCCATGAAGGCTGCACCGACGCAGTTCGGGGATTGGATGGCAGACTCTACGTTGCCGCGCCATCCGACAACCAGATCTACGTCTACAACTACAACACCGGCAACCTGATCACGACCTTCGGGGCCGCTCAGCTGCGTGGACCCGTCGGAATCGCTCAGACTCCGGATGAGACCCTGTGGATCACAGAGCTCGACACGAACCGGGTCAGCGCCTACTCGACAGCCGGCGAGTTCCTCGGAACGTTCGGCAGCTTCGGCAGTGGCAACAACCAGTTCAATCAGCCCACCGGGATCGCCGCCGACACGGACGGCAACATCTACGTGGCCGACCGTTTGAACGAACGGATCCAGGTGTTCTCCACCACTGGTGGTGGGGGCGGTCCGGATACGACTCCGCCGAACGGGACCGTCGATGTGCCTTCGCCGAATCAGGTGTTTGGTGCGGGCACGATCACGTTCGAAGGTGACGCCACCGACAACGTTGGTGTCGACCAGGTGCGGGTCGCGATCCGCAACGTCGCCACCCAGCAATGGTGGACCGGAACGGGTTGGGGTGGATGGACGACCTTCGCCGCGGACCTGGGCTCACCGGGAGCAGGTGCCACAACGTGGTCCTACGACTGGGCGCCACCGGGCAGCGGTCAATACGCCTTGTGGATCCGCGCCGACGACACCAGCGGTAACCAGGACCCCACCAAACCATGGGTCCGCTTCTCCACCACTGGTGGTGGGGGCGGTCCGGATACGACTCCGCCGAACGGGACCGTCGATGTGCCTTCGCCGAATCAGGTGTTTGGTGCGGGCACGATCACGTTCGAAGGTGACGCCACCGACAACGTTGGTGTCGACCAGGTGCGGGTCGCGATCCGCAACGTCGCCACCCAGCAATGGTGGACCGGAACGGGTTGGGGTGGATGGACGACCTTCGCCGCGGACCTGGGCTCACCGGGAGCAGGTGCCACAACGTGGTCCTACGACTGGGCGCCACCGGGCAGCGGTCAATACGCCTTGTGGATCCGCGCCGACGACACCAGCGGTAACCAGGACCCCACCAAACCATGGGTCCGCTTCTCCAGGAACTGACGAAAGACCGAGCGACGACTTCGGCCCTGAAGCACCACGCCGTGTTTCAGGGCCGAGTCGCGTCCCCGACGGGACAACCGCCTGAGCCTCAGCCGCCTATCCTCGCCGTCTGAGTACCAGACCACGAAGGAGCATGAGAGTCGTGGATCATGCACCGCCCAACGGCGTCCAACCCCAGCCCGCAGCCTTCTTCGACCTTGACCGAACCATCATCGAAGGCTCATCGATCTCGCAGTTTGGCTACGCAGCATGGCGTTCTGGGCTGATCGACGTTCGTCACGTCGGCATCGAACTGGCGCGAGGCATGCTGTTCGACTGGATCGGAGAGTCCGAAGATGTCGCCGACCAGACGCTGCCCCGCATCCTCAAGACGATCGAGGGCAAGAAGCGTTCCGAGCTAATGGAACTGCGTGGCCCCCTGGTAGCCGAGATGCTCAATCAGGCCCGGCCCGAGACGCTCCGCCTGCTCGACCTGCACAGTCAGATGGGTCGAGATTGTTACGTCGTGTCGGCCTCGGCTATCGAGATCGTCGAGGAACTCGCTGAGAAGCTCGGGTTCACAGGCGCCATCGCAACCGAGGCCGAGGTCGTCGACGGCGTTTACACCGGCAGACTTGCCAAACCGTTCCGCCACGGCACACACAAGGCTGAGGCGATCGCGCTCTTGGCGGAGGAGAGAAACTACGACCTCAGCCTGTCGTTTGCCTACGGCGACTCGCACAATGATCTACCAATGCTCGAACTCGTCGGCATCCCGATCGCGATCAACCCCGACACCAAGCTGGCCGAGGTGGCCTACGAGCGAGGCTGGCCGGTAGTCCAGTTCGCCAAACCTCATCACCGCGCCGTCCGCAGACTCCGCACCGCCGCCATGCTGGCCGCCGCCTTCGCTGCCGGACGGTTGAGCAAGCGAGTTCGGCGATGAGGACAGTTGGCAACATTCTGTGGCTCCTGTTGGGAGGACTCCCAATGGCCATCGCCTACACCATCGCCGGGCTGTTCATGTTCATTCTGATCGTCACGATCCCGTTCGGCGTCCAGGCATTCAAGATGGCCGGTTTCGCTCTCTGGCCGTTCGGCCGGGTGATGGTCGACATTCCGGAACGTAGTGGTGGCTGTCTCAACACCGTGGGCAACATCCTCTGGCTACTGCTGGCCGGCATCTGGCTTGCGATCGGCCACCTCATCTCAGCGCTCATCCTCGCCATCACCATCCTTGGAATCCCGTTCGCCGTCGCCAACGTCAAACTGGCCGGCGCCGCATTGGTACCGTTCGGTCGCAGCGTGATGTCACAGGCCCAGGCAGATGCCATGCACTACCCGGTCGTCGTGAGCGTCAACCAACTCGGCTAGCAACTCATTCAGCAGCACTCGGCCCTCGGGGGACATCAATGGACACCAATGCAGAGACCATCGAGACCTTCTATCGGGCCTTTCAGGACAAGGACTACGCGGCGATGTCGGCGTGCTATCACCCCGACATCCACTTCTCCGATCCGGTCTTCATCGACCTCTACGGCAACCAGGCTCGCGCCATGTGGCACATGCTGTGCGAGCAAGGTACCGATCTCGTTGTCACCTACTCGAAGGTCAGCGCCAGTGGTGATCGCGGCTCAGCCCATTGGGAGGCCGGGTACACGTTTGGCCCAACTGGGCGCTCCGTGCACAACAAGATCGATGCGACATTTGTGTTCCAGGACGGGTTGATCATCCGCCACATCGACACGTTCGGGCTATGGAAGTGGACCCGGATGGCCGTGGGATCAACGGGCACGTTCATCGGATGGACCGGAATGGCCAAGGCCAAGGTTCAGAAAGCGGCGGACATGAACCTGCAGCGTTTCATTGGCGAGCATCCTGAGTACTCCGCCCCGGACGACGACTGACCGCGGCTTGGCATCAACCCGATAGCGCTGCGAGGTCCAATTCGGTTCGGTCGCCGTCGACTTCGAGGTGACCGGTACGCGGCCAGACGAAGTTGGTGCCGCCGGGTCCGTGAACCTGGACCCCCGTGAAGAAGGCGCCATCGGTCACCAAGCCTTCGCCGGCATCCCTCAAGCTTCGGAAGATCGCCCAGAGGTCCGCCTCGATGGCATCGGCGGTGAGCTTGGTCAACTCGACGAGACCGGGGACGATTCCGTAGGGGATCAACGGCAGTAAGCGCAGCTTCAGAAAGCTCTGTTCCAAGTCGAGCGGATCGACCGAGATGTTCAAAGCCCCGTCGAGCAGTTCATTGCGAAACCCAACCAGTGCCCCACACGCCTTCGACGGCCCGGAGAGGCCGGCACGCTCCACCACGCCGACGGTGCCGTCAGCTCCGACCGCAATGTGCGCCATTGCGTACATGACGAAATGCCGACGACCATCGTCGACGGGGATATGGCCGGCGGCAGCCGCCAACCCAGTCCTGCCTGCGGTCAGCAAGCCGGCCAGGCTTGCCAGACTGAAGACCGGTCCCCACAACGCCTCAGCATCGACCAGCATCGGGTGCGCTATCTCGTCGCGACAGATGGCAATCCCGGCGAGCGTGTTGCTCGTCGTGAACCCCTCGCCGGCGAGTGCCCCGGCCGACGACTCGAGGAACTCCCGTTCGGGGACGGCTCCCGGGAAGTGCTCGGCGAGGGCTCGGTGAAAGGCTGGGTTGTCTGCGGCGCTCATACCCCTGAGCATGGCGAATGCGCCGTCAGGGAGCAACCCGGCAGCTACGGCTGCTTCAAACGCAGAAGCCGTCACTGATGCCGCGGGCACACAGTTGGGTGCGTTCCACGGCCTTCAGCACGAAGCCCTCGCCTCCTTCGTCCGGCGTTCCGAACACGTGGAGACGGACCCCGAAGAGCGAGTCATCACCGAGACCAATGACGTCGTAGGTGACCTCACCGAGATCGCCGACGGTCGGCGCCACCGACATGACGACGCGCGATCGTGGCTCCTCCGAAGCGAGCGCCTCGGCCACGATCAGGCCCAAGTCGAGCATTGTCTCCGCTCGGGGCGTCGCTTCGAGGTCGTTGACGAGCCGTGCCGTGATGTCGTCGGTGTCGCCGAGGTAGGCCAGGAAGCTGATATTCACCCATCCGGTCACCCCATCGAGCTCCACCTGGGTCCAGATCGAGTTCGGCAGCGAGCGGGCGTTGCCGAGCACAAGGACGTTGTCTTCGAGCGGGTCGAGTGTCGCCACGATGGCCTGGTCGATCCCAGGTGCAGCCCGAACGTTCAGGACATCGTCGTGGGCAACTCCGACAACGGCGACGATGTCACCCCGCCACGGTGGGACGTCGATCGGTTCGCCCGGCAAGGTGGTTGTCGTCGGCGCCGCGGTGGTCGACGACGTTGTCGTGGTCGGGGCCCCGGTAGTCGTCGTAGTCGGGTCGGTCGTGGAGGTCGCGGTTGTGGCCGGGGTGGCGGTGGTCGAGGCGGGGGCAAGCGATGTGGTTGTCACCGCGGTCGTATCCGTCGATCCGGTGTCGTCGCCACACGCTGCGACCATCAGAACAAGGGCGGCACCAGCAACAAGCATGCTACGAGAGCGCCTTGGACAAGGCTTCATCAGACCGGCTCCTCTCCGAGTCCTACCCATAGAACGCACGAGGTAGGCGGGCGAGGTTCCGGCCATGATGTCACCGCCGACCGGAGTTACTCCCGCAGGGCAGGCAGCTTGTTGAAGTAGCGGGCGGATTCGGCATGGCCGTACAGCGCCCAGAGGACGAAGATGCCGATCCCCACGGTCAACAGCCCTCCGCTGCCAAAACCGCCACCGTGGTGGGTCAGCATCCAATAGACCGCCACACACATGCGGGCGCCGTAGACAAACGCCACGAGCATGCGCGAGAGCCTCATTCCCGACATCACGCCGCCGGCGACCAGGAACAGCAGAAGCGCGAGAGCGCCTTCAATGGCCGCCGTCGCCAGTAGTGCGTCTGATGAGACCCCGGCATTCGCGGCAAAATCGGCGTCGTTGCGGTTGAGGAAGGCCACGAGGGCCGTCACGGCGGAGATCGCCGCAGAGATATAGAGAACAATCCCAACAAACGTCACGACTCCCGGGCGCTGCTGTCTTCCAATCATGGTCATGCCGCCTACCTCCTGATGCGTGGTAGCGCCCACTCTACGCTGCCACGGCGGACGCGCTGCGTACTCACCTGCTCCGAGTGTCCCCCACGCGGCGACAGACCCGCTCCCCGGCCTTGCTAGCGTGGGTCGACTTAACTTCCTACCCCAGAGGAGGGGACCCATATGGGCAAGTACACAGGCGACAAGCCGTACGACTTCGTGGTCGCGGTCTACGACGGTCTCGGAACCGCCGACGAGGCTTTTGACACCATCAAGTCTCTCGAGGGTCACGATCGGCTCAAGATTCACGATGCAGCCGTCTTCACCCGCACCGACAAGGGCAAGATCAAGCTCAAGAACAAGGGCTACGTTGCCACCTGGAAGGGTGGAACGATCGGTCTTGGCATCGGCTTGCTGCTCGGTGGCCCGATCGGCGGCGCTGTCGTCGGTGGCCTGATCGGCTTCGGTCGGAGCAACCAGCGCCGCAACATCCGCGGTCTCGTCGACGAGAAGCTCGGCGCTACCCAGTCGGCCCTCGCCGTAGTGGCGGAGAACGTGGAGTGGGCAGCCGTCGAGGCCGCCATGGCGCGGTTCGAGGGCACGATGCTCTACGAAGAGCTCACGGGCGAGTCGCTTGCCGCACTCGACGCTCTGCAGTCTGATGAGGACGTCGTAGCTGCAGCAGAAGACGAGCTCGTTGTCGACGATGCCGACGTGGTTGCCGGCGACCAGGCTGCGGCCGTAGCAGACGATGTCACTGCCGTCGCCACCACCGATGCTGCGGTCGACGCCGACGTCGACGCAGTCGTAGCCGGCGTCCAAGACGAAGTCGCCCTAGACGACGGCCCAGCCGATTCCAGGAACAGCGACGCCACGTCCTGAGTAGATGAGGACCTGACCTATGGGAAGGCCGCGGCGGATGCCGGGGCCTTCCCATTGAGCCTTGCGGTCGGTGGCTACTCCACATGTGCCTACGCTTCCGTCATGGCGTCAGACCAAGAACCAACATCGACCGAACCCACCGTGGTGGTCTCGCGCCGCGTCGTCCCCGGTCGAGAAGGCGACTTCCGGGAGTGGGACCGCCGGATTCGCTCCCACGCCGAAACCTATCCCGGATTCCTCGGCTCGGACGTCCAGCCACCACATCCGTCGCACCCCGGTGAGTGGGTCACGGTGTACTCCTTCAAGACGGTTCAGCAACTCGAGGCTTGGCTGCAATCCGATGATCGTCAAGCCCTCATCGCCGAGGTCCAAGCGCTGATCGAAGAACCCGGGCGCGAGCAGAGGGTTGCCGGGTTGCGAACCGCCCCCGAACCCGTGACGGTCGTGTTCTCTCAGCTCATCGCCCCGGCCAATCACGAAGCCTTCGTTGGGCTCCATGAGGATGTCGTCGAACGGATGAGTGGCTTCGCCGGGTTCTTGGGCTCGGAACTGCTCCAGCCGGTGGATGGGGTTCAGGATGAGCACGTCATCGTTGCGTCGTTCGCCTCACGAGCCGCGCTGGACACGTGGCTCGAGTCCGAACCAAGAGCGGAGTGGCTGGCCGAGACCGCTCAGCTCGTCGAGGGTGATCGCACGATGAACGTGGTCGGCGGTTTTGGTGGTTGGTTCCCCGCACAGGCGTCCCAGTCGCAGGGCCCAAAACGCTGGAAACAGTCCATTGCGGTGTTCATCGCCCTGTTCCCGACCGCGCTCACGATCACCCTCGTGCGCATTCAGGTCGCGCCCGACATGAACGTGGTGCTCGCCGTGTTCATTGGCAACGTTCTCGGCATCCTCGCCCTGTCCTACGTCCTCATGCCACGGGTCACCAGCTGGCTGGGCGACTGGCTCACCCGCTGACCACCCGTTCTTGCGTATTCCCCGGCCATATCTGGCCGGGGAATACGCAAGTTCGGGTATGGGCTTACCGGCCCTATCGGGCGATGCACCGCCGGACGTAGGCTGCCTCAATAGCCGAGGAGGCCGTCGTGGCTGACATCTTCGTCGCCTATGCGAGTGCGGACCGAGACCGGGTCGCGCTGCTCGCCCGCGAACTGACCGACCACGGTTGGTCCGTGTGGTGGGACCGCAAGATCCCGCCCGGGAAGACTTTCGACGAGGTCATCGAGGAAGCACTCGACGAGTCAAAGGCGGTCCTCGCCGTATGGACTGAGGCTGCGGCCACCTCGCGCTGGGTGCGGACCGAGGCCGCCGAGGGAGCGGCACGGTCGGTCCTCGTCCCGGTGCTGATGGACGACGTGAAGGTGCCCTTGGCCTTTCGCCGCATCCAGGCTGCCGACCTGCGGGACTGGGAACCGGGTACTGATCACGCCGGTTTCGACGAGCTGATCGACGCCCTCACCGAGATCATCGGACCAGACGAACCCGAGCAGGCGGACCCCATGGAACTCGCGGTGGGGGCCGCACGAGGGCGGGCTGCCGCCGCCGACTGGGATGGTGTCATCACCATCCTCGGCCCCTTGGCGGCGGAGAGTTCCGACTTCGCCGCCGATCAACCCGACGCCGCCGAGTTGCTCGCCCTTGCTCAGCGCAAGCAGCAAGCGCTCGCTCTCTACGACGAGGCGGAGGTGCTCTACACCGATGCCCGCTGGAGTGATGTCATCACTCGCTTCGATCAGATCCTCGAACTCGATCCGGACTTCGAGTACGGCACCGACCTGAAGACCCGGGCAGAGCAACACATCACTCAGGAAGAGGAACTACAACTCGCCGCGCTCTACGACAGGGCCGCCGCCGCGCTCGAGGCTCGGGAGTGGCCCGTTGCCATCGCTCTATTCGAGCAGCTCACCGCCGATGCCTCGGATTATCGGGACGTCGCGATGCAGCTCGAACTGGCCCGGGCCGGAGCTGAGGCGGACCGCCGCTACCGAGAGCTGCAGCAGGACCTGCGCGACGGAAATCCGGCCCTGGTTGTCGCCGGCCTCAACGAACTTGCCGAAGCGAACCCGGAGTTCGGCGATCCCGACGATCTGCTTGGTCAGGCCACCGCCCTCGCCGAACGCGTCCAGTCACCACCTGCCGCAACTGCTGAACCGTCGGCGCCCGTCGGCGCAACAGGAGCCGTCGCCGCCTCGGCACCCGACGCGGCTCAACCCGAAGCCACCCCCGAACCAGAGGCGGAACCTGCATCGGCGACGGCGGAAGGTTCGGGCTCGAGGTGGCGATGGATCGCGGCCGGCGTTGCGGCGATCGCACTCGTGGGCGTGATCGGAATCGTGGTCGCGACAGGAGGTGGTGACGACTCCACTACAGACACGACAATTGCCTCCAACACCACTGCGGCGCCGGGAGAAGCCACAACAACCGCTCCCGACGACGAGCAAGTGGCGCCAACCTCCGACCAGTTGGTTTGTCTCGTTGCCGATGTTGCCGGCGTCGGCGACCGCGGTTACAACGCTGCAGCGTGGGAGGGTGCCGAACAGGCGGCAGTAGATTCCGGCGCCCAAGCCCGGCTGCTCGATTCGAGTTCCGCGGATGACTACGAGCCCAACATCCAGGAGTTCGTCGACCAAGGCTGCGACGTGATCGTGACCGTCGGGTGGAGCATGGGCGAGGCGACGCTGCTCGCCGCGGAGAGCACTCCCGAGATCGCGTTTGCCATTGTCGACCTCGCCTACGAATCGCCTCCACCGAATCTCCGCGGTCTGGTGTTCGCGATGGAACAGCCCTCGTTCCTAGCCGGATACACGGCCGCCGCGATGACGGAAACCGGCATCGTGGGCATCTTCGGCGGGATGGACATCCCACCGGTAACGGTATTCATGGACGGTTTCGTCCAGGGCGTTGAGTTCTACAACACCCAGAAGGCGGAACTCGGAGACCTCGTGAGCGGAAGCCGGCCACGTGTGGAGGTACTGGGGTGGAATCCCGAGGCCCGCGAGGGACTTTTCACCGGCAACTTCGAGGATCTGGACGCGGGGCGGACCTTCGCCCAGGAACTCGTGAACCAAGGGGCGGACATCATCATGCCTGTTGCCGGCCCCGTCGCCCGGGGATCAGCTGCTCTGGCATCTGAGCTTGGCACCTTCATGGTTATCGGAGTCGACGTCGACATGGCGCTGACCGACCCTGAGAATGCGGGGGTCTACCTCACCTCGGTCACCAAGGGAGTCCACACCACCGTCTACGAAGCCGTTTTCGATGCGCTGGCCGGCGACCACACCAACGAACCCCTCGTCGGCGAATTGATGAACGAGGGTGCCGGCCTCGCTCCGAACCAGTTTGAGCGAATCGTCCCCGACGACATCAAGATCGAACTCGAGACGATCCGACAGCTCATCATCGAAGGCGTGATACGTCCATCGAGTCCGCCCATGCGCTGAGCGATCGGGACCTTCCCTCACAAACAAGTTGGGCCCGACCCTTGCGGGTCGGGCCCAATCGTCATCAGGTTGTGTCTACGGGAGTTCGTTGACGCGATCAGTCGGTGGCGGGGGCACCGGGCTGAAGGCAGCCAAGTAGTTGGCCAGTGCCTCCAGATCGTTGCCGCCATCGAGTCGCGACGCCGGATCGATGTCAGCGAAGGTGACGAAGTTGTCCCCGCCATCGGCAAGGAAGTTGTTCGCCGTCACGATGTAGCTCTCAGCCAGGTTCAACGCCACGCCATTCACCATGACGTTGCTGATCGAGATGGAATCGCAGTCGCCCACAGCATCCACACTCGTCGACAGGTCGTACGTGAATCCATCCGACACACCAAGGTGCAGGAACGGACGGCTCGAACCGGCCGGCTGACACTGCTCCTCGAGCACCGACACGATCTGAGCGCCGGTCATCGGGAAGGTCAGCAGCGTGTTGCCGAATGGCTGGAACGTAAACGCCTCACCGTAGGTGACGACGCCGTCGCCCTCACCGTCCGACTCGAGATACGTCAGGTCGGACCGCACTCCGCCCGGGTTCATGAACGCTACCTGAGCGCCATTAGCCGAGGTTGACCAGGCCTGAGCGTCGGCAACTAGGTTGCCTGCCGGCGACTCGACCCCACGATCCGAGCCCGTCGGGTCACCACCGCGATTGATGTCGGCGGTGATCGTCCCCAGCGGGATGTTGCCGGATTCGTCGAAGAGCGGTTGCCATTTGTCGAGCACCGCCGTCACGGCAGGATCAGGAGTGAGCAGCGACTGATCGACGACATGGTTCGTCGCCGAACTCCGCCAACGGCGGACATCTTTGGTGCGCTTGTCGAGAACGAGGTTCACTTCCGACACCACCCTGCCGTACGAGTAGGCACTCGTGACAATGCGGGGCCTGCCCCACTTGTCGGGCAGCGTGCAGTTGTAGGGAAGGTGGGTGTGACCCGTGATGAGCACATCGACCTCAGGATGGAGCCGCTCGTTGATCTCCACGATCGGTCCGGAGATGCCGACACAGGCATCAACGTCGCCGGGGGGAGGAGTCTGTGAACCACCCTCGTGCAGGAGCACGACAAAGGCCTCGACACCTCTCCTCTTCAGCTTGCGCACCAGGCGGTTGGCGGTGTCTGCCTCGTCGAGGAAACTCCAACCCTCGATTCCCGCTGCCGCGACGAGGGTGTCGGTGGCCTCGAGCGTCATACCGATGAAGGCGACTGGTACTCCGTTGAACCTCTTGATCCAGTACGGCGGAAGTGGCGTCTTGCCGGTTTCGTCGTTGACGGTGTTGGCGGCGAGCCACTGGAAATCGGCGCCGGCGTACGGCTCGGACGGGAAGTAGCAGCCATCGACGGGATGACACCCGCCATCCTGCATGCGGAGCAGCTCGGTGACGCCTTCATCGAACTCGTGGTTGCCGACGCTCGACACGTCGAGCCCCATGGCGTTGAGCGACTCAACCGACGGCTCGTCGTGGAACAGGCCGGAAAAGGCCGGCGAGCCACCGATGAGGTCGCCGGCGGCGACTGTCAGAGTGTTGCGGTGGCCCTCGCGCAGTGTGGCGAGCATGGTTGCTAGGTACTCTCCGCCGCCTGTGTCAGCGATGTCGCCGACTGGGCCATTCCCGGTGGCCTCGAGGTGACCGTGGTAGTCGTTGAACGCCAACAACTGGACGGGCACGTTTCTACGGTGCCAGGGCGGGCGGTGGTGGTCTCCGGTTGCGGAGACTGGGTCGGACAATAGGGCCAGTGAGGTGACGGCAAGCGCAAACACCGCCACAAGGGCAAGAAGGCGCCGCCGCCCGGCTCGTGAGCCGCGGACCGCGGCATTCACAACGGGTATGGACATGGAGATCCCCCTCCCAGATAGGGCCCGGTTTTTGGCGCTCCGGGCTGTTATCCCCGTTTTTAGCAGAATCTCATGCCGGGCGTCGCTTCGGCCACGTCACGGGTAGCTCGTTTTGGGGTCCACATCCGTTCTTGCGTACATCCCGGCCCATATCGGCCGGGATGTACGCAAATTCGAGACGGAGGAGACCTAGGGCAGCGGCATCCCGCGAACGCCCACATGGAGGGCCACCAGAGCGGGCCCAATGCCGGTTCCCAACTCCGGAATGAGGGCCAAGTTCACGACGTAGAGAGTCCTCTTGCGCTTGCCAGTGCCGAAGGCCAAGCTCGACGGCAGGTCCAAGTTGTCATCTGCGCCGGCGGCGATGAGGACCACCGACCCGTCTCTGTTGACCCGCTTCACCGCGCTCTCCCCGATCGCCGCCACGTAGATGCGTCCACGGATATCGAGTGCGATCCCGTCCGGAGCGCCCAACTCAGGTCCGGCGCCCTCACCATCCGCGGGCCACCCCGGGATCGCCCCGAACACTCTGTAGTCGCTCGATCCGGGAGCGAACTTCAGCAGCTGCCCCAGCGGCGCCAGCGAAACAAAGACATTTCCTCTCTTGTCAACGGCGACCCCTTCCGAAAGCTCGCGCCGGGCCTCCGTGCTTGGAGCCGAGACACAAACACCCTGTCCATTGTCGCCGCAGTTAGATCGCGCCGAATATCCGCTCCAACTCGGCCCGCATCACGGTGGCGTCGGGGGTGACTCCCGTCCAGTATTCGATGCCGAGGACTCCCTGGTTGACCAGCATGCCGGTTCCGTCGAGCGTCGCGCAGCCCCGTGCCTCAGCGTCGCTCAGCAGTCGGGTGCGCGGCGGGTTGGGGATCACGTCGGCGACCACCATGTGAGGAGTGAGCGAATCGACATCGATGGGTAGGCGGGCGTCGACATCGGGGAACAGCCCAACCGAAGTTGCGTTGACCACGATGTCCATGTCATCGCCGATGCGATACTCCCCGGACCAGACAACGCTGCGAGCGGTGGCGGGTGTCTTCTCGGTCACCAATGCGGCAAGCTCGGCTCCCCGATCTGCGTCGCGGTTGACCACGGTCACCTCCAACGCTCCCCCCAGAGCACACTCGACAGCGATCGCTCGCGCCGCACCCCCGGCGCCGAAGACCGTCATCCGGGCCCCGGAGGGGTCGCGGACCTCGCGCAGCGATTGCACAAAACCCTTGCCGTCGGTGTTCTCGCCTACGTACAGGTCTTCCCTCCGGACCACACAGTTCACGGCGCCGATGATCTCCGCAGACTCGCCGAGTCCATCGAGGTGCTCGATCACCGCAACCTTGTGGGGAAGCGAGCAGTTGAAGCCGGCCCATCCCATCGCCCGAGCTCCGGCGACCGCAGCACCCAACTCGTCGGGCGCAACCTCACAGTTGATGTACCGCCAGTTGAGGTCGTGATGCCGGTAGGCAGCCTCGACCATGGCGACGGTAGGGTTCTCCCGCGCCGGCTGCGCAAACGAACCGGTCAACTCACTGAGGAAGTCGGGCACATGCATCCTTTCATCGGCACCGGGTCCGAGTCTACGAAACCCCCACCAGGCGCAGGCACTCGACTGCGGGGCGACGCCATGACGGACACACCAAACGACGGAGCCACGGGCGGGTTCGACCCTGCCAGGGTGGTGCCCCTGGGCCGTAGCGAGGTCCCAGTGACGCAAATGGCCATCGGCACCGTCCCAATTGGCGGGCTGTTCGACGGTGTCAGCTACGACGAAGCCCGCGCCGTGTTGGAGACCGGATGGGAATCCGGGGTGAGGTTCTTCGATGTGGCGCCGCTCTACGGCTATGGCTCCGCAGAACGGGTCGTCGGGGATGTGTTGAGGGACAAACCCCGACAGTCTTTCTCGCTCGCCACCAAGGTCGGCCGACTTCTCCTCGAGACCGGGCCACCCGAACGCGAGGACACGACGGTGCTCTACCAAGGCGAGCAGCGATTCCGTGACACCGATGCCGTGAAGCCCTACTTCGACTTCACGTACGACGCGGTGATGCGCTCGATAGAGGCCAGCCGGCAGCGCCTCGGCATCGATCGTTTTGACGTGCTCCACATTCACGACCCTGAGTGGTTCATGGACGAGGCAATCGATGGAGCCTTCCGGGCGCTCGACGAACTGCGCAGTGCCGGAGTCGTCGGCGCCATTGGCGTCGGCTCGAACAACTGGGAGACCCATGCCGAGCTGGCACGCCGCGCCGACTTCGACTGCTTCCTCCTTGCCGGCCGGTATTCGCTCCTCGATCAGAGCGCGCTCGACGAACTCCTTCCGCTGTGTGAGGAACAGGGTGTGGCCGTGATCGCCGCCGGCGTGTTCAACAGCGGCATCCTGGCGCATCCCGATCCCGGCTCGATCTCGGGAGTGAGCGCAGATCCGGTCTCCATGCCCGACTGGAAAGAGAACGTCACCTTCAACTACGAGCCTGCCGACCCGGCCGTGGTCAACCGTGCCGACCGTATCAACGCCATTTGCCGTCGGCACGGAGTCCCGCTCATGGCCGCCGCACTCCAGTTCCCGCTGCATCACCCGGCCGTCCCCTGCGTCCTCGTCGGCCCACGCACGCCGGAGCATGTGGACGTCAACAACGAGATGCTCCGGGTACCCGTCCCCGCGGACCTCTGGGCCGAACTCAAACACGAGCAGCTACTGCCCGAGGAAGCACCGACGCCATAGGGCCCGACTCAAAGGGCGGGGATCTCTCCCGATCCGCGCTCCAAGATGGCGTGGGCGACGATGTCCCTGAACGGCGGGTCTTCACTTCCGCTGATCCGTTCGAAGAGGATCTCGGCGGCGCGGCGCCCCAACTCCTCAGGCTGCTGCGGGATCACGGTGATGCTCGGGTCGATGACGTCCGCCAGGTCCAGGTCGTCGAAACCGACCATCGCCACGTCGTGCTGCAGGCCGAGGCTGTGCAGCGCATTGACCGCGCCCGTGGTCACGAGGTTCTGCGCAGTGAATACCGCACTGGGACGAGAATCGGCGCCAAACACCTCCAACGCGATCTGCCGCCACTCGTCCACAGTGTGCGACTCCGCCCTGCACCACTCCGGCCGCACTTCCAACCCAGCTGCCGCCATGGCATCTCGGAAGCCGTCGCGTCGGTGGCCTCCCGAGAAGAGATGTGGATCGTCGCCCAGGTAGGCGATCTTGGTGTGACCACGATTGATCAGGTGCTCGGTGGCAGCCTTGGCACCGCCGTGGTGGTCACTGCGGACCACATCGATTGGCACGTCTGTTGACATCTCGTGGTCGAGCAGAACGAGGGGCGTGCCGTGGTCCAGCTCGGCGCGCAGCGGTCCAAGGTCCCGGCTCGCGGACACCACGATGAACCCGTCGACCCTGCGGTCGACCAAGGACTCAATCAGGCGGTACTCCTCGATCCCCGGCAGCGCGTGCCCAGTGAGCACCAAACAATCATGGGCGCCAACCACTTCCTCGATGCCGCGCTGCAGGGCCGAGAAGAACGGGTTGGCGATCCCTATGAGCACAAACCCGATGGTGCCGGTGTCCGCCGCGCTCTGACGGAGGCGGCGGGCCCGGTCATCGGGCCGGTACCCCAACCTGGCGACGGCGGCCTCAACCCGCGCGGAGAGGTCTGGGCTCACCCCACCCGAGCCGTTGACGACGCGTGACACCGTCTTCAGGCTGGCCCCCGATTCGCGCGCAACATCGCGCATCGTCGGCCGCTTGGTCTTTGGGCGGGTGTTGCCGGCCAAGTGCTGTCACATCCTATTCGTGCGGGACCGCCGAACCGGCCCCGGCTGATCCACGCTCGCATGACTTGACAACGTTGTCAATTGACTCGTAGGGTCGGCGTGCAACGTGTCAATCGTGACACGTTCTCACTCGAACTATGGAAGGGGCCCCATGAAGAACATCAGAGTTTTGATGATCCTTCTGGTCGCATTTGCTTTGGTCGCTGCAGCATGCGGCGATGACGATGACAGCACCACCACAACCGCAGCCGCTAGCGGCGGCGAGACTACGACCACCACCGCCGCTGCCAGTGGCGGAGAAACGGTCGGCGTGACGCTCGTCCTCAAGACACTCACCAACCCGTTCTTCGTCTCGATGGCAGATTCGGCACAGGCCGAGGCCGACGCTCTCGGCGTCTCGCTCACGGTTGCTGCAGGAGACATCGACGGCGATACCCAGTCTCAGATCAACGCGATCGAGGCCGCCGTCGCTCGCGGCGATGCCGGCATCCTCATCACGCCGTCCGGCGATGCTGTGATTCCGGCGCTTGATGCCGCTCGCGCCGCCGGTCTGTACACCATCGCCCTCGACACTCCGCCGAACCCGCCAACCGCGGTCGACATCACGTTTGCGACCGACAACTACCTTGCGGGTCAGCTCATCGGTCAATGGGCCGCAGGGACGCTTGCCGGTGAGATGGCGACCATCGCCATGCTCGACCTGTTCGACGACTCCGTCGTCTCCGTCGACACGGAGCGCGACCAGGGATTCCTCAACGGTATGGGCATCATCGACGAGTACGACCCGTCGGGCAACGGCTGGGAGCCTGCCACCGGCAGCTACAACGGTGGCGAATACGCCATTGCGTGCCACCAGCCGACCAACGGTGCAGTTGACGGCGGCAAGGCCGCCATGGAGACATGCCTGGCTGCCAACCCGGACATCAACGTGGTCTACACCATCAACGAGCCTGCTGCCCAGGGCGCCTACGACGCGCTCGTGGCCGCCGGCGCCGATGAAGGCGTGATCATCGTATCGGTCGACGGTGGGTGCGATCCCGGTCTCCGCCTGGTCGGTGAAGGCGTAATCGGCGCCACCTCCCAGCAGTACCCGGGAGCCATGGCCACGCTCGGCATGGAGGCGATCAGGAAGCTCGCCGACGGAGGAGAACCCCCGGAGGAGTCGCCCGGCCTTTCGTTCTTCAACACCGGTGTGGCTCTGGTGACGGCGACACCCGTCGACGGCGTTCCCAACACCATCTCTGTTGACGAGGGTCTGTCCCTCTGCTGGGGAGGCTGATGCCACTCCGAGAAGTAGCCGCCTCGAGAGCGGGGCGGTGATTGCACCGCCCCGCTCTCTCATATGTACGATGGCGCCCGAGGAGGCTGTTGAACAATCGGCGTGATAGGTCGCTTCACCGAAGCAAACGCCCGGTCGGCACGGTCGCGGCGAGCGCCGAACCCGACATTGTTCAACAGACGACGGAGCGCCTGGACCTGAGGAGTCCCATGCAAGAGGAGCAACTGGTTGAAGACCCGGCCACCGGCCCGATAGCAACGCCACCGCCTTCGCTGTTGAACCGAGTCCAGCATGTGCTGCACCGCTACCCGACCATTGGTCCCGCGGTCGTCCTCTTGATCTCAGTCGGAGTGTTCACTGCCCTTGGTGACGGTCGGTTCCAGCGACCCGAAACGCTCGGCATCATCCTCCAGCAGACCGCAGTCCTGGCCACACTGGCGATCGGCCAGACCCTCGTCATCCTCACCGCCGGCATCGACCTCGCCATCGGCACGGGGATGCTATTGACCCACATCGTCATCGCCAAGGTGGCGGTGGACTACGGAGTCCCTCCCATCCTGGCGCTGCTCATCGGCGCCGTGGTCGGCATGCTCCTCGGCGCCCTCAATGGGACGCTGGTGGCCAGGTTCAGGCTCCCACCGTTCATTGTCACGCTCGGCACGTTCTACATCTTCGGTTCCCTCGCCCTCGTCGTCAGCAGGGCACAGACGACCTCGAAGGAGGCGCTTGGTGGGGTTGATTCCCTCCTGCTGTGGACCGGCAAGGGAATCTCAATCGGCTCCCTCCGGATCACGACGGGCGTGCTTCTGGCGATCGGCTTGTACGCCGTGTTCTGGTACATCCTCTCGTACACCGCGTGGGGTCGGCATGTCTACGCCACTGGTGACGACCCCGATGCCGCCCGGCTCGCCGGTATCAACGTCAAATGGGTCCTCTTCAGCGTCTACGTCGTCGCCGGGCTGCTCTATGCCGTCGGTGGATGGGTTCAACTGGGCCGATCGTTGTCGGCCAGCGTCAATGCGGCGACGGACGCAAACCTGGAAACCATCACCGCCGTCGTCATCGGTGGGGTCAGCCTCTTCGGTGGCCGCGGCCGCATCTGGGGCGTCCTGATCGGTGCCTTGATCGTGTCGGTATTCCGCATCGGACTCAACCTCGCCGGCGTCAACATCTACTACCAAAACTTCGCCATCGGGACGCTGATCCTGGTGGCCGTAGCCCTCGACCAGTGGATCAGGAGGGTGGGCAAATGACCGACACGTCTCAACAGCCGGTTCTCGCCGCTCAGGGCCTGGTCAAGAAGTTCGGCCGGGTCGTTGCGCTGAACGGATCAGACCTCGAGCTCTATCCAGACGAGGTCCTGGCCATCATCGGGGACAACGGCGCCGGCAAGTCATCGCTCATCAAGTGCCTATCCGGAGCCATGATTCCCGACGAGGGCACCATCGAGATGAACGGGAGGAAGGTCGACTTCCGCAAACCCCAGGATGCTCAGGCCGCGGGGATCGAGACCGTCTACCAGACGCTGGCCGTGGCGCCGGCGCTCGACATCTCGACCAACATCTTCCTCGGCAGGGAGCGGCGCCGAGCGGGACCACTCGGCTCGGTCTTCCGCATGGTCGATCGGGCCGGAATGGCCCGCGACTCGCAACGGGCGCTCGACGAACTGGGAATTGCCACCCTCCAGGACATCACCCAAGCGGTCGAAACACTCTCGGGCGGACAGCGCCAAGCCGTTGCCGTGGCGCGGGCGGCCGCCTTCGGCAGCAAGGTCATCATCATGGATGAGCCGACTGCGGCGCTAGGCGTGAAAGAATCCGGGCAGGTGCTGCAACTGATCCGTGACCTGCGCGACCGCGGGATTCCCGTGATCCTCATCAGCCACAACATGCCCCAGGTGTTCGAAGTGGCCGACCGGATCCACATCGAACGACTCGGCAGAAGGGTCGCCGTGGTTACCCCGGAATCGCATACCCCGTCGGAGGCCGTTGCCATCATGACGGGGGCGGCCACCGCCTGAGGAGGGTGTTGGACAAACGCCGTGCGGGTCTGCGCCTCCGAGCAGAGACGTCACGGCAAGCCCAAGCGGGCGTCGCACGGCGGTCTCCTGAGCGGGCGTTCACGTCGGGTGGCTTGGCTAGGACCTGCTGCCGCAGACGAAAGGCATGGATTCTGGACGTCGAGTTCGAGTTGACTCAGACGAACAGCACTGCGTTGAACGATCGGCAGCGGCCCATTGCGGCGTTCTACTTCGTCTACTACGCGGCTGCCGCGATCCTGCTCCCCAACCTTTCGTTGATCTTCGACGACGCCGGCTACAGCGGCAGCCAGATCGGGTGGCTGCTTGCGCTGCCTCCGGCGATCTCCATTGTCGCCGCCCCGAGCTGGGGAGCTCTCGCCGACTTGACCGGCCGAGGCCGGCTCCTCCTCTCCATCGCTCTCGTGGGTGCCGGAGTCTCGACGCTGGCGCTCGGAGCAACCTCTGTGTATCCCGCAACGGTGGCGGTGATGATCGTCTTCGCCGTCGCCCTGGCGCCGGTGGTTCCCTTCACCGACGCGGCGTCGGTCGAAGCTGCCGACGGGAAGACGCGTTATGGCGACCTGCGCCTGTGGGGCGCCATCGGTTGGGGCCTCGCCGCGCCGTTGGCCGGGTTGGGCATCGACCGCACAGGACTTGGCCTTGCGCTGATCCTGTTTGCCGCCGGAATGCTGATCCTCGTCGCACTCAATAGAAGGATGCCCGTTGCAGCCGAACATGTCCGCTTCGGTGAAGGGCTTGGAGCGGCGCTCGCCAATTCGAGGGCGTGGGCACCACTGCTCGGCGGGGCGCTGGTAGCCGGCGTCACCGGAGGGACGATCATCGGCTACCTCTTCCTGCTGCTCCGTTCACTCGGTGCATCGGGGTTAACGATGGGATTGGCCTTGGCGATCGCGACCGTCAGCGAGGTCATCGCCTTCTCCTTGGCCGGTCGGATCATTGGCCGCCTCGGGATCGGTCGAACGATCCTGCTCGGCAGCGTTGCGGGAGGGCTTCGGCTCCTGATCTACGGGGTCGCCCCCTCGGTGGGCTGGGTATTGGCCACCCAGCTTCTGCACGGCCTCACCCTCGCGCTGCCGCTCACCGCCGGAGTGATGGGTGCAGCCAAGCTGTCGCCGCGTGGGCTGGGCACCACAGGTCAGGGGGTGTTTTCAGCCGTGTTTCTCGGCCTCGGTCCGACCATCGGCGTCGTCCTGGCCGGGTATCTCCTCAACCAGCGTTCGGAATCATCGATGATGACGGCGATGGGCATGATCGTGCTGGCGGCGACGGCGGTGGTGGCGATCCCACTGCTTCGCGCCAAAGATCTGTAGCACTCCGAAGCGATAGGGCCCAGCGAGCGGATCACGGCCGTGCGGGCGGCAGTCCGCCACCCGCACGGCTGCGGCCGTCGTTATCGCCGGTGCCAGCGGCCTCGTTGCTTGAACTTGAACACGGCGTTGTTGTCTCCGTCTTGGGAGACGTAGATCCGGTTCTTCCCGACGGCGACGCCTGACAATGCGCCATGGGGCGGCGCAACCGGGCTGACGGCAATAACCGGTCCGAGATCCAGACCCTCGATGATCGTCTTGACTCGGCCGCTGCCGAGATAGATCGCCGATACCTGGTCCCTACCCTCTTCGACCACCAGCAGTCGGTTGCCGTCGACCGCAATGCCCTCGGGATTCGCCAGCCCGGAGGCAACGACGGTAGATCCCGAGTCGGTGACCGCGGTCACGGTACCCAGTGCCCAGTCCGTGACGTAGAGCGTGTCGCCGTCGGAAGCCAGTCCGAGTGCATAGGCAAAGCCGTCGGCGATGACCTCGCCGGCCGAATTGACCACGCCAACACCCAACTGGGCGATGGCCAGATCTCCGCCGTGGGCCATCGCGTTCACTGCGCCGCCGATCGTTCGGATGTCCTCAACGATCTCGCCGGTGCTGGGGTTCAACACCTGGACCGACCCTGAGACCAAGCCGGTCGTGACCAGCAGACCACCGTGGGCGGCGACGGTATTCGCCGCTGCGGGCCCGGCGAAAGGCGGATCGAATCGGTGGTAGAGCGTGGACGTCGGGTTGCGACGATGGCCCGCGAAGCCGCGCAGTTCGCCGTCGGCAACCCATACCGTCCCGTCGTCGGTGATCGCGATCGTCGACGGTCCACTGAACCCGGCTCGGTTGATCCCCCGCGCCCGTCCGCTCGGCGTCACCGTGAAGATCTGGGCGTCGGAATCGGCCGCAAAGAAGAGCTTGTCCCAGCGATTGAAGGCCAGGTTGTCGATGATGCCGTCGATTTGGGCCAATACTCCCTGGTCGTCGGTAGCGAGGTCGACCTTCACGATCTGGCCCGCAGCGAGGTCCGACACGTGGAGCTCACCCTTGGAGTTGAACTTCACCGCGGAGGGAACCCGGAAGCCGTCCGCCACGACCTCGACGGTCGGGTCGACACCAGGTGTCACGTTGGTTACGTCGGCTCTGGCGACTTCGCCGGAGAAGAACAGTGGGAAATACAGCAACCCGTCGGGACCGAAGTCCATCCCGTTGGCCCCGGTAATTGGCGCCACGTCCGCAAACAAGGGAACGGGTGGGTCCTCGAGATCCGGGTCGAGTTCGTAGATACCCGCACCGAGGAAGACCAGGCCAACGAAGAGGCGGCCGGCATCGGACATCGTGATGGGGTTGACCCCCAGCGCCACCGGCTGGGTCCTAAAGGTGCCGTCCGGCTTCAACATGCCAACGGTTCCGCCCAGGATGTCGGTCCAGTAGAGGGTGCCGTCGTCAGTGATGAAGACATCGTCGGGACCGTTCACGCCACGCTCGGGCCCGATCCGGTCGAGGATCTTCCCGTTGCGCGGGTTCTGCACGGTGATCTCGTTCCCGAACACACTGGCCGCGTACACGTTGCCGTTGGGATGTACATAGAGGCCGTTCGGGCCGTTGAGCACCGAGCCCCGCCATATCTCTTTGCCGTCGTCGGGCGTCAGCGGTCCGTCGTGGTGAGAGCCGGTGGCAGAAGCTGAGGCGACAACGCTCATCAGCAACCCCCCGGCCATCACAAGAACGAGTACGCGTCTCATCTGAAGGGTCCTCCCCGTCTCTAACCCCCGGCGCGGGTTCCCCGGCCGACCCTACGCGCCGATTCGGTGTCGCGAGCGAGAATCTTCCAGGACACCAACACCACGGCCGAGAAGCGAGCGCAGCGGCTCGGGGCAACGCAGGGCGACTCCTCCGGTGGATGCAACGCGATCGGCGCCTCGTGACGGCACTCGATGAAGCAGTCCTCCACTGCTCCTATTGGTGGACGACGATCCACACGGCGATGTAGTGAGCAGTGAAAGCGGCGATCGTCAGCGTGTGGAATACCTCGTGGAATCCGTACTTCCGGCGCGATGGGTTGGGCCACTTCGTTGCGTACACGATCGCCCCCAGGGTGTAGAGGACGCCGCCAACCGCGATGAGAAGGACCACGCCCCAACCCGCTCCTTCGACCAGGTCGGGAATGAAGAAGATCACCACCCACCCAACGACCACATAGAGCGTCGTGGACAACCAGCGCGGCGTCCCGATCCAGAAGATCCTCAACGCCACACCGAGCAGCGCACCGGTCCATACGATCGCCAGGAGCACCCTGCCCTCGTCTCGTGGCAGCGCAAGCACTGCAAACGGCGTGTAGGTGCCGGCAATGATCAAGTAGATGTTTGCGTGATCCATCCGTCGCAGCAGAGACTCGACCTGCGGCGACCACGTCCCTCGGTGGAGAAGGGCACTCACGCCAAAGAGCAGGGCAGCGGTCGTTGCAAAGATCGCAGAGCTGACCCGACTTGCCGTGGTCGGCGCGGTAGCAACAAGGACCACGCCGGCAATAACCGCAATCGGGAACATGAGAGCGTGTTGCCACCCGCGCCAGGTCGGCTTCGCCGTTGCCGCTTCGATTTCGGATTGCCTCGTGCTGCTGATCGCTTCCTCAGTTCGGGAGTGGCCGGCGCGGATCAGATTGCTCCGGCCTCAGTCGGATTCGGGCGCATCGCGGACCTTCAACCCGGAAGGATGACCGAGGAACCACGCGGGGTGTTCACCGGCGAGCGTTCAGCGGCACCCGACCAGAGGCTCCATCGCCTCCGGTAGCAAGACGGTAGCCGAGTAGCCGAAACCTACGGCTTCCCGGTCGTGCCGGACACGAACAACCCCCGCGTGGGGAGGCGTCAAGGGTCGATCAGCAGCAACTGGGAGCGCGGTGAGATCGTCAACGACGGGTCATTGGCGGTCGTAGCGACACGGTCGATACCGTTGGTTGACTGGTAAATGCCCCACTCGACGATGTCCTGCGAGTAGTCATCGGCGTCTCGGAATCCTGCCATCCAAAGCGAAGATCCGTCCGACACGAACGAAGCCCAGGCCATGGCGGGATTCGGGTCCTGCAACACCGTTTCAGCGGTGCCGTCGTACACGATGATTCCGCCTTCATAGATACAACACTCGCTGTAGCCGTAGCCCGACCGATAGATCGCCCCATCGTGGAGGGCCGAGGCAGAACTGCGCTGCAACGCCGGCAAGGAAACAAATGTCCAGGTCAGGCCGTCGGAGCTGGCCATCGCCCCCGGCTGAATCAAGATGTCAGCCGAGGTGCCAAGTATGACTTCGCCGCCGAAGTCGATGGCCTCACCGAATTGGAGATTGCCTTCGCTGTAGACCGTGGTCGATCCCTGATCGGTTACGAACGTCCCCTGTTGCAGCCCATCGGCCTCGGTCCACGACCAGACGGTCGCCTGCGTGGGGCCTGGGTCGAACGGCCCGATGTTCGCCAAAAGCACCACACGGTCAACTCCACCAACGCTCGTCGCGGCGAAGTTGTTGAATCGGCCAGGAACGCTCGCCACGAGCGTCCAATCGTTGTCGGCGTTGTACCTCCAGAGTTGAGCGGTGTAACTAGGTCCGCTCGTTGATCCGAGTCGATACAGGTTGGTCGACGTCGCCACGAGGTGATCCGCATATGCGGACGTGGACGCGGCAAACGAACTGACACTGATCCACCCGGTAGCGTCCAATCGGTAAACCTGCTCCGACTGCGACGCAACATCGTCGATCCAGGCAAAGATCTCACCATCGAGGGTTTCGATATCCCGGACGGTCGGATCCACGCCAGGCAGGGGCGCAAGTGGAACCCACGTTGCCCCAACCCATTCCCACAATCCCGATCCGGCCGAGATCACCAGACGGGTAGCGCTCGTGCTGTGCGATATGTTCCAGTTCGCAGTCAAGGAACCGCTATCGAGGGCATTTGGCCAGCTGACGATCATGGTCGCCGACTTGCACGACGAGTCGTACGCATACTGCGCCGACTGGAAGCCGCCGCTGATATCACCGAAGGACAACTGCTCAGGGGGAGTGCACAGATCTGGATATCCGCTGGGGCCAAAGGCGACGATGCCGTAGCGCAGCTGCGGCGTCGCCGGAACCGTGATGGTGAGCTCTCCTTCACCGGGTGGCAGGCGCATTTCGACATAGGCAACACCACCGGGCTCCAATGTACGCAACCCGGATACGGGTGCGGCAGTGTCGGCATTGGCGACGACCGGCTGTTCAATGCGGGCGGGGCGAGCACCGCCGAACCCGTCTGCCCGCGTCGTATTCTCGCCGGTCAGGGGCCATGGCTTCGCCGGCGGCGACCCTACGGAGCCGTGAAGGCGTTTGCGCCACTCTCCGACCTCGGCGTCGATGTCGGATCCGTCCTCATTCTGGAGCAGATAGGAGCCCACGTGGAAGTCGTAGACGACAACGGAGAGCGGCTGTCCCACAGCAGCGGCGATGGCCTCGAGCATGTTGCGGTTGTCGGGCTTACCGAGTTCCTCCCACGTCCTGAGAATGATGCTCTGGCTGCCCGCGACTTCTTCGAGCCAATCGGCCATCACAAAGGCACCGTACTGGCTCTTCCTCTTGCTCTCGTTCAGGTATGGAGATGACTTGATGCCGCCGAGGTTTGTGATCCATTCGAGAAACTCCGGGACATCCTCCTCCATTAGCGTCAGGCTCAGGTTCGGTCGGCCGAGGAATGCGGGAAGCTGCTGGTGATACTTGGCTTCTCCCGTGCGACCCGGTGGCCGGAACGTGTGGGTGGCCCACTCGGCGGTTGCTTCGAGCCACCACCAACCGTTCCGATCCAACAAATCTCCTGGTGAGATGTATTCGTACTGGAACTTGTGAAACACCTCATGGCGTGCCGTCTCGAACTCATCACCCCAGTTCCGGAGGTTGATGTCATTGTCAATAAACGGGGTCTCTGGCGGGAGAGCGTTGCCCCCACTCCCGTGTACGCCGACGACTATCACGCCATCCGGAACCCGATACCTGGCCGCTGTGTAGCTGTCGTATGCAACAATCATCGATGCGAGGGCACGGTCGATGTAGTCAGGGACACCGTTACAGCTCCCGACGACGACAGCGCAGGCCGACACTACCGTGCCGGTCCGCTCGTACTCATCCTTGTCAGCGACACCGTTGGGGTTCGCTGGGATACCGTCGTGGCCGGCGGCAAGTTCGTACTTGATCTCGAACGCGCCGTCTGATTGCTCACAGCGAACAGCCCAGCCGACAGAGAGGTCCAGGGCGAACTCGCACCCATCCCAGTCATCGATCGGGAAGGTCGCAGGAGGGTCGAGAGGTCCTTGTGGGGCAGCTAGAGCTTCAAGCGCCCGTCCTGCCTGTGGGACATCGCCGGCGCCGGCCTGATAGTCCAACGCGATCTGGCTTGCCGTTCCCTCATCGAGGGCGTCATACGCGGCCACCAAATCGGCAATCTGTTGCTGGGTTGTCGGTGGTAGCCAATCCCAAGTCTCGGCAAGCACCAACCATTGGAAACTTGACTCATCATCCTCGTCGGACCCGCCCAAATACCTCGCCGGCAGTACGTCAGGGACGGTGAGTGCGGTCACGAGATAGAAGGAGTACTCGTCCAGCGTGAGGAGGCCTTCGTCGTAGTCCGCCGACAATCGAGCGTCCGGGGGTTCGACGTTGCCGATGGTCACCGTCACCGAACTCGACACGACAGAGTCGCCTTCGCTGTCGAAAGCTGTGGCCGTCAAGGTGGCCAGACCGTCGTCGACGGCGATGGTATCCCAATCGACCGCAGCCGAGCCGTCCAAGATCGCCACTGCCCCGAGTGGGACGCCATCCACTGCAAACTCGACCGACCCGACCGCGTCCACGGGCAGGACCGACACAGTGACAAGCTCGACATCGAAGACCATTGCATCGCTGGTCGGCCGATCGAACTGCAACTCGGAAGGTGCCACGATCGACGATTCGCAGTTGATCATCGTTTCGGCGGCACACACATCCGTTCCGACGTTCCCGTCCGCTGAGTCAACGCCGGGACCGCCGAGCAGTTCGTCGTCACCGCGCTTGCCGTCCAGGGTGTCGTCACCGTCACCCCCGTCGAGGAGATCATCTGCTTTCCCGCCGCCCAACGTGTCGTTGCCGGCCTCGCCGTAGACGGTGTCGTTGTCCTCGTTGCCGGCAAGATCATCATCACCAAGACCGCCGTAGATCGTGTCGGCGCCGGTCTTGCCCTCAACCGTGTCGGCACCATCGCCGCCGTAGATGACGTCGTCGCCCTGGCCGCCACCGAGGAAGTCGTTGCCGGCCTCGCCGTAGACGGTGTCGTTGTCCTCGTTGCCGGCGAGATCGTCATCACCAAGACCGCCGTAGATGGTGTCGGCGCCCGCCTTGCCTTCGACAATGTCGGCACCATCGCCGCCGTAGATGACGTCGTCGCCCTGGCCGCCGCCGATCGAGTCGTCGCCCGGTCCCCCATAGATGATGTCGTTGCCCTCATGGCCGGCGATCGTGTCGTCACCGCCGTAACCACAGATCACGTCGTCACCCGCGGTGCCTTCGAGAATGTCATCGGCTTCGGTACCTTCGATCGTGCATGGCTCAGCCGCCACGCCCGGCACCACCATCGCCAGCATCCCGGCAACGAGTGAACCCACCACAACCAGCAAACGAATCCGCACCACGGCAACTCCCCTATCGATCGAACTTCGACGACACGGTACAAAATGCACCACCGACTCGAACAGGGCCATTCAGCAGATGACCCAGCGATCACTGCCAATCCTTTCGCGGCGAGAGGCCAACGCTGCTTCGCTCCGGAACTTGGCGCGGAGGCAACGACCGTCGACGGGAAGAGTGGAGTCTGCCTAGTGAGCAGTGCGGAAGACTCGTCGAGATCGCCGGAGTGCTGGGTTCCGACCTCGTTCTAAGGGCGCATCGGAAGAGCCGCAGTCGAGAGCCCCGCGCCGCGTCCCGCCGCGTAGGGTTCGACCATGCGCAAACAACGAGTCCTCTATTCGGTTGTAGTTGCGATAGTGATCATCGCCGCGGCCTGCGGCTCCGATAGCGACGCCGGCCCGACAACGAGCGAAGCGCCAGAAACCGTTGAATCCGAATCCCTTCCCCCGGCCGATGACGATGTGCAACCAACGGGGCAGGACCGGAGTGCGGAGTTGGTGGGGCGGTGGGAGGTCGTCAATTACCAACTCGCCGATGGCGGGGGCCTCACAAACGTCGTAGGCGACGGCGCGGTGTTCATCGAGTTCAGTGCCGACGGCACCATCAGCTACGACACCGGCTGCAACACAGGCGGCACCGAATACACAACGACCGGAACCTATGTCGTTCCCGAGTCCGCCCTCGATGATGCCCCCGAGGGCCAGGCGATCAACATCGGTCCGTTGTTCGAGCAAACCGAGGAAGGCTGCGACGGTTTCCTCGGCGATCAAGACCGCGATCTTCCCGCCAATATGGGCGCCGCCACGCGATTCGCCTTCGACGGCGAACAGCTCCTCCTGCTCGATGAGTTCCTCCTCATCGAAGCAACCGGGCCGGAGTAACGCGTCGCCACCCGAGATACCGTCACCACCCATTTCGAACCGTTAGGAGAGCAACAATGACCCAGACCCACGAACCCCTGCCGCCCTTCCTCGCCGAGGCTTCCAAGCTCGGTCAGGAGATCAGCGTGACCGGCAAATGGATCCCCACGAAACAAGGCGGGCGGTTCAGGGCATCTGCCGAATCGAAGGAAATGCTCCAAGAGTGGGAGGACATCCATGCCGGAGCCAGAGCAGATGACGGGGTCCTATCAACCGAGATCAACCATGCGGTTGGCGAAGACGCCGTCCTGGTCCACCACGTCTTCAAGAACCCCGACGCCCTGATGCACTACTTCTCCACAACGGCAACCGAGCACATGGCGGCGCTCACCAAGGTCGCCAAGCCGGAGCTACACCTGATCCGTGGCATCAGCATTCCGGTTCCCGTCCGGGAGGCGGTCCTTGCGAAGAACGTACCTGCGGTGTTTGGAGAGCTCCTCTTCGGATACGTGAGGGAGGACTACCGGCGCCCCGACCCGGAGACGGCCATCAACGTGACCGCCAAATGGACGTGCAAGCCGGGGGAGGGGACCCACCTGAAGGACCTGAAGTACTGGTGGCAACGCGTGGGTACCGACGCCCACTCGATGGAGCAGGGTTTGCTCAGATTCGAGGCGTACCAAGTCGTCGGCGAGGATGCATTGATCATTCACGAAACGTTCGAGACCAACGGTGAACTGAAGTTCCACCTGTCGAAAGGCACCGCCGAGCGATACAAGAAGGACATCGACCAGATCGCAACGCCCGAGGCCTACTTCTTCCGTGGACCCGTCTCGTGGACTATCAGAACCTATTCGAAGTTCCTGCATCTACCGGCCACGTACTCCAGCCAGGGAAGCAACTTCACCCAACCGGGCGGAAGCATGAGTGAGGGAACGACGGCGTAAACCAGGTGCATAAACGGTTGGGCCAGTGCAGGCCGATGCCCTGTGCCGCTGCGTGAGCGTCATCCGACGTCGTTCGAGATTGGATGCATTCGCAGCGGGAACTGCACCAGGTCCCCATTCTGAGCACACCTGATATGCGCCAAGCCCGCGCCTCGGATGGCGGACCGATGCGTGGACCACCTAGGAATCGGGAATTGGGTGGGGGCGCACCCGTTCAGCGACTGCCCAACTCTGGAGGAACCCGGTAGGTATAGGCGAAACCGTCGCCTGACAGCGTGACCGTTCGTTCGTCGGTGTCAAAAGTCACGTTCTCCCATCGGGCGCGCATTCCATGGAGCGGCATGAACGACTTCGAGGTGCCGTCCCTACCGAGCACCAACCCGGTGCCGGCGTCGGGCGCAGCGAACGAGGCAGAGTCACCATCAACCGCAACGGTCCCCAAACCCTCGAAGAACGCTGCGAACGAGGCCACCACCGTCGCCCAATCTGATCGACTGGCGGAACTCATGCGCGCAGCGTATCAGTTGGTTTGTTCGAGCCGCGCGCTCCGGCTTGCCACGCGTCGGAGAACGCCAGCAGCAGATATGCAGGATCGGTAACTGGCTGCGGCGGTGGAGTGAGGCTCGGCTGCAGGGAGTGGATCACGAGGACTCGTTGATCTGGCCGACGGCTCCGGTCGGGGTGAATCGGGCGAGGAGCCGCCCCTGATCGACCATCGCCTGGCGGTACTCGTCCCAATCGGGATGGGCCTTCCCGGCCACGGTTTCGAAGTAGGAGACCAGCGCGTCGTTGGTTGCATCCTCCGGGCTGACGGTGACGTCGGTGAGTTCGACGGTCCCGTCGAGCGACAGGTACGACCATGATCCGGGTTCGGACAGGTGGAGCACAACTCGCGGGTCGCGGCGCATGTTGATCGTCTTGGCTCGATCGTCGGTGATCGAGATGAGAAAGACACCGTCATCGACGCCGTACACAATGTCCGAAGACTGGGGACGGCCATCGCGCCGGATCGTGATGAGCGTGGCGTGTTTGCGGGTCGAGGCCCATGCAATGGCTGCATCGAGGTCCATGAGTCTGCCTTCCTCCGGTCGGCACTGCGGGCTGCGGGTTGCTGGCGAAGTCCAGCAGCATCTTTGTACAGGCATGATCCCTATGACGCCGGTCTCGTCGACACGCAGCCGACGTGGCGTTGTTTGCGCTACTGCTCGGGGCTCCGGCGCGGCGGAAAATGGGACATCGCCCGCTCCCACATCGACGCAAGCAGTTCATGACCTGCTCCGGCACCGTCTCCAGACGACGTCGTCGGGCCCCCGCATGGCGGCTCGAATCTCCTAGCCGCCGGCGGCGTCGCTAGCCCTCAGGCGGCAACGGGAGGAGCGATAACGACCGGCACTCGAGACCGCGCCACGGACGAGCGCCAGGAACGTCGCGTCGCCAACTGCTGGTCCATGACCACGCTCGTCGCGGCCACCTTGCCGACTGTATCGAAAGCAATCCTGTTCGGCTTGGGACCGCCGGTCACGATCGTTGCGACGTCGTGATCCCCAAAGCGCGAGGAGTAGACCGCGGCGAGCCGTTCGAGGTAGATCTCCCTCGCGTCTGGGAAGGCGATGTCCTCTGCCTCGGCAAAAGCTGAGATGTTGGCGACGGTGTCCCGGGTGATCAGCACGAGCACGGTGACGCGCCCTCCACGATCGACTACCTCTTTGGCGACTTCGATGACTCCGTTTTCCTTGGCGACTTCGATGGTCGCATCACCATCGCGGGCGGGTTCGATGACGGCGATCATGTGTTCTTGAGTATTCATGTTGGTTCCTCTTCATCCTGGCTCTTGTTGATTCAGCTGTTCATCTGGTGACCACGGAATGGTGACGATGAGGCCCCAGAGGTACTCGTCGTCGACTGTGGCTCCGGTGAGAAGGAGGCGGTAGTAGATGGGTCCGAGGACGTGATCCAATATCAGCTCGACCTCCCCATCGGTCGCCTCGGTGGCGATATCGCGAACGAGTTCCGCCGCGATAGTCCGTCTCTCGGACCAAAAGTCGTGAAACCCATCGGCGAGGCGCTGGTTCCGTGCCGATTCGCCCACGATTCCGGCAATGATGGCCCCAAGGTCGGTGCGCCGGTTGACTCGGACGATGTCTTGGAGGAAGAGAAACAATGCATAGCGCGGATCGTCGAGCGCCGGCACCGGAACACCTTCCTCAGCGAACTTCGTGAGCAGGTGCAGAACTAGATCCTCTTTGGACCGGTAGCGTCGATACAGCGTGTCCTTGCCAACGCCGGCACTGCGGGCAATTTCATCCATCGATGCGCCGGTGAATCCGCGTTCGGCCAACACAGACCGAGCCGACTCGAGAATCGCTCGATCTACCGCCGGGTCACGGGGCCTGCCCCTCAGCCGAGGCTTGGTAGTCATAGTTGTCGCCATCGCCTTTACCATACCATACTGTCCCGTATTATAAACAAACTGATCTGCAGATCGTCCCCAGCGTCCGGTAGGTTTGATGTCAGAGTCACCAGGAGGTGAGGCTTGCCCGGTGGATCAAAGTACGAGGGACCGCCCGCGGTGCTGGAGGCATACCGGTCGGTCGTCGAAGCGAGCCAGAGCGGCGCTGAGGTGAAGGGCGCCAAGAACCCGTATACCTCCCGCAACGGTCACATGTTCAGCTTCCTCGACGCCGACGGGACGATGGCTCTGCGCCTCTCGGACGAACTGACGGACGAGTTCCGATCGAGCTACGGGAGCGGCGACGTGATCCAGTACGGCGCCACGATGCGCGGCTACTCATCCGTCCCCGCTGAGTTGCTCGCCGACGCCGACACCCTCACCGACTGGTTCGATCGGTCGTGGGAATGGGTCGGCACGCTACCCGCCAAGCCCACCAAGAAGAAGTAGCGACCACGGGTCCGGCCAGGGCGCCGCAACCCAACACCGCCAAGACTCGCCTCGGAAGCGCCTAGCGGGAAGCTGGGGGTGACGAGCCGCAGCCCCAACGGTCTCGGCTAGGGAGTCTGATCCGGATCCCTGGCAACCTCGATATCGACTGCGAGTTCGTCGCCGAGACGCCCCAGACTCTCCGTGAGTTCCTGCAGCGAGACCCCGGCGGGAACCCGCATCCAAGCGCGCGCCTCGAAGATGGTGTCACCGGCCATCGGGGCGCTCCTCGACTCGGTGCTGAGCTCTTCGATGCTCACCTCGCGCCCGGCGAGAGCGTGCGATACCTCGTGAATGATCCCCGGATGATCGAGACCGATGATGTCCATCCGGTACCGCGCCGAGTCGTCTACCTGCTTGCTCGGCACGGCACGCTCCACCGTGATGTCGAGAAGGCCCTGCGCCTCGAGCGGCTCCAGGTCGGCGATGAAAGCATCGGCAGCAGCGTCGGGGACGGCAACCATCACGATCCCGGCGAACTTGCCTGCCAGGCGCGCCATCCGACTCTTGTCCCAATTTCCGCCGTGGTCGGCGATGACGCCTGAAAGGGCGTCCACCAGACCCGATCTGTCGTCACCGATAACCGTCAACACCAGAGTTGCCATAGGCGGCAGGCTACAAGGTCACGAGGGACCGCAATGCATGCGAGTGATCCGCAAAGTGGCTGGTCAAGGTCGATCTCGCCGCCGAGGTCCAAGGAGGCGATCGGTACCTCGACCGGAGCGGCCTGACGATGAAGGGCGGGGCGAGGGCAGTCAGTCTCCGCGCCCAGTCCCTTCGACCTCACCATGTGACAAGGCAAGCGAGTCGACCGGGATCGCTACCACGACGAGTTCGCGCAGCCGGGCATTGTATGTGGCTGCGTCCAGGTCGGTCTGGTCGCGAAGCGCCTCGAGCCGCCTTTGCACACGTGACGGCGGATTCGCCTCGAGGGTAGATTCGATGGCGGCTCGCAGTCTTCGGTTGGCTCGGAGGCATGCAGCTGTCGTTCCGATCTCCGTGGCGGTCCGAATCTGGTCGTCGACAACGATTGCCTCGGGGTCGGGCGTAAGCACCTCGACCGAAGGCACCGGAGCAGCCCGTTTGAGTTCCTCAGCGGCGGCCCGTCGGCGACGAGCGAGTCGCCGGAGGCGGTGCGACATGTGGCGGTCACCTGATGCCCTCGCCGCCTGCCGCAGCGTTCTCCGGCTCTGAGCTAGAGCGACAAGGACGCTGCTCATCTCGGTGATCCAGCGTGGTTTCTGTCGTGTGCTCGTGGTGTTCATCGATGTCGGTCCTTCCGTTGCGTGTGGCTTCCATGCGCTCCCCCGCACGTCTCGCACTCCCCCTGGTAGGTGATGGCGGTAACCAGAACCCGGCCCGCCACCGGTGGCGGCTTGATGCGGGGGGCGGGCACGTTGGAGGCCCGCCGACACCTCACGCACCAGAAATGGTCGTGGTCGCTGGTGTCCCGCTCAAAGCGGGCCGGCCCCGGCAGGGTCTCGACCCGGTTGATGAGGCCGGCGCCGGCGAAGGCCCCGAGGATATTGTTGATGGACGATCGCGGGAGGTCGATACCCCGTTCCTCGAGAGCCCGCCGCACTTCGTCGGCGGATCGGTGATCGGGCGTGGCCATGATCGTCTCGAGAACGGCTCGTCTCGGGAGTGTCGAGCGCATTCCGGCGTTGTGAAGTCTGGCGTTGCTGGTGGCCGGTGGGAGCACCGCATCCTGCATCTCGTCCTCCCGTTCCCTATTTGGACACTGACCATTATAGGACAATGCCCAAACGGGTCAAATGGGCACAGGAATGACGACTGGGATTGCCGTAGAGGGAGTGCGCGTCGCTCATGTGATCCTCGAGAGCAGCCAACCCATTCACAACCAGATCTCGCGGGTGTCAGCTATGAGCGTGCTGCGACGTGGAGGTCGCCGCGAACGGGGCCCCTGCACCGGTCCAGAAGGATCTCGACCTCGGCAGAGCTATTGCGCTGACGGGATGGAAGTGGCCCTGTTCAAACGGTGGGTCGGGGAAGCTCGACGCTGAGCTGGGCCGGCCCTATCTGACCGGCGCCCACAACTGCCTGGCCTTCGGTGAAGGGAAGAGCGCGAGCGTCCCCCCATACCTTTACTTCGGGGCGACGCCGGAAGTAACGCCGGATGCGAATGTGTCGTGGTGTCGTGCTCATGATCCCTCTACGAAGCTACCCCGAGACCCGGATGAGGCCATCTGATAGATCCTGCACAACAACTCCAACAAGCGTGGATGAGCCGGTCGGGGCCAAGAACGGCCAACGCTCGTAGGCGTCAACGACGGTGGGGCGACCCGGGTTGGGCCATCACCTTGGCGAGAGGTCGGAGCGCCATCCATCCCTGCTCGCGGGGACGGTGGACGCCGGCCTCGATGAGGGAGGGGAACTCCAGAAGCGGGGTGAACCGCACCTTGCCTTTTTGGAGCCCGATGAACGCGCTTGTTGGCGCATCGGAGAGGGCTTGCTCGATGAGGTACTCGACGGATTTCGACGCCAATCGGGTGGCCTGGATCCGGTCGAAGGGCGAGGGGTCGCCGCCCTGTTGGACGTGCCCGAGAATGGCTTCGCGCACATCGAACTGTCCACCGCCCTCATGCTCAAACAGTGTCTTGATGAAGCCGGTCGTGTAGACGGGATCAGCGTGCTCGCTGCGGATGACGAGGCCTAAGCGCTTGCCGTGAGCAAAGCCCTCCCTGAGGTCGTTGACGTCGTTCTCGAGGTTCTGGAGCGAGATCCCTTCCTCGGGCAGGTAGACGCGCTCGGCGCCGGTCGCCAGTCCACTCATCAACGCCAGGTACCCACAATCGTGACCCATCACCTCAACTACAAAACAACGACCAGACGCCACCGCCGACTGCTTGATCTTGTCCACGTCTCCCACGATGCTGTTGAGCGCGGTATCAGCACCGATACTGAGCTCAGATCCGGGAAGGTCGTTGTTGATCGACGCGGGGAGGCACACGATCGGAATTCCCAACGCCGGATACTCCGGCGCCCGAATCGCCAACTCATGGGCGGCCTCGTAGCCGGACCAGCCACCCACCATCAGCAGCCCGTCGATGTGGTGGGCCTCGAGCTGTGAAGCGATGGCCGCAATGTCGTTGCCCGACGGAATGAACCGGTTGGTGCCCAGCTCGGCGCCGCCACGCGACACCCAGCCGTTCACGCTCATCCAACCCATCTCCTCGATCTCACCGTCGCCGAGACCTTGGAACCCGCTCTTGACGGCCAGCATCGTATGGCCGTGGTCGATGCCGACGCGCACCGCCACCCGCACCGCGGTGTTCATACCCGGGGCCGGACCTCCACCGTGGACGACGGCGAGCCGCAGCCGCCGCTGCCCCGGGGCCGGTGCATGTGGGTGCGCCCGGACCATGGTGCGGATCATGCGGAAGGAGTCTCGGAAACTCCCACCCCGCATCTCCATCGCCGTGTCGTAGTCATGTTCGGCGATCACCTCCGCCACTGCCCGCGTCTTGCCCACACACTCCATGAGCGGAGAACTGATGATCTGGTGGCCGCGAATACCGATGAGCTGAGCTTCGCCGCCGGGGGACATCACGACCTGCTCCACAGCGGCGTAGCCGAGCACCGTGCTCAAATACCGATCGAACGCACTCGGGGCGCCACCCCGCTGCACATGCCCAAGGCTGGTCACTCGGGTGTCTTCGCCGAGCCGCTCCTCGAGCGCCTCCTTGACGTGCTGCGCCGTGATTGGATTGCCGTGGAGGTCCTGGGCACCCTCGGCGACCATGACGAGATTGAGACGGCGGCCAATCGCTCTTCCCGCCATTAGGGCACGACACATCGACTCTTCCCAATCGTCCGTGTCGGGTGGGCTCTCAGGGATCAGCACCCAGTTGGCACCCGCGGCGAGACCGCTCATCAGCGCCAAATAGCCGCAGTTACGTCCCATCACCTCGATGACCATGGAACGTTGGTGGCTCGACGCGGTGCTGTGGATCGCATCGACCGCCTCGGTGATGCGATGCAGGGCCGTATCCGCCCCGATGGTCATGTCGGTGCCAAACATGTCGTTGTCGATCGAACCGACGAGGCCCACCAGCGTGAGCCGGCGCTTCGCCTCGGCAGCGGCTCCATCGATCTCGCCCGCCTCGATCAACTCGGCGAGCAATTCTGGCCACTCTTCGCGAAAGAGGTTGGCTCCCGTGAGGCTGCCGTCACCTCCGATGACGATCAAGGCGTCAATCCCTTGTTCGATCAAGTTCCGGGCAGCGCGCCGTCTTCCTTCCCTGGTCCGAAACTCGGCGCAGCGTGCCGTGCCCAGGACGGTTCCGCCTTGGTGCAAGATGCCACCCACGTCGCTCGACGACACCCGGCGGATGGAGTCGCCGCCGGCAACGAGGCCTTGAAACCCTTCGTACACGGCAAATACGTCCAGCCCGGCGTCTAGACCGGCCCGCACCACAGCGCGCACGGCGGCGTTCATTCCTGCGGCATCTCCGCCGCTGGTGAGCACAGCCAGACTGCTTGGGCGCTGAGGTGTCCTCAACATGGTGGCCTCCGGGACCTCTGCTGATGTGATTCGCCAATCGGGATGAGGGCTGCCGACGCCAGCCGCAAAGGAGTCGACGCTGCGACTTTCTCGTCCATCACGACCTCCAGCGCCCCATCCGTGTTAGCCCGCGGAAGATGCGGCAAATCCCCATCCTCACGCAATCTTCGCCCAGAGGTGAGGACCTCGTCAAAGTGCGGCATCCCGCGCCACACCACACAGCGGCCAAGTCACGCGCCGCCATTGAGGCGAAAGCCCAACTCGCCGTCGTATGGGCACCGTCGTGGGGAACCAACCCGCTGGACGTCACCAGATCATGACACTGAGCCGATATCGGCTGGGTCTTGGGTCCGGGGGTCGGGCAACATTCTCTCTTTCGCGCCATAGACAGGGGGAGGCGCCGGTCTGATGAAGCCAGCCAGTTGGTCGGGTGGATCGTCGATCGAACGACAGATAGCTCCCGAGAATGGCTCCCAAGGTGCCCAGAAGCCGAAGCCCGCTTAAACCGAACGCAACGAAACCCCCGCCGCTCACAGGGGCTTCGGTGGCACGCCCGGAGGTGACTCGGCGAACTTGGCGAGTTCGACCCCCAACCTCCTGATCCGGGGTCAGTGCGGAGCGGTTTGGGTGACCCCTACTTTCGTCCTGAATCGTGCGCTGACCTCCGGTTTCGCCTCTTGTTGGTACGAGTCGTCCTGCCCAGTGTTCATCGTGTCGCGGCCCAGCCGCGGCCCAAGCGCTGACGGTGGACCCTCAGGATTGACTCAGTCTCGCCTCGAATTGAGCTGGCGGGAACACTGGCGGGTCCTGTTCGTTCCACCCGAGAAGGTCGGCATCACCGCTGACGATGTAGTCGACGTCGTGAGCCTGGGCCAGGTGGATCACGCAGTCGTCGTCAGAGTCCCGGATCAGCGCCGGACCCGGCGCCGGATCTGGTCGAAGGTCGGCGGCGGTGGCCACCGTCGTCACATACAGTTCAGCAGCGCCAACCAAAACCCCTTCCGAAGGCGCGGCCGCTCGGTCAACACGCGGCGCACTTCCCCGAGCAGCCGATCGCAGATCACCAACTCGAACCGCTGATTTGCAGCCAGGCTTGCACGATCCGGTGTGAAGAACCTCTGCTGATCTCCGCAGAGATCAACACGTTGGCGTCGAGCACCACCCGCATCCGAATCGCTCAGGACGCCGAGGTCCGGTGCCGGCGTCGGACCCGACTGACCTCCTCGGTGGCAACCCGCATCGCCTCATCCTCATCGAGATCAGAGCCAGCCACGCTCTCGTCGAGCACACATCGCGGTTCGCGGGTGTAGTACTCCCACGCCGACTGGCGTGACATCCCCAGGCTTGCACCGATCTGGTCCCAGGTGGCGCCCTGGCTGCGCGCTACCTCTACCCGCTCACGCCGCAGTGCTTCGAGCTCCACATCCGCCCGAGAAAGTTCCCGCAACGCCTCGAGCGGATCCGCTGGCAAAGAGTCGACATCAATCACTTTCATCTATATCAGGATAACCTGACAGACATGTAGAGCTAGACCGATCCTGGAAGTGACCGATCTTGCGCACTCGGCGGAATGATCGGTTATGGATCCGTATCTGGTGATTGGTGTGGTTGGCTGGGCCTGAGACAGTCTTCCCGTGCTGTATCACACGTGATACGCTATGGGATATGTCCGAAGTCTCGATCCGGGAACTCCGCAACCACGGCGGCGACGTGGTCGACCGCGCTGCCAAAGGTGAGCGGCTCACGATTACCCGCTCCGGGAAGCCGGTCGCTGAACTGCGACCCCTGGGCCGGGAGCCAATGCCGCTCGACGTGATCATTGCCCGCCGCCGGCAACTCCCGCCCGTCGACCCCAACCAGTTGCGCCACGACCTCGACCGGGTCCTGGATCCCGCCCCCTGATCGATGCCCCGCGGGATCCTCGACACGAGCACGCTCATCCTGCTCGGTCGGCTGCAGGACACCGATCCGCTCCCCGACGAACCGCTGATCACGGCGATCACCCTGGCCGAACTCTCGGTGGGTCCACTTGTGGCGTCTACCGACGAGGAACGGTCCGCCCGTCAGGCGCACCTCCAGCAGGCCGAGGCCGATTTTGATCCGCTGCCGTTTGACGCTGCCGCGGCCCGCAGCTTCGGCCGGGTAGCCGCAGGGCTACGAAGAGCCGGACGTAAGCCAGCGGCACGTGCCTACGACGCCATGATCGCCGCTATCGCCATCTCGAGCGACCTACCCTTGCACACCTGCAACCCCCGGGACTTCACCGGAATCTCGGAACTCACGGTGGTTGCCGTCCCTCACCCGGACCACTGAGAGGACTCAATCACAACGGAAAGCGCTCCCTGAAGTCCCACACCAACTGGTCGTGTCCGGAGAAACGCGGGAACCTCAATCCGCGCTGACTGGACCGACTCGAGACTCTCGAGAACCACCCTGGCCGAATGGTCACAGCGGTGGCTCGTCACCAAGACACATCTCAAACCCAAGACCTTGGCCGGCTACCGGTCGAACCTCCACGCGCATGTCCTGCCCACGTTCGGCGACTACCAGCTTCGCCACATCGACCGCATGGCTACCGAAGAATGGATCGCCGACCTGCAGGCATCCGGCCTCGGACCCTCCGGGGTTCGCCAGGCCCGCCAGGTACTCAACGCCATGCTGAACCTCGCCGTCGACGCCGGCTACCTCCCATCCAACCCGGTCGACGGGACGAGCACTCCGCGACTTCCTGAACCGGAGATGTTGTTCCTCGACGCCGACCAAGTCGACGGCCTCGCCGACACGATCCGGGAACCCTACGGCGCCCTCGTCTAAGTGCTTGCCTACGGCGGACTCCGCTGGGGTGAAGCAGCAGCCCTCAGAAGGGGACGCTGCGACCCTCAGCGGTCCCGCATTGAGGTCGCCGAATCCCTCGCCGACGTCGAGGGTCACCTGTATTTCGGCGCGACCAAGAACCATCGCAGCCGCATGGTGGCCATCCCTCGATTCCTCCGCGACCGACTTGCTACGCACCTCGCCCGCCAAGTCCCCGACGATCCCGAAGCTCTCGTGTTCACCTCGCCCAACGGTGCCCCGCTGCGCAACAGCAACTTCCGACGGCAGGTCTGGTACCAGGCCGTCGAGGAAACAGGGCTGCCTGAGGACCTAAGAATCCACGACCTCAGACACACCTGCGCCAGCCTCCTCGCTGCAGCCGGCGCCAACCCCAAAGCCGTTCAGGTCCATCTCGGGCACTCATCCATCACCGTGACCATGGACCGCTACACCCACCTGTTCCCCTCCGACGTCGATGATCTCGTCAGACGGCTCGCTGACATCCGGGCTCGAAGTCTCGCGGCCCCACCGCGGCCCAGAGACCGTCACCGCGGCATCGAACTCGGCGGAAGATAGCCAAAACCCCCGCTCTCGCAGGGGTTTCGGTGGCACGCCCGGAGGGACTCGAACCCCCAACCTTCTGATCCGTAGATCTACAAGCCGTGTCCATAGGCGTCCACAGGAGTCCACACACGCTGGAACGACGGGCTTTCGATTCCACCGGTGTCCATAGCCGTCCACGGTCATCCGCAGAGAATGGCTCCCAACTTGGCTCCCAGGGTCAGTCGGTCACTGGCTTCCTGCTAGCTGCCGCCGGCCTCTGCATCACTGCCAGCAGCTTCGCTGGACGCCCCATCGATAGGCTGCGCCCGCCTCCCCGCGTCGATCCATCGGACGAGCTTCTCCACGGGTATCACCACGAGGCCATCTTCGATATCGTCTGCCGTAGTGACGTACACCGAGTCGCCAGGGGAGAGATCGATCCGTCTGAGCAGTTCGGCTGGGATCGTGACCTGCCGATTAGCGCTGATCTTGAAGGGCCCGTGGGGCGGTTGCATACCCCTACTCTACAAAATCTATTAGATTTCATAATCATGACGGATTCGACACTTGACGATCTGCTCGACGCAGCCAGCTCACTACGGCGCGACAGCAGCAGCTGGCTTCTCGACGCCTCAATGCTGTCCGAGGCGATTACTGAGTCGATCCTCTCGCATCCCGAGCACATGACAGCCGTCAAGCAGGTCGTTCAAGATGCTGCGCTTGCCGCGAGTTGCAACTGGATCGTGGGAGCGAGCAAGGACGCAGACCGGATAGTCCGGGATCTGAACAAGCAGGAGCTCGAACCAAGCCGCGTCCTCCTGTTCGAACTCGTGAGAATCACTGGATCGACGATCCATCAATCGACAAGCGACCTTCGCCATGTGGATGTCATACCCGCGGTGCTCGTCGACCTGAGCGATGAAACAACCACCGATCCTGTGACAACGCTAGGCCGTCCCCTCAAGAAGAGCCTCAGCCGCTAGCGCAGCAGCCGTCGCTTCGGTCGCAGCGGGAGAAAGCAACTCACGCGCTCGTTGATCGACCTCTTCCTTCGACTCACCCAGGGTCTCCGCGATTGCGCGACCACTGAGGCTCTCGACCCGGGCGACCCGGGTCCGCGCTGTGGCAAGCAGCACGCCTTCAGCACGTAGTCGCATCCCCGTGGTGTCGGTCAGTCGGGCGGCGCGGTGATGATCAGCAGTCCTGACCACAACGGAGTCCACCTCCAGATCAGCCAATCGTGTCGTCAACGCGTCGCCAAGTGAGCGGAGTTGAAGGGCCAAGTCGTCGCTGGCCGAGGCTCGATAATGGAAGACCTCCACGGCCCCGCTCGGTTCCAACACGACACCCCTCGACGTGATCCGACCGGAAGCGATATTGCAGCTCAATCCAAGGCCTGGCATCGATCCAATCGTACAGTGCTGGCTATGACCATCTGGGCTGGCCGATATGAGATCCGAGGAGAACTCGGCGGAGGAGGACACGGGACTGTCTACCGCGTCCGCGACCTCAAGATCGGGCGGGACCTTGCTCTCAAGCTGCTCCAACACACCGGCGACGAAAGCATCGTCGTGCGTGAGGCCCATGCACTAACGGCCCTGGAGAGCCCACACGTGCTCAGGGTCTTCAACGCGGGGATTCACCGAGACGTTCCATTCATCGCAACAGACATCGCCGAATTGGGATCGACAGAGGACCGAATTGCGGATGGCCTCGGAGTCGAGCCAGCCTTCGCCATTCGATGGGTGCGGCAGGCTCTAGTGGGACTGGACTATTGCCATCGAATGCGTGTACTTCATCGTGATGTGACCCCAGCGAACATCTTTCTCAGTGCACTCGATCACGCCTTGCTCGGCGACTTTGGAGTCGCAGTCAATCTCGACGCCGAAGACAGTGCCCCGACTGGCGGCAATCAGAATTGCCGCGCACCCGAAGCTTTCGATGGACGCATGACTCGTTTATCGGATGTGTACTCCGCAGGCGCATCGCTCTGGAGGCTTCTCACTGGCCAATGGCCATACGAAGCCGACAGAGAGGAGGACCTCGCAGCGATGTCTCGTGGCGGTGATCGGCCAAGGTTGCGCGACATCGCCCCGCACGTCCACCGGTCGATAGCCCGGGTTGTGGAAGACGCACTCAACCCGGACCCTGGCCTACGGCCCCAGTCGGCGTCAGACCTGGCTCGTCTACTCTCGGGACGCGCATGTCCACGAGCGCGATTGGGTCCGCCTACCGGCCGATGAGGGCGAACTGCACTTCAGGAGCACGGCTGGCTCGCCCGTCGTGGTGACTGTCCACAGTGATGGCCGTCGCCGCATTGTGGAGACCCGACACGAACGGTCGGGAAACCGGATCATTGCCGGATGCTTCGATGCAACAGCGTCTCGGCTGGGAAGCGCGCCTCCGGCAGTTGCTCGACACCGTGTAGGCAGCACATGCCAGCCCATGCATAGGACGGGTCGGCTCGGTAGGTGAATCAACCCGATCCGACGAAGGGCCACAAAGACCGGAACGGAGACCTTCCGAGTCCACCGGCGTCCGCGCCATTCCGCCTAGACCCAACCCATCGGTCAAGTCCCTCGGCGCAAGCGGACATCAACGACCTGCCGGGATCCCATCAGTGCCGCGAGTATTCTCACGTCCGTGAGATTGGTGAAGTCGAAGAAACGGGTGGCCGACCACGGCGAGGTGTTCACCCCAGCGTGGATGGTTGAAGCGATGCTCGATCTGGTGAAGGAGGAGACCGAGCGGATCGACTCCCGCTTCCTGGAGCCGGCTTGCGGAAGTCGGGCAACTTCCTGGTCCAGGTGCTGCGGCGCAAGCTCGCCGACCGTCGAACTCAAATTCGGCAAGTCCGACTTCGAGAAGCGCCACTACGCCCTTCTCAGCCTCATGTGCATCTATGGCATCGAGCTCTTGTCCGACAACGTCGCGGAGTGCCACGACAACCTGCTCGAGACATTCGCGGAGTACCTGAACCTCGATGAGTCCGACGACCTCTACAACGCCGCCGCCTACGTGTTGTCGCAAAACCTCATCCATGGTGACGCCCTCACCATGCTCACAAGCTGTCGACGACCCGATCGTGTTCGCCGAGTGGGGCTACCTGGGAAAGGGGAGATTCCAGCGACGTGACTTCCGATTCGACGCCCTTACGCCAGTCGGCCGCCTTCAGCGAAGAGGGCACGCTTTTTGCCGAGCTCGGGCAACATGAGATCTTCAGCCCTACGAGAACCTACGCCATGACCGTTGACAGTCGCAAGGAGCTGGCGACTCGTGAGCACCGCGCAAGCTGCGTTCACGCTACGCGGCCGCAACCCAGACGTGCTCACTTGCATCGCGAACCTGTCCAACGATGAGGTGTTCACCCCGCCGGATCTGGCTGAAAGAATGCTCGACCAAGTTGCGGAGGCATGGGCAGACCGACAACAACGGCGCAAACATCTGGGCCGACCCGAGCGTCACGTTCCTCGACCCCGCCGCCAAATCGGGCGTGTTCCTGCGGGAGATCACCCGTCGCCTCACCAAGGGGCTTGAGCGACGCGATCCCCGATCTTCTCGAACGCGTCGATTACATCCTGACGCAAGCAGGTCTTCGGTATCGGCACCACCTACCTGACCAGCCTGCTCGCACGCCGAAGTGTCTACTGCTCAAAGTTCGCAAACGGAGCCGCACTCGATCGCCAGGTCGTTCGACAACGGAGACCGGGAACATCTGGTTTGAGCGGATCGAACACACCTGGGTTGGAGGCACAGCCTGGGTCTCACGCCGCCGATGAGAGTGGAAATGAGATCAAGAAGTACACGAACGGAAAGTGCAACTACTGCGGTGCCAATCAGCGCGATTACGAGCGGGGCGAGGGGCTTGAAACACACGCCTACGCCTTCATTCACAGCGACGACATCTGGGCGCGACTCGAAGAGCTATTTGGAGGTGACATGCAGATTCGATGTGAGTCATTGGCAATCCGCCCTATCAGCTCGGGCAAAGTGGTGGCGAGTCGATCGGGAGCTTCGCCATGCCGATCTACCACAAGTTCATCCAAGCAGGCCAAGGGCTTGGAACCGCGATACCTCTCGATGGTCGTCCCGTCTCGATGGTTCGCTGGCGGCCGTGGGCTCAAGGAGTTCAGACAGGAGATGCTTGCCGACCGGCGCCTTCGTTCGCTTGTCGACTATCCCGAACGCTCGCGACGTGTTCGGTGGCGTCGATATCGCTGGCGGCATTTCCTACTTCCTCTGGGATTCGTCGTGGAATGGGAAGTGCGAGGTCACGACCATCAGAGGCGACGAGGCCGCGGTCGATCCGATGAGCCGGCATCTCGACGATTACGACATTCTCGTTCGCTACAACGAGGCCATAGGAATCCTCGAGCGAGGTCCTAGCAACCGACTGAAGGCCACCCCGTTCGAATCGGTCGCCGCTCGCGTTTCGCCCATTCAAGCCGTTCAGCATTCGGACCAACTTTCGTGGCGCAGAGAAGCCTGACGGCATGGTCGATCCGGTGCAGATCTACCAGAACGGTGGTACCGGATACATCGAGCGTGATGCCATCCCGCGGAATACTGAATGGGTGGACCAATGGAAGGTGTTTCTTTCGGCAACGGCGAGTGAGCATGGAGGCCAGGCGGACAAGAATGGAACACGCAAGGTCTTCTCTCGTCATCGTTGATCGGACCTCCCGGGACAGCTTGCACGCGAGACTTATCTTGTTGCGGGTCGGTTCGCAACGGAGCTTGAAGCAACGAACTTCAGCGACTATCTGAGAACCAAGTTCGTGCGGTTCCTGGTATCGCTGCGCACCAACACTCAGCACTTGTACAACGAGCGATTCGCCTTTGTCCCTGATCTTGCAATGGATCGGACCTGGACCGACGAGGCTCTGTACGCGAAGTACAACTTGACCGACAACGACATCACGTTCATCGAGAGCATGATTCGACCGATGGAGCCTGCGGCAGCGATCGACGATGAGTAGGACCATTGAGGAGCTCCTTGCCCGCAAGCCCGAAGCCCGGCTTCGCATCTACGCGTGGACTCCGAACGATCCGCCGGCCGCGTACGTCGGTCTGGTCAAGGTCGGCCAGACCACGCAGGAGGACGTGAACGCGCGCATCCGGCAGTCACAGGGGCAGATGCAGCAGGCCTACACGTTGCACGTCGACGAGCTCGCCGAACGTGAGGACGGGTCGATCTTCCGCGACAGCGACGTGCGGCAGCGGCTGATCGGCCAAGGGCTTCGAGAACGTCGATCCTCGGAGCGTCGCGGGAGTGGATCCGCTGCACCCCCGATGACGTGCAGACGGCGATCACCGAGCTGCGCACCGGCCAACGAGCTCACCGGCACCCACCACGAGACGTTCGCTGATGCGGCCCGAGCAGGCTGAGGCCGTGGACAAGACGCATGCCTACTTCCACTCGATCTGGAAGGAGGACATGCACGCCGTCCCGCGGTTCCTGTGGAACGCCAAGATGCGGTTCGGCAAGACGTTCGCCGCCTACCAGCTGGCCAAGAGGCTTGGCGCCAAGCGGGTGCTCGTGGTGACGTTCAAGCCGGCCGTCGAGGACGCCTGGCAGACCGACCTGGAATCACACGTCGACTTCGACGGCTGGCAGTACCTGTCGACGGCCAATCGGCAGCGATCCGACGGCAGACCGACCAGAAACGCCCGTTGGTCTACTTCGGGTCGTTCCAGGACCTGCTCGGCAGGGACAAGGCCGGCAACATCAAGGCCAAGAACGAGTGGCTGCACGGATCAACTGGGACCTGGTGTCTTCGACGAGTACCACTTCGGGGCGTGGCGGGACAACGCCAAGGAGCTGTTCGAGGGCGAGGACGACGCGGAGGCGAAGAAGGAGACTCAGCGCCGAGTTCAACGCTGCTCTGGCGAGCGTTCAACGAGGAACTCGAGCGAGCTGTCGGCGAGGACGAGACGGACTTCCTGCCGATCACCACCAAGGCGTACCTCTACCTCTCCGGCACCCGTTCAAGGCGCTGGCGACGGGCGAGTTCATCGAGGAGCAGATCTTCAACTGGACCTACACCGACGAGCAGCGCGCCAAGCAGGAGTTGGCTGCGAGCACATCCCGAGCGAGTGGAACCCGTACGCGGCGCTGCCGGAGATGCGGCTGCTGACCTACCAGATGCCCGACGAGCTGATCGCGATCGCCAGCCAGGGCGAGTTCGACGAGTTCGACCTCAGCGAGTTCTTCGCCGCCACTGGCACGGGTGAGGCTGCCGAGTTCAAGCACAAGAACGACGTGCAGAAGTGGCTCGACATCATCCGCGGCGCGCTACTGCCGCGACCCAGGTCGATCAACCTCAAGCTTGGGGCACAGCGGCCGCCGTTCCCGTACTCCGACGTGCGGCTGCTGCCCTACCTGAAGCACTCGTTCTGGTTCCTGCCGACCGTCGCGGCCTGTCACGCGATGGCGAACCTGCTGGCCGAGAAGCACAACATGTTCTTCCACGACTACAAGGTGCTCACCGTCGCCGGCGCGGGCGCGGGATCGGGCTGGCTGCGCTGCCGCCGGTGCGCAAGGCGATCGGGAATGGTTACGACACCAAGACGATCACCCTGTCCTGCGGCAAGCTCACCACCGGGGTGACCGTGCCGCAGTGGTCGTCGATCCTGATGCTGCGCAACCTCAACTCGCCCGAGACCTACTTCCAGGCGGCGTTCCGGGTGCAGTCGCCGTGGTCGATCAAGAACCCCAACGGCGACGACCCGAACGAGGAGGAGATCCTCAAGCCGGTCTGCTTCGTGTTCGACTTCGCGCCCGACGCGGGCGCTGCGGCAGATCGCCGACTACGGCGCTCGGGCTGTCCCCGGACGAATCCGAACCCGGAGAGGCCGTCAAGGAACTTGGTGTCGTTCCTGCCCGTGCTCGCCTACGACGGCTCGCACATGACCCAGGTCGACGCCGGCGGCATCCTCGACATCGCCATGGCCGGCACCTCGGCGACGCTGCTGGCCCGCAAGTGGGAGTCGGCGCTCTGCTGGTCAACGTCGACAACGACACCCTGCGCCGGATCATCGACCAACCCCGAGGCGATGGACGCGATCATGAAGATCGAGGGCTTCCGGCGCTCCCTCGGCGAGCGACGATCTTCGAGACCGTGGTCAACAAGAGCGAGAAGGTCAAGGAGCCGAAGCAGGAAGGCCAAGGGCGATGCCATCACTCGCGGCAGGAGAAGAAGGAACTCACCGCCGAGGAGAAGGAGTACAAGTCCAAGCGGAAACAGATCCAGGAGAAGCTGATCAAGTTCGCGACCCGGATCCCGGCGTTCATGTACCTGACCGACTTCCGCGAGAACACCCTCCAGGACGTGATCACCAAGCTCGAGCCGGACCTGTTCAAGGCGGTGACCGGCCTGACCGTCGAGGACTTCAACCTGCTCGTGTCGCTGAACGTCTTCAACACAGACGCACATGAACCAGGCCGTCTTCGCGTTCCGCCGCTACGAAGACTCCAGCCTCTCCTACACCGGCATCGACTCGCACCCAGGCCTCACGCACTACGGCCTCTACGACACCGTGGTCGCCCGCGACCCTGTCGAAGCCGACGCGTAGCACCATCGCTCCGAGCACCTGTCGAGATTGTGCGGCCCGGTCAAGATCCGATCGAGGTCAAGTCGTCGGTCGCCGTCCGCACTAGCGGACATACCGGCCGAGGACGGCCCGCCAGGGCCGCCCGCAGGCCGGCCTCCTTGATTCTGTAGAGAAAGTTCTCACAGCTGGACCCGTCACTTGGGCCTGAGGTGGCGTACGGTGTGGCCATGAAGCTGAGCGAGTGGGCCGAGAATCACGCCGGCGACCTGCTGCGTTCATTGGGGCGCAGGTGGCGACATGCGCAGGCAGTGGCCGAGACGGCGCGAGAGCTGGCGATCGGGCTGAGACCTGAGGACGCCGACATCTCTCGTGGCGGCGGCGTATCTCCACGACGTCGGCTACGCACCGGTGCTGGCGAACACAGGATTCCATCCGCTTGATGGCGCTCAGCATCTCCGGTCGCTCGGCCATGAACGACTTGCAGGCTTGGTGGCTCACCACACCCGAGCAGTCCACGAGGCACGGCTTCGACGCCTCGATTCAGCACTCGCGGAGTTCGATAACGAGGAGAGCATCGTGTCGGCGGCACTCGCCTACTGCGATCTGACAACAGGGCCGGCTGGACAGCGCATGACACCGCAGCAACGGCTCATGGATGTCGAGGCCCGATACGGCGCGGGAAGCCGAGTCAGTCGTGGTCTTCGAGCAGCGTGGCCCGAGCTGATGCAGGCTGTCGTACAAGTGGAGGCGCTTCAGCGCGGACCCGTCGGGGCAGCTGCAGCTCAACCCAGGTAGGGGTCGGATCTCTTCTCGAGGTAGTGCTGGATCCGGAGACGAATCGACGGGCGGATCTCCATGTCCTTGACCTTGTCTGGGCTGAAGTAGCCGACTTCGCTTGTCTCGTCGCTCGTCGCCAGCTCGCCGCCGAGGTACCGGCAGGCGAAGCAGACCGAGAACTGCTGGCGGACCTCGCCGTCTGAGTACTCGACGACGTGGTCCGGGTTCGAGTAGATCCCGACGAGTGACACCACCTCGACATCGAGGCCAGTCTCCTCCTTGACCTCTCGTACCGCCGTCTCGGCGATCGTCTCACCGGGCTTCATCGTGCCGCCGGGGATGGTCCACAGCGTCGTTGTCTGTGCGCTTCGCCAGCAGCAGACGTCCGTCGTCGTCGGTGATCACAGCCGAGGCAGCCGGAACGACTCGGGTTGGCCGGGGAGCGTCGGGGTCGTTGAAATGATCGATACGTGTCATGGTGCTGGGATCGGTTGTGAGACGGTCCAGATCCGTTCGAAGTGTGCCACGAACCCATCGAACATGCCGTCGTCGGTAGCCCGGCGGATGTGGAGCAGAGGTGCTCGGTACCCCTTCAGGCCGTACAGGTGGGGTGTCACGAACATCTGGTCGTCCCCTCGAAAGACCGAGTTGTACATCCGGGTCTGGTGGAACCGCAGGTCGATGCCCTCCACCCCGAAGAGCGGCTCGAAGTGGTCGATCGTGGTGCGGATGCGATCGGGGAAGGTGCCACCCAGGCCTTCCTCGTCGTCCCGTTCGGCAACGTAGGGCGAGTCGGGGTCGGCCAGGGCGATGCGGACCCGGCAGCCGGCGGCCGCCTTCTCGATCAGCAGGTGATCCAGACGGGAGTGGTCTTCGGGCAGGAACTGCATGGCATAGCCGAGCAGATCGATGTGAGCCTCGGCGCCGTTGAGCATCGCCCACCAGCGGGCCCTGGGAGCATCGGCGCGGTGCGCCCACACGGTGACGACCTCCTGGGTGACCTCCCGGTCCTCTCCTACCCGCGCCTTCACCGGTGCTGGCCAGATGTCCGACTCGTCCACGCCGAGGACATCGGCGACTCTCGCCTTCATACCCTATACGGCGGGGAACCACTCCCTTGTTGGTCCAGCGCCACACCGACTTCGGGTCGACATCGACGGCCTCGGCCAGGCGATCAGGCGACACCCCGGCCTCGTCCATTGCCTTGCGTAGTCGGTCGTTGCGCACGACTTGATTCTCCCAGCACACAAGGGACCTTTGGGAATCGCGATCGCGAACGCGATTCGACGTCCGTAGACGTCTCGGGGTCGCGGTTGTGCCGTCCATGGCCTCTGACGTATCTCAAGGGAGAGACGCCGAACGTGCGTCGGAAAGGAAGGTAGATGTGAAACTCCCGATCGATACCACGGGGATGACGTTCCTCGCAGCCGGGCCACCCGAGCCGGTCCTCGACTTCGAGTCGAAGACCCCGAAGGTGGACGAGAATGGCGCACCGCTGCACTCGGTGCAGGTGGTGGCGCTGAACGACGGCGGCGCCGACGTGATCTCCGTCAAGGTGGCCGGCCAGCCCAAGGGCGTCGGCCAGGGCAGCACGGTCAAGATCGCCGGCCTGGTGGCGACCCCATGGAGCATGGGCGACCGCAGCGGCGTCGCCTACCGAGCCGAGCAGATCGAGCCCACCTCGGCTGCCCGGTCAGGCTCGTAGGTCGGAGATGGCCTCGATGATCCTGCGCTTCCGCCCCGTCAACGTGGAGCCGCCATGCGTAGCCACGAAGAAGACGTCGCGGAGGCCGTCATCGAGGCCATCCTCCGTACTCTCTGGGGCTTCCGCGTGGAGCTCACGCTCATCGCCATCTACGGAGCGCTCGGACCTCTGGGCAAGCCAGGCCCTTGGCAGAGGAAACGCATGGATCGCCCAAGCCGGACTCGTTCGTGCTGGTGCTGGCGGTGCCGCCGATCCGTCAGGTTCGTCGGACGTCGCCTTCGCCATGCCCGCCTCCGCAGGCAGTGGTCTCGGGCCGTCCGTTCCGCACGAATCCTCTCCCTCGAGAATCGGGTGCCGTCCGTCCGCAAGATGAAGGACATCCCGGCCGGGCAGCGGTTCGAGGTGCGCATCCCTCGCGGGAGCAGCGTTCCGGACCTCGAACACGCTGCGGAGGTGATCGCTGCCGCTCTCCGAGTCCGAGAGGTCCGGGTCCAGCGCGTTCCCGACAACGCCTCCCGCGCTCGAGGTCGTGGTCGCCCGACGCGACCCGCTGGCCGTCGGCCCACCGCTCCCCTGGCCCCACGCCGACTCTGCCGCCGCCAGCCTCTGGGAACCCATCCCGGTCGGCGTCGGGGAGGACGGGCAGCCGATCACCGTTCTTGCTCCCGGAGCGCAACATCCTCCTCGGCGGTGAGCCAGGATCCGGCAAGTCGGTCGCCCTCTCCTTGCTGGTGGCGACAGCGGCGCTCGATCCCGCAAGCAAGCTCTGGCTGCTCGACGGCAAGCTCGTGGAGCTGGCGACATGGAGTCGTTGCGCCGAAGGAACCGCCGGAGTCGCCGTCTCCGAAGCCATCGAGGTGCTGCGGAATCTTCAAGAGGAGATGGACGACCGGTACGCCCACCTCCTCGCCAATAGGAAGCGCAAGGTCACCCAGAACGACACCCTGCCTCTCCACGTGGTCGTCGTCGACGAGCTGGCCCACTACTTCACGATGTCCGATCGAAAGGAGCGGGCGGCGTTCGCCGATCTCCTCCGTGATCTCGTCTCCCGCGGGCGAGCAGCAGGGATCATCGTGCTCGCCGCCACGCAGAAGCCCTCGGCCGACGTCATCCCGACCTCCATCCGAGACCTGTTCGGATTCCGCTGGGCGATGCGATGCTCGACGCCACAAGCCTCGGACACGATCCTCGGCTCGGGCTGGGCATCGGCCGGCTACTCCGCCGCCGACGTCGACCCGGCGTCGCGGGGCGTCGGGTACCTGCTCCATGAGGGGGGCATCCCGCAACGCCTCCGCTCCTACTACCTCGACGACTCGTCGCTGGCGTCGATCTCGGCTCGGGCCGAGGCGCTGCGGAGTCGCCTGTCAAGGCTCCCGGGAGGTGTGAGTTGGCGACGACCGCGACTCAACTCGATCTGCCTGCTGGCCCGAGCTGCTGATCCGGCGGGATTCGAGCGATGGCTCGACCTCGGCCGCTCCACCGGCTGGTGCGAGCACCCGGTGCGGCTGGCCGGCAGCACCCTCCAGGTCGATCCCGACACAGGCGAAATCGTCTCCAGCTACACGACAGCCGGAGAACCCGACGGTCACCTCCTCAAAGCGTGCGGAACCAGAAGGGCGACCATGTGTGGACCGTGCTCGGAGACCTACCGTGCCGATGCCTGGCACCTCATCGCCGCCGGGCTGCGTGGTGGAAAGGGAGTGCCCGACAGAGGCCGCCAGCCATCCGACGCTATTCCTGACCCTGACGGCGCCGAGCTTCGGCCCTGTTCACACGCCGACGAGCGAGGGACGGCTGCGGCTCGGATCTGTCATCCTCGAAGGACTCCCCCGTGTACGCACGGCCGTCGCACCGACTGCCGTGAAGACACATCAGCTCGACGACGACCGCCTCGGCGATCCGCTCTGCTCCGACTGCTTCGACTACACCGGCGCCGTCCTGTGGAACGCCCACGCCACCGAGCTGTGGCGGAGAACCACCATCGCCATCCGGCGAGAGCTGGCGAAGGCATTGGACGTGCCCGTCACCCGCTTCGCCGACCATGCCCGGCTCTCCTACGCCAAGGTGGTCGAGTATCAGGACCGAGGACTCGTCCACCTTCACGTCGTCATCCGACTCGACGGACCAAACGGCCCGGCTGATCCACCGCCGGAGGGCCTCCCTCCTGAGCGGCTCGAAGAAGCAGTGATCACCGCCTCCCAACGGACACGCTTCTCATATCCCACGACCGAGGGCATCACCGGCGACATCCGGTGGGGCCAACAGATCGACGTGCGCCACGTCGCCCTCGACTCGATGGCGCCCGGAGCGGTTGCCGCCTACATCGCCAAGTACGCCACCAAGTCGACCGATGCCTTCGGCCGCCTCGACCATCGACTGCGCGAGATCGGACCTTCCCGACACTCGATGTGCGGCCTCATCTCAAGAGGCTCGTGCTAACGGCATGGGACCTCGGGGGCCGGCCGGAGCTGGAGCACCTCAAGCTCCGCCGCTGGGCGCACACCCTGGGCTTCCGAGGCCACTGGCTCACCAAGAGCCGACGCTACTCCACGACGCTCGGTGCGCTCCGGTCGGCCCGCGCCGCGTGGTCGGCGAACCGTCGAGATGCAGCACCAGACGTGCCGGAGTCGGTTGCGGTCAAGGACTGGCGCTTCAGCGGACGAGGGTGGGACAACCCGGGAGACGAGTGGCTCGCCCGCACCGCAGCGGCGACACGGGCCGAATCCCGCCAGCTGGCCCGGGAACAGCGGCTGGCCGAGCGAAGGAACTGAGGGAGGAGCCATGGAGAAATTGCTGCTCACACCAAGCGAAGCCGCCAAGGCGCTCTCCATCAGTCGCTCGAAGCTGTACGAGCTGATCGGTCAGGGTCGGCTCTCCACGGTGCAGATCGACACCAGCCGACGGGTGCCGGCACAGGCTCTCGTCGAGTTCATCCAGCACCTTCAGCACGAGGAGGCCGAGTGTGAAGCGTGAGCTGATGAACGGTCACACGGCGAGCCGAGACTCGTGCGAAGCTCAGCGGGACCGAGATAACGCTTTACTCCGTCAAGAGTTAGCGGGTATGGTTGTGCGCATGACCAGTCACCTCGTCGGGCTCAGCGAGATCGCCACGATGCTCGGTGTCAGCCGGCAGCGGGTGGGCCAGCTCGTGCGTGACTACGACGACTTCCCCGACCCCGTGGCCGAGCTCGCCTCGGGGCGGATCTGGGAGACGGCCGCCGTGGAAGCCTGGGCGAACGCCCATCCCGTGAGGCCGCCGGGACGGCCCTCCGCGCGATCCCGGCCAAGGGGAGAAGCCGTGACCAAGGGGCGTCGAGGCTGGGGCGAGGACTCCGTCTACCAGGACGGTGATCGGTGGCGCGGAGCGATCTCGCTCGGTCGCACACCGGATGGCCGCCGACGACGCATCAAGGTGTCGGGCGATACGAAGGCCGAGGTCATCGCCAAGCTCAAGGAGGTCCGCCGTCGCCTCGACGCCGGAGTGGAGAGCCCGACGAGTCGTCTCACGGTGGGGGCCTATCTGGATCGGTGGATCGAGGGTGTGCCGGGACGGGTCGAACAGTCGACTGCTTCGGACTACGCCGACACCGTTCGCCTCCACCTCAAGCCCGGTCTCGGATCGAAGATCCTGACCAAGCTGTCGGTGTCCGAGGTGAACGCTCTGTGGGCAGCCAAACGGAAGGCCGGGTACAGCGCCAACAGCATCCGGATCATGCGAACCGTGCTGCGCTCGGCGCTGCACCAGGCGGAACGGGAAGGGCTTGCTGGTCCGCAACGTCGCCGCCCTGTCCGACCCTCCCCGAATCGGCCAGTACCGAGGGGCGCTCACTCTCGATCGCCGAGGCGATAGGCCTGCTGGATGCCGCCAAGGGGCGACCGGCTTGAAGCGCTCTATGCGATCACGCTCACACTCGGGCTTCGACGTGGCGAGGCGCTCGGCCTCTCCTGGTCGGACATCGACCTCGATTCTGGACGTGGTCCACGTGCGCCGTCAGCTTCGTCGGGAACGGATCCCGATCGAGCAGCAAGAGGATGGCGGACGACGCACGCACCTCGTCCTTCGGGACCTGAAGACGAAGCGCTCACGGAGGACGCTCCACCTGACGCCGGCACTCGACGGGCTGCTTCGGGCGCATCGAGCCCGGCAGGCCCGGGAGCAACTGGCCGTCGGACCGGCGTGGCCGGATTCGGATCTCGTCTTCACGACCAAGAAGGGCACACCGATCGACCCCGACAACTTCGCCCACTACTTCCACCGGCTATGCGCCCGAGCCGACCTCGGGCACTGGACACCTCACGAGCTGCGCCACTCCGCCGCCTCGATCATGCTCGCCCAGGGCACGCCGCTGTAGGTCGTCTCCGAGGTGCTCGGCCACGCCTCGGTGGCCATCACCAAGGACGTCTACGGGCACCTCATCGGCGCCGAGAAGCAGGAGGCGACCGAGGCGATCACCGACGTGCTATTCCACAAACAGGGCACGGGACCGAACTGAAACCCCCGCGGTGTCGAGACCTGTCTTCACACCAGTACGCACTTCAGTTATACTTTTAGTTACATCATGCTGTCAGCTAGCGACAGGATTAGCCGTGCCTGTCTTTCCGAACACGCCCCTAGTGCTGGTGGCGCTCGAGGTTCGGTATCCAGAACTTGTCGAATCCGTCGATACCCGTGGCTTTCGAAAAGCCCTCCGAGATCTCTTGCCAATCCCTGGCAACGTGACGCAGCAAACCATCACATTCGGCACAGCGCCCCCAGTCATCGACCAGCAGAAGTTCCCGCGACTCACGAGCAGAGACGGGACAACGGCTCTGGTGGTGAGCCATCAGGCTCTCGTCCTGGAAACGACTACATACGACGGATATGAGAAGTACCGGGAACTGGCGGAACGCGTGATCTCCGCAGTCACTGACGTTCAGGGCCCCGATGGCATCCAACGCGTAGGCATGCGGTTCATCGACGAGATCCACGTTCCCGGGGGTAACGGAGCCACCGGGCGACTGGACAGACTGGATCGTCGAGGGCCTCCTCGTACCGCTCGCACCAGATGTCAAGGTGGGGTCCGAGCGGTTCCATCCGCGGACGTGGCAAGGTGAGGCCGTGTACCACGCGGGTGCTGGCTACGCCGTGAAATTGAGGTACGGGCCACAGGTGGGATACGCCGTCCCTCCCGATGGACCGACGCGTCGACTGCACCCACCCGAGGCTGGTCTGTTCTTCCTTCTGGACTCGGACGGTGCATGGACGCCGCAGGAGAGAGTCCCCGAGTTCACCCCCGAACAGGTTCTTAGCGCGTGCGACAAGATCCATGAACCTCTGTCAGCACTATTCAAGGCGGTCGGCACGGAACGACTTATCAACGAAGTCTTCATGGCGAAGGGAGATGCAGGATGACACAGGCCGAAGCTAGACCGTTCAGCCATGGAGACGCTACCGCGACGGTGACAGAGGTCGTTACCGAACCCGCCCCGACCCGAACCATCGCGGAACTTGTAGATGAGGCTGCGTGGCTCGGTACTCGAGCCAGCCTCCTCGTCCAAGACGCGACCCAACTCCACACTGAGACCAACCAACTGCACGCAGATACCGTCGATGAACTGCTCAGAGCTCACACGGCAGAGCTAGCTGCGAGGCCCGTCGTCGACCTGATCAACATGCTCGGTGACGCTGGCTTCTCCTGGCGAGACGTAGCACGGCTCGTTGGGGTCTCTGTCCCTGCTCTTCGCAAGTGGCGTTTGGGTGAGCCTGCGACAGGTGAGAATCGCCTCAAGATCGCCCGCCTGGTCGCGCTGTGTGAGTTGCTCGAGGACAAGGCGATGATCGCCGATCCAGCAAGCTGGCTGGAAGTGCCAGTGATTGGGGACGTTCCGATCTGCGGTCTCGATCTTCTGGCTGCACGGCGAGACGATCTCGTGTTCCGACTCGCCCTGCAGCACGGTGTCGATCCGGAGTCAATCCTCGATGAGTTTGAGCCCGACTGGCGGTCGACGTACCGCGGTGACTTCGAAGTCTTCGAGGCAAACGATGGCCTACTCGGGCTTCGCCCTCGAGAATCGGATGACTAGTGCCAGGACGCCTCGATCAGCCCGCTGCAGAGGACGACCTCTACCTGGCGCGCGGCGACAAGGTCATCATTGGTCGACGGCTCTTGACCGGCGATGTTATGGCCGACATCCTGATTCCGGGTGTAGCCAGCGAACCGAGCCTCGGGATGATCGTCACGCATCCGTGCTCGATGACGACAGATGGCGTGAACATGATCCCGGCACTTCACGTCGCCAAGGTGGAGCCGAGTGATCAGATCGCCTGGGCATCGTGCCCCAGAGATCGCATTCCTCTACCGGGTCTTGAGATCGGCTTCCAAGTCGTTCGATTCGATCTGATCGGCATGGTAGACACAGCGGTTCTCAGGGCGTCTCATAGGCTCGCTTGCTTGAGCGTCCGCGGGGTGAACCTCCTTCAGCAGCGCATGATCTGGTACTTCACGCGGTTCGAGGCCCCAACAGCTCACTTGAATCAACTCTTCGCTCCGGTGTTCGAGGAGGTCGACCTTGAGGAGACGTGGATCGAAGCGGCGATAGACGTTGGAATGACAATCGAAGACGCCGCATCTGCTTTCCATGAGTGGATCCGCAGCGATGATGGGACCGGCACACGACAGCAGGACCGGCTTAAGGACGCGCAATCTCGTCCCTCCGTGAGGCGAGCGTTGCGCTTGGAGATCGAGAACCGCTTCCAGAACTGAGCGCCGGATCGAGGATGGCTCCCGAGAATGGCTCCCGAGACGGTCGCCGCCGCCTGATCACCGGCAACACCCACTACGCGCCGAAACCCCCGCTCTCGCAGGGGTTTCGGTGGCACGCCCGGAGGGACTCGAACCCCCAACCTTCTGATCCGTAGTCAGACGCTCTATCCAATTGAGCTACGGGCGCCTGCATCGCGCAGTTCGAGCGTGCGGGCCACAACGGTAGTCCCACCTCGGACCTTCCGAAAGCCAAAAGGGTTCTGGCGGATCTCAGCGACACCGGTGTCGCTGGTGTACGCCAAAACCCTCGTCAGGCGCGCAGTCGGTCCATCATCTCTGGGGTGGCGTATTGGAGGCGGGTTGGTTTGTTGCCCGCCAGCACCGACTCGAGGTCGTCGACCGCCATCCGGCCGATCTCGTGGAGGGCTTCCGGGATCGCACCGGCGCGGTGGGCGCTGAAGACCGCATTGGAGGCAGTGCGGATCCGGTGGTTCCGATCCAATGGCTCGTTCGGATACACATCGATCGCCAGCCGGAAGCGGCCTTCGAGGACCAGATCCGTCATCGCCTCGAAGTCGACCAGGTGGCATCGGCTGATCACCGCCAGGATGTCCGTCGGACCGAGCTTCTCCATCAACTCGCGCGACACGAGTTCGTGGTTCTCCGGGGTCGGTATTGCCAGCACATAGACCACATCACTCCGCTCGAACAGATCCTCCAACCCGACCGCCTCGATCTCACGTTCGGCGAGGTGCTCGGGTACCAGCCACGGGTCGTAGGCGATGAACCGCCCGCCGAACGGTTCCAGTAGCGACTGCAGACTCCCCGACAACCCTCCGGCGCCGAGGAAGCCGAACGTCTTGCCGTACAGGGTCACCGCGCCCTCGTTGCCGGCGTGGAGCCACCGCTCCTCGCCCGCTCGGAATGCCCTATCGCCCTCGCTCACCAGACGGGCGGCGTCCAACGTCAATGCCAGGGCCATCTCGGCGACGGCCGGTCCAAACGCCGGGGCACAACTCCCAACCGCAATCCCCCGCTCGAAGCAGGTCGCGTAGTCGAGATCCGGGTGGTGGTGGCTTCCGGCGACCTCGAACAGGTACCGCAAGCTATCGCCGGCCTGCCTGATCGAATCTCGCCCGTAGTGCCAGGTTCCAAAGATCACCGCGGTGGCGTCGGCCAGGGCTGCAACGTACTTCTCTTGCGGCATCGGGCCGTCGCGGCCCCACACCACCTCCGCCAAGTCCGCGAGACGAGCCAGCGTCGGCGGGTCGAACACCTCGGGCATCGTCCGGAAGTCTGGGGCCACGACGACCCGAGGCTTCATCCGCCTTCTCCGGGGAAGACCACTCCGACCTGCGCCCGGATCGCATCCATCCACTCCATCACCGCGAGCGTGTCGGCGGCGGGCCGCAGCGGACTCTCGGTGAGGCCGGCGGCGACAGCAGCGCTCCATCTCAGCAACCTCGAAGCGGAACCCGTGGCCGGCGAAGCTGGTGTCGTACGTCGCCACCACGTCGCCCCGACGCTCCAGTGTGATGGTCGGCGAGTGATGGAAGGGAGCGTGAATCCGCAATCGGCCTTCACGACCGCCGACAACGGCTTCGTTGGTCGGATCGGATAGGAACGTTGCCCCGGCGGTGGCCGATGCCTCTCTTCCATGGTGCGAGATCACTCGTACGTCGACATCGACCCCGCCATCCAGTTGCGCCATCGCCTCAAAGCTCGTCGGCGACCCAAGCACGTGATGCACCAGGCTGAGCGAGTAGACCCCGAGGTCGAGCAGCGCTCCGCCCCCGAGACTGCGATCGGTCCAGCGTCGGCTCTCCGGCGGAACGTACCCGAAGAAGACCTCGACGTCGGTGACCTCGCCGATGGCACCGTCGGCGATGAATTCATCGAGGGAGACGATGAACGGACAGAACCGCATCCACATCGCCTCCATCAACACCACGCCGGCCGTCGCGGCCGCGCCATACATCTCGGCTGCCTGCCGGGCATTGAGCGCAATGGCCTTCTCGCAGAGCACGGCCTTACCGCCGGCCACGGCATCAAGCACGTTCTGGTAGTGCCGATCGTGCGTGGTGGCGACGTACACGATGTCAACGTCGTCGACCTCAGCCACCGCCTGGTGCGAACCGACGGCATGAGGTATCCCAAACTGCGCGGCGAAAGCCTCGGAGCGCTCCGCCGAGCCGGAACCGACGGCGACGACCGGTGATCCCATGCTGTGCAAGGTCTCCGTCATCGTTCCGGCGATGTCGCCGGTGCCCATGATTCCCCAACGCAAAGGTGTAGTGGCATCCATGGGGCCAGCATATTCCGTCAGAGGTCCGCCGGAACCAGCCCGTCGTCTCCTACCGTCATATCCCCATGCGAAAACTCATCGCCCTGACCGCCGCAATTGGACTCCTCGCCGTTGCCTGTGGCAGCGACGAAGACACCACCGCCACGCTGCCAGACGACGGAGACACCATCATCCTGCAGACCGCCTACGAGGGCGGTTTTGCCCCGGTCGAGTTCATCCTCAACCAGATGCCGCAGCACACCCTCTACGCCGACGGTCGCCTCGTCTCCCAAGGTCCGCAGCCGGCCATCTTCCCCGGGCCCATGCTTCCCTCGATGCTGCAGGTCAACATCGGAGACGCCGCCATGGCCGACGTCCTGGCCATCGTTGACGACATCGGCCTTCCATCCATCGACGACGAATACAACAGCGACGCATCGGCCAACGTTGCCGATGCCTCCGACGCCGTCGCCTACTACTACGACGACAACGGCACTCATCGCTATGCGGTCTACGCCCTCGGCATCGTCGAGAACTCCGACTCACAGGCCGCCGCGATGCGGACCCTCTTCGACACGCTCGACGTGCTCAGCGTCGAGTCGCCCTCAGCCGGCGAATACGTTGCCGATCGGGTTCAGGTACTTGCCACACTGAGCTTTGTCGACGAAGACGAGCCGGGGGCCACGCTCGAGCCCTGGCCACTGGCGGCGAGTCCCGCCGACCTCCCTGAGGTCGCCGACTTCGACGTTTCGTGCACGGTCCTCGAAGGCGACGACGCCACAGCTGCGCTCGCCGTTTTTGCCGACGCCGACCAAATGACGTTCTGGGACTACGAGGATGTCTCGTACCGCATCCTGGCTCGGCCCCTCTTCGAGAACAAGACCGGCTGCGAATGGTGATCTCCCACCCGGGTATCCTCCGGCGTTGCAACGAGCAACGGAGATTCTGTGAACGAGGAACTGCAACGGCTGGGTGAGGAGTACTGGGAGTACAGCCTCGAGGTCGGACCCACTACCGCATTGATGCTGGGCGACCACCGCTACGACGACCGCATGGAGGACGCCTCCCGCCCCGCTGAGGACGCCCACATTGCACGCCTGCGAGCCTTTGCCGATGCCGCCGAAGCGATCGATCCCGCCTGGCTCACCCCGGACGAGCAGGTGACCCGTGAGGTCTTGATCTTCACGGCCCGGACCGAAGCGGAAACCGAGGAAACCCGGCCGGCCGAACTCGCCGTCAACCCGGCGATGGGCTTCCAGGCGATGTTGCCGGTGATCGTGCCGCAGCTCCCCATCGAGTTGCCGGAACACGCCGAGGCATTGGTGGCCAAGTACCACGCCCTTGGTCCGTTCTTCGATCAGATGACCGAGCGGCTCCGCGAGGGCGTCGCCCGTGGGCGGACCCCGACCGACCTGATGGTCGACAAGACGGTTGCACAACTCGACGCCTATCTCGATTCCTCCCCCGCCGAAGACGTGCTGCTCAACGTGCGGGCCCCCGCCGCTTTCGACGCAGCCGCCGTAGCGAAATGGAAGGACCAACTGCTCGATGCCATCATCGAATCGATCAGGCCCGCCTACCAGCGTTACCGCGACGTGATCGCCAACGAGGTCCGCCCTGCGGCCCGCCCTGTCGACAAACCCGGCCTGTATTGGCTGCCCGACGGCGAAGCCACCTATGCCCGCTACGTCTATCGCCACACCTCGCTGCCGATGGACCCCCGCGAGATCCACGAAATCGGGCGCCAGCAAATCGCCCGCCTCGACGGGGAGTACCGGGTGCTCGGCGAGGCCGTGCTCGGCACTAGCGACCTCTCTGAGATCTACGCCAGGTTGCGTGACGATCCCGAACTGCACTTCGACAACGGCCCCGAAATCGTCGCCGCATCGGAGGCGGCGATGGCCAAGGCCAAGGCCGCAATGGGCGACTGGTTCGGCCGGCTTCCCCAGGCTGACTGCCTTGTCTCGGAGACCCCGTCCGGACCGCTGGCGTTCTACTTCCCACCCGCCACCGACGGGTCGCGCCCGGGGACCTTCTTCGTCAACACCTCAGACCCAACAGCGTGGGGTCGGTACGAGATCGAGTCGATGGCCTTTCACGAAGGTATCCCCGGTCATCATCTGCAACTCGCCATTGCCCAGGAACTCGAGGGGATCCCCGAGTTCCGCAAGCACGAAGGTGTCACGGCGTACGCCGAGGGCTGGGGCCTCTATACCGAGCGGCTCGCCGATGAGATGGGACTCTTCACCAGTGACCTCGAGCGGATGGGCATGTTGTCCGCCGACTCGCTGCGGGCCGGCCGCCTCGTCGTCGACACCGGCCTGCATGCGCTCGGATGGAGCCGGGACGAAGCGATCCAGTATTTCGCCGACCACTCCCCGCTCAGTATGGCGACCATCGAGGGCGAGGTCGACCGTTACATTGGGATGCCCGGACAGGCCCTTGCCTACATGATCGGCCGGCTCGAGATCCTGGAACTGCGGGCCGCGGCCGAGGCCGCCATGGGCTCCAACTTCGACATCAAGGGCTTCCACGACACGGTGCTCGGTTCGGGCATGGTTCCACTGGAGACGCTGGGCCGCATGGTTCGAGAGTGGTCGGGCGCCGCCTAGCCGATCGGCCCCGCCCCAGATGCGCTCGCCGCCTAGATCGGGGATACTTGGGCGCGGAGTCGACAAGGGGTGGACCGAGCATGAATGAGACACTGGCGAGACTCGCCGACGAGTACTGGGAACTCGAACTGGAGCGCAGCCCAACCACCGGGCTCTTCATCGGTGACTATCGACGTGCCGCCGAGATGGAGGACCTGACCCGCGCTGCCGAGGACGAGTTCATCGAACGGCTCGATGCGGTCACCGCCGCAGCCGAGACCATCGACCCGGCAACCCTCACCGCCGATGAACAGGTCACCAGGGCCGTCATGATGGAGGAGGCCGCCGGCGCAGCCACGGAGTTACGTTCCCGCTTCGCCGAGTTCGCCGTCGACCCCTCGAGCGGACTCCACGTTGAACTGCTGCAGTTGGTCGGCCAGATCACGGTTCCGACCGCCGAGGTCGCCGATGCCATCGTCGTCAAGTGGTCGCGGCTCGGCACCACGTTCGACCAGGCGCTCAAACGGCTGCGCCAGGGCATCGCCCGGGACCGAACCCCACCGGCCATCTCGGTCCAAAAGGCCATGGCCCAGATCGACGACTATCTCGCCAGCGACCTCGCCACCGACCCATTCATCAACCTCACTCCGCCGCCGGACTTCACCGACGACCAGACCGCCGCATGGCGGGACCGGCTCACAAGAGCAGGTCGTCGAATCGGTGCGACCGGGCTACGCCGCATACCGCGCCACCCTGTGGAACGAGGTGCTGGAGAAGTCCCGCCCACCGGAGCGCACCGGACTCGTGTGGCTCCCCGACGGCGGCGAGGCGTACGCAGGCGCCATCCGCCGCCACACGTCGCTCGACCTGGCACCGCTCGACATCCACAACATCGGCCTCGAAGAGATCGCCCAACTCCGCGGCCAATACCGCGAGTTGGGCAGCCGGGTGCTCGGCACCGACAACCTGACGATGATCTACCAACAGCTCCGCAACGATCCGGCGCTACGGTTCGAGAGCGTCGAACAGATCGTCGCCGCGGCCCAAGCTGCCATGGACCGGGCCCGCGCCGCCATCCCCGGCTGGTTCGGCCGCCTGCCACAGACCGACTGCGTGATGGCCCAGATCCCCGGGCCCGGGGCCGAAGAGGCACCGCTGGCGTTCTATCTCCCGCCCACAGTTGACGGCGCCAGGCCCGGCACGTACTTCGTCAACACCACCGAGCCCGCCACCCGCACCCGCTACGAGTCGGAGGCGCTGGCCTTCCACGAATCCATCCCAGGCCATCACCTCCAGATTGCCATCGCCCAGGAACTCGAGGGCATCCCCGAGTTCCGCAAACACGCGCTGGTGACGGCCTACGTGGAGGGGTGGGGCCTGTACACCGAGCGCCTCGCCGACGAGATGGGCCTCTACACCGGCGACCTCGAACGCATGGGCATCCTGTCGTTCGACTCGTGGCGGGCGGGCCGGCTGGTGGTCGACACCGGGATGCATGCGCTGGGCTGGAGCCGGGACGAGGCGATCGAGTACCTGATAATGAACTCGCCGCAGGCGCCGAACAACATCGAGGCTGAGGTCGATCGGTACATCGGCTGGCCGGGCCAAGCCCTCGCCTACAAGCTAGGCCAGCGCGAGATCTTCCGGTTGCGGGACGCGGCGCAGCAGCGACTCGGGCCGGCCTTCGACATCAAGGGCTTCCACGACGTGGTCCTGGACTCCGGACCGTTGCCGCTACCGCTTCTGGCGGAGCGAGTCGGAGCCTGGCAGCCGGACGGCACGTCATGATTTCGATCGATCTCGCCCGCCGCCTGCGCGACGCCGGCCTGGAATGGCACCCGGGAGATGGCGACCGGTTCTACATCCCGGACCGCGATCTCGATGAACACATCTTCTCCATCAGCGAGATGACCGTCGACGTGCGCCACGTGCAGGGCGGTCGCCAAATCGCTTTCAACGGCGCGGTCGAGTGGGCACTCGACGCCATCATGGAACACGAAGTCATCTGGCTACCCGCCGAATCACAGCTACGGGTCCTGCTTGGGGACGCCTTCGTCGGCCTGCACCGTGATGCCGCCGGGTATCACTGCACCACAGGTAGCGACACCACCTTCACTGCGCCGGTGGCGGCCGACGCCTACGGCTTGGCGTTGCTCGACCACCTGAATAGCCACGCCGGGAGCGCCGGTACGGGGCTCTGATAACCTGCGAGTCACGGAGAGGTGGCCGAGCGGACGAAGGCGCTCGCCTGCTAAGCGAGTAGGGGGCTTTAAACCTCCTCGAGGGTTCAAATCCCTCCCTCTCCGCACAGACGCCCGGCCACATCGGCCGGGCGTCTTCCGTTTGGCGGCTGGAATCAAGCGGCGCTGCCCCGAAGTACGAGGACGTGCACAGCGGGTCGAGGACGAGTCGCGTAGGGTCGGCGGCGGAAGGCCCGACAGGGTGGCCGGAACAACAGGGAGAGCGGACGTTGGCGATCGGCGCATCAATGACTGACGTCGTTGGCGGAACACCACTTGTGAAGCTGAACAAGGTCGTGCCGGACGGCGCCGCAGACGTGTTCGTCAAGCTCGAATGGTTCAACCCAACCGGGTCGTACAAGGACCGCATGGCCCTGGCCATGATCGAAGAGGCCGAGAAGCGTGGTGACCTGCGGCCGGGGATGACGGTGGTTGAGTACACCGGAGGCAGCACCGGTTCGTCGCTGGCGTGGGTGTGCGCCGTCAAGGGCTACCACTTCAAAGTCGTCTCCTCCGATGCCTTCGCCGAGGAGAAGCTCAAGACGATGCAGGCGTTCGGAGCCGAACTCACCATTCTGCCGAGCGTCGGAGGGAAGGTAACCCCCGACCTCATCCCCCGCATGATCGAACTAGCCGCGGTGTATGCCGCCGAGCCCAACACCTATTGGACGGATCAACTCAAGAACGCCGATTCCCTGGCTGGGTATCGCAAGGTGGGGGAAGAGATCCTCGATCAGATGGACCGCCCGATCGACGTGTTCTGTGCGGTGGTCGGCACGGCCGGACTGGCAATGGGGGTGTCTGCTGCGCTCGCCGACGGCGGATCCGGTGCCAGGATGGTCATCTTCGAACCTGCCACGTCACCCGTCATCTCCACCGGCGCCGCGGGAACCCACCATATCGAAGGGTCGGGCATCGGGTTCATCCCGCCGCTGCTCGATGTGGATCGGTACGACGAGGTCCGTGGCGTGGACGAGGAGAAGGGGCGCGCCATGGCTCGCCGCCTCGCCGCCGAAGAGGGGTTGTTTGCCGGCACCTCGAGCGGCCTCAATGTCGTGGGAGCAATCCAGCTTGCTGAGGAACTCGGCCCGGGGCATGCCGTTGTCACGGTCGCGGTCGACACCGGCATGAAGTACTTGGCCGGCGACCTCTTTGCCGTCTGATCGGTGGCACCAGACACGGCGACGGATGCGCTCTAGGTCGCCGATCGGACCTGACTCTGTTTTGCGGGGCCATCAGCCCCTACCGCTTGGTGCCTCACATCCGCAGGATGCGAAAGGGCACCACCCCCTCATACCGCAATGGCCGAGGAGCACGCATGAAGGCAGTCGTCTACGACCAGTACGGCGCACCAGACGAGGTACTGGAGCTGCGCGAGATCGATAGGCCGGCGATCAGCGACACCGAGGTCCTGGTGCGCATCAAGGCGGCGTCTGCCAACCCGTACGACTGGCACCACATGAGGGGGCTCCCGTACCTCATCCGCCTCACCGGAATCGGGCTCCGCGAGCCAAAGTCGCCGACCGTCTTGGGGAGCGACATGGCCGGTTGGGTTGAAGCCGTCGGCGCCAGCGTCACGCGGTTCCAGACGGGGGATGCCGTCTACGCCGAAGTCGGCAGCGGTGGTTTCGCCGAGTACGTCGCCGTTTCCGAGGACTCCCTAGGAAGGAAACCCGCCAAAGCGACATTTGAACAAGCTGCAGCGATTCCCATGGCCGGGATGACGGCCCTCGTCGGGGTGCGCGACAAGGGAGCTGTGCAACCTGGTCAGAGCGTCCTGATCAACGGCGCATCGGGGGGTGTCGGGACCTTCGCCGTCCAAATCGCCAAGTCGTTTGGAGCCGAGGTGACCGGAGTGTGCAGCACAAAGAACGTGGACCTGGTGCGCTCCATCGGCGCAGACCATGTCATCGACTACACCCAGACCGACTTCACCGAGGGGGCCAAGCGCTACGACCTGGTTCTCGACACCGTCGGGAACCACTCGATGAAGTCGTGCCGGCGGGTGCTGACCCCCAGAGGAACGTACGGTGCATCAGGCGGGGGCCGCGGCCGCTGGTTTGGGCCGGCGACTCAACAGCTCAAGGCGGTCGCCCTATCCCCATTCGTGAGCCAGAACCTGGTCCCGGTGAACGACGATCCGAACCAGGACCTGACGTTCCTGAGCGAACTCATCGAGTCGGGCAAGCTCACGCCCGTCATCGACAGGACGTACCCTTTGAATGAGGTTCCCGAGGCCATACGCTATCTGGAGGAGGGTCACGCCAGGGGGAAGATCGTGATCACCGTGGCCGAAGCCGCCTGATGGCGTTTCGCAAGGCTGCCGAGTTGACCATCGGCGTGCTCTATGCGATCGGAGCCGTGCACCAGGCGTTCTACGTCCTCCAGCACAGCGAACAGTTCTACGTCGATATGGCGAACCAAGCGTGGCTTCCACCGGCACAGGCCTTCATCGAACGGTTCCTCGTGCCCAACAGCGGTGCGATCACGGTGCTCGTCGCGGTCTTCGAGGCCACTCTGGCCATCGCGATCCTGTCGCGAGGAGCAGCGGTTCGCCCGGCACTGATCGCCGGTGGGGTCTTCTCCATCGTTGGAGCTCTCACCGGCGGTCCGGCCGAGACCATCGGCTACGGCTTGCTCGCCGTGCTCCACTTCTGGCTCGCCGCGAAGCGACGCGACGACGCCAAGAACAAACGATTGGCGGTCGCCTGAGATGACCTTGTCCTCTGGGTGTTCCGGTCCGGGTCCCTGACGATGCAAGCATGAAACCAACGCAGCATCGACGTGTGGTCGTGACCCAGCGTGGCGGCCCGGAAGTGTTGCGTGTCGTGGAGGAGCCGCTACCCGAGCCTGCTCCAGGCGAGGTGCGGGTGAAGACGCTCACCGCCGGCATCTCTGGCCTCGACCTCATGGTGCGACGATCTCGGTTCCCCGGTTTTCCGAAGGTGCCGTTCACTCCAGGCGTTGACGTCGTTGGCGTCGTGGACAAGATCGGCGAGGGCGTCTCGACGGTCGATGACGGGCAAAGGGTCGGTGCCCTGCTCGGAACGCAGGGCGGCTATGCCGAGTACGTGTGCGTCCCCGCCGACGCGGCGGTGCCCGTCCCGTCGAACCTGGATCCCGCCGAGGCCGTTTGCGTGGTGGCGAACTACCTGACCGCCTACACGATGATGCATCGAGCAGCCGACGTGAAGAGCGGCGAGCGTATTCTCGTCCAAGGCGCAGCCGGAGGCGTAGGAACGGCACTGCTCCAACTCGGCGGCCTGTCCGACTTGGAGGTGTACGGCACAGCGTCGGCGTACAACCACGAACTGGTGGCTTCGCTAGGAGCGACGCCGATCGACTACCGGTCCGAGGACTTTGTCGAGCGCATCCGCAGCCTCACCGGGGACGGGGTCGATGTCGTGTTCGACCCCATCGGGGGCGGGCGCCAGCTGCGGCGCTCCTACCGCGTCTTGCGCAAAGGAGGACGGCTGGTGTGGTTCGGGGTAGCGGCGACCTCCAAATCGGGCCTGAGGGTCATCCCAGCCAGTTTGGCGACTCGAACCCTGCTGGCGATGACTCCCGACGGCAAGAAGGCTCCGATGCCGCCCGATATCGACAAGCCCAACGACTGGTACCGCTCCACGTTGACGACGCTGTTCGACTACCTAGCGTCGGGCAAGATCAAACCGGTGGTAGCAGCACGGATTCCGCTGACCGAGGCCGCTCGAGCGCACGCCCTGCTCGAAGCCGGAGGCACCGCCGGCAAGGTCGTTCTGATCGCCGAGGAGTAGGCGGCGAGGCTACGCAGGTCGGCCGGTGGCTCCCATCTGCTCCGTCAAGTCGCTAGGCGTCGGGCAACAGCTGGCGAATGACGTCAACGGCTCGATAGGAGTCGGCGCCCGATGGAAGGAATCGTGCCACTTCGGCCACGTCGTCGCCGGACGTGATCAGCGTCCCCTCATGGTCTCCTTGACGCTGGATCTGGCCGAGCCCCACGTTGGCCATGAGGGCGTTGCAGAGACACTTCCGGCCCACCGTGTCCTCCGCAGTGCCGCCTTTGCGTATGTAGTCGTCCACGGGTTCTGCGGGGCATCGCCATCCGACCTCCCCATCGTCCTTTCGATACGCGGTGCGGAGATAGCCCAGATCACAGATCCGCTTCCGGTTTCTGTACACGTCCGGTTCCGAGAGGGTTCCCTCCAGTTCCACAACCTTGAACGGGAAGCCCGAGGGCGAAGCCAGCGGGTCCGTGAACACCCGCGCTTGTGCCTGTCGGCTCAGCTCCAGAACCCGTCGTTTCATGACGGCGTCGAACCCCGACTCCTCGCAATAGGCAAAGGCGGTGCCAACTTGCACGCCGGCCGCACCCGATTCTCTGGCCTCGCGAACCCGATCCGGATCCGCATAGCCTCCGGCCAACCAAAACGGCAGGCCAAGGTCTCGAATCACTGCGAGGTCCGGCTCGTCGCGGTCACCGTAGATGGGCTCGCCCGCATCATTCAGCTGCAGTTTCCCCCGTGGGGGTGCGTTGTGGCCTCCGGCGGTCGGGGCCTCAACGATGAAGCCGTCGACCGGAGTGTCGATCTTGCGGGCCAGCATGACAGCCAGCACGTGCGACGACACGATGGCGAGAAACGCCGGTCGCTTCACCGCGGAGACGTCACCATTCATCGCCGCGGCAGGGTCGAATCGGGTGTGGAACTGCTCGTCCCGTCCTGATTCCTTCACGTCGAGCCTGAGTTCGACCGGAAGCCCCTGGGCCAGCCTGTCGAGTACTGCCGGGATGGCCCTCGGGATGCCTGCCCCCATCAGCACGTAGTCGACACCGGCCAGCATCGCCCCGTATAGGGATGGCAGGGTGGGGGCCTGCAGCTTCTCGAGGTAGTTGATCCCTATCGGCCCGCCATGGCCCTCCTTGGCGAGAAACACCTCCACGAAGTTGGATGTAACGAGGAGATCCTCGAGGTTCCGCGATGGCTTGTCCCGATTCATCGGGGTCTGCTTGAACCTCTGATCCGCGGCCTTGCCGCCGGCTACGAAATAGCGGGCGAGGATCCGCTCGGCAGCCTCGCGAACAGGGAACGCCGCTAGAGCTCGCCTGACGTTCCCGCCGGCGTCCCCGAGTTGCAGGCGGCGAGCCATGACCGTGTCGAGACCGGTGCCAGAGACAACCCCAAGTTGGCCCGTCTCAGACACGGCACGAGCCAACCGCCAGTCCGAGACGGCCACCCCCATTCCACCCTGGATCAGGACCGGCAGTTCATTGTGCATGGCGTGAATCATATAATCGCCCTTCCGCAAGCCACGGGGGTTCCTCGGAACCCCGAAAGGGGCTCAACAGTTTTCAGGACTGTTCGGGCCGTTATGGGGAAACTGGCGACTCACTGGGGAATCCGCCGAAACCCCTTGTGGCACAAAGTATTCGGCCTCTCATCATCGTTGGTCATCCCCGGGTCGTTTGCATCGTTTCTCGTTCTCCTGCGCCCCCGAGCGCGCCCCGAGAGTTGCTGCTCGCGGCGCCAGCGCCTGTCCCTGTCGCGGAGGCGTCCAGGCTAGACCCAAAGGAAGCTGCGAGTGGCTTGTTCGCAGCCGACGGCGGACGCCGACGGCGGAGGTTCCCCGAGTGAGGCACCGCGAGGATCCTCCGCTTCGACGTTCCACAGCACCTCAGAGGCGCACTGGTGGCCGTTCCGCAAGGCCGCTCCCGCGGAAAGGAGCCCGTACCGTCACATGACCTGGCGACGTCAGAAGGTCGGTTGATATGGCTTGGCGCTGGGAGGATCACAAGTGATGTAGACGTGAACGAGCCGAGCATCACCCACACGGACCTGTTCCAGCGTATCGGTGTCAAGGAGCCGGACACGCAGTTCGTCGCCGGTCACCTCGTAGGCTTCAACCCCACACGACGGCTGCTCCAGGTTCCAACTCGCGATCGGTGTGAGCAGCCCTGGGAGATATGCCGCTGGTGGCTCGGGCTCTGCAGCTACGCCGGGCACATCGAGTTCGTCCAGGCCATCAACAAGGTAGCTAACGACCAGCGACTCACGCTGGGTCTCCTCAGCGACCACCACGCCACTGATCTGCAGATGGTCCATGGCCTCTCGCTCCTTCGTGTGCTCCGACGCCCCAGAACATCCGGCAAGGACGACCGCAAGCGTCGCACCCAGAAGCACACGTGCCGCCGGTAGCCATCTCATCGGCCTAGCACCTCCAGTCCTCACTGCAATAGCGACCCTTGGCCCACGGGTAGTGGTGACCGGCCGGGTCCTCAATCGAGACGGGGCGGCCCTCCAAGTCGTAGCCCGTCACCGTCTCGGCCCAGGTCGTAGCGTCGAGCTTGACCTGCTGTTTCGTCATCAACCCTTTGTTCGGGGATAGGCCGCGCCGTAGGCTTTGTAAGCGTAGGCGAACTCGGTGCAGGCCAACACGTCGCCGATCCCGGCAACGAGCCCCACGCGGGTTTCGCTCGAGATGGGCCGATCCACCAGATACGCGTCGCCGTCATCGACGTGGTGGAACTCGGTGGCCGTCACCGAGTCGTCACCGGTCCCGGACCCGCCCTCGAAGATCGACGTGGCCAAGTTCCCGCAGTCGTCGTAGCCGAATCCCTGAACCGACCCGGAACCCCCAACGTATTCCTGTGTTTCCGAGGTCGCCACGAACCGGGGCGCCGAACGGCCATCACTGTGCAAGACAACCCGCCCCGGCGGAGGGAGTGGGATTCGAACCTCCCCCGCGGACGGCAAACGGCGTCCAAACGTGCCGCACACAACTGACACCCACACCGCGCGAGGTACAGAAGAACAACCCGCCCCAGGTAGCGAACGTCGAGGCCGAACAGGACTCGACGTTCTGCGGCGGAGGGAGTGGGATTCGAACCCACGGAACCCCGAAAGGGGCTCAACAGTTTTCAAGACTGTTCGGGCCGATTCGGATAGATTGGCTACTCGCAGGGGAATCCGCCGGAAACCCTTATGGTACAACGGTTTGCGGCCTCTCATCACCGCTCGTCATCTCCGGATCGTTTGTACCGTTTCTCGTTCTCCTGCGCCCCCAGCGCGCCCCGAGACGCGGGCGCCTGTTCGTCGCGCTCTCGCTCGGGTGCCGGCCGCGGATCCGTACTGATGAGGTCGTCGGTCGGACAGGCTATTGCTCGGGGACATCGTCCCCGGTCATCGCGGCGAGTGTTCAACCGCAGAATCAGCGGACCGTCACCGGGACTTCTGGCCCTGGTAGGGGTTGGGGGGCGTCGTACCGTGCTGGAAAAGGGTGGGATGGGGGATTCTGAGACACGTCGTGGTTGGGCGTGGGAGGGGTGGTCTGGATGTGGCGACAGGCGCTGGCGGTGGTGTCGGTGGTGGTATTGGCGGCGTCGGCGGTACCGGGTCAGCTCACGGGTGAGGGTGAGGTTCGGGTGGTGTGGGCCGATGGTGACTCGGGTCTGGTGGTCACGTCACGGCCCGACGGGTCGGATCAGCGGGGATTCTATGCGGGTGGGGCCCCGTCACCTGCTCCTAGTGGGTCGGCGATCGCGGTGGTGGCACCGGGTCGTTCCCGGTTGTTGGTGGTACCGACCGATGACGGCGCGGCGGTGACAGTGTTCGACGGGACCGAGATGGCGGGTCGGGTGTTCTCGGTGGCGTGGTCGCCGGATTCGTCCCGGTTGGCGTTCGAGGTAGAGACACCGCCGGTGGGAGGCGAGGATGCCCATGCGGGCAATCGGGTGGATGTGTGGGTGGTGAACGTGGACGGATCTGGGGCCAGGAACCTGACTCCGTCGGCAACGGCGTATGAGTGGGACCCGGTGTGGTCGCCGGACGGATCTGAGGTGTTGTTCACACGGCATCCCAACCCGGCGGGTCTCGATTTGGAGATCCTCGATGATCTGGGTGCCCAGGAACTGTGGCTCGTCGATGTCGACACCGGCGTGAAGCGTCAGGTGACAGATAGACCGGACGTGGCTCTTGCGACGAGTGACGCGGGGTGGAGTACGGACGGTGCAGCGGCGTTCGCCGTTGGCCATGCCGTGATTGGGACCGAGTTCGGGCTCCTCGGGGCGATCTCCGTGTGGCGGGTTGATGTGGCGACCGGTGCGGCGAGACCGGTTGTTGCCGGCGACGGCGACACCGACGCCATCCTGCTGGATGTATCCGGCACCGGCGACTTGTTGTATCGCGTCCGCGACCAGGCCGGCTCGGCGGTGTGGATCGCCGACCAGGACGGGGCGAATCCGCGGCGTCTCGACCCGCGTGGCGAGGGCGCCAACGGTGTGTACCGGGCGAAGTTCTCCCCCGACGGCAGCCAGGTAGTGATGCTGGCATTCGAGAACAGCCTGTTCCATGTCGTCCAAGCCAACGCGGGGAGTGGCGCCCAAGAGGTACTGGCGTCTGGGCCGCATCTGGGAAGTGTTGGCTGGGTGACCTCCCCGGTCGCGAGGGCCGCGGTCAGGCAGACCCTGGCGGCGCCGTCGATCGGCGACCCCCTGCCATCGGAGTCGAGGAGCTGGGATGGTGTCTCTGCCGACCTCGACGGAGACGGGAAAGCGGACCTTGTCCTGACACGACACCACTCCAATAGCGCGTTTCTGAACAACGGGGATCCAATCGAGGGCTGGCTGACCATTGCTCAAGAGGACCTATTCTGCGTGCAGCAAAGCCGGCTGTGTACGTATCCGTTTGTGGATATGGAGGATGGGGTGTGGCTCCGCAAGAGCACTGCTACGGCTCCGTGGTCGGTTGGTGATTTTGAGTTGGCATTCAAGTTTGGTACGACGACGGCGCCGTTGTATCGGGATCGGCACGGGTGCGCGGTGGGGAACCTCGACGGAGAAACCCTCAATAGCGAACCGTTCGCCAATGACATTGTGTGCGCCACCGGTGCCGGGAGTCAGACGGCGAAGGGGAAGCCGTTTGAGGTGTACATTGGCGCGGTCAGCGGCGGCACAGTGACGTATTCGAATGAGACTGAGTTCGAGGACGAGTACGGGGAGTCGGTGGCGTGGGGGTTCGATTCTCGCTGCGACTATTGCAGTGGCCGCAACGTGGTTCTGACGGACTACGACGCCGACGGTGACGACGACGTGATCGTGATCGTCAAAGAGCTCAAAGAGAACGGGGCCTTCGTGACGTGGGACCACGACGGCGACAGCGGCACACCTGAGGTCAACAAGTCATCGAATCGGGTGCTGAGGAATGACGAGGTGGAGGGGGAGCGCGTGTTGGTGTGGGATCACGACTCGAACTTCGACGAAGCCGCCGTCGGCGGCCAGTGCATCGACACGTTGAACCTGTACCCAGCGAACGACACCCGGTTGGATCTGGTTACCTGCGACTACGACGGGAACGTGACGGTGTGGCGGGCCAACGCGTCTGCGGGTGATCTGACGGACAACACCAGCTATCACTTGACGGGCACCGCGCCGACGTGGGATGTGGTGGGAGCGTCGGATGACTACATCGTGGGATCGAACAACCATTCCGGGATTGAGGTGTGGGGCCGCAAAGCGGGCACCAATCAGCAGTACGAGTCGAAGTACGACATCGACGCAGGAACCGGCACCGACGAGATCGACGGCTATGTGGCGCTGATCGAGGTCGTCGGCAACTGGGCGTATGTGACCGTTCGCGGCGAGGGCGACACCACCGGCATCCTCGACACTTGCCTCACGGGTGACCACGGCAACGGCTACGACTACAAACAGTCCGTCGTCGTGCGACTGACCGATGGTCACTTGTATCCAATGCCACTCGTCGAACACGGCTGCCAGGGGCGCTCCGTGGAGTACGGGTCGAACTGGTTCCTGACGCTCAACGGTTGGACCAAGACGGTGGGACCGGTCGAGTTCCGCCGCTACGACACCCAATGACCCGCCAAGGCCACGCCACCAGGGGGTGACCAGTGACCAAATACCTCTACCACAACACACCCCTGCCACTTAACGTGGTCACCATGAACCGTTTCCGTGTCCTGATCGGGTTCCTGGCGGCGGTGTCGCTGGTGACGGTGACTGCCCCTCTGGCGGAGGGCTCTCCGGTGCCGGGGGAACGGATTCTGTTTGCAGAGGAGTCGGCCGCTGGGGGACCGTTCCACGCAGTCGTAATGGGCTCTGACGGTTCAGGTGAGTACCAACTGGTCGAGGGTATCACCGGACAGATGTCGCCAGACGGCGAGTGGGTGTTCTACTTCCCGCAGCTCGGGAACTCGCTGTGGAGAGTGCCGGTTGATGGTGGTGGGCCACCTGTGAAGGTGATCGATTCACCGGGTCAGGACACGCGTATCAGCTGGCCTCGGTGGTCGCCGGACTCGCAGCGGATCGTGTTCGAACTACAGACAGACGGTGAGGATGAGCATGATCCGCCGTTCTCGGATGTGTGGGTGGTGAACATCGACGGGTCGGGGTTGGTGAATCTGACGCACACGCCGGTGGCGAACGAGTCGGGGCCGATGTGGTTTCCCGACGGGAGACGGATCCTGTTCACATATCTGCCAGACCCGTCAGCGGCGCCTGGAGGCATCGAGTTGGCGGTGACCGATATCGATGCCGGTGGCGGCTATGAGGTGATCACCGACGAGCCGGATCTGTACTTCTCGGCTTACCGGGCCGGGTTCATCGACGACGCACGTCGGGTGATCGTGAACGCATATGCAGTCTTGGATCCGGATCCGGACAACCTCGATCTCGGCCCGGGTGATCTGTGGCTTGTCGACCTCGTCGCGGGCGAGTCGAGTTTGCTCCTCGGTGCAAACACCGACAAGAGCCTGGCGGTGATGGACGTTTCGGCCGATGCGTCGATGATCCTCTACGCGGCATTCGCAGATACGGCAACCGTGTGGCTAGCGGACAGCAATGGTGGGAATAGGGCGAAGGTGTACAAGAAGGCGGGCATGGGTGTGTGGGATGCCCAGTTCAACAGCGACGACACCAGCGTTCTGCTGAATCCCCACGACGGCAGCAACACAGGCTACGTCGTGGTGAAGGATCTGGCAGCGGGTGACTCGTCCACGCTGCGCTCGGGTGAGATGTTGGGGACCAAGGCATGGATTCCCCCCGGTGTGATGTGTGACGGGTTGGTGGCGACGATTGTGGGTACTGATGGTGCCGACACCCTGGTGGGCACGTCGGGTGTTGATGTGATTGTGGGGTTTGGTGGCGATGACGTGATCGATGGTGGTGGCGGGGACGATGTGGTGTGTGCCGGGTACGGCAACGATGTGGTGCGGGGCGAGGCCGGCGACGACATCCTGCTGGGTGGCCCGGGTCAGGATGAGTTGCGGGGTGGTGCCGGTAAGGACTCGGTGTTGGGTGATTCGGGTAACGACAGCCTGTACGGCGGGAAGGGCAAGGACCTGGTACGTGGTGGGGGTGGCGCCGATTGGATCCACGGCCAGTGGAAACGTGACCGGCTCTACGGTGAGCTGGGCAAAGACATCATCTACGGCGGCGACGGGGACGACACGATCAGCGGCGGCAACGCCGACGATCACCTCTATGGCGGTGCCGGCAATGATGACGCGGCGGGTAACCGCGGCGACGACGTCCTCTACGGTGGCCCGGGTGATGACGTGTTGACCGGCGGACTCGATGTTGATGTCGTGTACGGCAACACCGGTGTCGATACCTGCACCGCCGAAACCATCCACGGCTGCTGAGCCAACGGCCGGACCGGCCTGGCGCGTCGTCGGAGGCTTTCCGCGACGAATGTGGCGTGGGGCGCTTGATCTCGCCGCCGCATCACCAACTTGGGGGGGGAGCTGGACGTGGTTGATGGGCAAACCGACCTGAGGACGCCTGGTTGTGCTCCGCGGGGAGGTTGGCTTGAGGATGTGGGCGTCAGCGGCCGATGCCAGGGTGATGCCGGTTGGGAGTGCGCTCTGAGGTGCGGCGTTGCCTGGCGGCATCGATGCTCCGGTTGACTGCCTGCCAGGCCTGGTCATCGTCGGATCTGGGGTCGTCGATGGCGAGGTCGTGGTTGGGCGGGTCGGTGCGGACCTGTTGATGGCCGGCTGCGGGGTGGTTTCCGAGTCCGCTTCCGCTTGTCCAGCGTGTCACTCGGCTGCCGGTCCCGAGGTCTCCTCGTCGGGTGACGGCGGGTTGGTCGATCCAGTCCCGGCTGATCGCCGTCGTGAGGACATCAGTCGCGGTTTCGCCTTCACGGGTGACGACGTAGGCATGGTTGGCGTGTCGTCCGCGGGTCAGCGGCGTGTAGAGACCGCGGTGGTCGGTTGGTGCGTCGATGAGGAGGAGACCGACGTCGACGGTGCGGCCTTGGGTGGCGTGGCTGGTTTGGGCGTAGCTGAGTTCGAGATGGTGGAAGGCGTAGTCGGCGGGAAGACGCACCGTCCCGCTCCGTCCCGTGACGGTGACCGCACCATCACCGTGGATCTCTTCGACGCTCCAGTGGTCCCGGTTCTTGACCATCGCTCCTTGGTTGGTGCGCAGGGTGCGTTGGTTGCGGCGGGTGACCACGTCGTCGCCGACGAGCAGACGTTGATCGCCAACGTCGAGGCCCGGCCCGTCCGGGTCGAGTTCGCCGGCGGTGATGCGGTGCTGTTGGGCGAGCTGGTTCAATCGGTCGACGGTGTGGTTGGTGTTGGCCATCAACGCCACCGACTCGCTGCGTTGTCGTGCCTCGCTCCAGGCGTCGATGACGGCAGCCTCCATCGAGTCTGGGCTGCCGGCGTGGAGCCGACCGTGACGTGCGTAGTCGACGATCACCGACAGGTCGCCTCGGCGGAGTCGTCGGGTAGCGTCGCGTTCCCAGTCGTGGGTGAAGCGATGGATGTGGTCGAGTTCGATGGCGCCGTGGGTGTCGATGAGGTGAGCGAACATGCCACCCCGACCCACAGCGGAGAACTGGCGGGGATCCCCCACCATCACCACCCGCCATGCCTTGTCGTCAGCGAGAAGGGTGAGGGCAGCGAGTTTCGGGGTGGCGACGGTGCCGGCCTCATCAACGACCACCGTCGACCCCGCCGGCAAGTCATACCCCGCCCCTGGTGGCCGGTCCGGCCGGGAGTGTTCGTACAGCAGCTTGTCCAACGTGTCGGCGGGCATCGTCGTTTCGGTGGCGAGCACGTCGGCGGCCGCCGCGGTGGGCGCCACCCCGAACACCACCTCCCCGCGACCCTCCAGATAGGCAACGGCGGGAGTGAGCGCAGTGGTCTTGCCCGACCCGGCCGGACCCACAATCAGCTCCAGCGGAACCATCCCCGCCACCGCCCCGCAAGCGTCGGCCTGACCCGCACACAACCCCGCCGTGTCGAGATCCCTCGGTCGGGTATCGACAATGCCGCCGAGCCTTCGCTGCCGGTCGGCCCATTCGAGGATCTGTACCTCCTCATCAAGGATGGTTCGGGTGGTGAAGGCACGATCGGTGGCTGGTTCGCTGATCGGGCGTCCATCACGACGCAGCACCACGCCGGGCGGGATCGGTGGTGACAGATCAACACAGCGCGACGCCGTGGCGTGGTCGGCGAGGCGCTGCAGGAACTCACAGAGCCGCCCGGTTTGGACGGTGACCTCAGTGGGGACCTGGGCGGCGAGCTCACGCACCACCTCGGCGGGCCGCCACGTCGACTGCCGCTGCGCCAATGCCTCGAGCGCTCCGTCGATCATCGCCAACATCACCTCCTGGTCGATGCCCGTCTGCGTGCGGACACGACCGACCGTGCCGGTGACAACGTCTTGTGGTTCCAAGCCGAGGGCGGCCAACCGGGTGCGCCACTCGGCCCGCAACTGTCCAACGGTGCGGGTGTGGTTTTTGGCGGGGCGACTATCTACGACGGCTTCGCGTTCCAGCCGCCACCGTTCCCGTGGTGTCGGTTCACGCTCGACGTCGCCACGAAAGCGGGTCAGTTTCTCCTCCACCCGGGCCTCCACGTCACGGGTGCGTTGCGAGAACTCGACCAACACGTCCGGGTCGACGCCGGCGATCTCAGCGACGCCATTCACCGGAGGATGCCAAACAACACCGAGGCGGCGGGTCAACTCAGCCCGCAACCCGGCGTGATACAGGCTCGACAAGGTCCGTTGATCCATCTTCACCGTGCGGGCATCCAACGCCAACCAACGCCCATCCGGAGCTTTCACTCGGTTGGCGATCACCGCATGAGTGTGCAACTGCGGGTCCAAACGACGACTCGTATGCTGCCGGAACACCCCGGCCACGATCCCCTCAGCGTCGACACACACCACATGACCCCGCCGCCGCAACCTCGTATGCGCCCGCGACTCCACCCAGGCCAACACCGCGTCGACCGCGGTGTCGTGCGCCTCCGTCACCTCCCGTTGCAGTCGCTCGTTGCCGACGGCGAACAGGACCGACACTGACTTCGGCGCCGAGAACGTGGCATCGAACCCCCGCACTGATGTCTCTCCGAAGCGGCGCCCCAACCGCTCCCCGGTCACCGGATCGAGACCGGCCATCACCGCCAGAAACGCCTCATCATCGATCCCCCCATCAAGACCCAACATCCCGGCGCCCCGACCGAACCAGCGACCCGGCGGCTCACCACCATCCAAGTAGTACGACGGAAGCTGCTCCGTGTAATACCGGCCCGCCATGGCGCCCTTCAACGTCGTCACCCGCACCGTCACTGCCCCACCCCCACAGCGGGACCGCAGGTGTGCACTCGTCTGTCACTCTCGACTGGGAGGGGCAGCTGCAGGTTGGTGGGTGCGGTCACGGTCCGATTCCCTCTGTGGGTGTCCGTTCCTTCGACTATGATAGCGTTCATACATCGTAGATATTGGATAGATATTGATAACTAATGAGTAATGATGCGAAACGATGAGAGATGTACGCTTGCTTCGTAGCCTGCTGACGGGCGAGGACGCGGTCAGAAGAGGAGGACGCCGATGAGCCGCTCCGGTTGGATCGAAGACCGCCACGGACGCACCGGCCGAAGGTGGCGCGCCAGGTATCGGGGTCCCGACGGGCGCATCCGGTCGAGGAGCTTCCACCGGAAAGTCGACGCCGACCGCTGGCTCGACGCTCAACTCGTCCGCATCGACCGGGGGGACTGGCTCGACCCGGCGGCCGGCAACGTGTCCCTGGGTGAGTGGTCCGGCAAATGGCTGATGACCCTATCGCTCAAGCCGAAGACCCGAGCGGAGTACGAGTCGTTGCTGAGATCACGCATTCTGCCGGCCTTTGGTGCCATGCCGATCAATCGGATCACACCGGCGGCGATACGAGAATGGACCGCATCGATGAGCGCCGAGGGCTTGTCGGCATCGCGGGTGCGCGCTGCCAAGGGTCGGCTGGCGCAATGTCTCCAAATGGCGGTGCACGACGGTCTGCTCCTGAGGAACCCGGCCGAGGGGATCAAGACTCCGCCGGTGCGGTCCCGTCCGCAGCGGTTCCTCGACGGGGTCGACGTCACCAGGCTCGCTACTGCGGCGGAGGAGCGCTTGTCAGGCGCCGGGCTCGTGGTCGAGACGCTGGCTTACGTCGGTCTCCGCTGGGGCGAGCTGGTGGCTTTGCGGCGATCTCGGGTTGATGTGTTGCGGCGACGCATCGAGGTCGCCGAGGCGGCGACTGAGATCGGTGGCGGACTGTCATGGGGACCGCCAAAAAGTCACGAGCCACGGATGGTGATGATGCCGTCGATGCTTCTCGACAAGCTGGCTGCGCACCTCGGCTCGGTGGCGTCCGACGGTCTCGTCTTCACCGCGCAGCGCGGTGGACCGCTCCGATCGTCGGCCTGGCGTCGCACCGTGTGGACCCCCGCGTTGAACCAGGCCGGCATCGACGATCTGCGGATTCACGACTTACGCCATACGGCGGCAAGCCTGATGATCTCGTCCGGTGCGTCGATCAAAGCGGTGCAGCGACAGCTCGGCCACGCCTCAGCGACGATGACACTCGACCTCTACGGGCACCTCTACGACGACGATCTCGATGCCCTCGCCGACGCCCTCGATCGCAAGCTCGCCGAGTCTCCCGCGCCCCCAGTGCGCCCCGACCGCGCCCCGAAGGGCGCCGGGCACGTCGTGCCGATGCGGTCGGCTCGACCAGAAACCCTCACGTAGCAAGGGTTTCAGCGGAGGGAGTGGGATTCGAACCCACGGAACCCCGAAAGGGGCTCAACAGTTTTCAAGACTGTCGCCTTCGTCCGCTCGGCCATCCCTCCAGATGTGCACCACATCCCTAGCTGAGGGGATCGCTGCCCCCTCCGACCCGGCGCCCGGAAGGCGCCGGCCCACCTCCCCCGCTCCGCGGGGGAGGGCACGTTGTGGTTGCGGCGGAGGGAGTGGGGTTTGACCTTATCCGCGCTGCCAACAAAACGGCAACGTTGCGCATCAAACCCACATCCTCCGCGAGTCGCGGCGCAGAATACGTACAACCCACCCCAGGTCAGCAGTGTCTCGAGGACTGAACAGAGACAACAGAACAACCCGCCAGGTAGCAGCGTTCGGGGCCGAACAGGACTCGAACACTGCGGCGGAGGGAGTGGGATTTGAACCTACCCCGCGCTCGGCAACCAGCGTCCAACCGTGCCACCCACAACTGACACCCAGACCGCGCGAGGAAAACAAAACAACCCGCCCCAGGTAGCAGCGTTCGAGGCCGAACAGGACTCGAACACTGCGGCGGAGGGAGTGGGATTTGAACCCACGAGGCGAGTCACCCCGCCTACACGCTTTCCAGGCGTGCGCACTAGGCCAGACTATGCGATCCCTCCTAGGGTCCCGGAGTGTAGAAGAGCGGAGGAACTGGTGGATCACGGCACGTGGATCGAACCGATGCGGCACGCGTTGGCCGAAGCGAGCGCTGCGCTCGAACACGGCGATGTCCCGGTGGGAGCCGTTGTCATCGGCCCCGACGGAACCGTTGTCGCCTCCGACCACAATCGGCGCGAGGAACGTGGTGACGCCACTGCCCACGCCGAGATGCTGGTCCTCCAGGAGGCGTCCGCAACCCGCGGCGACTGGCGACTCACCGGCCACACGTTGGTCGTGACCCTCGAACCTTGCCCGATGTGCGCCATGGCAGCCGTCTGGGCCAGAGTCGACCGCATCGTGTATGGCGCCTCCGACCTCAAGGCTGGTGGCGTGTGGAGCCTCTACAACCTTCCCCAAGACGAACGACTCAACCATCGCTGCGAGGTCATCGCCGGCGTCCTCAGCCAGGACGCCACCGCGCAACTGGAGCGCTTCTTCAACGACCGGAGATAGCTCCAAAACCCGTGGACCCGACGGGGCCCCCGGTACACCTAAGGTCGAACAAAATCACCCACTCCACACAGCCGCAGCTTGGTGTCCGGTTCGACGGGCTCCAAGGTGATGGTGGCACCATCCTGCGGTCCGGAGATACCGAAGGCGCGGTCGTTGGTGCTTGCATGCGAGATCGTCTCGCTGACCTGTATCCCAGCGGCCGAATAGCCGACCACGATATCGGTCGGCTGACTGGCCTTTGCGCGGAGAACGGCAAGCCCAGCGACATCAAGAACGATGGGTGCAGCGGGAAACCCGACCATGCAACCGTCCTCCCGCAAGGTGTCCGGTGCCACCATGATGACGGCATCGCCCTCCTCGGCCTCGTCCGTGAACGAGACCCTGAGTCGGATCACGGCCGAAGGCTCGGTCGGCGGGCCCGGCTCCCAGCCCTCGTCCACCAGGCGAGCCAACCCACCGACGGTGAGTTGATTACTCGAAGACACCTCGGTGAGCTTCATTCCGGGCACGTAGAACTCACCCTGTGCGATGAGAGCGGCCATCGACTCAATGGTGGGCCGTCCCGCTGTGATCTCACCGATCCGCTCATCCAGACCTGACTGGAGCCGAACTGCGTGGGCTGCCACAAGAAACGCCATCACGAGCCCCGCCAGGACCACGGCTCGTCTCCTGACCAGCGACACGTAGGGCACGAAGACCGGGATCAACAGCAGAATCACATTGGTCGCCACGGGTCCGCGTTCGACATTGGCCCGGGTGCGTGAGATGAGCACCACGTAGACGAGCGCCGAACTCAGCACCAGAATGTCGAAGACCGCAATCTTGCGTCTCCAGACCAGCCAAACAAACCCGGCCAACGCAGCCACAACCAACGGCCAGCCGAGAGCGTCGGGAAACTGCGTTGCCTCGAGGATGACGTTCTTCAGGTTCTGCACGACGGCCCAGGGAATCTCGAACGGCGTTCGGACAGCTTGAGTCGCGTCCTCCCCCAGAACACCAGCGGAGAGAAGCCAGCCGCCATATACGGCTCCCGCCGCGATGGCGGGGACTATCCAGAGCGACAAGCGGCGGACGATGAGAAGACCCAAGACGATGCCGAGGAATGCCGAAACGCCGATCCCAGCCGACATGACGCCCACCACAAGCAAGGCAAAGACCGCCAATCTGTCTGTGTTGCTGGGTTCTTCCCGCAGATCGATCAGGTAGGCAGCCCCAAGCGCACAGGAAATGGCGATCAATGCGCCGATGTGCGCCGCTTGGAAGTAGTAGCTGGAGCCGAGAACGGCAATGACCGCTACTGCTCCGAGGGCAATCGCCGGGTGGGCGCCACGCCGACGCATGATCCACCAGGACAACCCCGAAACCGCTCCCCAGCCAAGTGCTCGCGGCAGATAGTGAAACGGCCAGAACTCCATGCCAAATGCGGAGTACAGCACCCCGGTCTGAATGGCAGCCGGCAGTTGCAGGTGACCGCGGTGGGGCCGAAAGAGGCTTCCGAGATCAGAGAAGCGACGCATGGCGAGAAAGTCCCATACGTCCGAGTAGAACCAAGCGTCGCGACTCCAGTAGGCCACCAGCAGACCACCTGCGGCGGCCACCCCCGCGACGAGTAGCCACTCGAATCGGAACATGGGGTATGGCTCTCGCACGACCAAGGGCCCGGTGCGTCGCGTCATTCAGTCCTGCTCATCTGTGACCCGCGAGAGATAGTCGCGGTAGGCACAGGAAGGGAGCTCAGCCACCCTGGCGCGCAACTGATCCTCGTCGATCAAGCCCATCCGAAACGCAGCCTCTTCGGGGGAGCCCACCAACAATCCCTGGCGCCGCTGGATAGCTTCGATGAAGCCTCCGGCCTCGAGCAGATCTTGGGCCGTCCCTGTGTCGAACCAAGCCGTTCCACGCCCCATGCGACGCGCCTTGAGCCGCCCCTGAGAGAGGAAGCGGCGGTGGAGTTCAGTGATCTCCAACTCGCCGCGAGCCGAGGTCTCGAGACTCCTCGCCTCTGCAGCAACCCCGGCAGGATAGAGATAGAGCCCGGGAATCGCCCACGAGGACACCGGTTCACTGGGCTTCTCTACCAGACTCACCACGTTGCCGTCCTCGTCGAACTCGACAACGCCATAGGCGGATGGGTCGTCGACGTGATAGGCGAAGATCGTGGCGTGATCGCCTTCGTCGTCGATGGCCTTGCGCAGAAAGTCGTAGCGGCCGTAGATGATGTTGTCGCCGAGCACCAGGATCGAGGCATCGTCCCCAAGAAACTCTTCGCCAATGATCAACCCGTCAGCGATTCCCCTCGGTTCGACCTGAGGGAGATACTCGATGTTCACGCCCCAATCAACGCCGTCCCCAAGGACGTCTTCGAACCTGGGCAGATGACTTGGGGTCGAGATCAGCAGGATGTCACGCACGCCGGCCAGAATCAGCGTCGTGAGCGGGTAGTAGACCATCGGCTTGTCGAAGACCGCCATCAGTTGTTTACTCACCGCGGCGGTCAACGGGTGCAACCTGCTTCCCGTTCCTCCAGCGAGGAGGATGCCTTTGTGAGGGTTCGGCGTCGCCAAGGTGCTTCCTCCTACCTGTCGTACCAAGCGGCGCTGAACGAACGGTGGTCTTCGCTTTCGACCGCGCTAATCCATTCCGGGTTGTCGAGGTACCAGCGCACTGTTCGGGCGACACCTTGCCTGAGGTCGACCGACGGGCTCCATCCGAGCTCGGACCGGATGCGACCGATGTCCATTGCATAGCGAAAATCATGCCCAGGTCGATCGGTCACGAACTCAATCAACTCCTGTGAGCTTCGGGTCGGAAGACCACGAGCTTGATCGACCTCATCGAGAACCATTCGCACCAATTGCAGGTTGCTCACCTCCGCCTCACCACCGATGCAGTAGGTCGCACCGTCGGCACCCCGCTCGAAGACGAGAGCGAGAGCATCGCAATGGTCCTCGACGTACAACCAATCACGCACGTTGGCGCCTGCTCCGTAGACCGGAACCGACTCCCCCTCCATGGCGCGGACAATCGTCAGTGGAATCAGCTTCTCAGGGAACTGGCGGGGTCCGTAATTGTTCGTGCAGTTGGTGATGACGACGGAAAGGTCATAGGTCTCGCTCCACGCCCGCACGAAGTGGTCCGAGGCGGCCTTCGAAGCCGAATAGGGGCTGTTCGGCCGGTAGGAAGTCGATTCGTTGAAACGGCCATCCGTCCCAAGGCTGCCGAAGACCTCGTCGGTCGAGACATGGTGGAAACGTACGTCCTCGCGTCCCTTCCATGACTCGGCCGCTTGGCGGAGCAGCACAGCGGTGCCGATGACATTCGTCTTGGCAAACGCCATGGGTTCGACAATCGCCCGGTCGACGTGGCTTTCGGCCGCCAGGTGGATCACTCCGTCGATCTCGTGGTCCTCGAAGACCCGATGCACAACTTCGGGATCGGTGATGTCGCCTTGGACAAAGGTGTGTCGGCCGTGGTCAAGGACTCCATCCAGGTTGGCCAGGTGTCCTGAATAGGTCAGGAGGTCAAGCGAAACGAGATGGCGGTCCGGCCAACGCTGGAGAAGGTGGTGGACCAGATTGGAGCCGATGAATCCCGCGGCTCCGGTCACCAGTACCGCCACGATCTGCCTTCCGTCGTCGATGCTTGATCGGCCACCGGAACAAACCCGGAGCGGGCCGGACGCAATAGCCGCGATCGGTATGCTACCGGCGGTCAAGCGGGCACCAGTGACCAGCGACGCCTCGGGACTACCAATGAGCTATCAAACAGAACCGATCCGTTTCCATGTCGCCCACACGCCGACCGCGGCTAGGACGTACATTCTCGAGGCGCTTGACGCCAATGAGAACGTCAATGGTTCCTTCACCCGCCGCAGCGCAGAACTGCTGGAGTCCACCTACGGGATCCACCGAGTCCTCATCACGCATTCGGCCACGGGTGCCCTAGAAATGGCAGCCATGCTTCTCTCCGCCGTGCACGGGGCCAACCGAGTGTTCATGCCTTCGTACACGTTCTCGTCGACGGCCAACGCTTTCCTGCGCTCCGGCTACGAATTGGAGTTCATCGACGTTGACCGCGAAACGATGAACGTCGGCTTCGATGGTGTCGTGGCCACCAACGCACCGGCCAACTCCGTGCTGGTGCCGGTCCACTACGCCGGCAATCCCGGTGAGGTCGATCGCATCGCTGCCTGGGCACACGATCGCGGTGTGTGGCTGGTCGAGGATGCTGCCCAGGCGCTCGGAGTGCGCCTGGGCTCGTTGAGCACCGGGGCCTTCGGGACACTCGGCGCCATCTCGTTCCACTTCACCAAGAACATCCACAGCTCGATGGGCGGCGCATTGTTCATCAACGATCCCGATCTCGTTGACGCCGCCACCTACATCTGGGAGCGGGGGACGAATCGCCAGGCGATGCTCAAAGGCATGGTCGACAAGTACTCCTGGGTCGAACTCGGGTCGAGCTTCCAGCCCACCGAGTTGCAGGCAGCTCTGCTGCTGGCCGGCCTCGAGGAATACGCCCAAGTGGTGGCACTTCGTCAAAGACTGTGGGAGACCTATGCAACGCGTCTCGGGGACCACGAAGAGGACGGCCTCTTCACTCAGCGCTGGCGGCCGGAAGCTGTCAACAACTACCACGCTTTCTACGTTCGGGTCGAGACCCCCGAGGCGACGGACGCGCTTCGGATGGCGCTCCGGCGGTCCAGCATCGATGCCTATATCGGCTACGTTCCGCTGCATTCGTCGCCGTACGGGGAGCAAGGCGGCTACAACAGGTACCTACCGATCACCGACCGCTGGGCTGATTGTGTTCTACGCCTACCGCTCCACACGGCGATGACCGAGGCCGATGCGGAACGCGTGTGCGACACCATCGTTGATTGGCTCGACACGCGGTAGCCGCCGTCACCCGCTGCTGCTGTCGTGGATCAGCGCTTCGTCTCCAGCACTCGGTCGATCACGGACCAGCGGTCCTCGATCTGGCGGTGCGTCGATTCGATCCAGACCGGATCAACCCGATGGCGAGCGATGTCGTCGAGCATGGCAACAAACTGGTCGGTCGCTGGATACGGAACGGCGGCCCGTTCCCCCCACCCGCCAACGACCGTCAGCGGTTCGACGAACGGCGCAGGCTTCGAGAATGGCCGAGCCACCTCAATGACGCCGTTCGTGCCAACGATGCGAGCAAGGTTGGTGTACGCCGCACCCATTCCCCATGAGCATTGGAAATAGCGGCCTCGTCCGTCGGTCAGTGTCGCCGCACCAGCAGTGTCCACCTCACGGTCACCACGAAAGAGCGACGCCTGCACCTCGAGCGTCTTGCCGCCGAGCAGCCGCACGGCCATCGACAACGGATAGACGCCGGCATCGAGAGTCGCACCTCCGCCGGCAGCTGCATCGTACCGGTGGTCGGTATCGGGCAGATGGGGATACAGGAAGCTGGCGTAGCCGTGGACCAGGTCACCGATTTCCTCGGTCCCGATCAGGTGCTCGATGGCGACGAACTGGGGGTGGTGCTGGTAGGCCATGACTTCGTAGAGCAGAGCTGAACGGGTCTCAGCTTCGGTGATGAGACGCCGGACGTCTTCACCGCTGGTACCGAGGGGCTTCTCGCAAACGATCACCCGTACGCCTACAGACAGCGCGATTTGGCAGGCTGCAACGTGTTCCGATGGGACGACAGCGATGTAGACCGCGTCGGGTTCCTCTTCCTCGATTGCGGCGACGAGGGAGGTGTGGCCTGCTACCCCGTATGCCGCACCCACTTCGGCCGCGACTGCGGGTCGCAAGGAAACCACACCTGTCATCACCCACCTCTCGCTCGCCGCGAGCGCCGGGAGCACAGTCTTGGTGGCGTGACGCCCCAGTCCTGCAACGACAACGCGCAACGGATCGCTCGCCATCAGTTGCCGACCATGGAGATCAGCCGAAACAGGTGAGGGTTGACCCAGGCATCCTCAGCGAACAACTGCTTGATCTGCCACATCGACAGCCACCGGAACCGATCGGGCAACTCGACCGCCTCATCGGAGGGGAGCTCGATGACGATCCCCAAATTACGCTTGTTGAACAGCCTCCCGCCGTCTTCGGACAACCACGCTTTGGCCACGAGTCGGCAACGGTCGGGGACCTGCGGATAGAAGTATTCGGCAAAGGTGGGGAGCAATCCGCCGTGGGCACGCCTCAGATTGCTAAACGTGGCCTGCACCGCCGGGCTGAGCGAGACGAGACCGTAGTTTCCGGGCTCGGCTTTGGCTTGTACGAGGTAGTGGGGCACTCCGTCGAAGCGTTTCCGCGGGAGGCCGAGGATCCCACCATCGTCGCCCACCTGCGTGATCACCGGCTGGCACCACCCACCTTCGCCGACCTCCCGGCTGCTCGACATTGATACCTCGATGGTTTCGACTACGAAGAACTCGCCGGACTCATGTTTGAGGTAGCCGGTTCCCTCCTCAACGCGCCAGCCCCGGCATTGGTCGACTGGAATCTTGGTGACAGTCATGGTGTTCTCGGCTCGCTGACGCAGAAACCATTCTCGGACATCGGCGAGGTCGGCGAAGGTCGACCAGTCGCGCAGTGATTCAACCGCAGCCTCGGCGCTCACTCCGTCGACGTGGGCGAGATCGGCCGCAGACATCGTCGCCCGATACGTCTCAACGGCTTGTTCGAACGTCATGCTCCTACGCAGATCTGGGGGACGCACCGCACTCTAAACCCCATTAGCCGGCCCGGATGGATCACCAAGGAGCGGCGACCTCCTCGTACACTCGCCCCCAGCATGCCCGCCTCCGACCCGCCGCCATCGGCTCGAACCCGACCCCTCTCGGAGTCGATGGCTCTCCTCGCAGGCACTGCGGTGAACGGCATCGCGGCATACCTTTACATCGCCATCGGTACCCGGACCTACGGCGACGCCGCCATGGCGCCGATCGCTGTCCTGTGGACCTTCTGGGCCGTGTCCGTGGCGCTCTTCATGTTTCCACTCCAGCATTGGGCCATCCGCCAGATCTCGGTTGACGGCGACACCCGTGGGGTGGCCGGCACGGTGCCACAGATCGCATGGGTCGTCGTCGGCCTGGCCGGTCTGCTCGCTCTCGGATCATGGCTGGCGTCGGACCGTTTGTTTGGCTCCAGCGATCCAGGCTGGGCCATTCTGGTGTTCCTGATCACGGTGGGTTCAGCATTTGCCGGGTTGCAACGCGGAGTGTTGTCGGGCCTGGGCCACTACTTCGCGACAGCGGCGAACATCGCAGCCGAGAATCTGTTGCGCCTCTCCGCCGGGATCGTGGTCGCCATCGTCTTCGACTCCGTGTTTCTGTTCGCGGCGGTCTTGGCGATCGGACCGGCGGTGGCGGTCTTCTGGCCGGAGACCTTCAAGATGAAATTCCGCAACGGGCTCAGGGAGCCGGCGTTTGCCTTCCTCGGTGGTCTCGCCGGCGGGTTACTCATCGCCCAGATCATCCTGAATTCGGGGCCGGTGGTCCTGCAGGCAATCGGTGGTGAAGAGGCGGCAGTCACCGCGCTGTTCCTGAGCCTGGCCGTCTTCCGCGCTCCGTACCTGCTGGCGCTCGGCGTCGCCACACGATTCACGGGACCACTCACTCGCATGGTCGCTGCGGGCCAGAAGGATCGAATGCGGCGACTTGCGGTAGCAGTCTCCGCCGCCACTATCGGTGTTGCCATGGTGGGCGCCGTGTTCGGGTACTACGCCGGACCGTGGTTCATCGACCTCGTCTTCGCACCCACGACCCCCACCTCCGCACCGCTGACGGCCGCGATTGCAGCGGGCAGCGTCCTGGCGTTGGGTGGCCTGGGCTTAATCCTGATGCTGACCGCCCAGGCCCGCACCGTCACCATTCAGGTCGCTTTTGTGGCTGCGTTGGTTGTCGGCGTTGGGGTACTGCTCGTCTGGACGGGAGACAAGACAGCAAGCGTCGTGGCCGCCTTCGTTGCCGCCGAGATGGTTGCTCTCGCCGCCATGACCGGTGCCCTGCTCGCTCGAAAGTCTCCGGCGATCGATCAGCCGTTCAGCGACCAAACTCCCACGAGCTGAGGTCCAAGTCGAATTCAGCAGCGAGCGCCGCGTTCAGTGGCGCGTAGTAGTCGGCGAGTTCGTTCCGAAGCTTCTCAGCGAGTTGGCTCGGTTCTCCCGCAGTGGCATTGAACACCGTGGCAAGAGCTTCGGGAACGAACCCCGGATCGACACCGAGGAATCCGTACAGCCGAGCCAATTCCCCCGCAGAGCCGACTGCGTCTTCGAACACCATCACGTGCATGCGCTCGCGCCCGAAACTCGCCGCATAGCGCCAGAGATCCTCGATGTAGTGCCCACGTCTTCGGTAGTCGAAGGGGTTGGCAGCAATTCTCCGGTCGCCAACGACGAACCAACCGCCATCGCGTTCGACCTCGGGTGAATCTGCGCCCAGAGCCGCCTCGATGGACCGGTCTTCGAGGCCGTTGGCAACCGAGAACCGGTAGTTCGAGACGGCACGCTCGATCGGATCGCGCAGGATGGCGACAATTCGCGCGTGGGGAAGTGTGGCAACGATCCGGTCGGCTGCAACTGCCGACTCGAGATACCCAACACTCTTTTCGCCGCGAATCTGCCCCGGCTCGGCGTGAAAAAAGAACGTCTCCTCATACCAGTCCATGCCCCGGTCGAACTTGTCATCGTCAAGGAAGAACTTCGGTTCCGGCCAGACCGGCCGGGCCATCGCAACCCCGGGATGCTCATCGAGCACCTGATATAGGTATGTGGTCCCGGAGCGCTGCGCCCCAACCACGAGAAAGTGCTCAGTCATCGCCGCCAACGATGGCGCGAACGTGGTAGCCGGTCGGTTCGCTCGATTGATTGAGGAGTCTGACCAGGTACTCACCGAGCATCGAAATGATCAACAACGTGACCCCGTTGAAGAACGCCAACATGAGTGCCACCGACGTCCACCCCGGCACGGAACTGCCGACGATCAGGTTTCTGATGAATATCACCGCGGTCAGGATGAAGGCAATGGCGGTGATGATGAGGCCGAGGCCCGACACGAACCGCAACGGGTATGAGGAATAGTTGAACAGGATCCGTAGCACCACGGCCAGAATTCGCAGCAGGCTGTAGTTGCTCTTGCCGACGGTGCGGGGGTGATGCTCCACAGGGACGTTGACTCGGCTTCGCGAGAACATCAAGGCCAACCCGGGGATGTAGGGATAGGCGGTCCGGTAGTCGGCCATGCGGTCAACCACATCGCGGCGGATACACCGAAAGCTGGTGAGCACCAGGCCCTTGGGCTTGTGGAAGACGCGCCGATTCATCCAATCGACCAGCTTGCTGCCCCACCGCCTAGACAGCGAGTGCCGCTTCCGCTCGAAACGGCCGATGACGAGGTCGTAGCCCTCCTCGGCCTTCGCCAGTAGCGGGGGGATCTCCTCCGGCGGGTTTTGGAGGTCGTCGTCCATGGTGATGGCGTACCGACCTTCGCTGTGCCGAAGGCCAGCGAAGACGGCCGTGTGCTGCCCGTAGTTCTTGAGCAGATCGATCGCCACAATGCGGTCATTGGCCGCTGCCCGCTCTGAGATGATCTCCCACGAATGGTCGGGACTCCCGTCGTTGACGAGGATCAATTCGTAGTCGATTCCGGCTTCCTCACACACCGAAGTTGTGCGGTCGATGGTGTCACCGACCACGCCTTCGCTGTTGTACACAGGAATGACGACGCTGCAAGTCGGTCGAGATTCGTCGGCCAAGGAGACCCCATTCGGTCCGGCACAGGACTCGATCATGGTAGCCCGGGTCCCCTGGCGGGCGATGAAGCACGTCTCGACGCTCGCGGCGAGCAACGAAACACGCCCAGAGGACCACAGCCCCTATCTCCCCCGATCCGCGCCCCCGCTGCGCCCCGCAAGCGGCGACCAACCCGCGCCGGTAGCACGCAGTTCGTTCCGCGAACTGCGGACGGACCGGCCGCCAGACGGACCGCGCGGAGAGAGTGGGATTCGAACCCACGGAACCGGTAAAACCGATTCAACAGTTTTCGAGACTGCCGCCTTCGTCCGCTCGGCCATCTCTCCAATGCGCGCCGGATGATACCGGGCGAACGTGTTGATGCGGCCAGGAGTTAGGGTGCCCCCGATGCGCCGTGCCCTTCCGTTCGTGATCGCTGCCGCAGTGCTCGCCGTCCTGGTGATCGTTGTTGTCGCCATGGGGGGCGACGACGCGCCGCCAACAACGGCATCGACGGGCCCGCCGCAGGCCGCGGTGTTCACCGTGGCGACCGAGTTCGCTTACGCCCCCGACCTCTGGCTGGCCGTACCCAACGCACCGATCGACGTCACGATGGACAACCAGGGCACCGTCGAACATGACTGGACGATCCTGTCTGAGTCCATCGACAACGAAGCCGAGTTCACCGAAGACTTGGTGCTGTTCCGCCTCTACGCCGATGCGGGGGTCACCGCTCAGGGCACGACCCAGCCCCTGCCGGCCGGCACCTACCAGATCATCTGCACCATTCCCGGCCACTTCACGGCCGGCCAAGAGGGCATCTTGCGAGTCACCACCGGCTGACGATCCGACTGTTTTGCAGTCGCCCAACCCGGCTAACCTCTCGTCTACCGTGCTAGGCGGGGCGCTAGGGGTGCCCTGAACTCGAAATCCTCTTCATGCGAGGCCGAATCCCCGCCCGAGGGTGGAAGCCCTTCGGGCCAGCGCCGGGACAGTTGATGTTGAAGGCTGGGTCCTACGCGGCGGGACGCCGTGAATCGGGTCAGATCCGGAAGGAAGCAGCCCTAAGCGGGTCGGTCCCGGGTGCCGTAGGGGTGCCTGGCTGGAGTCAACGGCCCGGGACGCGCCGGCGGGTGACTATTCGAAGGCGGGGTGCACGGTCACCTCATCACGGGCCGATGACGGTCTGTGTCTCCCGGTAGCGGCGCACGTCGACCACGACGGTGCCCGCCCCAAAGTCGTGAAGGCCCCGTCGGCGTGGATCGAGCGCAACAACGCCGTAGACCACAATCGACAGGAAGGGCACCGGCAGTACCCCGGCGATGCCCACGATCGCCCAGCGGACGGTGGCGGCCGGCCAGGTGGGTATCACCCCGGTCTGCGCTCCAATCACTCGCGAGCCGACGGTCATCTTGCCGAGGGTCTCTCCTCGCCAACCGGTCAAGATCACGTAGTAGAGGCCGACGGCGATGAACTGAGCCACCCGCACCGACCTTGGCCAACCGCCGGTAACCGCAATGTCGTCGAACTCGACCCCGCCGATGATTGCGATCCCTACCGTGACCCCGAACATCAGGAAGATGTCGATCCCGAATCCCAGGATGCGCTGCCAGTAGCCGGCTAGGGCCCGGTCGGGGACGAGTGGCGGCGCGGGCAGGTCGGCCTCGGGAGTCATGCCTTCTCCAGGACGGCGCCGTAGACAAACCCGAGCGGCCCCATCCGCCAGACCTCCACCACGGCCAGCGGGCCACCGGCGAACAACACCTCCGGAGGCGGCAGCTTGTCGAGGCTGTGGTGGAGGTACGTGTACTCGTCGTAGGCGCCGCTCGCCAGGCCGACCGCCCGCAGCGTCACGGCGGACCCGGCCCGGTGTAGCGAGGCCTGCCACTTCGACTCCGGCCTGCCCAGGCCGACGATCCCGGCACGACCACCGGGCCGCAACACCCGCGCTATCTCGCCGAGGGTTGCGTCGACCGAGTCGAGGTTGCGGAACACGTAGGCCGAGAAAACCGCATCAAACGCACCATCGTTGAAGGGCAGGGCCTCACCGACGGCAACCACCCGGTGTGCGGTCGGGTTGAGCGCCAACATCTCGGGCGCAGGGTCGAGGGCCACAACGTCACGATCGCCGAAGGCTTCATTGGCCGCTCCGGTGCCGCCGCCGAGGTCGAGCAGGCGGCCGCCGGGAAGGTGGGCAACAACACGCTTGCGCCAATTCTGATCCTGTCCGAACGACAAAACGCGGTTGATCCTGTCGTACTTGCCGGCGATGTCGGAGAAGACCGTGCCGTTGCTCATCGCTCTACCCGGCCCGGTCAGCTGATCGTGTCGAAGCCGACGTACGGGCGCAACACGTCGGGCACCACAATGGTCCCGTCGGGCTGTTGGTTGTTCTCCACGATGGCAATGAGCCAACGACCCATCGCGATCGCCGTCCCGTTGAGGGTGTGCACAAAACGGTTGCCGGTGGCATCCGAGAACCGGATCTTGAGACGACGTGCCTGGAAGTCCGTCGTGTTCGACGTCGAGGTGATCTCCCGGTAGCGGTCCTGGCCGGGGAACCAGGCCTCGATGTCGTACTTCTTGGCTGCAGAATCACCCAGGTCGCCGGCCGCAACGTTGACGACCCGGTACGGCAATCCCAGGGCCTGGACCAGGTCTTCCTCACGTTCGAGCAGGAAGTCGTGCTCGCGCTGCGACTCATCGGGGTGGGCGAAGCTGAACATCTCGATCTTGTCGAACTGATGCACCCGGAAGATGCCGCGGGTGTCCTTGCCGTAGGTGCCGGCTTCACGGCGGAAACACGTCGAAAACGCCACGTATCGCAGCGGCAGCGTCGCTGCCTCGAGGATCTCATCGGCGTGAAAGGCCGCCAGCGGGACCTCAGACGTACCCACCAAGTACAGCTCGTCCTCGGGCACCGCATAGACCTGCTCACGGTCACCCGGGAAGAACCCCGTGCCGAACAACGCATGCTCTCTGACCAGCACGGGCGGGATCACCGGCGTGAAGCCATGCGGTTCGAGCCGATCGAACGCAAACTGGACCAGCGCGAACTCGAGACGCACCAGTGGGCCCATCAGGTACCCGAAGCGCGAACCGGAGACCTTGGCGGCCCGCTCGACGTCGATCAACCCCATGGGAACCGAGAGGTCGACATGATCCTGTTGCCCTTCGAAGGTGACGGCGGGTTCACCCCAGCGCTTGATCTCGACCGAGTCTTCCTCGGAGAGGCCCGGCGCCGCCGTGGGGTCTGTGAGATTTGGCAGCGTGATCCACAGGGCGTCGAAACGGGCGTCGAGTTCGTCGGCCTCCGATAGCGCAGCCTTGTACTCGCCGGAGAGTCGACCGGCTTGCTCGATGGCTTCCTGCCGCGCCTCACCCTCGAGCGTCGGCACGCTCTTGCCAAGCGTCTTCTGGGCGGCACGCAGTTCCTCGGCCCGGGCCCGCACGATACGGCGCTCCTCGTCGAGCGCGACAAGGGCGCCAACGTCGATGTCGATGCCGCGCTGCTCCAGCGAGGCGACGATGACCTCGGGTTGGTGACGAAGAACCGCGACGTCGATCATCCGACGTTATCCGCCCATGGCCTGGTGAATGGCGGCCTCTTCTTCAGGAGAGAGCGGCTCGACGCCCTGACGACCCCTGACCTGTTTTGTGAAGAACAGCGTCTCGTCACGACCGACCAGCAAGCTGATCAGAACGCCATCGCCGTTCGAGTTGAGCAGAGCAATGGTGCGCGACTGGTTGCCGGCGATGTTGTCGAATGCGTCGTAGGCAACGACGCCGGTCCGGCTGATCGCCAAGGGCATGGCGGCCTCAACCGCGGCGAGCCGTGGCTCGATGGCAGCCACCGTCTTCTCTTGATGCTTCAGTTCGGCGTCGACACTGCGCAGCATTTGGTAGACGTTGCCGTCGTCGGGAACGGTCGCCACTAAGGCGCGTACCTTGTTGAGTTCCATTGACATCCACAGCACGATGAGAAGCGTGATGGCGATGACGGCAAGCAGTACGTAGATCATTCTGCGCTGTTCCTAATGAAGATGAGCGTCCACTCGTTGTTCTCGAGGGCCTTATCCTCGGCGATTGTCGCCGTCACGCGCAATTCGTACAGCGTTCCCGGCACCAGATCTAGCTGATCGAATGTCCTCGTGGTGGCTTCTCCGGGACCCAAGACGGGGATGAGTTCGTTGCGTTCGATCGAGGGCCGCACCTCGCCGCCGGCGGTCAGGGTCAGCCGCACCTGAATCAATTCCTCGGGCAGATTGCCCTCGTTGGTGATGACCGCCGACACCACGAACGTGTCACTGTCGGGGACCACCGGGACGTCGTTCTGCGAGCCCAACGGCTCCGGATCGGTCGACACGGTGACCGATATGTCGTGGGCCTCATCGAGCTTGCGGATCAACCGCAGCCGGTCGGCGACTGCAACTGCGTCGAACAACGCCACATTCTCCCCGCCGGCGTAGACCACCGAGGGATACTCGCGATTCACCAGGTCGGGGTCGATGTCGGCGACGGTCCGCTGGAAGCCGACATAGGCACGATCGCCGACGCTCAGGTCGTCGAAGACCTCTGCCAGCATGCTATCCCCGGTTCTTCCCTCCCCCTCTTCGTCGAGGATTTGGATGATGGCCTCGTCCATGGCATCGAGACCTTCGTTCCACGACTCCACCGCAACAAGCAAGAAGCCGTGCGCCTGGGTCACCGGGCCGGCCACCACGGCGGATTCGACTCTCGTCACCAGCGTTACCGACTCGGTGCTGAGCGCGTCGATCCGCTCCAGGATGTCGGGCCGCTCCAGATCGCCGATCTCTAAGAACAAGTCACCCAAGCTGGCGGCGATGGCTTCCTCGTCCTCCGCAACCTCCTGGGCCATGGCCAGATAGTCGAGAGAAACGCGCTCGTCGGTGCGGTAGCGGACCGCGAGAGCGATCACCGCGATGACAATCGCGATGGTGATGAAGAGAGCGATACGGCGTCGGCGACGCGACCGAGCGACCGGGGCATAAGGGGGATAGGCCATGGGCGTGGGCGAGGAGGGACTTGAACCCTCACGAGTGTTACCTCACAGGAACCTGAATCCTGCGCGTCTGCCAATTCCGCCACTCGCCCGGACGGGAGGAATGGTACCAGGGACTGGATTTGGTGGTAGGGGACCATTGGACCAATCGCGTGAACCCTCACCGTGCCGGCCACGCTCCCGCTCAGTCCTTCACCGGCGAGCGCGGCCTGACGTTGCTTGGCAGGCGACCAGTCTTGCGACGCAGCCGCCCCACTCTCCGCCGGAACCGTCGAGGGTTGTCTCATCGTTCTATGGGGGACAATGATCAACTCCCCATACAATCGGTTCCCATGAAGGTTGCTCGCGAACTCGAACGCCGCCTGGAGCGCTTCGTCGACGGACTGTCGGCGGCGATCTTCCGCGGAAGAATGCAGCCGGTCGACATGGCCAATCGCCTGGTGCGTCAGGCGGACCTCGACCTATCCGATAGTCTCGCTGGGCCGCGGATGCGTAACCACTATCTGGTGCGCATCAGCCCCGCGGATCTGAACGCCGATCTCAACCACAATGAACTTGCCGGCGAGTTGGTCAATGCCCTAGCCGTCACGGCAGCTGAACGCGGTTGGTGCACCGGTGGGCCGGTCCGGGTGGAAATCGAGGTGGACGACTCGGTCTCGCCCGGAACGCTGCGCTGCGACGGATCCACCGTTCCGGGTCAGCTACCGAGTTGGGGCCAATTGATCGACGCGCGCGGTTCACGAATCCTCGAACTCGACGACAACCGAGTCATGATCGGTCGCTCCGACGACGCCGATTTGCGCCTGAACGAATCGGAGATCTCGCGCCACCACGCAGTAGTGTTCCGTGAAGGAGGACGAACCTGGGTCAGTGACGCCGGTTCGGTCAACGGCACCTCTGTCAACGCTGCCGCCGTGCTGACCAAGCCGGTGGCGATCAACCCCGGCGACGAACTGACTCTCGGACCCGCTACCTTCTTCTTCAGGTTGCTCTAGGAGACCCCCTTGCCCGCCCTGTTCCTCAACCTTCTGAAGCTGATGTTCCTTGCGCTGGTCTTCCTGTTCTTGTGGCAGGTGGCACGGTCGATCCGGGCGCATGTCGGACCGGCGCAGTCGCCGCGTGCGCCCAAGACAGCGGGAGAACTCGTCGTGGTTCGCTCAGACAACCTCGCTGGTCACCGCATACCCCTGGGACGGCCTACCGTATTGGGACGGAGCGAAGACGCCGACGTCGTCATCGATGACCCGTACGCATCGGAGTTCCACCTACGGGTGGGGTCTCAGAGCGGACAGGCCATGTTGCACGACCTCGGCAGCACCAACGGCACCTATGTGAACGGACGGCGCGTCACGGTTCCCACCGTGCTCTCCAAAGGCGATAGCGTGCAGATTGGCAAGACCATCCTCGAGGTGCGATGAAGTACACATGGGCAACCGCGACAGACGTCGGCCACCTTCGTGACAAAAACGAAGACGCCGTCGCCCCAGCCGACGACGGCTCGGGCTCGGGTCCCGTCGTCATTGCCGTCGCCGACGGCATGGGCGGCCACGCCGCTGGCGAGGTAGCCAGCCGGCTCGCCATCGATGCGGCAACCGCGGGCACGCCGGTGGACCAGGACATGGCAGCGAGGGTCGAACGAGCCAATGCCGCCGTTCTTGCCGCCGTCGACGAGGACCCCAGCTTCGCCGGGATGGGCACAACTATCACCATCGGCGTGTTCGAATCGAACGGAACGCTGCATATCGGTCACATTGGCGATAGCCGCCTCTACGTCATGCGCGGCACGTCATTCGAACAGGTCACCACGGATCACACCTGGGTGATGGACTTGGTTTCCCGTGGCCAGATCAGCCCCGAAGACGCCGCAACTCACCCCCGCAAACATCTTCTGTCACGAGTCGTCGGTATGGCGGGAGTGAAGGCCGACGAGATCGAGTATGCCCTCGAACCCGGCGACCGCGTCCTGTTCTGCAGCGACGGGTTGACCGGAATGGTCCACGACTTCGCTATCGCGCACATCATGAGCGAGGCTGAGACGCCTTCCGCTGCGGCGTGGGCCCTCATCGAGGCGGCCAACGCCGGCGGCGGCGTCGACAACACCACGGTCGCGGTGGTGGACGTCTCGGCATGACCCGCACCGCCGAGGCGGCGCTCCTCGTGGCGGCTGCAGTGATCGCGGCAATGGGTGTTGCCCTGGTCAACTTCACCAGAGGCGTCTGGCTCGACGCCCAAGTGGCCCTCACGTTCCTCGTGTTCCTGGCAGCCTTCGGCAGCATCCACTTTGCGCTGCGGCGTTGGGCCGCTGCAGCCAACCCGTATGTGTTCCCGCTGGCCGCCTTCCTCACGGCTATCGGCTTCATCGAGGTCTATCGACTCGATTCCGACCTGGCCGGCCTCCAGCGCTGGTGGCTGCTCGTCGGTGCCGCGATCTCGGTCCTGGTGCTGCTCTTGCTGCGGGACGAGGGTGTCGAGGTGCTACGGCGCTATCGGTATCTGTTCCTGGCCGCCGCGGTGGTGCTGTTGCTCCTACCGCTGCTGCCGACCTCGTGGCCGGTCCACGGGGCCATCGTCAACGGTTCACGACTCTGGGTGCGCTTTGAGATCCCCTTCGGGGGGCGCACGCTGAGCTTTCAGCCGGGCGAAATCGCCAAAGTCTTCCTCGCCATCTTCCTCGCCTCATATCTCGCCGAGCGCCATACCGCGATGGCGGCCTCCGATCGCAGGCTCGGCCCGCTCCGAATCCCACCCCTGCGGGAGTTCGGGCCGGTCGTCCTCGCCGCCCTTGCGTCTTTTGGGGTCCTCGTCTACCAACGGGACCTGGGCGCATCGCTCCTGCTCTTTGCCCTGTTCATCGGTCTGATCTACATCGCGACCGGGCGGGTTGCCTACGTGTGGGTCGGGGGAGCGTTCATCGCGGCCGGCGGCCTGTTCGCCTATCAGATGTTCGACCACGTGCAGCGCAGGGTCGAGGCCTGGATACGCCCCTTCGACGACTTCACCGGGTCGGGCTTCCAGATCGCGCAGAGTCTGTTCGCCCTCGGTAGCGGCAGCCTCACCGGATCAGGTCTCGGCTTGGGAGAGCCGAACCGCATCCCATTCGCCTCGACCGACTTCATCTTCGCCGCCGTCGGTGAGGAGATGGGGTACGCCGGAACGATTGCCGTGCTTGCCGGGTTTGCTCTCCTCACCGCAGCAGGCTTTGGAATCGCGCTGCGGGCCCGCGACGTGTTCCGCAAGTTCCTCGCCTCGGCCCTGACCCTGCTGCTTGCGGTCCAGGCCATCCTGATTCTCGCCGGAGTACTGCGCGTGATGCCGGTCACGGGCATCACGCTGCCGTTCATGTCGTACGGCGGGTCATCGCTGCTCACCAACCTGGTGATGATCACCCTGCTGGCGCGGATCTCCCATGGAGAACGGGCATGAACGGACCCATCCGCCACATGGCGACCGCCATCTTCCTGATCTTCGTCGTGTTGGCCGGGGCGGTGACGTACCAGCAGTTGATCGTCGGCCCCGACTACCGCGACGACCCTCGCAACGCCCGACTCATCGCCGGCCGCGCCGGGCGAGAGCGGGGCACCATCATCACGGCCGATGGGGTCGTGGTGGCGACATCCGAGGCCGACCCCGACGATCCCCGAGTGTTTCGACGGATCTACCCCGAGGATGGGCTCTACTCCCACGTTGTCGGATACGCCACCCAATTATTCGGCTCCACCGGCTTGGAGAAGGCATGGGCTGATCAGCTTCTGACCGATCGGGACGCCACCATCTCGGGTGTCATCAACGCCATGATGGGTGACGACCTGCGGCCGCGAGGGGTGCGTTTGACCATCGATCACGGGCTACAGCAGACGGCCGCCGAAGCGCTGGGGGATCAGATCGGCGCGGTGGTGGCGATGGATCCGGCGACCGGGGCGATTCTGGCGATGGTGTCGAATCCGACGTTCGATCCCAACAGCCTCTTGGGCACGGGAGCCGGACCGGTCGGGAGCCAACTCGACGAGGACCCGGCCCGGCCGTTGCTGAACCGTGCCGTTGCGGAGACGTATGCGCCGGGGTCCACCTTCAAGATCGTCACCACGACCGCAGCACTGGAAACCGGCGAGGCGGGGCCGGGAACCAGCTACCCGGATCCGCTCGAGCTGGAACTGCCGGGGACCACCTCGACCATCCGCAATTTTGATCGCAAGGTGTGTGCCGACGGCGTCTCGGTCACTTTGGCGGAAGCCTTCCGGCGCTCATGCAACACCACGTTCGCCCAGATCGGGATCCAACTCGATGCGCTGCCGCTCGTGGCCGCAGCAGAGTCCTACGGCTTCAATCTCGAGATTCCGCTCGACCTGCGGGTGGTGGCGTCATCGATGCCCGACGTGGCGACCTTTGCCGATGATCTTCCCGGCGTCGCCCAGACCGCCATCGGCCAGAGAGATGTGCGAGCCACCCCGCTGCAGATGGCGCTGGTCGGAGCTGCAGTGGCCAACGGCGGCGAGATCATGGAGCCCTACCTCGTTGCCGAGGTATTCACCGCCGACGCAGAGATCCAGTCCGAGGCGGAGCCTGCGGTGTGGCGACGCGCCATGAGTCCCGCGACCGCGGCCGTGATCGCCGAGATGATGGAGGACGTGGTCGCCAACGGGACCGGACGCAATGCCGCCGTCGAAGGGGTCCGGATCGCCGGCAAGACCGGCACTGCACAGGTCCCCGACTCGGCGCCACACGCTTGGTTTGTCGGGTACGGATCGGTCGGTGCCGGCCCCGGCGAGCAGCAGATCGTGGTGGCCGTCCTGGTGGAATCCGGTGGCGACGCCGGCGACGACGCCACAGGAGGAAGGGTCGCTGCCCCCATCGCCAAAGCGGTGTTTCAACAGTTCTTCGGGATCACCCCCGAATAGAGAGGGTTTTGGCGGACATACCCGCAGCATGCTGCGCCTTTGTCCGCCAAAACGGGAAAGGGAGACAGAAGTGAGTCGATCACTCCCTCGTTTGTATGGCGATCTAGCCCCGTGGTTTCATCTGCTCACTGCACCTGAGGACTACGAGGAAGAGGCGGCCTTCTTCCTGCACCACCTGAAGGCAACGGCGGACCGCCCGGTGACGACGCTCCTCGAACTCGGCAGCGGAGGAGGCAACAACGCTTCCCACCTCAAAGCACACGTCACGATGACGTTGGTTGATCTTGCCCCGGAGATGCTGGCGGTCTCAAAGACGCTCAATCCCGAGTGTGAGCACCTGGTCGGTGACATGCGCTCAGTCCGGCTCAACCGGCAGTTCGACGCGGTCTTTGTCCATGACGCGGTGAGCTACCTCACCAAAGAGGACGACCTGGCGGCCGCCGCCGCCACCGCATGGCTGCACTGCGCTCCGGGCGGTGCGGTGCTGTTCGCCCCCGACGTCGTCACCGAGACCTTCCGAGAGTGTTCGAGCACGGGCGGCCACGACGGGCCTGGACGCAGCCTGCGCTACACGGAGACGACGTGGGACCCCGATCCCACCGACACCGAATACGTATCCGACATGACCTATGTGCTACAGACCGCGGGGTCGGCGCCCGAGTCGATCGAGGAACGCCATCACCTCGGGATGTTCCCTCGAGCCACCTGGCTGCGCCTCCTCACCGCCGCGGGATTTGAGGCAACCGAGGTCCCTTCCGAGCACTCGGAGGTTCAAGCCGGGGCAACATTTGTGTACCTCGGCCACCGCCCCGGCGATGACGCCTGACCACGACGGGAACCACACAACCACCCCCGAGCGTTCCAATCCTGGGTTTTGGCGGACATGAACGACACCGGCGTCGCTGATGTCCGCCACAAGCACGAGAGAGCACCATGACCGATATCCACCCACCAAACTCCGGGCCGCCGGTACCATCCCCGCCCGTGGATGAACCTCGCGTCCTCTCGGATCGCTACCGCCTCACCGGACACCTTGCCCGCGGCGGAATGGCCGACGTATTCCAGGCTGAAGACCAGCTGCTGGGCCGTACCGTCGCGATCAAGATCCTCCACCCCCAGTTCGTTCGGGACGAAGCCTTCGTCGCCCGGTTTCGGCGCGAGGCGATGGCGGCCGCCAACCTGAGTCATCCCAACATCGTGTCGATCTTTGACTTCGGCGAAGACAACGGCACCAACTACATGGTGATGGAGTTGATCTCCGGCCGTACGCTGCGCGACATTCGCCGCTCCGAAGGGGCGCTCCTGCCGCGTCGAGCCGCCGAGGTCGCCGCCGAAGCAGCCGCCGCACTCACCGTCGCCCACCAAGCCGGCGTCTACCACCGCGACATCAAACCCGGCAACATCATGCTGACGGCAGACGGCAGCGTGAAGGTCACCGACTTCGGTATCGCCCGGGCCCTCGACGACTCAGAGGAGCTGACCCGCACAGGTGCGGTGATCGGGACCGCCACCTACTTCAGCCCCGAGCAGGCTCAGGGACTGCCCGCCGACGAACGCTCCGATGTGTACTCACTCGGCGTGGTTCTCTACGAACTGCTCTGCGGCCAGCCACCGTTCACCGGTGAGAGCCCCGTTGCCGTCGCCTACCAGCACGTCTCCGAGTATGCCGTGCCGGTCGATCAGATCAACCCCGACGTTCCCGGCGACCTTGCCCTCATTGTCGAGCGAGCCATGGAGAAGGACCCGGCGGCCCGCTACCAAACGGCAGCCGAGTTCCGAGAGGACCTGCTGCGGTTCCTGCGGGGGGAACCCACCGCAGCCGCAGCCACCGCAGCCGCAGCCGCGGCGACTCAGATGATGATGACCCCGCCGCCCCCCGCAACCGTGCCGCCAGACGAAACGGCGCGCCACGTTGCCGCAGCCCCCACCGAGGACCGCAGCAGCACCGGCATCTACCTGCTGACCATCTTTGGGCTGCTGGCGGTCCTCGCCGCCGGCATCTTCCTCCTCAGCAGGCTGCTCAACCCGGCAGAGCCCGTCGCCGCAACCACCACGGTCCCCGACCTGACCGGTGTCGAACGGAGCGAAGCGTTCGAAGCGCTCCAGGCGCTCGACCTGAAGGTCCGCCAACGCGAGGAGCCTTCGGCCCTGATCGACGCCAACCACGTGATCGTGACCGACCCGCCGGGAGGAACGGTCGTCGAGCCGGGAAGCTTCGTGCTCGTGATCCTGTCGACCGGTGAGGAGGTCTTTACCATCCCCAATGTCGTGGACGACACGCTCGAGACCGCAACCGCCCGACTCGAGACCAATGGGTTCGTTGTCGGCACCGTGTCCTTCGTGCACAGCGACACAGTGCCGGAGGGCATCGTGATCCGCCAGAGCCCGCGCGGCGGCAGCCCCGCCGACACGGGCACCACGGTCGACCTCGACGTCTCCGACGGCCCGTTCGCGACCGAAATGCCGGACGTCACCGGACTTGCCGAGGAGAACGCCATCCGCACGCTGCAAGAGGCTGGGTTTGAGGACATCGTCTCCGTCGAGGAGTTTGATGCGGAGATCCCGGATGGGTTCGTCATCAGCACCGACCCCGAACCCGGCGAATCGGTGCCGCGCGAAAGTCGTGTGACGCTCTCCGTTTCGAAGGGGCCCGAACCGTTCGAGCTCCCCGACGTCATCGGCAAGACCGTTGACGAGGCCCGCACCATCGTCACCGACCTCGGGTTGGTCTTCGTCAGACTCGACCTCCCCACTCCGGTCACGGCCGCCAGCGGTCTCGACGGATTGGTGGCAACGCAGTCACCCCCGAACGGAAGCACCGTGACGATCGGCGATGAGGTGACCGTGAGTGTCGGCGAGCTGATCCAAGTTGAGGTACCCGACCTCATCGGAATGAGCCAGGAAGAGGCCACTGCGGCCCTCGCCGAACTCGGGCTGAGCCTCGAGGTGGTCGGAGAGACCGAAGTCGACCCCGATGGCGACCTCATCGGCATGATCGCCACCCAGGACCCAGCCGCCGAGGAGACCGTTGACGATGGCTCCACCATCCAGGTGACCATCGGTGTCGCGCCGCCCGAACCGCCACCCGACGATGGCGGCGGCGGAGACGACGGCTGATCTCGTGAGCCGGACCTCAATCGAGCAGGACCGCAACGACGCCCTTCTTGCGTGGTACCGCGCCGAGCAACGCGACTTCCCGTGGAGAGAGACCAGGGATCCCTACGCCATCTTGGTTTCCGAGATCATGCTCCAGCAGACCCAGGCGACCAGGGTCATACCCTTCTATCAACGGTTCATCGGGCGGTTCCCCAACCCGGAGGCACTTGCGAAAGCGCCACTGAGTGACGTCCTGACCCTGTGGAGCGGCCTCGGGTACAACAGCCGGGCGCAACGCCTGCAACAGGCGGCCGCCCATATCGTCGAACACGGCTGGCCAACCGAGGTCGATGGCCTCGAGCAACTGCCCGGTGTCGGGCCCTACACGGCACGAGCGGTCGCCTCCATCGCCTTCGGTGCGCAGGTCGCCGCGGTCGACACCAACCTGCGGCGAGTGCTCAGCCGCTGGCACGGCGAAGCCCTTTCGGGCAAGGCACTCGACGCGGCAGCGGCGCTCGACTTGGGCAATGACGCGGCCGCCTGGAACCAGGCGATGATGGATCTGGGAGCGACGCAATGCCGGCCCCGTCAGCCGGCATGCGGGGAATGTCCGGTGCGCGAGTGGTGCGCTGGGCCCGGGGTGTATGAGCCGCCTCGATCGCAAGGCCGCTTCGAGGGCTCCATACGCCAGGTCCGCGGCGCCATCATCCGGACGTTGATACGGGGCCCGGTCGGCTTTGCAGCCTTGGTCGATGGCACCGCAATAGAACCCGATCTCGTGGCTCATGCGTTGGAGTCGCTGCTCGTCGAGGGGCTTGTCGTCGAGCGGCCCGACGCCTCATACGCCCTCCCCGACTGAGCGGAACCGTCACCCCGATGGTGCCCGCTCGCGGTGGCGCTATCGTCGGCGGATGCCTGATCTGCGCCTCACCGTCAACGGTCAGAACATCTCCATCGACGCGCCCCCTGAGACGGCCATCGACCTCCTCCGCGACAAGCTTGGGCTCACCGGAACCAAGCTTGTCTGCGAGACGGGAGGCTGCGGTGCCTGCACCGTCCTGGTCGACGGCGTGCCCACTGAGTCGTGCAAGCTGGCGACCGAAGGGCTCGCAGATCGCTCCGTGACCACCATCGAAGGAATCACTCCCGACGTCGGACTCGACCCCGTGCAACGCGCACTGATCGCCCATGACGCCATCCAATGCGGGTTCTGCATCCCGGGCATCGTCGTGGCCGCCCACGCTTATGTCGACGGCTGGAGATCCGCCCGCGGCACCGACCGACCCGAATCACACGACGTCGCCGCCGCCCTCGACGGCCACCTCTGTCGCTGCGGGGCCTACCCGGAGATCATCGGCGCAATCCAAGCCGCTGCGGCCGGAGAATTCGATAGCCCGGCGCCGGTCGCGGGTCGTCCGGACGCTCCCGCCAAGGTGACGGGCGCAGCCCGCTTCACCGTTGATGTCCAACTGCCCGGCATGTTGCACGGCCGCATCTTGCGCTCGACCGAACCGCACGCCGATGTGATTGCAGTCTCCACCGGCGGCGCCGAGCAGATTCCCGGCGTTGCCGCCATCATTGATCTGCTCGGCAAGAACCGCAGGGTCCACCACGTCGGACAGCCGATCGCCGCGGTGGCGGCCACCGACCTGGCCACCGCCAAACGTGCCGTCGCTGCCATCGACGTCACCTACGAGCCGCTGCCCTTCGCGATCGGAATCGACGCCGCTCGCGCTCCCGATGCACCGGATCTCATCGGCCGCCGGTTCGTGCTCACCAGCAACTACGAGGCCGCCTACTTCGCCGCCACACTGCCGCGCCAGGGCAACATGCGGGGCCCGATGTCGCTGCTCGCCAAGCGTCGGTTCACCGCCCGCAAGCGGGTCGGGGCCGCCAAAAGGGCCGGCGACGACCTACTCGTCGCCGGCACCTGGACCGCCGCCTCCCAGACCCACGCTGCCCCAGAGCCACATGCCGCCGTCGCCTCGTGGGACGATCACTCGCTCACGGTCTACCTCTCCACCCAGTCGGTGACCGAGGCCGCCAAGCAACTCGCCAAGCGACTCGGAATCGACCGGGAGAACGTGCGGGTTGTTGCCGAGAATGTCGGCGGCGCGTTTGGGGCCAAACAGGGGCTGGCCGAACCCGCGCTCACCGCGGCGCTGCTGTCGAAGGCAGCGAGTGCACCGGTGCGAGTGGTGCACGATGTGGCCGAGGAACTCGCCTACGGCGGCTATCGGCCCGGAGCCCAAATCGACCTGGCCGTGCTCGGCAGCGCCGACGGCGACCTCCGTGCGGTAACCGCCGCGGCGTACATGGACAGCGGTGACTCTGCCGGCCAGACCGTCGCCGGAACGATGCGTTTCAGTTACCCGGGACCGCCGATGTCGCTGCTCGACTACGACGTCGTGAACAACGGTGCCCCGGCCAAGCCCTTCCATGCGCCGGGAGCCCCCGTCGCACTCTTTGCGCTGGAGACCGCCATCGATGAACTGGCTGAACGGTCGGGGCGCGACCCCATCGAGATGCGCCGCGGCTGGGAGCCCCGGTCGGGACGCATGGCCCTCTACGAGTGGGCGGTGTCACACCCGTTGTGGCTCAGCCGATCTGACGCCGATCGGAATGGTGACACCCTGCGCGGGGTGGGCGTTGCCTTCGGGACATGGCACTACGCCTATGACCCTGCCACCAAGGTTCGGGTGCGGACGACGGACACCGGCTTGGTTGTTGAGACCGGAACCCAGGAGATCGGCACCGGCACCACCCTTTCGCTGGCCGTTGCCGTCGCTGAGGAGTTTGGTCTGGCCTCCGGCGACATCCAGGTTCGAATCGGCGACTCGAACCTGGGGCACGGTCCGACAACGAGTGCCAGTCGCACCACCCCGGCATTGGTACCCACGGCGCGTGCCGCCGCAGCCGAACTCCGTGTCGGTTTGGTCGAGTTCGCCAACCAGAACCTCGGACTCGACGGGGCGACCGCCGTCCAGGGCGGCCTCGACCACGCTGGGGAGTTCGTTCCGTGGGCCGACCTCTGGCCCCGCCTCCAGGGACGTTCGACAACGAGAAAGCGCCCCCGCGAGGAGCACGTCCCGGTGACACCCATCGCCGTCGCCGGCGCCAAGTTGGGCTGGGGGATCACCGACGCCGCCCACATCGTGGCGGTTGACGTCGACCGCGCCTCCGGAGAGGTGCGGGTCTCCGAGGCAGCCGCCGCCCTGGCCGCAGGCCCGATCCAACACTCCCCAGCAGGCCACCAGCGGGGTGCACGGTGCGTTCGCCCGCGGACTCGGGGAAGCGCTGCTGGAAGCCCGCATCACCGATCCGGCAACGGGGATCGTCACATCCGACAGCTACGCCGCCTACCGGCTGCTCAGGATGTCGGAGATGCCGCCCATCGAGGTCACCTTTCTCGAGGAAACCTACGACTACACCCCGGCAGGACCATCCGGCATCGCCGAACTTGCCATCACTTCGGTCCCTGCGGCCGCAGCCAACGCCGTTGCGAATGCGACCGGGTGGCGACCGCGCCGCATGCCGATCACTCCCCACGACGTAGTGGCGGGCCTGAGAGACGCTTGAACGGGCTCACGACTCGGACAGGAAGTTCTTCAGCATTGCCATCCCCTCTGTCGTCATGACACTCTCGGGGTGAAACTGCACGCCCTCGATGGGAAGACTGCGATGCCGAATCCCTTGGACCACACCGTCCTCGCTGTGGGCGGTGACTTCGAAGACGTCGGGGAGTTCAACGGCTGCAAGCGAGTGGTACCGGGTCGCCGTGAACGGGCTGGGCAGGCCGCTGAAGATGCCGGCTCCGTCATGCGTGATCAGTGAGGTCTTGCCGTGACGGGGCTCCGGCGCCCGATCGACCCTGCCGCCGAAGGCAACGGCGATCGCCTGGTGCCCGAGACAGACACCGAGGGTCGGGATATCGGGCCCAAAGGTCGTGATGTATTCGATCGAGTAGCCGGCGTCCTCGGGTCGGCCCGGCCCCGGCGATATCACCAGACGTTCGAACCTCTCGGCGCGGGCCGCCGACGGAGTCATGGCGTCGTTGCGGACCACAATCGGCTCAGCCCCCAACTCGCCGATGTACTGGACGAGGTTGAAGGTGAACGAGTCGTAGTTATCGACGACGAGCACTCTCATTCGATGCCACCGCCCGTATCGAGGAACGTGCTTCCCACCCACTCGTAGAAGAAGTGGAGTACGACGAGCAGAATCGCAACGATCACGATCGCCTGCAAGATGCGAACCGGCAGCGGGCCGGGCAGGGCTCGGAAAGCTCGCGGAATCCAGCTCATGAGATGGCCCCGATCACTGCAGCATTCGGCCCAGCGACGAGTTCGGCGAACACGATCAACCGCCGACTCGCTGAGAACTCCGGGTGGCAGGTGGTCAGCGTCAACCAGCCGCCGTCGATTGGGTCGGTCACCCACAGTGCGTTGGGCCGGACCACGACCCCGGCGCCGCCACCGTCAAGTGCCTCGACGGTCTGACCGGCGAAGTCCGGGTTTGCGACGAGAACCTCATCCCAACTGCGCACTGCGTAGACATGGGTCCCGAGCGCCGTTTCGACCTCGATTCGGTCGCCGGACGTCAACGAGTCGAGTTCATGGAAGGGCTGCCCGTAGGTGGTGCGGTGGCCGCTGATAACGGCGTTGCCCGGCTGACCGGGCAACGGCGTGTCCGGCATGTGGCCGGCACCGGACTTGAGGTCGCTCACCCTTACTCCCGAGACGACGTTCCACCCGTCTTGAAGCCGTTCGATGGTTGGGACGCGAATGATGGCGAACGCCGAGTGGGGTTCTGGGTCCGACTCGATCTGGAGTACCCGTGGTCCCGGAATTGCGTCACCGTCGGTGCCGGTCGCACCGGGGAGAACCTCTCCACCGGCTATCGGTTCTCCGGCGTCGTCGACCTCAACCCAAACGATCTCGGCCGAGGCGAACCGTTCCTCGACCTCGACCGCCAGCTTGCCCTGGTTCAGCTCGGCAAGCCACGACGTCACCCACAGTTGATGAACGACAAAGCCCAGGGTCAGCAGGCCAAGCCAGATCATCGCCCAGCCCACCCCGCGGACGATGCGGAATCCCAGGGCGGGCTGTGCCCGCTTCTTTGTGATCGCGCCCGAACGGGGCACTGCGGTGTCCTGCAAGGTGGGTAGGTCCTTCGCCGGCTGTCGAAGTCTGGGGCAAGGGTACTTGGGGTCGCCGCCAACCAGGGAGTTCGATCGGCTCACGGTCTCCGTCTCGAGGCGCTACTCTTTGGGGCCATGCCAGTCTCAAAGGGCCGCAAGAAAGCCAATCGGCGCCCACCTCCGCCGCCAAAGCCCGATCCCGTCAAGGCAAAGGGCCCATCGCCGACGTGGTACGTCGCTCTGATGTTCGGGTTGATGGCCGTCGGGCTCATCATCATCCTGCTGAACTACATGAATGTCCTGCCGGGAGGCACGGACACCAAGTGGCTCATCGCCGGACTCGTCGGCATCGGCGCTGGCTTCGCGATGACTATGAACTTCAGGTAGCCGGATCTGATCCTCACCAGGGTGTTTGGCGCGCCTTGGCGACCCCGAAATGGCAATTCGTTGATCGAATGACACTCATGTAGTTATCCCCGGACTCATCCACACCCTGGGGAGAACTACACCGGTGTGACTCGATGGCTACGCCCCCGCTCGCGACCTACAGTCCCGAGAACTCGCCGGATTGCACCAACTGCACGAAGAACTGGCCGAACTCCGTTTCTGCCGTCAAGGACCCGGCCTTATCCTGGATTGCCTCCGACATTTCTTCAGGGGTGCAGCCCAGCGAGGCGGCCTCATCGGCAAGCTTCTCGGATTGCTCATCAAAATCGGTGAGGAAATCGGGGTCTCCGTCCTGGCCTGCGACCTCCTCGGGAGTCATCTGATCTACTTCGTTGATCACATCCTGGACCAGGTCGACGGTGTCGCTTGCGATGTCTTCGCAGCTCGAAGCGTCACCGCCGCAGGCAGCGGCGATCAGTCCGAATGCAGCTACCACCGACACAAAGCGTTTCAACATTGGAATCACATCCCTGAGAGAACAAAACGTTCGCCGTCGACCCTACCCGGCAAGGCCCGGGGACCAGCGGATCAAGCCTCGACCATCTCTTCCATGCAGTGACGCGGCGGCGCGGCGTCGGTCGCCTGCACATGGGTCACCGTGAGACGCAACCCGCACACCGTGCAGCGGTAGTCGACATCAACTTCGCGCACATCGTCGGGATCGATCTCAACCGGAGGGGTCGCCAGCATCCGGATCACCCAGAGCGACACGCCGAAGATCACCACGCCGATGGCAACGGCGATCAGGACGGTGAGCATTGGTGGAGATCAGTCCAATCGTTCGATGATGGTGGCGTTGGCCATGCCGCCGCCTTCGCACATCGTTTGCAGCCCGTAGCGGCCACCGCTGCGTTCGAGTTCGTTGACGAGGGTGGTCATCAGCTTCGCCCCCGATGCCCCGAGGGGATGTCCGAGTGCGATGGCACCGCCGTTGACGTTGGTCTTGTCCCAATCGGCCCCGGTTTCCTTGAGCCACACCGCAACGACGCTTGCGAAAGCTTCGTTGAGTTCGAAGAGGTCGATGTCGTCGATGTCCAACCCGGCTTTGGCCAACACCTTCTCGGTGGCGGGGATCGGACCCGTCAGCATCGTGACCGGATCGACTCCGGCGAGCGAGAAGCTGTGGAACCGCGCCCGGGGCTTCAGCCCGAGCTCGTTGGCCTTCTCTTCGCTCATGATGAGGACCGCAGCGGCACCGTCGGAAATCTGTGAGGAGTTGCCTGCGGTGACTACGCCATCGGTCTTGAAGGCGGGGCTGAGGCCGGCCAGTACCTCGGTGGTCGTCGTCGGCCGGATGCCCTCGTCGCGAGTCATCAGTTCGACGGTGCCGTCACCGTTGCTCACCTCGATCGGGACAATCTGGCCGTCGAACCTTCCCTCTTCGGTGGCCCGACTGGCTCGCTGATGGGAGTCCGCGGATATCTGGTCGAGTTCCTCGCGGGTGATCCCCCACTTGTCGGCGATCAACTCGGCCGATATCCCCTGCGGGACGAGTCCGTTCTCGTAACGCTCCACCATGCGGGGTCCAAAAGGGATGCCGGGACCTTGCTGCATGGTGATACCCATCGGGACCCGGGTCATGACCTCTACCCCGGCAGCGATGACAATGTCGTACACGCCCGCCATGACGCCCTGAGCGGCGAAGTGGGCCGCCTGCTGGCTGGAGCCACATTGACGGTCGATCGTCGTGCCGGGAACACTCTCGGGGAATCCGGCGGCCAGCGCCGCGTTCCGGGCGACGTTGACGGACTGCTCGCCCGTCTGGGAGACGCAGCCGGCGATGACGTCTTCGACCAACCCGGGATCGAGATCGTTGCGCTCGACGAGCGTCTTGAGGACCTCGCTGAGCAGATCCACCGGATGCCAGTCCTTCAGCTTCCCGCCGCGGCGGCCTGCGGGGGTACGGACGGCGTCGACGATGACGGCTGTCGCCATGGGTTCCTCCTCGATCACGGCTCGTGGAGACGATCGGATTCGAACCGACGACCCCCTGGTTGCAAACCAGGTGCTCTGCCAGACTGAGCTACGTCCCCAGGGCCACGCAGTGTACAAGGACGCGAGACATCGACTCACGTCTAGGGGCGGTTTGGGGCGCGGTTGCTCTGATTGCATATCGATGACGCGGTCCGCAGACCCTTGCTCGTCAGGCTGGTACGGCGTTCCTCGAATCGAGCCGCCCTTGCCGGCAACGAGCGACGACACCGTGGCCGTCGCACGGCTACGCTCGCGATCACGGGCTGGCAACAGGGGGAAGAATGGGGACAAGAACGGTGCTGGCTGCATTTGTGATCGCGTCGCTGATCGCCGCCTTGACTGGTGTCCCGGCTACCAATGCCCCGGCTCGCGCAGCAACCGTTGCCTACGAGACCTCCGGCACCGGTCTCCACGGAGGCGGATTCATCAACGTTGTCGCCGCCGACCCGTTTGATCCCTCCGTGGTCCTCGCCGGGGGCGACAACAGCGGGGTGTCGAGGTCCACCGACGGCGGCCTCACCTGGCGGCCGGCCAATGACGGTGCATTTCTTCACCGCCAACGAAGGATCGCGACCATTGCCTTCTCGCCCACCCAGCCCGGCAAGGTGTATCTCGGCGTTGGCGCCAAGGGCAACGACAGCGCCCTCTTCGTGTCGGAGGATCACGGCCAGAGCTGGGCACTACGGTCGACAACGCCCCGATTCTCCGGAGCCAACAACAGCGGCGTCACCGACCTTCCGAATCCCCATCCCCGATCAACTGGGAACTTGATTGCCTTCGACCCGTCCGGCGACATCATGTATGTCGCCACCTTCGACGGAGGTCTCCTCAGGTCCGATGACGACGGTTTGACGTGGGAAAGCCTCGGCCTCGACGGCGTTTACCTGCGAACCTTGGTTGCTGATCCGACCGATCCCACCATGCTGTTTGCCGGCACATGGGGCGAAGGCGTCTACCGCGTGTCCGACGGGCCAGGTGCCGCAACGGTGGAACACCTTGCAGCCTCCCCGGCGACCGTCGAGGAACTGACCGCGACCGGCTCTCAACTGTTCGCGGCCACCGGGGCGGGCGTGCAGCGATCGGAAGACCAGGGCGAAACCTGGGTTGACCTGAGTGACGGACTGCCCGCCACGGCCGGTCGAGACACCGCCTGGATGGCGATCGACGCCACCAGTTCGGTCGTCGTTGCCGGCGCATTTGTTCCCCCCGAGACCGGCGACGGGTACGCCGGTTTGGTGCGTTCCACCGACGGTGGGTCAACGTGGGAGCTTCTCGGAGCGACGGCCGGTACGGTCGGAACCACAATTGGCGGTCCTGCCGGCGAGCCCTGGTGGTACGCGGCCGCATCTCCCAACAACGTGCTTGGTGGACCCTGGTATGCGGCTGCGCAGGTCGTGCTGTCCCCTCACGATCCCGGCACGATTCTGGCTGCCGGCCGGGGCGGGATCTGGCGATCGACCGACGGCGGCGCAACCTGGTACCCGGCCGTCGAGGGACTCAGCCTCACGGAGAACTCAGACGTCGCCGTAGACCCTGCCGATCCAAACCACGTTGTGGTGGCCAACACCGACTGGGTGATCCTCCACTCCGAGGACGCCATGTCCCATGTGGCCCGCAACCAACCTCCGGGGGGCAACGAGGCCTACAGCTTGTCCTTCGCCGCCGACCGCCTCTATGCCGCCGTCGGGCACCGCGATCATGTTGACCGCGACGGAGAGATCTACTCGACCACCGATGTCAGCGACCCGAATGCATGGACCGACGAAGGCCTCTCAGACGTGACCGATGGGCAGCGACCGATCGGTGTGGTGGCCTTCGATGATCCCGCCGATGGAAGAGTTGTCTTGGCCGCCGTGGCCGAGAGTGGCGTGTGGCGCCAACAGGGCGGCGAGTGGACCCACGTCGACACGCCGGCGGTTTCCGGCAGCCAGCCGACTCATCGAGCCGTGTTCCAAAAGGCCTCCGACCGGCGACTCGTCTACCTCTTCGACCGAGGCCGCGGTGTCTGGCGGTCGGCGGATGCCGGTGCCTCGTGGGAGCGGGTCTGGAGGGTGACCTCGCAGGCGGTCATGACCGGCGACCTCGCCATCGACCCGGCAGACCCTGCTCGCCTGTTCGTGGCATCCGTCGAGGGCCTGCACCGCCTCGACGGAGCAGATTCAGGTTCCGTCGAGGATGGAAGCGTCACCCTGACGGGACTCGCGGTTGCAGACCCGGGGCCACTGGCGATCACTTCGGACGGATCACTCGTTGTTGCCACCCGTTCCACCCTCGGCCCGGCTCAGCTCCTCGTTACCGAGGACGGTGGCGAATCATTCGAGGATGTGGCCGACGACCGATATCGGGGCGCAGCCGCCTTCCCGGCCGCAGTAGCCGCCGCCGGTAGCGGTGACATCCATATCACGACCATCGGCAACGGCAACCTGGTCGTGCGGCAAATGCTGATCGACACCATGGCCCCGGAAACGGTGGTCGATTCCCCTGAACAAGATGGAGCGGTTGACACCGATTCGCTGCGCTTGTCGGGGTCGGCGTCCGACGACGTGGCCGTAGCGTTTGTTGATGTGGCCATCCGAAACCAGGACACCGGATTGTGGTGGCAGGGCGACGGAACCTGGGGAAGCTGGGCCACCCACCAGCCATCGCTCAGCGGGCCTCCCGAGCATCCGATCTGGGAGTACGAATGGGCCGCGTCCACCGGCAGCTACGCACTATGGGCTCGAGCCGTCGACGCCGCCGGCAACCGAGACTCCTCACCATCGTGGGTCCGGTTCACGGTGGTGGACTCGCGCCCGGACACCACCGCGCCGGAAACAACCGTGGTTACGCCGGCGCGGGGGCAAACGCTGCGGCCACCCGTGGTGTTCTCGGGGACCGCTGAAGATGATCGGGAGATCAGTTCGGTCACCGTTGCCATCCGGGATCGCCGCACCAAGCTGTGGTGGCACGCCGACGGAACCTGGGGAAGCTGGACTACCCATCAGGCCACCGTGCTTGGCTCAGCCATCTCGGCAGGGTGGGATTTCAGCTGGGCTGGGAGCGCTCCGGGTCGCTACAACCTCTGGGCTCGGGCGACCGATGCCGCCGGCAACCGAGATGCGTCGCCGGTATGGCTTTCGTTCCGGGTCGCCGGGAACGCCAACAACACGACCGGGCGGTAGGCCACACCCGGAGCTCCGCGCCATGCGAAGCCCCGGGTCGTGACATCTTGGGCCGGTCAGTTCACATTGAAGGGAACCCAGGGTTTGGTGGGATCGATGTTGCCCGAAGTGTCGTCGGCTCTCACCCACAGGGCGTAGCCACCGTCGCTCGGCGCGGTCCATGTGTACGACCACGTTGCGCTCGGCGTCCCTCCGCCGTTGAGGGTCGCGACGTGGGTAGTCCACGATCCCCAGCCCGTGCCCGTCCACCACAGCCCGGTGGAACGGTTCCGAATTGCCACCCGCACCTGAGCAACCGCGACGTTGTCGGTGGCGCCGCCCGTCATCGCGATCGGACCATTCGGATAGGTCTGGTTTCTCACCGGTAGCGTGACCGTCGCATTCGGCGGCGTCGTGTCCGGTCCCGGGTCGCCACCGTCGATTTCGACGTTGAACGGCACCCAGGGTTTGGTGGGATCGATATTGCCCGAGGTGTCGTCGGCCCGTACCCACAGCACGTAAGCGCCGTCGCCGGGCGCGGTCCACTCGTAGGACCACGTCGCGTTGGGCGTACCCGCCCCATTCAACGTGGCAAAGTGGGTGGTCCACGATCCCCAGCCCGTGCCGGTCCACCATTGCCTGTCACTGTTCCGAATCGCGATCCGCACTTCGGCAACGCCGACGTTGTCGGTGGCGCTGCCACTGAACTCAACCTCCGCTTCGGTGAAAGTCTGGTTCCTGGCGGGGACCGTCACGGTGGCGTTCGGCGGCGTCGTATCTGGACTGGGTCCGCCGCCTTCACCGACCTGGAAGACGGTGACACGCTCATTGCCCTTGTCGGCAACGTAGAGCAGGCCGTCGGAGTCGAACGCCAACTGGTTGGGGCTGGCGAGCTGTCCGGGGCCCGAACCACGGGTGCCGAACGATCCTTGGTACGAGCCGTTGAGATCGAACACGCTGATCCGAGCATTCTGCAGTTCGCTGACGAAGAGCTGACCGTCATAGATGGCAACGTCATAAGGCCCGCGCAGCTGTCCCGGTGCTCCCCACTTGGCCAGCAATTGACCCGAACGGCTGAACTTGTACACCCGGTGCTCCGTCACGGCGGCGGCGTACACGTTGCCGGCGTCGTCGACAGTCACCCCGGTGCATCCCTCGGTGATGAAGTTGTTCGTGTCGGTGGCCGCGGTTCCGCAGGGTCGACTCCAGATCAGGTTGTTCGACTTGTCGATCACCTTCAGGCGGATGTTGCCCGAGTCGGGCACGTAGACCCTGCCATCGGCGGCGACATGGATCCCACGGGCGTAGAAGAACTGATTCTGACCCGAGCCCTGGCTTCCCAGCCTCTCGAGGAACTGCCCCGAGGGGCTGAATACCTTGATATCGCCGGATCGGGTGTTGTTCATCCACACGTTGCCCGTAACCGGGTCGACGTGCGCACCGCGGGGATAGTCCATGGCGTAGGGATCGTCCCTGCCACGCCAACCCCAGGCGCTCACGAACTCTCCGTCGTTGGTGAACCGCTGCATGCGATGGTTGAAGGTGTCCGTGACGTAGACATCTCCGGTTGTGGGGTGCACCGCCAACCCCTCAGGCTGGTTGAACCCCCCATTCGGCGGCGGCTGCGGAGGGTTGGGGATCTCACCGGCATACGTTCCGTTCGGGTTGTAGATATTCACCCGCCAATTCGTGTAGTCGGCGACGTAGACCCGATGATCCAAGCCGATCGAGATCTCACGGGCACCACCGAGTTGGCCGGGTCCAGGTCCCAGCTCTCCAAAGGTCGCCAGGTGATTGCCGGCGAGGTCATATTTCTCGACTTCGCCTTCGGATGCGTCCGCGATGTAGAGCCATCCGTTGTCATGGTCAACCGCGATGCCGCGCGGGTCATAGCCGAGCCAAGAGCCTCCAAACGCGAACTGGAAGTTGCCGTTCTTGTCGAAGACATGGATGAGGCGCTGCTGGGCGTCACCCAGATATACCTCATCGTTCGGGCCGATGGCGATCCCGCGGATGATTCCGAGCTGGCCGGGACCGGAGCCGGACGCACCAAAGTCGAACAGCCAGTTGCCGTCGGAGTCATGAACGTGGATCACGTCGCGAAAGTCGGGCGACACGTTGTGGGAGTCGACCACGTAGAGGTTCCCCTCCGAGTTCGCGGCTACCCGTGGGGCGTAACGCCAGTCCCAGTAGGAGAGGGTCTTGTTGAAGGTTCCATTGGCGTTGAACTTCTCGATCTCGTGGGTGTTGAGATCCGCGACGTAGATCGACCCGTCGTTCGGGTCTACGGTCAGCCCATATGGCTGCCGCGTCTCCCCGGGCCCGTCCCCCATCCCGGAAAACGTCTGCATCAGATTTCCCGTGGTGGAGTAGCGAGCAACAACGTAGTTGTTGTAGTCCCCAACCAGGATATTGCCATCGATGTCCGTCGCCATCCCCCATGCGTACAACTCGGCGTGGCCGGGCCCGCCGATCGTGCGAACGTAGGTGACATCCGGAACATCTGCCGATGCCGGCGTGATTGCGACAAATAGCGCCGCAACCATCGCAAATACGGCAAACAGCCTCAGAACGCTGCGCGTCATCTTGCCTTCCCCTTTGTCTTAGCCCACTAGGCAGCCTCACAATGCCCGGCATTAGGCGGCACGACTAGGGGCAAAAGGCCGCGCCGTCGACGCGATCGTGGGAAGGCGCCGGTGAGGACTCGACAGCCTCGGATACCAACAGGGCGTTGGCCTCTGGCTGGTTTCGATCGGTGAGACGAAGCTGAAAGCAGGCTTCTGCGAGATCGGGGTCACACTCGGGCGGACTGGTGCGTCTCTATCAGTGAGAGGAGCCCAGCGTGAGGCGGGAAGCTGCATCGCAAATCGAGGACAGGGAGGCGGCGATGATCGCCGGGCTGTACCCCTCGTTGCGGGCGTTCGCCTCCGTGGTTGCCCCCGCTGAGGAGGATCCAAACGACCTGGTGCAAGAAGCGCTGGTGCGGACGCTCCGGGGCGGTTCATTGAGCCGCTTGGAGTATCCGAAGGCGTATTTGCGCACCACGATCTATCACTTGGCGGTATCGGCCCGCCGCCACTGGATGGCCGAGCGGCAAGCCCTGCAGCGGGTCGAGGTCGATGACGACCCACCCGAGTACTCCTGGCAGCTCGATGAACTGTTGGCCTTGTCGCCGAAGGCACGCGCAGTGCTGTACCTGCGGGTGGTCGAGGGCATGTCCCATGGCGAGATCGCTCGGCTGCTGGGATGCAGCGAGGTGGCGGTGCGCAAGACGGCCTCGAGGGCAACCCGCCAGTTGCGCAGACTTCTCGATGAGGAGGTGAACGATGCGACAGCTTGAAGACGCGCTCCGCCAGTTGGCAGAGCGTGCTGAACCGCTCCCGACCGAGGTGGTGATCGCCCGGATCGAGACCGAGCTCGGTTGGACGGGAGCGCCATGGGCTGTTGCCGAGCGTGAGGAGCCAATCATGGTCACCCACCGACAACCCGACATCGAGACCCAGACCCCACCACCAACACCGCCACCCCAACGATCACGTCGCGGCCCCCTGCTGGCGGCCGCGGTCGCCGCGGTCGTCATCCTTGCCGGCGTCGCAATCGCCTATGCGTCGGGTGCCTTCGACTCCGATGCCGACGTTGCGGCGGAGCGGCTCGCCGTCGCCACCGAACTCGTCGATACATGGAATCAGGGGTGGGAGAACTACGACCCTGACGTTGTGACGTCCGTGTTCACCGACGACGGCATCTACATTGCGGATGCCGGGGACGACGACGGCACCGTAACCATGGCAAACATGAAGTACTACGTTTGGGGGAATCCTCGACTGTCCAACGTCGTTCAGGTTGGTGAGTTGACCGTCAGCGCAAACGACACCTACACCTGGGTAGGGGAGTTCGACGTCGATTCGACGGGAGACCGATACCGGGGCAACTGGGAGATCGAGCTCGAAGGAGATCTTGCCGCGCGCGTCGAGGTGCTCGGCGATTTCGAGCGAATCGGCCCATCTTCCGACTTGTAGACCTTGCCCGGTGGAGCGCAGCTCGATGATTCCGTGTGAGGCAGGGAGGGTGCGGCCACAGGTCCGCTGCGACGCGACGGCTCGGCTCGGCAAAGAGCGCCTCGAGATCGCTTGCGGTCTTCGGGGCGCTCGCGCAGCCGCATCCCCTTCGGCATCAACGGACCGGTACGGACGTTCATGCCGATGCGCGCTTCGGCGCCACGTTGGAGTCTCCAGACGACGGACGTGGCGGCTGCAACTGGGCGAACCGCCGCCCGCCCGCGTACGCTCAGGTCAATGCTGCCGCGCGCCCGCTTCGACGACCTGTTACCCGGCCACAGCCGCTCCTTCGTGTTCGTCGAGCCTCAAGAGGTGCTGGTGGCGAGATCTCTCGACGAGGTGCCCGCCGTCCTCGACAAAGTCGACGCGGCCGCTTCGTCGGGGCGATGGGCCGCAGGATACGTCGCGTACGACGCGGCGCCCTCCTTCGATCGCTCCCTTTCCGTACCGGTCGGAGGCTCACGAGCGCCCGCCCCTCTGGCATGGTTTGCGGTCTTCGACGGTCGAGTCGATATAGCCCCGTTCCGCCCTCGCCCGCGGCACCCGTCCCCCTACACGGTGAGCGGCTGGACGCCTCTGGTCGAGCGTGCCGCCTATCTGAACGCCGTAGCCCGCGTTCACGATCGGATCGAGATGGGCGACACCTACCAGGTCAACTACACCTTCCCCTTGCGTGCCGCCTTCTCTGGCGATCCTCGCGAGTTCTATCGCGACCTGGCGCTGGCGCAACGCGGTTCGTACGGCGCCTACATCGACGCTGGCCGATTCCAGGTCGTCAGTGCTTCCCCGGAGCGATTCTTCTCCATGAAAGATGGCCGGGTCGACCTGCGGCCGATGAAGGGCACGATCCGCCGCGGGCGCTGGTCCGGCGAGGACGCCCAACTGGCGGCAGAGCTAGTGGGCTCGGAGAAGGACCGCGCTGAGAACCTCATGATCGTCGACCTCTTGCGCAACGACCTCGGCCGCATCGCCGACATGGGTTCGGTCGATGTCGGACGACTTTTCTCAGCGGAGCGATACGAGACGCTCTGGCAGCTCACGTCGGACATCACCGGGCGTGTGCCGGCGGGTACCACGTTGCGGGAGGTCTTCACGGCGTTGTTTCCGTCAGGGTCGGTGACTGGGGCCCCAAAGGTGAGCACGATGGAGATCATCGCCCAGCTCGAGACCGAGCCCCGCGGTGTCTATTGCGGTGCCGTCGGGTACGTAGGCCCCCCAGTCGAGGGGCACCTGCGGGCCGAGTTCAACGTCGCCATCCGCACGGCGATCATCGATACGGAAGATGGGGTCGCCAGCTACGGGGTTGGCGGCGCCATCACCTGGGACTCGTCGGCTGACGGGGAGTTCGAAGAGGCTCTCCTCAAAGCGAAGCTCCTCGTCGATCGACGGCCCAGCTTCGAACTGCTCGAGACGATCAGGTGGGAGCCCACCGCAGGCTTCCTGTGGCTCGATCACCACCTGGATCGTTTGGACGCGTCCGCCGCGTACTTCGGGTTCGCCTCAGATGCGCGCCGGGTGATGGAGACGCTGGAAAGCGCGGTCTCAACCGGCACGGAGCCGTTGCGTGTTCGCCTCACCGTGACCCGCGACGGCGCCGTGTCCGCGGAAGCCGCAGAGCTGACCGAACCCTTCGCAAGGTCGCCCGAACTCGCGCCCACGGTGCGCGTGGCGGTCGCCGCCGATCCGGTCTCAGCGGACGACGTTTTCCTGTTCCACAAGACCACCAACCGTCGGTCCTACAGTCGCCGGCTCGCCCGACATCCCACGGCGGACGACGTGCTGCTGGTCAACGAGGAGGGTCGGGTGACCGAGTCCGCGATCGCCAACGTTGCGGCCCGCATCAACGGCACGTGGTACACACCACCTATTGGCGATGGCCTGCTGGGCGGCGTGTATCGGCGAGTGCTGCTGGACGAGGGGGTGCTGGAGGAACGATCCCTGCGTTTCGAGGAGGCGGCAAAGGCGAGCGATATCGCCTTGATCAACAGCGTGCGGGGCTGGCGCAGGGTACGGCTCCTCACCTGATCGAGGCTTGCCTCCCCGTAGTCACGCCCGTGGAGTCAACCGGGCCGACTGGGACGTGCTATTCCTCCGGATCGTCGGCTCCGAGGGCAGGATACGCAGCAGGGTACACGACACGGAAAGGGCGGTCGACGAAGGGTGGCAACGCCGATCGAGCCTCGCCGCTGCGCCGTCGGGGCGGCGGCAACGCGGTCCGGGTACTACTCCAGAATCCGGGGACTACAATTGTGCTCTCTCCAAGCGGTGTGCACCGACGGCCCCATGGCGCCCCATCTGCACAACCGCAGGTAGACAGCATATTTCGGGCCCATAGCTCAGCCTGGTTAGAGCGCATCCCTGATAAGGATCAAGGGCTGAGCGGTGTGCTCACCAGGGAAGACGCAGGTCGCAGGCGTCCACTTCGCCCCCAATTATGTGCTGTAGAGGTCCGGTTTTCCGCCTCTGCCCAACTCGTTGCGCAGGCCGGCACCGGTACAAACTGCGACCTCTTCGGGGAGGATTGACTCTCGCAACTGGCGGACCGACCGCGCCGCCGAAACGGTTGCCAAGGCTCACCGGGACGGTGGCGGCGCCGCCACCTCCCGCTCCAGACGGGCAGCGATACTCCCTGCCCTGGTCAATTCCGCATTGGCGGTCTTGCTGATTCGCTCGGGGTGCCGGCACGTCGGTGATGGGTGCGCTAGTCGCACAGGTTGGTGGAGCCCGCGTCGGGTAGACCGAGCATCCCGTCCAGCATTGCGCCCTCGCGACTCCGCCCGTCCGCCTCGATCGGGGCTTACCGGACGGTCGTTTCGGTCACGGTGCGACCCACTGCCCGTATATGTTGGACCCACGGAGACCGTCATCTCTAAAGTCATGCCATACGACCATGAACTGACCCGTGTCGGTGTAGTGCGTGACCGCTGCCTTTTCCTGCGCGCCGGGCACTTTGGCGCTGATCCGGAAGTTGTAGCCGATCCTGGCTGCGCCGGCCGATACCATCTGCCCAAAGACATCCCCGTATGACAGACGCTTGCGCCAGTCGTCCCACACAACCAGATACTGGGAGGCGTCAGGGCTGTAGGCCACCGCCGGATTATCATCACCCCGGATGGCGTTCTTGCCGCTTACCCGGAAGTTGTAGCCGACCCGGGAGCCGACCGCCGAAACGCGCTGCCCGTATACGTCGGAACCCCTGGTCTTCTTGCGTGTATCCTCCCACACGACCAGACACTCGCCGCCGGTCGAGTTGAAGGCCAAGGCCGGGCTGCGCTCTTGCGAGATGGCGTTCTTTCCGCTCACCCGGAAGTTGTAGCCGACCCGGGAGCCGACCGCCGAAACGCGTGCCGCCCGTATACGTCGGAACCCCTGGTCTTCTTGCGCGTATCCTCCCACACGACCAGACACTCGCCGCTCACCGGGTCGCACGCCACTGCCGGGGTCTGCAAAGTCGCGGTCTTCGAGTTCTTGCCGCTCACCATCAACTCGGTCCCAACCTTGGTACCCGATCCCGCCACTCGTTGCCCGTAGATATCGACACCGGAGGTTTCGTAGTCCCGTTCGTCGGCCCACACGACCAGAAACTCGCCGGCGGCAACGTTATAGGCCACGTCCGGGTCGCCTTCGTACCTGGCAACCCATTCGTCGTAGGCCTGCCCGGATTCGCTGTTCACCATGAAATCGTCGCCGACCGGGGCACCCTCGGCCGACACCCGCCTACCGTACACGTCCCTACCGTAACGCTCGTTGTTGCGTTCGTCGCTCCATACAACCAAGTACTCAGCGACATCGGAATTGTAGGCCACCGCCGGGAACTGGCTCGGGACACCTATCGCCTCCTCTCCGCTAATCCGGAAATCAGACCCCACCGGGGAGCCATCGACGGACACCAATTGTCCGTAGATCTGGAAGTCACCGATCCAACCCCTCCAGACGACCAGGCACTGGTTCGCGGCCGGGTCGCAAGCCACATCCGGAGCGTGTTGGTCGTCAGCTATCGGGCTGTCCCCAGTCACCCGGAAGTTGGAGCCCACCAGCGCCCAATCCTCCGCCCCAGCGGAAGCTGCTCTCCCGGCCACCCCGATCACGACGGCTGCCCCGATGAGGGCCCAAACCCACCACCGTTGATACCGCTGCTTCCTCGGGACAGGACTAGGTGCGGTTCCATCAGTCATGAGGACTCCCACGGCTCGGCTACTCCCCGCAAGTGTCCCCGGCGGCCGGAGGATGGGTAACGGGCCATTGGACCCTATGCCTATGTCGATTCCCCGACTGAATCGTGGGCGATGATCTGATGTGCGGAAGCCCTCGATCGACCCTAGAATTCCGTCGTTCTCGACAACGACGCGTCCCATCCTCCCGAGGGTGATCGACGACGATTACGCTCTACAAGCGGTGTGCTCCAAGGACCGGAGGTCGTGGTTTGGCATAACCGCAGGTAGACAGCATATTTGGGCCCATAGCTCAGCCTGGTTAGAGCGCATCCCTGATAAGGATGAGGTCGCTGGTTCAAATCCAGCTGGGCCCACCGACGAGACCCCTTGTGCCGCAAGGGGTCTCGCTTATTGGGCAGGCATGGCGATCACTTCAGAATCTTCTCGCGTGCACACCGCGTGCACATCAGCGGAAGCAAACGTCGCCTCCAGGCGGTCGGCGGCAGCCTCGTCGAGACCCTCAAAGAGATGCCCGTAGGTGTCGAGGGTCGTCTTGATCGAAGCGTGACCCAGCCGTTCCTGAATGACTTTCGGATGCTCCCCCTGGGCGATCAGTAGTGCGGCATGTGAGTGCCGCAAGTCGTGGAATGTGCAGGGTCGACCAACGGACGCTTCCACCGCCGGCAGCCAGATTCGCCTGCGGAAGTTGTTACGCCGGATCGGACCGCCGCTGGGGGCCGAGAAGATGAGGCCGGAGCCGTCGCTGTGAGTTGAGAGATGAGCCGCCAGCACCTCGACGAGGAACGGTGGCACACGGACAGTCCGGCGTGAGGCTTCCGACTTGGGCTCCTCGAAATAGAACTGACCCTTGCTCTCCACGACCGAGGCAACCACCCGGATAGTGCGGCGAAGGGCATCGAATCGATCCGCGCGAAGGGCTCGCAGTTCACTGAATCGGAGCCCGGTGTAAGCCGCGGCGAGGACCATCGCCGAATACCGCGAGTCGATGGCGGCGGCGAGGTGGCTGATCTCGGAGGCGTCAAGGAACCGGATCTCGCCGGTGGTCTCGAGCTTGGGTAGCTTCACTCCGCGACACGGCGACCGGCCAATGAGCCCGGATTCCACGGCAGCGTCCAAAGCTGCGGCCAACAACTGATACGCCTTGCGCACCGTTGCCGGCGCATAGCCGCGGGCGTCGAGGTCGGCGACCCACTGCGCGACGTGGATCGGTTGAATGCTACCGATGAGCCAGGGGCCGAAGCTCGGCAGGATGTGGTTGCGAACGGTGGCCTCGTCTCTCGCTTGCGTCTGCAACCCGAGGTTCACTCGAGTGGCCTGGTACTCCGCCATCCACTCCGTCAGCGGAGTTCTTGCCATGCGGGGATCGGTGTAGCGGCCCCGGAGTTTGTCCGTCTCCATGGCAAGTAGATATCGGTCGGCGTCGACCTTCCGATCGAAGTTCTTGGCGCGCTGTCGCCCGGCCGGGTCTCGCCAACGCGCCTGCCAGGCACGGCGCCCTGAAATGTGTGTCACCCTCGATACAGCACCCATGTCGGGAATCCTCCTGTCGCGACCGTTGCTCGAATGTACACGGGACGGCCGACATCAAACCCCGGGTCATCCTCCGGTCCAACCCTGTCATCGCGCGGTCATTTCGGTGCCATTTACCCTCCAACCCCAGGTCAAGAGCGTTTCTTGGGACAGTGGCGATCGGCTGACATGAACGACTGACACGAGTTGTGGGATCGGTTGTGACAGGGTTGCTGCAACTCTGCTGACAGGGTCGAGGCGTTTCCTGGCGGCTGATGGAAGTCACGTCACATTCCTCGAAGGCGCGGGTGCGGCGGTCACGTCCCGGTGAGGATGTCCGGAGCAGCGCCTCGGGTGGAGCAATTCATCGAAGCAGCGCAGCGAGGCGCCGTGACCGGCATGGCACCACCTATGCGCAATACGAGGCCAGACCAATGACGTCAGAATCGTCACCCAACCTCCCCATCCGGCGCAGACACACTCGTTCCGCAACTCAGTCGCTCCACAGACTCGGACCGCAGACGCATACCGCACTTCGCGCACAGGACCCTTTCAAAGACGCACGCACGTGCAACAAGTTGCGGCCGGTATACCGGTGTACCGGGAAGGTGAAGTGATGTCACTGGATCGGGGCACGCTGGCCAAGATCGACAGGCGGGTCCTGTCCGAGTTGGATCACGGTGAGGGTGTGCAGTTGGTGAAGGTCCCGGTGTCGGAGGCGGTGTGGGCTACGTGGCGCCGCTACTGCCAAGCGATCGGTTTCACCATGGGGGAGGCTGTCGCCGGCCTGATCGTCCACGAGCTCGGAAGGGTCGTAGATGAAGACGAACATCATGGAGCGGTGTTCGCTGCTGAGTTGCCGCGGCTGCTGGTTGCCAGGTCTGAGGCGCTCGACGTCCGGGAACGGCGTCTTGACGAGCGAGAGCAGTCGCTGAGGACAGCGGAGCGGCGCTTGCGTGCGCGGATCAGACCGCTTGAGGTGCCAGGCCGGCCGAGTGTCGGTCGGAATGATCCCTGCCCATGCGGCTCAGGCTTCAAGTACAAACGATGCCACGGAAACTGACCTGCCACGAAGAGTGAGATATGGATGTTTCCGGGATTGCCGGATCTGCTCGGAACGGGAGGCACCATATCGCTCGGCCAGGCGGGTGATCTGCGTGTTCTCGACGGATGCCAGCAACCTCAAGCGGATCCAAAGGGCCTGGACACGATGGAGGGATCCCTGACGTGAGGCTCGGTTCTCGACATACGCCGCCTTCAGAATGCGGCTTGCGATGCGAACGCTAGCTCCTGGTCGCTGCCGAACGTCGCGCCATCGGCGTCGGCGGCGTGCGGCCTAAGTCCCGCGCAGGAGGAAGTCGGTGGCCTCCTCGACGGTCATGGCGGCGCCTTCGGCGTGGAGGCGGCCGTAGCCTTCGTCGCCGAGGACTGCAGTGGCGGCGTCGATGCCCGGTTGGAGTTGGCGAATGTAGAACGGTGGCATCTCCATGACGAAGTGGGCGTCACCGGCGCCGAAGAGGACCGCCGCCCGTTCGGGGTCACCGTCGAGGCCTCCCATCAGGCCGCCGAGGAGGAATGCCATTCCGGACGAGACGGTGGCGCCGATCTCGAGGGCGGATCGCGCCGAGAGGCGTAGCTGACCCCGCGCTCGCTCACGGTCGCCGGCATTCCACACGCTGAAGGCGAGGTTGTGCAAGGCCGTGGGCCGCAGCAGCGGATCGGCACCGGGCTCGTCGGACAGCCGCATGCTCTCCTCCGCATAACGGAGCTGGACATCGACCGGTCGGTCACCGACGTTCTGGATGAACATGTTGGCGTGCATCTGCCCGTACGCGTCACCCACGGCGATGAATTGCCGCCGTCCCTCCTCGAGGAGGGCGAGCACCTCGTCACTCTCGTCGCCGCCCCACAGCCGAGCCTGGCCGAGGAGGGTGAGCGGCCATGCCGTCCCCTCTGCATAGCCGATGCGTTCGCACGTATCGAGACTCTCCTGGAGCAGCCCGAACGCCGCCGGGATGTCACCGACCGAGAACGCAAGATGGCCCCGCCTCGCCAGCACAAATGCCAGGCCCTGCTCGTCGTCGATCGTGCGGAAGATCTCGATCGCCTCGTCCACCCAGGTGATCGCCTGGTCGTATCGGTTGACGTACATGAGCAGGAATGCGCCGGCTGCGAGGGTGTCTGCCCGTGCCTGCGACGTCGCCCCTGCGGTCGCATCGACGAGCAGTTCGAGGCGGCCCATGCCGCTGCCGAGCCGGCCGGAGAACAGCCACACGTGGGCGAGGGGCCATGCCATCTCCAGGGCCACATCGGGATCACCCTCGCTGAACCGATCGAAGGCCGCCTCGTACCCGGTGATCTCGGTCTCCATCGTGCGGCACGCCTCGGGTCGGCCGCTGCCGAAGAACGCCTCGCGCAGGTTCCGGCAGCGGCCGGCGTAGTACGTGTCGTGGCGATCGAGCGGCGTCTGCCACTCGCCTGCTTCCTCGAGACCCGTCCGCGCATACAAGCGCGTCGTCTCGAGCATCCGGTAGCAGGACACCTCCCCGGCAAGACGCTGGATCAGCGATGCTCCGACGAGGTGGCGGAGGGTGTCCACCGCGTCGATCTCCGACGGCGCCTCAACCACGGCAGCAGCGGCACCGACGGTGAACGGGCCGTCGAACACACCGAGCTGATCGAACGCCCTCCGGTCGTCGCGATCGAGGAGGTCCCGGCTCCAGTCGAGTGAGGCCCGCAGTGACCGGTGCGAGGATCGGTCGGCAGGCATATCGGCGAGAAGCTGGAACCGGTCGGCCAGGTGGCGGACGATCTCTCCCGGCGACAACGTGTCGACGCGTGCCGCCGCCAGCTCGATGGCCAGGGGCATGCCGTCGAGGTTTCGGCAAATCTCAGCGACGTCCGCATGGTTCGCCTTCTCGATGGCGAAGCCCGGCTGGACGGAGGCGGCGCGCACGGCGAACAGCTGCTCGGCGTCGCCCGCCTCGGGCTCGTCCTTGGACGTCCCTAGTCCCGAGAGGTAGGACAGAGTCTCGCCTGGCATCCCGAGACCCTGCCGGCTCGTTGCGAGGATGTGCACCTGTGGTGCACCTTCGAGGATCGTCTCCGCAAGATCAGCGACGGCCCCGATGACGTGTTCACAGTTGTCGAGAAGGAGTAGCGCCGACTGCGTCCGCAGGCGTGCGGTAATCGTGGCGACACCGTCGACTTCTGAAGGATCGGTGACACCGAGCGACGACGCCACCGCTCTACCGACGTCGCCCGCAGCATCGACCTGGGCGAGATCGATGAACCAGACGCCGTCCGGGAACGCGCCGGCGATGCGTCCGGCGACCTCGATCGCCAGACGGGTCTTGCCCGCACCGCCCGGGCCGGTCACGGTGACGAGTCGGTGGTCGCCGATGAGGCGCTCGAGCACCCCGAGTTCGTCCTCCCTACCGACAAAGCTGCTCACCGGTGCCGGCACGTTGGTGGGCGGGTCGACGCCTGCTTCGAGGGCGGGATCCTGGAGGAGGATGCGCTCCTCGAGCCGGGAGATCGCAGGCGACGGCTCGATGCCGAGATCGTCGGCAAGCATCCGACGCAGCCGGGTCAGAGTGCGGAGAGCGTCGGTCTGGCGACTCGCCCGGTACAGGGCGCGGGCAAGCAACTCCCAGAACCGTTCCCGATAGGGGTGTTCGACCGTCAGCATCTCGATGCCTCCGGCCTCGGGCGTTCCACCGGCGTGGAGCTCGGCATCGATGCGGTCCTCGAGGGCTCGCAGGCGGAGCTCCTCCAGACGGACCGCCTCCGGTGCGATCGACGGGAGGTTCTCGCACCCCTCGTACGGCCGACCCCGCCACTCGGACAGCGACTCGTCGATGAGGCTGATCGCGGTCTGCGGGTCCGAGCCCACGATACGGTGGGCTTCGCTGATCGTGGCATCGAAGGTGCAGGCGTCCACCCGGTCGACATCCGTGGGTACGAGCCGGTAGCCCCCATCGGAGCGGACGACGCGGTCCCGCCCGAGGACCCCACGGAGGTTGGAGATGTAGGTGTAGAGCGAGTCGCGGGCACCGTCGGGCGGCTCGTCGCCCCAGATCTCGGTGACCATCCGATCGGCGTCGACCGCCCGGCCGGGCTCGAGGAGGAGCAGGGCCAACACGGACCGCTGCCGGGGCCCTCCGAGGGAGACCGATGCCGAACCTTCAGCAACTTCCAGCCGGCCCAGTACCGAGAACAACATGCTCCCATTATGCCGCCCGGTTGACCGGTCGTTCAGTTGCCCTCGGCGAACCTCCTCTTGACCTCCGCATCGTCGTACGGGTAGTAGACCGTCACGCCGGTGTATCGACCCTCTTCGTCGAACGTTGAGATCTCGATCCCCTGAAGGTCGAAAGGCTCACCGTTCCGCGCCGTACCCGACCATGTCCACATCGATCCTGCATTGGAGCCATCATCGGACATCCAGCGCTGCCATGTTGTGATCGTTGCGTCGACATTGCCGAACATGGTGTTTCGCCAGCCGGCCCGCCAACCAACCCCTCCGAACACGTCATCTCCGTAGAACGTCCCGGGGACGGCCAGCATGTCCACAAGATCTAGCCACTCGTCCTCAGAGCCGTATGCCGCAGGATCCTCCATCATCTCGACCAGCAAAGCCTGATTCTTGCTCGCCTTCTCATACCGGTCGGTCGAGGGGCCCGCTGCCAGGGCGTCGCGTTCCGCGATCACCTCGGTCAGCCGAGCTTCGACATCAGCGAGTTCCTGCTGGACACTCCGGAACTCGTCGGACTCGGTCACATCAGACGCACATGCGCCTGCGACCAGGGCCAGCACCACGGTCATCACGATCAATGTCTTCCCCATGACGACCTCCTTTCACCTTCAGGGTCCGGCAGCGGTCTCAAGGGAATCCAAAGACCCTGACGCGTTGGAGGGAGCCCCGGGATGGGGCTCCCTCCACCCTTGGCGTCATGTGATCACTCCATCGCCGACCGGTCGGACGCGTCATAGGTGATCGTTCCCCGTCCGGTGACCTCCATGTATCCGGTGTCCGGGTCGAACCAGCCGGACTCCTCGACGGTTCCGGACGCTCCTGCGAAGCGACCGGTGCCGCCGGTGATGACCATGGTCTCGACGTAGGTCGTCTCTCCGGTCATGACCCCGGCGTAGGTTCCATACAGCTCGTCGCCGTTGGCGGCGGTGATGACCAGGTCGGCATCACTGAAGGTCCCTGCGAACAGCTGGAAACAGTGCTCCGTTGTCCACGAGACCCTGCCGAGGTGACTGATCGTGCCAGTCCCCGACATCGTGCTGACCCATTGCGAGGGCACACTGCAGCGGCCACCGAACGTATCGCCGGCGTGGGCGGGGAAGTTCGGGGCGTACTCGATACCGACGACGTAGCCGGAGAGCTTCTCGCGGACCGGCCGCTCGACCGATCGGCCCGCCGACGCGGGCACCGCGATCGCGAGCATCGCCACGACAAGGAGCACGATCGTTGCCGTGCGGGCGTGGGTGCGTGTCATTCGCAACCTCCTTTCCTCCTCCGAGTATGCGAGAGGCACCTCAAGAGGATCCAAAGGAGGCTGGACCCATTCGCCGCGCGATATCGAGCAAGCGCAAAGCGTCCGGGATCCGGAAGCCGGTGCAAGCAAGCCTTTGTCCACGGTTCCGAGCTGTCATCCACCGTCGTGCGGCTGGCGGTGATGCTTCTAGTTGTCTCGCTGCGGACCTCCGCTCACAATGGCGAGTATCCCACCTCCGATACGCGCACCGATCACTAGATCGGGTGCACGAACGAGCAATCCGCGGAGTGCGCTGGATCGGCACTTCGAGGAGCGCCTGCCTCTGGCCGGGTCGTCACTGAGCGTGGTGTTCGCCCATTGCCACGTTCTGTCCCAGCGAGGTACAACAACATGCCGGCTCGGCTCGGAACGGGGTGCTCGATATCGCTCTGTACGGTGAGTGATCTGGGCGTGGGCGGGGGAGCCGCGATTGAGCCGCAACCGGTCGGACTCAGGGCCGGTCCGCGCATCGACCGTTCGGCGAACCTCTGACTCGGATGATTGTCATTGTCGGTTGGCCGGGCCCTGGTGATCAGTACGGAGGTGGAGACGAGCGCGTGTCGCTCCAGCTGGTCGTCGGCGTCTGGGGTCGACGTGGCCGCAAGTGGCCAAGCGCTCAGATATAGGGCGAGAACGGCGCTTCAGGTGGTGGGCCCGCGCTGGGCGTCACATCGGCGTCCGCACCGTGGGCACGCTGCCGCCGATTTGGGGCTTGCGCATGCGGGATCGTGCTGTAGCGTTCGCCAGAACATGGGGAGCGAACGTGCTGTGCGTTCGCAGTGAAGGGAGAGCCATGCGAATTCCGACCGGTCCGTCCAGAGTCGTCGTGTCACTGCTGGTGGCCTTGGCGATGTCGGTGGCAGTCACACCCGCCGGGGCGTCGAGCCACGTCGATGTCGTCAGCGAAGGGCCCCGACCGTCGCTCGAAGGTGTGGCAGTCGACAAGACCGGCAACGTGTTCGTGTCGAGCACGTTCACCGGCGAGCTGTTGAAGTTCGCACCCGGGTCGAGCGACTACGAAGTCTTCGGCACGATCGACGGTTGGGCTGCCGGTGGTCCTGGAGCCGGATTCCTCGGCCTGGCCACCGACGCCCAGGGCAACGTCTACGGCGCGGTGCAATGGGAGGGCGTCACCGGCGTCTACAAGTTCGACCGGAAGACAGGCGACGAAGCGCTGATCGCCGGAACCGAGCAGATGAGCTTCCCTAACAGCATTGCGTTCGACAAGGTCGGGAACATGTACATCACCGACTCCAACTCGACGGGGATCCTCAACAGTGAGCTACCGGGCGACGTGCGCGGCGCGATCTGGCGGGTCGACGCCAAAGGCAACGCGATGAAGTGGTTCGAGTCGGAGCTGCTCGGAGGGAGCGGCGCCGGCGGCGCCGGGGAGACACCCGTGGGCGCCAACGGCATCGCCTACCGGAAGGGTGTGCTCACCGTCGCCAACGCCGAAGGCTTCTCGCTCTGGACCGTCCAAATCGAGGGAGATGGATCGGCGGGGAACATCGACCTGCTCGCCGGTCTCGGCGTGACGCCCGACTGGCCGTTCCTCGATGGTCCGTTCGGCGAGCTCCCGGCCATACCCGATGGTATTGCGCTGGACGTCCACGGCGGGATCTATGTGGCTTCCGTCGCCCAGAACGCCGTGTTCCGCGTCAACACCGACGGCTCTGTCGACGTGCTGTTCCACGACCCGGCGGGTGCAGTGCTGAACACCCCTTCGAGCGTCGCCTTCGGCACGGGTAACGGCTTCAAGCAGACGGTGTACGTGGTCAACCTGGCCTTTGCGCCGACGCCACCCTTCGCTCCGGCCTCACTCGTCGCCATCGATGTTGGGGTGCCCGGCATGCCGCTTCCGTGATGCTGTATGTCCGGCTGTAGTCCGCCGCGCCGTAAGTCCCGAGGAAGTCCGGCAACGCGTCGAGATCGTCATCCTCGACGCCAAGGCGCCCCGACCAACTGATACCGAGCAGTAACGAACGTGTCGCCGAGTGCGCTAGATCGGCACTTCGTGCGCTACCTCCGCAACTCGGCGGTGAACACGGACGGTGGCGAGCTCATTCGGCCCGATGCGCTCGATCTGCCGGATCCAGAGTCCGGTGGGTGTGCGATATTGCTCGTGCGGCTGGGTGATCTGGGCGTGGCGGGTGTGTGCGGCCTTTGAGGAGTTCCGTTGATGACCCGGCCGGCAATGGCAACTTCGCCTCGTTGGAGGCAACCTCGATCAGGTCGCCTGTTCGGCGGGACTCTTGCTGTGGCTGATGTCCAACCGGAGAAACGACTCGATGCCCAACAGTCCGAACACCCTCATCCGTCGGGAGGTCAGGTTCCGTGCAGCGTCGGTTATCGGCACGATCGCAGGGGCAACCGCGTCGTAGCACACACCGTCGTGTTCAATGGCGCATCCACCGGATGCCAGGACGTTGCGGAGCCAGTCGACATTGGTGCCGTAGGACAGAGGGATCAAGAACGACTGCCCAATTCGGTGCGCCAACACCGGCACGACGTACTCTCTTCCGGACCTGCGACCCGTGTGATGGAGCACCGCCAAGTCCCGGTTCTTCTTTCCGGCCACCCTCATTGTCAATGGATTCTGGACCTTCTTGTTGAACCAGCGGAGTGCATCAATCGCCGGCTGCCATCCCGAACGCCAGACGAGGGGATAGACCGCCCTCGAGATCAGAAAGCCGAGAAGAACGAAGCCGATCACCCGCGCCACCCGACGCCCGACCGCAACATCTTTGGTCACGATTCCTCCTTGTTGCTCGGGGAGAAGGGTCCCCTCGGTCCCATCGTCTCCCGGCCGGTCTTATCCAAACCCTCTTCGAGTTGGGCGACTGCTGTCCGGAAGAAACCCTCAAGCAAAGGCGACGTCAATCATGGTAGCTATGCGCCCAGCGAGGCCGGGAGAGTTCCAGGCGGACTGCGCCGTGGATGGATCGCCTGATCCGGGAAAGGCCCGACCACTCGCCATGCCCGCAGCCAAGGATGTACCGAACGGCAAATACCATCGCTGCGTTCCGTCCCCAAGACGATCGCACCGATCACCAAATCGGGAGCAAGAACGATCATCTCGCCGAGTGTCCGGGATCGGCACACGCAGGTGCGGGGTCTCGAACACTCACCGTTGCGGTGATGTCGAGTCGCTATTGGGACTCGAAGTGAGTCTTGTATGCCGCCAAGAAGGCGTTCCCTATGTTGGAGCTGCCGAGCTTCCGGTAGAAGAAGCCCAAGAACCCGGGGGCCTCGACGTCGCTCATGACGAGGCGGTAGCTCACCCCGGTGTCGCTAGCGGTGAATTCGTCAGCGAAGTGTGACGTTGCAGTGACCTTCGTTCCGGCCTCGTACTGCTCGTCGAACTCCACGACAACGCTGTCCGCCTCGATCCGTTTGGAGATGTTGGTGCGTTTCATGAGGCCTTCGTTGGTTCTGATGGTCACAGAGTCGGTCCCCTGTTCCACCAGCTCAACGCTCGTCATACCTGGCATAAGACTGGTGACCCCTGCATAGAGCTCGCCAGGATTCTCGAGGGCCCGCTTCACTTGCTGGATGTTGCAGTCGATCTCGTCTGAGCCTTCAAACCAAACAGCCACGGTTACTCCTTTGGGCGAGAGCTGAGATGTGATGGACCTCCACAGCCTAGGGATGCCACGACAGCGACGTTCGAGGCGGACCCGCAGAGACTGATCCACCACGCGTCCGTGCAACCAGCCCGAATGCCACGCCGATCAACGATTCTGTAGCAATATCGCACATTTCGCCACCCACCCCCGATCGGCACTTCCCGGAGCGGTCGCCAGCTACCGGATCGTCACTCAGTGTGGCATCCGTGTGCGCCGTGATGCTCGCGCCGACCAACGCAACAGCTCGCCTAGAATTCCTACGGAAACGTTGAATCAAAGAAGGCGTAGGTATTGCGTGCCACCGGGTCGCCCCACCACCGAGCAGCTTCTTTCCCGCGTTGACAGCGAGGTCGGCGTTCTCCGCGATCGTTTCGGAGGGCTGCCACACAGCCTCGAACTCGACCATGTGCTGCGCGAGATCTGGCTGCTGGAGACCCACCACTCGACGGCAATTGAAGGCAGCTCGCTCAGTGAGCAGGACGTAGTGGCGGTCGTCGAACGCGACGAAGCCCGCGGCAGTCTCTTGGAGGCGCTGGAGGTGAAGGCATACGCCGACGCCGCCGGCTGGGTCTACGAGACTGCACCAGAGACCGGAATCGACCTGGCGACCGTTCGGGAGGTGCACCGCCGCGTGGTTGGGCCCGTTTGGGCGACGTTCCCGCCCATAACCCGGGACAGTCCTGGCGCGTTCCGTTCGACTGGAGTGACCGTCGGAGGGGGCAGGCGGGTCCAGTTGTCGCCGGCAACGGCAGTCCAAGCCGACATGACCGACTGGGTGGCGGTCGGCAGCGAAGACTCTGAGGGCCACGTGATCGAACGGATCGCACAGCGTCACGCCTGGTTCGAGCGCATCCATCCCTTCACCGACGGCAACGGACGCGTCGGAAGACTGTTGGCCAACTGGGAGCTCGTTCACGCCGACTACCCGCCGATGGTCATCCGATCCCAGCAACGGGACCGCTACCTCCGCGCACTCGAACGCGCCGACCGCGGCGATGCCGGCGGCCTCGTCGAGCTCTTCGCCCGAGCGGTCAGCGAATCCATCAACAGGTTCATCCTCCCTCGCCTTGCCGGTGACGCTCGTCTCGTTCCCCTCCGAGCGCTTGCGCAAGGAAGCCCATACTCGGCGGACTACCTCCGCCAGCTCGCCATCTCGGGTCGGCTCCGTGCCGTTCGTCACCGATCACTGTGGCTCAGCTCGCACGCCGCGCTCCAGGAGTACATGGACAGCCGCAGCCCACGCGGCCGGCGGTGACCCGCGTGCACACCGCGTGCACAAGAGAACCAAAAACGACCCAAAACGCTGCGAGGCGTTGAGAGGTAAAACCCCCTGTGCCATAAAGGAATTCACCGGATCGCCAGTGGGTGCCCAACCCCCTGATCATCCCTGATAAGGATGAGGTCGCTGGTTCAAATCCAGCTGGGCCCACCGGTCAAAGCCCCCGGCAACGTCGAGTCCTACTCGGCCTCGACACCACCTACCCGCCCGCACCCTTCTTCTGCCCCGCGTATCGCCCAATTCGCTCAACGAATGGCCAACCTGCGCCCGCCGCCAAACGCGCGGCAGGTTCAAAATCCAGCTGGGCCCATCCAACTCCAGGCCCCACTTGTCGGCATGCGCAGCGTGACGGCCGCTGGGTCGCCAGCTACAAGGACATCCCGCAATACCCCTGCCGCCGCCCGATCCCTCATTCGGAGATTCGTGGGCCGGCAGCCTCCCAGAACCGGGTCTCGTCGACGTAGCAAAGCGCCGTCGATTCGGGTCCGGCGGTGACCTTCCACACATCATGGGCACCGGCCGGGACCGGGACCTGACCGAGTTCGCTCCACCAGTCGGGCGGATCCGTCTCGCCCGAGGCGAGATACGCCTCCCAATCGTCGCTAGTTGTGCCGGGCGCATACGACCCGAGAAGCCAGACGATCATGTCCCCGCTGTCATTGTCGATTCGAATCCACATCGATTCGGGCAACGGGTCGGGTCCCTCGTAGACGCACATCGAGCCGTCCCACGACAGCGTTGCATCGGGCTCCCACGCCGCGATCCCCGTGTTGCTCGTTCCGAGGATCGCCGCATAGAAGGAGTCCTCGAACCTCTGCCGATCGGCATCGACGGCAACTCGGACCGGACGCCCGCCATCCGAAACCACGGTCGCTCCGGCAGAAGGTCCGCCCGTCTCCACCACCTCGAGAAGTCGCTCCTCTGTCGCGACGACCGACTCGTCGATCGCGGCGACGGCGGCAAGCTCATCCCAGTGGTACATCCCTCCATGGAGCGGGGTGACATCGAGGTACTCGGCCATGAACTCTGCGACAGGCGACGATTCGCGGTGAGCGTCCACAACCTCGTAGAAGTATGGGGTCACCGGGAGAGCGTTCGTCGCATCCAATGGAATCAGGGTGATCGGAACATCGGTCTCGAACACCATCGCGGCAGCGTGAGGGTCGGCCCAGATATTGAACTCGGCATCCGGGTTGCCGTACAACACGTTGCCGCCAACATCGACCGCGCCGCCCATGAGATACATCATCTCTATGTGGTCGACCACCGTCGGATCGAGAGCGAAGGCTTGGGCGATGTTCGTCAATGGACCGGTCGCGACGACCACGACGTCGTCGGCTTCGGCAAGCGTTCTGACGAGCAGCTCCGTTGCCGAGGTATCGCCGAGGTCGGGCGCCTCCGGCAAGTCGACGCCACCCAAGGTGTCGGCGGCGTTGCGCCACACCTCAGGGGCTGCATTGGCGCCGGCGAGCGGTGTGCTCCGCCCACAGGCAACCGGGATGCCGGGAGCATCAATTCGGGCAAGCATGGCGTAGATGTTCTCGGCGGCGACCGGGCAGTGCGCTATCCCCGTGCCCGACACCGTTACGGCGACAATCTCAACAGCGGGCTGCTCGAGCAGATACACGAGAGCCTTGATGTCATCGATGGCACCGTCGCCGTCAACCACGACCTTCGTAGACCCGGAGGCATCATCCCCACACGCAGCGGCGAGCGCTGCGAGTAACGCCGTGGCAAGGACCCAACGAGCAAACAGCACAGCATCCTCCGTCTCAACACCAGACTGTCGCGCCTCAGGGCGGAGGTCCGATAGAGGCGAAGGTCGGAGCGCGGTGTGGCCTGTCCGCCGACGGCTCTCTACGTGAGCTCCGGCCGGACGGCGGCGAAGCGGATGCGGGTAACGGTGGCGAGAACCGAACCGTTGCCGGTCCCAGCCTGAGGGAGGCGCACTGGGTCCCGGGCGCTGCCCCGGGACTCAGGCGATGACGACGATCTGGTCGCCGGTCTCCAGGGTGACGTGATCGTCGAAATGGGGGTTCAGCACGACTTCCCCACCTCGCTCGATCGCCGAACGCCAGCCGATGGCCACAAGACCGGCGGCGAGCGCAGCCGTCGCGACCTCGGCGCCGTCAACCGCACCGCTCAGGCCGATCTGGTCGGCCGGAACTAGCCGCACCGAGGGCCCGTCGCCGTCGTAGAGGCTGAAGAAGATGGCGGCACGCTCCGGCTGTTCGGCGAATTGGACCACGGCGCGGCTTCCGATGGTGTCGCTCACCAGGTAGTCATCCGCCCCCGTCGTGCGAGCCAGCGGCACGTTGTCGGCGTCGAGCAACTCCACCAATACCCGAGGCGGGGGACCCTCCAGCGTCTCGAGGTTGCGGCGCACCAGCATGAGGTTGAGCAACGTCCGACCATCTGCCTCTTCGACCGACATTCCGCGCCGGTAGCCGAGGATCACGATCGTGGTGAACTCCGTAGTCTGCGGAAGGTCGGAGAGTCGCCACATGTTCCTGCGGGTCGGGGTCCACGTGACGCCGGTCCCGACATTCTGGAGCTCCTCGAGTTCGAACAGATCCGGGTCGTAAACGACCTGAATGGTGGACCCGGGAGTGGTACCGCTACGGCATTCCTGGACCAGGTGGGCTCCAAGCGCATTCCAGCCGAGAATCAGGATGTGTTCCTCCCTCGGCTCGATGTCGAGTTGGGCCGAGACAACACCCTGGGGCACCACACGATCCGGTGACCCATCAGTTCCGACGGCGAGGTGCTCTCCGTCGTCGGCGATCACTATGAGCCGATCGTCCGTCTCGATGAGAGATTGGGCCGGCGTGTTGAGTTCGACCTCGCCGGAGGCCCGGATCCGACCTATGGGGCATGTCGTGGCCGATTTAGCCACCAACTCACCAAAGGACCGGCCGACATAATCACGCCCGTCGAGCACGTAGACATCAGCGCCGCGGTAGTCCACCAGTTCTTCGATCACCTGGCTGAGACCCGGCTCCCGCATCGCGAAAACTGCAGTACGCCGCGACGGAACGGACCGCCACCACAGGGTGGACCGACTCACCACAGGCCCGAACCAACGTTTCGGCCGTCTTCGGATCGGTCAGTTCGGCAACAATCGGCCGAGAGCCAAACCCCCCCATGGCGACCCCTGACGCCACCACGGCCTTCACAACCCCGGCATCTCCACGGGCATCTTCATCGGCCAGCACGATCACGTTTCGCGCCTTGTCGATGGCAACGGTGCTGAGGGCGGCTGGTCGTGTTGGGTCCCCCCATCGGAACACCAACCGGCTCCCCTTGGTGTCGTCTACCACCGCGCGCACCACCTCGCTCAGCTCGGCGGGTTCCCGCTCAGCCAGCACGACGATCGTGCGCTCTCTCTTCTTCCGCCCGATGTTGGCGAATACCAACTGCTCGATAACGATCGGCAGCCGATCGGACGCTCCCAGAACGACAGTGTGACCGGTCTCGACGACGACGCTGCGCCCTCGCTGCATCTGCGTCATGCGCTGCTCGATGCCGTTGGCGATGAGGCCGATGAGGGTGCCTGCGATCAGAATGCCCACGGTCGTGACCGCCAGGGCGACGATCCGCCGGCCCCAGCCGACATCGTCGGCCATGGTGCCCGGGTCCATCGTCCGCATCAGGCTCTGCCAGAACCCTTCGACGAACGAGGCGTCCTCACTCCCCGACAGTCCAACGCCGAAGGCGGCGAGCGCCAATGCCGCGAGCAATACGGCGATGAGCGTCACCAAGCCGAGCCAGAGGAGGACCACCCACGTACCGTGCGAGAGCAGATTGTCGAAGCGGTACCGAACGCGGTTACGCCAGCTGTTGGCTTTCGACGACTTCGGCTGGTCGGTCATGGCTTCCTCAGTCGGGTACGAGCATCCTCCGAGAAGCGTAGAAGGCCGCGTCGAGCGTCGCGCCAGGCCGACTCGCATTGGACCACTTCAGTGCGCGCCGAAGGCAACGGCGCTGATCGACTGCCTCGGAAATCGCCCCCGACCACGGCTCTCCGTGACCGGGCAGAACCAGATCGGCGTCGACGGCTCGCAGCCGCTCGAGAGAACTCAGCGACGCCGGCGAGTCGGCGTTGAACGACCCCGGCATGATCATCGGGCCGGTCGCCCCGCTCACGATGCTCAGCGTGACGAGAGCGTCGCCGGTGAGAATCACCCCACGATCGTCGAACACCAGGCAGGCGCTGCCGCCGGTATGTCCCGGAGTGTGGACGACCCGCGGCGAACCGGGGATGTCCAGGACGGCACCGTCGACGAACGTGCTCGCCTCTGCCACCGGCGGGGCCTTGGTTGCGCCGCCTCGCAGGAAGAATGTGAGGGACTTCCAAGCAAAGCCGTTGCCGAGATCCCTGACAAAATGGCGCTCGGCGACGCGGTGCGCCCGGCCGGTGGCGAGGGCTTCGTCGTCCCCATGGACGTAGACCGTGCCGCCACTCACATTCGTGATCCTGGCCGCCGACCCGAGATGGTCGCCATGGGCGTGGGTCAACACGATCGCCTCAACGTCGCCCATAGACCGGCCCATCGCCGCCAACGCGTCGGGGAGTTGCTGATATTGGTTCGGATTGCCGCAGTCGACGACGGTGAGTTTGTCCCCGTCCGCGACGAAGAACCAGTTCACGAGTTCGGCGCCAAGCCGTTGAACACCGTCGGCAACACTCTGCAAGATCCCCTCCCGAGTATCCTTTTTCGATCCTACGCGGCGAGCTAGTCACTTCGCGCTATTGATGGATGGTCAGCAAGAATCACCAGGCAGGACGTCGAAGGAATTGGGGAGTGCGCGGACTATGCGGCCCCCTCCCGCAGCCAGGAGTGCCAATTGAACACGTCCCTTCCCCTTCCCCCTGACCCTCCCGCTCGGTCCGGGATGACACCCGCGGCTCGCGTTATCGTGGGATTCGTCGTCGCGACGCTGGCTGTCGCGGCATTCCTTGGTTCTGGGCTCCTTCCTGCCGACGTAGCCTTCCACTTCAGCGAATGGGCCTACGTCATCATCCCCGTGGGGGCCGGCATCGTGCTGATGGCTGCTGCCATGACCCTTCGCGGTCAGGAACGGGTTGCTTGGATGGCCATCGGCGCCGGGGTGCTGCTCTGGGGTTGCGGCGAACTCGTTTGGGTGCTCTACGAGGAAGCTTTGGGCGTCGAGGTTCCCTATCCGGGTTGGGCGGATGTCTTCTACCTCGCAGGCTATCCGGTGATGTTCGCCGGCATCCTGCTCCTACCTCATGTGAAGCCTCGCCGCCTCGAGCGGATTCGCCTTACGATGGACACGCTGGCCGGAACGGTGGCAGCAGCGGCCATCATGTGGGTGGCCTACCTCGGGGATCAGATCTACTTCGATCCCGAGCTCGGATTCCTCGAGCAAACCGTCAACATCATGTACCCCCTTGGTGATGTGATTCTTCTCATCGCCGTCATGATCCTCACAACTCGACGAAGCGTGCGACGCTTCGACGCCCGCCTGATTGCCCTCGCCGTTGGGCTGATCGTGACGGTTGCCGCAGACATCATTTACCTGATCCAGGTCGAAGACGGCTCCTACGTGTCTGGTGCGTGGCTGGATTCTCTCTGGCTGGTGGGCTATGCAGCGTTCGCTGCCGCAGGGTGGTACCTGCTACGTCCCAGCTCCGAAACCGAGCAAGCCGAGCGGGCCACCCGCTATTGGCAACTCGTGGCGCCGTACACCGCAGTGGTAGCGCTCTTCCTACTCACCTTGTGGCGTGTCGGCGGCGAGGGGTCGGTGCTCGAAATGGCTACGGCTCTCGTCGCCATCCTCGTCATCGGTCGCCAAGCCGTGGCCATCCGCGAGAATCGGGAACTGGTCGAGAAACAGCGCAACGACTTGATTGCTTCGATCTCACACGAACTCCGTACGCCGATGACCTCAGTGACGGGATTCACCACACTCCTCGACGACGAGTGGGAGTCCCTCGGCAGGGACGACACCGCCGAGATGATCTCGATCGTCAATCGCCAAGCCCAGCACGTGAACCGCATCGTCACCGACCTCGTTGGCTTGGCACGCGACACGTTGGAGTTCCCAGACCTGGAAGCTGAGCCGGTCGAACTCTCTGCCCTCTTCGGAGAAGCCCAGACGATGCTGGGAAGCCACCTTCACGGGAGCATCTCCGTCGATACGTTTTTCGAGCCGGATTTGTGGGTGCAAGCCGACGCCCAGCGGCTCACTCAAGTCGCCGTCAACGTTCTCACCAACGCAGTGCGCTACGGCAACGGCAAGATCCGCGTGGACGGGTTCAACCGAAACGGAATGGCGGTCCTGGCGATACACGACAACGGACCCGGCATCCCAAAACGATACGAGGAGACCGTCTGGGACCGCTTCGAGCGTGGAGCCCACCGCTACGACGCCACCATCCCAGGCTCAGGAGTTGGCCTCCCAATCGCACGTGCCCTGGTCGAAGCACACGGGGGCAGACTTGTTCACCAGACTTCATCTCGCCTCGGCGGCGCCTGCTTCGTGATGTCGTTGCCGGCCGTCGCTCCAAGACGGCAACTCCCGCCGAAGGTCGGCGCCGACCGCGTAGCCGCCTAGTCGATCAACGTCCTGCGGAGCCCCGTGCTGCTGCGCCCGGCAGCCCTCAGTCGTCGTCGCCGTGGAAATCGGTGCGGGACGGCTCGGTGTGAATGCTGCGCTCCCGGTGGCTGTGTCGTCCCGGCACAGGAACGTGCGCGGGATCATCGACGAAGATCCGGCCCGCCTCGACGTGGAGCAACGTCGGCCCATACGCCGTGGTGAGGTGGTCTGCCGTGAGCACCACGTCGGGTGGGCCTGAGCCGACGACCCGGCCGGAGAGCAGCAACACATTGTCGGCAACCCGCGCTTCGGATAGATCGTGGGTGGTCAGGACCACAGTGCATCCCCTGGTCAGCTCATCATGAATGACTTCGTCGATGGCCTGTGCGGTCGGCAGGTCGATCCCTGTGAGCGGCTCGTCCAGCAGCAGTAGCTCGTGTCCTTGCGCCAGTCCTTGGGCAACAAACACACGCTGGCGCTGGCCACCCGAGAGTTCATGGAGGTGCCTACCCTCGAAGCCGTCAACCCCGGTTCGCCCCATGGCGGAATCCACGGCTTGGCGGTCCGCCTTCGAGAGGCGACGCAACCCGCCGACCCCGGCGTACCGGCCCATGGTGACCACCTCGCGCACGGTGATCGGCAGCGCCTCGTTGACCTTGGTGGTTTGCAGCACGTAAGCAATACGGTGGGCTCCGGCGCGGCGAGCCGGAACCTCGAGGACCCCGGAGATCGGCTCGAGCAATCCTGCCACCGCGTTGAGCACCGTCGATTTCCCAGAACCATTGGGACCGATCACAGCGGTGACCTTGCCGCGCGGGATCACAAAGGACGACTCCGCCAATGCCACGGTCGAGCCGTAGCCAAGCACCAAGTCCTCTGCCCGTACGGCGTCGTCGCTCAGCGGCACCGGGAGCAACGGCCTTCGATCTCGAGGGCATGATCCACCGGAACAAACGACACGAGGCTGCTGATGTCCTCGACGATCTTGCGAACCTCCGTCTCATACGGTTCGGGAATCGCTATGTCCTCAACCATGCCACATTCGATGCAGATCACGTGGTGATGGTGCCCGGCCAGCCATTCGGCCAGTTCGTACCGGGTGAGACTCTTTGCTCCATAGTGAGGAACCACCACGCCCGCCTCCTCGAGGACGGCCAAGGAGCGGTAGAGGGAAGAAAGTGGCACCGACGACCCGATCTCCGTATGCATTTCGGAAGCCGACCTTGGTCCATCGGATGTGGCCAGAGCGGACACGACTGCCCGCCGACCCGCGGTGTAGCGCACGTCGTGGTCCCGCAGTCTCTTTTCGACCTCACGATCAACGCTCGGGGTTGTCATAGTCCGCACCTTTTGATTATGGTTCTCAGTATCATAGGAATAATTCTCATTCTAAGCACCTGGCTGGGGACCAACAACCGTGAAACACCAAACCGGTCAACCTATGCGCACCCTGCTGGCGTTGCTTGTGGTGGCGCTCATGGTTGGCGCATGCGGGAACGCGAACAGTGACACGACCGGCGTCCGCGTAGTGGCGACCACCACGATCCTCGCCGATGTCGCCCGCAATGTCGTTGGCGACGCCGGTTCCGTCGAAGTCCTGCTGCCGGTCGGGGCAGACCCCCACGACTACCAGGCATCGGCCCGGCAGGTTGCCGCCATCCAGGAGGCCGACTTGGTGATCGCCAACGGCCTCGACCTCGAGGAAGGCCTTGCCGACGTCCTCGATAGCGCCGCGGCCGACGGCGCCAACCTGCTCACCGTGGCACCGTTGCTCGACCCTCTCCCCTTCGGAAATGACAACGCCGCCGATGCAGCGGCCGGCGACGACCCCCACGTGTGGCTCGATCCGCTGCGGATGGCAGACGCCAGCCGGATGATCGCTGAAGAGTTGACGAAGGTCGACGGCGACGTGGACTGGACAGCAAAAGGAGACTCCTATGCGCGGGAGCTCGAGACGGCCGACGTCGCGATACAGGCGATCCTCGAGGTGGTGCCACCGCAGGACCGCAGGTTGGTCACGAACCATGATGCGCTTGGCTACTTCGCCTCCCGTTACGGGTTCGAGGTGGTCGGAGTGGTGATTCCGGGCGGGTCGACCCTCGCAGAACCCAGCTCTGCCCAACTGACCGAACTGGTTTCCGTGGTCGAGCGAGAGCAGGTCCGTGCAATCTTTGCCGAAACCACCAATCCTGAGGTGCTGGCTGATGCGGTTGCCGCCGAGGCCGGTGGCGATGTGCTCGTGGTCGAACTCTTCACCGGGTCACTCGGCGAAGCAAGCTCCGGAGCCGGCACCCTCATCGAGATGTTGACAACCAACGCCCAGCGGATCGCGCAGGCGCTCTCATGATCGCGGGAAAACGGACCCGCGGCCACAACGCGAGCTGCGTTGTCTAGCGACATGGACTGGCTCGTCGCCCCCTTCGAGTTCGCCTTCCAGCAACGAGCCCTCATCGGCGGCTCGTTGGCGGCGGTCGCATTGGCTCTGGTCGGCACCTGGGTTGTCATCAGGGGCATGACCTTCCTCGGCGACGCCCTCGTCCACGGCGTCGTTCCCGGAATCGCTCTTGCCCTCCTGCTCGGGTTCAACGTTCTCCTCGGCGCTGCCATCGCCGCCGTCGTCATGATCCTCGGGATCAACCTCGTCCATCGGCAGACGGCGTTCTCCGAGGACACCGGGATCGGCCTCCTCTTCGTTGGGATGCTCGGACTCGGCGTGATCCTCATCTCGCGCACTGCGTCTTACACGGGCAGCCTCACCAACATCCTCTTCGGCGACGCTCTCGGCGTCACGGGTGCCGACATCGCGCTCCTGGCCGTCGTTGCCGGGATCACCCTCGTGGTTTCGGTGGTCTTCTACCGAGCGTTTCTCGTACTTGCCTTCAACGAGCAGAAGGCCCAGTTGCTCGGTTTGCGCCCCCGCCTGGCCCATGGTGCCCTGCTGGCGCTGATCACGGTCGCCATTGTCGGGTCGTTCCAGACCGTTGGGACGCTTCTGGTGTTTGGCCTCCTCGTCGGTCCTCCGGCCACCGCGGCCCTGCTGGTGCGGCGGGTGCCGTCGATGATGGCGGTGGCCTCAGCCATCGGAGTTCTCTCGGTGGTGATCGGCCTCATCATCAGCTACCACGCCAACACCTCGGGCTCCGCAACGATGGCGGTTGTGCCAATCGTCTTCTTCTTCGTCGTACTGACGATCAGGTCGATCTCGGAACGTAGCCGGAACCCGGCGCCAGCAAACTAGGCCGGCTGAGGGTGAGCTGACCCACGTCAACGACCGGTAGGGTCAGACACTGCCTCACCCGGGGGTCACACCGGACTCCTGTATCAGCGCCACCGACCGGAACCGGCCCTTCGCCGCAGTTCAAGACACATCACCCAAATGCCGACAAAACAAAGAAGGGCCTCCCCCTGTGGAGTGCGGTATGTCGCGGCGGATCAACGGAGACAAGTAAATGGCCCAGGCCACCCAAGTGGCGGCAAAGCGTGCGGGCAGGCGCTACTTCGGTGCTCTCTCCCTGACCGAAGAACGTCGACAGCGCCTGGTCCACATCTGGCAGCAGGCCCGGATCCCGCAAGGGATCGTCATCGCAACCGTCAGCGTCGGCCTTGCCATCATCTGGGGTTGGCCTCCCGGCTACGTCGCTGCATCCTTCGCGGTGCTTGCGGTGGTTGATGCGGGCTTCTGGCTTCGATCCAAGTCGATTCGGGTTCCGGTCGTTTCGCTCTTCATCGAGATATCCGGGATCTTCATCAGCCTCGCCCATGTCGACGTGCCACCTGCCGTCCTCGGCGTCCCGTTCTGCTACCTCACTCTTGCTTCCTTCCTGCTCCTCCCACTGCGCTGGGCAGCGCCAGCCGTCATTTACGCCGGGCTTGGCTACGCAACCGTCGCTCGCGATTGGCTCCCGATCGAGGTGCCGCTCCTGAGCGAACTTCAAGTCACCATCGTCGGAGTAGCGGTTGGGGTGCTCTTCTCCGCCGCATTCCTAGGCCTCGTTTCAGCCATCATTGCCATCCTCAACAGCGAGTCTCGTCGCAACGATCGCCGGGTCGCGGTCGACCGGGCGCTGACACGTTGCTCGGCAGCCTTGCTGAACGGGAGTGGGGACGACCCGGAGAAGGCAGCCCTCGCCGCGCTACTCGAAGCGACGAAGGCCGACTCCGTGTTCGTCGAGCGAAACATCGACGACCCTCATCTTGGGCTCTGCTCCTCGCTGGACAAGGAGTTGCTCCGTACCGGGATCGAGCACGATGCCGACGGGACGTGGGATCTCGTTCCTTGGGCATGGTGCGCCGACGCCCGGAAATTGCTCGAGGCCGGCTGGTCGCACAGCTTCCAGATTGCCGATCTGGAGGGCCCGCTCCGTCGCCTCTACGAGGGCACCGACGTCGTATCCGAGCTCGCCTTGCCGATCTTCACAAACGGCGAGTGGTATGGCGTCATCGGATTCAGTGACACCACCGGCCGGCGCGACTGGTCGAGGAATGACAGCACATTGCTCACCACAGCGGCCGAGATGTTCGGATCCCACCTCGAGCGCAAGGAAGCACAACAACGCATCCAAGCAACGGTGGTCGACATCGAGGAGCAGCACCGGTTCCAACGTGCCCTCGCCGACTGCTCTGCATCGCTCCTCACCTCGGATCACGGTCAGGCGGTCGACGCCGCCGTCGAGGCCCTCCTCGACGCCACGGCAGCCGACTATGCCTATGTCGGCGTCAACTACAACGACCCGGTCTCGGGTCTCTGCGCCAGAGTTGTGCACAAGGCTGAGCGGAAGGAGGTCCCGCCCGCATCCCATGAAACGTTGTCCGGGCCATACTCCACTGTTCCTTTGACACACGAGCAACTGCGACGCGGCCTTCCGTCATTCACCATCACCTCCCAACTCAGCGGAATCGAACGGAAGACCTACGAGGACAACGGAGTCGTATCCGAGTTGAGCCTTCCCATCCAAGTCAAAGGCAAGTGGCAGGGCTCGATCGCGTTTGGTGACTACTTCAATGAACGGCGTTGGACCGACGCCGAGGTTCGGGCGTTGCGCACCGCGGCCAACATGATTGGGTCCTTCTGGGAGCGGCGCGACAACCGCCGCACCCTCGAACGGCTGGTCAATTCCCTCGATATAAGCCTCACCTACGAGAAGGCGCTGGCGAACTGCTCGCGGGCTCTGCTGACCTCGGACGAGGAATTGGCCGTCGACGTCGCCCTGCGCGAATTGCTCTCCGCCACCAACGCTCCCAACGTATTCGTCGACCTCAATGAGCAAGATCCCGAGCTTGGCCTTTGCGCTCGGGTCGTTCACGAGGCGATCAAGCCGGGCTTCGAGCACCTCGTCAGCGAAGAGATCTGGATTGATGAAACCACCGGCGAGCCAACGTCGGCACGTACCCCTTACGACTGGATTCCGAGCATGCGGGACGCCCTCGCCGCGGGCCAGCCGGTAGTGGTCGACACCACCAACCTGCGCGACGACGAACGGCGCATCTATGAGGACGACGACTGCGTGACCGAACTCAACATCCCGATCTTCTCCTCAGGACAATGGGTCGGGTCGATCGGCTTCGCCGAATACGAGGTGCCTCGGGAATGGCACCAGGACGAGATCGCGATGCTGCAGACGGCCGCCGAGATGGTCGGGGCCTTCTGGGAACGCCAGGCCTCACGCCACCGGTTGGAGGAGCTCATGCAGGCCAAGGATGAGTTTGTCGCCACCGTTAGCCATGAACTCCGCACTCCACTCACCGCGGTTGTTGGACTCTCCGACGAGTTGCAGCACCGTCGCTCCGACTTCAACGAGAAGGAAATCACCGAGTTTGTGGCGCTGATCGCCGAACAGAGCAATGAGGTGGCCGGGATCGTCGAGGACCTCCTCACCGCGGCACGCACCAGCGTCGGGACCCTCGTCGTGGCGTCAGAAGCCGTCGACGTCCGGCGCGAGGTTGACGCCGTTTTGGCGGGACTCCAATCCAACGGCCACGGTGCGGTCAAAGTCGTGGGCGAAACGGCCGCCATCTGGGCCGACCCCGGACGGTTCCGCCAGATCATTCGCAACCTCATCACCAACGCCCGCCGCCACGGCGGGGCTCACCTCCGGATCGAGCTGACCCAGCGAGCCGGCGGATCCGTCATCGCCGTGCTCGACGACGGTGACGGAATCCCCGCTGCGCTCCAGGAGCAAGTCTTCCAACCGTACGCCCGCGCCCATGAAGCCGGCACACAACCGGCATCCGTTGGGCTGGGCCTGTCGGTGGCTCGCGAGCTGGCCCGCCTCATGGGAGGCGACGTCAACCACGCCAGAGACGGCGGCTGGACCCGCTTTGAATTGCTCCTCCCTCTCGCCGGAGAGGCCCCGGCCCGGCCAAGAGCCGGCGCAGCCGCCGGCTGACCGACCAGCATCGGTGCTGCCGGCTCGGTACCCTCACGACACCATGATCCGTGACCACGCCGTGCTCGATCAGATCCTCGGCACCATCAACCAGTTCGTAACGCAGCGGCTACGTCCGCTCGAGGCCCAAGTGGCCGCAGAGGATCAGATCCCCGAATCCATCGTTACTGCAATGCGGGACATGGGCCTCTTCGGCATGACCATCCCCCAGGAATACGGCGGACTGGGCATGACGGCCGAAGAGGAGATGCATGTCGCCTTCGCCCTGGGGCAGGCCTCCCCCGCCTTCCGCTCCCTGCTCGGAACCAACAACGGCATCGGTTCGCAAGGCATCGTGATCGACGGGACCGCCGCCCAGCGCGACAGGTGGTTGCCCGCGCTCGCTTCCGGCGAGGTCATCGGCTCGTTTGCCCTGACAGAACCAGATGCCGGGTCCGACGCCGCCTCGCTGCAGACCAGAGCCGACCGCGATGGCGACGGTTTTGTGCTCAACGGTACCAAGCGGTACATCACCAACGCCCCCGAAGCGGGGCTCTTCACCGTCATGGCCAGAACCAACCCCGCCATCGCCGGAGCGGCAGGCGTCAGTGCGTTCCTCGTCCCAGCGGATACGCCCGGTGTCGAGATCGGCGCCCCCGAACGGAAGATGGGTCAGCAAGGGAGCCACGTTTCCGATGTCATCCTCAACGACTGCTGGGTTCCAGCCGAAGCCATCATCGGCGGGCCCGGCAGCGAAGGGGCGGGCTTTCGCACCGCGATGAAAGTCCTCGATCGGGGGCGCCTCCACATTGCGGCGGTGTGCGTCGGCGTCGCCGAACGTCTCATCGCCGATGCCCTCGAGTTTGCCATCAACCGCAAACAATTCGGCAAGCCGATCGCCGAGCACCAGCTCATCCAAGCGATGCTGGCCGACAGCCGAGCCGAGGCCTACGCCGCCAGAGCAATGGTGCTCGATGCCGCCCGGATGCGGGATGACGGGACCAAGGTCACGCTGGAGGCGTCGAGTGCCAAGCTCTTCGCCTCTGAGATGGTCGGGCGCGTTGCCGATCGTGCCGTCCAGATTCACGGTGGCGCCGGCTACATCGCCGACTACGCCGTCGAGCGACTCTATCGAGATGTCCGCCTCTTCCGCCTCTACGAAGGAACCACCCAGATCCAGCAGTTGATCATTGCCCGCGAGATGATGCGGGATCACGCCGAGATGGGCTGAAGAGATCAGCGGCTACGACGCGGCGAGCCAGAACTCCAGAACGGATCGGTCTGGTTCGAGCCGGGAACGGATCGATCCACCCATGCGTACCGCCAGCGAGGCCGATTGCTCGAGGTCGAGGTGACCGACGGTGTCACACAGGTCACCGGTACCGACGGGACCACTTACTGTGAAGACGTAGCCATCGCCGAGCACCCGCACGCTGACGTCGGCCGCCTTGCCCCGGCCCAGCGCACATCGCAACAGGCTACGGAAGATGAGTCTGACGCCGCCGGAATCACCGACCACGGTGGCGGGCACGACGTCGCATGAAGTCGGTGCCAGCCGGGGGCTTTCCGCCACGACCCGGTCCAGTTCGTGATCCATCCGGACACGTTCCCTGGCCACCTGTGCTGACGGCGGGAACGGCGTCAAAGTCAGATCGCCGGCCATATCGCTTCCTCCAGCTGCCTCCCATTTCATCGTCACCCTCAGCGTTGAACCTGAGCACGGTTGGCCAACCCCGGCGTTCGTTACACTCGTTTCTCATGACCGATCCAACCTTTCCGCCCATCCCACCCGTCAGTGCCGACGGCGTGACCTACGAAGACCACGTGGGCATGTCTCGCCAGTACTGGCGAGACATTGTGCTCGGCGTCAACGACGGCTTGGTCTCGATGGTCCTACTCGTCGCCGGGGTGGTCGGCGGTGGCCTCACGGCAGAACAGGTCCTCCTCACCGCGGTTGCCGGAGCTATCGCCGGATCCATCTCGATGGCCGCCGGAGAGTATCTGGCCACAAAATCGCAAGAAGAGGTCCTCGACTCCGAGATCGCCCTGGAGAAGGTCCACATCAGGCACTTCCGCGATCAGGAGGTCGACCAGTTGCGCGGCTTCTTCGCCGACATGGGCGTCACCGACGACGATATGGAAGGAGTAGTCGCCGCGTTTGCCCGCTCCGACAAGACCCTACTGAACGCGATGAAGTCTCTCGAATTCGGGGTGGCCGACAGCGAGCGCCGGTCGCCGTACATGGCGATGTTGATGTCTGGAGCGCTGTTCCTCCTCGGTTCCATGCCGTCTGTGATCCCCTTCGTGCTCACAGACGACACGGGGGTCGGCCTGGCCTGGGCCGCCGTCCTGTCGATGCTCGGACTGTTCATCGTCGGTGTGGTCAAGACCCGTGTAACAAGGACGCAGCCACTCAAGGCGGGACTGGAGAACCTGGTCATTGCCGGCATCGGCGGGATCCTCGCCTACGGGATCGGCAGCCTCTTCGACGGCATGATCTCCGGCTGAGGCACGTCTACGCCGGACGACGGGGAGCGACGATGAGCCTCCCGTCGGCGTCATGCAGGATGCTCACCGCAGCCCCAAAATGGGCATCGAGATGCGCTGCGGTCAGCACTTCCCCGGCGGTGCCTGAAGCGACGACAACCCCCCGGTCGATGAGCACCAATCGGTCCGCATAGTGCGCCGCCAAAGTCAGATCGTGCATAGCGCTCAGCACCCCGATGCTGCTCGAGCGGCGCAATTCGTCGACATGATCGAGCACCTGTTGCTGGTGGCCCAGGTCGAGGGCAGCCGTCGGTTCGTCCAGCAGAAGCAGCCCGGCCTCCTGCGCCAGCGCCCTCGCCAGCACAACCCGCTGCCGCTCTCCCCCGCTGAGGGCCTGCATCGGACGATGGCCCAGTCGGTCGAGGTCGAGGCGCGCCAGGATGGTCGTCACCTTGGCCACATCCTCGGCCGATTCTGATCCCCAATACGAGATGTACGGCGTCCGACCGAGCAGGACGTACTCACGGACGGTCATACCTTCGGGAATCGTCGGCGTCTGCGGCACCATGGCAACACGTCGCGCCGCCGCCCGGCGGGTCATCGCATCGACCGGCTCGCCCCCGATCGTGACCTCGCCCGCTGCGGGGGCCATCACCCCGGCGACGACCCTCAGCAGGGTCGACTTGCCGGCACCGTTCGGTCCGATCAACGCCACCCATTCGCCGGGATCGACGTGCAGCGTCACGCCGGCGAGTACTCGGGACCCGTTGTAGGCCGCCTCGACCTCGGCACACATGAGGACACTCACGCCAGCCCTCTCCTTGTCCGCGCCAGGATCAGAGCAAAAAACGGGGCGCCAACGAACGCGGTCACCACCCCGACCGGAATCTCAGATGGGGCAATCACGGTGCGGGCGATCAAATCGGCCAGGATCAAGAACGCCGCGCCCGCCAGCAGCGATACCGGCAGGATGGCTCGATAGCTCGTCCCGGTGATGCGACGCACCGCATGGGGAACGATGATGCCCACGAACCCGATCAGGCCGCTGACCGATACGGCAGCCGCGGTCGCCAGCGTGGCCGCGATCACGATGGTGAGCCTCACCCGACTCGCCCTCATCCCAAGGGTTGAAGCCTCTTCCTCGCCGACAGCAAGCACGTCGAGATGCCGGCCGTGCGAGATCAAGATGGCTCCGGCGACCACGGCGAACGGCAGCAGGACGACAACCTCCGACCATCCCACCGTCGTCAATCTGCCCAAGATCCATGAATAGACCTCTCGGATCCGATCCGACGCCAGCTGTTGGGCGAAGATCTGTACCGAGGTGAAGAACGAGGCGACGGCAACTCCGGCGAGGATCAGCGTTGCGGTGGTGGTGCGCCCGCCCCCGATCCGGCCCAGCGCATAGGTGGCGGCAACGGCAACGAGGCCACCCACAAAGGCTGCCAGCGGGAGAATCCAGTTCCCCGAATCCGCCCCGGCGTTGATAGCGGCCGTCGCCCCCAATCCGGCGCCGGCTGCCACGCCGAGTAGATAGGGATCGGCCAGCGGATTGCGGAACACGCCCTGGTAGGACCCGCCCGCCATCGCCAGCGTTCCGCCTACCAGGCCTGCGAGCACGACGCGGGGTACCCGCAACTCCCACAGGATCGCTTGGTGCCGATCCGTGAGTCCCGACTCGATCCCCACAAAGGGGATCCGATCGAGTATCTCACCGACCACCGCAATCGGCCGCAAACCGACCGGCCCGATGCCGACACCGAGCAGCGCCGCCACCACCAGAGCACCGCCGGCCACTCCCGCCGCCAGTGCACGGCGGTGCGACGCGCCCGGGACGAGAGTAGCGGCCACTAGCCGGACCTCTCCTGGAGATAGGAGAGCACTCCTTCGGCTATGTCCTCGAGCAAATCGGGCACCCGCGGCCCCCACCGGCTCGCCATGTCGTAGTCGAGAACGACAACCTGCCCGTCGGCGACGGCGGTCATCGTGTTCCACCCATCGCGGGAGGCGACGCTGGCTTCATCCTCGAAGCCTCCCCCAAGAAAGATGATGGCTGGGTCGGCGGCGATGATGTACTCGGGCGAGAGCTGAGGAAAACCCGAGCCGAAGTCGTCGGCTGCCGCATCGGCGATGTTCTCCATACCAAGCAGGGCGTACAGCGTTCCGATGAACGACTTCGAGTTCGGCGTGTAGAAACTGAACGGATCGGTCTCGTGGTAGTAAGTGACTCCGGCACCGGCCGGACCAACCGCCGCGACCGTGGCGGCGATCGCAGCCTCCATCTCGAGGCGGAGGCCGGCCGCTTCAGCCTCGTGCCCGGTAGCCATGCCGAGGCTCTTGATCTGGTCGTAGACACCGTCGAGGTCGAGCGGCGTGCCAAACAGCAGGGTGGGGATCCCCACCGCGTCCAGCGCAGACACCGCCTCACCGGGGTCGAATGACAGGATGACGAGGTCCGGATCAAGGTCGATCAGCGCCTCGAGATTGAGGTTGAACGAATCCACCAGGGTCAGGTCCGCAGCCTCATCCGGGTAGTTCGAGTAGAGATCGCCGGCGATCACCTGATCTCCGGCTCCGATCGCAAACAACATCTCGACGTGCGTCGCCGACAGTGCCACGATCCGACGCGGTGACGCTCCAATGGTGGTGCTTCCCCGATCGCTGCTGACGACAACCGGAAATGCCGCCGCTGCTGCAGTTGTCGGGCTCGCCGCCGTCGTCGTGGTCGCCGTCGTGGCGGCGGGAACGGCCGTGGTGGTGGTGGTGACCGCCGTCGGCTCGCTTCCGCACGCCGCCATGGACACCATCAACAGCGCGGCAACAACGGCGAGGGAACGGTTCATCACGGGCCTCCTCTCAGTGGAGGAGGCGGCAGTTGCGGGTTTCACCCCTCCTCCGAGGGCTCATCCACAACCATCTGGAGAGGCGACCTGACTTGTCCCCCGGAGGGGCATCACAGTTGCGGGACAGCACCGGAATCTCACCGGATTTCGCTCTTCAGACGGCTTCCGAGTCCGTGGACTCAGGAGTCGGAGCATACGGACCCCTTCCCGATCCCGCCACTCCGCCCGGGCACCGCTACGATTCCCAAAATGAAGCGTATTCTCGTCGCCATCGCGGTCGCCCTCGGTGTGGTTGCCTTTCTCAGGCGTCCGGTAAGACACCCCAAACCGGCGGGTGACTGGCATCCGACCGATCACGAACCCGCTGCGCGCTGAGTATGCGCATCGCCCTCGAGCACACGGGCGAGGTCGGGCTCCGGACGGGTCGTATCCTCCTGGCCGAACGGGACCTCACCGGGTTGGGTCTCGTCGACCGCACCCCGCGGCTCAACGATCCACGCCTCGCTCGAGTCGAGGACCTCAGCGGCTTCGATGTGGCCGTCACGGATGCGGAAGATCCCGAACCGCTCATTCGCCGCGCCGCCGAGGCCGGGATCTCCTGTGTCGTATGGCAGGAGATCACCCGCGCCGACCACGACGCCGAGTACGGGCTGCGGGCGACATCCCTATTGGCCGGCGCCAACCTGGCCAGCGGCATCGCTCCGTCGTTGGTAGCCCACGAAACGGCCCGCGGCGGAACCGTCATGGACGAAATGGTGGCCTGGACGGAACCGGGCAAGCCGCTGCGCCGCGGAGAGGCAATCCCCTTTCCCGAACCAGTCGGTTCGCGTTGGGCCAGACCGCGCCCGGCTGGCAAGTGGCGAGCCTTTGCAGCCCCGCTGAACGGTGACTGGGCCGCAGCCGTGGCCCGCGTTACCTCGGCGACCGATGCCGGCGTCATCACTCGGATCGTCGGCGTCGCCGACCTCGCCACCCACCTCGAGGCTCTGGCCCTCACTGCCGGAGCACTCGCCGTTGCACGGGACGCCTATCCATCGGGTCTGCAACGAGCAGATACCGCTGCAGAGGCCTTCCTCGCCGAGGCATTGAAGGCGGGACTCGGCGTGGCCTCATACTCATTGCGCGACTCGGGGCCATGAAGAATCGGTGAACACTCGCCCCATAGACCTCCAGGCGGGGTTGAATGCGGTCATGCAACGACGTCTCGGCATCCTCCTGACGATCTTGGCCCTCGCAGCTGTGGGCTGTTCCGGTAGCGACGGAGACAGCGACGAAACCACCACGACCGCCATCGGCACGACCTTCCCCACCGAGTCGCTCGAGAGCGACGAACCAGCCGGAGACGGCGAGTCCGACTCCGCAGACGCCGTCTCCTACGCTGGAACCACCCCGGCGCCCGAGTTTCCCGAGGGCCTCGACTGGCTCAACACCGACACTCCTCTCACGTTGGAGTCCCTCCGCGGCAAGGTCGTTCTGCTGGATTTCTGGACGTATGGGTGCATCAACTGCATCCACATCATCCCCGACCTGGAGCGGCTCGAGGCCGAGTATCCCGACGAGTTGGTTGTCATCGGGGTCCACTCGGCCAAGTTCGTCAACGAGTCGGCAACCGACAACATTCGGCAGGTGATCCTGCGGTACGAACTCGAGCACCCCGTCGTCAACGACCGCGACTTCGAGATTTGGCAAACCTGGGGCGTCAACGCCTGGCCAACGGTCGTGCTGATCGACCCTGCCGGCAACGTGGTCGGCGGCGACTCAGGTGAAGGGGTCTACGCCAAGGTGGCCCCCATCATGGAGTCACTGGTGGCAGAATTCGCCGCAAAGGACGAACTCGACACGACGCCGATTGACTTCGCCTTGGAAAGCGAAGGAGCCCCGGAAACCGTGCTGAGTTATCCGGGGAAGGTCTTGGTCGACCCCGCAGCCGACCGGCTGTTCATCGCAGACACCGGGCACAACCGGATCGTGGTGGCCGACCCCGGCACCGGAGAGATCCTCGACGTATACGGCAGCGGCCGATCCGGCTATCGCAACGGCTTCGGCCTCGAGGCCCAGTTCAACGCTCCCCAGGGCATGGCGTTGAGCGACGACGGCACGACGCTATACGTTGCGGACACCGACAATCACGTGGTCCGCTCGGTGGATGTTGCCACCGGCATCGTCGAGACCCTGGTCGGCACCGGCTCGATCGGCTACCCGCCGACCGGCGTCTCCGCACCGGAAGTTGCCCTCAATTCGCCCTGGGGACTCACGGTGCGCAATGGCGTTCTCTACATCGCAATGGCGGGCTCGCACCAGATCTGGTCGATGGACCTGGTCGGCGGCACTGTCGCCCCGCTGGTCGGGAACGGCCGAGAGAGCACCCTGAACGGCACCCTGGCCGAAGCGGAATTGGCGCAGCCCAGTGGCGTGACGTTCGACGACACAGGACGCCTCTACTTCGCCGATAGCGAGTCGAGCTCCATCCGCTACGCCGACGTACTCGAAGCCGCCGGAAGGACCGGGATCGTTGCCGGCAGTGACCAAAATCTCTTTGAGTTTGGCGACGAAGATGGATCAGGGACCGCGGCTCGGCTGCAACACCCGCTCGGCGTCGTATTCCGGGAGGAAACCGGGACGCTGCTGATCGCCGATACCTACAACAGCAAGATCAAGGAAGTCGACCTCACCACCAACACCGTCACCACTCGCTTCGGCGCCGAACACGGCTGGTCCGATGGGACCGCAGCCCTCTTCTACGAACCGGGCGGCTTATCTCTCGATGGTGACGCCCTGTATGTTGCCGACACCAACAATCACGCCATCCGGGTCGTCGACCTCACCGCCGGCACGACGACCACGCTCGTCTTGAAGGGCATCGAGAACTACAACCCGCCACCCGACGCGGCGGACTTCGCCGGCACGGTGATCCAACTGGCTCCGATCACAACGGGTCCCGGACCCGGTTCCTTTGTACTCGAGTTCGTCCTCCCCGCCGGCTACAAGGTCAACGAAGATGCGCCATCATCGGTCCAATGGTTCGTCTCCGGAGATGCGGTCACTATGGATGAGGCAGCCAACCAGTCGCTGACCGGGGTGACCTTCCCTGTTGAGATTGCTGCAGAATTCGCCGCCGGGGCGTCGTCGGTGACGGCCGACGTCACCGTGATCTACTGCAGGGCCGACGCAGAGAGCCTCTGCCTGATCGAACAGGTTCGCTTCATGGCGCCAATCAACGTCGTCGCAGGCGGCCCCTCGGCGCGCATCCCGCTTCCCCACGCGATTGTGGTTCCAGACATCTGACCGATCTCAGACTGCCGAGCAACCGGGCGGTTCGTATGATGGACGCATGACCGAACCAGAACTCATCGTCATCGCCGAGTTTGGCGCCCGTCCCGAGGCCGACCTGTTGCGAGCCCACCTCGAGAACTCCGGTATTGCGGCTCAGGTGACCGCCGACGACATCGGTGGCGCCTTTCCCGGTGTCGGCACCGCAAAGGTGTGGGTCAGTTCGGATGACGAGGACGCCGCCCGCACGATCGTTGCGGACGCTCGGGCCGCCGACTAGCGGCGCCGCTAGCCGGATTTGGCTTGGGGAACCGATACGGGCTGTTCGGCGTCTGCGGATCGACCTGCGGTTCCTGCGCCGTTGCCTGAAGCCGGCGGACGATGCGCCGCGGGTGCCACCCTGACCGGAGCCGGTGCTGGGATCGGGTTGTAGGTCTCCTCGAGTACGGTGATCTCGATCCCACCGACCATGTCTGAGATGAGGTTGTACATCACTGCTCCGAGCGTCATCAGCCCGGTCATCACGATGCCACCGACGATGGCGAGCATGACGATGACCCGGAAGTACAACTGACCGTCGGGCACAAACGTCAACGTCAGGCTCTCGAAGATCTCAACAAACCGGTCGGGGATGCCGCGCTGGAGCGACATCGACCACACCACCCAGGTGCCAAGCACAAAGATGAGAGCCCCGATGGCGTTGAGCACCAACGAGACCTTGAGCACAGTCCACGGGTCGATCTTGCGAACGATCCGACGCACTCGTCTGACTGCCATGTTCTGGAACTCCTCGAAGACGTGACGAGTGTACCCCCGGTTTTTCGAACCGAGGCGTTCTTTGCTTGAACGCTATCGGGTCGCCATTTGGTTCCCGCTACTCGTCGTCCTCGCGAGGAACGAGCGCTATGGCGGATATCGCCGCGCCGTCTTCGAGGTTCATCACCCTGACGCCGGTGGAGTCGCGGCGCTGGCGGCTGATCAAGTCGATGGCCTGTCGGATCACGATTCCGTCGCTCGAAGTCACAAAGGCCTCGTCGCCGGCTGAGACGGCGAGCGCACCAACCACCACCCCTCGGACCCTGGTGAGCTTCATCGCCTTCACCCCGATGCCGCCTCGGTTGCGCAAGGGAAACTCGGCCACCTTGGTTCGCTTTCCGTAGCCTCCCGAGGTCACCAGCAGGAGTTCGTCTCCCTCGCTGACGCAGGCGGCGGCAACCACCTCGTCGCCCTCCCGGAGACGGATTCCCCGCACGCCGCGGGTATCGCGGCCCATGGGGCGAACGTCGCTCTCTTTGAATCGGATGCCTTGCCCGTTGCGAGTGAACATCACGAGGTCGTTGTCCCCCGTCGTGGCTTGGACGGCAACAACTTCGTCACCTTCTTGGAGCGAGATCGCCACGAGCACCTGGTTGCGGGAGTCGTAGTCGGCAAACCTCGTCTTCTTGACCTGGCCCATCTTCGTGAAGGCCACCAGAAAACGTGATGTCTCGTAGTCACGAGTGTCGATGACCGCCTCGATGACTTCGTCGGGCTCCATCGGGAGGACCGATTGGATCAGGGCACCCTTGGCGGTGCGGTCCTTTCGCGGCAGCTGGTGCGCCCGCATCCGGTACACCTTGCCCCGGTTGGTGAAGAACAGCAGGTAGGCATGCGCCGAGGTATGCAACACATGGGTGATCACGTCATCCTGGCGCAGGTCCTGGCCCTTGACCCCACGACCTCCGCGCCCTTGGGTGCGATAGGCCACCGCCAACACGGCCTTGACGTATCCGGCGGCAGTGATCGTAACCACTAGCTCCTCGTCGGCGATCAGGTCTTCGAGGGACATTTCACCCAGGTCGGGGATGATCCGGCTGCGGCGGGCATCCCCGAACTTCTCCCGGATCAAAGTGAGTTCCTCAGCGACTACCTCACGTTGCAGTTCGTCGCTCGCCAGGATCGCCTCCAGCCCGGCGATAGTCTCCATCAACGCGTCGTATTCCTCACGAAGCTTCTCGGTCTCGAGTGCGGTGAGGCGCCGCAGCGGCATGTCGAGGATGGTGCGGGCCTGGATATCAGTCAGCTCAAAGCGTTCCATGAGGGTGGTGCGGGCCGAATCAACATCGCTGGAGCCTCTGATGATCTGGACGACCTCATCGATGTTGTCGAGGGCAATGAGCAGCCCTTCAACAATGTGGGCCCGCTGGCGCGCCTGCTCGAGCCGGTATTGCGTGCGGCGCACAACGACCTCGAGCTGGTGAATCAAGTAGTGATGCACCATCTCGGCCAGATTCAGCGTCTTGGGCACACCGTCGACGAGGGCAACCGTGTTGACCGAGAAGTTCTCCTCGAGGCCGGTCCCCTTGAAGAGCTGATTCAGCACCACCTGGGCGTTGGCGTCACGTTTCAGTTCGACGACGATGCGGATCCCGTTGCGGTTTGACTCGTCGCGCAGGCCGCTGATGCCGGTGATCGTCTTATTGTTGACCAGTTCGGCGATCTTCTCCATGATTCGGCGAATGCTCACCTGATAGGGGATCTCGGAGATGATGATGGCGACACGGTTCTTCTTGACCTCCACCACGTCGGTGACGGCCCGCATCTTCACGGAGCCTCGCCCCGTCAGCAGGGCATCACGAATCCCTGCGGTCCCCACGATGTAGCCACCGGTCGGGAAGTCCGGCCCCTTGACGAATTCGGCAAGGTCCTCGGCGGTCGCCTCCGGGTGATCGAGTCCGTACAGGCACGCATCGATCACCTCACGCAGGTTGTGGGGCGGGATATTGGTTGCCATACCAACGGCGATGCCGGTCGAGCCGTTCGCCAACAGGTTCGGAAACCGCGCCGGGAGCACGGTCGGCTCCTGGCGTTCCCCCGAATAGTTGTCCACGAAGTCAACGGTCTCTTCGTTGATCCCGTCGAGCAGGTGCAGCGCGAGGGGGGCCATGCGAGTCTCGGTGTACCGCATCGCGGCGGGCCCGTCGTCGACGGAACCGAAGTTGCCCTGGGGCTGAACCAGCGGGTAGCGCGACGAGAAGTCCTGGCCGAGGCGGACCAAGGCGTCGTAAATGGCGTCGTTGCTGTGAGGGTGGAACCAACCCATCACATCGCCGACCACCCTGGCGCACTTGCGGAAAGGAGTCCCGGGGCGAATCCCGGCGTCGTACATCGCGTAAAGGATGCGGCGGTGTACCGGTTTCAGGCCGTCGCGGACGTCCGGAAGCGCACGCGACACGATGACCGACATCGCGTACTCGAGGAACGAATCCTCCATCTCGCGTTCGATCTCGACGACGCGGATCCGATCGGTGTCTCCGTTGGGCATGGAAGTCTCTCTCTACGATCTCATTGGTATTGGTGCGTCTCGGTCAGAAGTCGAGGAATCGCACATCGTTGGCGTTGTGTTGGATGAAGGACCGGCGGGCTTCGACGTCGTTCCCCATCAGGGTGCTGAACACTTCCTCGGCGCGGAACTGGTCCTCGAGGAAAACCTGAAGCAACTGGCGGGCCTCAGGGTCCATGGTCGTGTTCCACAGCTGGTCGGCGTTCATCTCGCCGAGACCCTTGAACCTCTGGATCTTCATCTTCTTGCCGTTCAGCTCGACCTTCACCTCGTCGAGGGCGGCGTCGTTGAACACCCACTGCGTCTTCGTGCCCACCTTCACTGAAAAGAGGGGCGGCTGCGCGATGTATACAAAGCCGGCTTCAATCAACTCCGGCATGTGCCGAAAGAAGAAGGTGAGCAGCAGCGTCCTGATGTGCGCCCCGTCGACATCGGCGTCGGTGAGGATGACGATCTTGTGATAGCGGGACTTGTCGAGGTCGAGTTCGTCGCCGATCCCGGTCCCGATTGCAGTGATCAACGATTGGATCTCCGTGTTCTTCAACACCCGATCGATCCGGTTCTTCTCGACATTGATGATCTTGCCGCGAATCGGCAGAATCGCCTGATAGTCACTGTTGCGAGCCTGCTTGGCCGACCCGCCTGCCGAGTCGCCCTCGACGATGAACAGCTCGCTGAGTGCAGGATCCTTGGACGAGCAGTCCGAAAGCTTGCCGGGCAGTCCGGCGCTGTCGAGAAGGCTCTTGCGACGGGTGAGGTCACGCGCCTGGCGTGCGGCCATGCGGGCCTTTGCCGCGTTGGTCGCCTTGTCGATGATCCGTCGTGCGTCGCCGGGGTGGCGTTCCAGCCACTCGGGCAGCTTCTGGTTGAGCGCCTTTTCGACGAAAGATCGGATCTCGGTGTTGCCGAGTTTTGTCTTCGTCTGTCCCTCGAACTGCGGCTGTCGTACCTTGGCGGAGATGATGGCGGTGAGGCCCTCCCGAACATCCTCACCCTGGAGGTTGGTGTCCTTGTCCTTCAGGATGTTGCGACTCCGGGCGAAGTCGTTGATCGCCCTGGTGAGCGCCTTGCGGAACCCCTCTTCGTGAGTACCACCCTCGTGGGTGTTGATGTTGTTGGCGAAACTGAGGATCGTTTCGTTGTAGCCGCTGGTCCATTGGAGGGCTACCTCCACCTCACCCTCTTCTGCCGTGTCGGAGAAGTAGGCGATCTGCTTGTGGATGGGCTCGCGGGTGGCATTGAGGTGCTTGACGAAGTCGATCAGCCCGCCCTTGTACTGGAACACGACCTCGTCGACCTCGTCTCCCCGCTCATCGCGGAAACGAATCTCGAGACCCGAATTGAGGAATGCCATCTCCCGCAACCGGCTCTTGACCGTGCCGGCGTCGTAGTCCGTGGTCTCGGAAAAGATCTCGGAATCCGCCCAGAACGTGACGGTGGTACCGGAGCGTTTCCCCGGCTTGCCCTTTCTGAGAGCGGCGGTTGGATGACCAACCTCGAAGGACTGGTGCCAGTGAGCCCCATCGCGGACCACCTCGATGTCGAGGCGGCTCGACAGCGCGTTCACGACCGAAACCCCAACACCGTGAAGCCCACCGGAGACCGTGTACGCCCCCGCCTCGAACTTGCCGCCGGCGTGGAGCGTGGTCAGCACCGTGGTCAGCGCCGGCAGTTTGGTCTTCGGGTGCTTGTCGACCGGAATCCCCCGGCCGTTGTCGCGCACTCGCACCGCTCCATCGGGTAGCAAGGTCACCTCAGCGCGGGTACAGAACCCGGCCATGGCCTCGTCCACCGCGTTGTCCACCACCTCCCAGATCAGGTGGTGCAGCCCCTTGGGGCCGGTAGATCCGATGTACATCGCAGGTCGACGCCGGACCGCCTCGAGGCCCTCCAGGATCTGAATGTCTTTGGCTTCGTAGGACGCGTCCGTGCCGCGTTTGGCTCCACTCACAGGACTTCTCGGACCCCTTCCCGGGCAATGGCCGGATCAGTGACTAACAGAGATGTCATTATAGCGAAAACCCCATGTTCTCGGGCCTTTTTGGGCGGTTCGATGACCAAGCTTCGGCCGGAGCGCCATGGCCCCTCGATTACCCACCCTTGCGGGCCACCCTGAGCCGAATCGACGTGATCTCCTCGGCCCCGATGAGCCCCGAAATCCGCCGCAACAAAGGCCCTGTGTCATAGCGAAGGCGCGAAGCGGTCCCTCCGTCGCGCACCTCGACCGTGAGCACGCCATCGCTCACCTGGACCGGCTCACCCTCAGCCCAGCCAGGTCCGGCGACCTCACTCCACCGCTCCCGGATCGTCATCACCACCGGGCGTCGGCCTCCGCCGATCCGAGCCAGCACGCTATCGAGCACCTCTCCCACCGCCTCGAGCTGTCTGCGGTCTTCACCCGTCATCGTCACTGCACGCTCCCCTCACCTACCGACCAACGTCTTCCCTCCACCGGAACCTCATCATCGCGCGCCGTCGTGACAAAAACCTGACCTCGGGGCAGCAACTCGAGCACGCCGGCGACGCGGGAGTGGTCGAGTTCGGAGAAGACATCGTCGAGCACCAGGATGGGTGGCCGACCGTGGCGGTCCTCCAACAGGCGATAGGCGGCGAGTCGAAGACTCAAAGCCGCCGACCGCTGCTCCCCCTGGCTTGCCTGGGTACGCAGCTCGCGACCGTCGAGTCGCAGCACCGGCTCGTCCCGGTGGGGCCCCATGGTTGTAGTCCGTTGATCGAGATCGCGTTCGCGACGCCCCGCAAGCGCTTCTCGCAGCAGGGGCACATACGGGCCGTCATCACGCAGTGCATCGACCGTGATCGCTCCGGCCCACGCCGACTCATAGGAAACGTCGAGTTTGCCACTGGGACCACCCACGGTCCCATACGCGTCCCGCAACACCGGGGTGAGCCGATCCAGCAGCATCAGCCGATTCACCAACAGCCTGCTACCCGCCTCGGCCAATCGCTCGTCCCAAACCTCGAGAGTGAGTAGGTCGGCCATTCTTCCTTCGCGCCGCAGCAGGGAATTGCGTTGCCGCAACACCTTTTCGTAATCCGCCTGGTCGGCTCCAACCGTAGGTGACAAGTGGGCTCCCAGGTCATCGACATACTCCCGCCGCAGCGCTGGACCGCGCTTGACGAGATCGAGATCATCCGGCAGGAACGCGACAACCGGGAGTTCGGCGAGAACGTCGGCGTGACGCTTCGGACGTTTCCCATTGAGCAATACCCGCCGACGTCCGCCCGCGGGAATCTCCACCTCGACCCGCACTTCGCCGGTATCCCGTTGGAAGCTCCCCCGGATGATGGCTTCCGTACCGTTGCTGCGGATCATGGCGCCATCGGGAGCCCGCCGGAACGAACGCAACGCCGAGAGGTAGGCAATCGCTTCGAGCACATTGGTCTTGCCGGCGCCGTTGCGTCCCACCAAGACGTTTACTCCCGGGTCGGGCCAAAACTCGAGATGCTCGTACGAACGAAACTCCCGCAGTTCGAGCCAATCGAGCCGCACGTCTCCTACAACCGGACCGGCATCAGGAGGTAGCGGAAGTCCGGCGACTCGATACCACTGAGGAGCCCCGGCTTGAGCGGATCGATCGTCTCGAGCAACACGTCCTGATCCGAAACCGCATTCACCCCGTCGGTGAGATACCGCGTGTTGAACGCAATCGTCATTTCTTCACCGGTGTACTCGCCCTCGATGTGCTCGGTCTCTTCGCCGACTTCCTGGCGAGTGACGCTGAGCTCGATGCCGCCCGGATGAAGGTTGAGCCGTACCGGGATGTGATCCTCGGCGACGAGGCTGGCACGGCCTACCGCGTCGAGCAGCGCCTCCTTCTTGACGACAAGGCGATTGGGATACTCGTCTGGCAACAGTTGCCGATAGTTCGGGAACGTCGCCTCGATGATCCGCACGGTGAGGCGGCCCCGGCTCGACGAGAACGATGCCTCACGTTCGCCCAGTGCGATCTCCATCTTCTCGTCGCCGATGGTGCGCCCCAGCTCTCGCAGAGCCCGGTACGGAACCAACGTGCCCGACGCTCCGGACACGCCTGGAATGTCACGCACGGCGAGACGATACGAGTCGGTGGCAACAAGACGCAGCGTGTCCGCCTCACTTTCGAACAGGACCCCGGTCAAGGTCGGCCGGGCCTCGTCGCTCGAGGCAGCTACTCCGACCTGTGACAAGGCGGCAGTGAACGCCGTGCCATCAACCGCCATCCCACCTGCGGTGGGGCTGTCAGGGACGTGGGGCTGTCAGGGAGTTGTGGGAAGTCGTCGACTGCCAGCTCGCGGAGCCGGAAACGTGGACCGTTGCCGGTGATTTCAACTTCCCCGTCAACGGCGGACATCGAAACTGCACCAGCCGGAAGCTTGCGGACAGCCTCAGCGGCGAGCTTGGCGGGGATCACCGTTCGGCCCTCTTCGAGCACCTCGACATCGAGGTTGGTGCGGATGGTGATTTCAGTGTCGGTTCCGGTGACACGGAGGCGGCCGGCCTCCACCTCACACAGGATGCCTTGGAGTATGGGAAGGGGCGATCGGGTACCGACCGCTCTCCCCGCACGGGCAAGGACGTCAGCCAGGTCGTCTCGTTCGGCTCGGATGCGCACAGTCTGGTTCCTTCTACTTCTTTGCTTTATCTATCAGAACAGTAGCCGTAGTAGTAGGCCCTGTGGATTGTGGGGAAGTGAGAAAAGGCCAGGTCAATTGACCATTCTCCGTCCACAAGGCCTGGGGACGGTTTTTGGGTTGTCCACCGGACCCTGGAATGGGTCGTGAGCGAGGTGTGGAGAACATCAACTTCTCCTCAGGCGCTGGGATAAGTTTGTGACTTCATCGAAGACCTTTTTGTCGCTCTGAATCAGCTTCTTGACCTTCTCGACGGCGTGGATCACAGTGGTGTGATCACGACCTCCAAAGGCGGCTCCGATCTTGGGGAGGGAGAGATCGGTGAGATCTCGGCAGAGGTACATGGCGATTTGTCGGTAGAGAGCCAGCGGCTGCTTACGGCTCGGACCGATCAGCTGGACGGTGGCAAAACCGTAGGTGGATGCGGTGACGTCGATGATGTTTTCCGCAGTCACCGGTCTCGAGGATGACGTTGGAACGAGGTCCTGGAGTACCTCACGAGCCATGTTGAGACTGATTCGCTCATGAGTCAGGGCGGCGTACGCCGTAACCCTGGTAAGGGCGCCCTCGAGCTCACGGATGTTGTCGAGCACGTTCTCGGCGATGAACCCGAGCACATCCCGGGGCACGCTACTGGGAGCGAACTCGGCGTTCTTGCGCAAGATGGCAAGCCGGGTTTCGACATCGGGAGGCTGAATGTCGGTCATCAGACCCCACTCGAACCTGCTCCGCAATCTGTCTTCGAGCGAGGAGAGGTGTTTGGGAGGACGGTCGGCGCTGATCACGAGCTGTTTGCCGGCTTCATAGAGGCTGTTGAAGGTGTGGAAGAATTCTTCGAGGATCTGTTCTTTGCCCTCGAAGAATTGGACGTCATCGAGGAGGAGCACGTCGATAGTGCGATACCGGGCTTTGAACTCGTCCATGCGTTTGCGGCGGATGCCGTTGATGAACTCGTTGAAGAACTGCTCGGATGACACGTATCTCACGACGGCCGAAGCGGCCAGCTCGCGGCTGTGGTGGCCGACCGCGTGGAGAAGGTGGGTCTTACCCAATCCGGCCTGGCCGTAGATGAAGAGCGGGTTGTAGTGGGAACCCGGTTGCTCGGCAACGGCCATGGCAGCGGCGTGGGCAAACCGATTGGATTGACCGACCACGAAGTTCTCAAAGGTGTATTTGGCGATCAGGCGAGACTCGAAGTCCTGCACCGGTGGAGCCGCCGGAGGGGGTGCCGCCATGGGGGCCGCACTCGGGACGGGGGTCGATGCCGGTTGCGCCCCCGGGGCGGCATTGACGAGGTCGGGGTCGACGAGGTCGGGGTCGACGAGGTCGGTGCCCTCAAACGCGTCGAGAATCACGGTGACGTCGTCGCCATATACGGCGATGCAGCTTTCCTCGATGGCGGGAAAGAACCGATCCCGCACCCAGCGTCGGTGAAAGTCGGTCGGGGCAGCGAGCCGGAGGACCCCGTCGTGCATCTCAGGCTCGAGCGGCTCAAGCCACGTTTGCCAGGCATTGGGGTTGACACGGTCGCGGAGGCGAAGTTGGAATTCGTCCCAGTTCGAGATCGAGGGGTGGGCTTCCACAGCGGGTTTTCGACTCCTAAGGGAGTTGGTTCGGATGTGTACTGTCCACATATCTATCCACATCATGTGGAGAAAGATATGAGTGGTCCGCCCGCGGGCGGGTTCCGTTTGCAGGTCAATCGGGAAGTACCTATTTCCACCGGGTTCGGCGGGTGGCGACTATAGGTCCGCCGGGCGAGCCGCTTCAAGAACGCCAAAACCGATCTTATCCACACTCCCGACCATCGAGCTAATCGCCGCATTCCCTTGTGCTGCAAGGGAATGCAGGATTGACGAGTTCCGACGGCGAGGCCAAGAATCGGCCGGAATGGCGATTCAGGGGTTATCCAATGTTTCGCGGGCGAGTCTTGTTTTTCGCGTGAGGGGGCATAGGCGTACACCAGAGGAGACCCACCCTTTGACATAGTGGGGGTCCGTCCTTAACCTACCGGCCTCACCGCGACTTCCTTTCCCCGGGGTTCTTCTCATGAAACGTACGTATCAGCCAAACGTGCGCCGTCGTAAACGAAAGCACGGCTTCCGCCTCCGTATGCGTACCCGCAGCGGGCGAGCCGTACTGAAACGACGCCGCGACAAGGGCCGCCATCGCCTCTCTGCATAAGGGCCGGCCTTACGTTTCGCTGCGCGGACGCTCCGAGTTCGCCCGGGTATACCGGAACGGAAGGCGCCAACGCCGCGGGAGTGTCGTGATGGTCACAACCCGTGGCGCTCCCGGTCCCCCGCAGGTCGCCTTTGTGGCCGGCCGTCGGGTCGGAAACGCGGTGTCCCGTAATCGCGCCAAGAGGCGACTGCGGGAAGCCACGGCAAGCGTCAGGCTGTGCGATGATATGGCCTACGTCGTGATCGCCCAGCGGGGCGTGAATGATGCGCCGTTCGACGAACTGGTCGAGTGGCTTGGTGAAGCGGCGGTGCGAGGCCCCGTCGCGCAACCGATGGCGGCAATGGAGGACGGGACGTGACAGAGCAGAGGATACGGAGGCCGTATCACCCCTCGTGGTGGGCGCTTCAGTTCATCGCGTTCTACCGCCGCTTTGTTTCTCCACTCTCCGGCCCACGTTGTCGCTTCGATCCCAGCTGCTCGGCATACGGCTTCGAGGCCATCGAAACTCATGGTCTCGCCAAGGGAGGTTGGATGGCAACCAAACGCGTCGGACGATGCCATCCATGGCACGACGGTGGCTACGACCCGGTGCCGCGCCCCCCCGGCGAGGATCAGCTCACGTTCTCTGACCTTGCTCCCACGAAGGACGCTCACTCTTGAATCCCTTCACTCTGCTCCAGCAAGGGCTTGGTGCCCTTCTCGCCTTCTTCTACTCGATTATTCCAAATTATGGGATAGCCATCATCCTGCTGACCCTCGTCGTCAGCTTGCTTCTGTTCCCGCTGACGCTGAAGCAGACCCGTTCGATGCGGGCGATGCAAGAGATTCAGCCCGAGGTCAAGCGCCTCCAGAAGGAACTCAAGGGCGATCGTGAGGAACTCAACAAAGAGCTGATGGCGCTCTATCAAGAGCGCGGGGTCAACCCTGCCGCGGGGTGCCTGCCTCTGCTCGCCCAAATGCCGATTTGGTTTGCGTTGTTCCGCGTGCTGAGGGTCGACGTCGACGCCGATGGAATCCTGAACCCCGACAACGTCATTCCCCCGGATTCCGACCTCGCGGGCGCCTTGCTGGCAGGAGATACCAATTTCTTGGGGATGAACCTCTCCCTCTCCCCTTCCGAAGCCGTGGCCATCGACTGGATCGACGCCATCCCCTACCTGATCCTGATTCTCGTGGTGGTTGCTACCGGTTTTTACCAGCAATACCAAACGACGCGGCGGCGCGACGGTCAGCCCGAGCAGACACAGCAGGCGCAGAGTATGCAGACGGCGATGAAGATCATGCCGCTGGTGTTTGGCTTCATCTCATGGGGCTTCCCGGCCGGTCTCGTGCTGTACTTTGCAACCTCGAACATTTTCAGGATCGGTCAGCAGGCGTTGATCGTCCGTCTCGACGAGAGTCATGAGGGCGGAGGATCAGGGGGAGAGAAGGACGAAGGACGTGGCGGTAAGGGGCCGGATGACGACCCCCCAAAAGACAGTAAAGGTCCTTCGCCCAACGCCAGCAAGAAGCGCAATCGGCGCAGGAGGAAATAGCTGCATGGAGCTCGTTGAAGTTGAGGTGAAGGCAAAGACGGTCGAGGAAGCAACCAGTCTCGCCATCGCTGAGCTCGGCCTGGAATCCGCCGAGCAGGCGGAGATCACCGTGGTTCAGGAAGCCAAGGGCGGGTTCATGGGTCTCGGGTCCCAGCCGGCCGTCATCATTGCCCGTGCCAAGCCGGCTCAGCCAAAGCGGCGGAGGCGGCGGAGGCGCAAAGGAAACGGAAACCGGAAGGAATCCGGGTCAACGGAGAAATCGTCAGACGATCGGCCAAAGCGCAAGAGCGGCGGCGGTGGGAAGTCCTCCAAGGGGGGTCGCAACGTGAAAAAAGACCGAGATCGGGACAATGGCGGCGGTCAAGCTGCCGGAACAGCTCCCTCTCCCCCAAAACCGGCCGACACCAAGCCCGATCGGGCACCGGATATCGATGAGCAGGGGCAAGTAGCCGTTGAGTTCCTGGAAGGACTGCTCGCCGCCTTTGGTCTCGAGGGCGAGGTCAGCTACCGCATTGATGACGACATCCTTCTCGTGGACATGTCCGGAGATCAGACCGAGGCGCTGATCGGCCCGCGGGGCGTCATTCTGTCGTCTGTGCTCGAACTGACCCGGACCGTGGTGCAACGCAAGACCTTTGGATCGCCACGGATGCGTCTCGACATTGCCGGGTACTCGGAGCGCCGCCGCGCCGCGTTGAAGATCTACACCAACAAACTGGCCGCCAAGCTGGTCGCTGAGGGCGGCGAGGTGATGTTGGAGCCCATGAATCCGGCTGATCGCAAGGTCGTCCATGATGCCGTGGCTGAGATCGACGGAGTGCGGTCCTTTAGTGAGGGCGAAGACCCCAATCGCTCGGTGGTGCTCGCCGCCGACGCACCGCCGGCGGCCGAAGTCGTCGAAGAAGACGTTGCAGCCGACGAGGCCATCGAAGAAGACGAGGCCGTCGAAGAAGACGTCGAAACCGAAGAAGCAATTGACGACATCATCGATGATGATGACGAGGACGAAGACTGACATTCCACCTCAACCTAGGTACGATCAGGAGCCCGGGGAGCTTCCCCGGGCTCCTGTTCGTCTGGAGAGATTGTTCAACGTGAAACATCCGTCAGCTGGTGGCGCCGGCGAGTGGATCGCCAGGTTCAACGATTGGTCCAACCTGGAACTCGACGATGGGGCGGTATCGACACTCGAGCGGTACGCGGAATGGTTGGAGACCGAGGCGGTCGCCGCGGGCGCCATTGGTCCTGACGAGCTCGACCGTCTCTGGCCGAGACACCTCGGCGACTCACTGGTGTATGCGGTGGTTTTTGGACACCGCCGGGGAGGCGCCCTCGACGTTGGCTCAGGTGCCGGGCTTCCCGGGATCCCTGTGGCGATTGCCTGCCCTCATCTCGAGGTGACCCTGCTGGACCGATCGGGTCGGCGTTGTGCGCTGCTACGGCGGGTCGTGCGGATCCTCGGGATACCCAACGCACGTGTGCTCGAGGCCGACGTTGACGGCATCGACGATACGTTCGAGGTGGTTGTGGCGCGGGCGTCGCTCCGCCCTGAGCAGACGTTTCCACGGATCCGCCGGCTGTTGGCTCCGAGTGGTGAGGCGGTGGTTGGGCTGAGCAGGCAGTCTCCACCGGACGTCGCCGTCCTCGTGGCGGCGGCAGCCAGCCACGGTCTTCAGGCGGAAATGGTGACGATCCCGGCGGATGTGCTTGACTCCCCCGCCTGGCTTCTTAGGATGACAAAACGTGATCAGCACTCCTGAAGACCCGAACCCGTCCGAGCCTGCAGCGACCGGCGCCACCGGTGCGAGGATTGTCGCTATTGCCAATCAGAAGGGTGGCGTCGGGAAGTCCACGACCACGATCAACCTTGGTGCCGCCCTTGCCTTTCAAGGCGAGCGGGTTCTCCTGGTCGACTTGGACCCCCAGGGCAACACTTCTTCGGGTCTGGGCATCGATCGGTCGGCCATCGAGCTCTCGACGTATGAGGTCCTCGTCGACAGTGTTGCGATCGATGATGTACTCGAGCCGACCAGCGTTCGAGACCTCTTGATCGTTCCGGCCACGATCGAGCTCGCCGGCGCCGAGATCGAGCTTGTTTCAATGTTCAGCCGGGAGAATCGCCTGGCCAACGCCCTCAAGCCGATCACAGAGGACTTCGATTTTGTACTCATCGATTGCCCGCCATCGTTGGGACTGTTGACGGTCAACGGCCTCGCCGCGGCGCAGGAGGTCATGATTCCCATCCAGTGCGAGTACTACGCTCTCGAGGGGGTCAGTCAGTTGATCAGGAACATCCAACTCGTCAAGCAGAACCTCAACCCAGATCTGGAGATAGAGGGAGTTGTCCTCACCATGTTTGATGGCAGGACCACCCTGTCGTCTGATGTGGTCAAGCAGGTGCGGGAGCACTTTGGGGACACGACGTATCGAACGGTGATTCCCCGAACGGTGCGTCTTTCGGAAGCCCCGTCGTACGGAGAGCCGATCGAGGCATTTGATCCCATGTCCCGGGGCGCCATCGCCTATCGCGAGCTGGCGCGAGAGTTCAGGAGGCGTCATGGCCGCTCGTAAAGGTGGATTGGGACGGGGACTCGACGCCCTGATTCCGGTGGATCGTCCGGACCGGGGGTTTGCGTCAATTCCGCTCGACCTGATCACGCCAAATCCGCAACAACCGAGGCAACACTTCGACCCAGAGTCCCTGAATTCGCTGGCGTCGTCGATTCGTGAGGTCGGCGTGCTCCAGCCGGTGGTACTTCGCCCCGCCGACGCCGAGGGGACGTACATACTGGTGGCAGGGGAGCGGCGCTGCCGAGCCGCCCGACTGGCAGGCCTGACGGACGTTCCCGCCATGATTCGGGGGGAGGCCGACGACACCACGAGTCTGACCGAGGCGCTGGTCGAGAACGTGCAGCGTGAGGATCTCACCCCGCTCGAGGAAGCAGCCGCGTATCGCCAACTGCTCGAAGACTTTGGTCTCACCCACGCCGTCATTGCCGAGCGAGTAGGCCGCAGTCGCAGCGCGGTGACCAATACCTTGCGGCTCCTGCAGTTGCCGGCGGCCATCCAGGGCATGTTGGAGAGGGGCGAACTCACTGCCGGCCACGCCCGGCCCCTGCTGTCGGTCGAGGATGATGCCTACGCCACCCACATCGCCGAGAAGGTGGTCGAAGAGGGGTGGTCGGTTCGTCAGGTCGAAGAGGCCGCGCGCGCTCGCCATCCGGAAGCAAAGCAACCGGTCGTTGTTGCGCCAAAGGCAGTGCGCCCGGCTGCGATCATCGAGTTGGAAGAGCGCCTCAGTGACCAGCTCAGCACCAACGTCAAGATCAACTACGGACCCAAGGGCGGCAAGCTGGTGATTGGCTTTTCCTCGCTCAACGATCTCGAGCGCATCTACCGACTGTTCTACCAGTCGTAGGCGCACCTAGAGGCGAGATCACTGATGAGTCTCGACCTCATCGTGAACTCGAGCGTAGAGGTTGATGATTCCCTGGGCGGTCCGACCGCCAACCATCTCGTTCATCGGCTCACAGGTGACGACCACGGCCGGAGGCCGGGTGTCCTTGAGGATGGCGATCGACCGTCCAAGAACTGGTAAGGAGAGGCCCTCGGCCACGTCCTGGGCGATCGCCTGGCCTGCCGCACTCCGACTGTGGGCGGACGCAAAGTAGAGAACCCCAGACGTATCAGCTTCTGGCTGGGCGAAGGCGACAATCAGATCAACGCCGAGGCGGTTGGCACGCAGGGCTCGCACCCGCTGGGTCGGGCGGGTGTCTTCTGCCCGCGAAAGGATGGGATGTGCACCAAGGTCCTGGATAATTCTACCAAACGTGATGCCGGCTCGCCAGGTGGCGCGCCGTTCTGTGTCGTTGCGGCAGAACGTATCGACGTAGATCCGCTGACCAACGAGGGTATCGGGTAGTCCGGCCAGCCATTGTCGTTCGCGCACTTGCTCCCGGCCGGTGGTCGCCGCTGCTCTCGCCACGCGACTCAACTCCTCGGCGACCTCGCGACCGGCGATCCCATCCTCAGCCATCCGCCGATTGGCCTGGAAATCCATCAACGCCCGAAGCGTATCGGGCCCGAGGATTCCATCGACCTTGCCGGCGTCGAAGCCGAGCGCGTTGAGGCGGCGCTGCAGGTCGGCGACATCATCGCCGCGGATCATGGGAGCGCGGTGGTAGAGCATGCGATCACCGAGGCGGAAGCCGGCTCCAACCAGGGTTCGCCAGGTGTCGGGTCCAACGATCCCGTCGGCGGCAAGACCGCGCTCACGCTGGAACCCCTGCACTGCGGCAAGTGTTCCGGCCTCGAAGCGGCCGCGTCCATCGGGGGCCGAGCTGAAGCCGAGGGCCGCCAACCGGTCCTGGATGTCGCGGACCGGCTCCCCTTGATCACCAGTGCGGTAGAGCCTCACAGGCGTATGGTTGCACAACCGAGCCGGTAGTCCGTTGCACTGTCTGTGCCAAGCGAATCACGGGTCGGGGTGCCAGGGGCCGGGGTGTCGGTCCAGGCGCGATACCACCCGGCGGAGACCCACGGGCTTCTGCCGAGGAGCTTCTCCCCAGGTCGTCCAGGTAGCCTCTAGACGAAGTCGGTGAGTTCGGCTTCGAGTTGAGCCTTGGAGCGGGCACCGACGAGGCGTTTCTTCTCTTCGCCGCCCTGGAAGATGATCATCGTCGGAATACTCATGACGTCGTAGTTCATTGCGGTCTGCTGGTTCTCATCGACGTTGAGCTTGGCGACGTTGAGCCGGCCCGACTTCTCGCCGGCGAGTTCGTTGAGGGGTCCGTTCATCATCTTGCACGGACCGCACCACTCGGCCCAGAAGTCGACGAGCACCGGAGTCTCACCAGAGATGAGTTCGGAGAAGTTCTGATCGTTTGCGGTGACGGTGTTCTGTCCCATTTGGCGTCGGCCCGAGGGCCTTCACCTCCTTGTTGATTCAGCGGTTCCACAAAGGGTGACCGGATTGTTGTCGTTGATCTTGACCTCAGCAACCACCCAGTGCCGGATCACATTCCGTGCTGGGCCTCGCTCCACCGTTCCGCATCGATGGCGGCCTGGCAACCCATGCCTGCGGCGGTGATCGCTTGTCGATATACCGAGTCCACGACGTCGCCACCGGCAAAAACGCCGGGTACCGACGTCGCGGTTCCTCCCGGCGTGGTGACGATGTATCCGGCGGCGTCGAGCTCGAGGTGGTCGGCGAAGACGGACGTATTGGGTGTGTGCCCGATGGCGACGAACACGCCCTCGACCTCGAGCACGGATTCGGCATCCGTCTTGACGTTGCGGACCCGCACCCCGGTTACCCCGTCTTCTCCGAGGATCTCTTCCGGGACGCTGTCCCACATCACCTCGATCTTGGGATGGTCGAGGGCGCGCCGGGCCATGATCTTGGAGGCACGAAACTCGTCCCGGCGATGGATGATGGTGACCTTGGAGGCGAACTTGGTCAGGAAGAGCGCCTCTTCCATCGCGCTGTCACCGCCCCCGACGACGGCGATCTCCCGGTCGCGGAAGAAGAAGCCGTCACAGGTGGCACAAGCTGAGACGCCAAAGCCACGTAGTTTCTCCTCCCCGGGGATGCCAAGCCAGCGGGCCGAAGCGCCGGTGGAGATGATCACGGTGTCGGACTCGTAGAGATCGTCATCGACCCAGACCTTGAATGGTCGTTCGGAGAAGTCGACGTTGGTGACGTTTGAACTGATGATCCGGGTGCCGAAGCGTTCTGCCTGCTTACGGAACTGCTCCATCAACTCGGGCCCCATGATGCCGTCGGGGAACCCGGGGTAGTTCTCCACATCGGTGGTCAGCATCAACTGTCCGCCGCGCTCAAATCCCTCGATCATGACGGGGGAGAGGTCGGCGCGGGCGGCATAGATGGCTGCGGTCAGGCCGGCGGGGCCGGACCCGATGATCAATACCTTCTCGGGCATTGGCTACTGCTCTTTCGCTTGTTCGGGGTTCTTCTTCCACCACAGGAACATCCCGAGGACTATGAATAATCCACCCACCAACGCAAAGGCGGCTTCGACCCCGATCAGTTCTCCGAGCCAGCGGAACAGTCCGATCAGGAGGAACACCGCGAGCACAAACGCGAGCATGGCGACCACGAGACCAACCGCGGTCCACTTCGTGTAGCCGGCGATCCGGTCGACGGTCATCGTCCGCACCCGGGTTGCGGTCTGTTCGAGGAAGTCGGCGATTTGGGTTGGAAAGTCGTCCATGGCGTCGAGGTTAGTCAGTCGTCTGCTCGCCGCGGCCGGACGTCACGAGCTGGTGTCGAGCACTTTGCACGTGGTGGTGTCCTGCACGGCAACCACAATGTCACCAGGGGTCCCGGTCTCGTAGACCGCAACCATGACGTCGCCGAGGCCGTAGGGAGCCTCGCCCAGGGGGTATCCGGAGGTGGCCCCGGCGATCGCGTCGGCTCCGGCCGCGAGACATTCCCGCGTGTAGACAGCCCGGCCGGTGGTAGTCAGCTCAAACGCGAGTCCGAGTGCTCGGAGTTGCTCCTCGAACTGGGCGAGGTCGGTGTCGGCGGTGATGCCAAGGTCGATGACGGCAGCTTCCAGCGTCTCGAGATCGGGCTCGGCAGAGAACTGCATCGCCGTCGCCGGAGCGGGCGGCTCTGCAGCGGTCGTCGTGGTTTCGGCGGCGGCTGAGGTAGTGGTGGTGGCGCCACGAGTGGTCGTGGTGTCCTGCGGGGCCGCCAGGTCTCCGCCATCGGTCGCCTCCTGCGTCACACCGGCGGCCGGCCGCTCGGCTTCGGCTTCGGCTTCGGCTTCGGCTGCGGCCGCCGCCGTGGTGGTCGTCTGGGAAAACGCCACAGCGTTCTCGGCCCCCGAATCGTCGGAACCGGGGCCGAGGAGGTCGAGGCCGGGACCGACGACAACCAACGCCAAGAGCAGAGCGGCGGCGGAGGCCAGGGCACCGATGGGGAACCAGCGGCGCGGGGGCTTGGCCGGCTTGGCGGCCGGTACCAAACCGAGCTCACGTCGCAGCGTGCGCCGCATTTGGGACGACTCCATCTCCGTCATGGCAACCGGAGGCGCGGCTTCGAGCGCGCCGAGAGCCAGCCGTTGGAGCTCGAGGTCTTCCGAACACTCGGCGCAGGCCGCAACTTGGGCCTCAGCAGAGGGAACATCGGAAGCATCGAGCGTGCCCTCGGCAAGAGCCATAATGAGGTCGAGGTCGTGTTCGTGCATCGCTATTCGTTCCTTGGATGCTGCGGAGGGTCGTTCAGGTTCCCGAGTTGTTGCGCCAGGAGCTTTCTTCCCCGAAAGACTCGAGACTTCACGGTGCCGACCGGGGTCCCGAGCAGGTTGGCGGCCGTCTCGAGGGAGAGACCCTCGAGGTCGACCAGCACGACCGCAGCCCGGAACTCAGGGGACAGCTGCGCCAGGGCGGCATTGATGTCGGGTCTCAGCTCGACGGCAGCGTACTCATCGTCGGGGCGAACGTCCGCGGGGTCATGGGACTCCGGGAGGGCGTCGGCTGAGGCCCGCTTGGCGCGCCGCAGCTGGTCGTAGCAGGTGTTCACCGCCACCCGATAGAGCCAAGTGGAGAAAGCCGCCTCAGCCTTGTAGCGATCCGCCTTGCGGAACACCGTGAGGAAGGTCTCCTGGGTGGCATCGAGGGCGGCGTCGCGATCGCGCAACATGCGAAGGCAGATTCCGAACACGCGGTCCTCGTGCGCGGCCATGAGCTGATTGAATGCAGCTGTGTCCCCGGTGAGGAAGCGCTGGATCAGATCGATGTCTTCTGCTGCCCGGTAGGTCATGCGTAGCGGATTCTCGCCGCTCGACGGCTCGGTGTCACGACAGAAACTGGATCTCGGCGATTCGGGCGTACCGTTTCCCGTTGCTCTGTTCGGGCAGGTCGGTGAACCACAGCAGCCACACTCCGCCGTCGTGCTCGGGTAGTTCGAGACGTGTGATGCCCGTGCCGGCGGTGCCGGACACCTCAAACTCCCAGTCCTCGAAGCTGCTGGGAGTCTCCCGAGCCCATCCGATCCTGAACCCGGATTCGGAGCTGGCCGCCATCTCGACCGCGGCCGGCGAGCCGTCGACGGTGAACACGAGTCCAACGCCGGGCTTGAGCGCGGTCAACGGACTCGAGTACGACTCGGTGCGCCACGCCGTCTCGAGGTCGTCGTCTGCGAGCAACGGCAGATCGCGGTCGCGCTCTTCGCTGTCTCCGAATGGATCGTGGACTTCGACCTCGAAAGCGAATGCCTCCTGCTCGACGGGCGGCGCCACAGTGGTCGTGGTGGCCGCGGCCGCCGGTTGGGCGGAAGGCGGAGCCGGGGGAGTGGCGGGGAAAAGGAAGGGAGAATCCGGATCAACGTCCATGGCCATCCCGGCCGCAGAGATGAGCAGGGCGGCGACCAGGAGCAGGGACGCCGGAATCAGCCAGCGCCATGACCAAGCCGTGCGGTCCTCCGGGATCGGAGTGAATGGGATGGCCCGTAGCGACGCTGCCAGCGACTCAGCGGTACTCCTGCCGCCCTCGGCATCCTCGAGCGCGGTATCGACGGCGGGGGGCAGTCCCTCCGCCACCTGCGATGGCGTTAAACCGGGAGTCTCGGTTCCTGTGATCGCCAGCCGGAGAGAACGCGCCAGGCCGGCGGTGTCTGCCACCTGATCCTTGGTTCCGTGACGGCCAAAGGCGGTCAGCTTCGCCGGATGTGAGGCGGAGAAGCCGATGGCCGAGGGGTCGACGTCGCCGTGGACGGCGCCGGTGGCGTGGAGTGCGGCCAGGGCCGACGCCAAACCTGCCGCATTGGGGAGGAACTCCTCGACCGGGATGGTTTCGCGGGCGTGGAGCCGGTCGGCGATCGACACCCCTCCGTACCACTCGAGCACCGAGTAGGCGGCGCCGTGATCCTCTCCAACCGCGTAGACCCCGGCGAGGTGGACGTGTTGGACCGCAGCCGCCGCCCTGGCTCCATCCATGAACTCGGTGCGCCGGGGTGCCGAGGCGTTGGGGTCGAGGATTCTGACCAGAACGGGTCGGTCGAGCGACGTATCGATCGCGAGCCACTCTTCGACGTCGCCATCACGGCCCAGCCGGACCTGGGTTTGGTAGCGGTCGGGGAGTCGGGGAGCCATGGCAGGGTGCCTGGGGCGGCGTCAAGCCGCCGGCTGGTACCGCAACAGGCTCAGGGGCTCAGGCAGTCGCACGTAGCCCTCGGATTCGTAGAGGGCGAGCGCCGGGTCGTTGTCCGGTTGGGTGTTGAGCAGCATGACGCGGGCGCCCGCGGCGCGGGCCTTGCGAGCGGCGACCCGCAGTAGGGAACGACCCATCCCCTGGCCCTGCCAATCGGGGTGGACGGCGACCCGCTGGAGATACGAGATTGCGCTACCGAACCCGACGATGGCGAACCCCGCCGCCCTTCCGTCGGAGTCGCGGATGATGAGCACGGAGGAGCGGCCGGTGGCTTCCATGGCTTCCTTGAGTCCTTGATGGTCGAACCGCCAGAAGGGACTGAAGGCGGCGGCATCGATCTTGATCAGGTCATTGAAGCGGTCATTGTCGCTCTCGACCACGAGGTGGCTGGGCGCACCCGGGGTGGATTCGAGTCCGAGGCGCATCAACGCCAGGTCGAGGAAGGCGCGATACCCGGCGTCTTCCCAAGTCCGGCGGGCGTTGCGGGGGAGGGGCGGAGAGAGGACTGAGGGGGCGCCGTTGGTGATCAGTCGATCCGTGCATGCCTGGAGGAAGGCATCGCCACCGCGCATCAGGCGCAGCGCAGCGTCGGACTCAACGTCGTTCCACGGTCGCGCCGTGGCTCGAGCCCATCCGCGCCGAAAGACGACGGGGCCGGGCCATTCGCCGCGTTGGGTAACCCTCAACTGGGCATCCGCGAGTGCCATGTTCCTTTTCCAGGGGTGTGGTTGCGGCGTTCAGCGTACCCCCGGTTGAGTGTTCTCCTGTCGTAAGCGCGAAGATGGGCCCCATGCGGGTTGCCCTCGTCACACACGACTCGAGTCTGCGGCACGAAACGGGCCGATTCCATCCGGAACGGCCCGACCGAATCCCGGCGACCATTGCCGGGGTGTACGAGTCTGGGCTCTCTGTGGTCGAGATCGAACCCTCCCCGGCGCGTTTCGAGGACCTGGCTTTGGTCCACGATGCCGGCTACATCGCCTCCGTTGAGAGGTTCTGCGCGTCGGGCGGTGGAGCGTTCGACCCCGACACCGTAGCGGTACCGGCCTCGTGGGAGGCGGCGTTGTTGTCGGCCGGCGGCGGACTGGCGGCCGTCGACGCTCTGGCGAACGGGATCGCCGACGTTGGGTTTGTTGCGATGCGCCCCCCGGGACATCATGCATTGGAGGATCAGGCGATGGGGTTCTGCCTCTTCAACAACATCGCGATTACGGCCCGCCGTTTGACGTCACAGGGCAACAAGGTCGCCATCGTCGACTGGGATGTGCACCACGGCAACGGCACGCAGCGGACGTTCTACGACGATCCCAATGTGCTGTATGTGTCGCTCCATGAGTTTCCGGCGTACCCGGGAACCGGGTGGGTTGACGAGACGGGAACCGGCGAAGGTCGGGGGACGACGGTCAACTTCCCGATGCCGCGGGCAACCGAGGGTGCGCCGTACCGGTGGGCGATGCGATGGGTCATTGTCCCGATCCTGGAGGAATTCGAACCCGACTGGCTGCTGGTGTCTTCTGGATTTGACGCCCATCGTGCGGACCCACTGGCAGACATCCTGCTCGAGGAGTCCGACTATGCGGCGATGGCTGCCATGTTGGCCAAGGTCATGCCGGCACAACGAACCGTGTTCTTCCTCGAAGGAGGCTACGACCTGGCGGCCCTGACCGCATCGACCGCCGCCACCTTGCGGGGCAGTGCAGGCGACGCGCCCGACCCACCGCCGGTTGAGGCGACGGGAACCTCAGGGGCGTGGAAGGTCATCAGGCACGTGGCCGCCGCTAGAGCCTGAGGAGAAGCTCGCGGTTCGGCATGTGTCCCAGAAGGCCGGATGCCCGGGTTTGACTTCTGCTCTGGAGAAACGCAAGCCGTTCAAGAACTGGTGATGTTCTTCCGATGTTTCCTGGTCAGCACCGCTCGAATGGACAGGACGAATATCACGATGGACACCATTCCAACTTTGGATGAGCTGCTCGCCAAGCTGCTCTCCGTGGAAGGATCCGACCTTCACCTCAAAGTCGGATCACCGCCCGCCTACCGGATTGACGGCGTGCTTCAACTGGCGGAACTCCCCAAACTCTCTGCAGACGACACTTCGAACTTCGCGGAACAGGTGCTGACGGACCGTGCCCGTGAGGAATTTGCGGTCGATCACGAAACCGATTTCGCCTACGGAAAGGCATCGCTCGGTCGCTTCCGGGTGAACGTCTACCGCCAACGCGGATCGGTCAACCTGGTGGTTCGCGCAGTGAACCCGACGAGCCAGAGCTTCGAGGATCTGGGGATGCCGAAGGTGCTGACCCAACTCTGTGCTCACCAACGTGGGCTCATTGTGGTCTGCGGCGCGGCAGGCTCCGGCAAGACCACCGCGCTGGCGGCGATGATCGACCACATCAACTCAACACGTCGGGTCAACATCATCACACTCGAGGACCCGATCGAGGTTCTGTTCCCCGACAAGATGTCCATCGTGAGCCAGCGCGAGATTGGTCTCGACACCGCATCGATGGAAGAGGGACTCCGCCGGGTGGTTCGCCAAGACCCCGACGTGATCATGGCCAGCGAGATGCGGAATCTCGAGAGCGTTCGCGGGGTGCTGCGTGCCGCGGAGACGGGTCACCTGGTGCTGGCCGCCATGCATACCGTGGACGCGGTTGAGGCCGTGAAACGGATCGTGGAGGCCTTTCCGGTCCATGAGCGCAAGCAGGCACGCCTGATCCTGGCTGCGGTACTGCGTGGGGTCGTTGCCCAACGTCTCGTGCCGCGCGCCGATGGCCGCGGCCGGGTTCCCGCCGTCGAAGTACTCACCAACTACGAGCGGATGTTCGAGTCGATCGCCGATGAGGAGCGGTCCTCGAGGATTCAAGAGCTGATCGTCGAAGGCTCGTTCCACGGCTGTCAGAGCTTCGATCAGGCACTCCTGAAGTTGTATGAGGATGGTGTGGTCGAATTCCACGATGCGGTGGCCAACGCCACCGACCCGACAGATCTCAAGCTCGCCGCCCAGGCAATGGGAGTACGCTCCGCCTGAGCCAGATGCGCTGGCGCCAGCGAAGACCGGCCGATTCCGACCCCACCGGGGCCGGCGGCCGGTTGTTCGCGTCTGGGTGACGTTGGGCGCGGTAGCCTCTCCCACATGCCAGAGTTCACCTGCCGCGATTGTGGCGCGACCTTCTCTTTGTCACAGAACGTCCTCGACCGCTACCCAGGTTGGACCCCCCGCCAGTGCCGGGCCTGTCGAGACGGCGGATCGACTTCGCCAAAAGGCCCCGGCGGCAGCCAACGGCGGCGCACGTCGACGCGACGCGGTTCGGGTACGACCGCGCTGTACACGACCGACGAAGTGCTCGCGAAGTTCACGACGGGCCCGACGACAGGTGTGTTCACGGACGGCGGGTCCGTTCCCAATCCCGGGCCGGGGGGGTGGGGTGCGGTCTATGTCGCCGACGGAGAGATCATCGCCGAGGCCCACGGTCACGATCCCGACACGACCAACAACCGGATGGAACTGACCGCCGTCATCGAAGCCGCCAAGCTGGTGCCCGTGGGGACTCCTGTGATTGTGTATGCGGACAGCAAGTTGACCATCAATACCATCACCCAGTGGGCGGCGGGTTGGGAGAAACGCGGCTGGAAACGCAAGAGCGGTCCGGTGGAGAACCTCGACCTGGTCAAGTCCGCCTACTACGCCTTCCGGCGTCGCCCGGAGCTCGAGATGGAGTGGATCGCAGCGCACTCCGGCTATCGGTGGAACGAATACGCCGATGCGCTGGCCAACAAGTGGAGGTTGGCGTGACGGCGCAGGACGGCGCGGTGCGGCATCGTCGGTAACCTCCGGCCATCATGACGGTTCCACCTCGGCTCGAACCACTGCTGCGAACGGACGCTCCGCCCGTCGAGCTGGCTCGACGTTTTGCCGCCGCCGGATATCACCTCTACCTCGTAGGGGGCACCGTACGCGATGCGTTGCTCGATCGGAAGGCAGAGGACCTCGATTTCACGACCGAGGCCCGTCCCGACGTCATCAAAGAGATTGTCGCGCCGTGGGCAGACGACCTGTATCTGGCCGGTGAGGTGTACGGCACGGTGGGGGCGATCAAGCACGGGCGGGTGTTCGAAATCACAACGTTCCGTTCCGAGCTCTACCGGGGTGAGAGCCGCAAGCCGGAAGTGACCTTCTCCGACAGCATCGCTGAGGACCTCTCTCGGCGCGACTTCACCGTCAACGCCATGGCGATGCAACTCCCCGGCGCCCCCGGCGAGGTTCCCGTGATGATCGATCCCCACCAAGGGTTGGTCGACCTCGTCGGGCGGTTGCTGCGCACTCCACTCGACCCCGCCATCGCCTTTGGGGACGACCCACTGCGAATGCTGCGCCTGTTCCGGTTCGTCTCCACCCTTGGGTTTGCTCCTGATACGGCTGCGGTCGGTGCAGTGAGATCGATGCACCAACGCCTTGAGATCGTGTCGGCGGAACGGATTCGAGACGAACTCGACAAGTTGATGATCGGAGACCACGTTGGTGCTGGGTTTTCCGGGGTGGTGGACACCGGCCTTGCCGACGAGTTCATCCCCGAGGTTCCTGCCCTCGCCCTGGAACAAGATCCGTATCAACGGCACAAAGACGTGTTGGCTCACACGATTGCGGTAGTCGAGAAAACCAATCCCATCCTGGAACTGCGCCTGGCGGCGCTGTTTCACGACGTCGGCAAACCGGCGACCCGCCAGTTCGGCCCAGGTGGCGTGTCATTTCATCACCACGAGGTGGTTGGCGCCCGGATGACGCGTGATCGCATGCGGGCACTGCGCTACTCAAAACAGATGGTGCGGGACGTCAGCCAGTTGGTCTTTCTCCACATGCGGCCCCACACCTTCAAGATGGGATGGACCGACTCCGCGGTCCGCCGTTACGTGCGCGACTCAGGGCCACTCCTTCCTCTCCTCAACGAACTGGTTCGTTGCGATGTCACGACCCGAAACGAGAAGAGGGCCAGGAGTATTCAGCGCCGGATCGACGAACTCGAGGTCCGAATCGACGAACTGCGCAAGCAGGAGGAACTCGATGCGTTACGCCCCCCGATCGACGGAAACGACGTCATGGCCTACCTCGGCCTCGCTCCGGGTCCGCTCGTCGGCGAGATCATGAGGGAGTTGCTGGAACGCCGGATCGAAGATGGGCCGTACTCGGTTGATGAGGCACATGCCCTGCTCGACGCGTGGCGGGAAGGCCACGACCAAGGCTGACCGTCGGTCGGACAAGGGGTCCGACGTTCTGCAGTGCTCACCGACCGCGTGCCGACCGGGCGTTCGATGGTTTGAGCGTACGCGGCGCGGGGATGACACGAGGCGCGCCCATCAGTTTCGCCGTGGGTGCGGTGGGTTCGTAGCGTCTAGTCGCGGATGCGGGGATCAGGGCCGTGTCCGAAGCGAGTCACGCCCACGATGCCCAGCACCACCGCGGCAACCGCTCCGGCGGTGGCCAGCAGGAAGCCGATGCCGATGTCCGCTTCGCGGGCGTAGGCGTAGACCGCGGCCAGAGCCAGGATTCCACCACCGAGGGCGAAGATGGATCCGGCGATGCGCCGGTCTTGGCGCCATCCGAGATACGCCCCGCCGGCGACGGCAAAGGCGGCCACGGCAGAGACCAGCCGTTCAACCGGAAAGGAGTCCGACAGCGCGTAGATTCCCCAGGACAGCAGGGCGCCGACTACGAGGGCGATGGCCGTGAAGAACATGGCCATGGTCAGCGGAGTGCTCAGCACGTTCTCGTCCGAGTAGTTCTCGGCAGACCGGGTTCGCAATGCATCAAATCGACTGGGGACCACCCCGCCGATCTGGTCCTCTTCGGGAACGGCATCGCCGTTCACATCGGCGATCCAGGCACTGATCTCCTCCTGGGTTGCCATGTCGGCTCCGTGCTCGGGCCGGGCCGCGAGGTCTTCGTCGGGTTCCACCGTGACGTAGCGGTCCGGTGTGGCGACGGCAGCGATTCCGGCGATGGCAGGCACGTCGCGTCCCGCCGCATCCGACACATCGTCGCCTGCAGGAGTTGCCGGTTCTTCGGTCGGGCCGCTCACCGCGGCGCCGAGTGCTTCGGCGTCCGTCTCGTGGCGAGGAACTGTCTCCTCCAGCAAAGGTGCGGCGTGGTGTGTTTCCGGCTCGGAGGCAACGGCCTCCGGAATCGGTTCCACGGCGGGCTCAGCGGGCTTGTCCGGTTCGGGCCAGCGGCCGGTCACCACCGGAGGCGCATCCCACCCTGCAACCGCCGAGACGGCGTCACCGGTAGGTGTCCCGTTCGGCGCGACAAGCGAATCCTCGCTCCACGATTCGGTCGCGGGGAGGTCGGTTTCCGGCGCGGAACCGATGTCATTGCTCACCGCTACCGGGGTGACTGGCTCCACGGCCATGAGGGACTCATCGGCAGGTTACTGCGATTGGTTCCGCCGGGGTGGTGTCGAAGATGGGTTCTGGTGCGGCGAAGTCGAAGGCGGGTTCCAGGATGGGTTATGCGATTGGTACTGCCGGGGTGGTGTCGAAGATGGGGCCCTGGTGCGGCGAAGCTGAAGGCGGGTTCAGGGGTGGGTTCTGCGGCTGAAGCCGGTTGCGGAGGCTCGATGGTCGTTTCCGCAACGGACCCGAGCATTGGTGGTGGGGTCGGGGCAAACGAGATGGACGACTCCTTCTCCTCAGCGGCGGGGGACGTTACGAACGCGGCTTCGGCGGAGTCGGTCCAGGAGGGTGGAGCAGCAGCGCCGATGAGAGGGGACATCTCAGACGATTCATCGGTTGCGGAACCGGCGAAATCGGGGATCGTCTCGATGGACGGTTCGGGCGTCGGCGCTCCATGGTCCGCCGGGTCGCTAATCGGTGCCGACGGAAGGTACTCATCGTCAACAAAGGCGGGCATGTCGGGATTGGTTTAGAAGACGGGTTCGGGGTCTGCGGGGAGGTCTTGTTCGGTGAGGAAGGCGGGCATGTCTGCTGGGGTGGTGACGTCGGGTTCGGGGTCTGCGGGGAAAGGTTTGTGCTGGGTGAGGAAGGCGGGCATGTCTGCTGGGGTGGTGACGCCGGGTTCGACCGCAATGGCGGCCTCGGTGGCGGCTTCCGCAAACTGGTTCGGTTGGATGTCGTCCGCCGGCGGGGGAGGCGGCGGCACCACAACGGCCGGCTGCGCCGGCTCGAGTTCGGCTGCTGATTCGGAATCCGTGGTCTTGGCTCGTCCCGAGCGGAACCCGAACCGTCGCCGCTTCTAGCGTTTCGGCTCTGCCACAGCAACTCCTGCACCAACCACGTCGGCGAACGCGGTCATGTCGGGAGTCGTCAGTACGAGGTCTTCACCGTCGGCGCGCAGGTTGGAATGCCCCAGCCGCTCGTGCTCGACCTCGATCTCCTCGAGGCTCCAAACCCCGATCTCGGATCCGCCCGCCGTGAGCGTCAGCATCCCAGCGTTGACCTCAACCGTGGCGGCAACGGCCGACTCTGGTTCGCCGGCTAATGCAACTACACCACTGAAGGAGTTCATTCTTTACCTCAGAGAGTCGCGAAAACGCACGTGACCAATTCACTTGCTGACAATCGGCGGAGGCCGCGTCGCACTTGAGGGGTTTGATGGGTGGTGAAAAATGGCGCCCCGCTAGCTTCTCGGGACGTCCTTCCAGGCGACGGCCTTGTCGACCCGCGGCTCACCGGGTAGCCCAAGTACCTGTTCGCCGAGGATGTTCTTCATGATCTCGGACGTTCCGCCTTCGATCGAGTTCGCACGCGCCCGCAGGAACCGGCGCCGGATGTCGACGAGGGCCTCGTCGGAGGGGTCGGGCTTGCGGTTGAACTCGTACGTGTCGTACAGCATCCCCTCGGCTCCGAGCAACTCGATGGCGATCTCATAGATCTTCTTGTTGAGTTCGGCGTACACGAGTTTCGCCGTGGACCCTTCTGGGCCCGGCGTTCCTGTGGTGCGGTTTCTGTGGCCCCGATTGGTGAGACGGGCGGCTTCCGCGGCGCCCAGAGTCGCATGAGTCATCCCGCCTACAGTCGTTCCACCGGTCTCGGCCCACACGTCGAGGACTCTCCGATCGCGCCATAGTTGCGTGGAGCCGGGCTGGCGCCGATGGCGACGCGTTCGTTCATGAATGTCGTCAGCGCACTCGCCACCCGTCACCACGTTCACCGACCCGATTGGAGTCGGGAATACTGACTCGGTGAGGTAGACCTCGTTGAACTCGCCTTCCCCGGTGATTTGCCGGAGGGGTCGAACCTCCACGCCATCTGCCTCCATGTCCATCATGAAATACGTCATACCCTTGTGTTTGGGAAGATCGGGATCAGTCGTGTCACCACCATTCCGAACTTGGCGATTTGGGCAGCCGTTGTCCACACTTTCTGACCATTGACGACCCATTCGTCGCCATCTTGGATCGCCCGGGTCGAAAGACCGGCACGTCCTACCGGCGCCGGGCTCGCTGAAGAGCTGGCACCAGACTTCTTCGCCGGTGAACATGGGACGGAGGTATCGGGCCAGCTGCGCCTCGTTCCATGGGCGACGAGCATCGGTGCCCCCATGCCGTGGCCGAGGATGTCGAAGACCCGTGGACGGGAGTCACGGGGTCGAGGCGTGTATTGATCAGTTGCTGGTCTCCGGGGGCAACGCGAGGCCACCGAGACCCACCGGGAATGGACCCAGGCAAGACCCATGTCGAATTGGGCACCCATGAACTCGACGCGGTTACCGTGGGGTCGTGCTCGCCGACGAGCTGATCGACCAGTTCGACGACCCGCTGTTCGTCGGGAGAGTTCGGGGTGGGGGACGTCCAGGTCGTCGGGTCTCCTCCGCTGGCGCAGGGTCTGCTCCAAAAATAGCCGCCACACGCAGCACGGGGCTTCCAGGAGACTGGTGTGGCTATCGTCTGGCGCTCGTTGAGCGGTGGGGAGAGTCTTGAGGATTGCGTGGCGTTCAGGCGCACAGTATCTGGGCATGGGCCTGGCTGTGACTGCGCTTGCCCTCGCCGGCTGCTCGGATTCTGAGTCGACACCAACCGACACCCAACCCCCTAGTCCAGATACGACGGTGCTCGAGGTGCCGGAGCCACAGCCCGTGGAGTGCTCACCGGAGTCTTTGCCAGTTGTCGATGAGAACCTGGTCCCGGAGTGTGGTGTGCTGTTCGGGACCCTTGACCCGCCCGACACCGTTGTTGCCGCAACGGAGACTCCCATTGGTCTCGAGCATCAGCGCACCTTGATTCAGCAGTCGGGCTCATCGTCGGCAGACTTCGAGTTACTTGGAATCGCCCGTCGCTACGAACGGGGACCTGACGATGCCGCCCAGGGACTGAAGAAGCTCCTGAGACAGGCGTCCGGCGCCACAGGTCGACGAATCTACTTCAGCTGGAAGGTCGACGTCGGCGAAGGGGCGTGGGCGGCCGTCGCAGCCGGCAGCTACGACGACGTCCTGAAGTCAGTGGCGGTGACCATCGACCGGAGCGACCAAACCGTCTTTCTCACCATCCACC
>CAWGCJ010000007.1:0-633986 GCA_963821095.1 uncultured Acidimicrobiia bacterium | reverse complement strand
GGTCTTGGAGTGGTCCACCCAGCGTCGGGTACGTAGGGCAGTACCTCGGCATCCATGTACTCGTCGATCGCCTCTCCGGTACTCGGATGTTCGGAGCCTCTCGGTCGGGTTCGGCTCGTATGAGCCTTGCCGTCGGGCAGCGACACGTTCTCGTGGTCCCGTAGCTTCGGATCAGCTTTGGTCGCCCTTTCGAGTCGACCTCACCTTCGAGTGGCCGTTCAACAGTGATGCGGAGGTATCCGAATGCCTCGTTGGGGAAGATCTTGACGCGGTCGCTCTCCTCGAAGTCCCCGTAGAGACGAACGATCTCGGCAATCTGTCCATCGGAGAGCTGCTTGCGCTTCTCTCCAAGGCTCTCGCGGTCTTGGTCCACAGCTCCCGAGCATCGACAAGCTGGACTTTGCCGCGCCGCTCCGGGGACTTGCGGTTGGTGACGATCCAGAAGTACGTGGCGATGCCGGTGTTGTAGAAGAGCTGATCGGGCAGAGCGACGATGGCCTCCAGCCAGTCGTTCTCGATGATCCATCGTCGGATCTCCGAGGACCGGACCCGGCGGCGCCGGTGAACAGCGGCGAGCCGTTGAAGACGATTGCCAGCCGGGAGCCGCCTTCCGATGCAGGCTTCATCTTGGAGATCATGTGCTGGATGAAGAGCAGGCTGCCGTCGTTGATGCGGCGGAAGTCCCGCTCCGAACCGGCCGGCGAATCCCTTGGTCTGATGTTCGTCCTTGACTTCCTTCTGGACCTTCTTCCACTCGACGCCGAACGGCGGGTTGGCGAGCAGGTAGTCGAAGTTGCGGCCGGGTGTCCGTCTTCGGAGAACGAGTTGCCGTAGACGATGTTGGTGGCGTCCTGGCCCTTCAGCATCATGTCGGACCGGCACACGGCGTACGTCTCCGCGTTGAGCTCCTGGCCGAACACCTTCAGGTGGCGTGCGGGTTGTGCGCCCGGACATAGCCTTCGGCCACCGACAGCATCCCGCCCGTGCCACAAGCTGGGTCGTAGACGGTCTTCACCACACCCGGCTTGGAGAGGAGGTCGTCGTCCTCGATGAACAGGAGGCTCACCATGAGACGGATCACCTCGCGGGGGGTGAAGTGCTCGCCTGCGGTCTCGTTGGAGAGTTCTGAGAACCGACGGATCAGCTCTTCGTAGAGGTAGCCCATCTCGATGTTTGAGACCTTGTCGGGGTGGAGGTCGATCTCGGCGAACTTGGACACCACGAGGTACAGCAGGTTGGCCTTGTCGAGCCGAGTGATCTGGGCGGCGAGGTCGAACTTGTCGATGATGTCGCGGATCTCCGGCGAGAAGCCGTGGATGTAGGAGCGGAGGTTGTCCGCGATGTGGTCGGGGTCGTCGAGCAGCTTGGGGAAGTCGAACGGGGAGATGTTCCAGAGATCCTCGATGTTGGTGAGCCTGTCGAGCAGCGGGCCGAAGTTCTCGACCTTGCCCTTCACCTCCTCGTACTTCTGCAGCATCTTCGGCTTCACGGGATCGAGGACGCAGTCGAGCCGACGGAGCACCGTCAGCGGAAGGATCACGCGGCCGTACTCGGACTGCTTGTAGTCGCCGCGCAGCAGGTCGGCTACCGACCAGATGAACCCGGCGTGGTTGTTGATCTGCTCGTTCGTCTCCGCCATGGAACTCCCGTCCGTCCTACCGGCGGTCATGATAGAGGGCGGCCAACTCTGACCCGAGCCTTCCGAAAGCGGTCGAACGGCGCCGGTGGACTCATTGCAGGAATGCCTACAACTCAAGTTTCATCCATGAGAACGAATATCCGGAAGTGGTTCCCGTGAGTATCGTCGCCCTGGTCGGCAACGGCCTCTCGATCGCCTACAACCCAGCGCTCAATGTCTAATTCTAACCGTTGAGCTACTCGATCGCTTCAAGAGGGCTAACGATGATCTGCAGGCGATCGTGGGAGCGGTAGACGAAGACGATGCTGATAGCTTTGAGCAGCTTCTCGGGCCGTTCGATGCGGTGTCTGCGATGATCCGCACGCTACCGGGCCTCCGACATGCGCTGGATGGCACCCGGATTCAACGCTCTCGGGACAGCCCTGGTGGCCGCCAGAGAGATACACATGCGCGGATCAGGAATCGCTCTCAGCATCATCGCTGAGGAAAGCCAGAACGACGGTGACTTCACGGCCATCGACACGTTCTGCTCCGCGATCCAGAACTCGACAACCCATCCGAGTTGACAATCGCAACTCTCAACTACTACGGTCTCCTCGCCGCGGCTTCCTCCAGGAGTTCATCCAGCCGGTTGGCTGTCCATCGCACACTCGACATCTGTACATGCCGACGGTCGAACCCGGTGCGAGCTCACACCTGACTTCGCCGATGTCAGCCATCGAGAGCTAGCTCCGCCGCATCTCAGACTTCATGCCGACCGCGCGCGTCCAACCTCCATGATCTCTGGATGGCTCAGAAACACTGAAACCCAGAGGAAGTTCACGGTTCCGATCCCCACCTCCGGAAGCGAACTTCTCCCAACACAGCCCAACGAGACCGTTAACCATTTTCCTCACAAGCCGAAAGACCGAACTACCCAAGTGCCGTTCCAACTCTGCTATTCGGAGCTGATAGTGCGCTCGTGAGGCCACCGGTGCTCATCACCGGCGATGCCGCAGCACCAGCCCGACTATTCAGGCGTGCAGTCCACGTTAGCGCCAGAACAGCATCCCGGTGCTGTGATAGACTACCCAAACCTCCCACAGCGAGTGCGAGCTCAGCATCCCAATCGAGTATCACTCCTCGCACTATCCCGGATGCGATCGACGGTGATCAGTGGCGGGAGTGGGCTTCATAGCGTTGGGCAATGAATCAATGGGCAGCGCCCTTCCACGTCGATGCTTGCCGAATGACGAACCACGGACCCGCACCTATACAGAGACCGGGTATCGACGCCTCGCGGCGCGACCCGGAGCTTCGTCACCCGACGGTCAGCTACAGGCCTCGCCCTGTCGTGTGCTCTGCCTCTCTGGCCCGTGCTCGGCGCCGCTCGATGCTGTCGAGGATGCGCCGTTCGAGTTTGGCGTAGTCGTCTTCGTCAGCAGGGTCGGAGATCTGCCGGGAGCGGGGGTCGAGTTGGGCTCTCCGGGCGACCGCGGGCTGGTCGATCCAGTCACGGCCGATGGCTTGCGTGAGCACGTCGAGAGCAGTCTGGTTGTCTTCGACAACGACGTAGGCGTGGTTGCCTCTCGTCCTCGGGTCATGGGGGTGTAGATGCCGCGGCTGTCGGTAGGGGCGTCGACGAGGAGGAGGGCGACATCGACGGTGCGGCCTTGGGTGGCGTGGCTGGTCTGGGCGTAGCCGAGTTCGAGATCCTCGGCGACATACTCGGCGGGGAGCCGGATCGTGCCGGTGCGTCCGTCGAGCGTGACGTCACCGTCGGGGTGGATGTTGGTGATGGTCCAGTGGTCGCGGTTCTTGACCATCAACCCGCGGTCGGTGCGGAGGCTTCGGTCGTTGCGACGGGTGACGACCTCGTCGCCCACCAGCATCGACTCGTCACCGACTGGATGGAGGGCCCGTCGGGGTCGAGTTCGCCTGCCTCGATGCGGGTGTGTTGGGCGAGCCGGTTGAGTCGGGCGACGGTGTCGGTGCTGTTGGCCATGAGCGCCACGGTCTCGCCACGGCTGACGGGCTTGCCGCCAAGCGGCGATGACGTCTTCTTCCATCTGGTCGAGAGCTCCGTCGTGGAGTCTGCCTCGTCGCTCGTATTCGGTGAGCACGGCCGGGTCGCCGTTGCGGAGGCGGAGGCTGGCGTGGCGTTCCCAGTCGTGGCGGAATCGGTGAACCTGGTCGAGTTCGACACAGCCGTGGGTGTCGACGAGGTGGGCGAACATGCCGCCCCGACCGACGGCGGAGAACTGGCGGGGGTCGCCAACAAGGACGACCCGCCAGTCGCGGCGGTCGGCAAGCCGAGCGAGCTCTGCCAGCTTGGGGGTGGCAGCGGTTCCGGCTTCGTCGACGATCACGGTGGCCCCTGCCGGTAGGTCGTAGGCGGGTCGGGTGGCCGGGCCGGGTGGTGGTGTTCGGTGAGGAGCTTGTCCAAGGTGTCGGCTGCCATGCCGGTCTCGACGGCGAGCACGTCGGCTGCCGCCGCGGTGGGCGCCACTCCGAACACCGGGCGACCTTGGGCTCGGAGTTCGGCGACGGCCGAGGCCAGCGTTGTTGTCTTCCCCGAACCGGCGGGACCGACGATCAACTCCAACCCACCGTGACCGGCAACGACCGCTGCCGCCTCCGCCTGTACCGGGGTGAGCCGCTCCCCGTGATGTACCGGTCGTGCCGGAGCGTGGCCATCACGGCGTCGCTCAGCCCAGGCGATGAGCCGTTCCTCTTCGTCGAGGATTCCTTCGGTGGTGAGGGCGCGGTCCATGGCGGATTCGCTGATAGGTCTGCCGTCACGGCGCAACGCCACACCTGCAGGGATCGGTCGGGATACGTCGATACAGCGGGCGGTGGTGGCGTGGTCGGCGAGCCGCTGGAGGAAGTCGGTCAACTCTGCGGCGTCGGCGGTGGTCGTGGTGGGTGTAGCTGCGGCGAGTTCTCGGACCAGTTCGGCGGGTCGCCATGTCGACTGGCGCTCGGCGAGCGAATCGAGGGCCCGTTCGACCAGCCGGGCGGCGGTGGCGGCGTCGATCCCTTCGAGGCCAGCGCTGGCGGCCGACGACGGCTCCGATGATCCGATCCGGGTCCCGACCCAATGTCCGTACTCGCTCCTGCCACTCCTGGCGCAGCTCGGCAGCGGAGGTTCCGTGGGGCTTTGCCGGTCGGCTGTCGATGACCGCTTCGCGCTCCAACGTCCATCGCTCGCTGGGGGTCGGGCTCCTGGCCAGGTCGGCGCGGAAGCGGGTGAGCTTCTCGTCGAGGCGACGCTGTAGGTCCGTCGTGCGTTGGGAGAACTCGGCCAAGATCTCGGGGTCGATGTCGGCGATCTCGGCGATGCCGTGCTCGGGCGGCTCCCAGCGGACGCCGAGGCGGCGGGTCATCTCGGACCGCAGGGTGGCGTGATACAACGCCGACAGGGTCCGTTGGTCGACCTTGATGGTGCGGGCGTCGAGGGCCAGCCAGCGGCCGTCAGGTGCGCGCGACCCGGTTGGCGATCACCGCATGGGTATGCAACTGAGGGTCGAGTTTGCGGCTGGTGTGCTGACGAAACACGCCGACCACGATCCCTTCGGCATCGACACACATGATGTGGCCGCGGCGACGCATCCGGGTGTGGGCGTGGGTCTCGACCCAGCCGAGTACCGCCTCTACCGCCCGCTCATGGGCCTCCACCACCTGCCGGCGCACCTCCGGATCACCGAGAGCGAACAGGACGGAGACCGACTTGGGGGCGGAGAAGGTGGCGTCGTAGCCCCGCACCGACCCCTCACCCATGCGACGGCCCAGATCCCGTCCCGTCGCCGGATCGTGCCCGGCCATCACCGCCAGGAACGCCTCCGGGTCGATCTCATCCGAAGGCCGAGTCGGTCGGCGCCGCGGCCCCACCATCGGCCCGGAGGCTCGTCGCCGTCGAGGTAGTAGGAGGGCAGATGCTCGGTGTAGTAGCGGCCCGCACCCGCCCCCTTCAGCGTGGTCACCCGAACCGTCACGACATGCCTCCTCGCCCTTGACCGCAGGTGTGCACTCGTCTGTCTGAAAGTCGGCCGGTGTCGTGGCTGGTTGTTCATGGGATCTCCGTCCTCAGCTGGACAGGGGTTTCGGCGTCGAAGAGGTCGAGCTGGTTCGCGATGCGCTTCTGGCGGCGTTGGGTTCGACCGGTCGTCGGGAGCGCCGGACAGGTGCTCTGTTGGGCAGGTTGGCTCGTCCGTCGTGCTGCGGCGGTTCGGCCGGCACCACGGTTTGGCTCGGTCTCTTCGGCCGGGTGCGGCTGTCGAACGTCGGTCAGCTCGGCACCGATCATCTCCTCCAGCGCCTGGCGTGGCACCCGCAGGACGTGACCAAGGTCGACCACCGGGAGGCCCGACCGGCCCTCGGTCTCCCGCCACTCCCTCGCCATGGCGTAGGCCTTGGTCCGCCCGATCCGCAGCAGCTCGCCCGCCTCCTCCACGGTCAGCAGTACCGGAAGTCCTTCACGCAACACAAGCTATAACCTTTGCACACACTGCTCACAGTGTAGTATCATATCAGAGTGTTGACGCATTACCACCACAAGCAACAAGTTGTGTACGCTTCGGTGATGACCCCACAGCCCGACCCGCCACCACCCGAGAAATCGACCTCAACCAGGTCGTCGCCTACAACATCCGCGAGGCCCGCCAACTACGCGGATGGACCCAAGAAGAGCTCGCCGACCGGCTCGAGCCCTACCTCGGCCAACGGCTCACCCAAGCCGGCGTCTCCTCCATCGAACGGGCCTGGGACGGCGAGCGGCGCCGAGAGTTCGACGCCCACGAACTGCTGATCTTCGCCATGGTCTTCGATCTCCCCATCCTCTGGTTCCTCCTCCCCCCACCCGGCGACCACCGGCTCATGCGATCCACGACCCGTCCCGTCGATGAGCTGTACGCCTGGCTGCTCGGACGACCCCGACAACTCGAACCGGTCTACGAACGGCTCCGCCAACTCGGCATCACCGACCCCACCACAGCCGAAGCCACCGTCGAGAAGATCACCGGCATCCCCGCCGCAGCGAAGCAGTGGAGCTACCGGGAACGCCGCAAAGAGCTGCTCCTTGCACTCCTCGACGAACACGCCGACTCGCTCGATGGCGCCGTCGAGGAACTCGGCCGATGGGTCGACCATCTCCGCCAGGTCGGCATCCGAGGATTCATCGCCGAACACACCGGCGACGAAGACTTCACCTACCTGGAGGGGACCGCCGACCTCGACTCTGAACCACCCGCCAGACGGACGAGGCGGCATCAGACGAAACGAGAAGCACCAGCAGCAGGGAGAAACAGGATGAGAGGCCACATCGCCAAGAAGGGCAACCGCTACTACGCCGTCATCTACGAAGGCATCGACCCGGCGACCGGCAAGGGAAGGCACCGCTGGCACGCCGCCGGCCCCACCCGCAAGGAAGCCGAGCGCCTGCTGGCCGACCTCGTCAAGCGCCACCACGACGGCGAATACCGGCCACCGGAGAAGATCACGCTCGGCGAATACCTGGAGCGCTGGCTGCCCACCCAGAGACAGCCCGGCTCGCAGCGTCGACGTTCTCCGTCGTACCAGACGCAACATCCGGCTGCACGTCCTCCCCTACATCGGCTCGATCCCGCTCCAGCGTCTCACCCCGAGGATCTCGACAACCTCTACGCCCAGCTCCTCAGCGACGGAAGACGCAACAAGGGCGGCGGGGCTCTCGGCCCGAAGACCGTCCGGCTGGTGCACGCCGTCATCCACAAGGCGCTCGCCGACGCCCACCGCAAGGGGATCGGTGGCTCCGCAACGTCGCCGACGTCGCCGACCCACCGAAGATCTCCGCCGGGCCCGCCCGAAGATGAAAGCCTGGAACGCCGACGAGCTCCGTCAGTTCCTTGGAGCTCGTCGAGGACCACGACCTGTACACCGCGTTCTACGTCAAGGCCAACACCGGGATGCGCCGCGGCGAACTACTCGGCCTCACCTGGAGGGTCATCGACTTCGACAACGCCCGGCTCTCAGTGACCCAAACCGTGACCGCCCCCGACTACAAGATGGTCGTCTCCGATGTGAAGAGCGCCCACAGCCTCCGCACCATCGACCTCGACGCACGCACCGTCTCGATCCTGCGGTCGTGGCGGAAGCAGCAGCTCGAGACCGTACATGCAGACCGGCGTCAGGACCGACGACTCAGGATTCGTGTTCGCCCGCCCCGACGGCGTCCCCCTCCACCCCGACTACTTCTCCCAGACCTTCGACCGGCTCCTCGCCAAGCTCGACCTCCCCAGGATCCGGCTGCACGACCTTCGCCACACCCACGCCACCCTCCTCCTCAAGGCGGGCGTGCCGGTCAAGGTTGTCAGCGAACGCCTCGGCCACGCCAGCGTCGCATTCACCATGCAGGTCTACCAGCACGTCCTCCCCGGCATGCAAGCCGACGCTGCCGCGACATTCGGAGAGATCGTGTTCGGCCCACGAACATGACGGGCGCCTCGACAAGGTGTAGATTTCGGTTACACTTTTGGTTACAGGAGGTGCTGTGACTGACAAACGAGAGGTCTACCCGAGTGCGCCCCTCGCCCTTGTTGTGGTCGAGGTTCGTTTCCCTTCCGAAGCATCAGGACTACTGCTGGACACGGCGCAGCAGCGTCAGGTTCGTGATCTCCTCGGAGATCACGATTGGGTTATCGAAGGCGCTGTCCAGCAGGAGTTCGAGTTGGCTGTGGGACTCGGAGGACCAACATCACAGACGGTGAGGACGACTCCCACGCCCCGATTCACTGTCCGAGATCGAACAATCGCGGCCACGGCCGCTCCCACGAGTCTACGAATCGAAACAACTCGGTACGACGGATACAGCAACTTCAGAGAGCTGCTTCGCCGCGTCTTCGCTGCAATCTCCGAAGTTGCTCAACCCGATGGCGTCGCCCGGATCGGACTCCGCTACATAGACGAGATCAGGGTGCCGACCATAAGCGAGGGCGACTTCGCAGCCTGGGCGGAATGGGTCGACAGCTCCCTCACCGCGCCATCACTGCCCGACCCACTCGACGACTTGGAACCCTCCAAGGGTCCCTGGAATGGCGTCGCTCAGTACGGCTTCGGTGAAGACCGATATCTGGTGTTCCGTTACGGACCGGGACAGGGTTTCGCCGTGACACCCGATGGCCCGTTGCGCCGTCGCCCGAAGCCTCTACCAGGCCCCTTCTTCGCGATGGACTTCGACAGCTACTGGGAGCCAGAGGGCCTTCCGGAGTTCGATGCTGATTCATTGGTCGATACATGCGACTTGCTGCATACGCCCGCGAGCGCGTTGTTTGAGGGCTTCGTAACCGATCGACTTCGAGACGAGATCTTTCGAAAGGAACCATCGTGACATCTGAATTGTGGACCGATCAGACTCAGACAAGCGCCAAGACGTCCCGCCCGACAGATTTCCCTCGAACGCAGACGACGCAGGACGTTCTCAACGAGGCCGGCCATCTCCGGACCCGGGTCCGACTTCTCCAAGATGACACCGACGATTTGGCTCATCGCATCACGTCGTCTGCACGATCGGCGCTCGAATTGGAACTAGAAGAGAGAACGACCGCTGAAGCCAGACGCAACCTCCAAGAGCTACTGAACGAGCTCGCCAACACTGGCTTCGCGTGGCGGGATATCGCTCGGCTGGTCGGGGTTTCGGTTCCGGCCCTGAGAAAGTGGAGACGCGGAGAGTCGGCCACCGGCGCGAATCGCCGGGCAGTCGCGAGCTTGCTGGCATTCGCTCGCCTCTTGGCCGAGAATCACTTGGTGAATGATGTCGCCTCGTGGCTTGAAATGCCTCTTCATCCAGCCGCGCCGATCACTGGACTGGACCTCTACGAGGCAGGTCGAATCGATCTCCTATACGACCGAGCCAGCCTCCATACGACCGACGAACAGGCACTTGACGTCTACGAACCGGAGTGGAGGAGCACCTATCAGTCCGACATCGAGGTGTTCGTCGCAGAGGATGGGGAAACCGGCCTCAGAGTCAAGAATCCGGACGAGTGATACGCGATGGCGCTCGAGCAGTATTCGACCGCCGAGGACCTCTACCTTGCGCGCGGTTCCGATGTGCCAGCAGCGCGGCCGGTCTTCACGGGGGACGTCTTCGAGAGCATCGCCATACCGGGCATCCAAGACGAGGGGATGGCGATAGTCGTCGCCCATCCCTGTTCGATCAGAGGAGCCGAAGGGCGTCTGCTGGACAAGGTGTTGGTGGCGTCCGTGAGCACGCATCAGCCAGCACCACCTAGGAAATGGTCCGAAGGCTTCTTCGACCGGATGCCACTCCCCGAACTGATTGACGAAGGGTTTCACGCGGCGGCTTCGCTCTGACAGCACCCGTTGACGGAGCACTCCTTCAGAATGCCAAGCGAATCGCGTGCTTGAGCGCCTTCGGTGTCAACATCCTGCAGCAGAGAATGATCTGGCACCTCACGAGACTTGAGGTGCCCACGTACAAGCTCCACGAGGCGTTCTCTCACACGCTCGAGGAGGCTGACCTGCTTGAGGAATGGACCGAATACGAGATCGCCAGAGGGATTAGTGCTGAGGTAGCAGTCGCGAGTTTCGATGAGTTCATCCGGTCGCCTGCTGACGACGATGCCGGACCCACACTGCAGGACTGGCTCAGAGACCCACAGCGCCGAGCCCCTATCCGGATTCGCATGCGCTCACGACTCCAACGGGGTTCTTAGACTGCAGCCACCCCCGTGCTTCTGAGATGTGCAGGTCACCACGACTAGGCAATCCTCAGTGGGAACCGGACACGCCTCCGTGAAGATCCGTTAGAAGATCCGTTAGAAGATCCGTTAGAAGATCAACGGTGGGAAGCGAGAAAACCCTCGGCACATGTAGGAATGCCAAGGGCTTTCTTCGTAGCGGGGGTAGGATTTGAACCTACGACCTTCGGGTTATGAGCCCGACGAGCTACCAGACTGCTCCACCCCGCGTCGCTGCCGACACATTACCACAGGCCCGCACTTGCCATCACGGGACCGAAGCGGTCCGCAAATCTGTCCTACGTCCCTGACACCATGTGACCAAGGCATGCAGTTTGCATGCTTTTCATGCGTATCGCATGTAGGATGTGAGGAATGGCCAAGATGATCCAGATTCGCGACATTCCCGACGAGGTCCACCGAGCGCTCCGGATTCGAGCGGCGGAAGCGGGGCTCTCGCTCTCGGCCTTCCTACGAGGAGAACTCGAAGCGATCGCCGAACGGCGCAGCGTCGAACTCGTGCTCAGCGAGATGGGAGGCAAACGCGCTCAAGTTGCGTCCCGGGAGATCGTCGCGGTCATCCACGAAGATCGACGGTGATCGTCCTCGACGCCTCAACGGTTGTCGTCGCCCTCATCGACGAGAACGAAGGCGCCGCCGCCAGACACCGCATTGCCGCCGCACTGCAACGCCACGCTCCCCACCTGCTTGATCTTGAGGTGGCCAACGCGCTCCGGAAGCTGGTTGCCCGTGGGCGCATCTCGGAGGAACTCGCCGCGTCTGGCCTCGAGCACTCCCGTCGACTCGATATCACCCGATACCCGCATGAGCCGTTTCTCGGACGGATCTGGGAGCTGCGTCACCACGTGTCGTCATACGACGCGGCCTACATCGCACTGGCCGAGGCACTCGACGCTCCCCTGGTGACGTTCGATGCCCGCCTCGCCGGCATCGCGGGGCTCAGTTGCGAGGTCGACCTTCTGACCTGAAGCACTGCGGCCCCTCACGAAGCTCCGAACCTTGCCTCCGGGGATCGCCGCCCCTCCGATCGCGCGAGCGAAGCGCTCGTCGCTTCGCCGTCGCCCACCTTCTCCGCGTTTCGCAAGCGGCGTCCCGCCGTGCCGATCAGGACCGAATACCCGAGCCGCGGGGCAAAGGTCGAACCCGAGAACGCTAGAGAGGGCCGAGGCCGAATAGGACTCGACCCTCTCGGCAATACCCCCGCTCCGCGGGAGAGGGCACGAGAATCCGGCTGCAGCAGCCAAACAAGCCGCAACGCATGGCGTACTAGTCAGTTTGTGCGAGCACACAACCCTTACTGACTAACCCGTATCGGGTCATGGGGCGGGTCCGGTAACAGCTATGTAGACAAACACCTCGGACCTGGAGGTCCCCGACATGACCAGCCGTGCGCATTCACCCCTCCCGCTTTCGATGAGGCGTCTGCTGACGCTCGCCGTCGCCGTCCTCGTCGCCGCCGCGATGCTCGCCGTCTCGCCCAGCGGCGGCTCAAGCCACGACCGATGACGACGGCATCGAGTCCGAGTGGGAGGACGCCCGCACGCTCTCGTACGCCTACACGCCCAAGAAGTACGCCGGGTCGATGTACTACGTGACCCAGGCAATCACCGGCGCCGGTGAATTCTGGGAGCACGGCTACACCGGCGCAGGCATCGACGTCGCCCTGATCGACACCGGTGTCGTTCCCGTCAACGGCCTGACCTACAAGAACAAGGTCGTCAACGGGCCCGACCTCTCCTTCGAGTCCCAGGACCCCGACCTGCGCTACCTCGACACCTTCGGGCACGGCACCCACCTCGCCGGCATCATCGCCGGGCGCGACGACAACGCCTACAAGATCCGAGAAGGCGAGGAAGCCAAGTTCCTCGGCATGGCACCGGGCGCCCGCATCATCAACGTGAAAGTTGCTGACTCCAACGGCACGGTCGACGTCTCGCAGGTCATCGCTGCCATCGACTGGGTCGTCCAGCATCGCCGTGACAACGGCATGAACATCCGAGTGATCAACCTGGCCTACGGCACGACCGGCGTGCAGAGCTATCAGATCGACCCGCTCGCCCACGCCATCGAGAACGCATGGCGAGAGGGCATCGTGGTGGTCGTCGCCGCCGGAAACGACGGCAACGGCAATGCGCTTCGCAACCCGGCCATCGACCCCTACGTCATTGCGGTCGGCGCCACCGCCAGCGACGGCATCGACTACCGGGTGAAGGATGACAAGGTCGCCGACTTCTCCAACTGCGGCACCAGCGCTCGTTCCGTCGACATCGTGGCGCCCGGCAAATCGATCGTCAGCCTCCGCAACCCCGGTTCGGCCGCCGACCAGGGCTATCCCAAGGCCCGAGTGGAAGACCGCTTCTTCCTCGGCTCCGGCACCTCACAGGCGTCGGCCGTCGTGTCCGGTGGAGTAGCCCTGCTGCTCGACCAGCGCCCGGACCTCAGTCCCGACATGGTCAAGGCCCTCCTGATGGAGACCGCCGAGCCCCTCGACAACACAAAGTCCATCTGCCAGGGCGCCGGCATCATCGACCTCGACGAGGCCTACGAAACGGCAACCTTCAAGGCCAAGCAGACGTTCAAGGCATCCGACGGCAAGGGTTCCCTCGAAGCCGCCCGTGGCGACGCCCACGTCGAACTCAATGGTCTCGTCCTCAAGGGCGAGCAGGACATCTTCGGCAACCAGTGGAACGCCGAGTATTGGGCCAAGTACTCCGCCAACCAGATGGCCTGGGACGGTGGCGACTGGAACGGCTCCACCTGGACCGGCACCGACTGGTCCGGGTCTCTCGTGGAGCGGGCTGTCATGGTCCGGGCTCTCGTGGAGCGGCCTGTCATGGTCCGGGCTCTCGTGGAGCGGGCTGTCATGGTCGAACAACACCTGGAACGGCCTGTCGTGGAGCGGCCTGTCGTGGAGCGGCCTGTCGTGGTCGGGCCTCTCGTGGTCTACCGACGTGTGGACCGGCCTGAGCTGGAAGTGACCTAGGTACCCCCGGCCCACAGGGAGCAGCACCACCTGATGACCGCCACCCCCACACACGCAGACTCCGGCAGCGAGCCGGCAACCTCGCCTCGATGGCCCGGCTCGCGTCCGTCTGCTCATCGGCTTCATCGCCGCCCTTGCGATCGCGCTCACCGCCACCCTGGCGTCGTGGGAGCCGCTGGCGAGCCCCATCAGCCTTCGGTGGTGGGTCCTGATGCCGCTGTTCTACGTCGCCGAGATCGCCGTGGTGCACATCCGGTTCCGCCGCGAGGCGCACTCGATGTCGCTCAACGAGATCCCGCTCGTTCTCGGGCTGTTCTTCGCCGCCCCGGCTGAGTTGGTCGTCGCCCAGGTGGCGGGTGCGCTGCTCGTGCTCACCATCCATCGCCGCCAGCCGCCGATCAAGCTGGCCTTCAACGTCAGCCAGTTTGCACTGTCCGCCGCCGTCAGCGTCATCGTGTTCCGCACGATCGTCGGCCTCGGCGACCCTCTCTCGGGTATCGGCGCCGTGGCCGCCATTGTCGCCGTGCTGGTTCCGCTCCCCATGGTGGCAGCCCTGATCAGTCGGGTCATCCAGCTGATGGGCGGCCAGGTCGACCCGGCGGAGGCTCGCAACGTGCTGCTGCTCAGCAGTGTCGGCTATACGATCAATGCCGTGCTCGGCCTGATTGCCGTCCACCTCGTCTGGCTCAATCCGGGGTCGGCTTGGCTGGCGGTGCTGCCACCGGTCATCGTCTTCCTCGCCTATCGCAGCTACGTGTCGCAAATGTCCGAACGGGCCAGAATGACGGCGCTCTACGAGGCGACGCTCGACCTGCACTCCACCCCCCAGATCGACGATGCCCTCCTCGCTGCCGCCACCCATGCCTGCTCGATGATCGACGCCGAGTTCGCCGACATCGTGCTGTTCCCCAACGGCACCAATGCCCTCGCCTACGTCACCGCGGTCGGTCCCGACGACCGCCGCGAAAGCATGCGCCCCGCACTGGTGCGGCCCGGCGAATCGATCTACCGCAGCGTTATCGATAGTTGCGAAAGTGCCCGCTTCACCGAGCCGAACGAGGGCCCCACCTCAGCGACGCCCGCCGTCGACAACGGCATCGCCGTGCCCCTGGTCGACCGCGACGGTGGCGTCATCGGCCTCGTGGTGGCCGCCAACCGGCTGGGGGACGTCAGCGCCTTTGGCCGCGACGACGAAGAGCTGTTGGCGACACTCGCCAGCCGGATCGCCGTCACTCTCGAAAACGGAGAGCTCAAGGACTCCCTTGCCGAGGTTACCGAGTTGAAAGAACAGCTCGAGCAGGCGGCCCGCTCCAAGGACCAGTTCATCGCCTCGATCAGCCACGAGCTGCGCACTCCGCTCACCGCCGTCGTCGGCCTCGCCCACGAGCTGACCGGCGGCAACGCCTTCATCAGCGCCGAGGAAGCGGTCGAACTTGTCGCGTTGATCGCCGACCAGAGCGCCGAACTCTCCTACATCGTCGAGGATCTCCTGGTCGCCGCCCGCGCCGACATTGGCACCCTCAACCTCAAGACGGAACGGGTCGATCTCAGCGCCGCGATCGAGTCTGTCATCGCCGGCCATCTCTCGAGCACCGACGCCACCCACGTCAACACCTCGCGTGCTCCCTGGAGCACGTACTGCAGGGCCGACGGTTTCCGGGTCCGACAGATTCTGCGCAACCTGGTGACTAACGCCACCCGCTACGGGGGTGACGAGATCTGGATGGATGTGGACCAACGCGAATCCACCGTCGTGATCACCGTCGCCGACAACGGCCCCGGTATCCCCGTCGGCGACGAGGAACTCATCTTCCAGCCCTACGGCCGAGTCGAGTGCGGTCGGGTAGAGCCGGCATCGGTGGGGCTCGGCCTCGCCGTGGCCCGGCAACTCGCCCAATTGATGAACGGAGAGCTCGAGTATCGGCGGGTCGCCGACCACACCGAATTCCGCCTCACCCTGCCAAGAGCTGAGATCGGCACCGTCACCACACCCGGGATGCCGGCGGTCCACGCCAACGATCCGGTGGTCCGACTCGCCGTCGCAGCCTCCTGACAGCACTCCGCAGAGAACCCGCCTAGGGCGCGGCCACCGGCAGGGTCGCAATGAGGCGGTTGGCCTCGGCGACGAGGCGCTCGGCCTCGGCGATCTGCTCGGCATAGGCCACGAGGTCGCCATCTCGCAGGGCGGCATCGGCGCTCAGGAACGCAGCTTCAGCCTGGGCGACCAGCGCTGCAACCTGCTCGGGCACCTCGACGGGTTCGCCATCCTCGTCAACCGCCGGGGTCGAGGACGTCCCGCCGAAGCCGGAGAACACCGTACCCAGGGCATTGTCCAGGGTGGTGCCGATTTCAACTCGACCGTCGAAGGACACCACCACGCTGTTGAATTCCGGAATGCCGGTCGTCCCCGAGGCGGGCTGGGGCCCGACTGGAGTTGATGCTCCGGCGCTCTGGTCGGCGGTGATATAGATCGGCTGGACATAGATCAAGGACTCTTCGATTGGGATCACCAGCATGCTGCCCTGGATGACGGCCGAACCCCCCTGACCCAGCAGCGTGAACTGGGCGGAGATCTCGGTGTTCTGGTTGATGAAGTCACCAACCTGGTTCGGCCCCGGCTGGGCCCGATCGGCAGGCAGGGTGTACGACGTGATCTGCCCATCGCTGGTCGCCACTAGGAAGGCGACCATGTTGGGCCGTCCCTGTGGGGTGAACGGCTGCATGATCAGGAACGACAACTCGTCCTCGTTCGGCAACGCCATCAGCAGGTAGTACGGCAACATCGGCCGGAACTCGTTGTTGTTCTCGTCACGGAAGGCAAAACGCAGGTCCGGGCGCGGCGAGGTCGACGGGTCGCGAGCAATCTGCCAAGGGTCGACGTTGTTGAGGAACTGCTGCGGGTCGGTCACGTGATAGAAGCGATACTGGTCGGATTGCACCCTGAACAGATCCTCGGGATAACGCAGGTGTTCCTGCAACTCGGACGGCATCTGATCGATGCCGACGAACAATGAGGGGAAGATGCGCTGCTGGGCCCTGATCAACGGATCCTCGTCGTCGACCACATACAGATCGATGGTTCCGTCTTCGGCATCAACGACCGCCTTGGCCGAGTTGCGGATGTAGTTGAACTGATCGGGCAAACCGGGAACCCGCTCCAGCCTGGTCGTGTTGGCATCCGTCGAATACGGGTACCAATTGGTGATCGTGTAGAGATCGACGATCCACTTGATCTCGCCGTCGGTGATCACCGGATAGGCGTCGGCGTCGGCGAACATGAACGGTGCCACTTTCTTGACCCGTTCGCGTACGTTGCGCACCAGCAGCACCTTGCTGTCCGCCGAGAGCTGGCCGGAGATGAGCGTGTCGAGTTCGCCGAACCGCAGGAACCAGGCGAACCGGCTGAAGAGACCGCCAAGCTCGACGCCGCCTTCACCCTCGTACGTATTGAATTGCACGTTGTCGCCGCTCTCACCGATCGGATAGTCGACCTCCTCCTGCTTCGACGCGGCGACCACGTAGTCGGGGTCGGCGGCGTCGGAGAAGTAGATACGCGAACCATCAATCGGGATATCGAGTGACGCCTCGGTCGAGATGGGGGGAATGTCTTGGACCAGGAAGCTGGGCCGGCCCTCGGCCGTCACCTCATTGGCCGGACTGAGAACTGCCCCGAACCCGTGCGTGTAGACCAGGCGCTCATTTACCCAGCCACCGCCTGGGATGCTGTTCTCGTCGAGTTCACGAGCCGAGACCATCACCTGAGTCAGTTTGCCGTCGATGACGTAGCGGTCGACGTCGACGTCCTCGATCCCGTAGAAGGTGCGGATCTCCTGCAGCTCCCGATAGGTCGTCGCGAGCACTCCAGGGTCCCACAGCCGGATATTCTCGAGTGTGTCCCTGTTGGCCGCCAGCTGCTCCGCATCGAGGTCGGGCGAAGCCGCAAACGGCGCAACATCAACATCGGCCAGCCCATACGCCTCGCGAGTGAACTCGATGTTGTAGGCGACGTACTCGGTTTCTTTGTTGATCTCGTCCGGCTCAACCCGGAGCCGCTGGATCAGGAACGGGTAGAGGCCACCAACAACCACAGAGGTCACCAGCCACAGCCCAAGGGCAACAGCGGGCAGCGTCCAACCGCGGAACCGCAGGTTCACCAGGAGGATCACCGCCGCCACCAGCGAGATGAGCACCAGCAGGCGCAACGCCGGGAGCCGGGCCGTCACATCGGTGAACGAGGCACCGACGACTCCCCCGTTTGTTGAGTACAGCAGCTGCCACTGGTCGAGCGTGTAGCCGACGGCCTTGAGCAGCGCGAGCACCGCAAGGAGGATCGAGAGGTGCACTTTGACGCCCGGGTTGACCCGCCGATTCTCGCCACCGACGCGGATGCCGCCGTTGAGATAGTGGAGGCCGGCCGTTGCCAGCGTGATCACCAATATGAGCTGGAAAGCCCAGGTGAAGAGGCTGCGATAGAAGGGGAGCTGGAAGACGTAGTTGCCGATGTCATTGTTGAAGATGGGGTCCAAGATCCCGAAGCTGCCGCCGTACCGAAAGAGCAGCCAGTCCTCCCACCACACGGCCGCACTCAACCCGAGCATGATCCCGAAGAAGGCCGCAACCACCAGCCGCACCCATCCGACTCGCGGGGTCACCCACTCTTGGAATCGGTCGAGTAGCTCGTCGTCGGGGCTGTCGCCGAATGTTCTCGTTCGTGGCGACAAGCGGTCGGCGAGAGCGAGGTTCAGCCAGAACAGGGTAAAAGCAACTGCCGAGGCAGCCAGCACCAGCCACACCCTGGTGAAGATCAGCGTGCGCCACACATCGGTCTGCTGAATCGAGTCGAACCACAGGTAGTCGGTCCAGAACACCGCGATGGTGCGCAACATCAACAGCAGGACGAGGAGGGCGCCGAGCGCGATCCAGAGCAAGCGGCGCGAACGAGAACGGGGTCGAATCGGAATGGGGTCCCTGTTGATCACGTGGGGATTCTATGCAGGTGGCGCCGCTAGCACCTCTTCGCCGCGATTTGGCCTACGCAACGGGCACCAAGGTGGCATCACATGACGGGGCAGCAGGCGGCAACGGAGCCGGCGGCGTTTGCCCGGGTACCCATGACGCGCCGGACCCAGCCGGGCAGACGCCACAAGGACGACCCGGCGCAATACAGATGACACGGGCTACACCGAGGTCGGGGAAGGCACCCAGCAGCCCTTCGTGATAGGCCCGGTAACCGGCGCGACGGACCCGCCGCTCAGCCTCGTCGGTCCTCCACGCCCGAAAGACCCTGCTGACCGCAGCCGAGATCTGCCGCGCTCCGCTATCTCCCGCTCGGGCTTGCTCTAACGCCTCCTCGACCGCAGCCCTGATGCCATCTACGAAGTCTGCCGAGGCATCGAGGGCAGCGCCACGATCGGGTGGCGGCGTGGCATCGGCCCCGGTCAGCTCGGCGGCGCCGGCGTATCCGGCGACGAAGCTCTCCTGGCTGAGCCGGACCAGATCCTCACCGACGGCGGCCGCGAACATGGCCGGGTCGACCGTCCAGTCCTGCTCGGATACCCGCAACTCCTCGAGGACCCGGTTCTGCAGGTCGACGATCCGGCGCTTGAGGGTGCGCAGCGTGCGGTTCTGGATCGGAAGCAGCAGGCGATCGCGCAGTTCGAATGGATCCGTGGCGGTGGCGTACGCCGGTTCGTCCGGCAGCGGTACCTGATCCTGAGGAGCAGACGCAACGGGAGCCTCAACAACCGCAGGATCCGGCTCCGCAACGATTGCCGGCTCGGGCACGGGGTCCGCAGGAGGCTCCCTCAGTTCTGCGAAGAGGGAGTCGATGGCATTCGGCTCGGCGACAACTTCCGGGGCCTCCGGTTCGGCCGTCGCTTCGCTTGGAGAATCGACGGGAGGCTCAACCGGCACCTCAGCCAACGCTTCGGCGGGCGTGTCGCGCATTGGCTCCGGTTCCGCCACAGGGGTTTCGGACGGGGTCGCCGGCTCGGGTTCGGGTTCGAGCACGGTCACCGTGTCGTCGCCGAGCGCGCCCGGCTCTGCCGGCGACTCACCAACCACCTCTGATGGTGTTGGCCCGGGCGGTTCGAGCTCGGCAGGCGGATCGGTAGCGGCGGGTCGCTCCGGCTCCACATCTACGGTCTCGAGTTCAGCCAGCGGCTCGGCCTCGGCGGCGGCACGAAGCGCGGCTACTTCCTCGGCCAGCGCATCAGCATCAACAGGCTCATCTGCCGACGGCAGGAGCTGGGCCGGCACGATCCTGACCGAGGCATCGCCGTCGAGCCACTCCCCTCCATCCTGGCGCGGTCGTCTCGCCGGAGCCACGCCCGAGTCCGGCGGGTCAATGGTGGCAGCCTCGCGCTGTGCGTCTCTTTGGTCTTCAATCTGTCCGATCGACAGGCGCGCCGCCTCCAGCTCTGTCATCAACTCGGCCCGACGCGCTTCGAGGGCGCGGGCACGTTCCTGGGCGGCCTCGGCAGACTGTCGGGCCGTGGCCAACGACGCCTCGCTTTCGGCACGCGCCTCGATGAGTAGCCGCTCACCTTCGGTTCGGGCGGCCCGCAGTTCTTCCTCGGCGTCACGGCGAGCATCGCCGGTGAGCCGCAGTGCCTCCCGTTCGGCCTGGGCACGAATGAACAGCGCATCCTGATCTGCGCCTTGGAGCATGGCCTCTGCCGCGGCCTTGGTCTCCTCCACCAGCGCGGTGGCCGTCTCCCACGCCGAACCACGGGCGGCCTCGGCGTCGCGTTGCGCAGTCGAACGCAGCTCGCGGGCCTCACGGTCGGCTTCGGCTCGCCACCGGGCGGCGTCCTCAGCGGCCCGCGACCGGAGCCCGCCCGCGGCTTCCTTGGCGGCAGCGATAATCTTGCCAACCTCATCTGCCACGGTCTCGAGTTCGCTCTTCAGCTCGGCAGGATCGGTGATCCCGAGCTGCTCGATCCGACCGGAAACGGCAGCCAATTGTGCCTCGAGTTCGCCGACCCGATCGGCTACGGACACCTTGAAGCGGTCGACTTCGTCGCGGCTATAGCCGCGCCGTTCGGTCGAAAACTCTTGAGATCGGATCGTGCTCGGTTGGAGCTCGTCAGTCATCGCCGGCCAACGATACCCGGGGAGAGCCCGAGTTCCTGGTTATAGCGTGGCGAGGAAGTCCAGCGCGTCGTCGATGGTCACGACCCGCACCACGGTGATGTCGTCGCCTGCAGCAAGAATCGCGTCGTCATAATTGCCGTCCGGCACGAGAACGTACGCCGCGCCGGCATCGATCGCTCCGTACACCTTCTGCTTGATGCCGCCGATCGCACCGACTGTCCCGTCTTGGCGAATGGTCCCTGTGCCGGCGATCCGGTTGCCGCTCGTGAGGTCCTCTTCGGTGAGCTGGTTCATGATCTCGAGCGTGAACATCATGCCGGCGGATGGTCCGCCGATGTTCTGCGAGTCGATCTCGACCTCGACGGGGAATACGATCTCGGTGTCGCCGTTTTCCAGGAAGACACCGACCATGCCGCGCTCGGGGTCTTCGATGAGTTCGTTGTCCTCATCGAGGGCGCGGTACGGGATGAGTGTGATCTCAACGACCTGACGTTCGAAGGCTACATCGGGGTCGTCGACCGGGCGTTCGATGGTCAGTTCAACGGTATCACCGGGAGCGCGCCCAGCCAGCAGGCCTATTGCATCGTCGAGAAACTCCACCGGCGTCCCGTCAACGGCGATGATGAGGTCACCGGCCTCGAGCACGCCTTCCGCCGCAGAAACCTCCGTGAGGTCCGTCACCCGGGCACCACTGCCCTCGAAGATGACCTCGTAGCCCAATTCGGACAGCGCTACGAAGATCGCATTCTGCTTTGACTGATTCATCAGGTTCAGGTTCTGGTCCCGCAACTGCTCCTCGGTGGTGCCGGCGGGTCGAATGTTCTCTCGCGGGCTGAGGTCCACCTCAGGGTTGATCTGGGCAGCCACGTACTCGAGGACATTCACCTCCTGCAGCACAACGGTGAGGAAGAACAGATCCCCTTCGGAGGGGGCGGCCTCATCAACCGAGATGTAGTCGGTGACGTCGTTCACCGGGCCCGGAGACAGGGCGTAATAGGGGAGGTTGATCGGCCAAGCAGCAACGACACCGACCACCAACGCAAACACGACCGCGGCAAGGACAAACGGCCACTTGGGGAGTTTGCGACGCGGTCGCAACGACTCGGGAACATCCTCCCAGTCGTCGTGGTCTGTATCCAGGTCGAGAGACACAGACGGATCGGGCGTGATCGTGCCGTCCATGGCCGGGATGGTACCCGCCGAGGCTCACTAAGCGCTCCAGGCCACGCCACCCGGCGGGCCAATTTCTCTCAGGTTGCAGACCCGAATCGCCGATCCTCCCGTGATGCGTGTTGCACGAATCTCCCTGTTCTCGCTGCTCTTCGTCATCGTGCTTGGCGGCTGCCAGATGCGAGTTGAGCAACGTTTCGAAGTCAACGAAGACGGGTCGGGGACGGTCGAGGTCGTCACCCTGTTCGATGAAGAGGCTCAGGAGTTTGTCACCTTCGGGATGGGCTTCGAAGCGATCGCGCAAGACGCCCCCGCGGGCTTCGACGCCGAGGTCGTCGAGGAGGGCGATATGGCCGGCACCGCGATGACGGCCGACTTTTCCACCCTTGGCGAGATACCAGCTCTCACGCGGGAGCTCTCAGATGAGGGCGGCATGGGAACGGTCAATGTGCGCAACAACGGCGACGCCTTCATCTTCCAGATGACGCTGCCCGACGAGGGCCTCACCGTCGACGGCAACGACATGGGCGACCTCGCCGACTTTGGTGACTTCGGCGACGTCGAAGGTTTCAGCGAACTCGAGGACGCCATCCAGTTCAGGGTCGTCGCGGTACTCCCCGGACACATCGAAGACAGCAACGCCGACGAGGTTGACGGCGACACGGCCGTTTGGACCATCAGCATGCTGAGCCCACCGACCGAGATGCTGTACGCCTCCAGCCTGCCGGGCAGCAGCCAATCATCTCCGATCATCTGGATTCTGGCCGGGATTGTCGGTGTTGGGCTGGTGGTCCTTGCGATCGTTTTGTGGCGCCGCAAGTCGGAACCTTCTGCCGACACCGTTGCAACCGAGCCGTCACCGGGGGCTCCGCTCGAATCTGCCGCAGCCGCGTCCGGCAGCGCGGTGGTGCCTCCATCCGACGGGTGAGGTTCCGCCCGCGAACGACCCGACTCCTCCCCTACACTTTGCACACGTTGGACGGAGGGAGGAAACCGTGCTCACGACTCAACCGGCACGTGTCATCACCGCGGCAGTGTTTCCGCGCCGAGCGGCCATCACGGCCGCACTCGTTGTGGGCTTTGCCCTACTCACCGCGCTGATGGCTCAGATCGTGATCCCGCTGGGCTTCACCCCAGTCCCGATCACCGGGCAGACCTTTGCCGTTCTGCTCGCCGGAGCCGCCCTGGGCAAGACGGCAGGCGCCGCCAGCCAAGGTCTCTATTGGATTCTCGGAGCGCTCGGCTTGCCCTTCTACGCCGAAGCCAGTGGTGGTTGGGAAGTCGCTACGGGGGCCACCGGCGGCTACTTGCTTGGTTTTGTCGCCGCAGCGTGGATGGTCGGCTACCTCGCCGAACGCCGTCAGGACCGAGTGGTACTGACCGCCATCCCGGCATTCCTCCTCGGAAGTGTGATCATCCATCTCATCGGTGTCCCCTGGCTGGCCGGGGTGCTCCAAGTGCCATGGACTCAGGCCGCAGAACTGGGCAGCTATCCATTCATCGCGGGAGACCTCATCAAGGTCGCCATCGCCGGTGTGCTCCTACCCGTCGCATGGCACTACGTCGACCGGACCCGATTCTCCGACTCGTAGTGGCAAACGACGATGCCGCTCGGGTTCGCAGCCTCTTCGAGGCCGATCCCTATGCCGCCGCCCTCGGGATTCGGCTCATCAACGACGATCCCGTCGCGGTCACGGTCGAAATGCCCATCACTCGCTCGCATCTCAACTTCTACGACGTCACCCACGGGGGCGCCATGTTCAGCTTGGCCGACTGCGCCTTCTCGCTCGCGTCGAATGCCCACGGCGACCGTGCCGTCGCGGTCGACACCCACCTGGCGCTGACTGCAGGCACCACGGAGGGCGACACGCTCACCGCCGTGGCCGAGGAGATGACTCGGGGACGGACCCTGGCCACCTACCGGATCACGGTGACAAGAGGCGACGGACGGGTAAGCGGCCTGTTCACGGGAACCGTGCACGTTTCGAAGCCCCAATAGCCCGCCGAACCCGGTGCAGACGACTACGCCTCGGCGTGTTCTTCGCCCAGGTATGCCTTGATCACGTCCGCGTTGACTTGGATATCGCCCGGGGTGCCGGTGGCGATCGGCACCCCGAAGTCAAGCACCATGATGCGATCGGCGATGTCCATCACGAGGCCCATGTCGTGCTCAACGAGGATCATCGCGACCCCGAGTTCTTGACGGATATCGAGGATGAAGCGGGCCATGTCCTCGGTTTCTTCGAGGTTCATCCCAGCCACCGGCTCGTCGAGCAGGAGCAGATTCGGCTCCATTGCCAACGCCCTGCCCAGCTCGACCCGCTTCTGGATGCCATAGGGCAGCAACGCGACCGGGTAGGCACGCCACGCCTCGATTTCGAGCAGGTCGATGATGTCCTCGACGATGGCGCGGTTCTTCAGTTCTTCCTTCTTGGCGGCGCCAATCCAGATGGCGGAGTTCCACACCGAGAGATGGGTCCGCACGTGACGGCCCAGGGTGATGTTCTCGAGCACCGTCATGTGGGGGAACAGTTCGATGTTCTGGAAGGTCCGCGCAATGCCATAATCGGCAATCTGGTCGGGCCGCATCCCGAGTATGGAATCTCCCCGCCAGCGGATATCGCCCTCCTGAGGGCGGTACACGCCGTTGATGCAGTTGAACGTCGAGGTCTTGCCCGCCCCGTTGGGTCCGATGATCGCAAACATCTCGCGATCGTGGACCTCGAAGGTCACCCCATCGAGGGCCTTGACCCCCTTGAACGCAAGGCTGACGTCCTCAAACGTGAGCAACGGAGGATTGTCAGCGGTCATCGCGCCACCTCCGAGTATGCGCTCCGGGGCTCGCGGCCCCCTCCGACCCGGCACCCAAGGGGCGCCGGCCCACCTCCCCCACCCTCTGGGCGGGGGAGGGCAAATGGGGGGCAACTCCCGCGAGCGGCCTCATGACAGCCACCGCTTTCTGCGCTTGTAGTGCTTGACGGCGCGGAAGGACTTGCGCTCTCCGCCTTCGCCGTGCAGGCCCAAGTAGAACTCCTGCACGTCTTCGTCTCGCAACAGTTTTTCGGGGTCACCGTCCATGACCACCTTGCCGGTCTCCATGATGTAGCCGAAGTCGGCGATCGAAAGGGCCATGTTGGCGTTCTGCTCGATGAGCAGCACATCGGTGCCCTGCTTGTTGATGTCGACCACGATGTCGCGGATCTGCTGCACCAGCATCGGCGCCAGGCCGAGCGATGGCTCGTCGAGTATCAGCAACTTCGGGTCGGCCATCAGGGCCCGCCCAATGGCGAGCATCTGCTGCTCACCGCCGGACAGATAGCCGGCCGAGTCCTTGCGCCGCTTGGCCAAGACGGGGAAGAGGCCCATCACCCGGTCGTATGCGGCCTTGACGTTGGCCGAGTTCTTGTTGGTCACGGCACCGGTCCGCAGGTTGTCGTCCACGCTCATCTCGGCGAAGACCCTGCGACCCTCCATGACCTGGGCAATTCCCAACCGTACGATGGTCGAGGCGTCCTTGCCGTTGACCTGCTCCCCCTCGAAGGTGATCGACCCTTTGGTGATGTCACCTTCGTGGATGTCGAGCAAACCGGTGATGGCCCGCAACGTAGTGGTCTTGCCGGCGCCGTTGGCCCCGAGCAGCGCCACAATCTGGCCGTCGCGCACCTCAATCGAGAGGCCGCGCAATACCAAGACGACGTCGTTGTAGACGACTTCGAGGTTGGCGATCTCCAGCATCCGGTCCGGTCTCCTTCAATTACAGGGATGGCGGGGTGCGGCCTCAGCCGGACCCGCGGGGTGCGGCCGAAGCCGCACCCCGGGTCCCTATGTCGTTTGCTTACAGTTCGTAACAGGGCGCCGTGTACTCGAACTCAGCTGCAGCTTGGCCGGTGAAGAAATCCTTCTCCAACAAAGAGCCGGTCGTCGTGTTCTCTCCCGACAGCGTCTGGTCAGCCCCACCCGCGGCCGTATAGGCCTCGAGCGAAGGCTTCAGAATGGCAGACATCCGCTGCACATACTCGTTGGGCGTTCCGGCGTAGCTCTGGTTGGGCGAGGTGCCGTTGAAGTCCACCGAAGTGAGACTATTCGCCGCCGCCGCAACGCCGGCTCGAGTCAGGTCGCCGTTGGCGATGGCAACCTTGAGCGCCTCGTGGACTGCGATCGACTCGTTCCAACCGATGACAAACGCATCCGAGGGACGACGGTCCGGGTAGGCAGCAACCATCGCCTCCTCCATTGGAGCCATCCCAGGCACGTCCTGGCCCCACGGATACTGGTAGGCCGACTGGTAGAAGACCTGCTCCAGAATCGGAGCCACCGGCGTGTCGAGCAACCGGAAGTCGTACGTGGGCAGCGAACCGGTCCACATGCCGGTGTAGCCACCCTGCACGGCGCCACCGAGAATCTCGGCAAACGTCGACGCATTGGTCGTGGCGAACACCCAATCGGCGCCGGAATTGACGATCTCCGTGATGACCGGAGTCTGGTCCTGACCGGGGATGACCACCGCTTCGCCGTCGTAGGCGATGTTGATGCCGTAGAAATCGGCAGCCAGCTTCACCCCTGCGGCGGCGTCTTGGCCATAGTCACCCGGGAAGGTGACCAATGCCACGCTCGTTCCGCCCTGCTCGTTGATGAAGTCCATCAGGTTCATGGCCTCGATGCAGTAGTTGGTGTTCTGCTCGAACGCCAGGCCCCCGTCGAACTCCGGGATCCCCCAGCCGGAGTACCAGCTGAGCGGCAGGAAGAGCATGTCGTCTTCTTTGAACGCATCCAGGTTGGCCACGCTGGTCGGCGACCCGGTCGACTGCGAGATGGCAACAACCTCGTTGCGGATCTTCTCGTACTTCTCGATGTGCTGCTCGACGTTGTAGTTGGTGTCCTCGATGACGAGTTCGACGGTCCAGCCGTCGATCCCGCCCGCAGCATTGACGTTGTCCCAGTAAACGGACTGGGCATCAGTGATGTCGATCACCAGAGGAGCAAACCCCCCGGTGAGGTCTGCGAGCAGACCAAGCTTGATAACTTTGTTGTCGACGTCGACACCAAAGTCGGTCAGCATCTCACCGCCGCTGCCTCCGGCCGCGGTCGTTGTGGTCTCACCGCCCGAAGCGGTTGTCGTCGTCTCCCCGCCACCGCCATCGGCGGTCGTCGTGGTCTCGCCACCGCCGCCGTCGGCGGTCGTTGTTGTATCTCCTCCGTCGTCATCACCACACGCCGCTACGACGAGGGTGAAAGCGACAAGCATGATGAGCCAAGCGAATTTGCGCCTCACCTGTGTCCTCCTCCAGATTGCATTTCCCATTGCTTTCTCTCTCCCACTCGGCGACCCTCCGCCGAAGCGGCGGGCCCCGAGAAACCTTGTCAGTAGGTGAAAGGCCAGCCCTTCCAGTAGTTCCTGATCTTGATCCAGATGCCGTACAGCCCAAGGGGCTCCACGATCAAGAAGACGACGATCAGGACACCAAACAGCACGATGTTGAGCTGAAAAATGCTCAAGCCCGGTCCGGCCGCCCCGGTCGACACAATGCCGAAGTCATCGGCCGATGTGGCGATGAAGATGTCGGCGATCCCCGAGAAGATCCCACCGGTCTCGGCCTGGCCGGCCAGCCAGACGGTGAACTCCTCAACGACTCTCGGCAGCATCACCACAAAAACGGTGCCGAGCAGCACACCGGTGATCGTGCCGGCGCCACCGATGAGGATGATCGCGATGAACTCAACCGACAGAAGCAGGTTCCAGGTTTCGGGGATCAGCCGGCCGACCACCGAGCCGAGTAGTGCGCCGGCGACGCCTGCGTAGAACGACGAAACGGCAAACGCCTGGGTCTTGCCCCGGGACTCATTGACCCCCATCACCTCGGCGGCGATGTCGCGGTCGCGGATCGCAGCCCATGACCGGCCCACCCGGGAGCGCATCAGGTTCTTCGCCATCAGGGCGAAGATGATCGCGGCGACGAGCAGGAAGAAGTAGGTCTTCACTTCGCCGGACATCTCCTCGATGTTGACCCACGGCAGCAGATTGATCGGTCGCAGGAACCACCACAGCGGGCCATCCTCCGAGAACGAGATCACCGGCTCCATGCCGCGCCACCACGAAAACTCGAGCGGTGGCCAGTCGCGACCGGTGGTGGGACCGCCGGCCACCTTGCCGAGGTTGCGCCACAGGTGCTCACCGATGAAGACCAGGCCGAGCGTCACGAAGGCCAGGTAGAGGCCACGCACCCGAACTGCGGTGGGCGCGACGAGGATTCCGACCAACGCGGCAACGGCGCCGGCGGCGGGCAGCCAGATCCAGATCGGCAGCCCAAGACCCCAGATGGTGTTACCGGCCTCACCGCCAAGTACAACCGCGGTGTAGGCGCCGACCGCCATGAAGAAGGCGTGGCCGAGCGAGACCTGGCCGGCAACACCGGTCAGCAGATTGAGCCCGAGGGCAGCAACGGCGAACACCAGCGCCTTGTTGACGATGACGAGCCAACTCGAATCCCCGAGGAACCCGAGCAATGGCAGGGCGGCAAGCGGGAGCAGCGTGAGAATGACGACGAGCAGCACCAGCGAAACGCGCCTGGTTGTCGTCGGGAACAACGACATCTCCGAGCGGTACGACGTGTAGAGGTTGGGTCGGCCTCTCATACGCGGCGGATCTCCTCTGTGCCGAAGATGCCGTACGGCTTGACCAACAGCACGGCCATCATCAGGAGCCAGGGCACGATGCCGCTGAACCCGACACCGAGCCACGAGAAGGTGAGGTAGGTGCCGGCGTAGACCTCAGCCATGCCGACGATGAGACCGCCGACGATGGCCCCGGCGATGCTGTCGAGGCCACCGATCACGACCGCTGGGAAGGCGCGGAACGCAATCAGGGCAGTGAACGGCGTGACCCCGGGAGCTCGCGGCGCCACCGATGAGACAATGCCGCCGATGGCGGCGAGCCCGGCGCCGATGGCCCAGGCGAGAGCGAACACCTTGCCGACCGAAATCCCCTGGGCCATGGCTGCTTCCTGATCGAAGGCCGTAGCCCGCATCGCGATGCCCATCCGGGTCCGAAAGAACCACGCCAGCCCGAGCATGGCGAGCACCGCCACCGCAATAGTGAGGATCTGGGTCTTCGAGATCGTGACGAGCCCGAATTCGAGCGTCTCGATCCCCCACGGGTCGCCGAGGCCGCGCAGCTGGTTGCCCATGAAGTCGTTGGTGATGGTGCGGATGATGAGGTCGAGCCCCAGGGTGATCATCGCCACCGCAAAGAGCGGTTCTCCGATCATGGGGCGGATGGTGAGCCGCTCGATGATGATGCCGACCAGCGCCGTTGCGGCCACCGCTACCAGAGCCGAGAGCAGCCACTGCACCGTGATCGGGAGGAAGTCGAGGAACCGACCGGGGAAGTTGAGGACGGTGGCGAAGTAGACCACAAAATAGGCGCCGAGCGCGGCGAGGGCGCCGTGGGCGAAGTTGACGACCTGGGTGGCCTTGAAGATGATGACGAAGCCGAGGGCCAGCACGGCGTAGATGGCGCCCAAGGCCAAACCGCTGATGGTCGCGTTGAAGAACTGCTCGATGCCGCTTTGCGACGCCACCTGCACAACGGCCATCATCGCCGGCATCAGCTAGTTGTCCCCAGCAACGCTTCGCATTGGACTCCCACCATCAATACAGACCATCCACGAGGTCCTGAAACATCTGCTCCATCGACTTGCGTTTGATCTTCTGCGTCGCCGTCAGCTCGCCGTCTTCGTGGTCGAGTTCCTTCGGGATCAAGGCAAACTTCTTGATCTGCTCGACCCTGGAGAACTTCTCGTTGGTTTCGTTGACGACTTCCTGGATCAGCTCGCGGACCTCAGGCTTCTCGGAGAGGTCGCGGTACGTCGTGTAGGTGATGCTCTTGCGCAGCGCCCAGTTGCCCACGATGTCGTATTCGATGCCGATCAGCGCGGTGAGGTATTTGCGCCCATCGCCGATGACCATCGCTTCCTTGACGAATGGCGAGGTCTTCAGGCTGTTCTCGATCTCGGAAGGCGAGATGTTCTTGCCCCCCGAGGTGATGATGATGTGCTTGATCCGGTCGACGATCTTCACGTGGGTGCCATCGACCCACACGCCGACGTCGCCGGTGCGCAGCCAGCCGTCCTCAGTAAACGTCTCGGCGGTCTGCTCCGGCTTGTTCCAGTAGCCGAGGAAGTTGCCGGGGTGCTTGGTTTGGATCTCACCGGTCTCGTCGTCGATCCTCAGCCCGATATTGGGGTAGGGCTCACCGACGGTGCCGACCTTGACTCTGCCGTCGAAGTTGACCGTGGCAACCGCCGCGTTCTCGGTCATCCCGTACAGCTCATAGACGGGGATTCCGAGGCCCATGAAGAAGACGAGCACCTCGGGGGCGATGGCCGCAGCTCCCGATCCCGCCCATCGGCAACGGCGCAGCCCGATCCGCTCCTTGAGCGAGCGGAAGAACAGCGGGTTGCCGATGAAGTAAGCCACCCTGCTCTTGAAGGTGTGGTTGCCGCCATTGGCCGTGCGCTCGTGACCGATGACGTTGGCCAGCTTGAGGCCGATGTTGGCGATCACCCGCTTGAAGCGAGTGGCGTCCTGCAGCTTGATCAGCACGGTGGCGTGGATCTTCTCCCAAATCCGCGGCACGGCGAAGAAAAGAGTCGGTTGAATCTCGCGAAGGTTGGCTTGCACCGTCTCGATCGACTCGGCGAAGTTCAGCGTGACCCCGTTGCCGACCATCGTCCACGTCGAGAAGATTCGCTCGGCCACGTGGCACAGTGGCAAGTAAGTGAGAATCTCGTCGCTTGGGTTCGGCTTGACGTCGCCGGCGACTCTGCCGTCGGTGTTGATGACCATGTCGATGCAAAACGTCGAGTTGGTATTGGTGAGCATGGCGCCCTTCGGCGGCCCGGTGGTGCCCGACGTATAGACCAGAGTGATGATGTCATCGGCGGTCGCCTCCGCCATGCGTCGCTCAACCGCGCCGACGTGTTCGGCCCGATGACGGCGTCCCAGCTCCATGAAGTCGCCCCAGAACATGAGCCGGGAATCGTCGTAGGTGGTGAGACCGCGGGGCTCGACGTAGAGGATGTTCACAACCCTGGGGAAGGCGTCGGGTCCGGCTTCGACGACCTTGTCGACTTGCTCCTGGTCCTCAGCGAAGTGGACCTTGGCCCCCGAGTCGTTGAGCAGGTACTCGACCTCGGCCATCGGGTTGGTCGGATACAGGCCGGTGGTGATGGCGCGGATCGCAACCGTGGCAAGGTCGAGCGTCACCCATTCGGGGCGATCCTCGGAGTGGATGGACACCACGTCGCCAACGTCAACGCCGAGGGCGAGCAGGCCGTGGGCGGCAGTGACCACGTCATCCCAGGTCCGCTCCCAGGTGTGCTCCTGCCAGATGCCGAAGTCCTTCTCGCGCATCGCAATCCCGGTCGGGTTGCTCGCAGCCCAGTCGCGCACGCGAGAAGCAACAGTGGGGAAACCCGATCCCACATCGGGCACCTCCGGGCGGTCAATGGTCGCCGTCATCGACGCCTCCTCTCCTCACAGTGCCCTCTCGAACCCTGTGAGCCTCTCCCTCCGAACCGCCGCCGCCTGGCGGTAGCCACACCATAGAGATCCAGAACCTCGCTTGTCATGCAAAATGCCAGCACAGTTGTCATACGACCGGTTTCCTGACGCCGATGATTCGGAAGCGGCCGGCGACAAAGGCAGGGTCGGTCAGCGAGGCGTTGCCGGCAGGATTAGCTCCCGTGACGTGGAAATCGGAGAACGCCGCCGACTGGTTGACGAACAGACCACCCATCAGGTTGAAAGCCACAGAAACCCCGGCATCAACCGCCGCTTCCTCGGCAGCCTCGATCACGGCGTCGTCGGTCGAGTACACCAGCCAGGTGATGGCGCCGTAGGCCTTCGCCGACTCGGTGGCGAGTTGAAGGCTCTGTTCAGTCGAGTCGGTTGCGATCAGGTAGATGACCGGGCCGAACATCTCACGCATGTAGGTCGCTCGTTCGGCGGCGTCGACCCCGACGATGACCGGGCTGCGGACCACCGCATCTGGGAAGGTCGGGTTGGCAACGGCGCGCGACGCGAGCAGTACGTCGCTGCCGGCTGCCGCTTCGTCGATACGACGCAGCGTGTCCGACCCCTTGATGGAGCCGAGGATGTCGCTGGCCCTGTTGTCGTCGCCCAACAACCCACCGACTGCGGCGGCAAAGCCTGCGGCAACATCGTCAAACGAGACATGCTCACCACCGACCTCGATGCCGTCGCGCGGGATGTAGATGTTCTGGGGCGTGGTGCACATCTGCCCCGAGTACATGGAGGTCGACACCGAGAGGTTGCGGAACACGCCCTTGAGGTCGGGCGCCGAGTCGATAACCACCGAATTCACCCCGGCCTTCTCGGTGAATACCAATGCGTCGGTGACGTTCTCCTCGAGCCAGGTGCCAAACGCCGACCCGCCGGTGTAGTCAACCATCCCAACGGCCGGATTAGTGACGAGTTGCTTGGCGATGGGCGCCTCGGCAGTGTCGACCGCGAGCGTCACCAGATTGGGATCGAAGCCGGCATCGGCCATCACCCCGCGAGCGATCTCAACGAAGATGGCAAGCGGGAGGATCGTCCCAGGGTGTGGCTTGACGATGACGGCGTTGCCGGTCACCAGGGAGGCAAAGATGCCGGGGTAGCCGTTCCAGGTTGGGAAGGTCGAAACGCCGATCGTCACGGCCACTCCGCGGGGTCTGATCCGCCAGGTCTTGTCGATGACGAGTGGATCCCGTTTGCCCTGGGGCTTCTCCCACCGCATCTCGCCGGGCAGACGGGTCTGTTCGGCGTAGCCATAGGCAACGGCTTCGAGTCCTCGATCGAGTGCGTGCGGCCCTCCCGCCTGGAACGCCATCAGAAAGGCCTGACCGGTGGTGTGCATCACGGCGTATGCCAACTCGAAGTTGTTCTGCGAAAGGCGGTCGAGGATCTCGAGACAGACACCGGCGCGGGTCTGCGGGCTGGCCCGACCCCAGTCGCCCATGGCAGCCGATGCGGCAGCAACCAACTCGTCGGCATCGGTAACGGGATAGGTCACATCCAGGGTGACGCCGTAGGGAGAGGACTCAACCACCGCCATCGACCCCTCTCCGGGCTGGTCGAGTTCAAAGGCCTTGCCGAGCCGATCCTGGAATGCCGCCTCGCCGGCCGCGGGTGCGTCCTCGCCGTAGGCGCGCGGGCTCTCGGGGTAGGGGCTCCAGTAGTCGCGGCTGCGGATCGTGGCGAGGGCTTTGTCGAGGGTGCCCCTGTGCGTCTCGTAGAAGTCCATACCTAGCTCCGTTCTCGGTCGTAGCGTTTCAAGTTCGTTCCAGAAGCATGGCGATTCCCTGGCCGACGCCAATGCACATCGTCGTCAGGCCGTACCGGCTCTCGCGCCGCTCCATCTCTCGGGTCGCAGTGATGACCAGACGGGCGCCACTCATCCCGAGTGGGTGCCCGAGGGCGATGGCGCCCCCGTTGGGATTGACGTGTTCGGCGTCATCGGGGAGGCCGAGCATTCGCAACACCGCGAGCGACTGGGCGGCAAAGGCTTCGTTGAGTTCAATGACTCCGACCTGGTCGAGCGTCACCCCGGTGCGCTCCAACAGCTTGCGGGTGGCGGGAGCCGGACCGATCCCCATGATGCGGGGTGGCACTCCGGCAACGGCCATTGAGACGACCCGGGCCACGGGAGTGAGGCCGTAGCGCTCCACCGCGTCGGCGGACGCCACGATCGCGGTCGCCGCGCCGTCGTTGATACCTGAAGCGTTCCCGGCTGTGACTGTGCCGTCGGGCGGGAAGAGCGGCCGCAATGCGGCCAGCTTCTCGAGCGAGGTGTCGAACCGAGGGTGTTCGTCGGTGACTACCACCAGCGGACCGCCTCGGCGCTGTGGCACCTCGACCGGGACGATCTCTTCTCCGAGACGACCCGAAGAGATGGCAGCAGCAGCACGGTGTTGGCTGCGGAACGCGAAGGCGTCTTGATCTTCTCGCGACACATCGAACTCGGCGGCGACGTTCTCGGCCGTCATCGGCATCTCGTCGCGCCCGAACCGGTCCTCGAGCCGAGGATTGACGAACCGCCAGCCGATCGTCGTGTCGTAGATCTCGGCGGCTCGGGAGTACGCGGATTCCGCCTTTGGTATCACCTTGGGAGCCCGGCTCATCGACTCGACGCCGCCGGCCAAGATGAGGTCCGCCTCGCCGAGCTTGATGGCCCGAGCTGCCAGACCGATCGTCTCCATCCCCGACCCGCACAGCCGGTTGACGGTGGTGCCGGGGACCTCGGAGGAGAGGCCGGCCAGCAGCACCGCCATCCTGGCGACGTTGCGGTTGTCCTCCCCCGCCTGATTGGCACACCCCATGACAACGTCATCGGTGGCGTCCCAATCGACGCCAGGATTGCGCTGCATCACCGTTGCCATCGTGAGGGCCAAGAGATCATCGGGTCGTACCGGGGCGAGAGCGCCCCCCAACCGACCGATCGGTGTTCTGATCGAATCGCAGATGAACGCTTCGGTCATGCCCCCACCTCCGCACCGAGCGGTCGTCCCCCGACCGCCGCCCGCCGCAACGCAGCCGCAGCTCGATAGCGATCCTCACCGTAGAACCCACGCAAGATGTCGAGCACGGTGACGATCGTCGTGGTGCCGACCGCATTGGCCCACGCAATTGGGCCGACGGGGTAGTTGGTGCCGAGCCGCATCGCGGTGTCGATCGCCGGCGGAGTGGCCACCCCGAGCGTTGCTGCGTCGGCGGCGACACTGGCGAGTTGGGCGACGATTCGCATCAGGATCAGCCCGGGGGCATCGTCGACGATCGAGACGTCGAGCCCGGCCGCTTGGAGGGCCCCGGCAACGATTGCGGAAGTCGCCGGATCGGCCTGATCAGCCACCGCAACCGCAACCCGATCCGCCGTCTCCCAATCACGAACGAGATCAATGACGGCGACCTCGGCCGACCCAAACACTGCTCCCGCGGCGAGGGCGGTGGCGGTGGCCCCAAACGTGGGGACAAGGTGGACGCCGCCGACGATCACATGTCCGGGGCCACCGGCCTCAATCCGGTTGACCCTGATGCCGCCGCCCTCGAGCCGGGCGACGAGTCCCTCAGCCCAGGCAAGTTCGCCGCTCACTTCGACCGCCACCGGCGCCGGCCCGGCTGCCGCGGTGGCCGGCGCTGGGTTGTCGCCACCGTCGTAGAAAAAGAAGCCCCGCTCGGTCTTGCGGCCGAGGTGACCGGCGTCGACCAATGACTGCTGGATCACGTTGGGAGCAAAGCGAGGATCGTGGAACGTCTGGGCGTACACCGATTTGGAGACGGCGAGGTTGACGTCGAGACCGACCAAGTCCATCAACGCAAACGGCCCCATCCGGAAGCCTCCGGCGCCGGTGACCACTGCGTCGATGGTTGCGGCATCGGCGATACCCTCACCGAGGAGCCGCAGCGCCTCGCCGTAGAAGGGCCGAGCTACTCGATTGACGATGAATCCGGGAGTGGATGAGCAGTCGACCGGAGTCTTCCCCCACGCCGCTGCGGTGGCCGCCGTTGTTGCCGCGACCTCGGGGCGAGTTGCCGTGCCGTGGACCACCTCGACGAGTGGCATCACCGGAGCGGGGTTGAAGAAGTGCATGCCGACCAGCCGACCGGGGTCATCGAGGCCGGCCGCGATCGCCGTCACCGACAGCGATGAGGTGTTGGTGGCCAGGATCGCGTCGCCGGCGAGCATCAACTCGAGACGGTGCAAGACGTCTTGCTTGATGGCGAGGTCCTCGACGATAGCCTCGACGACAAACCCTGCCGGGGCCAGTTGCTCGAGGTCCTGACACGGTGTGATCCTTTCCAGCAGGTCGGCCATCTCCTGAGGAGACATCCTGTCCCTTTCGACCGATCGCTCGAGACGAGACCGCAGATCGGCGACGGCCCGCTCGACGGCACCCGGAACCGCATCGAACAGCAGCACCGAGTGGCCGGCGCCGGCGGCGACCCTGGCGATGCCGGACCCCATCGTCCCCGCGCCGACCACGGCGACGACGGCCGCCGGGTCGAGCGGGGCGCCGGGTGTGGTCATCGGCCTTCGAACTCCGGGGTGCGCTTCTCGAAGAATGCCCGCACCCCCTCGGCGTAGTCGGCGCTGCGTCCGGCCTCGCCCTGGAGGTCACGTTCGAGATCGAGTTGTTGGTCGAGGGAGTTGGCTGCGGACGCCAGCAATGCTTGCTTGATCAGGCCGTAGCCCCTGGTCGGTCCTGTGGCGAAACGGGTCGCGATAGCCGCGGCTTGCACCATCAACTGGTCGTCGTCGACCGCGGCCCAGATCAAGCCCCACTCGGCCGCTTCCTGAGCCGAGAGGCGATGCGTCAGCAACGCAAGGCCCATCGCCCGGGAGCGCCCGACGAGACGGGGCAGGAACCATGTTCCGCCGGCATCGGGAATCAGACCGAGGTTGGAGAACACTTCGATGAACTTGGCCGACTTGGCGGCGATGACGATGTCGCACGCAATAGCGAGGTTGGCCCCCGCCCCCGCCGCGACGCCATTGACTGCGCAGACGACGGGCTTGGGCATCGAGGTGATGAGCCGGATGATCGGGTTGTAGCGATTGCTCCAAGGACTCGGAGAGGTCGGGTGGCGCCGCGCCGCCCGAGCCATCGGCGCTGACGGCACGGTCCTGGAGGTCTTGACCTGCGCAGAACCCGCGGCCGGCCCCGGTGAGCAGGACGACACGGACCGCGTCGTCCCGGGCGGCCGATTCGAGGGCGTCATGGAATGCAACGAGCATGTCCACCGTGAACGAATTCAGCCTTTCGGGACGGTTCAAGGTGATCGTGGCCACGCCGTCGCCAACCTCGAACAAGATGGCGGACTCGGTGCCGTTCGATGTGGTCACGTGTGCTCCTCCGTCCCCTCAGCCGATTCCGTTTGTCACGAACTCGAACATGCGTTGCGAAATCTCGCTGGGATCGTTTGGGCCTCCCGGCCGGTACCACCGGTCGAGCGCATTGAGCAGCGAGAGAATCAGAATCGCCATCAACGCGGGATCACGCTCGGTGCTCCAGATTCCGGCGTCCACTCCACGCTCGATGATCCGGCGATACGTCTGCTCGTAGCGGTCACGCATCTCGAGCACGACGCTGCGTTCTCCCGGCGGCAGGAACCGGGCTTCGTTGAGGAACGTCCTGGCCTGATCGAGGTGATCGACGATGATCTGCACGTGGCCGCGGATCAGCAGGCGGAGCTGCTCGGCGGGGTCGGCGTCGGTCGCCAGCACCTCATCGGCGAGGTCCTGGAACATCGATCCGCCGCGGCGGATCACTTCGACGAGCAGTTCGTTCTTGCCGTCGATGTGCGAGTACAGCGACGAGCCGAGCAGTCCGAGTTCATCCCCGAGGTCGCGCATCGACGTGCCGTGGAAGCCCCGCTCGGCAAAGAGACGCCCAGCGGCGCGCACCACGTCTTCTTTGGAGTGCTGGGGCCGATTCACCGCCACGGCAGACCTCGCCGCACGGCGTCAATCGGGCTGGCGGCGCGGTTGGAGTCGGCCGCTCGGGGCGAACTCATCGACACCACACCCTGCACCCTCGAACCTCCCTCACCGACCAACGATCGTTCGTTCGCCGCTCGAATTGGAGCATACGGCCCTGCAGCGCGGCGCGTCAACAGGCCGGTACCCTCCCTGATGTGGACGACAACAAGCTGGCCGCATTGACCGCCGACCCGACCGCTTATCTCTCCGACCCCGACCCGATCGCCCGTCGTCTGGCGGTTTCGGCGTCGTCTGGAAGCGCCGCCGATCCCGCCGTTTCGGCTCAGTTGGTCGAGTTGCTCGCCCACGATCCAGAACCGCGGGTCCGGGCCGAAGCTGCCGAAGTCCTCGGCGTGGCGGGACCTGCCGCCCTCGAACCGCTGCTGGCTGCCAGATCCGACCCCGACCCCATCGTGGTGGAAGCCGTGGCCACCGGCCTCGGCGAACTCGAAGATCCCATCGCGGTCCCCTGGCTGGTCGAGACGGCACGCACCCATGACGATCGGCTCGTACGCGAAGCGGCCGTCGCCGCATTGGGCGCCACCGGCGACCCGAGGGCCCTGCCGGTACTGCTCGACCTCGTTGCCTCAGGGCCGCCTCAGGTCAGACGGCGTTGTGTCGTTGCGCTCACGGTGTTCGATGGCGATGAAGTCGAAGCCGCCATCAGAGCAGCCGTAGTCGATCGCAATCCGATGGTTCGTGAAGCGGCCGAGATGGTGGTCGGCCGTCCGACTCCGGACTGGATCCCGCTCCAACTCGGCGAGGACCCGCCGGCCTCATAGCCGCCGCTACATCGGCATCGTGGAGCGAAGTTCGGCCTGGACCGCCTGATGAGCCGCGCTCTGCCGATTGGTGAGGCTGCGCACCATCAAGATCGACACCACGGCGAGCGCCACGCCGAACGAATCGACCCAAACATAGGTAGCAGCAAGATCGATCCAACCATCGAGGTCCTCCGGTTCGCTGAAGCCGAGGCCCCGGCCAATCACAACGGAGACCAAGAACAGACCCCACCACAGGTTGATGATCCACGGAACCTTCTCGAAGAGTGCGTTGGAGAAGTCGGGATCGCTCTTCACCCAGATGTCGCCGGTGATCATGCGCGGAATCCACAGGCTGCCGATCGGGATCACCCATCCCCAGATGCACCAATGGATGCTGTGACTCCGTTTCCTCCCGAGCGCCTCGACATTGCGGTACATCCGCCACATCCAGATGATCCAGACGACCCCAATGGTGACGTACATGACGAACTCGATCATCCCGCTGAGGCCCCATTGATCCTCGATGGCGATGGCGTCGTCGATCGACACCGTGCCGTCCACAAGACCGGTCAAAGCGTTGCGGTAGGCAACGTCGAGCCACACCGCGTAGATGCTGGCCAGCGTGGCGATACCGAGCATCAGCTGCAGGAAGGTGCCAACCCCGATGACGGGCTTGTATCTGGCGAGACGGACGCGACGCTTCTCCCATGCCTGCGAAGCAAGGAGTCGGGCGGCCGCGGCCGCCTCTGGGGCGAGTTCGGCCGTTCCACCGCACCGAGGGCACTGCTCCCAATCGGAACTCATCGACCGCTCACACGTGGGACAGGAGACCACCTCAGGCATGGGGATGTGGTGTAGCGACCATCACGGCCTTCATCGGCAGCCGCAACCCCCGTCTTGACCCGCCAACTACCTCACTCGGCAGCGTGCTCGTGATCTTCGCGGACCCATTCTGCGCCGCCGGGCCAGTGTTCCTTCTTCCAGACCGGGACCCGCTTCTTCAGCTCGTCGATCAGGTAGCGACCCGCCTCGAATGCATCGGCGCGGTGCGGCGAAGCCACCGCAACGGCGACGCTCGACTCCCCCACCCCGAGGCTCCCGACCCGGTGAACCACGGCAACTCGCGGTACCGGCCACTGTGCCATCGCTTCGGTCACGATCTCGACCAGCTTGGACTCCACCACGCCGTCATATGCCTCGTACTCGAGATGGGTGACACCCGTCTTGCCCCTCGAGTGATTCCGGACCGTCCCCAGGAACAGAACGACGGCGCCGCATTTGGGGACGCTCACGAACTCCAGCAGCGCACTTGCGTCGATGGGGTCGGCAGATACCGCCACCAGCACCGCAGGTTCTTGCTGTGATAGGTCCTTCGAGGTCATACAATCCCTTTCGTGGACAACACTAACTCCGAGCCGATCGCTCCCCTTTCCGAGTCCATCTCCGAGATGGCCGAGAATGTCCCCGTCACCCCACCAGCGGCGGCCACGCCGGAGCGCGCCCATACGCTGCCGCCCGGAGCTGGACAAGCGATCGGCCCCGCTCCGGTTGTCTCAGGGCCCACGCTGCCTCGCCAGGCCTCGGCTAGCAAACCGTGGCGGCCCGGGGGTGGCATCTACGGCCACACCGCCGAGGTGCGCCGAGAACCACTCACCGGCGGGTTTGGCACCCCACAAGCGGTGTCGCGACCTGCCTACGTCTATCCCGTCCAGCAAGCTGCTCACCCACCACGACGCCGCTGGCCGGTCGTCCTGGGATCCGTGTTCGGGGGCATCCTCGGCGCCGCCCTCATGGTGGGACTGTTGCTCGCCATCGGAGTCATCGGCGATGACGAACCCCAAGCGGTACCGACCACCGGGCAACCCACGGTGGTCGAAGTCACCGAGATCGTCGCCCAAGACGGGGGCCTGACCACCGCTTCGGCCGTGGGTCTCAAGGTCGTGCCATCCATCGTCACCGTCGAGATCGGTACCACCGCCACCGACGGAGTCTTTGACGCCTTCGCCAAGGGATCGGGTGTGGTACTGAGTGCCAACGGCGTCATCGTCACCAACGACCACGTCATCCAGGGCGCCGATGAGACAAGGGTCGTTCTCCAAAATGGCCGCATCTACCCGGCACAACTCCGTGGCACCGATGCCCTCACCGACCTGGCGATCCTCACCATCGACTCGACGGATCTGGTGCCCATCGAACTCGGCGCCACAGGCGCGCTCGTCATCGGCGACATCGCCATTGCCGTCGGCAACCCACTCGGGCTCCAAGGAGGAGCCTCACTCACGGTCGGCGTGGTCTCGGCCTTCGACCGTGAAGTCACCGTCGCCGAGGGTGCCAACGGGCGGCTCTACGGCATGCTCCAGACCGATGCGCCGATCACACGCGGCTCGAGCGGTGGGGCGCTGGTCGATGCCCGGGGACGGCTGATCGGCATCACCACCGCCATCGGGGTCAGCGACGCAGGCGCAGAAGGAATTGGATTCGCCATCCCGGTCGAGCTGATGACCCGGATCACCGACGAAATCTTGGACACCGGCGGCGTCCGCCATGCCTTCCTCGGGGTGAGCCTGCAGAATCACTTCGACGACCAGAACGGCTCGAAGGTCCCCGCCGGAGCGACCATCACGAGTATCGAACCTGGCACCGGAGCCGATGCCGCAACCTTGGACGTGGGCGATCGCATCATCTTCATCGACACCAACGCCATTGTCACCGGCGAGGATGTGGTCAACGGATTGCGCCGCTACCGCGTCGGCGACACGGTGAAGCTCACCGTGGTCCGCGATGATCAGACCATCGTCGTTGACGTCGTGTTGGGCGAAAGGCCGGAGGACCTGCCATGAGCGACAACCTCTTCGAACAACTCTTCGAACTCTTCCAGACTCCGGGGCCGATCAACTGGCGACTGGCCCGCGAAGTGACCAAGAGCCTCGCAGGCTCACCCGAACCGATTGAGCCGCTGCTTGCCGAGGAGTACCTCGAGTTGGCGCTCGCCGCCCAACTGCGTCTCGCCGAGGCGAGCCCGCTCGACGTGGCGGCTACACCGACCCCCGAACCTATCGATCGGGCCGGCTGGGCGGAACAGAACCAGCAGTCGTTCCGGTATCTGGTCGAACCCCTCAGCGACAAGTTCGACGGCATCGGTGGAATGGGCGGGATGGGCGGAGCCGCCATGGCAGGGATGCTCCAGCCGCTGGGCCCTGCAATCCTCGGCATGCAGGCCGGCTCAATGATCGGTTTCATGAGCCATCGGGTGCTCGGCCAGTTTGATGCCGGCCTGCCCCCGCTCGATCACGAGCATCTCTACCTCGTCATTCCCAACGTCGAGGCATTTGCCATGGACGAAGGCCTCGACGCTCGCCAGGTCAGATTGTGGGCCACGATGCACGAGATCGCCTATTCGGTCATCAGTGGCGTCCCGTGGCTGCGGGACCGCTTTGTTGCCGCCATCACTGACTTCTTCGATGACGTCGAGTTCGACCCGACCGCACTCACCGAAAAGCTGGGGGCTCTCGAAGACCCCAGCCAACTGGAAGAGGCGTTCTCCGGACCGGGAACCATGGCCTCACTGCTCGGCGGTGAACGAGCCCCGGAAAAGGTGGCCGCGGTCCAAGCCTTGACCGCCTTTATCGAGGGATACGGCGACTTCGCGGTTGGATTGGCCGGCGAGGCCGTCCTACCCGATCAGGACCGCATTGCCGCTGCCTACGCCCGGCGTCGTTCCGAACCCGATCAGGCCGAACAGTTCCTCCAGCAACTCGTCGGCCTGGAGTTGCAGCGAGAGAACGCCGCGGACGCCGCCCTGTTCTGCCATCGAAGTGGCGCGGCGCTGGGGCCCCGAGTCGCTCGAAAAGGTCTGGGAAGGCCCCGACCAGCTTCCGACCCTCGATGAGATCAGGGACCCGGTCGGCTGGGCGGCCAGGGTCCTGCTGTAGCTTCGGCACAGACCGACAGCCGCCACCACATAGCGCTAACTTCGCAGGGCTGGATTGACATCGAAAGGAACCGCCATGACTGTTGCCGTCGGCGACGCCGCCCCCGCCTTCGAACTCTTCTGATCAGGACAAGAACCAGGTATCTCTCGAGAGCCTGAAGGGCTCCAACACGCTGCTGGTCTTCATCCCGTTCCCATTCACCGGAATCTGCGACGACGAGACCTGCGCCATCAGGGATCAGCTCGCCGCCCTCAACGCACTCGACGCCAACGTCGTCATCGTCACCGTCCACGGCGTCCCCGTCGCCAAGAAGTGGGCCACTGAGAACGGCTTTGAATTCCCCGTGCTCTCGGACTACTGGCCCCACGGCGTGACCGCCCAGGCCTACGGCGCCTTCAATGAGGCAACCGGGTCGGCCAATCGATACACATTCGTGCTCGATGCCGACGGCGTGGTGCGCGAGATCATCAACACCGATTCGCTGGGAACCGCCCGCGAGTTCGATGCCTACACGGAGGCGCTCGCCAAGCTCTGAGACTTGGAGCCCGGACGGCGGGCTACTCGGGTTCGTCGCTCAGAGCGGCGTGGGTGTCGCCGGGGAACTCGGCGGTGATGACGTAGGCAACGTTCTCGCCGATATTGACGGCATGATCACCGATACGCTCGAGGAACCGGCCAACTTTCGAGAGCTGAATCGCCGTCTCGAGACCGATCTCCTCGGAAACCAGACCGATCTCGGTGTAGTACCGACCAACCAGGTCGTCGAGAACGTCATCCTTGGCGTCGAGGGCCGCGCCGGCCACGGCATCCATGTCGGCCAGCGCGTCGACACCGGCGGCAAAGAGGCTGCAGCATTCAGCAACCATCTGGTTGAGCAACGCCGTCAGCTTGGGTAGCTGGGGCAACCCATGTTCCCGGTCGGCGATGTTGGCGCAATTGACGGCCAGGTCACCGGACCGCTCGATCTCATACAGAACCCGAGTCGTGGATACCAGGAAGCGTAGGTCGCCGGCCACCGGCTGCTGACGGGCGAGGGTCTCGAACGTCAGCTTCTCGAGTTCGGCGTAGAGCCGGTTGACCTCCTGATCGTGTTCGGTGACCACGGGAACCAGATCAAGGCGGCCTTCGAGCATGACATCGCCGGCGCGCCCGTACGTTCTCGGTGACCAGCGAGCCCATGTGGACCATGCCGCGCTTGATCTCGTCGAGCGTGTCGGAGAAGTGGTGACGAGTCTCGTCGAGCGGCAGTGGCTCAACGTCGTCAACGGGCTCAGGGGGAGTTGCGTCAATGGTCATTCGTCCTCCTAGCCGAACCGGCCGGTGATGTAGTCCTCGGTCGCCTTGACGGTGGGGTTCGTGAAGATTTTGCCAGTCTCGTCGAATTCTACGAGGTGCCCAGTGCGCTGGCCACGCTCGTTGAGTTCGACGTTGAAGAACCCGGTCCGATCGCTCACCCGGGCAGCTTGCTGCATGTTGTGGGTGACGATGAGGATCGAGTAGTCGGTCTTGAGCTCCTGCATCAGCTCCTCGATCCGCAGCGTAGCGATGGGATCGAGCGCCGAGCAAGGCTCATCCATGAGCACAACGTCGGGGCTGGTGGCGATGGCCCTTGCGATGCAAAGCCGCTGCTGCTGGCCGCCCGACAGGGCGAGGGCAGACTCCTTGAGCTTGTCCTTGACCTCATCCCACAGCGCCGCCTTGTTGAGCGATTCCTCAACCAGTTCATCCATGTTGCCTTTGAAGCCGGCAATCTTCGGCCCAAACGCAATGTTGTCGTAGATCGACTTCGGGAACGGATTGGGCTTCTGGAATACCATCCCAATGTGGCGGCGAACCTCAACGGGATCAACGTTCAGGCCGTAGAGATCGACGCCGTGGTATTCGATTGTGCCCTCGACTCGAGCGCTCTCGATGAGGTCGTTCATCCGGTTGAAGCAACGCAGGACCGTTGACTTCCCGCACCCCGATGGTCCGATGAAGGCCGTGATCTGGTTCTTGCCGATGGGCAGCGTGACGTCCTGGACCGCATGAAAGTCGTCGTAGTAGACATTGAGGTTCTCGACATCGAAGATCGCCGGCGAAGCTGGGGTGGCGTCGTCGCTCACCGGATCAGCATCGGTGCCCGGAGCATCGGGGTCGCTGGTGGTGTCCATGTCTAGTTCACTTCCGTTCATATCTGTCACGCAAAATGATGGCGATGCCGTTGATCGTCAATAGGAACACCAAGAACACGATGATGGCCGCCGACGTCAATGCCACGAACTCCTGCTGAGGCTGGCGGGCCCAGTTGTAGATCACGATGGGCATGGCGGTGTACGGCTCATCGAACAAATACTCACCGACGCCAGCACTCGAGGCATTGCTGAAGAACAGCGAGAGCACAGCCCCGGCGAGCAGCAGCGGCGCCGACTCTCCGAAGGCGCGGGCAATCGTGAGGACGGCTCCGGTGAAGATGGCGGGGAGCGCCACCGGGAGCACGTGATGGCGGATCGTCTCCCACTTGGTCGCTCCTACCCCCATCGAAGCCTCGCGCAGTGCCTGGGGCACGGCCCGCAGCGCCTCGGCGGTGGTGATGATCATGATCGGAAGCACGAGGACCGCGAGGGTGAGCCCGCCGGTCACCAACGTCCGGCCACCGGTGAACCCGCCCATCAGCTTGACGAAAACGGCGAGGCCGAGCAGGCCATAGACGATGGATGGAACGCCGGCGAGGTTGCGAATGTTGGCGTCGATGAACCTCGTCGTTCTGGTGTCCGGGGCGTACTCCTCGAGGTAGACCGCAGCCCCAACACCGAGCGGGAAGGCAACCACGATCACAAAACCCGTGAGGATGAGCGACCCGATGATCGCCTGAAAGATGCCGGCGTCGGCAGCATCAGGAGAGAGCCGGCTCGTGACGAAGTCGAACCCACGGTCGGCCAAAACGCCGAAGCCACTCGAGAACACGCTGACCAACAGTGTGGCCAGAATCAGCAGTCCTGAGAGCAACGACACCAGCAGGGCAATGGCGACAAACTGGTCGAACCAGTTGATCTTCTTGCCTTCGAGAGAGCGACGCACGAGGGCGCTGGTGTCAACGGTGATGTCTCGTGTAGCCAACCCAGGCTCCTCAGTAGCGCTGACGGAATCGACGGACGACGCTGTTACTCAAGACGTTCAGACCCAACGTGAGAACAAACAGAACGATCCCGACAAAGAACAAACTCTGGAACGCGGCCGACGATCCGGTCACCTGGTCGGAGCCGATGGCGAGCTGCGCCATGCCGCCGGTCATGGTGAGTCCACCGTCCAGCGGGGAGATGTTCATGATGCCGCTGGTGCCGGCGGCGAGCGCCACGATCATGGTCTCGCCGATGGCCCGCGATATCGCCAGGATGATGGCCGCCATGATGCCGGACAGGGCAGCGGGCACGACAACCCGCAGACTCGTGTGCCAGCGCTTGGCACCGAGCCCGTACGAAGCCTCGCGCAGCGAGGTCGGCACCGCCCGCATCGCATCCTCGGATACCGACGCCACCAGCGGAATCAGCAGGACACCGACCGCAAGCCCGGCCGCCAGGAAGTTGCTGTTGGCAGCGTCATCGAAGATCGCCTTGACCACGCTGGGCGTGATGAAGGTCAACGCGAAGAAGCCGAGCACAACGCTGGGAATCCCAGCCAGGATCTCGAGCGTCGGCTTGAGGACTCGTCGCACCCGGGGGCTGGCGTATTCAGAGAGGTAGATCGCCGAACCAAGACCGAGGGGAACGGCAAACACCATGGCGATGGCCGAGACCATCAGGGTGTGCACGATCAGCGCCATGATCTGATATCGGCCCCTGCGGGGGAACCACCCGTCGGCCGTCAGCGAGCCCAAGCCGGTCTCGGGGTCGGAAGCGATGTCGGTCAGAAACGTCCAGGCCTGACCCGCCAGCGACAAGATGATGGCAATCGTGATCAGCACCGATATCGCCGCTGCGCCAAAGAACACCCACCGGACTCTGCGCTCGCGCCTGAGCCTGCGCCGATCGCCGGAGAGATCGATGGTGGCTTTGGTGTCGGTGGCTACTGCCATGAGAGGTAGATCCTAGGAGGGTCGAAGGAGGGGTGGGCCGAGGCACGGTGCCCCGACCCACCCGTCACTGGAGCCTATGGCTGGGCGGACGTCCACGCCTCTCGAGTTCCGTCCATCTCGCTTGCCGGAAGCTGCACGTACCCTGCCTCCGAGACGAACGTCAGACCCTCATCGCTGAGGTAGTAGTCCACGAAGGAAACGAGGTCTGCCCGGTTGGCAAGGTCGTTGGTCTTCACATAGATGAAGAGCGGGCGAGACAGCGGGTAGTCAAAGCTCGCAATGGTCTCTGCGGTCGGCGTCACGCAGCCTGAGCCCCCGTCGACCTCGATGGCCTTGAGCGAAGCGGCGTTCTCCTCGTAGAAGGCGAACCCAACCCAGCCGAACGAGGTGGGGTCGTTTGCGATGTTGCTGACGATCACCTGGTCGTTGGCCTCGGGGCTGTAGTCGACCCGCGTCTCGGCGCTCTGGCCGCGCTCGTCGGCGATGTCCTCGATCACCAATTCAACAAACGTGTCGTAGGTGCCGGACTCGTCGCCTGGGGCGGTGATCACCAGTGGTGCCGCCGGGTACGGCGCATGGGTGGCGCCGAGTTCGGCCCCAAGGCTGTCGGCGTCGTTCCAGTTGGCAAAGCCCTCGGACTCAGGACCAACGATGGCGTACATGTCGTTGAAGTCGAGGCAGGTGATGGCAGGGTTCTCGGGAGACGTGATCACGGAGATGCCGTCCGTGGCAATGTGGAGCTCGACATACTCGATGCCGTTGGCCGCGCACTCCTCGCTCTCCGAGTCTTTGATGGCACGCGAGGCGTCCGAGATGTCGGTCTCGCCGGCACAGAACCGGGCAAAACCATCACCCGTCCCGGGGCCTTCCACCGTCGTCGCCACTGTGTCGTCGATGGCCTCGTACGCCTGGCCGACGCGGGCAGAGATCGGCTCGACCGTGGACGAACCAGAAATGATGATTCGCCCGAATTCGCTTTCGTCGGCCGACGAAGAGTCGCCAGAAGACGAAGAGTCGTCGTCATCGCCGCACGCGGCGACGACAAGCACAAAGGCAAGCAACAACAGCGCCCAAGCCCGCTTGTTGGTAAACATGGATGTGGATCCTCCACTAGATGAACAGCGTTCAGCCGGGCGCAAAGGCCCGATTGCGCTAAAGGGTACGAGGATGAGATGACACCGATTGCGCCCCAAGGTGAACTGAAGGTGAACTCTTGAACCCCTTCTGGCCCAGGGTCTGCGCCCGTCGCCCGGCCCCTATAGTCGCCCCATGGTCGTTGTTGTTGTATCCCTGGTCATCATTGTTGCCGCCCTGGCGGCCTTGCTGTGGCGCTCCAACCGCAGTGCAAGCCAACAGGAGGACGCCATCTCTGCGGCTCTGAGCCGAGGCGGAATGGCGTCATCAGGGAGCACCCCGGCGGCGGCAATCGACGCCGCATTCGGCGAGTTGGAACTGCGGACCAGGGATGCCGAACGCACCGCTCGCCGGGACATCAACGCGCTTCAGGCTGCCGAGTTCGGCGTAGTCATCGTCGATGCCGCCGGCGAGGTCACCTTCGCCAACGTCGCGGCCGAGCGCTATCTCGGCGCCCGCCACGGCGACGCCGTCGCAGAGATCCGAATCCGCGAGATGATGAAGCAGGTAGCCACCGAGCGACGCGCCATCCGCCGCGAGGTCGAGGTCTACACGCCGACGCGTCGCCAGCTCGGCCTTCATGCCGTCCCGATCGACGACGCCGAGATCGGACCAGGGGGTGTCGTGTTCGTTGAGGACCTCACCGAACGACACCGTGTCAACGCCATCCGTCAGGACTTCGTCACCAACGCCAGCCACGAACTGAAGACGCCACTCGGCGCGCTCAGCGTGCTCGCCCAGACCCTTGCAGACGCCGACGAACCAGAGGTACGACGACGCCTCGCCGGTCGGCTCGAGGGTGAAGCGGGCCGGATGTCGCGGCTCATCGATGACATCCTCGATCTGGCTCTCGTCGAAGGAGACCCGTACTCCCACCATCCTGTCGCCGTTGATGCGGTCCTCAGCGAGGCGGTGCGCCAGGTGTCGGTCTCGGCCGATCAATACGGAATCAGTATCGAGGCCAAGGCTGCCGGGGATGATGTCCTGGTTGCCGGCGATCGCCGCCAACTGGTGTCCGCCATCGCCGCACTGCTCGAGAACGCTGTCAAATACACCCACGTCCTCGACCCCTACGCCGGCGGCACGGTGTGGCTGCGGGCCCTGGCCGACGATGAGACGGCAACGTTCGAAGTCGAGGATCACGGGATCGGCATCCCGGAACAGCATCAGGAACGGATCTTCGAGCGGTTCTATCGGGTCGATCGGGCTCGAGGTCGAGAGACCGGCGGCACCGGTCTCGGGCTGGCCATCGCCCGCCACGTCGCCCGCAACCACGACGCAGACATCGAGGTCGACTCCACTCCGGGAATCGGCTCCACGTTCCGCATTGCGCTCCCCCGTTGGAAGGGTTGAGGTGCTCAACGTCCTGATCATCGAAGATGAGCCCGCCTACGTGGATGCGCTCGAGGTCTCTCTCGCCCGCGAGGGCTTCGGGATCACGTCTGCCGGGGACGGCCGAGAAGGGTTGACGGCCTTTCGCAATGGCAACCCGGATTTGGTGCTGCTCGACCTCATGCTCCCCGGCATGAATGGGCTCGATGTGCTGCGCCGGATCCGGGCCGAATCTGAGGTCCCGGTGCTTGTCTTGTCCGCCAAGGACAGCGAATCCGACGTCGTCACCGCACTGGAGTTGGGGGCAGACGACTACCTCACCAAGCCGTACTCCGTGCGCGAATTGATTGCTCGGATCCATGTTGCGATTCGCCGCAGTGCATCTGCCGCCGATGACGACGAGGGCATCTTGGCGGCCGGCAACACCGTCCTCGACCCGAGCCGCTACCAACTCCGCGTTGACGACACCGAGTTCGACTTGCCCCGCAAGGAGTTCGAGGTGATACGCAAACTGATCCGTCGCCCCGGCAGGATCGTCACCCGCGAGGAGCTACTCGACGACATCTGGGGCTACGGATGGACCGACTCGAAGACGCTCGATCAACACATCCGCCGGCTGCGCCGCAAACTGGAAACGGCAGGATCCTCGGCCGAGATCACCACGGTGCGCGGCGTGGGATACCGTCTCGACCCGTAGAGCCACCAGCGCGCACCGTTGCAGGGCACCACCGGATATCCCCGCTTCACCGGTAGGCTCGCCCGCAATGAAAACTCGCATTCTCTTGCCACTCATCGCCCTCGTTCTCCTGGCCGCGGCCTGCGCGTCGCAGTCCGATTCGACAACGACCACCTCAACGGCTGAGTCGGGAACCACCGAGACCACCGGGGCGTCGTCCACCACAACAACCCAGGACGGCACAACAACCACCGCAGGTGGGGCAACGACGGCCGGATACGAACCCATGTTTGAGGAGGGTGACTGCGCCTTTGCCCCGCCGATTGGCTACGACCCCACCTGCGGGTACCTCGTGGTGCCGGAGAACCGTGACGAACCCGACGGTGCCATGGTCCAAGTGGCCGTGGCGGTGTTCCCATCGACGGCCGACGCGCCGGCGAGCGACCCCCTGGTCTATCTCGAGGGCGGTCCAGGTGGCAACATCCTCGAAGCACTGCAGTTCGACTTCGACAACCGGTTCGGGCCGTTTCTCGCCGAACGCGACGTCATCATCTTCGACCAGCGTGGGGTCGGCTACAGCATGCCAAGCCTCGACTGCCCAGAGTTGCGCGATCTCCAGATCGAACTCCTGGACGACGCGTTGGCCGCTGAGGAGTACAACGACGCTGAAGCGCCGGCGGTTGCAGCCTGCCAGAGCCGGCTCGCCGATGATGGGGTCGACCTTGCCGCCTACAACAGCGAGTCCAACGCCGCCGATGTCGCCGACCTGCGGGTTGCCCTCGGAATCGACGAGTGGAACCTCTACGGCATCTCCTACGGCACCCGACTGGCCCTCACCACCATGCGCGATCACCCCGAGGGCATCCGCAGCGTGATCCTCGACTCGACCGTGCCGCTGCAGGCGAACGTCTATGTGGAGGGCCCGGCCAACGCCCAGCGCTCCTTTGACACGTTCTTCGCTGGATGCGAGGCAGAACCAGATTGCGCGGCAGCGTTCCCCGATCTCGAGACCCGGTTCTACACCCTGGTCGATCAGTTCAACGCAGCGCCGATCGACATCGAGGTCGACAACGCACTCACCGGCGAGTCCTATCCCGGCAAGCTGCGGGGCGACGACATGGTCGGGTTGGTGTTCCAGAGCCTCTACAGCGAACAGATCATTCCGATCCTGCCGGACATCATCGCCGATGCTGAAGCCGGCGACTACTCCGGCGTATCACGCCTTGCCTCGATCGCCTTCCTCAACGGCGACTTCATCACCGCCGGCATGTACCTCTCGGTGCAATGCAACGAAGAAGTGGCCTTCACCACGGCCAGCGCCGCGGAAGAGGCGGCTGCGGCCTACCCCGAGGTCGAGGCCATCTGGGCCGATGCCGATGGCGAGTTTGCCGAGTGCGACATCTGGGGCGCCGGAACGGCGGACTCGATCGAGGACGAAGCGGTCGTGAGTGCCATTCCAACGCTCGTCGTTGCCGGCCAGTACGACCCGATCACCCCGCCTTCGTGGGGCATCCTCGCCGCCGAGACCCTCGACACTTCGCACTTCTACGAGTTCCCCGGCCTCGGCCACGGCGTCACCACCGGCGACGAGTGCGCCCAGGGAATTGCGCTGGAGTTTCTCGCCGACCCGACGTCCGAGCCAGACGGCACCTGCGTTGCCACCCTCGGCGGGCCCGATTTCTACATCCCGGGCGCTCCGGTCCAGGTCACCTTGGTGCCCTTCGAGGTCGACATCTTCGGCGTGACCCTCACCAGCGTGGCTCCCGAGGAGTGGACCGATCAGGGGTTTGGGGCCTACACCGCTCCCGGCCTCGGCGACTCCGGGATCGTGCAGCAGGCCTTGCCATCCGGCTTCATCACCACCGAGGCCCTCGCCGAGACGTTTGCAGACCAGTTCGGGCTCGAAGACGACTGGGACGTCTCGACCTACGAAGAGGCCCGCGAGTGGACCATCTACACGGCGGAGGATGCCGGGTTGATCTACGACATCGGCCTCGCCGAGGACGACGACATCATCCTGGTCGTGATCCTGATCTCGACCCCCGACACCCACGACGACTACTACGAACTGGTGTTCATCCCCGCCCTTGAAGGGGTGCAAGCGACGCAATAGGCCGAGGTGCGCCCGGTCGGCACCAAGTGTGTAGAGCTCGCTTCGCTCGCCCGGTACCGGGTACCCGGCACCTGCTACCCGAAGATCCCGCGCCACAGGCGGGAGATGAAGTTGCCCCTGCCCTTGGGCTGCGGGAGTTCCGCGAGGACTTGCTCGAGGTGGTCGGGGGGTAGGTCGCCCACCAGCAGGTAGGCGGTCTCGCCTTCCCAGTAGACCCAGATGCCATCCGACGAGACAAGCCTGCGGTACTCGCTGCCGCCGACCTCGACGACGGCCGCATCATCGAGGCCGCCGAGACGGGTCCCTTCGGGCAGCTCGAAGATCGAGAAGTAGAACAGCCCATCGGTATAGAAAGCGTGAACGCTGTCGTTGGGTCCTGCGTACGTATCTGCCCGCCGGTACCCGGCCGCCGTCGCCGGCAGGCTGCTCGCCTCGGTGGGCAGCATGACTTCGTACTCGTCATCGGCGCCCTGAGCCACCACATAGGGAGCCGGGTCGGCGTCAAAATCCAGCATCGTCGAATAGCGGAACAGCGCGCCGTCACCGTCGTAGACCTCGGTGGCCAGCGGCGCCGACGTTTCGACATCGAGCACGATGGTGGCTCGCTTGGCGTCACCCTCCCGAACCACAATCCGAACCGCCTCGCGTCCCAATCGGCGCACTGTCTCCGGCTGGTCCATCGTGTAGCGATCGCTCAATGCCGATGCCGACCACTCCGGGATGACGACTCCCCCGCCGGGAGCCCCAGCCAGCTTGCCGTAGCCGACGATCGACTCGCCACCATTGACCGTCATGGTGTCGCCGGTATGGATGACGGAGAAGATCTCGACTTCCGACTCGCCATCCCAGATCGTGACGACAATCCGGCGACCGCCGTACTCGGCTTGCTCGGCGTCCCGCAGGTAGTTGTCCAGATCCTCGGCGGCTATTGCGGGCACTGCGGTGGCCACCACGGCGAGAGTCACCAGGGCGGCCGTCACGATAAGGCGTCGAGCCGCGCTCATGGTTCGAGCCCCACGGGTCCGACGGCTGGGATGACGGTGAAGCCGGCCTCCACCGAGGCGCGCGCCACATGCTGATTGGTGAACGAGTCGAGGTCGATCGTCGTCTCCGGCGTTGAACTTCCGGCAACACCAACGGCGATGACCGCAGCTGCGGCAACACCGGCCGCCAAGGCGACCGCCCGTCCCCGACGCCCGTGGTGGGTCTTGTGCTGCTCCCGATGCACCTCGATCAGCACCGGCGGCTCGAGACCCGGCAAGGATCGGATTGCGGTACGAGCGGCGTCGAGTTCGTGGAGTTCGTCGCGGCATTCTTCGCAGGTCTGCAGGTGACTGAACACCAGCGCCTGCTCTTCGGTGGGAAGTTCACCGTCGAGATAGGCCGACAGCTCGGGGCCGAAGTGGAAGGACGGTGCGAGGCGTTCCGGGACCTCGAGCCGCGGCAACGTTCGCACCGCAGCTCGTGCCTCTTTCAGATGACGGAACTCGATGATGCAGTCGGTACATCCGCCGAGGTGCTCGACCACGTGGTCGAGTTCACCGGGCTGGAGTTCACCGTCGAGATATGCCGACATCAACTCGCCGATATCGCAAGGCGACGAAGTCAAACCGGCCACGTCAGCAGCTCCCTCAGCATCTTGCGCCCCCGGTGGATACGACTGCGAACCGTGCCGACCGGTGAATCGATGGCTGTCGCGATCTCCTCGTACGTGAGGCCAACGACGTCGCACAGCACCACACACTCACGGAATTCGATCGGCAGCTTGAGCAGGGCGGATTGGACGTCCTCCGAGAGGCGAACGGAAGCGAGCACCTCGTCGGGAGAGGGGCTGGGTGCCAGGGCAACCCGGTCATCGTCGGGTAGCGCAGTCGTCGGTCTGCGCTGGTTGCGTCGCACCTCATCGAGGAATGCGTTTCTGGTGATCCGCCACAGCCAGCCGTCGAACGAGCCAGGGGTGTAGCTCGCCAGACCCTTGCGAACCCGCAGCAGTACCTCTTGGACCAGATCGGCGGCATCATCCGGATTGCCGGTGAGCCGGTATGCAAAGTTGTAGATCTTTCGCCCATAACGTCGCGCTACGTCTTCCCATGTTGGGATTGACTCGTCGGCCATACCTATACCCCGGTCACCGTAGGGGAGTAACGCTGCGAGACCACGGGAGGTTCCCGTGTGGCGAGGAGACTGTTGAGCAACGCCAGCTTGGGCGTGCCGCGACGTCTAGGACCAGGCGTTGGCTCGCCAGCGCAATCCCGCACGGCGTTTGTTCAACACCCTCCTAGGCAGCTAAGCGTCGGTGGTTCCGTCAGCCTTGTCGGCCGGTGCATCAGCGGCAGACCCAGATGAATCCTTTGCGCCGTCCTGCTCGTCCTCGTCTTCGCCCTCCGACACGCCCTTGCGGAACTCACGGGCCGAAGCACCGAGCGAACGGGCGAGGTCCGGCAGCTTGCGTGCGCCGAAGAGCAGAATGATCACTGCCAGGACAATCAGCAGTTCGCCTGTCCCAACTTTCACAAATCGCTCCTTGCGCTTGGATGGCGCGAGTGTAGCGAGAAACCGCAACGAATCGGGCGATGCGGCATCGTCACGGTCTTTGGTGGATCAACTCATCGAGAAGCTGTCGACGAAGGCCTGAAGGCGCTCACGCGTGATGAAACGGACGTTCGGCTCCCGACGCTCCTTGTCGTAGACGAGGAACGGGGAGTACTTGTCGGTAACGAGCATGCCCCGCACCGTATCGGAGGTGGCAAAGCTCACCATGAACGCGTTGATGGTCTGCTCCCCGAGTTCTGGGTAGTCACCCGTCTCGTGATCGACGACTACGAGGTACGTGCGGGTGCCACCGCGGGCGGCGATGTAGGCGTTGTCCTTGCCTCCCGGAGTAACCGTGTAGCCACCGAGGCGCAGCAACCCAAGCGTCAGTTCGGTCACCGTCATCGAAGTCGGATCGACGCCCTGGGCGCGCAGACCCGCCGCGGTATTTGCCGTGAGGGTCAGCTCAGACGCCAGCGGCTTGAGCCCCGCATCTGCCGGCTGCGCCTCGGTGCCCGGGGTCATCGAGAACTGCTGCTCGGCGAGGTGTCCGAGCGGGTCAAAGGTCACCTGGGAGGCGTGCGGCGCCAACGGTGGAATGTCAATGGCGGGCAGTTGCCCGGGCGTCTCCAGCGAGACTGAACCGACCTCGACGTCCTGATGATCGCGCCGCCCGAAGGCCCGCACCGTCGTAACGTCGTCAATTGGGAGTTCATGAGAACGCTTCTCCCGGACGACCTCGACGGCCTCTTTCACCAGCAAGTCCTCCAGCACACTGTCGGCGCCGCCGGCCGGAACCGGGGCATCGAAGTACACGAGGGCCTCGTTGCCGCGAACGTGGAACTCGCGATAGGGCGGGCGGAGCCGATCAAAACTCGAATCCGGCGTCACCCCGTCGGCGGCACCACCGCCCGAAGCCACCTGTCGGGAGCCTCCGCCCTTCGCGTTTCGCGACATGAACCAAACAACGGCTCCAAGGGCTACGCCTACCAACACGGCAACTAGCAGTAACAGGGCAAACAACCGACCGACTCCTTCGGGATTGACGCCGCCGATTCTAAAGGCTCTGCGGCCCGGCCCAATTCGCAGCAGGGCACAGTGCAGTTGGCGAGGTCAACCCGCCCGACGGCGCTCGGCGGCGACGGCACGCTGGCGACGAATCTTGCGACGCTCCCGCTCCGACATGCCACCCCAGATTCCAAACTTCTCGCTACTCACAATCGCAAACTCGAGGCACTCGTTCATTACCGAGCACTCCCGACATATCCCTTTTGCGGTGCGAGTCGAAGCTCCGCGCTCCGGAAAGAACAGGTCCGGGTCGGCGCCACGGCAATTCGCCAGGTCCTGCCAAGCCAGATCCTGTCCATTCATCATTTCGAGCAGCTGTGTGAACACGCTCGTCTCCTACACGGTTGTAACTACGCCGGTGTGATTTAACTTGCCCCGCGCGCGGCTGTCAACCTGAAACCCGTTGTGTTTCAACGGCTCCGGCCCGCGCCGGCTCCCCGGCCGCGCCGTACGCGCCTCCCGAAGATGTCAAATCGAGCCGGAATGGCGACACGACAGTCGCGGCACGCGGGCGGCATGGACGTCGGCGGCCTGCCCGGCAGCCGTCGAAATGGAGAGGCGCGCGGAATCCGCCATAATGGCCCCCCCAACCACAAGGGAGGAAGGGTGACGACGACGGGCAAGGCGACCACGGGTCGCAAGCAATCCCGGTGGTACGCCTTCTACGGCACGGATCTCGCCAAGAAGTATGCGATGGCGATCTCCGGCATCTTGGGTCTGCTGTTCGTGTTCTTCCACATGATCGGCAACCTGCATGCCTTCGAAGGCAACGACCCGGCCACCGGTGAGCCCACGATCAATGAGTACGGAGAGGCGCTGCGCGATCTCGGCGAGCCCTTCATGCCGCGGAGCCTCTTCCTGTGGCTATTCCTCAGAATCCCGCTGATCATCGCCCTGGTCGTCCACGTATGGGCCGCCTACTCACTGACACGCACCAGCCTCAAAGCACGTGGCGATCAGAAGTACGACGAACGCCACTACATCGCCGTGGACTACGCCTCACGCACCATGCGGTGGGGAGGCATCATCATCCTGGCCTTCCTGGCATGGCACCTTGCGGACCTCACCTGGGGACTCGCGTTCGTCAACCCCGATTTTGTGCGGGGAGACATCGCCGGCAACCTCGATGCAACGTTCTCACGCTGGCCCGTGGTGGTGTTCTACCTGATCGCCATGGGAGCGCTGGGGCTCCACGTCTGGCACGGAGCGTGGAGCCTGTTCCAGACGCTGGGGATCAACAATGCACAATTCAACAAGTGGCGAAACTACTTCGCCCACATCTTCGCCACGGTTGTTGCGCTCGGTTTTGTCACCGTTCCGCTCGCCGTTGCGTTCGGGATCATCGGCTGAGGAAGGAAGCACCACATGACTGACCTCAACGCCAAAATCCCCCTCGGCCCGATCCAGGATCGGTGGGACGCTCACAAGTTCAGAGAGCGACTCGTCAACCCCTCCAACAAGCGCAAGTACAAGATCATCGTCATCGGAACCGGCCTCGCCGGCGCCTCGGCAGCCGCCTCATTTGGTGAGTTGGGCTACGAAGTCGAGGTCTTCACCTACAACGACTCGCCACGACGGGCCCACTCGATCGCGGCCCAGGGCGGCATCAACGCCGCAAAGAACTACCCGAACGATGGCGACTCGATCTTCCGGCTGTTCTACGACACGGTGAAGGGCGGGGACTTCCGCTCACGCGAATCCAACGTCTTTCGGCTCGCCCAGGTCGCCAACGAGATCATCGATCAGTGCGTTGCCCAGGGCGTGCCATTCGCTCGCGAGTACGGCGGTTTGCTCGACAATCGATCCTTCGGTGGAGCCCAGGTTTCCCGGACGTTCTACGCCCGCGGCCAGACCGGCCAGCAGTTGCTGCTCGGCGCCTATCAGGCCCTGGCTCGCCAGATCCACCTCGGCAACGTCAAGCTGCACACCCGCAGCGAGATGCTCGAAGTGGTGGTGAAGGACGGGCACGCGGTTGGGATCGTGGTCCGCAACCTCGTCACCGGTGAGGTGACCTCCCACTCGGCGCATGCCGTGGTGTTGGGCACCGGCGGATACAGCAACGTGTTCTACCTGTCGACCAACGCCATGAACTGCAACGTCACGGCAGCCTGGCGGGCGTATCGCAAGGGGGCCCTGTTCGCCAACCCGTGCTACACGCAGATCCACCCAACCTGCATCCCAGCCAGCGACGAGTTCCAGTCGAAGCTGACATTGATGTCCGAATCTCTGCGCAACGACGGGCGGATCTGGGTGCCGATCGACCCGAACGAAACCAGGCCGGCCGGGCAGATCCCCGAGGACGAGCGCGACTACTACCTGGAGCGTATCTACCCGTCGTTCGGCAACCTGGCGCCGCGCGATGTCTCGTCCCGAGCCGCAATGCGGATGATCGACGAGGGCCGCGGCGTCGGTCCGCTGAAGAACGGGGTCTACCTCGATTTCAAGGATTCGATCGCCAGGCTGGGTAAGGATGTGATCGAGGCCCGCTACGGCAACCTCTTCGAGATGTACGAACGCATCACCGACGAGAACCCGTATGAGGTGCCGATGCGGATCTACCCGGCCGCCCACTACACGATGGGTGGCCTGTGGGTGGACTACAACCTGATGACAACGGTGCCCGGTCTCTACGCCATCGGCGAAGCCAACTTCTCCGACCACGGCGCCAACCGTCTCGGTGCCTCTGCACTGATGCAGGGGCTCGCCGATGGGTACTTCGTCATCCCGTACACCATCGGCGACTACCTGGCCGACTACTTGAACACGCAGCCGGTGCCCGTGACCGATCCGGTGTTCACGCAAGCCGAGCAGGAAGTCCACGAGCGGACCCAGACGCTGCTGTCGATCAACGGCAGCCGCACCGTCGACGACTTCCACCGGCAGCTCGGCAAGATCATGCTCGAGGAATGTGGCATGTCACGCAGCCGCGCCGGGCTCGAGCAAGCCATCGTCGACATTGCGGCGCTCCGCGATGAGTTCCACAAGGACGTCCGGGTGCTCGGCGACAACGAGACCGTCAATCAGTCGCTCGAAAAGGCGGGCCGGGTGGCCGACTTCTTCGAACTGGCCGAGCTGATGTGCCGCGACGCTCTCGATCGTGAGGAGTCATGTGGCGGCCACTTCCGGGTCGAATACCAGACCGAGGAAGGCGAGGCGGTGCGCGACGACGAGCACTTCGCAAACGTCTCAGCCTGGGAATGGAAAGGGAAGCAGGAACCCCCAGAGAAGACCGTGGAGGATCTGGAGTTCGAATACGTGAAGCTGGCGACAAGGAGCTACAAGTAATGGATGTGACCCTGCGCGTGTGGCGCCAACCGGGGCCCGACGCTTCTGGCAGCTTCAAGACGTACGAAGCCACGGGGATCTCCGAGGAGGCTTCATTCTTCGAGATGCTCGACATCGTGAACGAACGGCTCGAACTCTCGGGCGAGGAGCCGATCGTCTTCGACAACGACTGTCGTGAGGGCATCTGCGGCACCTGCGGGCTCATGATCAACGGTCAGCCGCACGGACCGCAGCAGGGAACGGCCACGTGTCAGCTCCACATGCGGAAGTTCAACGACGGCGACACCATCGTCGTCGAACCCTGGCGGGCGAGAGCCTTCCCGATCCTCAAGGACTTGATGGTCGACCGTTCTGCGTTCGACCGCATCATCGAAGCCGGCGGCTACATCAGCGTGAATACCGGCAACTCCATCGATGCCAACATCATCACCATCCCGCAGCCTGCAGCTGAGGCCGCCATGGACGCCGCGGCGTGTATCGGCTGTGCCGCCTGTGTGGCGTCGTGCCCGAACACGGCAGCTCAACTCTTCACCGCGGCGAAGATCGCCCACCTCAACCTGCTGCCCCAGGGCCAGCCGGAGCGCTACAAGCGGGTGATCGCAATGGTTGAGACGATGAACGAATACTTCGGCTCATGCACCAACTACGGCGAGTGCGAGAAGGCATGTCCGAAGAGCATCTCGATCGACAACATCGCCTTCATGAATCGCGAGTACCGCCGAGCGCTGTTCCGCAACAAGAAGTACACCGGACAAACCTGAAGAACAACCCGTTCTGGCGTGGCTCAGGCGCGATTTCTGGTACGTGAGCCACGCCGGAACGGGATTACTTTGAGCGGTTGCTCAAAATTCCACCGACGACACTACACTCCGTCTTGCTTGTCACAAATTGAAAGGACGCGACTTTGAGCGTGAAGTTCCTCAGTGAGGATTACATGACCGAGGGCACCGCAGCCCTCAACGGCGATGCCGGGTTCACCGGTGCCATCGCCAACGTAGATCTCAACCTCCAGTTTGTCGTAACCGACGGCCCCGAAGGCGAGATCCCCTACTACCTCCACGTCGCCGACGGCGCAGGCGAGTTGGTGCTCGGAGCCAAGGACGATGCCGACGTCACCGTGTCAACCAACATGGAAACGATGGCCGGCATCTCAAAGGGCGAGATCAACACCCAGATGGCCTTCATGACCGGGAAACTCAAGGTCACCGGCAACATGGCCAAGCTGATGATGAATCAAGGCGTGATCAACGCATTTGCCGCCGCCATGAGCGGCATGGACGTCGACTACTGAGTGGACCGTCCGCAACCGAGATCAAATTGAGGGGCGCCCGATGGGCGCCCCTCAATCTCGTCAAGGTCTGACTGTCGCTGACGGTTCTACCGGACGGCGTCCTTGAAGGCCTTGCCGGCCTTGAAGGCCGGAACGTTGGCCGCCGCGATCTTGACCTCAGCACCCGTCTGCGGGTTGCGGCCGACGCGCGCCTTACGGTGACGCCGCTCGAACGTACCGAAGCCCGTGAATGAAACCTTGTCGCCCTCGGCCACTGCCGCGGTGATGCCCTCGATCGTTGCGTCGAGGATGCGGCCGACCGTGGCCTTGGGTTCACCGGTGGCACCGGCCACGACGTCGATCAACTCACTCTTGTTCACTTGGAAACCTCCTACTGAAGAGCCTATGAGTCAAATTACAGAGGTGTAACCCTAGCCGGGAACCCTTGGGGTTCAACGGATTTGCAGGCAGACACCGCAATGAACAACACGGAACGGCGATTGCCGGCGCCGCCTTGTAGAGTACGGCGGACCGTTGGAGGAAAGGGTTCACGTGAGCGGCAACAAGATGCGATGGGTCGCACCGATCGGCGCCCTCTTGGTCCTTGCCTCTGTCGCTTTTGAGTTTGCGCGCATGAAGCCGACCAACGGGTACCTCGTAGACCCCTGGTCGATCCGAGGCTATGAGATCACGATTGGCGCTCTCTACATCGCGATCGGGGTTGCCTTGCTGATCGGAATCTTCCTCGTCTCGTGGCAACGCAGCGAGGAAACGCCGATCGGGGCCGGAATCGTCGCCTACCTTGGACTGGCAGCCGTCGGCATCGTCGCAGCGTTCGCCCGCGAGGACGTGGTGAACACCGTGACCGGTGAACTGGTCAGGGACGCCTCGGGCGACGTGGTCCAGGAAGCCGCCACGATCACGTTCACTATGTCTGACTTCTACGCCATCCTGATTGCGTTCCTGCTGGCACTGATCCTGACCCGCCTCCTCAAAGATCCCCTGACGGACCACGAAGGGCTCAAACGGCGCTTTGGCACCATCTACGTGTTCGCAGGCCTGCTGATCTTCGTCGTGTCGTTTGTAATCGCCTTCGCCGCCATCAAGATCTTGTTCGGCGGCGAGGTGGTCTCACTGCTCGCCTGGGTAGCGGTACTGATCGTGGTCGTCCTGCTGTCTGTCCTCGCCCTGGTGACCAAGCCTCGGCAATTGGCATCCAATCGCATGCTCATCTACGCGACGATCCTGGGTGCAGCAGCAGTGGGCTTCGTTGGCGGCGCAATGCGCAGCACACTGATCCAGGTGCAGACCGAGACCTTCGAGGCCGGGGTGGAGGCAGGACTCGACGCCGACCTGCTCTTCACGCCGGGTCGCTACCAAGACACTCAGATCACGTCGGGATACTTCCTCGCCAACATCGGAATGCTGCTGATCTTCATCGGCGCTGTCACCCTATGGGCGAAACGTCGTGACCACATCCTCAACGTGCAACGGGCCGATCGTCAGCGCATGGCTGCCCAGATGAGCGCCGAGGAGATTCAGGCAGCCATCGACGCGGCAAACGCAGACAAGAACCTCCCCGTCGAGGCCTGACCACCTGCCGGTTTCAGTAGTCGATCTGCTCCAAGTCGGCGACCTTCTCCTTGACGGCTCCAGCAGCCACAGCCAATCCGGCCTTCTCGTCGGCGGTCAGCGCCACCTCTTGCACCTCACGAACGCCCTCGGCTCCCAGCGTCGCCAACACGCCCAGGTAGACGTCGTCGATGCCGTATTGGCCCGTCATCCAGGCGCAGACCGGCATCTGTTCACCCGAGTCCGTGACAACGGCCCGCACCATGGCCGCGGCCGCGGCCGACGGCGCGTAGTAGGCGCTTCCCGTCTTGAGGAGACCGACGATCTCGGCACCACCCTTGCGGGTCCGGTCGACCAACTCATCAATCGTGGCGGCATCGAGCACGTCGGTGATCGGCTGGTCGCCCACTGAGCACAGCGACGGCACCGGCACCATGGTTTCACCGTGCGACCCCAGCGTGACGGCCTTTACCGTGAGGATGTCGGCTCCGGTGGCTTCAGAGATGAAGTGGACGAACCGGGAGCTGTCGAGGATGCCCGCCTGGCCCATCACCTTGTGATGAGGCAGACCGGACACCTCAGCCGCCAGTGTCGTCATCTGATCGAGCGGGTTGGTCACCACAATGATCACGGCGTCGGGCGAGTACTTCACGACCTCGAGGGTGACCGCCTTGACGATCTTGGCATTGACCTCGAGCAAATCCATGCGGCTCATGCCGGGCTTGCGAGGTAGGCCCGCAGTGATCACGACGACGTCGCTGCCTGCCGTGTCTGCGTAGTCGTTGGTTCCCGTCACGAGGGTTCGGTATCCGAGCACGGGGCGCGACTGGTTCATGTCGAGAGCCAGACCCTGAGGCAGCCCTTCGACGATATCGGTCATCACGACCTCGTCGACGATATCCCACTCGGCGATCCGCTGAACGGTCGTGGATCCATACTTGCCCGCACCAACGACGGTGACCTTGCTCATGTGTGCTCCTTGTCTGGGCTACCCGTCCAGAGGGTAGTTGTCCGTTTTTCGGCGCCGTCCGACGTCGGGCTACATCCGATCGATCATGGCGCCGGCGAATTCGCTGGTCTTGACCTCGGTGGCTCCATCCATCAATCGGGCGAAGTCGTAGGTGACCACCTGATCGGCAATCGCCGCTTCGAGGCTCGATTCGATCAGGTCGGCGGCCTCGCCCCAGCCCAGGTAGCGGAACATGAGGGCGCCGGACAGAATCACCGAGCCGGGGTTCACCTTGTCCATGCCGGTGTACTTGGGAGCAGTGCCGTGAGTCGCCTCGAAGATGGCGTGGCCGCTCTCGTAGTTGATGTTGCCGCCGGGGGCGATACCAATCCCACCAACCTGCGCCGCCAATGCGTCGGACATGTAGTCGCCGTTGAGGTTCATGGTGGCGATGACGTCATACTCGGCCGGCCGGGTGAGGATCTGCTGGAGGAAGGCATCGGCGATCACGTCCTGCACCAACAGCTTGTCGCCTGGGTCGCCGCCACAGTCTTCCCATGAGACCGCAACATCGGAGAACTCCTCGGCGGCGACCTCATATCCCCAGGTGCGGAAGGCGCCCTCGGTGAACTTCATGATGTTGCCCTTGTGGACCAAGGTGACCGAGCGTCGCCCGTTGTCCAAGGCGTACTGGATGGCAGCGCGGATCAGGCGCGAAGAGCCCGTCTGCGAGATGGGCTTGATCCCCAAACCGCTGTCGGGTCGGATCTCCCACCCGAAGTTCTCGTCGAGGAATTCGAGGAGCTGCTCGGCACCGGCCGAACCGGCCTCGAGCTCCTTGCCGGCGTAGACATCCTCGGTGTTCTCTCGAAAGATCACCATGTCGACCAGCTCGGGCTGCTTGACCGGCGAGGGAACACCTTTGTACCAGCGGACCGGACGAATACACACGTAGAGGTCGAGGATCTGGCGGAGAGCGACGTTGAGGCTGCGAATGCCGCCACCGACCGGCGTGGTCAAAGGACCCTTGATCCCAACCAAATGGCTGCGGAACATCTCGATGGTCTCTTCGGGCAGCCACTGGCCGGTCTGATCGAATGCCTTCTGGCCGGCGAGGACCTCAGTCCATGCCACCGACCTGTTCCCGCCGTAGGCGCGATCGACGGCCGTATCAAACACCCGCTGTGCGGCCCGCCAAATGTCGGGACCGATCCCATCGCCCTCGATGAACGGGATGATCGGATCGTCGGGTACCTGGAGGCCGTCGGGGCCCATCGTGATCGGCGTCGCCATGCGTCAGCTCCTTCATTGCCGCCGCGGCGGCATCAGCAGTGGTGAGGTGTGGACCGGCAGAATCCTACCGGCCCCGAGCCGCGTCAACCTCCTCGACGCTGATCGGCGCTGTGGAGTTCCTCGGCCCGCTCTGATCCAACCACGGGCGAACGGCTGTCGCAACCGCTGCGCCTCGATGAGAGGGCATCGATGCTCAGCCCAAACCGATCGCTCGCTCCGCGGCCGCAACGGTGTTGGTGAGCAGCGAAGCAATGGTCATCGGGCCCACTCCCCCGGGCACAGGGGTGAGGTACCCCGCAACCTCCGACACCGACGCAAAGTCCACGTCACCGACCAGACCCGCCCCGGTGCGGTTGATGCCGACGTCGATGACGACGGCGCCGGGTTTCACGTCCTCGCCTCGCACCATTTCGGGTTGACCGACAGCGACCACGAGGAGGTCAGCGGTGCGCATGAGATCATGGAGGTCCGGGGTGCGCGAGTGTGCCTGTACGACCGTGGCATCGACCCCTTTGGCCCCAAGCATCAGCGCCAGCGGCCGCCCGACCAGAAAGGAGCGGCCGACCACCACAGCAAAGCTGCCGCTCACGGCGAGGTCGTAGTGCTCGAGGATTCGCATGATGCCGGTTGGTGTCGCCGGGCGAGGACCGGGCCGGTCGAGCAGCAGCAACCCGAGGTTGTGGGGGTGAAGACCGTCGGCGTCCTTGGCAGGGTCAACGGTCTGCACGGCGAGATTGCCGTCTAGACCTTGGGGAAGCGGAAGCTGGACGATCATGCCATCGACGGCGGGGTCCGCGTTGAGCGCCATGATCAGCCCCTCAACGTGATCTTGGGTGGCATCGGCGGGCAGGTGGTGGTCAAAGGACAGCATCCCAGCAAGGTCGGCCGCCCGGTGCTTGTTACGCACGTAGATGGAGGATCCCGGGTCGTCGCCGGCCATCACGGTGGCCAGACCAACGCTCTTGCCGCGGGCTGCCAGGGCCGCGACCCGGTCGGCGACGTCGGCCTGGACCGCCGCAGCCACTTCGGTACCGGAGAGGATCTGGGCGCTCAATGTCGAAAATGCCTCCTGCCGGTGAGGACCAGCGTCATGCCACGCTCCCGGGCTGCTGCGATGACCTCGTCGTCTCGCTTCGAGCCCCCCGGTTCGACCAGGGCGACCACCCCGGCATCCGCCAGCGTATCGAGTCCGTCGCGGAACGGGAGAAAGGCGTCGCTGGCGGCCACGCCCCCTTTGGCGCGCTCGCCGGCGCGCACTACGGCTCGTTCGGCAGCGCCAACCCGGCTTTGGTCGCCGGCACCGACCCCGACGGCGGCCCGGTTCTGGGCGATGACGATGGCATTCGACTTGGTGTGGGCAACGACCGTCCATGCGAATTCGAGCTCGGCGAGGAGCCCGCTCGACAGTGGGCCTCCGGCAACAATTTCCCATCCCGCGGGCAGCTGCGAGGAAGCCTCATCGATCCCGACCGTGTCTCGCGCCTGCACGAGGAATCCGTCTTCGATCCGCCGCAGGTCGAGATCACGACCGGCGGGAACCGGCGCGGCCAGCAAGCGCAAGTTTCGTTTTGCGCTCATCACGGCCAGAGCGTCGTCCTCGACGTCCGGGACAATCACCACCTCGACGAAGTAGGCGGTGATGGCCTCGGCCGTTGCGACATCGAGGGGGCGATTCAGCGCTACCACGCTCCCGAAGGCTGAGAGCGGGTCACAGTCCCACGCCCGCCGGAACGCGCTCGCCGGCGAATCGCAGACGGCGGCTCCGCAGGCATTGGTGTGCTTGACGATGACGGCGGCAGGCTCAACGGCAAACTCATTGACGAGCCGCCAAGCCGCCTCGACGTCGGCGTAGTTGTTGAACGACATCTCCCTGCCCTGGAGCTGGCGGGCCCGCTGCCACCAGGCGCTTCCGTCGACCCGCTCGTAGATCGCGGCCGGTTGCTGAGGATTCTCGCCGTAGCGCAGCTCCCCACGCCGCGACAGTGGCAGCACAAGGCGAGTCGGCAATTCGGTGTCTTGGTCGAACCAGGCAACGATGGCAGCGTCGTAGGCGGCGGTTCGGAAGAAGGCCGCAGCGGCCAAGCGGCGGCGGAGTTCCGGCGTGAGCCCGGTGGTTTCGACCTCGGTGATCACGTCGTCGTACTGTGCCGGGTCGGTGACGATCCCCACCCACGAATGATTCTTCGCAGCAGCTCGCATCATTGCAGGGCCGCCGATGTCAATCTTCTCGATGGCGTCGGCTTCGGCGACATCGGGGGCGGCAACGGTCTGCTCGAACGGGTAGAGATTGACGACGACCAGTTGGAATGGCGCGATGTCGTTGGCCGCCAGCTCAGCCTGGTGGGAGGCGTCGCCGAGGTCGGCGAGAATCCCGCCGTGGATCTTGGGGTGAAGGGTCTTGACCCGGCCCCCCAAGATCTCTGGTGCTCCGGTCACATCGGTCACCCGGGTCACCGGTATGCGAGCGTCCTCGAGGAATCCGGCTGTTCCTCCCGATGAGACGATCTCGACACCTGCATCGACCAGTCGGCGGGCAAACGGGAGCAGCCCGGTCTTGTCCCACACCGAGATGAGCGCTCGTTCCACGTGCAGGTCGTTCACGGTGCTCCCTTCCAGTCGACCGTGCGGCCTCTGATGCTGAGGCGGTCGCAGCAGAAGGCGTCGACCACCATTGGATACGCTCGATGCTCTACTGCCTGAATCCGAGCCTGGAGTTGGTCTTCGGTATCACCGGGCTCAACCGGCACGGCCTCCTGATAGATGATCGGACCATGGTCCACCTCCTCATCCACGAAGTGGATGGTCACCCCGGTCAGCTTCACCCCGTGAGCCAGCGCTTGTGGCACGGCGTGCGCCCCGGGAAAGGCGGGCAACAGGGCGGGGTGGGTATTGATGATGCCGGCCGGATAGCGCTCCATCGCATTGGGGGCGAGAATGCGCATGAACCCGGCCAGCACCAGGGCTTGCGCCCCGTGTCGGTCCGCCGCATCGCAGAGGTCGCTCGTAAACGACTCACGATCCGTCGCTCCTTTCCAGGAGACGACTTCCGTCGGTATGCCGGCGTCCGCAGCCCGCTCCAGCGCACGTACCCCGGGTCGATCCGAGATCACAACCACGATCCGAGCGGAGTGCTCGGGAGCGGAGGCCGCATTGATCAGCGCCTGGAGATTGGTGCCACCTCCCGAAACCAGCACTGCAATCGGAAAGCCCTCAGCAAAGTCCGTCATCGCCGCCGAGGATAGAACCTCGTGAGATGCGGGGGCGCGCTGTCCCTCCAACCCGGCGCCCAGAGGGCGCCGGGTCACCAAGAAGCGCGAGCCGCGTTTCCCGTGCCCTCCCCCAGCTCGCTGTATGGACCGGGGACATGGGTAATGGGTGTGCGGGGACATCGGTAACAGTCATATTGGGGAGGTGGCCGAGGAGCGCAGCGACGAGGTCGAAGGGGGCAGCTCCCGCGGACGCGTTGCCGCTGGCTGCTCACCGGCTCTCGAAGAAGTCCCAGATCAGGTCGGTGGCTGAAATGGTGTCGGAGCTGTTGAGCAGGATGGGGGCAGAGGTCGAGCCGGGCCAGCCGTGGGCACCGCCTTCGATGGCGTAGAGCTCGACATCAGCGCCGGCGGGACAGCCTTCCCACCAGACGCGAACGACGTCGTCGGTGACCTGTTCCTGTTGCGGACCCTCGTTACAGCCGTTGCGGACAGCCCATGCGGCGGCCCAGTCCGTAATCGGGGGAAAAAAGCCACCGAGGCCACCAAATGGCACAACAAAGTCGTCGGAGCCGTGAAACGCAATCACAGGAACGGGTTCGGAATTGTCGCACTCGTCATAGGACGGGTAGGCGCCCGATACGGACCCGATCGCCGCAAACGTTCCCGCCTCGTCACAGGCGAGGCGATTGGCGAGTCCGCCACCGTTGGAGAACCCGGTGGCATACACGCGGGAGGCGTCGATCGGCACTCGTTGCGAGACGTCGGCAACGATGGCGAGGGCAAACTCGATGTCGCCTTCCGTTTCGGGGCGGCCCGGCAACAGCCCCCACGATGAGCCGATTCCGCTGGCGCTCGGCGTCGCCACGATGAAGCCCTCCTCATCGGCCTTGTCCGACATCCCACTCAGATCGTTCTGCGACTCTGGACCTGCGGTGAGGCCGTGGAAGTCGAGCACAAGCGGATACGAGGCCGCGCCGGCAAGCCCCTCGGGCACATGGAGGCGGAAGCTCCTCTTCTGGCCCGCAACATCGATGTCGACCACCTCGGTGGTCGCCTCCGGCGGCGGCATCGTCGTCGTGGTGGTCGTTGTCGTGGTCGTGGTCGTGGTCGTGGTCGTTGTCGTGGTCGTGGTCGAGGTGGTTGTTGTGGACGGGGTGGCGGTGGTGGACGTCGATGTTGTATCGACGGTGACGGCCGTAGTGCCGCTCGAGGCGGTGTCGCCCGAACACGCCGCACCCAGCAGGGCGAGCAGAAAGATGGCGAGAAGGAAACGAGCGGTCATACCCGTTGATGCTACGGCTGCCCCGTGCCAAACGCGGTCGCGGAGCTGCCCCTACCGCCCGCCCGGCAAGCGGCGTCCAACCCGGCACCCCAGCAAACTGGGGGAGGGCACGATGGCTGAAGGCTGAGGCGAGGCCCTACCCGGACATGGCTTCCAGCATGGCTTGGCCCATGTCGGTTGGGGTCGGGGCCACGACCACGCCTGCAGCGTTGAGGGCAGAGATCTTGTCGGCTGCCGTGCCCTTGCCACCGGAAATGATGGCGCCGGCATGGCCCATCCGCTTTCCGGCCGGTGCCGTGGTCCCGGCGATGAAGGACGCCACCGGCTTGGTCATGTGCTCCGTGATCCACTCGGCGGCTTCCTCTTCGGCGCTGCCCCCGATCTCGCCGATCATGATGACGCCCTCGGTAGCGGGATCCTGATTGAACAGGTCGAGGCAGTCAACGAAGTTGGTGCCGTTGACCGGGTCGCCGCCAATACCAATCGCCGTCGTCTGGCCAAGACCGTTGAGGGTGAGCTGGTGGACCGCCTCGTAGGTGAGGGTTCCGGAGCGGCTGACGACGCCGATCTTCCCGGGTTGGTGAATGTACCCGGGCATGATTCCAATCTTGCATTGCGCCGGGGTGATGACGCCGGGGCAGTTAGGCCCGACAAGCCGTGTTGCTCGGTCTTGCAGGTATCGCTTGGCAACCACCATGTCGCTCACGGGAATGCCCTCGGTAACGCATATCACAAGGGCAAGCCCGGCATCAGCGGCCTCCATGATGGCGTCGGCCGCAAACGGTGGCGGGACGTAGATCACCGAAGCCGTCGCTCCGGTGCCGGCAACGGCATCAGAAACGGATCGGTAAATCGGCATGTCGACCTCGTAGGTGTCCGGCCGGCCCGGCACACCCGATTGGTCGGCCTCGCCCTCAAAACGTTCGACCTCTCCGGCCCGTGACGGATGCACCGCACCAACCATCTTGGTCCCGTAGGCGATCGCCTTATCAGTGTGGAAACGGCCCGTCTTGCCCATCCCCTGGACGAGGACCTTGGTGTCCAACCCCACGAGCACACTCATGCCGCACCTCCCGTCAGCTGCAGAATCTTCTCGGCGCCGTCCTTCATGTCGGTGGCGCTGACGAGGTCGAGTCCCGACTCGTCCAGGATCTGCTTGCCCAACTCCACATTGGTGCCTTCGAGGCGAACCACCAGCGGCACCTCGAGGCCGACTTCCTTGACCGCTTCGACGACACCGGTCGCGATCGTGTCGCACCGCATGATGCCGCCGAAGATGTTGACGAAGATGCCTTCAACGTTCGGGTCCCGAGTGATGATCTTGAAGGCAGCGGCCACTCGCTCTGCCGTGGCGCCTCCCCCAACGTCGAGGAAATTGGCGGGTTCGCCGCCGACGTACTTGATGATGTCCATAGTGGCCATCGCCAGCCCGGCACCGTTGACCATGCAGCCAATGGTCCCATCGAGCTTGATGAAGCTCAGGTCGTGCTCGGCGGCCTCCATCTCGGCGGGATCCTCTTCGCTCACATCACGCAGTTCGACCACGTCGGGGTGGCGATACAGGGCGTTGGCCTCGAAGCTCATCTTGCCGTCGAGAGCCATGACGCGGCCATCGGTGGTGACAACAAACGGGTTGATCTCGATGAGATCGGCATCCCAATCGACGGCGGCTTCAGCCAGCGCGACGAAGAACTTGACGCCGTTGCGCAACGCATCGCCCCGGAGCCCGAGGTCGTAACCGAGGCGGTTGGCCTGGAAGCCGAGCAACCCAAACGCCGGATCGATCTCCTCCTTCAGAATCCTCTCCGGAGTCTCGGCAGCTACCACCTCTATCTCGGTGCCACCTTCGGTCGACGCCATCAGGATGTTGTGGCTGGTCGACCGGTCGAGCAGAACGGAGAGGTACAGCTCACGGTCGATGTCGATCCCCTGCTCGATGTAGAGGCGATTGACCTGCTTGCCTTCCGGCCCGGTCTGGATCGTCACAAGGGTCGACCCCAGCATCTGCTCAGCAAGTTCCCGCACCTTCTCCTCGGCGGCCGCCACACCACCGGTGATGCCTTCGGTGACGACGGTGACGCCACCCAAATCAGGATGCTCCTTGAAACGCCCCTTGCCCCGCCCCCCGGCGTGGATCTGCGACTTGACCACTACAACCGGATTGCCGGTCGCTTCAACCAACGCTTTGACGGCGGCGACCGCACCGGCAACGTCGGTGACGGGATATCCGAGTGGAACGGCGATGCCGCGAGCCTTCATCAGCTCCTTGGCCTGGTACTCATGGACCTTCAACGGACCGACCTCCTCATTGCGGGAGCGTTCCGGCCGGAATCCGTCCCGCGGCGATCCCCGGCGCTGTCTTGTGATCTGGAGGACGAGCCCTCAGTCGTCCCGAAGGTTGTCGTCGACCCAGGCCGAAATCGTCGTGAGTGGCGTGCCCGGGGTGAAGATCTCGGCGAGGCCGGCTTCTTTGAGTTCCACGATGTCGTCGTCGGGGATGATGCCGCCCCCAAACACCACGATGTCGCCGGCGCCACGTTCCTCGAGCAATTCGACCACTCGCGGGAATAGCGTCATGTGCGCCCCCGAAAGCACCGAGAGCCCGATGCCGTCGACATCTTCCTGAATAGCCGTCTCGACGATCTGCGACGGCGTCTGGTGCAACCCCGAGTAGATGACTTCGCACCCCGCATCGCGCAGCGCCCGGGCGACGACCTTGGCCCCACGGTCGTGGCCGTCGAGGCCCGGCTTGGCGATGAGAATGCGCGGTGGCATACGCGGAGAATAGTCCCGTGGCTCGCCGCCGACCTCCTCCGCACCGCGCCGCTCCCGCTGCCCCCTGCTCCGACGGCCTCGGGCCGCCGCCACTTCTCCCCCACGTCCAAACTGAGTCCGAGCCCGCTTTCGGCCGAAACTCTGGCAGGCCCTATCCCGCTGCCTCGGTTCGCAGCGACATGGGCGGTGCGAACCGGCAGAGAACGCGGCCGCAGGGCCACACATCAAACTCGGCCAAGCTCGCCTGGGCCGAAACTCAAACTCGTTCGAGGGGAGCCCAGGCCAGGAGGAGACGCTTGACTCCTTGGCCGTCGAAGTTCACGTACGCCTCGGCACGGTCGCCGGCACCGACGATCTCGGTGACGTTGCCGGTGCCCCAATGGCTGTGGCGGACCCGGTCGCCGACCCCGATATCGCTCTCGGTGACCGTGGGGTGTTTGACCGTCGTCCGCTCCAATGACGAGCGGCGCTTCGCCCGGGTTGCCTTTGTGACCAGTTCGTCCGGGATCTCGCCCAGAAACCGGCTCGGCGGGTTGTAGTTGGTGCCACCCCAGAGGTTCCTGCTCCACGCCCGAGTCAGGTAGAGCTGCTCCATCGCCCGCGTGATCCCCACGTAACAGAGCCGTCGCTCCTCCTCGAGTTCGGTCGGCTCGCCCAGCGACCGCATGTGGGGGAATACGCCGTCTTCCATGCCCGTGATGAACACCACTGGAAACTCGAGTCCTTTGGCGTTGTGGAGGGTCATCAGTGTCACCGCCGAGGTGTCCTCCATGCTGTCGACGTCCGTGACGAGGCTGATCGATTCGAGGAAGAGCTCGACCCGACGCAGCCCGTCCAGTTCGTCCCAGTCGGCCTGCCCGATGGACGCCGGACCGGTTTCCTCGAAGTCGGCGGCGGCGGAGACCAGTTCCTTGAGGTTCTCCTCGCGGCCCATCGCCTCGATGGTCCGCTCCGACCGCACCCAATCCATGTAACCGGACTCTGACAGGATCGCCTCGAGGGCCGCCCGCGGACCGAGCGCCGCCTGCGATGCGAGGTGATCGATCAGCGCCACAAACTCCTTGATTGAACGCTGCGCCCGATTCGAGAGGCGGGTGTTCTCGTCGGATCGAGCCAATGCCTCCCAAAACGACAAACCCTCGGCCTCGGCAAACCGGTCGACATGCCCCACGCTGGTATCGCCGATGGATCGCTTCGGGACGTTGACGACGCGGCGAAACGCCACCGTGTCATCGGGGTTGACGAGGGCCCGCAGGTAAGCAAGGGCGTCCTTGACCTCGCGCCGGTCGTAGTACTTGAGGCCCCCAACGACCTGATACGGAATCCCAAACTTGACGAACAACTCCTCGAGCACCCGGCTCTGGGCATTGGTGCGGTAGAACACGGCGATATCGCTGAGCGGCCTGCCCGCCTTTTCGAGATCAGTCACTTCTTCGGCGATGAAGGCCGCCTCGTCGTGCTCGTCTTGGGCTTCGAAGGTGACGACATTCTCGCCCTTGCCGAGGTCGGTCCACAAGCGCTTCGGCTTGCGAGCCATGTTGTTGGAGATGACGGCGTTCGCTGCGTCGAGAATGATCTCCGTTGAGCGGTAGTTCTGCTCGAGCATCACCACCTTCGCATCCGGGTAGTCCTTCTCGAACGCCACGATGTTGCGCACGTCGGCTCCTCGGAACCCATACACCGATTGGTCCTGGTCCCCCACCACGCAGACGTTGTGGTGCTGCTGAGCCAGCAAGTTCACCAAAACGTATTGGGCGTGATTGGTGTCCTGATACTCGTCGACCAGGACGTAACGGAACCGCTCCTGATAGTGGGCCAGAACATCGGGAAACGCCTGGAACAGCTCAACCGTGAGCATCAACAGGTCATCGAAGTCCATCGCCGAGGCCTCGACCATGCGCTGCTGGTAGAGCCGATACACGTCGGCAACCTTCTCGTGATAGAAGCCGTCGCCCTGGTGCTGGTAGCTCTCGTAGTCGATCAGTTCGTTCTTGGCGTTCGAGATCGTTGCCCTGATGTTGCGCGGCGGGAACCGCTTGGGATCGAGGTCGAGATCCCGTACGCACATCGTCGTCAGCCGCAGCGAATCGGCCGAGTCGTAAATCGAGAATGCCGAGCGATACCCGAGACGGTGCGCCTCTCGGCGCAGGATGCGGGCGCAGGCGCTGTGGAACGTCGACACCCACATGTTGTGAGCGACCGGTCCGACGAGGTCCGCCACCCGCTCCTTCATCTCCCCGGCCGCCTTGTTGGTGAAGGTGATGGCCAGCACGGCGAATGGTGAGACATCGTGGTCTCTGATCAGATGCGCCACTCGACGGGTCAGGACGCGAGTCTTCCCCGAGCCGGCACCGGCAACGACCAGGACTGGACCCTCCGTCGCCGCTACCGCCTCACGCTGGGCCGGGTTGAGGCCTTCGAGCAGGAGAGAATCGGGCATGAAGCCCGGAGTATAAGGGGGGAACTACACGAGTGTGATTGGCATTTCCTCGTCCATCGAACAATGTCAGCTTGCACTCGCCGCGATCAGACTGACTTGAGGTTTGCTCGGCTGGGCGATTGCTCACGCCGATTGTTCAGCACGCTTCTTCACTCGTCGAGCATCTTCCAGAGGGCGTCGGCCAGGGTGCCTTCACGGAAGTCGGCCTTCTCGAAGAACGCATCGGCGCCGGCCTTGCGAGCTCGCTCCTGGTCCTCGTGATTGGCTACGCCGGACAGCATGATGATCGGAACCAAGTTGCCCCGGCGCCGCACCTCTTCGACGAGGGCAACCCCATCGGCCTGCGGCATCGAGAAGTCGACGACCAGGGCATCCACCGAGATCTCGTCGAGCAGTTCGAGGGCCTCGGCGACGCTGCCCGCCACGTTGGTCAAGAACCCGCTCGATGCAAGGGCGCCAGAAACCACGGCGCGGGCGCCGCGGGAATCGTCCACCACCATGACGCGAGCCGACGGCCGGTGCTCGCCGGGCGATCGCTGCATTCGCCCGACCAAACGCCCGGGGTCAACCACCAGCACCATGTCACCGCCGAGGAAGGCGGAGCCCAGGATATGGCGCGGTCCGGCGATGATCCGCCCCATCTCCTTGACGGCGAGCTCACGGGTCGCATGGACCGACGACACGGTGAAGGCAGCCGCTCCTAGACGGTGATTGACAATGACGGCATAGGCGTCGCCGTCGCCCCCTTCCTCCAGACCGACGATCTCAGCAAACGCGGCGACGGGCACCTGCTCGCCGTTTCTCGTGATCCAGCGATGGCTTCCGTCCCCCTCAACCGCGGTCTCCGCCAGCGACACCACTTCCTCAACGGCGGCGGCGGGAATCCCCCACTCCATACCGCCGGCGAGGACGAGCATGATGGTCTGAAGTGCCCGGAAGGCAGGCACCGTAACGGTCACCTTGGTACCGGCACCCGGTTGGGTTTCCAGCACGACTCGTCCGAAGAGCGACTCGACAATGGTCTCCACGGTGGAAAGGCCCTTTCCTCCTCCGCCAAACTCCGAATCTGATCCGGTCGTGAATCCGGGTTCAAAGAGCAGTTCGCGAAGCCGTTCGGGATCGGCGAGGGCCTCCGGCTCGAGCCTGCCTTCCGCCGCCGCAACGCTACGGACCTTGTCCCAGTCGACCCCTGCGCCATCGTCCGTCACGACGATCACGAGCGCTCCCCGCTTGAGCGAGAACCGGACGGTCACCGCGCCGTCGTCGGGCTTGCCGGCATTCCTGCGGTCGACTCGTGACTCGATGCCATGATGGATGGCATTGACGACGATCTGTCGCAGCGGGTCGCCGATGGCGTCCATCACCTGTTTGTCGATCGCGATGTCTTCGTCACCGGTGATCTCAAATGCGATGCCACGGTTGAGCTTCTTGGCCAGATAGGCAATGAGTTGGGGCAGTTGGCTGGTGAGGCCGGTCAACGGCACGGCAGCAAGACCAAGTGAATCCGACTGCAGCGCATCCGCTCTGGCTTGCAGCCCTCCGATGAGACCGGAAATGTCGGCGCCATCCTCGCTCGCTCGACTCACCGCCGAGTGCGCCTCCTGGCGCAGGGAGGCTACGTCGTTGATCAACTCGTAGAGGCGCCCGGCGTTGACCGGCACCGCCTCGGTGCGGGCCCAATGCTCGACCGCCCCCATGAGCCCGGCCAGGTCAACTCGATAGTGACGGATGCCTTCGCCACCCGTGCCGGCGTCAGTCTCTTCCCCGCCGCCATCCGCAAGAGGCGGCGCCACAGGAGGCTCGGTTTGTGGCTCCGTCACTACTTCGGGCTGCGGTTCCAGTCCGATTTCTGGTGCAGCAGCCGCTTCGTCGACCGACTCTTCATTCACCACCGCTACCGGCTCCATCACCGGTACCTCAGTTGGCTCTCGCACCATCACGTCAACCGGCTCCGGCACGCTTCATTGATTCCCCCACCACCGCATCGACCGGTTCCACCACAGGTTCCTCGCGGCTGCCACTCGGCCGGTTCCTCGGCGACTTCTGCAACTTCGTCGTGGTGGGCCACCGACTCGGGCGCAACTTCCTCGACCAATTCCTCGATCGGCGCTTCGATACGATCCGGGCTGGCAGCCTCAGACTCCGAATCCGGCGGAGGTGCGCCCTCAACCGCATTCTCAGCTTCGAACTCACCGGGCTCGTCAGCGGTGGCGCCCTCGGAGTCAGACTGCTCGACGGGAGCGACCTGATCGCCTTCGGGTGCTGCTTCGGCAGGCTCACCCGGCGCAGCGGCTTCACTCGCTTCAACCGGCGTTGCTGCGGGAGCGAGCGGGGTGGCTTCGATCGGGATGATCTCGAGAAAGGAGTTGAAGGTATCGACAAGTTCGGGGGTCCCGGTGACGGGGTCGCCCCGGCCGGCCGAAGACAGCGTTGCCGTCACCCTGACCAGGGCAGCAGTCGCATCTCCATTGATCGCGATGTCGCCGCTCTGCACGCCGCGCCAAAGGTCCTCGAGTACCGCACCGACGTGGGCAACGGCCTCAAACCCGAGCACGCGCCCTGTGCCCTTGATGGTGTGAGCCTCGCGCATCATCGCCCCGGCCCGATCAGCTGGTACGGGCCCGGCCTGAAGTTCTGCGGCACCTTCGCTCAAGCGCGTGGCGCGCTCGTCGAGTTCGCCGTAGAACATCTCCTGGAGCTCAGGATCAATCCCCCAGCTCACGGATCACCTTCTTGGAGAGCACACGACATTGCTTACCCAAGGCTATCGACCTCGACAGGAGGGGCCTTGAGCAGCCTCACTCCCATTCGATCGTCGCCGGGGGCTTCGATGACACATCGTATGCCACACGATTGATTCCAGGAACCTCGTTGATGACCCGCGACGAGATGCGTTCGAGCACCTCGTATGGCAATCGTGCCCAATCGGCTGTCATCGCATCGTCAGACGTCACGGCACGCACCACGAGGGGGTAGGCATACGTCCGGCCATCACCTTGCACCCCGACGGAGCGGATCGCTGGGAGCACACCAAACGTCTGCCACAGCTCTCCGTACAGCCCGGCTCGCCTGATCTCCTCGAGCACGATGGCGTCGGCCTCCTGCAAGATCTCCAGCCGTTCCCTGGTGACTTCACCGATGATCCGAACCGCCAAACCCGGCCCTGGGAAGGGCTGCCGCCATACGATCTCCTCCGGCAATCCCAGTTCCTCACCGACGGCCCGCACCTCGTCTTTGAACAAATCCCGCAGCGGCTCAACCAACTGAAATTGGATGTCTTCGGGGAGACCGCCGACGTTGTGGTGGCTCTTGATCTTGGCGGCGTCCTTGGTACCGCTCTCAATCACGTCGGGGTACAGAGTGCCCTGAACGAGGTACTTGACGTCCGTCACTTCGTTGGCGACTTCCTCGAATACCCGAATGAATGTTTCGCCGATGATCATCCGCTTGGTCTCGGGGTCGGTGACGCCGGCAAGGCGATCCAAGAACCGGTCCTCAGCTTTGACGTGGACCAGGTTCATCTGGAAGTTGCGCCGGAACGTCTCCTCGACCTGCTCGGCCTCGCCCTTGCGCAGCAAGCCGTGGTCGACGAACACGCACACCAACTGATCGCCGATCGCCTTGTGGACCAGCGCAGCAGCGACCGAAGAGTCGACCCCGCCGGAGAGCCCACAGATGACGGTGTCGGCGCCGACCGTCGCCCGAATGGCGTCGATCGACTGCTCGATGATGCCCACATGGGTCCACAGCGGCCGGGCATGGCAGGCCTCATAGAGGAAGTGCTTGAGCACCTCCTGCCCGCGCGGGGTGTGGGCGACCTCGGGGTGGAACTGCACACCGTAGATCCCGCGTTCCTGATTCTCCATGGCGGCCACCGGAGAATCTGCCGTGGCTGCAGTGACCTTGAACCCGTCCGGCGCTTCCGCCACGGCATCACGATGGCTCATCCAGACCGATTGCAGCTCAGGAAGTTCGTGGAACAGCAGCGATGACCCGGCCACTTCGAGTTCGGCGCGGCCATATTCGGCGACGTCGTTGCGGGCGACTCGTCCCCCGAGGGAGTGAGCGATGATCTGGTGACCGTAACAAATGCCGAGCACGGGGATCCCCAACTCGAGAATCTCCAGGTCGATGCCGTATGCCTCTTCGGCGTAGACGGATGCCGGGCCACCCGACAGGATGATCCCAACCGGCCGGCGATCACGCACTTCTTGCGCCGTGATGTCGCGGGGCACGATCTCCGAAAACACGTGGGCCTCACGGACCCGGCGGGCGATGAGTTGGGCATACTGAGCTCCAAAGTCGACGACCAGAACTCGATCGAAGTCCCCGCTCGATGCGTGGCCGGTGGAGCCGGATTCCTCCGGCATCAGCCCATCCCGACGTGCTGGGTCTGTTGAAGCTTCTTGCCTTCCGTCTGGATCGCCGGAGCCACCATGACTTCCGCCTTCTGGAACTCCTTGACGTTGGCGTATCCAGTGGTCGCCATCGACACCCGGAGCGCACCGAATAGGTTGCGCCGCCCGTCGTTCTCGTGGGCAGGACCGGTGAGGATCTCGGCCAGGGTCCCCAGACGTCCCGTGTGTATCCGGGTGCCCCGCGGCAGCGTCGGGTGGAAGGTCGCCATCCCCCAGTGGTATCCCTGGGCGGGAGCCTCCTCAGCGGCGGTGATCGGTGACCCGAGCATCACCGAGTCGGCGCCACAGGCAATGGCCTTCGCAATGTCACCACCGGTTCGCATTCCGCCATCGGCGATCACGTGCACATAGCGGCCGGTCTCCTCCAGGTATCGAGTGCGGGCACCGGCGGCGTCGGCGATCGCCGTCGCTTGGGGCACGCCGATCCCGAGGACTCCCCGCGAGGTGCAGGCGGCACCGGGTCCAACACCGACCAATACTCCCACCGCACCGGTCCGCATCAGGTGCAAAGCCCCCGAGTACGAGGCGCATCCGCCCACGATGATCGGTACCTCGGATTCGGCGATGAACCGGAAGAGGTCGAGCGGATCAGAACGAGTTGAGACATGCTCGGCGGACACCACTGTGCCCTGGATGACGAGAATGTCGAGGCCACCGGCCAAGGCATTGCCGGCGTAGCGTTCCACGTGTTGGGGCGTGAGGCTCGCCGCAGTGAGCACACCGGCGGCATTGATCTCGCGAACCCGCTCGGTGATGAGGTCGGGTTGGACGGGCGACTGGTAGACCTTCTGGATCGTGCGGGTCGCCTCGTCCGGCGGGGCCGCCGCGATCTCTTCGTACACCGGAATCGGGTCCTCGTACCTGGTCCAGAGACCCTCGAGGTTGAGGACGGCGAGGCCGCCGAGGCGGCCGATCTCGATGGCGGTGCGCGGACTGACGGCAGAGTCCATCGCGGAGGCCATCATCGGCAGATCAAAGGTGAATGCGTCGATCTCCCAGCTCAGGTCGACGTCGTCGGGGTCGCGGGTTCGCCTCGAGGGAACAATTGCGATGTCATCGAAGCCCCAGGCGCGACGACCCGATTTGGCAATGCCGATCTCGATCTCCACAGAATTCCTCCGCAAGGTCGCCAGCGAATGGCCAGAATACCAGAGGTGTAACTCACCTCAGTTGGTGCGCCCCGCAACGTAGTCCCCGCCGAGACGCCATACTCGTGCGCCATGGCCGCCGCATCCGTGCTCTTCTTCATCAGTCTGTTCGGGATCATCGGCGCGATCAATGCGCTGCGGGCCGCGGGCGCCGACCGCCACCCGGCGCTGCGACCGTGGTGGTTCCCCGCCATGTTGACCGCCGAGTCGGTCCCGATGCGAATTGCCATCCACGCTGTCCTCCTCGGCCTGCTGATTTGGGCGGGTGCACTGGACTACGGCATTGGACGGATTGGGCTGTGGCTGACGCTCGGCACCTGGATTCTGTACGGCTTCCTCCAATATCGGTCAGCTCGGGCAAAACGGGCGATGGCCGGGGCACTCACCGAAATGGGCATCTCCACTTCAGGTTTTGCCCACGTGGAATGGACCAAGGTGCTGACTACCTATCCGTACCGCGTACCGACCGACGTCGAACGGATTGACGACATCGAGTACGCCCCCGGTCTCCACCTCGACATCTACCGGCGGCGTGGTCTGGCCCCGGGGCCGCATCCCGCCGTGCTCCAGATCCATGGCGGAAGCTGGCGCGGCGGCAACCGACGTCAGCAGGGCAGGCCGCTGCTTCACCGCCTCGCCCAGCAGGGGTGGATCTGTGTCGCCGCCTCGTACCCCCTGGTGCCTGAGGCAACCTTTCCCGATCCGCTGATCGGCCTGAAGCGTGCCGTGGCGTGGATGCGAACCTCGGGGGAGCGCTACGGGATCGACCCCGATTTCATCGCAGTCACCGGCGGTTCCGCCGGCGGGCATCTGGCAGCGCTGGTGGCGCTCACCGCAAACCGCCCCGAGTATCAGCCCGGCTTCGAACAGGTCGACACCAGCATCCAGGTTGCGGTACCGGTGTACGGCATTTACGACTTCCTCAACCGCAACGAAACGCGTGACGAGTGGCCGATCATCCCCCGTGGGGTCATGAAGGCCGACAAGACTGCGGCCGAGGACCGCTACCGGGAGGCATCACCACTCGATCAGATTCATGCCGCCGCCCCGCCATTCCTGGTGATCCACGGATCCCATGACTCCGTGGTGCCGGCACGTGAGGCGACGCAGTTCGTCGACGCCTTGCGGGCGGCGTCGGCTGCGCCGGTCGGGTACGCGGAGATCCCCGGCGCCACACATGCCTTCGATGTGCTCGACTCGCTGCGTACCCACTACATGATCAGCGGAGTCGCCCGTCTCCTCGAGGCGACCCGGAGTCGGCAGACGGCGGCCCGGCAGGACGACATCGTTGCGGACTAGTGCTGTGACCAGAAACGTTCGCATGGTTGGTGGGGGTGCACGAGGGGGCGGCCCTCGTGCCGGCCCCCTCGTAGGTGGGCGGAGCGGCTTGCCGCTCTGACCAGGGCAACGAGCGCGACCGAAAGGCCGCACGAGCCCAGCCAAGCCTCCGATAGGGGCGCAGGCGACAACTCGACCAGCAACCGCAGGTTGCTGGTCGAAGCACTAGACGGCAGCGAGGCCAACCGCGGCCCGGACCTGTTGCTGATAGCCCTCGGCCTTGGTGCGAGCATCGAGGGCACCCTTGTTCATGACGCGAGCCACCTCGGCGTCGTTGAGGTTCTGATAGTTCGCCCGGATCGGTGCCAATTCGGTGATGACCGCCTCGGCGACGGCCTCCTTGAACACGCCGTATCCGGAATCGGCGTATTCGGCGGCAAGGTCCTCGACGCTGCGGTCGGTGCAGGCCGCCATGATCTCGAGCAGATTCGAGACTCCCGGTTTTGCTTCCCAGTCATAACGCACCGTCGGTTCCGAGTCGGTGACGGCGGACTTGAACTTCTTGCGGATCACGTCCGGTGGGTCGAGGATCAACACCCGGCTCCGCTCGTTGGGATCGGACTTGGACATCTTCGCCATCGGGTCGGTCAGGGCCATGACTCGAGCCGAGGTCTCCGGAATCAGCGCATCCGGGATCGGGAACACCTCGGTGAAGCGGTTGTTGAAGCGCTCGGCGAGATCCCGGGTCATCTCGAGGTGCTGCTTCTGATCGTCACCGATCGGAACCAGATTGGCCCGAAACATGAGGATGTCGGCCGCCATCAGCACCGGATAGGCGTACAGGCCAAGATTCGACGGAAGCCCGCGAGCCACCTTGTCTTTGTACTGAGTCATCCGGTTGAGCACCCCGGTCGGCGTCATGGTTCCCAGAATCCACTCCAATTCGGTGTGCTGGGGAACCTGACTCTGGAAGTAGAACAACGACTTGTTCGGGTCGATCCCGACCGCCAGCAGCACCTTGGCGGCCTCCAAACGGTCGCTGCTGAACTGCACCGGGTCGTAGTCGACGGTGATGGCGTGGAGATCGACAACGCAGTAGACCGTTTCGTACGAGTCCTGAAGCTTCACCCAGTTGCGTAACGCCCCCAGGTAGTTGCCAAGGTGCACGTTGCCGGTGGGCTGCAGGCCCGAGAAGACCTTTGGCTTCGTCTCCACTGTCTTGTCTCCGTTCGCTCTTGGAATCAACCGTCAGAAATGAAAGATGCCGGGGTGTCGGCCCCCGGCGTGTCATGGCGCGCGTCGGTGGGCTCAGCCGGTCCAGGACCACCAGGTGCGGGTGTCGCTCATGGGTGGCAGGTTACCCGATCATCACTGCCCGGCGGCCCGCCAGGCGTCGCGCAGCTTGACCTTGGGGCCGAGTTTGAGGACGGCACCGGTGTAGACCCTGCCCCCGAGCCGAATCAGCCCGTACGAGGCTGCCGCCAGGAGCGTCAGCGCCACCGCCACTTCCCACGCCGCAACTCCACCGACGGCGAGTCGCATCGGCATCACGAGTGGTGAGGTCGGGGGAACCATCGAAGCCACCCTGCTCAGCGTCGTGTTGGGGTCCTCGAGCGACAGCAGCGCAATGAAGTAGCCCGGGATCAGCAGTGCCACGGGGATCAAGGCCACGCTCTGCATGTCCTCCTGGCGAGAGATCGTGGCGCCCAAAGCGGCGTAGATCACGGCAAAGAACGTGTAGCCGACCAGGTACCAGAACACGACCTGGATGATGACGTCCCGCCCGATGTCGGCGAGGGAGATGTCGGCGATGCTGAACTGGGTGAGGGTGAACCACACGACCGCACCGAGCAGCGCAAGCTGGGCCAGGCCCAGCAGCCCGATGCCGATCACCTTCCCGACCAGGATCTGGGTGGGACGCACCCTCGACAGGAGTACCTCTACCACCCGACTCGACTTCTCCTCGACCACCCCCATCATCACGAACTGGCCAAACATCAGGATCGACGTGTAGAGCAGGATCGAGCCGATCAAGGCACCGATCCGACGCGGCTCGGCCTCGGGATCCGGATCTCGCAGCGTCCGAGATTCCGGCGCCGGGGGTGCCAGCAACGCCAGTGCCTCGTCGGAGGTCAGCCCCAATTCCTCGGCGATGTCGCGCCGCTCGATCGACTGCAAGGCGAACACGACAACGGAGTTGAGCTGAGAGGACTCCTCCTCGAGCCAGATGATCTCCGTGCCGTCGACGACGATCACATTGAGATCGCCAAACTCGAGGTCCTGCTCCGCGGCCGCCAGGTCGTCGAAGCGCTCGATGACCGCGTCGCGTTCGAACGATGCCGCCGCAACGTCGAGGTAGGTGCCGAAGGCCTCGTCGGTGGCACCAACGACTCCGACCCGGTACGGAGGTGGGTCGTTTAGTTCGTTGGCGATGAGTGGTCCCAGCACGAGGATCATGCCGACGACCAGCAACGACGTTGCCAGGAACGCCTTGCTCTTCGCCCGCTGGACCAGGTCGCGCCTGGCGATCTCCCAGGTCTGTGCGAAGGAGCGTTTCATTGGATCGCCTCCCTGAACAGGTCCGAGAGGTGGGGCGGCTCGAAACTGAACCGCGTCACCGTCCCCGCGGTGCGAGCCGCCGCCAACAGTGCATCGAGGTCAACGCTCGGTTCTACCAGGAGGCGCCGATCCCCAGTCCGGGTGACCACCACCGTGACCTCTTCGCCATCGGGGCTCCACGCCTGATCGTCGACCTCGATCACGAGATGCCTGAGCCGGGCCGATGAGCGCAGCCTCGAGAGTTCCCCGGTCAGCACGATCCGGCCACGGTCGATGATCACGACGTCCTGGCACAGGTCCTCGACGGTGTCGAGCTGGTGGCTCGAAAAGACGATGCCAACGCCGCGCCCGGCCAGCTCGCGCAGTGTCTCGGCCATCGACTCCATGCCGATCGGGTCGAGCCCGGCAAAAGGTTCGTCGAGCACCGCCAGTTCGGGGTTGTGGACCAGGGCCGCCGCCAGCTGGACTCGTTGTTGATTACCGTGCGATAGCTCCTCGAGCTTGGAATCGGCCCGATCGAGGAGCCCCAGCCGGGTGAGCCAGGCGGCGGCATCATCCTTGGCCTCCTGCCGACTCTTGCCGGAGAGCCGAGCAAAGTAGGCGAGCTGGTCGGCCACCTTCATCTTCGGATAGAGGCCACGCTCCTCCGGCATGTAGCCGAAGCGGAGACGTTCGGCGGGTCCGACCGGCGCATCGCCCCAGAGCACCTCACCCGTGTCGGGATGGACAAGATCGAAGATGCAGCGCATCGCCGTCGTCTTTCCCGCGCCGTTGGGGCCGAGGAAGCCAACGATGCGGCCGGCGGGCACGTCGAAGCTGGCCCCGTCGAGGGCAACGACGTCACCAAAACGTTTGGAGAGATTGACGAGCGAGAGCAAGGGTGCCTCCAGACCCTCAATTGTGCCCTCTTGTGACTCGCAGTGCAGGGCCAAGATGCCGATCGCGCCGGCCGATAGTCCCGAGGCCCGATACTCCCGGCGACTCCCGACCCTGGGTCAGGGTGCCGCGACCAGCAGCCGTTGGTTCACTGCCACATCGCGCAACACCGTGGTCGTCCCGTCGGGCAGCCGCACCACCAACTCCGTAACCCGGTCGGCATCGCCCAGCCCAAAATGGAGCCTGGGATCTTCCGACGACAGGTAGCTGCTGCCGGCATGGAGCTCGCGTCGCAGCGTGATCCCATCTGGAAGCGTCGCCGTCACCATGGCGCCGGGGAAGAACCCATCGAACTCGACCTCGAGCCAATTGCCGGCAGCTCCGGCGTTTTCCAGCAATACGAGGTCGCCGCCGATCGTGTTGACCGCAATGTCGAGGTCCCCATCGTTGTCGTAGTCGGCGACGGCAGAGCCGCGACCGAGGATCGGGCCAACCTCGTCGAGGCCCACATCGGTGAGCGGTTGGTATCCGGCATCGCCCGACCCGGCGAGAATCTGCATCAGTTGCGCATCGGCAGCGGGGTTGGTGACCGGAACCTCGCCGTGGACGACAATCAGTTCGACCCCGGTGTCGAGATCGAGGTCGGCCCATGCGGTGCCCCAACCCGTCAACCCGACCCCGAGATCAGGCACTCCGAAGTCCTGGAGACCTTCCTCGAAGCTGAGTGCGCCGCTGCCGTCGTTGCGGTAGAGGGAGTGAAACTGGCGGCCGAAGTTCGTTATGAACAGGTCGAGGTTGCCGTCGCCGTCGTAGTCACCGCTCGCAAGTCCCATCCCACTGTTCTCATCGGCGACCCGGGCCGCCACGGCTACCTCGTCGAGGCGGAAGCCAAGACCAGCCGCAGCACCATCGCGCGTGATCTCGTAGAGCCGATTGGGGTTGGTGTCATTGGCAACGTAGAGATCAACGTCCCCGTCGTCGTCGAGGTCGGTGAAGAGCGCCCCGAGACCGTATTCCTGCACGCCGGCCTCGAGACCCGTTTCCGCGGCCACATCCCGGAAGATGGGCCGGCCATCGGAACCGGGCCCTTCGTTGAGATACAGCAGATCGTTGACCGGTTCGTGGGTGTTCGGGAAACCCTTGGAGGCGTCGACCAGGCGATTGTTGAGGTCGACGTAGCCGGCGACGAACAGGTCGGGCCATCCGTTGCCGTCGACGTCGGCAACCGCCGCACCGGTCTGCCACCCGTAGGCATTGACGCCGGCCGCCTCGGCGCCGTCAACGAACGTGCCGTCACCTTGATTCCACAGCAGGTGGTTGAAGCGGGCGGTGGTCACGTAGATGTCGGTCCAGCCATCGAGGTCGAAGTCGGCGGCAACACAGCCGTTCCCTCGCATCTCGAAGCCGGCGCCGCTGGCTTCCGTCACGTCCCTGAACTCACCCGCCTCGTTGCGAAAGAGGGCGCTGCGGGGCAGACCGCCTTCGTCCTGCCACCGGGCCCACTCAGTCTCGGCGTAGGAGTTCACGACGAACAGGTCGAGCCACCCGTCGTTGTCGTAGTCGAGCCAACACAGGCCGCCGCCCATCATGGCGACGGCGTCCTCAGACACATTCCAGCGGAAGGCGCCGTGCTGGAAATCGAGACCGATCTCAGCGGCGACGTTGGTCAGGACGAGCGCAGCCTCGCCGGGCGGGCCGGGCTGATCCGCGTCGCGGGCGTCACTGTCGGGCAAGCCTGAAGAGCACCCTGCAGCGACCACGGCAATCAGCACCGCAGCTGCGGCAGGCTTGAGCCAGTTCATGATGGCGCGCTTGGTCATGGTGTGATGCCTCCGAGGGGAGCATGATCCCCCAGCCGGGGCGTTATGCGACGCCGGCCGCTGCCTTGCCGCGCTTCGAAAGCGCATCGACCAGGACGGCTGCCAGCAACACCATGCCGGTGATCACGAACTTGGTGCCCGACGCCAGGCCGAGCAGACCCATCCCGTTCTCCACCGAGGCAATCACCATCGCTCCCAGCAACGCGCTCATCACTCGACCGCTCCCGCCAAACAGGCTGGTGCCGCCGATAACGGCAGCGGCGATCACGTTGAGCAGCAGGTTGCCGCCACCGGTGTTGGTCGCGACCGAACTCAGCCGGGAGGCGAGGATCACGCCTCCGATACCGGCCATCAGACCGCCGATCATGAACACCGCGATCCGCACCCGGTCGACGTTGATACCGGCACGACGTGCCGCCTCGGGGTTTCCGCCGACCGCATATACGTGGCGGCCGAAGCGGGTGCTGCTGGCGATGAAGGTCCAAAAGGCAAGCAGTACGCCCAGGACGAGAATCACCATGGGAACACCTCGATCGAGGTTCGCAACGTAGACGCCGCCAAAGACAATGATCGTGGCGAATACCAGCTGGGCAATCACGATGGGCATTGGGCGATTGGGGAGACCGCTGGCAAGGCGCGACCGATACTTCTGCAACTGCATCAGCACATTGCCTCCCACGACCACCGCGGCCAGGATCCAACCCCAGGCGTCGGTCAGGAAGTTCCCGGCGAGACCCTTGATGACCGAGTCCTGGATGAGGACGGTGCCTGCCGTGCTGAACGACGTGGTCAGGATCAAGACCACCCCGCTCAGGCCGAGGTTGAACGCAAGCGTCACCACAAACGATGGAACCCCCGCCTTGGTGATGATCAGCGACATGATCAGCCCAACCGAAGTCGTCACGAGCAAAGCGATCAGGAGCGCCAGCGGCCAGGGCAACCCAGGATCACCGGGGCGAAGCAGCAGCGTGAGAATCACGGCGCCGACGGCACTGTTGTAGGCCACCGACAGGTCGATCTCTGCAATCAGAAGGACGAAGACGACGCCAATGGCAATCGTGGCCCAACCGGACATCTGGAGCAGCAGGTTGGTGAAGTTGCGTGACGTGAAGAACGTGTCGTTGAGACTGCCGAAGATGATGGCGATGATGAGCAGCCCGGCCAAGATGGGGAGCGACCCCAGTTCGCCGGCACGGACCCGAATCCACCAGTTCTTCATGTACTCGGAGACCGTGTTGGGGTGAGATACCGGCTCTTGGTGATAGGCCGGCAACTGCTCCGCTTCGGGAATGAGGTCTTGCTCCGCCGAAGCCCCCCGGTCGTCTCCCTGGGGAGTCTGGTCGTCGGTCATTTCGCCACCTCATCCATACCCGGAACGTGCCGGAGGGTGCCCGCGGTGATGGCGTGCACCACCTCTTGCTGGGTCGTCTCGTCGAGTCTGAACACGCTGACGGCCTGCCCGAGTCGCAGCACGGTCACCCGATCGGCCACCTCGAAGATGTCGTGCAAGTTGTGGGAGATGATCACCACGGCGAGCCCACGATCGGCCAGGGTGCGCACCAGATCCAGCACCTGGCGGGTCTGGGCGACGCCCAACGCCGCCGTCGGCTCGTCCAGGATGACGACTCTCGAGTTCCACATGACGGCCTTGGCGACGGCAACCGATTGTCGCTGCCCTCCGGAAAGCCCTGCAACCGTTTGCCGCACCGACTGGAGCGTGGTGACCGCCAGGCTGTCGAGCGTCTCGCGCGCCGTGCTCTCCATCGCCGCTTCGTTGAGCATGACACCGTTGTGTACTTCTTCGCGGCCGAGGAACATGTTGGCCACCACATCGAGGTTGTCGGCGAGCGCCAAGTCCTGGTACACGATTTCGATCCCGAGACCCGAGGCATCGCGCGGGCTGTGAATCTTCACCTTCTTGCCGTCGAAGGTCGTATAGCCCTCGTCAAAGGGGTAGATGCCTGCGATACCCTTGATCAGGGTCGATTTGCCGGCTCCGTTGTCCCCGACGAGTGCCATCACCTCCCCGGGGCACACCTCGAAGTCGACTTTGTACAAGGCTTGCACCGCACCGAAGTGCTTCGACACTCCATTGCAGGTCAGGATGGGCTCAGTCGCCATAACTCCTCAACGGTCCTAGAAATGCTCGGGGGGACGCTAGCGGTAGCGTCCCCCCGATGCATTTTCGATTGTTGTCCTACCGATCGGCTCTACCGATCGGCCCGATCGGATCTACCGATCAGCGGGGCAGTACTGCTCGAACTCGCCGGTGCAGATCTCGTCCCAGGTACGGAACCCATCTGCAATGACGGTGTCGGCAATGTTGTCAACGGTCACACCGATCGGAGTCAGCGCGATGTACGGAACACCCGTCGCCCCGCCGATTTCATTGGTGGCGGGATCGATCAGAGTGCTCTCGCCCTCGAAGTCGATCGCCGTCGCGTCTTCGCCACAGCGCAGCGCCAGGGCCGCGGCGGCAGCCGCCTCGGCCTCAGCCTTGATCGGCTTGTACACGCTCATCGTCTGCCAGCCGGACAGCACGTTCTGCATCCCGGCCACGGTGGCGTCCTGGCCACTCAACGGCACGGGATCGAACCCGCCGGCCTGGAGGGCCTGGATCACCGAGTTGGCGAGACCATCGTTGGCGGCGAACACGGCATCAACCGCACCGTCGGTGTCGACGAGGATCTGCTCGAAGATCGTCAACGCCTCCTGGTTGTCCCAGTTCGGAGTGTCCTGATCGGCCGCCAGGGCCCATTCGCCGGCCGCGACCTTGGTCGAAACCGCATAGTCGCTGGCCTCGTTGTAGCCACGCTTGAACAGTGCAGCGTTGTTGTCGGTCGGCCCACCATTGAGCATCACGACATTCGGGGTGTCACCAAGTTCATCGATCTTCGGACCGATGACGTCGGCCATGGTCTGGCCAACCGCGACGTTGTTGAACGACACGTAGACGTCGGCGCCGGGACCCTCAACCGTCAAACGGTCGTAGTCGATGACGGCGGCGCCGCCATTACGAGCGAGTTCGATGATCGCCGCACCGGAACCGGAGTCCAGGTTGGTCAGCAGAATCACCGTGGCACCGGCAGCAAGCGCTGCTTCGGCCTGGGTCTGCTGGGTGGCGGCATCGCCTTCAGCGTTCACGATCGTGAAGTCGGTGTTCTCAACCAGGCCGGCGCCTTCGAAGGCTTCCTTGAAGAAGCGGCGGTCGTCGGACTCCCAGCGAGCCGAAGAAGCCGAATCCGGCAGCAGAACGGCAATATTGCCTTCGCAGGCCGTCTCGCCGGAAGCGGTCGTGGTCGTCTCGCCACTAGCCGCAGCCGTGGTCGTGGTGGCGTCATCGTCATCACCACAGGCGGCCGCAACGAGTGCGAGCGCCGCAATGAGGACAATGATGCGAATCGGTTTATTCATTCGCGTGTTGTTCCTTTCAACAGGTATCTGTCTGCTTGGTGGCCGCACCAGATGGGGCGGCAATAGATCACCACCGAACGGCGGCGAAGGTTTGCGAGTGTGCCCCGGACTTTGGGGCGAAGGTGCCGGGTCGTCGACCGTGGTCAACGCCAACGGCGGTACACCCTGGTGGGCGTGTGGGTTCGTTTCCTCCTGCTGCCAGCCCGGGATGCGCCCTCCTCCGACGCACCCAACTGCTGACTGAGCGTGGGAACGCTACCCGCAAAGCCGGACGCTGCCAAACGCCAGACCGTGACCGTCTACGATTTGCGCCCACTTCACCGTGAGGAGACGCATGCCGCTCGTTGCCGGGATCGACTGCTCGACCCAGTCCACCAAGGTCCTGATCGTTGATACCGACACCGGAGGGATCGTTGCCCACGGCCGTTGTGGCCACGAGGTGACCGGTTCCGCTGGGACTCGGGAGACCGACCCTGTGGTTTGGTGGAAGGCGCTGGCCAAGGCTCTGGCCGAAACCGGTCGTGCCTCAGAGGTGCGGGCGATATCCGTCGCCGGGCAACAGCACGGCATGGTGGTGCTCGATGACTCGGGCGCACCACTGCGTCCCGCCAAGCTGTGGAACGACACCGAGTCGGCCCCCGACGCCGCCGCCCTGATCGAGGCGATGGGTGGGCCCGGCTGGTGGGCCGAGCATATCGGTCTGGTCCCGGTGGCGTCGTTCACCGCCACCAAGTGGGCGTGGCTGCGCCGGGTCGAACCCGACGTTGCCGCCGCCACGGCCGCGATCCGACTGCCCCACGACTTCCTCAATGAGCGACTCACCGGCATGGGCACCACGGATCGCGGCGACGGCTCGGGGACGGCCTGGTGGTCGACCGCCACGGAGCAGTACGCCTCCGCCGTGTTGGACCTCGATGCCCTTCGGTTGGACCCGGCACTGCTTCCGATCGTGCTCGGGCCCCAGGACGCCGCGGGCGAGGTCACCACCGCTGCCGGCGGCTACCTCGGCCTGATCCCGGGGATCCCGGTTGGTCCCGGTACCGGCGACAATGCCGGCGCCGCTCTCGGCTTGGGCCTCGATGCCGGGACACCGGTCATCAGCCTGGGGACGTCGGGTACGGCGTTCATGGTGTCCCGAACCCGCACCGTCGACCGCTCGGGGACCGTCGCCGGGTTCGCAGACGCCACCGGCAGATTCCTGCCGCTGGCCGCCACGCTCAACTGCACCCTGGCCGTCGACCGCATCGCTACCTGGCTGGGGCTTGATCGAGAGGCCGCCGCCGAACGGACCGATGCGGTCGTGCTGCCCTATTTGGACGGCGAACGCACTCCAAACCTCCCCAACGCGGCGGCGACCATCACCGGACTGCGCCACACTACGACCCCTGAACAGATCCTGCGGGCTGCCTACGAGGGGGCCGCACTGTCGCTGCTCGGTGCCATCGAGGTCATCGACGCCAACAGTTCTGGAATCGATCCGGCTGCGCCGATTGTCCTGGTGGGCGGCGGCGCCAAAGGTGACACCTGGCGAAGGGTGATCGGCGAATTGTCCGGTCGCGCCATCGAGATTCCCACCGGAGAGGAATTGGTGGCGCTCGGCGCCGCTGCGCAAGCTGCCGCCATGCTCACCGGCGAGCCGCCCGAGGTCATCGCCCGGCGGTGGGAGACCCGCCGCGGCACCGTGCTGCCCGCGGCCGCCCGCAATGAGGATGCCCTAGCTCGCATCCGCCGGGTGCAGGAAGCGACAGCCTTGCTCAACACCACAGACCCGACGTCGTGAAGACGATCGGACTCCTCGGCGGAATGAGCTGGGAGTCGTCGATCGAGTATGAACGCATCATCAACCGCGAGGTGCGGGCGCGACTCGGCGGCACCCACTCAGCCGACCTGCTGATCCGCTCCTACGACTTCGCCGCCATTGAGGCGCTCCAGGAGGCCGATGATTGGGCAGCTGCCGGGAGCCTGCTCGGCTCTGATGCCCATGCCCTGCAGGAAGCGGGCGCCGATCTGATCGTGCTGTGTACCAACACCATGCATCGGGTTGCGGCGGACATTGCGGCGGCAATCGACATCCCCTTCCTCCACCTCGCAGACGCCACGGCAGCCGCAGTGGTCGCCGCGGGAGTCCAGACGGTGGCGCTGCTCGGCACCCGCTACACGATGGAGATGGACTTCTACCCCGGCCGCCTCAGCGACCACGGCCTCGAGGTGTTGATCCCCGATGAGCCGGACCGGACGGTGATCCACGACGTGATCTTCGAGGAGTTGGTGCGCGGGGAGATCCGTGAAGAGTCGCGTCTGGCCTACCTCGCTTCGATCGACCGACTTCTGGCGCGCGGTGCCGAAGGCGTCATTGCTGGCTGCACCGAGATCGAACTGCTCGTCACCCCCACCGACCTCGACTGCCCTTACTTCCCCACCACCCGCATCCACGCCCTCGCCGCAGTCGACGCCGCGTTGGCGTAGCCGATTCAGCTTGACGCTGCGGCGACGATTTGCTCGATGACTCGCATGTTGGCAACGCCGTCCTCTGGCGGTGTCGGCACCGGGGTGTCGTTGAGGACGGCGGCAGCGAAGCCCTCGGCTTCGGCGGTGTATTGATCGCGAGTATCGAAGGTGATGGTCTGGGTATCGGGGGCCACCGGCGGGTTGCCGCCCGCGGTGACAAAGATGCGGGTCGGCCGATCTGGTGGGATGTTGAAGGGGATCTCGACATCGATTCGGCCCTCAGTCCCGCCGACGTGGACCCGCTGGTAGTCCTCCAGCTGGGTCGAGCAGGTGAAGCTTGCCTGGCCGGGGCCGAACTCGAGCAGAGCCGAGGTGACCACATCGGTGCCGAAGCGCGGATCCCGTCGCATCGAACCCGCCACTGCGGTCGGCTCCCCGCCATAGATCATCCTGGCGGCGTTGATCGGGTAGCACCCGACATCCATGAGCGCTCCGCCGCCACACTCGGGTTTGTTGCGGATGTTGTCGGGGTCGGCGTTGAAGTAGGAGAACCACGCTTGGATGGCACGCACCTCACCGATCCGGCCGTCGGCCACCAGCTGACGCACCGCCATCCACGAGGGGTGGAGCCGATACATGAAGGCCTCCATGAACTTCACGCCTTCAGCCGCACAGACGTCGACCATCTCCTGGGCGTCGGCCGCCGTCAACGCCAACGGCTTCTCGCACAACACGTGTTTGCCGGCGCGAGCTGCCGCCATCGTCCATTCGGCGTGCAGCTGATTCGGGAGGGGGATGTAGACCGCGTCGACCTCGTCATCAGAGATGAGGGCTTCGTAGCTCCCATGAGCCCGTGGGATGTCCAGTTGGTCCGCCGCGGCCCGGGCTCGACTCTCGTCCCGCGACGCAATTGCCACCACCTCGCAGTTGACCCCGGCTTGGATGGCCGGCGTTACCTTGGCCATGCCGATGTTTGCCGTGCTGAGAATGCCCCAACGCAGCCGGCCGCGTCCTCCGGCACCAGAACCTCCGCTCCCCGCTCGCCGATTCTCCATGTGATCCTCCCGCTTCAGTTCTGTCATCTGCTCACACCATGATCCAGCCGCCGTCGACGTTGATGGTCTGCCCCGTCACGAACGACGCATCGTCTCCAGCCAGAAACGAGACCACCCCGGCGACCTCGTCGAAACGTCCCCGCCGCTTGAGGGCCTGCGCCGCGATGATCTCCTGCTCGTATGCCTCGAGATCATCGTGCTGCACCTTTTCGGCTCTCGTCGGAAACGCACCCGGCGCCACCCCGTTGACCCGGATGCCGTGCTCGCCCAACTCGCGTGCCATCGCTCTGGTCATGGCCACCACCGCTCCCTTGGCGGCGACGTAGGGAGACATGCCGGCCCACCAGCCGTGCCATACGATCGAGGCGACGTTGATGATCGCCCCTTCTGTCTTTCGGCCGATCATGGCGCGGGCCGCCTGCTGTGCACAAAGGAAGTAGGCGCGTTGGTTGACCGCAATGGTGTCGTCGAACTCGGCAGCGGTCACCTCGGTGAACTTGCCCGCCGGGAAGACGGCCGCGTTGTTCACCAGCACTGCGATTGGCCCCAGTCGGGCTTCTGCCTGCGAGAACGCTGCGGCAATCTGGGCCTCCTGGCGAAGGTCGCAGCCGATCGCTTGCGCGGCGCCGCCCGCAGCGAGGATACGGTCGGCGACGGCGACGGCGCCTTCGAGGTCGAGGTCGAGGACGGCAACCGAGTGGCCATCGGCGGCCAGGCGTTCGGCCATGGCGCCGCCCAGAGCACCGGCCGCGCCGGTGACGATGGCGCTCATGACGCAGCCACCACTCGCTGACGCTGCTCACCGAGGCCGGAAATGCCGAGACGCATCACGTTGCCGGGCCGCAGCCAAATAGGTGGGTCGTAGCCGAGCCCGACACCGGGAGGAGTCCCGGTTGAGATCACATCCCCCGATTGGAGGCTCATGAACCGACTCACGTACGCCACCAAAGCGTCAACCCCGACAATCATCGTTGCGGTGCTGCCGTTTTGGTGACGATGGCCGTCGACCTCGAGCCATATGTCGAGTTGCTGGGGGTCCGGGATCTCGTCGCTGGTCACCAGCCACGGCCCCAGTGGCGCAAACGTGTCGGCGCTCTTGCCTTTGACCCATTGCCCGGTGCCGTCGAGTTGGAAACCCCGATCCGACAGGTCGTTGACCACGCAGTAGCCGGCGATGTGGTCCCGTGCTGAGCCGACGGAGATGTTCTTGCCCGGCGCACCGATCACCGCGGCCAACTCGACCTCCCAGTCACCCTTGCCGGCGCCCCGCGGGAGTACGACGTCGTCATAGGGCCCAGAGATCGCCGACGTTGCCTTCATGAACAACACCGGTTCGTCCGGGATCTCCATCCCGGACTCTGTGGCGTGATCCGAGTAGTTGAGCCCGATGCAGATGAACTTGCCCACGGCGCCGACACACGGTCCGATCCTGACTTCGTCATCCACAGCCGGCAACGTTGCGGGATCGATGGCGGTGAGCCGGTTGAGGTGGTGCGGCTCGAGCGTGGTGCCTGCGATGTCGTCGGTCACGCCGGCCAGCGACCTCACCTGCCCGGCGGCGTCGACAATGCCGGGCTGTTCCTCCCCGCGCCGGCCGTACCTGACCAGCTTCACAGGGTCATGCCCCCGTCGATCACCAAGACGGTTCCCGTCACATACGCCGACTCGTCGGACGCCAGGTACACGGCGGCGGCGGCAATTTCGTCCGTGGTGCCAAGCCGCCCCATTGGCTGACGTGCCACGAACGCGGCTCGCGCCTGCTCCACGTCCCCCAGCGCCGATAAGCGCTCGTCGAGCGAGGGCGACTGGACCGTCCCTGGGGCGATGGCGTTGCAGCGAATACCGCCGGCAACGAAGTCGGCAGCCACGGCCTTGGTCAGTCCAATGACTGCTGCTTTGGACGTTCCATAGACAAATCGGTCGGGAACGCCGGACACATTGGAAACAACCGAAGCCATGTTGACGATCGACCCGCCACCGTGGGTCAGCATTGCGGGCAGCAGTGCTCGAATCATGCGATACATCGAGGTGACGTTGACGTCGAGCCCGAACGACCACTCCGACTCGTCGGTATCGAGGATGTTGCCGTGCTGCACGATCCCGGCACAGTTGAACAGGACGTCGACCGGGCCAACTTCCTCGGCAACCGCCACAATCGCTGCGGAATCGGTGACGTCGACGACTCTGGTGTGAACCCCCCGATACTCAACCGCCAGTGTGTCGAGCGTGACCGGGTTCAGGTCGAGTGCCCACACCTCAGCCCCTTCGGCGATGAACGCCTCAACCGTGGCGCGGCCGATTCCCTGGCCGGCACCGGTGACGACTGCCGTTTTGCCGGTGAGGCGCCCGGTCACGTGGCGCGACCTTCCCAGCCTCGCTGTGACGCGGCGTCGAGGAGGCGGGGACCGTCGAGGATGGACACGTAGGGCAGTACGTCTTCGTCGGAAGCCAAGACGAACTCGGTGAGTTGGGACGAGACCACCTGGTGGAGCGCCTCGGGCGACCACGGCTTGGCGACGTAGTAGTCGAGCTTGGCCTCGTTGACGGCGCGGATGGTGTCTTCGAGACCCGCCTGGCCGGTCAGCAGAACCTTGCGGGTGCCACGTGTCTTCGGCTCCCCTTCGAGTTCGATCAGGAAGTCGATACCGAGGACCCCGGGCAGCATGTGATCACAAAGGATGAGCCCGGCGAGGACGTCATCGGCGGCGAGCTCGGCCAGCAGGTTGCGGGCGTCGTCGACGTCCTCGGCAGCTTCGATTCTGAAGTGGCCCGCAAAGGGAGTGAGGTCGCGCACGACCGCGTCGCGCACCTCTCGCTCGTCCTCAACAACGACGATGGCGATCTCGCTCACGATTCTCCCGGGGTCGCTTCCGGTGGCTCAGGCGGAAGAGTAACGACAAAGCACGTGCGGCCCGGCACGGACTCAACCGAGATCGTGCCGCCGTGCTGGGTCACGATGTCCTTGGCCAGCCGCAGACCAAGGCCGAGACCAAAGTCGACCCGGCCCCCGGCTGTGGTGAAGTGCATGTCGAAGATCTGGTCGATGTGGCTTGGGTCAATGCCCGGGCCACTGTCCTCGATCTCGACCCGCACCCCACCGGCGTCAGACCCTGCGGTGCGCACGGTCAACGTGCCCGACCCATTCATGGCACGGATGGCGTTGTGGATGAGGTTGGTCCACACCTGATTGAGCTGACCGGGGAAGCAGGCGATCGGGGGCACCTCACCGTATTCCCGCTCCACCTCGATGCCTCGCAGCTCGTGACCGAGCAGCAGCAAGGTGTCTTCGATGCCGGCGGCGACCTCAACCCCGGTGGCAAGACCCTGTCCGGCTCTGGCGTACGAGCGGAGGCTGCCGACCAGATCGCTGATCCTGCCTGCCGCCGACCGTATGTTGCGCAACGAAAGGCCAAGCTGGTGATAGCGCTCGAGGTCGACGAGACGGCGTCCACGCTCCTCATCGCTCAGATTCCCGAGCGCCCGCTGGAAGTCGGCGGCGTCCGTGATACCCACCGACACCAATCGACCCGCCAGGGCGCGGTCGCCGATCGACTCGGCGAGGGCGTTGCGCTGACTGCGTTCTTCGGCGGTGGAAATCGGGGGCCGGTGCAGCGCCTCATCGAATGCCTGCTGCATCATCACTCCGTCGACATGGGCCAGAGGAAGTTCGGACAGGTCCTGCGTGATGAAGTCTGCAGCTCGCCCGATGGCGGCGATCGGGTTGTTGAGCTCGTGCCCGATCCCTGCAACCAACTGACCAAGAGTCGCCATCTTCTCCGATTCGATCAGCCTGGTCTGGGCCTGCTCGAGCTGCGCCAGAGCGGCCGCCAGCTGGTCCCTCTCCTTTGCCAGATCAAGATTGAGCTGATCGACCTGGAGGCGCAGATCGATCGAGCGCTGGTGGCGACGCACCATCGAACGCAGCAGCGCCGTCACGAAGTGGACCGCAAGGGTCTCACTGCCCCGCAGTGCTCGATCGAGCTCTTCGAGTGTGAGCGAGATCGCAGTGAGGTCCGTGCCTGCGGTGGCGTCCATGAAAGCCGGTTGGTTGCGGGCCACTGCCATCAGACCGACGATGCGCCCAGCGGTGCGCAGGTGAAGCACGATCTCGCGCCCATCGACGGTCCGGGTGAGCCGCACGTCGCCGTCGAGAACGATCCAGATCCGATCGACGGCCTGACCGTGGCGCAACAGCACGGTCCCGGCAGGGATGGCGACCCGCTCAGGCTCGGCGAGCGCCCGGTCGATCTCGTCGATCATCCGCCGCTCGACCTCGTCGTCGGGCACATCGGCGTCGACGAAGAACGAGCGTTGCAGGCGCTCCAGCTGACTCTCGGTGCGCTGGAGTTCCTTCTCGGTTTCGGTATAGGCGACGGAGAGCAGCTCGGTGTCGGCAAAACCGCCGATGCGTTCCATGTCCTCGGGGGCGTGCTCGACGAAGTAGACCGTCACCAAGCTCTGGGCCAAACGGGCCAGGCCCTCGTCGCTCCACGGCCGGACCATCTCGACGATGCCCTCGCGATCCTCGGGATGGGACACCAGCAGCATTCTGGTCGCGGGTTCGAACTCGGGTGTGGTGCCGAGCTCATCGAGCAGCTTCGGGCCATCAACGGCAGTGACCTGGTCGTCAATGATGACAAGGACGACATGGTCGCCACGTGCAATGAGCCTGCTCAGCCGCTCCCGGAACCAGGCGACCTTGACGAAGCCCTCCACGACGATCACGCCGCGGGTTGCTTGGGTGATCCGTCCGACGAGATCATCCACCTCGTCGCGGTGTTCGCCGAGACACAACGCGTAGTAGTTGGCGTGGCGGTCGGCCTCGTCGCTCATGCGCCCGCCACTCCCACAACGCTCCACAGCAAGGGAGCGACGACGACGAAGAGCACAAGACCAACCAGTCCAATCACGATCCCGGCTCGAGCCATGTCGGAGGTTTGCACGGCACCGGTCGAGTAGGCAATGGCGTTCGGCGGGGTGGATATCGGCAATGCCATCGCCAAGGACGCTCCAATGGCGATGAAGAAACCAACCTGGATCGGATCAAGCGGCACTGCACCGGAAAGCGCCAGCGTCAGACCGATGGGGATCAGGAGGTTCGCCGCAGCGCTGTTGGAGATCACGGTGGACATCACCAGCGCCGTCAATGCCAGCAAGCCGGCAACCAGCCAGCCGGGAACCCGATCCCACGATACGAGATCGATCAGCCAGACGTCGAGGCCCGATGATGAAACGCCAAGCCCAAGGGCGATTCCGCCGGCAACCAGCCACAGAATGTGCCACTGGACCGACCGCAGCTCCTTCGAGCTGAACACCCGGGTGGCGAGAAGGACGACGACCGGGAGGAAGCCAACGATGGTGGACTTGATCCCGTGGATCGGCTCGGTGAGCCACAAGAGCACCGTGACGGCGAACGTCACGTAGAAGATCTGGGCACCTCGGGAGCGATCGAAGTCGGCCTTGATGTTGAGGTGGACGGTGTCGGTCTTGGCCGGGAACAGCTTGATCAGCAGCCACCATGAGAAGAGCAGCAGCACGATCATCATGGGGACGGCCATCACCATCCACTCGACAAAACTGACCGAGATTCCGGCGTCCCCGAGGCCCCCCAGGGCAATGGCGTTGGGGGGCGTGCCGACCGGGGTCCCGATCCCGCCGACGTTGGCTGCAATCGGGATCGACAGCGCCAGGGCCGTGCGCAGCTTGTCGTCGATGTCCAGTCCGGCGATCACCGGCAGCACCACCGCCATCAGCGTCGCAGTGGTGGCCGTGTTGCTCATGAACATCGAAAACGCTGCCGTGATGAGCATCAGCCCGAGCAGGATGTAGCGGGGCGAGACGCCAAAGGGACGCAACAGCACGCTCGCCATGCTGCGGTCCAGTTTGTATTTGGCGGCGCCGTCGGCGAGGAAGAACCCGCCCAGAAACAGCATGAGGACCGGATTGGCAAGGGTCGCATAGAACTCGGTGTACGAGGGCGCCTCGAAGCTCTCTGGGAGTGCGAACAGGGCCTGATCGGAGATCAGCAGGATTTGCAGGAAGATGATCAGTGCTGCCGTGGCGTAGAGCGGAATGGCCTCGGTGACCCAGAACACGATGGCCAGCAGGAACACCGAGAGGGCGCGGTGCCCCGCCACAGACAATCCGTCGAATTCAATGACGTAGGGCAGCACAAAGACAATGGCGCCGAGCACCAGGCCAACGTGGCGTTTGGTCGGCGTCGGCACACCGAGGCGGCGATTGGCGCGAAGAGTGGAGGTCATGGCTCCTGCGGTGAGGGCGGTCCCGACAATGCTAGGGGGGTGTTGGACAAACGCCGAGCGGGGTTGCCCCGGCGAGCAGACGCCTGGTCCTGGAGAGTCGCCGCAAGCCCAAACTGGCGTTGTTCAACAGTCTCCTTAGGGCCACTTTCCGTTCTGGCGTGGCCAGGGTGCTGGATCTGGTATCCGAGCCACGCCAGAACGGGAGAGATATTGCGGCTGAGGGCACCCGGGGAGGGCCTAACGTCGTGCCGTGTCACGCAGCCGCCTCATCCTCCTCATCGCCTTCGTCGCCTTCGTCGCCCTCGGGATGCCGAAAGCCGCCTTCGGCGTTTCCTGGCCCTCGATGGCAGCCGACCTGTCCGCCCCGATTGCCGACTTGGGCCTCTTTGTCGCCATCCATGTCGGCGCCTACTTCGTCGCCAGCCTGATCAGCGGCCGGTTGAGTCACCGGATCGGCAATGGTCCAATGCTGACGATCGCAGCGTGGGCGCTCACGGTTGGCATCATCGGATACGCCGCAGCGCAGAACCAACTGAGCCTCGGCCTTGCGGCCGTCGTGCTCGGCTGTGGCGGCGGACTGCTCGACGCCGGCGTCAACGCCCACGTTGCCCTCCGCTACGGGGCCCGCGCCATGGGGTTCCTTCACGCCTCGTTTGGCATCGGAGCGACGCTGGGGCCCCTGGTGATGACCGTCATCGTCGCACTGGACGGGTCGTGGCGGATCGGGTTCGCCTTGCTCGTTGCTCTCCAAGCCGGGATCGCCATTGCCATCTGGCGAACCAGCGCCGATTGGGCCACCGCTCCGGCAGAAGCCGGCGAACGAGGTCGCCTCAACCGAGACCACCGGGCCACCGCAATGCTGGCCCTGCTGGTGTTCGCCCTGTACGGAGGGATCGAGGTGGGGGCCGGATCGTGGGCGTACACGCTGTTCACCGAAGAGCGCGGAATGGCGGAAGCGGCTGCCGGAGTGGCCGTCACGGGGTTCTGGGCAGCCCTCACGGCGGCCCGATTGCTCCTCGGCGTGATCGGCGACCGTGTCGACCCGGATGCCGTCCTACGCGCCTCCGCCATCGGGTCGGTGGTCGGCATCACCGTGTTGTGGTGGAACCCGGTAGATGCGGTGGGCGCACTCGGGCTCGTATTCGCCGGGTTTGCCCTCGGGTTCGTCTTCCCGCTCCAGATGCTGCTCACCCCGCGCCGATTTGGCCCGGTGGCGACTCCCCCCATGGCCGGATACCAACTGGCCGGGGCAACCGTTGGGGCCGTCATCATCCCCCTGCTCATCGGCCAACTCGTGGCCGCCAACGACCTCGAGATGGTCGGTCCCGTACTCCTTGCGGCGGCCGTGGGATTGCTGGCGACGACGCTGGTTCTTGCCCGCCGCGCACCGTCCGAGGTCCCCGACAGGGTCTGACCCTCTCCGCTCCCGTCTCAAGGATCGGGGCCGGAAACCCGATAGACCTACACGTAAGCCGCTGAGCGTCGTATCGTCGCGAGTGAAACACCTGCCGAATTGGGAGTGTGACCGTAATGAAGAAGCATCGTTTGCTGCTTGGTTTGGCCGCCCTGGCGCTGGTCGTCAGTGCCTGCGGCGATGGGGAGACCAGCGACACGACGGCGACAACGTCCGCCGGCGAGGTCACCACCACGAGCCAGAGTTCCGAAACCACCACCACCGCCACCGGGGAAACCACGACCACCGCCGCCACCGGCGAGACCACCACGACGGCCGCCACGGGAGGTGGTGATGCCGGAGCATTCCAGGAGGCCATCGAAAAGAGTGGCGAGGTGACCTCAGCCCAAATGGAAGGCACCATCGCGATGTCCGGCGTCGAAGGCGCTCCCGGAACCGGCGAAATCTCCATCAACTTCTCCGGTGCCTTTGACAACGAGAACGAGATCTTCGCTTTCAAGATGGACCTGAGCGGCGCCGTTGAAGGCATGGGCGAGGAGATCCCGCCGGAGATGGCCGGATTGCTCGGCGACATGGAGATCATCACCGTTGGCGACGACTCCTACATGAAGTTCGGGTTCTTCTCGATGTTCCTCGGCTCCGATACCGAGTGGATCAAGATGCCTGCCGACGAGAGCAGCGACACCGCCGGCGGATTCGCCGGTGCGAACCCGGTCAACCCGACAGAGTTGTTTGCCGCCTTCAACAATGAGCACGTCGACATCGTTGAGGTCGGCACCGAGGACGTACGCGGGGTGGCCACTACCCACTACCGCGCCGTGGTCGACGCCAAGGCGTTGGCGGAGACCTCCGCCGACGGCAGCGTCGAGGGTCTCGAAGACCTCGGAGATTTGCCTGAGAACTTGGACGTCGACTTCTGGATCGATGACGACGGCTACATCCGCCGGTTTGTCATAACGATGGACGGGTCTGAAATCGAGTCCGCTCCGGGCGAGGGTTTCGGACAGATGGTCATGACGTATGAGATGTTCGCCTTTGGCGAGCCGGTCAACGTGACGGTCCCCGCCGAGGGTGAGTACACCGACATGGAGGACCTCAACTTCGACTTGGGTGATCTCGACCTCGGCGCCTGATCCCCCCAGAGATGTCGTGAACGGCGCCGCGCAGCGGCGCCGTTCTCGCGCTCACGAGACGAGCCGCGCCCCCATGGTGGCGAGCGCGATGTCCTCGGCTTCGGGCAGACCGCTCACACCGACGGCGCCGATCACTTCGCCGCCGATGACGATCGGTACCCCGCCACCCCACGAGATGTAGCGCAGGTCGCCGTAGTTGGTCATCGGGAAGCCCTCTTCCCGCGACCGCCGACCGAGTTCCTCGCTGGTGATCCGCTCGCGGGCAGCGGTGTATGCCTTGTTCATTGCATTGGCGATGGAAGGCAGGGGGCAGCCGTCGGTTCTCACGAAGGCGACAAGTTCCCCATGGGTATCCACCACGGCAACCGCAGCCCCACCACCGTTTCGATCCAGTTCGGCACGGATCGCTTCCACAACTCGCATGGCATCGGCGTGGCGCATGGCTACTTCACCTCGCTGAGGCGCACCGGGGTGCGGTTCCGGGCCGAGAGGATCACGGCCTCCATCACCCGGGCCGTCTGGTAGGCGTCGGCGAAGTCGGGCAACGGGACGACCACCTTGCGGCGTGAGATCGCCCGCAGGATGTCGGCCGCCTGGTTCACGAAGGTGTGCTCGTATCCGAGCCAGTGTCCGTCGGGCCACCAATCAGCGGCATACGGGTGCTCATCGTGCATGGTTTGGATGGTCTGCCACCCCTGGAGTCGCGGCACGACGGCAGCGTCGAAGTACTCGAGTTCGTTCATCCGCTCGAAGTTGAAACGGATGGCACCCTTCTCGCCGTGAAGCTCGATGCGGTTCGAGTTCTTCACCCCGGTGGCGAGCCTGCTGGCTTCGAAGCTGGCGACGGCGCCGCCCTTGAGCCGGCCGAGGAAGAGCACGGCGTCGTCGACGCTGCTGCGACCCATGCGCTTGGGATCGTCGACCAGCGGCCGCTCCTTGATGAAGCGCTCCTCGATGGCGCCGGTGACCTCGGTGAACTCGTCGCCGGTGACAAACCGGGCCATGTCGATGATGTGCGCCATGAGGTCGCCGTGGGCGCCACTGCCGGCCACCTTGGACTGAAACCGCCACAGCAGCGGCGTGTCGGGGCCACCCCAACTCTGCAGGTAGGTAGCTCGGACGTGATAGATCCTGCCGAGCCTGCCCTCCTTGACGAGCTGGTGGGCGAGCGCTACCGCCGGGACTCGGCGGTAGTTGTACCAGACGAACGTCTGCGCCTTGCTGGCCTTCGCCGCTTGCACCATCTGGCGGGATTCGTCGAGGGTACGGGCCAGGGGTTTCTCGCATGCCACGTGCTTGCCAGCTTCGAGAGCGGCGATCGACTGCTCGGCGTGCACATCGTTTGAGGTGCCGATATCGACCAGGTCGATCTCGGAGTCGGTGACGGCAGCTTTCCAGTCGGTCGTCCACTGCTGCCAACCCCAGCGGTCGGCGAACTCCTCGAGGTCGGCGACGTCTCGACCGACGACGGTGTGCCGCACCGGCGAGCGCGGCACTGAGAAGAACTCATCAACCGTGAGCCAGGCATTTGAGTGGGCCTTGCCCATGAACTTGGTCCCGAGCAACGCAATGTTGAGTGGTTTAGCCATGCGGAGCACCCTACAAGGCGGTGCCGGGTGCCGGGGGCCGCATACCCGCCGGTGCCCTACCGGAGTCCAGCAAGGGGAATGAGCCGTAAGGCCCTGTCGTCCTCGGTCGCGGCAGGCCATGGTCGGAAGGCACCAGATCGAGAGGAGCCCTTGCGTGAGGTCGTTTGGGGCCTGGTCGTTTTCCTGTTGTCGATGCTGGCCTGGGGTGGGCAGACCGTCGCCTGGCTCGCTCCGGATACCGCGGTCCGTTGGAGCCTGATGGAGGCCCAGGACGATGTCGAGACCGACGTATTGGGCCGACATTCGTGCGGAGGCACCCTGGGACTTCCTCACCCTGTGGACGCTCGTCGTCGCCGGAGTACTCCTCATCGCCGACAACAAGGCTTGGGCCTACTTCGGGCTGGTTGGCGGCGGCACATACGTCTATTTCGCAGGCCGGGGAATCCTCACCAGGGCGGCAATGCAGCGGAGCGGCTTGCGAATCGGCTCCCAGCAGAACCTTCGCCTCGGCTACACCATGCTCGCTGTATGGGGGCTGATGGGCTTGATCACGATCATCGCTGCAATCGCGACGCTGGCCGACTGAAGGGATGGCCATGGACGTCACCGTCTTGACCTGGGTCATCGCGGTTTCGGGTCTGCTGCTGATTGCTCTCCTCGGCGCCCTCCAGTTCGTCGCAGTCGTCAGGCCGCGTGCTGCCTGGACGGTCGCCAACGTCTACGGCGGCAGTCCCGACGACACCGATCCAACGGCCTACTTCGCTTTCAATCAGGGCTACGCCTGGGCGGATGTGCTCTTCTGGGCGCCGCTCCAGATCGCGGGGAGCGTCGGCATGCTCCTCGGGCAGCGCTGGGGTTTCCTGCTGGCACTGGTGGCGTCGGTTCCCTTCTGGTACACCGCCATCACCATCTTCGTTTGGGACCGCGATCTGGGGTTCCGGCAACCCACCTTCACCTACTGGGTGCTCATCTGGGCAATCTGGCCGGTCTTCGGGATTGTCGAGGGCGTCTACTGTTTTGTCCGACTGCTCGAGTAGCCGGGCAGACCACGAGATTGACGCCCTCACCAGCCTGGGTCATACTGCCCGCCATGGCAACGACCGGGCTCACCCGCATCGAGATTACGTAGGCGCACATGCCGCAAGGCGTGTGTGCCCTTCCTGCCCTCCGCTCGGCGGAGGGTTTCTCTTTGCCCACTACCGAGGAGCCTCCCCCATGACCACCCAACGAGTTGAGATCTACGACACGACCCTGCGCGACGGAACGCAGCAGGAAGGCATTTCGCTGACCGCCGGCGACAAGCTGCAGGTTGCCCGCCTGCTCGACGACCTCGGGGTGGCCTACGTCGAAGGGGGGTGGCCTGGCGCCAATCCCAAGGACGACGAGTTCTTTCAGCGGGCCAAGACCGAGCTCGATCTCGCCAACTCGACGTTGGTGGCGTTCGGCTCGACTCGTCACTCCAAGAACCGCCCCGACGAGGACGAACAGCTCGCCGCACTCATCGCCGCCGACACCGACGTCATTTGCCTGGTCGGCAAGTCGTGGGACTATCACGTCGAACACGCCCTGCGCACGACTCCCGAAGCGGCGGTGGCGATGGTGGCCGACTCGATCGAGTATCTGCGCTCCCAAGGCCGCAGGGTCTTCTTCGATGCCGAACACTTCTTCGACGGGTACCGCTCCAATCCCGACTTCGCCCGTGCCGTGCTGACCGCGGCCCACGAAGCCGGCGCCGAACGGCTGGTCCTGTGCGACACCAACGGCGGTTTCCTCTCCCACGAGGTCGAGCGCATCGTCGGAGAAGTCACCGACGCCGTCCCCGATGCCGTCTTGGGGTGCCACTTCCACAACGACTCCGGGATGGCGGTGGCCAACTCCCTCACCGCGGTGCGCACCGGGGTGTTCCAAGTCCAGGGCTGCATCAATGGCTACGGCGAGCGCACCGGCAACGCCGACCTTTGCTCGCTGATCCCGAACCTGGCGCTCAAGATGGGCTACGACGCAATCCCGGTGGAGCGCCTCCCCCGCCTCACCCGGGTCTCACACCACCTCGCCGAACTGGTCAACCTCACCCTCGACCCCCACCTCCCCTATGTCGGAGCGTCGGCGTTCACCCACAAGGCGGGGCTCCACACCTCGGCATTGGCCCGCCGCTCGGACGCCTACGAGCACCTCGACCCGGCCGAGATCGGCAACAGCACCAGGGTCGTCGTCTCCGAGTTGGCCGGCCGCTCCACCGTCCTCGCCAAGGCCGAAGCCCAGGGGCTCGAACTCACCAGCGAGGACGCCCAGGCCGTCGTCGATCGCATCAAGGAGCTCGAGCACGTCGGCTACCAGTTCGAGGCCGCCGACGGGTCGTTCGAACTGCTGTTGCGCGAGACCCAGGGGTGGCAGCAGGACTTCTTCGCTCCTGAGTCGTACCGGGTGTTCATCGAGGCCCACAATGACGAAGTTGTCGCCGAGGCAACCGTCAAGGTCTACGTCGGCGACGAACGCGTCGTAACAACCCGGGAGGGTGACGGCCCCGTCTCAGCCCTCGACCGAGCTTTGCGCTCGGCCCTCGTGTGGGCCTACCCCGAGGTCGACCACATCAAGCTGGTCGACTACCGGGTCCGCGACCTGGATTCGTCCGACGGCACCAGCGCCCGGGTTCGGGTCTTGTGCCAGCACTCCGATGGCGACGGGGTCTGGGGCACGGTCGGCGTCCACGAGAACATCATCGATGCCTCCTGGAAGGCCGTGGTCGAGGGCCTCGTCATCGGCCTGATGCGAGAGAAGCGCCGCAACGGCGACTGAAACCCCCTCCGTTCTTGCGTATCTGGCGGCCAATAATGGCCGGAATCTACGCAAGAAAGGGAAGGGACCAGCGGATCTGGCACCATGGGGGCATGGACCAACGACCCGATGACCTCGATCCGACCAGGGCCACGATTGCCGCCCGTGAACTGGTGGCCACCGCCTCCGGGTACTTGACCTCCGACGTGGCCATGGAGTTGCCCTACGAAACGCTGGGGCCATTCAAGAATCTGCTCAAGCAGTTCTTCTCCCCCATGGCGTGGGGCGCCGCCGACGCCGACCAGCTCAGCGCCATCGTGGTCCCTCACGTGGCAAGCGGATGGTGGGAGCATGACCTCGGCAGCGGTATCACCCTCGCCCACGGCATCCGGGAGGACCGCTACGAGCTGTGGGTTGGCGGTATCTCGACCGCAACCGGGTCCATCTTCGACCGTGCCTTCGACGGTCCGGTGGTCCCCGAAGCCACCCCCCACCCCCGCAAGGTCAAGTTCACCACGGGGGGTGTCCCGGCCCCGGGGGTCTGGTATCGCCGCACCGATGAGGAACCGGTGACCGACCTCCGGGTCAAGCGCCTCTTCGCCGAACCCGACGTGACCGACGTCATGGTGGCCGGTGACTTCGTCACAGTGGGGATCGGGGCCACGTCGTCGTGGGAGCTACGTCTCGAACCGCTGCTCGCCCTGGTCACCGAGCTCTACTGGGACGAAGGGGCAACGACAACGGCACCGGAACGCACCCGGGAAGAACTGCTCGACGAGGCCGGGCATCTCCATCTCGACGCAAGGCCGGAGGAACTCCACCTGCTCGACCCCGACGATCCCGCCGACCGCGACCGACTCACGGCTGCGCTCGGCGCCGGCGACGCTCGGGTCCGCCGGGTCGCCGTTGCCGTGCTGGTGGAGTGCGACAACCCCGTGGTCCGGTCCGAGGCGATCACTCGCGGCTTCGAGGACAAATCGCGCATCGTGCGCCGCACCGCCGTCGATGCCGCCGCCGATACCGAGGACCCTGCGTTGCGGCCGCTATTCGAGCAGGCGACCCAAACCGACGACCCATGGATCCGCTGGAAGGCGGTCCGCGCCCTCGGCGACATCGGCCTCGACACCAGCCGAGCGTTGGTCGATTCACTCAGGACGGACCCAGACTTCCAGGTCCGATTTGAGGTCGCCCGCGTGCTGCGGGACGATTGGGCCTAGCCACCACGGACAGGGGAGTCGAGCTGCCGCACGTGATCATCAAGATGCTCGAAGGCAGGACCGACGAGCAAAAGGAGGCGCTCGTCGCCGCCATCACGAGGGACGTAGACATGGAGATATGCCATTGTCGCCCGAAACCTCGGTGTCAATTGCGATTGAGGACTACCCCAAGGAGGACTGGCCGGAGGCCGTCACGCCCCGACATCCTCGAGTACGAGGGCGACCTGCTCAAGGCTCCTGGCTCACCCCAACCCCTTCGCCGACGAGGCGTAGGAGGGCGTTGGGCAAGCGCCGTGCGGGCTTGCGCCGGCGAGCAAACGCCTGGCCCTGGACGTCGCGGCAAGCCCAAGTCTGGCGTTGTTCAACGGTCTCCTAGGTGTGACAACCGGGGACGTTGTCCCTGGCGGGATGGGGTGACTGATGGATTGCCCTCCGAGCGAGACTGTGGGTTGAAGCAACGCACTCACGGCACTCTCAAGGAGGGCTCATGACGTACGCTAGATCACATGCATCCGAGAAGCAGCCGCCGCGTCTCCGGAGGGTCTGCCGCCGCCATGGTCGAGTGTGTTGTGGAACGCAAGTGGACGTGTCACGGCCACGGCGGAAGATTCCAGGTCGAACGCACACTAGACGGTGCGTAAGTGGCGGGACCGGTTCCTCACCGAGGGTGAATCGGGTTTGCGGGCCCATGGTGCGTCGCGGCCGCGTCGGTCTCCGAACCGGACCCCGTCGGATCTACTCGTCGGGTGATCCGGCTCCGCAAGAAGCGCCGCTGGGGGGCGGATCACATTGGGTATGAGATTGGTCTGGCTGCCTCAACGGTGCAGAACATCTTGAACCGGGCCGGCATCGGCCGTCTCGATCGGGGAGACCGAGCCACCCACAAGGCGAAACCTTGCCGGTATCAACGTGACCTGCCAGGCGAGTTGATCCACGTCGATATCAAGAAGATCGCTGGTATCCCCGACGGAGGCGGCTGGCGTCTCCACGGACGCGGCTACCAAGGTGAGAAGGCCACCATTGCGGGACGAGCCGGGTACCGCTACATCCACACCGCCATCGATGACCGCACCCGTATTGCCTACTCCGAGATCCTCAACGACGACAGAGCCATCACCGCCGCTGGGTTCTGGACCCGCGCCGCAGCCTGGTACCAATCGATCGGGATCAGCCCGCAGCGGGTCCTTACCGACAACGGCGGCTGCTACAAATCCGGGCTCTGGCACCGCGCTGTGCCGCCACCGGCACCAAAGCGAAAAAGACCCGACCTCGCCGCCCCCAAACCAACGGCAAGGTCGAACGCTTTCACCGCATCCTGCTCGAGGAATGGGCCTTACATCCGACCCTGGACCTCAGACACCCAACGCACCCTGGCCTTACACCGGGTTCATCCACTTCTACAATCACCACCGAGCCCACGGATCACTCGGATGGGCCACCCCCACCAGCATCCTCAAGGACAACCTCCCCAAAGAGCACACCTAGGCGAGTACTCCTACACGTCGTCGACGCCGAGTGCGTCGAGCAAGCGGGCGAAGCGCGCCTTGAGGTCGTCGATCTCGGCGCGTAGCTCCTCCAACTCGCCCGCAGCCACCGCAGACACCGGTGGCACAGGAGCTGTCGTCGGGACAACGAACTCTGCGTCATCAACCCGCTCATCCCCTGTCCCGCGATCGCTGAGCAACTCCAGATAGCGGTGCTCCTTCTGGCCCGGGCGGCGCTCGAGGCGAACCACGGCGTTGCGGGTCCGCAGCTGTTCGAGGGTCGCTTCGATATCGGCGAGTCCGGTGAACTCGACATACCGGGAGGTCCGCTGCCGCAGCTCGCCAGGCGTTTGTGGCCCGCGTAGCATCAGCACCGCCAGCAGCGACACTTCCTTGTCATCGAGACCGAAGATCTCGTCGGCGGCGTGGCGGTACTTGACCACCCGATCGCCCGGGCGATGGACCATGCGGGCTAGCCCCTGATCCGAGAGTTGGCGCAGGGTGCGCTCGACCGCAGCCTCCGAGTAGTCGACGATTGGATCCCGGTTCGACACCTGATTGCACGCCACCCGAACCCCGTTGAGCGACATCGGATACTGGTCGGGGGTGGTGCGGGCCTTCTCGATCAGGCAGCCAAGGACTCGGGCCTGCCCGGCATCCAACGTGAGTTCCGGCATCGGTTCCATTGGTTCCATGAGTATCGAGGCTACTCAGTTGACCCGCATGGCTACCAAGTGACGTCGGAACACCCCAGATGAGTGTCGGGCTCGACCTGAAGAGTGGCGTGGTCAATGCCGTAGTGGTCTCGCAGGAGGCTGCGGGCTCGGTCGAGCACCGGGTGTGCTTCGACATCGCCGGCCGTCATGAGGTGGACGGTAGCAACGTCCATCTCCGAGGTGAGGGTCCACACGTGGAGATCGTGAACATCCCCGACACCGTCCACTGCCAGGAGATCAGACCTCAGGGCGTCAATATCAAGGTCGGGTGGGGAAGCCTGCGTCAGAATCCGGAGGGCCTGGCGCCCCAGGTGCCAGGCTCGCGGCACGATGAACAGCCCAATCAGCGCCGCGAACAGCGGATCGGCGTAGCGCCAGCCGGTCGTCATCGTGATGACGGCAGCTGCAATGACCCCGATGGAACCGATCAAGTCGGCGACCACCTCGTAGTAAGGCGCCCTTCACGTTGATGGATTCCTGCGCACCCGGCCGCAGCAGTCGCCACGTCACGAGGTTGACCAGAAGACCGCCGACCGCGACCAGCAGCATCGGCCCCACCATGACCTCAGTCGGCTCCTGGAAGCGGCGCACCGCCTCGACCAACACGTAGCCGCCCACCAGCAGCAGCAGTCCGGCATTGGCCAACGCGGCAAGGATCTCCCAGCGGTAGAGACCGTAGGTTCGGCCTGCACTCGTCTCGGCTCGGTTGGCCGCCAGCATGGCGGCCAACGCCATGCCGAGACCGAGGGCATCGGTCGCCATGTGGCCGGCATCGGAGATCAGCGACAACGAATTGGTCAGCACTCCTGCCACCCACTCGATGACCATGAAGCCGAGAACGAGGACAAAGGCGATCGCAAGCGGTCGGCGATGACGACGCCCGGCGCGGGGCCGGTGCATGTGGGTGTCGCTCATTCGATCGTGTCACTTCTCATTATTGCCACCATACTGAGAATAGGGGCCGAAAGCCAGCTCAACGTCCACGCGCCTATCCGATCGGATGATCCCTCGGTCCGGCTGGGTAGCGTGGCCCCATGTCACGCTCTATCACCCCCGAGGACCTGTGGAACCTGGCCAGAGTCGGCCAACCGGACCCATTACCCAACGGGACGGCCGCGGTTGTCCCCGTCACCACCAGCGACGATGACGAGGCCACCACCCGCCTCTGGCTCGTGGCGCTCGATCGCACGGCGACACCACTCACCACCGGCGCATCGGCCACCAGCCCTGCGGTCGCTCCCGACGGAACCCGGGTCGCCTTCCTCCGCAAGCCGGCCGGCACCGACCATGCGCAGCTCCACCTGATGCGGCTCGGCGGCGGTGAGTCCGAACAGGTCACCGACCTCCCGCTTGGAGCTGCGGCGAGCCGCTGGCTCCCCGACGGCTCCGGCCTCATCGTTGCGGCCCCGTTGCTGCGCGGTCACGGCACCATCGAAGCGACCACCACGGAGCGAGACCGGCGCCGCGAGGCGGCCTCACCTGAGCCGATCGTCACCGAGGACCGCGTCTACCGCTTCTGGAACAAGTGGTTGGCGTCTGGCTCCAGCCAGCACCTGTTCCACCTCGACCTGGCGTCGGGTGAGGTTCGCCACCTCACGCCGCACCTCGACACCGTCTTCGGCCTCGACGGCCCCGAGGGCACCTACGACATCTCGCCGGACGGCAGCGAGGTGATGTTCTCGGCACTGGTCGATCTCGCATCCGATCGGTATCAGTTCGCCCTGTACCGGCTTGGCCTTGCCGAGGCCACCATCGAGCGCCTCACCGAAGCGCCCACCGCCCACGAGCGCCGACCCCGCTACAGCCCTGACGGCTCGCGGCTCTTGTTCGGCCGCCAACGCGAATGGGACTTCTATGCCGATCATGACCAACTTGTCATCTATGACCTCGCCACGGGAGCGACGGCAACGATTGCCGACGGCTGGGATCGCGCCGCCCATGGATGGGAGTTCGTCGACGACTCCACCATCGTGCTCGGGGCGCACGACGGGCCCAGGGCAGGACTATTCACCCTCGACCTCGATGGAGGCTCGCCCAATTCGCTCGACGTCGACCAATCGGCGCACGGCCCTCGCCCCGCCGACGGGAAGCTGTGGTTCCGCGTCGAGAGTTTGACCAAACCTCCCGAGGTGGCCGAGTTGTCGGTCGGTGCGGTCGGCAGCTTCAACGATCGACTACTCGCCGAACTCGACCTCGGCCGAGTCGATGACATCGAATTCGAAGGCGCCGACGGGGACCGCGTCCAGATGTTCGTCGTCTACCCACCCGGGTTCGACCCGTCACGCCGATGGCCGCTGGTGCACAACATCCACGGCGGCCCCCACGGCACCAGCGGCGACGAATGGCATTGGCGCTGGAACAGCCAGGTGTTCGCCGCCCCTGGTTACGTCGTGGCTGCGGTGAACTTCCACGGATCGATCGGCTGGGGCGAGGCATTCACCCGGTCGATTCGCGGGGGGTGGGGCGACAAGCCGGCCACCGACATCCTCGCCGCCACCGATCACCTGGTCGCCCAAGGGTCCATCGACCCCGAGCGGATGGCAATCGCAGGCGGCTCATACGGCGGCTACCTGGTGAGTTGGCTCACCAGCACCACCGATCGTTTCGCCTGCGCCGTCTGCCACGCCGGCGTCAACGACCTGGTCGGGCAGTGGGCATCCGACATCACCGCGGGTCGCGAGAAGGCCATCGGCGGGGTCCCCTGGGACGACATGGACGCCGTGCTGCGTTGGAGTCCGCTGGCCCGCACCGCCGGCATGGCCACGCCGACGCTCATCGTCCACGGGGAGCGGGACTACCGGGTCGTCGTCACCCAAGGTCTAGCGCTGTACGGCATCCTCAAGCACAAGGGAGTCCCCGCCCGGCTGGTGTACTACTCCGACGAAGGCCACTGGATCGAGCGTCGCCTCAACAGCCTGCACTGGTACGGCGAGTTCCTGGCTTGGCTCGACCGATGGCTCGGGGCCTGAGTCGCCCGGTCTTGCCACTGCCTACCGGATCCTGAATACTGCTGGGCGATGCCCAGCTACCACATGACCCCAGACGAGTTTCGCCAGCACGGCTACGCCATCATCGACTGGGTCGCCGACTACCTCGAGAACATCGAGCAGTACCCGGTGACACCTCGCGTCTCCCCGGGTGAGATTCGAGCCCTGCTGCCCGAAACGGCACCCGAGGAACCCGAACCGTTCGAGGCGATCATGAGCGACCTCGACCGGGTCGTCATGCCGGGGGTGACCCACTGGCAGTCACCAAGCTGGTTCGCCTTCTTCCCCGCCAACAACTCTCCCCCGTCCATCCTCGGCGATCTGGTGTCCTCCGGCCTTGCCCAGCAGGGGATGATGTGGGCCACCAGCCCCGCCGCCACCGAGATCGAGAACGTCGTGATGGACTGGCTGGTCGACCTGCTCGACCTGCCACAGACGTGGAAGACGTCAATCGGACCGGGCGGCGGCGTCATCCAGATGAGCGCCTCAGACTCAACCCATACGGCAATGGTCGTCGCCCGCCACCTGGCCGCGGACCGAGCACCAGTCGAGAAGATGGTCGCCTACACCTCGGCTCAAGCCCACTCCTCGATGGAAAAGGGAGCGCGGGTGGCCGGCTTTGGGCACATCCGGCTCGTCGATGTCGACGAGCAGTTTGCGATGCGCCCGAACGCCCTCGAGGCGCAGATCAAATCCGATCTGGCAAAGGGCCTCACCCCGATCGTCGTTGGAACCAACGTCGGCACCACAGGGACAACAGCGGTCGACCCGCTTCGGGCCATCTCACAGATCGCCATCAGACACGGGATGTGGCACCACGTCGATGCGGCGTACGCCGGGAACGCCATGATCTGCCCCGAGTTCCGCCATCACCAGGACGGCCTCGAGTTGGTCGACAGCTATACCTTCAATCCGCACAAGTGGATGTTCACCAACTTCGATCTGTCGGCGTTCTACGTCGCCAACCGGGCGCCGTTGCTGGAAACCCTCAGCATCCTGCCGCCCTACCTGCGCAACCAGGCGTCCGAAACCGGAGAGGTCATCGACTACCGCGACTGGCATGTCCCGCTGGGGCGCCGGTTCCGGGCCCTCAAGCTGTGGTTCGTGCTGCGCAGTTACGGAGCGGCCGGGATTCGCCACCACATCAGGGAGCATGTGCGTCTCGCCCAGGAATTCGCAGCCAAGATCGATGCCGACCCTCGCTTCGAGTTGGTCGCACCAGTCCCGTTCGCTCTCGTCTGCTTCCGGCATGTCGGCGGCAACGAACCAACCGATGCTCTGGCGAAGGCGCTCAACGCCGGCGGCGAGGTCTACGTGACGGCATCCAAGCTCGGTGACGACTCGTTCATCCGGGTTTCCATCGGTCAGACGACCACGGAGCAGCGCCACGTTGACCACCTGTGGGGCCTGATCGACCAGGGCGCCGCCTAACGGAGGTACTCGAGGAACTCTCGCATCATGAAGCCGGTGGCTCCCCACAGCACGGCTTCGGGGAACTCGAAGAACCACAGCGTATGGCCCATCCAATCACTGGTCCGCCATCGACTCTCGTCCATCATCTCGTCGAGCGTTGGTTCGATGATCAGGTCGACCTCGGAAGGGTCTGGAATGAGCTCGGCGGGCCGCTCGATCCGAGCCACCACCGGGATGATGAGGTTCGAGCGGTTGCGGGTGGTGATCGGCGACAACCCACCCAGGATCTCGATGATGGCGTCCTCCGGGATGGCAACTTCTTCCCAGGCCTCCCGCGTGGCGGTGGCGACCGGGTCCTCGCCGGCCTCCATCATGCCGCCGGGGAACACGACGTCGCCGGGATGGGTCCGCATGTCGTCGGGGCGCTTGGTCAGCACGACCCGGACCGCTCCGGTGTGGTCCTCGTACAGCGGCACGAGCACGGCCGCCCGCGCCGTGGCCGGGTACTCCACCTCGGGCAGCGCTGCGAGCTTGCGCCAGACATCGTTCATGGGATGAGGATAAGCCGATAGGCTTGCCCACCATGGCGACGTCGCTCAACCCTCGCGCCCGGCACACCCCCCGGTTTGTGCTGCGCCCATTCCGCCGCCGCGACGTGAGCGCCATCCACGATGCGGTAACGGTCTCGCTCCCCGACCTGAAGAAATGGCTGCCGTGGGCCAACGACCGCTATTCACGCGGCGTTGCCTCTCACTTCGTGCGCGACTCGATGGCGTCATGGAATGAGGGCCGCGCCTTCGACTTCGCAATCCGGCGCATCAACGATCCCGACCGCCACCTCGGCAACGTCTCGGTGTGGTTCACCTCGCGGCCGAACCGGATCGGCGAGATCGGCTACTGGATCCGCAGCGATGAGACCGGTCAGGGGATCTGTACCGAAGCGGTGGTGCGGGTGCTCCAGATCGCCTTCGAGGACCTCGCCATGCACCGCGTCACCCTCCGTATCGCGGTCGGCAACCTCGGCTCCGAGCGTGTCGCCGCCAAACTCGGCTTCTCCCTCGAAGGCATCCTCCGCCATGAGGTCAAGGTCGGTAACGAGTGGCTCGACCACACCATCTGGGGCCTGCTCGTCGACGAGTGGCAAGTAGAGCGCGACCGCTACCGCGACCAAACCTGGGTGTAAGGCTGCCGAACCGCCGCGGCTTCTCCCATGTGACGGGAACCGTCTGAGGGCATAGGATCGTTCCATCTTCGAGGGACATTGAGGGGACGGAGTCCCCAGCGGAGGCCGGTAGTGAAGGCGCGACTACTCGAATTTGTGCAGCATCTCCTCGTGGCCGCGGTTGCGGTCACGGTTGCTGCCGTCATCTGGGTCGCCTTTCAGCAGGTAATCGAAAGCCCCGAAGGCGCCGCCAACTCGACATCGACGAGCACGACCCTCTTCGAACCCGGGGCGTGATCAGGCCACCTGCGGCGCACCCGCACTGGCTACGGGCGGGCGGATCCTGAATACTGGGGGCATGATCGACGAGCTCAGCGTGACTGTTGCGGGGATCCGTCTGGCGGTGCGCCGCATCCTGGTCAACCCCGATGTCGACGCGCCGTGGCTGGTCTTCCTCCACGAGGGGCTGGGCTCGATCGACCAGTGGCGCGACTTCCCGCTGCGGCTGGCGACGGCCACCGGACACAACGCCCTCATCTACGACCGCCAAGGTCACGGGAGGTCCGACGGGTTCACCGAGCCGCGCCCCGTCGACTACCACACCCGAGAAGCTGCCTTGCTGGCCGAACTGCTCGCCGCGCTTGGTGTGGCTCGCTGCATCCCCTTCGGCCATAGCGACGGCGGCACCATGGCGCTGCTGTTCGCCGCCCGGGAACCCAACACCACGACGGCCCTTGTCACCGTGGCAGCCCACGTCAGCGTCGAGGAGGTCGCCCAGCGCGGGATCGTGGCGGCCCGGGCTCAGTTCGATGCCGGCCCGCTGCGTGAAGGGCTGTCCGCCTATCACGGGGACAAGGTCGACTCCATGTTCGCGGCGTGGGCCGACACGTGGCTGAGCCCGGCGTTCGCCGAATGGTCCATCACCGAAGAGATCCGGGACGTGACCTGCCCGACGTTGATCATCCAGGGAGAAACGGACCACTACGCCACACCAGGACACGTCGACGTCATCGCAGCAGGTCTCGGCGGGCCTGCCGAGATCTGGCTGATCCCCGATGTAGGACACTCCCCACACCGCGAGGCGGAGGTCGAAGTACTCGACCGAGTTGCCCAGTTCATCGCAAAGGTCGTGACCCTGCCATGAGTTACTCCGAGATACCCGTGCCGCTGTCGCGCCGGCTGGTGATGGACGCCACCGCCATCGCGAGGCGTCAGCCAACCGTCTATGGATTGTTCGAGGTCGATGTCACCGTGGCCCGCCGTCTCATCCGCGATCATCGCGCCGCAACCGGCGAGGCGTTCTCATTCACCAGCTTCATCGTCGGCTGCCTCGCCCGGGCCGTGGCGCTTCACCCGATCGTGCAGGGCTACCTCTACCGGAACCGGGTGGTTGTTTTTGATGAGGTCGATGTCGTCGTCATCGCCGAGGTGCCGGCCGGCGAATTCAGCTTCCCGCTGGCCCACGTGGTGCGTGACGCCGCCAACCATTCGATTCGCCAGATTCACGAAGAGGTCCGGTCCCATCAGAGTGACCGGTTTCGCGAGGACGATCATCGCTGGTCTCCCGCCCGGGCCTTCCTGTGGCTTCCCGCCGGGGTACGTCGTGCCGCGTATGCCCTCCTCCTGCGCAACCCGCATCGGCGCAAGAAGTACATGGGCACCGTTGCCGTCACCGCACTCGGAATGTACGGGGACGGCGAGTTCTGGGGCATCGCACTGCCCCAGCACAACCTCCAACTTGTCGTCGGCGGCATCGCTGAAAAGCCCGCCATGGTCGACGGTGAGGTCCGGCCCCGCGAGTTCCTGTCCCTCACCCTGGCCGTCAACCACGACGTGATCGACGGCGGACCGGCCACCCGGTTCGCCAACGACCTGAAACGGCTCATCGCGACCGCCGATGGCCTGGCCGAGGCGCTGGCGACGTCCGTGGAGTAGCGACCGAAGGCCGGGCTTTTCGACACCCACCCTCGCGGGCTAGTTTGGAACCGTGAACGCAAACGACGCAGCGGTCCTGACGGCCGCCGACCTGCACAAGAGCTTTGGCGACTTGGTGGCGGTTGACGGGGTGGGGTTCTCGATCGCCGTCGGTGAGACCTACGGACTGCTGGGACCCAACGGCGCAGGCAAGACCACGACCATTTCGATGATCGCCGGCCTGCTCGAAATGGACTCGGGCACGGCCACGATCAGCGGCGAAGTAGTCACCACCACCAACGTCGCCGCCAAGGCGGAGATGGGTTTGGTCCCCCAGGATCTCGCTATCTACCCCGACCTCACCGGCAAGGAGAACCTCCGGTTCTTCGGCAAGCTATATGCGATCGAGAACCTCAACGCCAGGGTCGACGAAGTGCTCGACATCATCGAACTGACCGAACGCGCCGACGACAAGGCCAAGGAGTACTCCGGCGGCATGAAGCGCCGTCTCAATATCGGGATCGGACTGCTTCACCGCCCTGCCCTGCTGATTCTCGACGAACCGACCGTCGGAGTCGACCCACAGAGCCGCAACGCCATCCTCGACAGCATCGAACGACTCGGCGAAGAGGGCATGGCCGTGCTCTACACCACCCACTACATGGAAGAGGCCGAACGCCTCTGCGACAGGGTCGGCATCATCGACGAAGGCAAGGTTGTCGCCGAGGGGACTCGACGCGAACTCGTGGCCCTGATCGGCGAGCGCGACCTGGTCCGCCTCGACGTCTCCGGAGATGGGAAAGCCGCCGCGACCGCATTGACCGCCATGGACGGCATCGATTCGGCCACCTCCGAGGGCCGCACGATCGAGATCGTGGCTACCGAAGCTGCCGGCAAACTGACCGAGATCCTGTCGACGACCGCTGCCGCCGGGGCAACGGTGCACTCGGTCCAAGTGATCGAACCCGACCTCGAGGCGGTGTTCCTGCACCTCACCGGAAAGGCACTGCGCGACTGATGCGGGCCGCGATGACCATCGCCGCCAAGGACATCAAGGAACGGCTCCGCGACCGTTCCGCCATCCTGCTGGCCGTAGTCATCCCCCTCGGCTTGGCGTTCGTTCTCAACGCCACCCTCAGCGGCGTCACCGACGGCGAGTTCCACACCGACGTCGTGGTCTACGACGCCGACGGGGGCGAGGTAGCCGCCGTCTTCTCGCAACTGCTCGGCGTCGTCGAGGAAGACGGCTTCCTCACCGTCACCACCGCTTCCGACGAGGCATCGGCCCGCGCTCAGATCGATGATGGTGCGGTGAGCGCCGCGATCTTGATCCCGGACGGATTCTCCACCGCCGTCGGCGTCAACCAGCCCGCCGAATTGGTCGTGATCGCCAATCCCGACTTCCCGATCGAGGCTCAGGTCGTCTCGTCAATCGCGTCCAGTTTCGCCGAGGAGATCAACGCCGTTCGACTGTCGGTGGCGACCGCTCAGGCCGCAGGCAGCGGTATCGACCCGGCCGAGGTAGCCTCGCTCGTTGCCGCCGCTCAGCAACAAGCAACGCCCGTCATGCTGGAGGGAATCGAGGCCGAGGAGTCCGGGTTCGACTTCGCCACGTTCTTTGCGATGGGCATCGCCGTCTTCTTCTTGTTCTTCACTGTGCAGTTCGGCATCCTCAGCCTGGTCGACGAGCGCGACACCGGAACGATGACCCGGCTGCTCGCCGCCCCCATCTCCAGGCAGTCGATCCTCGTCGGCAAACTGCTTTCCTCATTTGCGATCGGCATTGCCAGCACCGTCGTGCTGTGGTGGGCCAGCTCGCTTCTGATGGGGGCGAACTGGGGTAACGCCTTCGGGGTGCTGCTGCTGATCATCGTTGGAGTCGCCGCCGCCATGGGACTGACCGCAGTCGTTGCGATGTCCGCCAAGACGGCGGAACAGGCCGGCGCCCTCACCGCCTTTGTCGTTGTGGTGCTCGGCATGGTCGGCGGTGTGTTCTTCCCCATCACGCGAGACGTCGGATTCCTTGCCGTTGCCAGCCGGCTCACCCCCCACTTCTGGCTGATGGATGGGTTCCAAGACCTCTCGGCCGGCGCCGGGGTAGGCACCATCCTTCCTGCGGCCGGTGCGGTGCTCGTGTTTGCCGTCGTCCTCGGCGGCATCGGAATGTGGCGGGCGAGCTCGATGGTGGCGCAATCATGAAAGCGTTCGCCATTGCCGCCAATAGTGTCCGGCTTCTGTTCCGAGACCGCAGCAACATCTTCTTCGTGCTGATCCTCCCCGTGATCCTGATCCTGGTGATCGGCCTCGTCTTCGGATCGGGATTCACCCCACGCATCGGAATCGTCATCCTCGACGACAGCGCCGCCGCCGCCGACCTGAACAGTCGTCTCGAGACAGCCGACGGGCTTGATGTCATCGTCATCGGCGACGAGGAGGAGGCGCGCCTCCAGGTGCGGCGGAACCAGATCGATGGTGCAATGATCGTGCCCGCCGGCTACGGCGACGTCGTCGCTTCGGGAGCTCCGACCACGCTGGCGCTGATCACCGCGCCCAGCTCCAGCAGCTTCCAGGTGCAGACGATTGTCAATGCCGCCGTGACCGAACACGCCGCCGCACTGCGTGCCGGCAGGTTTGCCGCAGACGTCACCGGCACGCCCATCCCGCAGGCCACCGAGCTAGCGGCGGCTGCGGCCCTCGACCTCCCCCGGGTCACGGTCGCCACCATTGGGAGCAACGACGAGACGGACCTCGGCCAGTTCGGATTGGGCGCCGTCAGCAACCTCGTGATGTTCGTGTTCCTCACCGCCACCACTTCATCGGCTGCGCTGATCCAGGCCCGGCAGCTCGGCGTGTCGCGGCGCATGTTCTCCACGCCAACGTCGGCGGGCACCATCATCGCCGGCGAAACCCTGGGGCGGTATCTGGTCACTCTGCTGCAGGGGCTGGTCATCATCGGCATCGCGGCGTTGGCCTTTGGGGTGCAGTGGGGCAACCCGCTTGGGGCGGCTCTGCTCATGGTGACCTTCAGCCTGGTCGGTACCGGCGCCGGCATGCTGATCGGCACGACCTTCTCCAACGCCGAGCAGGCCGCCGGGCTCTCGGTGTTCTTCTCGCTGCTGCTGGCCGCCCTCGGAGGCGCCATGGTCCCGCTCGAGATCTTCCCCGACACGATGCGCCAGATCGCCCACATCACCCCTCATGCGTGGGCGATCGACGGCTACTCCGAACTGATTCGCCTCAGTGGTACTGCGGTGGACGTCGTCCGTGAACTCGGCGTATTGCTGGCCATGGGGGCCACGCTATTGGCCCTGTCGACCTGGCAGTTCCGCCGGGTACTCACTCGTTAGTTCGCCACTCATCGATCGTCTTGCGGATCCACGCCTCGGCCTCCGAGGCCACCTCGTCGGCGTCTCCCTCGGTCCGGGGAATCGGATCACCAAAGCGAACCCGCACCCTTGTGCCGTAGGGCACCGGGAACAGGTTGTTCACCAGTAGCCGCCACGACCCATCAACCGCCACAGGAATCACCGGAAGCTGGTCGGCCTCCTTGAGCATCATCGACGTGCCACCACGCTTGAACTCACGGAGCTCGCCGTCACGGCTGCGGGAGCCCTCGGGGAAGATCATCACGCTGACATCGCGCTCCTGGGCGGTCGCCGCCATCTCCCTGATCGCCCGCAGCGACTGACTGCGGTCCTTGCGATCGATCAGCGCGTTGCCGCCTCGAGTCAGGTTGAGCGAGATGCTCGGGATCCACTTGCCGAGTTCCTTCTTGGAGACGTACTTCGGGTAGTTGGTGTAGAGCGTCCCGCCGATGATGACGATGTCGAACATGCTCTGATGATTCGAGATGATGGCGTAGCCCCGGTTCGGCTCGATCAGGTCGGACTGCTCGATTTCGACCTTCATCCCGCAGATACGAAACGTGCCCGCCAGCGTCTTCTGCAGCGAGGCCATCGACTTCTCGAACGCCCGCGGCCCGCGGAGCAGCGCCAGCCGACCGACGATTTCGTAGAACCCCAACGTCAGCCCGAAAACGAAAAGGAACGGGATGGTGAAGACCCAGTCACGAATGGTGCCCATCCCCATAAGGGTAACGGAACCGGGTGGGTGGGTGCTTGTGGAAACGTCCGCACGCGACTCGCGGGAGCTGCCCCCTCGACCCGGCGCCCATAGGGCGCCGGCCCACCTCCCCCAGCAAGCTGAGGGAGGGCACTGCATGAGCACTGACGCGGCGAAGGGGTTTCGAGATCTGTTCGATCTCCGGTTGCCCTACCTCACGCGCGCTCACAACCATGCCGTAGCGCCGGCACATGAGTGCCGACGCGGCGAAGGGGTTTCGAGATCTGTTCGATCTCCGGTTGCCCTACCTCACCCGCGCTCACAACCATGCCGTAGCGCCGGCACATGAGTGCCGACGCGGCGAAGGGGTTTCGAGATCTGTTCGATCTCGAAACCCCTTCGCTAAGTCTTGATTCGGCCTGGAGGCCGATTCAAGGCTCTCTTGTTACATCATGCCTTCCATGCCGCCGCCGGGGTGGCCGTGGCCACCGGCGGGCTCATCAACCTTCTCCTCGGCGACGAGCGCCTCGGTGGTGATGAGCAGGGCCGCAATGGAAGCAGCGTTCTGCAACGTCGACCGGGTGACCTTGGCCGGATCGATGATCCCGGCCGCCATCAGGTCCTCGTACTGACCGGTGGCGGCGTTGAAGCCAACACCGTTCTCAGCGTTCTTCACGTGCTCGACGACAACGCCACCCTCGTGGCCTGCGTTGACGGCGATCTGGCGAAGCGGCGCCTCGAGTGAGGTCTTGACGAGCTGGCGACCGACCTTCGTATCGTCGGTGCCGCCACGCAGCTTGTCGACAGCATCCTGGGCACGGAGCAGAGCGACACCACCGCCGGGCACAATGCCCTCTTCAACGGCTGCACGAGTGGCCTGGATGGCGTCCTCGATGCGGTGCTTCTTCTCCTTGAGCTCCACCTCGGTGGCAGCGCCAACCTTGATGACGGCAACGCCGCCGGAGAGCTTGGCGAGTCGCTCAGCGAGCTTCTCACGATCCCAGTCGGAGTCCGAGTTGTCGATCTCCTGGCGGATCTGCTTCACCCGAGCCTCGACCTCGGCGTGGCTTCCGCCACCCTCAACGATCGTGGTGTCGTCCTTGGAGATGACGACCTTGCGGGCCTTGCCGAGCATGTCGATCGTCACGTTCTCGAGCTTGAGCCCGACCTCTTCGCTGATGACGGTCGCTCCGGTGAGGATCGCAATGTCCTGCAGCATGGCCTTGCGGCGTTCGCCGAATCCGGGAGCCTTGACGGCCACCGAGTTGAACGTGCCACGGATCTTGTTGACGACGAGCGTGGCCAAAGCTTCACCCTCGACATCCTCGGAGAGCACGAGAATCGCCTTGCCGGTCTGCATGACCTTCTCCAACACGGGGAGCAGGTCCTGGACCGCAGTGATCTTCGAGTTCACGATGAGGATGAACGGATCCTCGAGGACGGCCTCTTGGCGATCCGGGTCGGTGATGAAGTACGGGGAGATGTAGCCCTTGTCGAACTGCATGCCCTCGGTGAACTCCAGCTCGACGCCGAACGTTTGGCTGTCCTCGACGGTGATGACACCCTCGTTGCCGACCTTCTGCAGCGCCTCGGCGATACGATCACCGATGGTCTGGTCTGCGGCCGAGTTCGCCGCCACGTAGGCGATCTGGTCACGAGCCTCGGAATCGACCGCGACTGCAATCTCCTGAATGCTCTCGACGACCTTCTCAACGGCCTCTTCGATGCCCCGCTTCATCTCCATGGGGTTGGAGCCGGCAGCAACAAGGCGCAGGCCGTCACGAACCATGGCCTGGGCCAGCACGGTGGCGGTGGTGGTGCCGTCGCCGGCGACGTCATTTGTCTTGTTGGCGACTTCCTTGGCGAGCTGGGCACCCATGTTCTCGTACGGGTCGTCCAGTTCGATTTCCTTGGCGATGGTCACACCGTCGTTCGTGATCGTGGGCGAACCCCACTTCTTCTCGAGCACGACGTTGCGACCCTTGGGGCCAAGCGTCACCTTGACGGTGTCGGCAAGTTTGTCGACACCGGTTTGCAGGCTCCGGCGAGCCTCTTCATTGAATCTCAGTTCTTTTGCAGCCATGTGGGGTGAGTCCTCCTAACCCAGTACGGCGAGTACGTCGCGGGCGGACAGGATCAAGTAGTCCTCGCCCTCGTACTTGACTTCAGTGCCCCCGTACTTCGAGTAGAAGACGAGATCGCCGACGGCAACATCCAACGGGATGCGCTCGTCGCCGTCCTCATTCCACTGACCGGGGCCTACCGCAAGTACTTGGCCCAGCTGGGGCTTCTCTTTTGCGGTATCGGGGATGACGAGGCCACTTGGTGTGAGTGCCTCATCCTCATCCTTGGGCTGTACGACGATGCGGTCGCCCAGAGGCTTCAGATTCATCCGATTTCCTCCTCTTCGATTCTTAGCAGTCGGTTCTTGCAATTGCTAAATGATAGCAGTCTCGACAACCGAGTGCTAGCAGACGATATTCCCGACTGCTAAAGGTCTTAGGACGGTTGCTCAAGTGAACAGATGAGCCAACTCGCGCGCGGTGACGACTCCGACGACCCGACCCTCGGCAACCACGAGAGCGCGCTTGGTCGCTCCCGCCTCGCGGGAAAAGAAGGTCTCGAGCGGAGTGTCGGCGGCAACGACGTCGGTGGGTCCGATAGTGGTCATGACCTCGGCCGCAGTGAGCGTTGATCGCTCCTCCTCGCTGAGCGATCCGACTTCACGATCTCCGACGAGGCCCCGCACCCGCCCATCCACTTCAACCGGCAAGGAAGGCAAACGCGGCCCAAAGCCGTAGAGGTCCACAACCTCGGTCACAGTCATGTCGCCGTCCACCGCGGCTGCGACGGGGCGCATCACGTCGCCGACCTTGGCACCTCCGATCCTGGCGACAAATTCCGCACGAGCCTTGGCGCCCATGGCCGCCTGGTACATGAACCAGCCGACCGCCATTGCCCACAAACCGGCAACGACCGCCCGAGTGAAGAACATCACCGTGCCGACGCCTGCCAGCGCCAGCCCGAGAAACCGGCCGGATGCGACGGCAATCCGGGTCGCCGACTGGGAGTCGCCGCGCCAGCGCCACAACGCGGCGTGGAGCACCCGGCCACCATCGAGCGGCAGGCCGGGCAGCAGATTGAAGCCCGCCAGAATGACGTTGGCCACCCCGAGCAAGCCGAACACTCGTCCCCACGGGCCCGCCACCACGGATCCCAGCGCTGCGAAGAGGCCACCCAGCACGAGCGAGGCGAGCGGGCCCGCCGCAGCTACAGCGAACTCCTCCCCCGGCCCGCGGGCATCGTCACGGATCTCCGAGACCCCACCGAAGATGAACAGCCGGATCTGGAGCACGTCGAGTCCGCGGCGCAGCGCCACCACCGAGTGGCTCAGTTCGTGGATGAGCACACTGGCCAGAAAGAGCACGCTCGTGGTACCGGCGTAGAGCAGCCGAACCCCGGTGGTGAGATCCGGGTAGCGATCGCCGAAGTCGACCGTCAGCGACCACGCCAGCAAGAAGGCGAGTATGAGCAGCGAGCCATCAACAAGAATGTTGACACCGAACAGCCGGGCCAGCCGGAAGCCGCGCCTCACCGCCCGAGCCGCATGCCGGGATCAACGTCGGCGTTCCACGGCGCAAACTCGCCGCGCTCGAAGCGGTAGGTAGCGGCGGCGGCGATCATTGCTCCGTTGTCGGTGCACAACGCCGGCGCGGGCAGGTACAACTCGACCCCCCGAGTTGCCGCCTCTTCTTCAAACCGCAGACGGAGACGCCGGTTGGCAAGAACTCCTCCGCCGCCGGCGACAACTTTGGCGCCGGTGGCATCCACCGCGTTGAACGTCTTGTCGACCAGCACATCGACGATGGCCTCCTGGATCGACGCCGCAACATCGGCGAGGGGTGGCACGTTCCCTGCCGTCTTCGCCTTCTCCAGGTAGGTCACGACGGAGGTCTTGAGCCCCGAGAACGAGAAGTCGTACGGTCGATCCTGCAACGCGCGGGGAAACGAAACCGCACCCGGGTCGCCGTCGGTGGCTGCCCGGTCGATCGCAGGGCCGCCTGGATAGCCGAGCCCCATGAAGCGGGCCAGCTTGTCGAATGCCTCACCCGCCGCATCGTCGATCGTCATGCCAAGGACCTCGTAGTGACCCCACTCCCGCATATGGACGATCTGGCTGTGGCCACCCGAGGCCAACAACACGATGGCCGGAGGCCGGTAGTCGGGGTGTTCGAGCCGGGGAGCAAACAGGTGCCCCTCCATATGATCGATCGCCAGGAACGGCTTGCCCAGACTCCAGGCGAGCGCCTTGCCGAACGAGAAACCCACCAGCAGCGCCCCCGACAACCCGGGGCCCTGCGTTGCGGCGATGGCGTCGAGTTCGTCGGAGTGGACACCGGCGCTGCGTAGTGCGCTGTGCACCAGCGGGCGGATCGCCTCGACGTGGGCACGGGCCGCCACCTCGGGCACGACACCGCCGAATCTGGCGTGGGCGTCGGTCTGGGTCCCCAATACGGTCGAACGTACGTCGAGGCCGGACACGACCGCGACACCGGTTTCGTCACAGCTGGTCTCGATGCCGAGGATCAGCGGTTGTCTCGCCATATCAGCCCACCTCCGCCAAGCCGGCTTCGATTCCTGCGACGCGCTGCTGGTATTCCTCTGTGTCGATATCGATCGCCCACATCACCAGAGCATCCTCGTCGCGGTAGTAGTTCTTGCGGATCCCCACCGGGGCAAACCCAAACTGCTCATAGAGCCGCTGCGCCGAGACGTTCGACATCCGTACTTCGAGAGTGAGGTGCCGAGCCGCAGCCGTGCGAGAAGCGGCCACGAGGGCAAGCATCAAGCGGCTGCCCAGCCGGCGGCGCCGGACCTGGGGGTCGACCGCCACCGTGGTGACATGAGCGTCTTCCTCAACAAGCAGCAGACCGGCGTAGCCGACGATGACACCCGCCCCATCCTCCGCCACAACGTAGCGGCGATTGGCCAGCGCCAACTCCTCCCGAAAGACCGTGGTCGACCAAGGCTGGGGATACACCTCGATCTCGAGGTTCGCCACGGCGTCGATATCCCCCGTCTGCATCGGCCGGATCGTGAGCCGATCGGCCGTGGCCGGTGGACGCGGCGCCGTCATGATGCTGCCCCCGGCCACATCCCCTCCTCACGGAAGTCCGTCCAGTTGATGTGGGCATCGGGCTCACGCATGTAGAGCGGCCGGATTTCCTCGGCTCCGGCGTACTCGTCGTGGGCGGCGCGCAAGGCGGCGATCTCCAGAATCACATCGGCCGCCGGATAGCGGGGACGACCGGTCTTGACGCCGTGCAAACCGCGCAGCGTCCCGTAGGGCAAGGCCTGCCACTCGCCGACAAGCAGGGTGTCTTCCGGGTCGGCGTCGATCAGTGCCCGGAATTCATCCGTGGTGACCGTCTCAGCCGGCCCGTCGAGCACGACGCCGCCGGGGACCGGACGGTACGGAGCCGTTGCCACTTCGCCGCGACGAACATCGACGATCGGCCAGATGCGACGCCTTCCCGTAGCGGCCCGAAGCGCCAGAACGGTCAGGGAACTCACGGTGATGATCGGCACCCCCACCGCAGCCGCAATCGCCTGGGCTGCAGAGATCCCTGCTCGGAGGCCGGTGAAGGGGCCGGGCCCGACGTCGACGGCAATGAGGTCGATGTCCCCGGGCAACCAACCCGCCTGATCGAAGCAGAAGTCGATCGCGGGCACCAGAAACCCAACGTGACCGCGGCGATCGGTGTGCACCGACATTGCGACGACGTCGGAGTCCTCCCCGAGAGCGACCGACGACGATGGTGTTGCCGTCTCGATTGCCAGGATCTTCACGATTCGAACTCTCCCAATGAACGCGACTCCCATGCTCCCACGGGAATGAACCGCACGAGTCGTTCATCTTCGTCGGTGATGGTGATCTCGACGGTGAGGTGATCCGGCGGAAGCACGGCCGTAACGGCATCACCCCACTCGATGAGCAGCACGCCGTCACGCGCGACCTCGGGCAGCTCCAAATCGTCGAATTCTCCCGTTGAGCCGAGCCGGTACACGTCGGCGTGGACGATCGGCAGGAACCCTTGGTACGTCTGCACGATGACGAAGCTGGGACTGGTCACTCGCTCCTGGGCTCCGAGACCTTCGGCTACACCGGCGGCAAACAACGTCTTGCCGCTCCCCAGCCTTCCCGCCAGCAGCACGATGTCGCCGGCCCGCAATTGCTGAGCCAGCGCGCGGCCCAGCCCCAGTGTGTCGGATGGCGATGACGAGCGGACGGATGTGATCATGAGAACAAACCCATCTGCTCGGGGTCGGGCGGATCATCAGCGGCAGCCTCGGGCTCGGCATCGGACCGGAGGGGCGTTGGGTCGGGGACTTCGATCCGCCCGACAACCACATCGGCGACAAGAGCGAAGTCGTAGCGCATCTCCTCGAGGACTCGGGCACTGCCTCGCAGCGCCGCAGCCGGATGGAACGTGGGAACCAAGTGTCGTCCCCACCACGGGTAGGCGTGACCGCGCAACCTCGTGATTCCGGTCTCGGTACGAAGCAGGAGCTTCGATGAGAAGTTGCCAAGGGTGAGGACGACCTTGGGGTCCACCAGCGTCAGCTGGGCCCGCAAGTAGCCCTTGCACTCGTCGATCTCGTCTGGACGTGGGTCGCGGTTCTGCGGAGGGCGACACTTGACCACGTTGCCGATGTAGACCTCGGACCGTTCCAGCCCGATCTCGCCGAGGAGTTGCTCGAGCAGCAGGCCCGATCGTCCGACGAAAGGAAGCCCCTGCTCGTCCTCGCGCTGGCCCGGGCCCTCGCCAACGATCATGACGTCGGCATCGGGCGCCCCGGCGCCGAACACGACCTGGGTTCGGCTCTCCGCCAGGCGACATCGGGTGCAGCCCGCAGCTTCCTGCTCCAACGCATGGAGTTCTGCAGCACGGACGCCGGCACTCATCTCGGTCATGACCGCAACTCTACGACGGGAATCCCGGCGATGGATTGGGCCCGAGTCACCGCCAATTCGATGGCGCGCCCGACGATCCGGAAAGTGGCCTCCCCGAGCTCGTCGGGGTCGGTCACCCGGCTCCCACATGAGACCGCAAACACGGCGTCACCGTCGTAGCGGGTGTGTGCGGGTCGCAGGCACACGGCCAGGGCGTCGTGAGCGCGAACGGCAATCCGCATCAGCTCCGTGCGCGAGGCAGCCGCGTCGGTGGCCAATGCCACCAGGGTCGTCTGCTCGAGGGGTCTGATTCCGGCCGGCGCCGGAGGCGGCACAAGCGATCCACCGGTCAGAGCCAATCCTTCGAGGGTGAAGACGTCACCGACGGCGTTGACGACAACAAGGACACCGAGGGTTGCCTCGCCCACCGTCGTTGCTGCCGAGCCGACCCCACCCTTGCGGACCGCCTCGGAACCTCGCCACCCGGCTACGACGGCGCCGGTTCCGGCGCCGACGCTGCCCATGGCCACGGGATCGACGGTCTTGGCGCGGTAGGCCGCGGCCCCTTCGGCAGGTCCGGGTCGCACGGTTCCGTCACCAATGAGCAAGTCGTAGATGATGGCGGATGGCACGATCGGTACCGGCCCGGCAGGAGTTGGGTGGCCGCGTCCCTCAGCCGCAACCTCGCGGACCACTCCGTCGGCAGCGGCGAGTCCGAAGGCGCTTCCGCCCGAAAACACCAGCCCCTGGATCGTTTCGACCTTCATCCCCGGCCCGAGCAGGCCAACCTCGCGGGTCCCCGGTGCGGCGCCCCGGAGGTCGACGGCCGCCACGTTTGGCTCGGGAAAGATCATCGCGGTTACCCCGGTGGCGGCCACCACGTCGGTGTAGTGGCCGACGGCGACGCCGGGAACGGAGGTGAGGGTTCCCTCGGTCATGTGGAGCGCTCCTTCCGGTAGCGCCGCGGCAAGCGGGGTCCGAAGTCGCAAACAATTTCGTAGTTGATCGTGTCGAGCCGCACCGCCCACTCGTCGGCCGTGATCTCGTCGTCACCCTGCGCTCCGAGCAACACCACTTCATCGCCGACGGCGACGGGACCCTCGCCCACGTCGATGACGATCTGATCCATCGTGACCGTGCCGGCGAACGGGTGACGCCGCCCCCGGATCAGTACCTCGCCGCCGACGGACGAGAGCCTGCGGGCAACCCCGTCGGCGTACCCGATGGGCACGGTCGCCACCAGCGATGACGCCTGGAGCGGACGACGCCTGCCGTAGGAGGGTCGCTCCCCGGCAGGAAGGCGTCGCACGAGCGCAACCCGGGAAACGACTCTCATCGCCGGACGTAGCGCCACCGAGGGCCCCGATCCGGGTGCAGGACGCAGTCCGTAGATGCCGAGGCCAATGCGGACCAGATCGAACCGGCCGTCGGGGTAGTCGAGCGCCCCGGCGGTATTCGCCGCGTGCACGATGGGCACATCGATTCCCTCGGCCTCCAGCGTGGTGCGGAACTGATCGAGAGCAGTGAGCTGTCGGGTGGTGTACGCGGGGTCCTCGTCGGCAACGGCGAGATGGGTCCACAGGCCCTCGAGGGAGAGCCGATCGTCCGCGGCGACCTGTCGGACCAGCGGAAACGCTTCGAGCGGTTCGGCACCGACCCGGTGCATCCCGGTGTTGACCTTGATGTGGACCGGATAGGGAACCGCACCCGCCGCCAGGGCCGCATCGCCGAGGGCGGTGGCAAAGTCCTCGCGGTACACCGTCGGCCGGAGGTTCCACTCCACGACGGCGGCGGCGTCGGTGACTTCCGGCTCGGAAAGCAGAAGGATGGGGACCTCGATTCCCGCCTCGCGCAGCCGCCGACCCTCCTCCACCAGGGCAACGGCGAGCCACTCGGCGCCGCCGGTCATCGCCGCTTCGGCGGCAGGCACGTCACCGTGGCCGTAGGCGTCCGCTTTGACGACCGCACACACCAGTGCGGGCGCGACTTCGGCACGAATCGCAGCCACGTTGGCGGCAATGGCGTCGAGATCGATCTCAACCCACGAAGGCCTCACCGAGACACCCTCCTCCAGACGATCACCATCGCCGTGACGCTAGCGCCGCTACCAGGCGTACTGGCCGGCGACGTTGGCGAGCAGGCCGGCGGTGACCGTCATGTGCCGAGAAAGCTCGGCGGCGGCTCGCCCGTGCCAAAACGCAGCGGACCGGGCCGCGGCCTCGCCGCTGAGCCCACGCGCCCAGAGTGCGGCCACCATCCCGGCGAGCACGTCGCCGGTTCCAATGGTGGCGAGTTCCGGGCCACCGCTGCGGATTGCCCACACCTGGGACCCAAGGACGAACGTTGGGTTCCCCTTCAGGAGCACCACGACACCCATCTCCTCGGGCAGTTTCGCAGCTACCCGGTAGTCGGCCTCCTGGCCGGTGAGGCGACGGAACTCTCCGGCGTGGGGGGTGATCACCGTCGGCGCGGTGCGGGCCGCCAGCGCCTCGGTTCCCTGGAGTGCGTTGAGGGCGTCGGCGTCGACGATCATCGGGCCATCCCAACCGGACAGCAAGCCCTCGACGAAGCGGTCCTGCCCCAGCCCGAGGCCGGGACCAAGCACCATGACGTCGAAGCGCCTGGCCTGCTCGATTACCGCATCGACGTCGTCTCCGGTGAACCGCGAACCCGACCCGACGCCCCGGGTCATGACATCGTCCGACAGCGCCGCATACGTCGGCTGGAGCGCCCGGGGGCACACCACGGCGGCGGAGCCGGCACCCATCGCCAGCGCACCTCTCGCCGCCAACATGGGCGCTCCCGTGATTCCGGGTGAACCGCCGACGACGGCAACCGATCCGGCCGACCACTTGTGCGACTTCCGGGGCCGCGGGGGACGCGCCGCGTCGGCTTCGCCGCAGACCAGCATGGCGGCCTTGCCGCCCCGCAGTCCGATGTCGGCAATGGTCACGATCCCACACCGCTCCGGTCCCTCGCCGAGCAGATGCCCCGGCTTGAAGGCATGGAAGGTGACGGTCCGGTCCGCGGTGAAGGCCTCGCCCGGCACGTCACCGCTGGCGGCGTCGAGGCCGCTGGGAACATCGACGGCCAGCACGGGCGCATCGACCTCGGTCCAGGGGCTTGCCACGTCGGGAAGCGAGCCGCTGAATCCCACGCCAAACATCGCATCGATCAGGAGATCCGCCGCCTCGGGCTGGTCCAAGGGCTTGACCCTTACTCCGGCCGCCTCGGCGGCCCCGGCGGCGTTCTGGGCCGCCGTGTTGCCTTCCTTGGGGGGACCAAGTGTGTAGACCGTGACGGCGCAGCCTCGGCGGGCGAGGTACTTGGCGGCGACGTAGCCGTCGCCACCGTTGTTCCCGGTCCCGGCGAGCACCGCGACACGAGCTCCGTAGCCGGCGCCCATGTCGACCGCGGCAAGTGCCACCGCAAGCCCGGCTCGCTCCATCAAGACTCCGACGGGTTCGGAGGAAGCCAGATCGAGCCGACCGGATTCTTCGGGGGTGATCACCAGTTGCATGGGGTCAGTATCTCAGTCCAGAAGCATCGGGCGCAATCACAGCTCAGTGCTCGCCCATCGAGACGGCAAACACCAGCGCCCGATCGTCGGTGTGGGTGATGGTCACCATGACCTTCGTCACCCCAAGGCTCTCAGCGCGGCGAGCCGCCGTCCCGGAAAGGTTCACCCGGGGTGCGCCGCCGCCGGTGATCTCGACATCGCGGAATCGGATGGCCCGCCACCCCATGCCCAGGCTCTTCATGACGGCTTCCTTGCCGGCAAACCGAGCGGCAAGCCGGGCCGAGGGATCGGCGTAGCGGTGGGCGTACGCCCACTCGTGCTCCGTGAAGCACCGTTCCCGGAAACGCTCCCCGTAAATGCCCAGGAGCCGCCGTACCGCGGCTGATCTCGGCGAGGTCGACCCCGAGCCCTTTGATATCCATGACCCAAGCGTACCGAGTCACGTTGCGGTAAGCGGGACCAGTCCCATCCGCTCCGGGGCCACCGGCCCGCTGCGAATGCTGCTGTCGTTTAAGAATCGTGCGTCAGATGCCGAACCTGTTGGAATGGCAAACATGGAGGTTCGTCATGTCAGCCACCGCGGAGTCGCAGTTTTCACCTCGCGATAGGACTGCTATCGCTTCTGTTCGTATCGGCTCTCGTCGTTCGAACATCGTCATCCGTCTTCTCGGACACAACGGACAACTCCCCCAACCAATGGACGGCGGAGACGTCACACTCGTCGATGACGACTCGGGTTCGGCGATGTTCACCGTCACCAACATGAAGCCGAGTACCCCTGAGACCGAGTGCATCACCGTCACCTATCAAGGCTCACTGGACGCAAGCGTGCGCTTCTACGGCGCCCTCACGGCGGGAGATGGCCTCTAGGACTATCTCAACGTCACCGTGAGCGCGGCAGCGGAGGATCCTTCGGTGACTGCATCGGGTTCACGTCGGCCGCGACCGTCTACACCGGCACCATCGACGGACTCGCCGCCACCCACTCCGACTTCGCCAGCGGGGCGGGATCGTGGGCTGCGACCGGCGGGGCGCCCGACGACGACATGACCTACCAATTCACCGTCACGCTCCAGGACGACAACGCCGCCCAGGGCCTACCGCCGCTGCAACGTTCACTTGGGAAGCCCAGAACACCTAGAACCCGCCGCGGCACGCCGCGCCGAAGCTAGGCGAGAAGGGCGGTCACCAACGTATGCACCGCACGACGCTTACTGCGGACCAGATCCGGGGTTTCACCAGCCACTGGTCACCCCCGGTGGTTCGCGCCGTGAGCGCCTTCTATATCTACACACTGGTATGGCTGCTTCTATGGGTAGTGATCCCCTCCCTCGTCTTGTGTCTCCGCCCGTGCTGATCACCTCTGGATCGATGGAGCCCGGAATCCGAGCCGTAGACGTGGTGGTCTTGGGAGCCTCCGACGGTGTTTCCCTCGCCCCCGGCACCGTTGTGACATTCAGGGACCAGGCGTTCGAACCGATTGATCACCCACCGCATCACCACCGCCATCTACGACCTGACCTATTCACCAAGGGTGACGCCAATCCCGGGCCGCACTCAACCCCGCTCACGCCCGACGCTGTGGCGGCAGCGCCACGGTGCTGGTCAGCACCGTCGGGGTGCCGCTGCTGTGGATCGAGCAAGGCCGCTACGCTCCGGTGGCGGCGTCGCTCATCGTGACGCTCGCCGCGGCTTCGCAGTGCTGAAGTCATCGCTCTCAAGGCGGGGACGATCAGATCTAGCGAACCCCCCACGCACTCCCTCACCCACTACTGCGCCTTACCCCGCGGCTGCTCACTATCGCCTTTCTGCCCTCTTCTCACTACCGCTTCTCCGCCGCCCCTTCCACACCACGCCTCTGCCTCCTTCGCCGCCGGTGGGAGCGATCGTGGCGGTTGATGGTGGGACGGTCATCGTGTGGGGTCAGTGAGGAGGGCGCGGTGTGGTGTTCTTGTCAACGACAAGGGCCAGTTGGGTGATGGCACCACCGACGATGACTCGTGCCGGTCCGGTCATCGGTTCTGGCGGGACCGGGTTCACCGTGTGGTCACGATCGCGCCGGTTGAAACACACCTGCGTCGTCAAGAGCGACGCCACCGTGTGGTGCTGGGGCCTCAACGACAAAGGCCAACTCGGCGACAACACCACCGACCGAATCGCACCACCCCGGTCCAGTCAAGGCCCCGGCGGCACCGGAACCCTCACCGACGTCACCGCGATCACCGCCGGCGCAACACTCCTGCGTTGTCAAGACCGACGCACCGTCTGGTGCTGGGGCCACAACGACAAAGGCCAACTCGGCGACAACACCACCACCCACTCGTCCAGCCCCGTCCAGGTCAAGGACCCGGCGGAACCGGCACCCTCACCAACGCCATCAACGATCGCCGCCGGTGCTCAACCACCTGTGCCGTCAAGACCGACGGCACCGTCTGGTGCTGGGGCCGCAACGACAGGGGCCAACTCGGCAACAACACCACCACCGACCACCTCACCCCCGTCCAGGTCCAAGGACCCGGCGGCACCGGAACCCTCACCGCCGTCACCGCTATCACCGCCGGCCAGAACACACCTGCGCCGTCAAGACCGACGGCACCGTCTGGTGCTGGGGCCACAACGACAAAGGCCAACTCGGCGACAACACCACCACCGAATCACCCGCCCCCGTCCAGGTCAACGGCCCCGGCGGCACCGGCACCCTCAGCAACGCCACCAACGCTCGCCGCCGGCGCAACACACCTGCGCCGCCAAGACCGACGCACCGCCTGGTGCTGGGGCCTCAACGACAAAGGCCAACTCGGCGACAACACCACCACCGACACAACCGCCCCCGTCCAAGTCCAAGGACCCGGCGGCACCGGCACCCTCACCAACGTCATCCCGATCGGCGCCGGGCGACAACCACACCTGCGCCGCCAACACCAACACACACCATCTGGTGCTGGGGCCTCAACGACAAAGGCCAACTCGGCGACAACACCACCACCAACCGCCCCGCCCCCATCCAAGTCCTCGGCTTCCGCCGAATCGACTCCGGTTCGTGGCGGTTGTGGTGGTGACGGTCTCGTGTGGGGTCAGCGAGGAGGGCGCGGTGTGGTGTTGGGCCCTCAACGACAGGTCAGTTGGGTGATGGCACCCGACGATCACTTGTGCCGGTCCGGTCATCGGCTCTGGCGGGTCGGGATCCTCAGCGCCGCGGTCTCGATCGCGCGGTGCAAACACACCTGCGTAGTCAAGCCAACGCCACCGTGTGGTGTTGGGGCCTCAACACAGGCCAACTCGGCGACAACACCACCACCATCCCCAGCCCCATCCAGTCCTCGGCGCCGGCGGCACCGGACCCTCACCACGTCACCACATCACCGCCGCTCCACACCCTGCGCGGTCAAACCGACGCCACCCTCTGGTGCTCGGGCCTCAACGACAAAGGCCAACTCGGCGACAACACCACCACCAACTCGTCCAGCCCCATCCAGTCCTCGGACCGGCGGACCGGACCCTCACCAACGCCGCCACATCGCCGCCGGCCTCAAACACACCTGCGTCGTCAAGACCGACGCCACCATCTGGTGTTGGGGCCTCAACACCAGGGCCAACTCGGCGACAACACCACCACCACCACCGCCCCCGTCCAAGTCCTCGGACCCGGCGGCACCGGACCCTCACCACCGTCAATCTATCACCGCCGGCCTTCAACACACCTGCGCGGTCAAGACCGACGCCACCATCTGGTGTTGGGGCCTCAACGACAAAGGCCAACTCGGCGACAACACCACCACCGACTCACCACCCCCGTCCAAGTCTCGGACCCGGCGACCGGACCCTCACCAACGCCCCAACGCCGCCGCCTTCCCAAACACACCTGCGTCGTCAAGACCGACGCCACCGTCTGGTGTTGGGGCCTCAACACAAAGGCCAACTCGGCGACAACACCACCACCGACCAACACACCCCCATCCAAGTCCTCGGACCGGCGGACCGGACCCTCACCAACTCATCCCGATCGGCCCGGCACTACCACACCTGCGCCGCCCACAACCCACACCATCTACTGCTGGGGCCTCAACAACAACGGCCAACTCTGCTACAACACCACCACCACCCCTCACCCCCATCCAAGTCCTCGGCACCTTTCCGTCCTCGTGCTTCTGTCTACTCCACCGTCACACTCTTGGCGAGGTTTCTGGGCTGGTCGATATCGTGGCCACGGAGGCGGGCTACGTGGTATGCCAATAGTTGCAGCGGAATGACTGCGGTAACGGGGCCGAGCAGGTCGTCGGCACGAGGGATAGGCAACACGACGTCGGCATGCTTGCCGATCTCGGTGTCGTCCTCGTAGGCCACCGCGATGATCGTCCCGCCGCGTGCCTTGACCTCCTGGACTGCGGAGATGGTCTTGTCGTAGACCGCCTGTTGAGTGATGACCACGACAACCGGCGTCCCCTTGGTCACGAGAGCAAGCGTCCCGTGCTTCAACTCGCCGGCCGGCATCGCCTCGGCGTGTGAGTAGCTGATCTCCTTGAGCTTCAGCGAGCCCTCCATGGCCACGGCGTAGTCCAGACCGCGCCCGATGAAGTAGATGTCGTCGGCATGCGCAATCGCTTCAGCGGCGGCGATCACCCGCGCTTCGTCGCTGAGGGCAACCTCAACATGGCTGGGAAGCAGGTGAAGTCCGTGGACCACACGCTCGGCCAGCGCTTCATCGACGACACCACGAGCCCTGCCGATGCGCAGCGCCAGCAGGTACTGGGCGATCAGCATCGCCAGGTAGGCCTTGGTCGACGCAACCGCGATCTCGGGGCCTGCCCGGGTATAGAGGATGTCGTCGGCGTCACGCGCCAGGGTGCTTCCAACCACATTGGTCAACGCCAGTAGCCGCGACCCGCGGCTCTGGGCGAGACGAGCGGCCGCCAGCGTGTCGGCGGTCTCCCCCGACTGACTGATGGCGATCGTCAGAGACCCTTCGCCGACGAGCGGATCGGCGTACCGCATCTCATGGGCGAACTCGACATAGGTGGGGATGCGCAGCACCCGCTGGAAGATCTCGCGCCCAACGAGGCCGGCGTGATAGGCCGTGCCGCAGGCCGTAATCCAGATGCTGTCGAGGGATCGGGCGAACTCGTCGTCGAAGTTCACATCTTCGAGCCAGGTGGTGCCGTCCTCATCGAGGCGCCCGGCGATGGTCTCGGTGATCACAGCAGGCTGCTCGTTGATCTCCTTGAGCATGAAGTGGTCGTATCCACCCTTTTCGGCTTGGGTGGCATCCCACTCGATGTGGAGGGGCTCACGAACGACGGCGCCTCCCTCAATCTTCTCGACGGTGGCGCCATCGGCGGTCACGATCACGAGCTCGCCGTCCTCGATGATGAGGAAGTCTCTGGTGTGATGGAGAACGGCGGGAATGTCGGAAGCCAGGAACGTCTCATCCTCGCCGAGACCGACGACCAGTGGACTGATGCGGCGCACGGCAATGATGCGGCCGGGCTCGAGCGCACTCATCACCACCAAGGCGTATGCGCCCTCCGCTTGGGCCACAGCGGCCCGCACCGCAGCAACCAGATCACCGTCGTACGCACGTGCCACGAGGTGCGCAAGGATCTCGGTGTCGGTTTGCGAGGTGAGCACATGCCCTTCGGCCTCGAGCACCTCACGCAGGCTGGTGAAGTTCTCGATGATCCCGTTGTGCACGACGACAAACTTGCCACTCGGGTCGGTATGGGGGTGGGCGTTGACGTCGCTTGGTTCGCCGTGGGTCGCCCACCTGGTGTGGCCGATGCCGATGGTGCCCTCGAGGGGCTCAGCATCGAGCAGCACCGCAAGCCGCTCGATCTTGCCCTCAGACTTTCGAACGTCGATGGCGCCGTTCGCCACCGCGATCCCAGCTGAGTCGTAGCCGCGGTATTCGAGGCGTCGCAGCCCTTCGAGGAGCAACGGTGCCGCCTCTCGCGGCCCTACATATCCCATGATTCCGCACACGCGCGTGAACCTCCTGTGTAAGGACCGGAGGAGGCTGCGAGCCGCAGCTCGCCTCACACCGGAGCGGCCTCTGTCCCCGAGATCACTCTCGGGTTTTGCTCCGCTCCGTTACGGCCGTGAGTGGCCGAGAGGGCATCCGCCGACAAATCGATACTCCCTCTCCCTCGTCACCTTGCCACAGCAAGGGCGGGCGCTGGATTGGTTTCTCCGGTCGGTCGTCAATTGTCGACCCGAGGCTAACCGGATGGGGTCGCTCCGCAAGGCCATTGTCCGAACGCCGCACGACGGGCCCGTCAGCCAAGCTCGACGGAGCGCCGTCAGCCAAGTTCCTCAACCACAATCGTGCTGACGGCGGTCGCGATCCCTTCGGCGGTCGGCTTCGTCGGCCGCCTCGACCATGACGCGCACCAGCGGCTCGGTGCCCGACGCACGAACCAGAATGCGGCCGTCACCGTGCAACCGCTCCTCCGCTTCACGTACGGCATCCCAAATCGGGGCGGAGTCGTCGAGGCCCGCCTTGTTCGGCACGGTGACGTTCTGCAATACCTGGGGGTAGCTCCGCATCACCGTGCGCAGCTCGCGCAACTCTCGTCCGGTCGACGCCATCACGGAGGCCAACTGCAGCGCGGACCGCAGCCCGTCGCCGGTAGCTCGATCCGACAGAATGATGTGTCCGGACTGCTCTCCACCGAGCACAGCCCTGGTGCGGCGCATCTCCTCGAGCACATATCGGTCGCCGACCTGGGTGGCGATGAACTCGATATCGAGGTCCTGCATCGCCTTGCGGAATCCAAGATTGGACATGACGGTGGCGACAACAAGGTCCTTCTTGAGCTTGCCTTGCTCCTTGAGATGTCGAGCGAAGATCGCCATCAGAACGTCGCCGTTGACGATCTCACCATCCTCGTCAACGGCGATGAGGCGATCGGCATCGCCGTCGAAGGACAATCCGACCCTCCCGGCAGCGTGTTCGCGGAGATACTCGGGGTGGGTAGCGCCACAGTTGAGATTGATGTTCATGCCGTCGGGTTCGGAGTTGAAGATCTCAACCTCGGCACCGAGTCGCGCGGAAGAGCCGAGGAGCTGCACGGAATGCGGCACCGTTGGCACAGTCAAGGGCAAACGACAGGCCTCGCATCGAGTAGTCGAACGAGTCGGCCAGGTAGTCGACGTAGCGTTCCGTCGCGTCGGTCATCACGGACTGGATACCGATGCCGGCTCCACCGGGCGACCGCCACGGCGCGGAACGGCGGTAGCGCTCTTCGATTGCAGCCTCCCGCTTGTCGGAGAGCTTGGCACCATCGTTTCCGAAGAACTTGATCCCATTGTCGGGCGCCGGGTTGTGGGAGGCACTGACCATCACGCCATACCGCGAGCCGGTATCGCGACCGAGGCGAGAAACCGCCCCAACCGGGATGATGCCGAGATCGACCGTGTCGACGCCGACTGAGTTGAACCCGGCGTGGAGCGCGGAGGCAAGCATCGGGCCGGAACGGCGAGTGTCGCGGCCGATCACGACCGGACCATCGCTTCCCTCGCCGGCAGCACGCGCCAGGTCGAATGCCATCTCGGGAGTCAGGTCGGTGTTGGCGTGACCACGCACCCCGTCGGTGCCGAAGAGCTTGCGAACGTCAGCCACGGCACTGGAACCTTGCTTCGTCGCATAGAACCCGGAGCCGGGCGATCACCGCTTGGTGAACTGCGGGGCGCGGCGGGCCTTGCGAAGACCGTACTTCTTGCGTTCCACCCGGCGAGCGTCGCGGGTCAGGAACCCTTCCTTCTTCAGGGCGCTGCGCAGCTCGGGCTCGACGCCGACCAAGGCACGAGCAATGCCGAGCCGAAGCGCGTCGCTCTGGCCGGTGTAACCGCCGCCCTCAAGCGTTGCGTGGACGTCGTAACGTCCCTCTGCCTCAACAGCCTTGAGCGGTTCGATACCCGGAGCCGCAGCGGCAACTGGGGGAAGTACTCGTCGAGCGGGCGGCCGTTCAGCGTGAGTTGGCCGGTCCCGTCGTAAAGGCGGACTCTGGCGACCGAACTCTTGCGCCGGCCGGTGGCTTGGACGAGCGGTTTCGCCATCAGGCGTTCACCTTTCTGACGTCGTAGGCACGCGGACTCTGTGCCGCGTGGGGGTGATCAGGTCCGGCGTACACCCTGAGCTTGGACATGATCTGGCGTCCGAGCCGGTTCTTCGGGGTCATCCCCTTGACGGCGGCCTGGATGATCCGTTCGGGATAGCGCTCTCGCATTTGGGTGAAGTTGAGTTCGCGCAGCCCGCCCGGGAAGCCGGAGTGCCGGTAGTACATCTTGTCGACCGCCTTGTTGCCGGAGATGGCGATCTTCTCGGCGTTGACGACCACCACGTAGTCGCCACCATCGACATGGGGCGCAAACGTCGGCTTGTGCTTGCCACGCAGGAGTTGCGCCACGGCAGAGGCCAATCGGCCCAGCGGCACATCGGTGGCATCGACGACCAGCCATTCCTGGCTGATGTCAGCCGGCTTGGGCGTGAACGTCTTCTGGAGCTTTGCTTTCATTGCGACATGCCTCGCGGACCGTCGGACACAAGGAAACCCCCGGAACCGGGAGCGGATAGGCATGTTACGGCATCCCAGAGGTAAGTGCCAATCGTTTTGAGAGCCATTGGCTCTTCAGTTCCCGTACTCCACCGCTACCAGGGTGAGGCCGTGGGGTGGGGCTGCGCCCTTGGCGATGCGGCGGTCCCGCGCCTCGAGGATGGCAAGCACGTCGCTTGGGTCCAGGCGGCCGCGACCGACTTCAACACAAAGGGCGACCATGGAGCGAACCATCTGGTGGCAGAACGAGCTCGCCGCAACGTCAAAGGCCAGCAGGTCGCCGTCCCGCCGTGACCACGTGGCGCGCCGCACCAGACGAACCGTGCTGCGCTCCCCCGCCTTGCGGCACAACGAGGCGAAGTCGTGCTGACCGATGAAGTGGCCTGCCGCCTCGTTCATCCGATCGATATCAAGCGGACTCGGATACTGACAGCAGAACGGGGCAGGAACGGATCGGGCGTCTCACGGTTGAGGATCAGGTACGTGTAGGCGCGCTCGGTAGCGTCGAAGCGGGCGCTGAATCCGTCGCCGACCGGCACGATCCGACTCACCGCGATCTCGGGCCCAAGCTGGCGATTCAGCGAACGAACCAGCCGGGCGGTGTCGAGTTCGGCCTCCGTCGTGAAACTGACCACCTGGGCACGGGCATGGACTCTCTGTCGGTGCGCCCCGCCACGGCGGTCTCCACGGGGTCAATGATTCGAAACAACGCATCCTCGAGGGGACCCTGGACGGTGCGCACATTCGGCTGACGGGCGTATCCGTGGAATCCGGAACCGTTGTAGGCGAGGTCGATGCGGTAGCTGGCACGGCTCAGATCGGGAGGCCGTTGAGGATGGCGTTGATGACCACATACCCGATCCAGCCGCCGACGGCGACGAGTGAACCCTTGGCGAGGTCAAGATCTGCGATGTAGTTGATTCCTTTCGCGATGATCGCCACGAACCAGATGCTGCCGATAGCGTTGGCGATGGTGAACCCCGAAGGCTGTTGGGTGAGAGCAGCTGGACGGCGGCGATGGTCACCAGCACCGTCGGATAGGCAAACCCGGCCAGTCGCAGGATCACCTGATAGTTGCCATCTCGCGGAAGAGGAAGCGCTGAATCGCCCACACGATGGCCGAATAGAGCAGCCAAAACACCAGGCCCTGGATCATGAACCGGATGAGGAGTTCCACGAACGAGAAGTTCAGCAAGTCGGGGAAGCCGGCAAACCCGATCAGCCCGAGAAACAGAAGGAAGCGGGTCACCGCGACCAGAATGAAGGCGTCTCCTGTGGCGCGATCGTCGAAATCCATCCACACGACGGCGTCGCGCTCAAAAGGGACCGTCTGGAGCAGGCGACGCATGGTCTGGCGCATGGGAACCTCGCTTGGAGAATTGGCCCGCCGAGGATACCGCGCCGCCGCCGCCAAAAGACGGCCGCCCGAAGGCGGGCAGTCCCGGTGGTGACTCAACCCGCGACTCGGGAACAATGTCCAGGCCCATCCAACCTGGGGGTGTTGAACGAACGCCGCGGAGGATTGCGCCGGCGATCAAACGCCCGGCCTTGATGTTCGCGGCAAGCCAAAGCTGGCGTTGTCCAACAGTCCCCTAGGCTGGAGTCCTGCACGAGGTTGAGGAGACGAATGAACCGCCCGCTTTCCGCTCTCATCGTCGGCGTGGCACTGCTGGCAGCAGCGTGTGGCTCCGCCAGTGAGACAACAGAAATCGAGATCACCGATAGCTTCGATACCGGAGTGATCCAGATCGACAGCGGCGACGTTGTCGTGCTCGGCAACAACGACGGCATCACAACGATCGAGGCAACGTTGTCCTACAGCGGGACGGCACCCGAGGTGACGGCGGATGTGGTCGACGGCGGCCTGGTAGTCGGTCACACCTGCGCAGGGAGCGACGAATGCAGCGTCGACTACAGCATCAGCTTGCCCGAATCGACGGCTCTCGTCGTCGAGGTCGGCGAGGGCAATCTCACCGTCACCAGCATCAAGGCGGAGCTCTCAGCGACGACCGGCGCTGGCGAAATCTTCCTGAAATACGATCGAGGGCCCGGCCATCATGGCGCAGTCGGGCAACGGGTTCGTGTTCGGGACCCAGATGAAGGCGCCACAGCCTCCTTCACCGCGGCTGAAGGTGACATCGACGTGTCGTTCGATGACGTGATCGAAGAGCTCTCGGTGGCCACCGAAAAGGGCGACATCACCGTGCAGCTCGAGGGCGGGCCCTACGCCTTCGACATCACGGCCGACGGGAGTGTCAACAACAAGGTCGACGCATCCGACACCGCCACAAACACCGTCGTCCTCAGGACGGCTTCCGGCGATGTCGAGGTCTTCCCGCAGTAGCGGCCATACGGGCGGCGACCCGCTGCACCGAAGTGTCTTCCCACCCGGCGGCGATCTCGTCGATCGGCACCCACGCTGCCGCCATCACCTCATCATCGGCTTCGAAGTCCTCGGTTTCGGCGTGAAACACGAAGCGAAGGTCGAAGTGGGCGTGGGCCGGTTCGCCGTGGGCGGCCGGAATGGCGTGTACGTCGATGTCGAAGAGGTCCGTCGGGAGCGGCTCGGCAAGTGTCACCGCTGTCTCCTCCCGCACCTCCCGTGCCGCCGCAACGATCGGGTCACGATCCTCGGGGTCGATGTGCCCGCCGGGCTGCAACCAGCGTTCGAGCCGCCGGTGATGCACCAGGAGCAACGCGTCGCCGTCTGGCGACACCACAAACCCCGATGCGGTGAAGTGACCCGGTACGAAGTGGTTCCGGGAGAAGGGATCATCAGCGTCGGACGCCAGCGCCAGCATTTGATCCCGAAACGAGACCTCTTCAGGGGTTGGTGCGTAGCCTTCGAGAACTCGAATGAGCTGCAGCTGCCGACTCATCGGTCGACGTCCACTAGCCAACATCCACCAGCGGTGAGGCCGATACTCAGACCAGCTCGATCTTCGCCATTTCGGCACCGTCGCCACGACGGGGACCGAGCTTGATGATCCGGGTGTAGCCCCCGTTGCGAGCCTCGTAGCGGGGCCCGATGTCATCGAACAGCTTGGTGACGACCTGGGTGTCCGGGATCTTGCGGAGCACCAGCCGGCGGGCGTGCAAGTCGCCGCGACGAGCCTTGGTGATCATCTTCTCGACGTACGGCCGCAGCAGCTTGGCGCGGGCCGCGGTCGTCGTGATCTCCTCTTCCTCGATCAACGAGGCAGCGAGGTTGGAGAGATCTTCCGCTGGTGCGACGGGCTCCCGGCGAGACGGGGGCCCTTCTTGGGAGCCGGCATCAGACGACACCCTCGGAGTCGGCAGCCGAGCGCAGCGAGAGACCGAGCTCGTCGAGCTTGGCGGTGACCTCCTCGAGGCTCTTCTGGCCAAAGTTGGTGATGTTGAGCAGGTCGTCTTCGGTCTTCTCAACGAGCTCACCGACCGTGTGGATCTGGGCACGGCGCAGGCAGTTGCGGGGACGCTCCGACAGGTCAAGCGCTTCGATCGGCAGATCGAGGTCGGGAGAGGTCGACTCTGCGGTCACCACGTCACCGAGTTCGAGGCCCGGCGCTTCCTCGTCCATGTCGGCGAACAGGCCGAGCAGCTCACGCAGCGTCTTGCCTGCCGACGACATCGACTCCCCGGGGGTGACGGCGCCGTTGGTCTCTACGTCGAGGATGAGCTTGTCGAAGTTGGTCATCTGACCAACCTGGGTGCTCTCCACCTTGTAGGAGACCTTGCGGACCGGCGAGAAGATCGAGTCGATCGGGATGACGCCGATGGTGTCGCTCTTCTTGTTGCGGTCGGCGCTGCGATAGCCGACGCCGCGTTCTGCGGTCATCTCGACCTCGACGCGGCCGGACGTTGAGAGGCTGGCGAGGTGCAGATCCCCGTTGACCACCTCGACACCGGCAGGAACCTTGAGATCGCCCGCGGTGACGTCCTGCTTGCCCTTGGCGGACAGATACAGGGTCTGCGGTTCGTCTGTCTCGACCCGGATGACGACCTGCTTCAGGTTCAGGATGAAATCTACGACGTCTTCGACGACGCCCTCCATGGTGGAGAACTCATGCTGCACACCCTCAATCCGTACGGAAGTGATGGCGGCACCGGGAATCCGAGCAAGGAGGGTACGGCGCAGGGTATTGCCCAGCGTGTAGCCGAAGCCCGGTTCGAGCGGCTCAATGATGAACCGCGACCGGTCGTCGCTGACTTCCTCTTCTTCGATTTGTGGACGCTGGACGATGAGCACGCGGCGCTCCTCGGGCTCGGGGACGGCTGTACTAGGTGACTACTTGGAGTAGAGCTCGACGACGAGCTGCTCTTGGATTTGGGTGTCGATCTGCTCGCGGCTGGGAAGCGTCGTGATCACGATCCGGCGCTCGTCGCGGTCGACGTCGAGCCACTCGGTGGCGGGGCGATCGACGGTGTCGACGGAGTGCAGGATCGGGAACGCCTCTTTGCTGCGTTCCTTTACCGTTACCTCATCTCCCTGACGTACCTGGTACGAGGGGATGTCGACCTTCTTCCCGTTGACAAGGAAGTGGCCATGGTTGACCAACTGCCGAGCCTGGGGACGGGTCCGAGCAAGCCCGGACCGGTACACGACGTTGTCGAGACGTGACTCGAGGAGGCGCAACAGGTTGGTACCGGTGATCCCGGACTGCCGATTGGCTTCCTTGTAGTAGCGACGGAACTGCTTCTCGAGCACGCCGTAGATGTGGCGAACCTTCTGCTTCTCGCGCAGCTGGATCTGGTACTGGGACTCGCGGATGCGCCCCCGTCCGTGATCACCGGGTGGATATGGGCGCCGATCGAAGTACTTCGCCTTGTTGTCGTCCAGCAGCTGGCGGGCGCGACGGCTGACCTTGGTACGGGGTCCGGTATAGCGAGCCATCTAGTGACCCTTCCGTTTCTTGGGCCGGCAGCCGTTGAATGGAATCGGGGTCACATCTTTGATGCCGGTGACCTCGATCCCCATGTTCTGCAGGGTGCGAATCGCCGTCTCCCGGCCGGAGCCGGAGCCACGCACGATGACATCGAGCTTGCGGATCCCCATTTCACCGGCCTTACGTGCGGCTTGCTCGGCGGCAACCTGGGCGGCATAGGGCGTCGACTTGCGAGAGCCCTTGAACCCGACCGATCCGCCCGAGCTCCATGCGACAACCCCACCATCCTGATCGGTGATCGTGATGATGGTGTTGTTGAAACTGGCCTTGATGTGGGCCTGGGCGTGCGGAAGGTTCCGCTTGGCCCGACGACGTCTTGCTTGCTGTGCCACGTATCTCTCCGGGAAGCGCTACTTGGTGACTTTTTTCTTCCCCGCAATGGGCATCCTCTTGCCCTTGCGGGTGCGCGCATTGGTGTGCGTGCGCTGGCCGCGTACCGGGAGGCCACGGCGATGCCGCAGACCCTGGTAGCTGCCGATTTCGATCTTTCGCTTGATGTTCTGGGCGATGTCCCGTCGCAGATCACCCGCAACCGTGAAGTTGGTGTCGATGAACTGGCGGATCTGGACGACCTCAGCATCGGTGAGGTCCCGGACTTTGGTGTCCATGTCGATCTCGAGCGACTCGAGGACGACGCGAGATGAGGGACGTCCGATCCCATAGATGTACGTGAGACCGATCTCTACTCGCTTGTCCCTCGGAAGGTCGGTTCCGGCGATGCGGGCCATCTGTCGTTACCCCTGACGCTGCTTGTGTCGTGGATTGGAACAGATCACCCAGACGCGCCCATGGCGCCGGATGATCCGGCACTTCTCGCACATTCTCTTGGCGGAAGCTGAAACTTTCATCGGTGTGTAATCCTGCCTCGTATCGAGTCTCGCCGACCAGCGGTATCCACCCAGGTGGGGATGAATGCCGTGTCGCTGCCGAGCTTCACCCAGAACTGGACGTTCGGGGGGCAGCTCAACGACGTGTCGCGAACTCGCTCACATCATCTCTTTTGTGCCACAAGAAACTCCGGCCCGACGTGGGCCGGACCCGGCATGTTAGGTAGGGTCATGCACAAGGGCAAATTGTTCAATGAGGCCGGGCGAATCGACACCCGGCCCGGTGAATGGTAGCTGGAGAGTCTGAGGGATTGATGATCACCGTACTGATCCCGGCCTTCAATGAGGAACGGGCCATTGCACAGGTCATCGCCGGTGTGCCGGCAACACTTGGGAGTCACTCCACCACGATTGTGGTGATCGACGACGGCTCGACGGACACAACCGCTGCTGAAGCCCGCAGCTGCGGGGCGGAAGTCATCACGATGGCGACCAATCAGGGAAAAGGCGCCGCCATGCGACTCGGTCGGGCGCACGCCGCAGCCCTTGCCGGCGACATGGTGGTCGCCATGGACGCCGACGGACAGCACGACCCGGCCTGCCTGCCCGACCTCGTCACTCGCGTGGCGAACGGCACCCACGACATGGTGATCGGGAGCCGCTATCTCGCAGATTCGAGCCGCGGTGCCACCCCGCACAACCGCTACCTCGTGCGCAATCTCACCTGCCGGTATTTGGGCAGGGCGCTCACTATGGACCTGACCGACCCGTATTCGGGGCTGCGCGCCTACAACCGGCGGGTACTCGATGAGATGCGTCTCGTCGGCCCCGGCTATCAGAACGAACTCGAATTGCTCTACGAAGCCGCCATCCACGGCTGGCGGGTGTGCGAGATACCGATCCCCCGCCTCTACCCACCCAATTCGTCGAAAATGGGAGCCCGCGGCGGGAAACTGATCGGGCGTGTCCGCGTGCTCTCCGGATACGCCGGAACCATCGCCAGAAAGAGGCGTGAACTGCGGGTTGTCCGCAGCGCATCGAACCGCAACCATGTCCAGGACGCACCATGAAGCGGAGGAACGATGGATACATCGACTGCCCAGGATGAGCTGCTCGCCGAATTCGCGGAAATGGTGGCAGACGACGACCTTCCGGGTCGGGCCGACGACTTCATGCGGCGGACCGCCGACATGGTCGACCTGTTCTTCAGGACCGGTACCTTCACCGTTGCCGATGACCCGTTCAAGGGCGGCGACAAGGAGCTGGCCCTCGATTCCCACCTGTTCTATGTGATGTTCTGGCGGATGTTCGACCAAACCCCGGCCGCCCTGATGCAGGACTTCGCCATCCGGCTCCGCCTCATCCTTGCCAAGAAGATCTTCAAGTCGGTAGGCGACGGCGTCATCTTCCACCACAACGTCCTGTTCAGCTCGGGCAAGAACATCGAACTCGGCGACGGTGTCTTCGTGAATCGCCACGTCATGCTGGACGACCGTGGTCCCCTCACCGTCGGTGACCACACCGTGATGGCAGCCGGCACCATCATCGAGACGCACACGCACCGCTATCGGGACTTCTCGGTGCCGCTCCCGCTGGGCGGCAGGGACATGCTGCCGGTGCACATCGGCAGCAATTGCCTGCTCGGCTACAACGCGGTGATCCTTGCCGGAGTGACCCTCGGCGACAGGGTCATCGTTGCCTCGAACGCAGTGGTCACCAAGGACGTGCCCGATCGCTCCATCGTCGGCGGCGTACCGGCCAAGTTCATCAAGGAGATCGACCCGCTGCCGGGCACGGATTCCCTCTAGGCACGCCTGCCTGATCAAGAAGATTCCCCCTAGGCACGCCTGCCTGATCAAGAAGATTCCCCCTAGGCAGGGAAGGCAATCGGCGCGAGGATATGGCCAGACGAGCGGAGCCCTCGGAGCGCCCAAGCAACGGGTCCGTAGACCCGATACGAGACAACGTGGAGCGCAGACGAGGGCTCTGCCGCGAAAGTCCCCTCCTCCAGAGCTGTACTCACACCAGTCTTGGCTCCGCCAGGGTCAGCACCTTGGGGCCTTCATTGGTGATGGCGACGGTGTGTTCGAAGTGGGCCGATAGTTTGCCGTCTCGGGTCACCACCGTCCATCCGTCTTCGAGCAGCAGTGTCTCCTCGGTGCCGAGGTTGAACATGGGTTCGATGGCGAGTGCCATACCGACCTTGAGTTTGAGGCCCTTCCCCGGCTTGCCGTAGTTCGGCACATTCGGCGCCTCATGCATCTGGCGCCCGATCCCGTGACCGATGTACTCGCGCACCACCCCGTATCCGTAGGGACGGGCCGTCGCCTCGACGGCTGCGCCAACATCGCCGAGGCGGTTGCCCGCTCGTGATTGAGCCGCCCCGTTCCACAGCGCCTGCTCGGTGACGTCGAGCAGTTGCTGCACCGCCGGCGGCACTTCGCCGACCGCAACGGTAAATGCGGCGTCGCCGTGCCATCCCTCGTAGATGGCCCCGGCGTCGATGGACAGGACGTCACCATCCTTGAGGCGGTAGCCGTCCGGAATGCCGTGCACGATGACGTGATTGGGGGAGGCGCAAATCGTCGCCGGAAAGCCGTGGTAGCCCAGGAACGACGGCCGGCACCCGTGGTCCCTGATCACCCTGGCCGAGATCCCATCGAGTTCCGTCATCGTCACTCCGGGCACCGCAGCCTCGCGGACGGCTTTGTGCACGGCAGCTACGCAGGCACCGGCGACCGCCATCTTGTCGAACTCCGCGTCCGACTTCATCGTTATGACCCGGCCGTCGTTCATTATTCGGCAGCCAGCGCTCTCACCAGACGGCCGAAGACCTCGTCGATTGTGCCAAGACCGTCGACCACTAGGACATCCACGCCATGTCCCGGGTAGTACGCCACCAGCGGCGCCGTCTCGGCCTGGTACACCTGCTGGCGGTTGCGAATGGTCGCTTCGTTGTCATCGGCGCGGCCTTCTTCCTCGGCCCGCTTGAGCAACCGTGCAACCAACTCGTTCTCATCAGCGTCGATCAGCAGCGCCACATCGAGGGCGCCCTCGCCCATGACGGCGTCGAGCGCCTCGGCCTGGACCACGTTGCGAGGAAACCCGTCGAGCAGGTAGCCGCAAGCCGCGTCGTCACGCCCGAGGCGTTCCGCCACCATCGCCACGACCAGATCGTCGGGGACCAGATCCCCAGCCTGCATGATCGCGTCGGCCTGCAAACCCAACTCGGTGCCGTCCGCAACGTTCTGGCGCAGCATCACCCCGGTAGAGATGTGCGGCACCCCCAACGCCCGCGCCAACATCGCAGCCTGCGTGCCCTTACCGGCCCCCGGGGGCCCCAAGAAAAGAATACGTCGTCCCATAGCCCGCCAGGTTAGGCGATGCGACAGGTAGCAGATTCGGAGACGGACCACACGACTCGCGGGAGCTTCCCCCTCCGACCCGCAGCCTCCGGCCGCGGCCCACCTCCCCCGCTCCGCGGGAGAGGGCACAGAAGAGCACCGAAGCAAAGCGGCGACTCCGCACCCGTTCGTGCCCCGCCCTCTCCGGCGGGCTTTGCCCCGCCGACTGGATTCGCAGCGGCCTAGGCGGTGCGAACCGGCAATGAGCGCGGACGCCGTAGGGCCGCACAACAGAACCCCGGCCGGAGGCCGGGGTTCCTAACTCGACTCGAGCCTGCTCGAGTCGACTACGACAAGAATCCTTCGTAGTTGCGCATCATGAGCTGGCTCTCGATCTGCTTCATCGTTTCCAGCGCAACGCCGGCGACGATGAGGATCGACACGCCGCTGAGGCCCACCGGGACGTCGAGGATGAGTCCGGCGACGGATGGGGCGATGGCAACGATGGCCAGGTAGAGAGAGCCGGGCAGGGTGATCCGGCTCAGCACGTATTGGAGGTACTGCACGGTGGCCCGTCCGGGACGGATCCCGGGGATGAACCCACCCTGACGCTGGATCGTCTCGGCCTGGCGCTCGGGGTCAAACTGGATGGCGGTGTAGAAGTAGGTGAAGAAGACGACAAGCAATCCCAGGATCAGGATGTACCCGAGCGACGGGCTGAACCCACCGCTGCCACCGGTCGACAGCAGGTTGCGGTCGATCCAATCGCGAACCGACTCCCCCCAGCCAGAGCTCGGCAGTGCCGAGGAGATCAGCACCGGGAAGTACATGATGCTGGTGGCGAAGATGACGGGGATGACGCCGGCCATGTTGACCTTCAGTGGAATGTAGGTGCTCTGCCCACCCAGCACCTTGCGCCCCCGCACGCGGCGGGAGAACTGAATGGGTATTCGTCGCTGACCTTGATCGATGAAGATGATTCCGATGGTCAACGCAAGCATCAACGCCATCACGAACACAAAGGTGACCCTGCGCCCTGCTGTGTTGGCCCACATCACAGCAATCTGGGACGGCAACTGACTGACGATGCTCACGAAGATGATCAGCGACATGCCGTTGCCGATCCCGCGCTGGGTGATCAACTCACCGAGCCACATGATGAGGGCGGTACCCGCCGTCATCGTGATCACGATCAGCAAGACGTTGCGCAACGAGTAGTCGGGAATGAGGTCGATCCCACCGGTGAAGTTGCCGGAGTGGAACAGGAAGGTGAAGCCGGTGGATTGCAGCAGCGCCAGGACAACCGTCAGGTACCTCGTCCACTGCGTGATGACCTTGCGCCCTGCGTCGCCCTCTTCCTGAAGCGTTTGCAGCCGCGGGATGACCACGGCAAGCAACTGCATGATGATCGACGCCGTGATGTACGGCATGATCCCGAGGGCGAACACCGACAGGGTCTCCAACGCACCGCCGGAGAACAGGTTGATGATCCCGAGGAACCCGCTATCTGCCGCCGACTCCGCGAACCGCTGAACCGCGTCGATATCGACACCGGGCACCGGAACCGCCGCACCCAACCGGTACAGCAGGAAGATGAACAGCGTGAAGAAGATCTTGTTCCGGAGGTCCCGGATCCGGAACATGTTGCGAAAGACGGAGAGCATAAGGGAGGGAGTCCTTTATCCAGTTCCTGCGAGGTTACCGGGGCTGAGCATTAACGGCTGAGCACAGTGCACAGAGATGGTCACTCGACGACCTCAACCGAGCCGCCGGCGGCCTTGATCTTTTCGACGGCACCGAGGCTGAAGGCGTGGGCGTGAATGGTGAGCGCATGCTCGAGTTCGCCCTCACCGAGAACCTTGATGCGACCGCGCTTTTTGGCCAGGCCACGCTCGCGCATGACCTCCGGCGTGATGACGGCATCCACCGGGAAATCGGCCAGGCGGCCGACGTTGACCACCGCGAAGTACTCCTTGTTGCGGTTCTTGAAGCCCTTGAGCTTGGGGAGCCGCCGCTGCAACGGGGTCTGGCCACCCTCGAACCCGGGACGCACCTTGCTGCGCGCCTTGAGGCCCTTGGTGCCACGACCGGCCGTCTTGCCGCGCCGGCCACTTTCGCCCCGCCCGACTCGGATCTTGCGCTTCTTGGAACCCTCTGCGGGTTTGAGATGGTGCAGTTTCATCAGACTTCCTCCACGTCCAGCAGGTGCTTGGCGGCAAAAACCATGCCGCGCACATCCGGAGTGTCGGGACGTTCCACAGACTGGCGGATCTTGCGCAGTCCGAGGCTCTCCACGGTCGCCCGGATCTTGGGCTTCTCGCCGATGGTGCTCTTCACCAACGTGATCTTGAGTGTTGTGGCCACTACTTGCCTGCCTCAGTCCTCATCAGCTCAGCCGAGCGATACGCAGCCAACAGCGCCGGCGGGAAGATCTCCTCGGGACGCTTGCCACGGGCGCGAGCAACTTCGTCGGGACGCCGCTGTCCGGTGAGCGAGGCCATGGTTGCCTTCGCCACGTTGATCTGCGTCGGGGAACCAAGCGACTTCCCGAGAACGTCGCGGATGCCGGCAGCCTCGAGAATCTGACGCACGGCACCCCCGGCGATCACGCCGGTACCCGGCGCAGCCGGCTTGAGCAGCACGCGGGACGCACCATGCTCGCCGATAATCGTGTGAATGATCGTCTGGCCTGCCATCGGGATCTCAACCATGCTCTTGCGAGCGATCTCGATGCCCTTCTGGATGGCGGTGGGGACCTCCTTGGCCTTTCCGTAGCCAATCCCGACCCTGCCTTTGCCGTTGCCAACGGTGACGAGCGCGGTGAACGAGAACCGACGACCACCCTTGACGACCTTGGCGACGCGATTGATCGCGATGACCCGCTCATCGAACTCGGGCACCTCGCGGGCGCGGTCGCGGCCGCCTCGTCCTTTGTCTCGGCCTCTGTCTCGGTTCCTATCCAACGTGTCTCCTCGGTAGGGAGTACGTGCGGTGAGCACGCACTCTCAGAACTTGAGCCCGCTCTCGCGAGCCGCTTCGGCGAGGGCCTTGACCCTGCCGTGGTAGGCGAAGCCTCCACGGTCGAACACCACAAACTCCACACCGGCATCCTTGCCGCGAGCCGCCACGAGCTTGCCGACCTGGGTCGCCGTATCAATCGAAAGTGTCTTCTTGGCGAGGGCGGTCTCGCGTGACGAAGCGGAGGCCACGGTGCGGCCGGCGTCGTCGTCGATCAGTTGGGCGTAGATGTAGCGGTTGCTGCGAAAGACGGCCAGGCGGGGACGCGACGCCGATCCATGCACGCTCTTGCGTACCCTGAAGTGACGACGCACCCGCGCATCGGTGCGAGAGCCTCTCATTAGATGCCTGCCTTTCCGGCCTTGCGACGAACGTGCTCGCCGACGTAGCGGATGCCCTTGCCCTTATAGGGCTCGGGCGGGCGAACGCGACGGATGTTTGCCGCGGTCTGGCCGACCGCTTCCTTGTCGATGCCGGTCACGATGATCTTCGTGGGCTCCGGCACCTCAAAATCGACTCCATCGGGCGCCTCGATGTGCACCGGATGGGAGTAACCCACGGCGAGTTCGAGCTTCCTGCCCTGAAGATTGGCGCGATAGCCGACGCCGACGGTCTGCAACTCCCGGCGATAGCCGTCTGACACGCCGATCACCATGTTGTTGAGCAGCGCCCGGCTCAGACCGTGCAAGGCGCGGGTCTCGCGCTCATTGTCGGCCGGAACCACAACGACGGTCCCTTCGTCGACGTCAAACGACATCAGCTCGCTGAAGTCTCGCTGGAGGGTCCCCTTGGGCCCCTTGACGGTGACGTGCGATCCATCGACCTTGAAGTCGACGCCATCGGGCAGCACCACCGGTTCTTTACCTACACGACTCATCGCTCACCACACCTCGGCCAGAATCTCGCCGCCGACCTTGCGGCGCCGTGCCTCACGGTCGGTGAGGAGGCCGTCGGAGGTCGAAACGATTGAAACGCCGATGCCGCCCTGAACGCGGGTGATATCGGTTGAGCCCTTGTAGACCCGACGGCCCGGCTTGGACACCCGCTGGATTCCTTGGAGAACCCTGCTGCGGTCGGTGCCGTAGCGGAGCCGCACCGTAAGCTTCTTGCCGACCGGAGCGTCTTCTTCCTTGTAACCGTCCACAAAGCCCTCGGACGCCAGGATCTTGGCGATCTCTACCTTGAGCTTCGATGACGGCATGCTCGTCTCCGGTTGCAGCGCCTGGTTGGCGTTGCGGATCCGGGTCAGCATGTCGGCTATGGGATCGGTATACATGACTACCACGAAGCCTTTCGCACGCCGGGCAGCTCACCTTGATGAGCCAGGTCGCGTACCGCGATCCGGGACATTCCGAACTTGCGCAGGTAGGCACGCGGCCGGCCACTGACACCGCAGCGATTGCGGTAGCGAGTGGCGCTCGCATCGCGGGGCATCTTGCCGATCTTGTGATACGCCTCCCGCTTGTCCTCGTATGAGGCCTCAGGATCCTTGATGACCGCGACCAGCTCGGCCCGCCGGTCGGCGTACCTGGCGACGAGCACCTTGCGTTGATTGTTCTTTGCGATCTTGGATTTCTTCGCCATCACACACCTACCTGTTGCCGGAAGGGGAAACCAAATGCGTCGAGCAACGCCCTGCCCTGGTCGTCGGTGACTGCGGTCGTCACGAACGTGATGTCCATACCGCGCACCTTGACAACCTTGTCGTAGTCGATCTCCGGAAAGATCAACTGCTCGGTGACCCCAAAACTGTAGTTGCCTCGCCCGTCAAAGCCATTCGGGCTGAGCCCGCGGAAGTCTCGGATCCTGGGGATGGCAAGTGCCACCAACCGGTCGAAGAACTCCCACATCCGGACCCCACGCAACGTGACGTGAGCTCCGATCGCCTGGCCCTCGCGCAGCTTGAAGTTGGCAACCGACTTACGGGCCCGGTTGATCCTCGGCTGCTGCCCGGTGATGATCCGCAGATCCTCGACCGCGGCATCGATCAGCTTGCCGTCCTGGGTGGCATCACCAACGCCCATGTTCACGACGATCTTCGACAGGCGCGGGACCTGCATCACGTTGTCGAGACCAAGCTGATCCTTCAGCTGGGCGGCGAGCTCGTTCTCGTATTTCTCTTTGAGCCGGGGCTTCATTCCAAATCTCTCCCGCACTTGCGGCATACGCGGTACTTGCGGCCATCGTCATCGACGCGGTACCCGATCTTGGTCGGGCCGCAGTCGGGGCAGACGATCATGACGTTCGAGACGTCAATCGGCATGTCCTTGTCGATGATGCCACCCTGCATGGTCTGGCCGGTTGGCCGCTGCGCACGCTTGGCGGTGGCTACACCCTCGACGATCACCTTGTTGTCTTCGTTGATCACGCGAGCGACCCGACCCTCTGTGCCCTTGTCTTTGCCGGCGATCACCACAACGTTGTCTCCACTGCGGATCTTCATCACAGCACCTCCGGTGCCAGCGAAACGATTCGCATGAAGCGCTTGTCCCTCAGCTCGCGCCCAACGGGCCCGAAGATGCGGGTGCCGCGGGGCTGCTGCTGATCGTTGATGATCACGCAGGCGTTGTCGTCGAAACGAATGTACGACCCGTCTTGACGGCGCAGTTCCTTCTTGGTCCGCACGACGACGGCCTTGACGACCTCGCCGCGCTTGATGCTGCCGCCGGGGATCGCTTCTTTCACAGTCCCGACGATGACATCGCCCAAGCGGGCGTAGCGGCGCTTCGACCCACCGAGGACGCGGATACACAGGAGCTCACGAGCTCCGGTGTTGTCCGCAACCTTGAGGCGGCTCTCTTGCTGAATCATCTCGCTCGCTCCACTACCTCTGTCACCCGCCACCGCTTTGTCTTCGAAAGCGGTCGAGTCTCGACGATGCGCACCGTATCGCCCAAGTTGGCGTCGTTGAGCTCGTCATGAGCATGAAACTTCTTACGTACTTGGATGGTCTTCTTGTACTTGGGGTGGGTCTTGGAAGACACCACCTCGACCGTTACCGTCTTGTCTCGGGCGTCGGAAACGACGACCCCGACGCGGTCTTTGCGACGTCCTCGCTCCATTTACCCTTCCTCCTGCAAACGTTCCCAGGCAGCGATGGACTGCTCGCGCTGCACCGTCTTGATGCGGGCGATCTCACGCCTCACGGCACGAATTCGTGTGTGGTTATCCAGCTGGTTGGTGGCCAGCTGGAATCGGAGGTTGAACAGTTCCTCCTTCGATTCCGCCACTCTTTCGTCCAATTCCCTGGCGTTCAGCTTGTGCAGCTCTAGAGCGTTCATATGTCCTCCCGCTTCACAAACTTGGTCTTGATCGGCAGCTTGTGGGCGGCCAATCGCATTGCCTCACGGGCCAGATCCTCAGTCACGCCTGCCATTTCGAACATGACACGACCGGGCTTGACCACCGCCACCCAATACTCCGGGTTGCCCTTGCCGGATCCCATACGGGTTTCCGCAGGCTTCTCGGTGATGGGTTTGTCCGGAAAGATCGTGATCCACACCTTGCCACCACGCTTGATGGCACGAGTCATGGCAACACGTGCCGACTCGATCTGGCGGGCCGTGATCCAGCCGGGCTCTTGGGCCTGGAGACCATAGTCGCCAAACGACACTCGGGTGCCACCTTTGGCCTTCCCGCGCATTCGGCCCTTCTGCATCTTGCGGTACTTGGTCCGCTTTGGCATCAGCATGGTCAGGCGTTCTCCTCGGGCGCTTCATCGGTGTCGAGCTCTGCGGTCTCGGCGATTTCCTCCTCGACCACAGCCTCGATCTCGGCAATCGCCTCAACTTCGGCGACCTCTTCAGCAATCTCAGCCTCAACTGCAACCTCGGCGGTGATCTCGGCAACCTCTTCGGCTACCTCGGCTTCGACCACGCTCTCGACTGCCTCGATTTCGGCTTCCTCTGCGACGGCGTCAGCGACTTCGGCCGCCTCGACTGCTTCGATCGCCTCTTCAACGGCAGCGTCGGCGACAGCCTCGGCAACCTCAGCTTCGATCTCGGCTTCGGCGGCCACGGCGAGCGCTTCGGCCACCTCGGCATCCGTACCGGCAACGACCGCTTCTGCGACATCGTCGGTCAGGCCGTCGGCCGCAACCACCTGTCCGGTAGCGGCGGCAACGGCAACCTCAGCAGCCGCATCTGCGACCTCTTCAGCCACAACCGCGGCTTCAACCGCTTCAATCGCCTCGGCCACCTCGACTACGGCAACCTCAGCAGCCGCATCTGCGACCTCTTCGGCTACTGCGGCGGTCACAACCTCGGCCACGGCCTCTTCCTGAGCGCCCTCAGCCTCTTGGCGGGCTGCTTCGAACTCGGCACGGGCCTCGCTGGCACTGGGGCGCTTACCGCCACCGGCCTCGATCAGGCGGCGGCCGCCTTCACGCTTCTTACCGCCGCCCGCCTCGACCAGGCGCTTACCGCCACCGGCCTCGATGAGGCGACGGGGCTTGTCACCGGCTACGTCCTCGGCCCGCGACTTGACGGAACGTCGTCGTCGCTGGGCGGGACCGCCTGCGGCCAGCCTGGCCTCGGCTGCGATCTTCTCGCGGTTGGCCGCCAAGGATGGCATCAGGTCGCCCTTGTACACCCAGACCTTGACGCCGATGGCGCCAACGGTGGTGCGCGCCGTCGATTGCCCGTAGTCGATGTCCGCCCGCAGCGTGTGCAGCGGAACCCGACCCTCGAGGTACCACTCGCGGCGACCCATGTCGGCGCCACCGAGCCGGCCTGAAGCCTGCACTCTGACGCCCTCGGCGCCCGCCTTCGAGCGCGGTCTGCACCGCTCGCTTCATGGCGCGGCGAAACGATACCCGGCCTTCGAGTTGGTCGGCCACGCTGCGGCTGAGCAGCTTGGCGTCGGTCTCGGGGTTCTGGACCTCGATGACGTTGAACTTGACGATCCGCTTGGTGAGCTTCTCGAGCCCGGAACGGAGTCGCTCGGCTTCAGAGCCGGCGCGACCGATGACCACGCCGGGGCGAGCCGTGTGGACATCGATTTGAACCTTCTTGTCACCGATCCGTTCGATGTCGATGCGCGAAATGGCGCCGCGGGTCAGCTCACCGAAGATGTACTTGCGGATTGCCGCATCTTCGTTGACCTGAAAGGCGTAGTCCTTCTCGCTGTACCACCGGGACTTCCAATCGGTAACGATGCCGAGTCGGAGCCCGTAAGGGTGAACCTTCTGTCCCATTACTCGAGCTCCTCTTCTCCGTCTGAGACGACGATCGTGATGTGGCTCGTGCGCTTGTTGATGCGTGTGGCACGGCCTCGGGCCCGCGGCTTCCAGCGTTTGAGGGTCGGTCCCTCGTCGGCAAAGGCCTCATCGACGAACAACTCATCGGCGTCGAGCGCATAGTTGTGCTCGGCGTTGGCGACGGCAGAATCGAGCACCTTGCGGATGGTCTCGGCGGCGCGACGATTGGTGAACGCAAGCACGTCGCGGGCGTCGTCTACCGGCATGCCGCGGACGAGATCAAGCACCCGCCGCACCTTGTAGGGCGATTGCCGGATGTATTTGGCTTTGGCTTGGGCCTTCATCCCCGTCTCACCGCCCTCTCGCCGGCGTGACCACGGAAGGTACGGGTCGGCGCAAACTCGCCGAGCTTGTGGCCCACCATGGACTCGCTGATGTACACGGGGACGTGCTTGCGCCCGTCGTGCACTGCGATGGTGTGACCGACCATCTCCGGGATGATTGTGGAGCGCCGACTCCACGTGCGGATTACCTTCTTCTCGTTGCGATCGTTCGCCGCCTCGACCTTGGCAATCAGATGCTCATCGACGAACGGCCCCTTTTTCAGGCTGCGCGCCATGGGCTACCTCCTGCCTTTCTTGGTGCGGCGACGAACGATGTACTTGTCGCTCGCCTTGTTCTTCTTGCGGGTACGACCCTCGGGCTTTCCCCACGGACTGGTCGGATGCCGACCGCCCGAGCTGCGACCCTCGCCACCACCTAGTGGGTGGTCGACGGGGTTCATGGCCACGCCACGGGTCTGAGGGCGCTTGCCCTTCCACCGGTTGCGACCCGCCTTGCCGATCTTGACCAGTTCGGCCTCGGTGTTGCCCACCTGACCGACAGTGGCACGACAATCGAGCGGGACCTGGCGCATCTCCCCAGAAGGGAGCCGCAACAGGGCCATGTTGTTCTCTTTGGACATCAATTGCACCGACGTACCCGCCGACCGGGCAAGCTTGGCGCCCCCGCCGGGGCGCATCTCGACGGCGTGGACCACCGTACCGGTGGGGATGTTGCGCAGCGGGAGGGCGTTGCCAACCCGAATCTCTGCGCGGGCGCCCGACTCGAGGCTATCGCCGACAACCAATCGCACCGGCGCCAGGATGTAGCGCTTCTCGCCATCTGCGTAGTGCAACAGGGCGATACGTGCGTTGCGGTTCGGGTCGTACTCGATGGAGGCAACCTTGGCGGGCACACCATCCTTGGTGCGCCGGAAGTCGATGATGCGGTAGCGCCGCTTGTGGCCACCACCGCGGTGGCGCGAAGTTATTCGACCGTACGAGTTACGGCCCGACGAGCGTTTCTTCTTGTCGAGCAGCGACTTCTCCGGCTTCTTCGACGTGATCGTGTCGAAGTCGGAGACGGTCTGGAACCGGCGACCCGGTGATGTTGGCTTGAGTTTCTTCACACCCATGTCAAACCTCGAAGATGTCTATCGAGTCGCCGATGGCGAGCTTCACCAAGGCCCTCTTGGTGTCGGAGCGCTTGCCCTTCACCCAACCGGTCCGCTTCACTTTGCCTTTGCGGTTCATCGTGTTCACCGACAACACGCGCACACCGAAGATCCGTTGCACGGCTTGCTTGATCTCCGTCTTGTTGGTGCGCTTGTCGACCAGGAACGTGTACGTGTTCTCGTCCTGAATCAGGTCGTAGGACTTCTCCGACACGACCGGCTTCAAGATGACATCGCGGGGATTCTTGTCCATCAGGCATCCTCCCCGTCGTCGTCGGTCTCGATCGCTTCAAATGTCGCAGCCGCGGTGGCCTCCGCCTCCGCAGTGGCAACCGCGGCGGCTTCCTCTCCGGCAATGACCATTTCGGCGGCGAGTTCCTTGGCTGCGGCGGCATCTTCTGCCGCGTTCTCTGCCGCAGCCTCGTCGGCCGCTGCGGCCCCGTTTCCGCCGGAAACACCTGCTGCGTGCTCGGCGGTACCGCGGGGGGCACTCTGGCCGAGACCCAGGGTTCCCCGGCTCATGATGATCGTGTCGGCCCACAGCACGTCATACGTGTTGGCCTGGCCCAGGTTGCTGGCGATCACATGGCCGAGGTTGCGGAAGGACTTGATCGCCACACGCTCGGTGTCCTCGGCGATCAACAGCACCTTGCCGGTTACGCCCATTGACTCGAGCAACGCAATGGCGCTCTTGGTCTTGGGTGCTTCCCAGACGTCAAAGGTCTCAACGACCTTGATCTGGCCGTCCGCGGCACGGGCCGAAAGGGCCGACCGCAGAGCGAGGCGCTTCATCTTCTTGGGCGTGCGCTGGGAGTAGTCACGCGGCTTGGGACCGTGGGCAACGCCGCCGCCGGCCCACTGCGGTGAGCGGATCGATCCGTGGCGAGCCCGGCCGAGACCCTTCTGGCGCCATGGCTTGCGGCCACCACCGCGCACCTCGGCACGAGTTTTGGTCGAGTGCGTCCCTGCCCGGGCCGCAGCAAGCTGCGCCGTCACGACCTGGTGCATCACCGGGACGTTTGGCGTGATCCCGAAGATGTCGGGATTGAGGTCAATGGTGCCCTGCACCTCGCCGTCGGCGGAGTAGAGCTCTGCAGTCAGCTTGTCAGCCATGGGCCTTCACCGCCTCTCGAATCACCACGACGGCGCCCCGAGGTCCGGGGACGGCGCCGCGCACCATCACGAGGTCACGCTCCGCGTCGACCTTGACGACGTCGAGGTTCATGACCGTTGTCTTGTCGCCACCCATGCGGCCCGGAAGCCGCTTGCCCTTGAACACCCGCGAGGGAGTTGCACAGGCGCCGATGGCGCCGGGGGCACGGTGAACCTTGTGTGCGCCGTGGGAGGCCCCTTGGCCTTTGAAATTGTGCCGCTTCATGACCCCGGCAAATCCCTTGCCCTTCGAGATCCCGGTCACATCAGCCTTGCCGCCCTCGGTGAAGAGGTCGCCGACCTTGATCTCCTGGCCCAACTCGTAGGCATCGGGATCGTCGACGCGAACTTCCACGAGGTGCTTCGACGGCGGCACGTTGGCCTTGGCGAAATGGCCGCTCTGGGGCCGCTTCACCTGCTTGTCGGGAAGCACCTTGTAGGCGATCTGAATGGCTGAGTAGCCGTCGGTTTCCTGGCGCTTGACCTGGACGACGCGGACCGGCCCAGCTTTGATGATGGTCACGGGGATGGCCCGCGACTCATCATCAAAGATCTGAGTCATGCCCAGCTTCTCACCAACGATGGCATTCACGTCTTGATCTCCACTTCTACACCTGCCGGCAGGTCGAGGCGCATGAGCGAGTCCACGGTCTTCGGGGTCGGTTCGAGGATGTCGATGAGGCGTTTGTGAATACGCATCTCGAAGTGCTCACGGCTCGTCTTGTCGACGTGCGGTCCCCGAATGACGCAGTAGCGATGGATCCGTGTCGGCAACGGCACAGGACCCTTGATCTTTGCTTGGGTGCGGATAACGGTCTCGGCGATCTTGCGCGCCGATTCATCGACCACGCTGTGGTCGTACGCCTTCAGGCGAATCCGGATCCGATGCTCGTTGTCAGCCATTGTCCTCTGCTCTGCTCTCTACTAAGTCCCCAGCGTGGAGTTTCCGGAGGAAACTCCTTACGGACCGACTTCGTCGGTCCGCGTTACTTGTTGATCTTGATGACACGACCGGCACCAACCGTCCGGCCACCCTCACGAATCGCGAACCGCTGACCCTCATCCATCGCAATCGACTGAATCAACTCCACCTGCATCTCCGTGTTATCACCCGGCATCACCATCTCGGTACCCGCCGGCAAATGCACCGTCCCCGTCACATCCGTCGTCCGGAAATAAAACTGCGGCCGATACCCATCAAAAAACGGGTTATGCCGACCACCCTCCTCCTTCGTCAACACATACACCTGACCATCAAAATCCGTATGCGGCGTAATCGAACCAGGCTTCGCCACCACCTGACCCCGCTCCACATCATCCTTCCCAATCCCCCGCAACAACAACCCCACATTGTCGCCAGCCTGACCCTCATCCAACAACTTCCGGAACATCTCCACCCCGGTCACCGTCGTCGTCTGCAACTCCCGAATCCCCACAATCTCAACCTGCTCACCCACATGAATGATCCCCGTCTCAATCCGGCCCGTCACCACCGTCCCACGACCCGTAATCGAAAACACATCCTCAATCGCCATCATGAACGGCTTCTCCGTATCCCGCTCCGGCTCAGGAATATACGAATCCACCGCCTCCATCAACTCAACAACCGACGCCTCACCAGCCGCATCCCCATTCAACGCCGCCAACGCAGACCCACGAACCACCGGAACATCATCACCCGGAAACTCATACTCCGTCAGCAAATCCCGAACCTCTAACTCCACCAAATCCAACAACTCATCATCATCAACCTGATCCGTCTTGTTCAAATACACCACAATGAACGGAACCCCAACCTGACGAGCCAACAACACATGCTCACGCGTCTGCGGCATCGGACCATCAGCCGCCGACACCACCAACACCGCACCATCAATCTGCGCCGCACCCGTAATCATGTTCTTCACATAATCCGCATGCCCCGGCATATCAACATGCGCATAATGCCGATTCGCCGTCTCATACTCCACATGCGCAATCGCAATCGTGATCCCCCGCTCACGCTCCTCCGGCGCCTTATCAATCTCATCAAACGCCGTAAACTCCGTCGCCCCATCACCCTGCTCAGCAAGCACCTTCGTGATAGCAGCCGTCAACGTCGTCTTCCCATGATCAATATGACCCATAGTCCCGACATTCACATGCGGCTTCGTCCGCTCGAACTTCGCCTTCGCCATCTCTCTCTATCTCCTTGGGTTACTCGCCTCGAACCTTGGCCACGATCTCTTTCGCGACCGCAGCAGGCACTTCCTGGTACGAATGGAATTGCATGGTGTAGTTCGCCCGGCCCTGGGTCCGTGACCGCAGATCCGTGGCATAGCCGAACATCTCGGCCAGCGGAGCCAATGCGGTGATGACGCGACCATTGCCGCGGGCATCCATTGACTCGACTTTGCCGCGCCGTGACGAAATGTCACCGATGACATCACCCATGTACTCCTCGGGGGTGACGACCTCGATCTCCATCATCGGTTCGAGCAGCTTGATCCCGGCCGACTTGGCTGCTGCTTGCAGCGCCATCGACCCGGCAATCCTGAAGGCCATCTCGTTGGAGTCGACCGCATGGGACGACCCGTCCGTGAGGGTCGCCCGCATGTCGACGAGCGGGTATCCCGCCAGGATCCCGCCATCAAGGGCATCGCGGATTCCCTTCTCGACGGCACCAATGTATTCACGAGGGACGTTGCCGCCCTTGACCTTGTCGACGAACTCGAACCCGCTGCCGGGGGCAAGCGGCTCGAGGTCGATGACGACATGGCCGAACATGCCGGAGCCGCCGGTTTGGCGCCTCAGCTTGCCGTCGATCTTCGTCACATGGCGCTTCACGGTCTCGCGATACGCCACCTGCGGCCGGCCAACATTGGCGTCGACCTTGAACTCACGCAACAGCCGCGAGACGATCACCTCGAGGTGGAGTTCACCCATCCCGGAGATGATCGTTTGGCCAGTGTCTTCGTCGGACCGCACCCGGAAGGTGGGGTCTTCCTCAGCGAGGCGAGCCAAGGCCGTTCCGAGCTTGTCCTGATCCGTCTTGGTCTTGGGCTCGATCGCAACCGCGATCACCGGGTCGGGGAAGGTCATCGACTCGAGCTGAATCGGGTCGCTGACTGCCGACAGGGTGTCACCGGTCCTGGTGTGCTTGAGGCCGACCGCAGCAACGATGTCACCCGTGAAGATCTCGTCGATGTCCTCCTGCTTGGAGGCATGCATCCGCAACAGCCGCCCAAACCGCTCCTTCTTGGAGTCGGTGGTATTGGTGACGGCGTCGCCCTTGTTGAGGTGGCCGCTGTAGACCCGGAAGTAGGTCAACTTGCCGACGTACGGGTCGCTCATGATCTTGAAGGCAAGTGCGCTGAACGGGGCGTCATCTTCGGGCGGACGCTCCAGGATCACACTTTCGTTGCCGGGCTTGAAGCCGGCGACGGGCGGCAGTTCCATTGGGCTGGGCAGGTACCAGACGACGGCGTCGAGCAGCGGTTGGACACCCTTGTTCTTGAAGGCCGAGCCACACAACACGGGGACAAAGTCACGGTTGACGGTGCCCTTGCGGATCACCTTGCGGATCTCCTCAGGCTCGAGGTCGTTGTCCTCGAGATACTTCTCGAGAAGTTCCTCGTCCTCGGCGGCAACGATGTCGAGCATCTTGGCGTGCCACTCTTCGGCCTGCGCCTTGTATTCGGCGGGGATTTCGACGACCTCGCGGTCTTTGCCTTCCTCGTCGTGCCAGATGATGGCCCGCATGTCAACGAGGTCGATGACCCCGCCGAACTCGGACTCGGCACCGATGGGGATCTGGATCGCGACAGGGTTGCCACCCAGTCGATCAACGATGGACTGCATGGAGGCATAAAAATCGGCCCCGACCCTATCCATCTTGTTGATGAAGCAGACCCGAGGCACGCCGTACTTGTCAGCCTGGCGCCATACCGTCTCGGACTGCGGTTCAACTCCGGAAACGGCATCGAACACGGCGACGGCACCGTCGAGAACGCGTAGCGAACGCTCCACCTCGACGGTGAAGTCAACGTGACCCGGCGTATCGATGATGTTGATGGTGTGGCCGTTCCACTCACAGGTGGTGGCCGCGGAGGTGATCGTGATCCCCCGCTCCTGCTCCTGCTCCATCCAGTCCATGACGGCCGCGCCTTCATGGACCTCACCCATCTTGTAGGTGCGTCCCGTGTAGTAGAGGATTCGCTCGGTGGTCGTGGTCTTGCCCGCGTCGATGTGGGCCATGATCCCGATGTTGCGAACCATCTCGAGCTTGATGCTGCGTGCCATGAGTGTCGTCTCTGTCTGCTTACCAGCGGTAGTGGGCGAAGGCCTTGTTGGACTCCGCCATTTTGTGAACGTCTTCGCGTCGCTTCACGGCCGAACCGGTGCGGTTAGCGGCGTCGAGGATCTCGTTTGCGAGGCGCATCGCCATGGTCGGCTCTTTGCGCTTGCGAGCGAACTCGACCAACCAGCGGACGGCCAGCGTCTGGGCGCGGCGAGGGCGAACCTCCACCGGCACCTGGTACGACGAGCCACCGACCCGGCGGGAACGCACTTCGAGCGTCGGCCTGATGTTGTCCATGGCCTTCTTCAGCGTCTGAATGGGGTCGCCCCCGGTGCGCTGCTCGACGATGTCGAGTGAGCCGTAGACGATGCGGCGAGCGGCGCCCTTCTTGCCACGCCACAACACCTTGTTGATGACCTGGCTGACAACAAGGCTCTTGTAGACCGGATCCGGCTCGATCGTGCGAACTTCGGCGGGTGCCCTACGCATCAGGAATCCTTCTTGGTGCCGTAGCGGGAACGGGACTGCTTGCGGCCCTCTACGCCTGCGGCGTCGAGTGCTCCGCGAATGACCTTGTAGCGAACGCCGGGCAGATCCTTCACCCGGCCGCCGCGGATGAGCACGATGGAGTGCTCTTGGAGGTTGTGGCCCTCGCCGGGGATGTAGGCCGTGACCTCCATCTGAGAGGTGAGGCGGACACGTGCAACCTTCCGAAGTGCCGAGTTGGGCTTCTTCGGAGTGATCGTGTACACGCGAGTGCACACGCCGCGCCGCTGCGGCGAGCCCGCAAGACCCAACGTCTTTGTCTTCTTCGGCTTCGGCTTCCGACCCTGACGGATCAGTTGCTGCACGGTCGGCACAGTGCCATCTCTCTTCTCTTCGGCGCACCCCGATCCCGCAAATACGGGACGGGTTCTTACAAGCGAAAATCGGCGCCGCCACATCGAGTGGCGAAGCCGACCCCTATGGTGCCTCTCCGTTACAACAGCGTCGTGAGACGCCTCTGGGTAACCGGGTGCACAAACGGGAAAACCGGAGCGGGATTATATGCGCACTTGGAAACAAGTGCAAAGCGCACGGCTACGGCGTCGTGCCTCGCCATGAGCAACACCCCTCAACCTTAGCGCTGCTTTCGCCCCAAGCGCTCAGACTGCCCGCATCTCCTTTGGTTCGAGCCCAACCTCGAGATGGAGGCCGGGGACGATGCCGGGGATGAACCCGGCCATCAACTCGACAACGCCGGGCGGCTGCTGATGCTCGGGCTTGGTCTCCGGGTGGGCGTAGAACACCATGGCGGGATACTCGGAACCTCCATGTCGGATGGCGGCGTGAACAAACGAGAAGGTCTCGGCGGGGTAGCCCTCGAGCCAGGTGACCAGCGGGAGGGTCAGATGGGGCTGCACCAGCTCGACCCGGCGCGGGGCGAGATCGACGTTGATCGTGCCCAAATAGTACGGCGAGATATCTAGGCCTCCCGCAGCAAAGTGGGGCGCCTGCAACGCCAAGGCACCGCCGGGGAACTGGTCGTTCTTGTTGCGCCCCGAGGCGACTCCGTGTCCGACAACGACAACCCCCGGATACCACTGCATGGTCGACACTATATGGGGAAGACAGGCGGATCGAGGTCCTGCGGCGTATCGGCCGACGGCGGTGGGGCAGGCGAAGCCGGTCGCCTCGGCCCGGGCCGCTCATGGGGTTGCCGCGGTGCGGTTTCTGGCTGCGGCGGTTGCGGTGATTGCTGCTGGGGGCGCGGTTCAGATCGCATGCCGGCCAACACGATGATGCCGATGAACACGGCCGCAAAGACCAGATCGTACCTGAGGAGAACGAGCACGGCGGCCACACCGAACGCAAAGGAAAGGACCATGGCGATGGATTCGCCGCGCTTGGGGAAGGGGATCTCGAGGGCGCTCGTGAGCATCTGACCGCCATCGAGTGGGCGAATCGGTACCCAATTGAGCACACCCCAGACAAACGAGGGGAAGGCAAAACTGTACGCCGCCACCTCGAGCCAGCGCGAGTCGTCGAAGGCTCCCTGGCTCCACGCCCAGTACACCGGGGCCCCGAGCGCGATGCCGACGGCCGACCCGGCGGCGGCAACGAGGAACCGCCGCCCGGCACTCAGTCCGGTGCCGACGGGCCAGGCGGTGACACCGCCAAGCGCAAAGAGCGTGATCGAGACTTGCCGCGCCCCAAATGCGCGCACGGTGAAGGCGTGACCCGCTTCGTGCACCAACACGGCGAGGCCGACCATCAGTGCCCACACAACCAGCTCAGCGCCGGTGATCCAACGAGGCGCAAGGAAGAGCACCACGAGGAAGCTGAAGTGGATGCCTACCGGAACCTGGCCGAGTTTGAAGCGAAGCACGGCGGTCAGCGACGCTCGCCGAGCGACCGCGACGGGCGAATGCGTCTCTTGGAGATCTCGACGCGCCGGCAGGTCGAGCACAGCCGGCCCGTGGCCGTGATAGCTCGCCCACAAGCAGCACACATGGCGTACATCCGCATGACCACATCCTATTGGCCGCCCGGGACAAAAACGCCGTTCGCTACCGTCCTCCTCATGCAAGACAACACCGCGCGGCGACTTTCCACCCTCCACCGATTGCTCTTCCGGGGCACTTCCGGCCGGGTCGGCAAACGTCTTGTCAACAACGACATGCTGCTCTTGACCACCGCGGGCCGTCGCAGCGGTCAACCGCACACGGTCCCGCTCCTCTACCTCCAAGACGGCCCCGACCTCATCATCATCGCATCGTGGGGCGGGCGACCCCAGCATCCAGAGTGGTACGCCAACCTGATCCAAGAGCCCCGAGTCACGGTCGAGTTGCCCGGCCGGCGTTACGACGCAGTCGCCACCCCACTGGCCGAGCCGGAGCGCTCGACCTGGTGGGACCGAGCCGTCGCCGCCTACGCGGGCTACGCCGAATACCAGTCGAGAACCGATCGAGCAATCCCGGTGGTGCGCCTGACGGCGCAGCGGTGATGTCGTCGCCATCGTTGCGTTGCGGGCACCAGCGCTCGATGGTCAGGGGACGCGAGCGTACCCGCCATTCCTCCCGGGATCCGCAGGACTACTTGTTGCGCTGCTGAAGCCGGCGGGTCTGAGGCCGCGGCCGCTCGAGCACAACGAGGCGACGACAGGGCGGGCAGAAGCCGTTGGCCTGAGAGAGGGCTCTCCCACATCGTGCACAAAAAGCAAACATCCGCATCGCGGCTCCTGAAGGCTGTCTTCTCTCATTGTCGGACATACCGGCGCACATCTGAAGACCTGTGATGGCCACACCCGGGCGAACTAGACAGCGAGTCGCTGTCGGACAAGGTCGCTGCGGCGCTCGCAGCAAGCGTGCCGGCCGAGCGCCAATTCGGTGAGACGAACGCAACCGGGAGTTGACATGCGGCCTGCACCCGCGACGCCGATTGTTCAACAGCCTGCAAGCACGATGAAGGGCGACCCCGCTGGGCCGCCCTTCATCTACGTTTGGTTGTGCCTCGCGCTCAGGCTTCTTCGCCCTCGAGCTCTTCGTCGGTCCGAGTTCCGAGGCTGGCAAGCCACTCCGCCGGGTTGGCCGGCAACGCTTCCTCGGCCGTCTCAGGCGGCGCATCGCCGAACAGGCCGAGCGCGCTCACCACGGTGGCGTCCGGCAGCGCAGGCTGAATCGCCTGATAGGTATCGCTGCCCGTACCGGCCGGGATCAACTTGCCGATGATGACGTTCTCCTTGAGGCCGCGCATGTAGTCGGACTTGCCCTGAAGCGACGCCTCGGTGAGTACCCGAGTGGTCTCCTGGAACGACGCCGCCGACAGCCACGAGTCCGTGGCAAGCGAGGCCTTGGTGATACCCATCAGTTCGGGGCGACCCTCTGCCGGCTGGCTGCCGTCTTCGACAAGCGTCCGGTTGACCTCGCGGAATTCCTGCGCGTCGATCAGTTCTGCCGGCAAGAACGGCGAATCACCGCTGGCGACCACCCGCACCTTGCGCAACATCTGGCGCACGATGAGTTCGATGTGCTTGTCGTGGATGTCCACGCCCTGGCTGCGGTACACCTCTTGTACCTGGTCGACCAGGTACTGCTGGGCGGCCCGCACACCGCGGATCTCGAGGACCTCCTTCGGGTCGAGCGGACCCTCGGTCAGCTGGGTGCCTGGTTCGATGATGTCGCCCTCGGAGACGCGAAGCCGGGCACGCCGCGGCAGCGGGTACTCGGTTTCCTCGTCCTTGTCGGCGATCAGAATCCGGCGCCCCTCCTCGTCGTCGAGCAGCTTGACGGCTCCGCCGTGTTCAGCGAGCAGTGCCTTGCCCTTCGGGGTGCGAGCCTCGAAGAGCTCGACCACGCGGGGCAGACCGTGGGTGATGTCCTCACCGGCAACCCCGCCGGTATGGAAGGTACGCATGGTCAGCTGTGTGCCCGGCTCACCGATCGACTGGGCAGCCATGATGCCGACGGCCTCGCCGGGCTCGACCATCAGGCCGGTCGCCAAGCTGAGTCCGTAGGAGTCGGCGTTGATCCCGTAGCGGGACTGGTCGGTCAACGGTGACCGTACCCGCACCTCGGTGACCCCTTCCGCTTCGGTCAACGCCTGGAGGGCATCACGGTCGAGCATCTCGCCCGCCCGCAGCTTCACACCCTGGGACGTCTCCACCAGCGAACGGCCGACCTTGACGTCCTCGGCCAGGATGCGGCCAAAGACGCGATTGCGCAGGTTGCGGATGATCTCGCCCTTGGCGTCACGGATTTCGATCACCAGGCCGACGTCATCGCTCGGCTCCGAGTGGATGATGATCTCCTGGGAGACATCCACCAGGCGCCGGGTCAGGTAGCCCGAGTCCGCGGTACGCAATGCCGTGTCGGCCAGACCCTTGCGGGCACCGTGCGTCGAGATGAAGTACTCGAGCACCGACAGCCCTTCACGGAAGTTCGCCTTGATCGGCTGCGGGATGATGTCGCCCTTCGGGTTGGCCACCAGTCCACGCATGCCGGCGATCTGGCGCAGCTGCATGATGTTGCCGCGAGCACCCGACCGAACCATCATGTCCATCGGGTTGAACCGCTCCGCTTCGAGCGTCTCCTGCATCGCGTCCTTGACCTCGTCCGTCGCCTCCGTCCAGATCTCGATGAGCTCCTGACGACGCTCGTCGTCGGTGATCACACCCTTCTGGTAAAGGGACTCGACCTTGACGGCTCGCTTCTCGTAGGCCTCGAGGATCTTTTCCTTCGACGCCGGAGTCTTCACATCCTCGAGGCCGATGGTGAGACCGGCCCGAGTCGCAAAGTGGAAGCCCATCGACTTGATCGAGTCGAGGGTGAACGCAACGTCCGGCTTGTCGTACCGATGGATGATCTCCTCGATCAGCGTCCGAATGTCCGCCTTGAACAGCACGGATTCGACATATGGGAACGTGTCCGGGAACGCCTGGTTGAGCAGAGCCCGCCCGAAAGTGGTGTCCGTGAGGCTCTCGCCGTCGACCGGCTCATCGGTGAGCAGGTCCCCGAGGGTCGGCTTGAGAGCGTCGTACATCACACGATCGCCCGCGAGCCTGCCGAGCCGCAGCTTGATCGGGGCGTGCAGGTCGAGGTCACCGATGTCATAGGCCATCTGGGCCTCATCGACATTGGAGAAGGCACGACCGGCGCCGACCGCGTCTTCGACGTGCTCGGACAGGTAGTACATGCCGATCACCATGTCTTGCGACGGGGTGACGATGGGTCGACCCGAAGCCGGCGACAGCACGTTGTTCGAGGACAGCATGAGAATGCGCGCCTCGGCCTGTGCCTCGGCGGATAGCGGAAGGTGCACGGCCATCTGGTCACCGTCGAAGTCGGCGTTGAACGCCTCACAGACGAGCGGGTGGATCTGAATGGCCTTGCCCTCGACCAGCACGGGCTCGAAGGCCTGGATGCCGAGGCGGTGGAGCGTCGGGGCACGGTTGAGGAACACCGGGTGCTCCTGAATCACCTCGCCGAGCACGTCCCACACCTGGGGACGGCGCCGTTCGACCATCCGCTTGGCGGCCTTGATGTTCTGGGCGTAGTCGAGGTCCACGAGCCGCTTCATCACAAACGGCTTGAACAGCTCCAGCGCCATCAGCTTGGGCAGACCACATTGGTGGAGCTGCAACTGGGGACCCACCACGATGACCGATCGGCCCGAGTAGTCGACCCGCTTGCCGAGCAGGTTCTGCCGGAACCGACCCTGCTTGCCCTTGAGCATGTCGGACAGCGACTTGAGCGGCCGGTTACCCGGTCCCGTGACGGCGCGGCCGCGCCGCCCGTTGTCGAACAGGGCATCAACCGCTTCTTGGAGCATGCGTTTTTCGTTATTGACGATGATCTCGGGGGCACCGAGGTCCAGCAGTCGCTTGAGACGATTGTTGCGGTTGATTACCCGGCGATAGAGATCATTGAGGTCCGAGGTGGCGAACCGACCGCCGTCGAGCTGCACCATCGGGCGCAGGTCCGGCGGGATGACCGGCACCGCTTCGAGAATCATGTCGCTCGGATCGTTCTTGCCGTCCGCAAACGGGGTGACCACCTTGAGACGCTTCATCGCCCTCTGTCGGCGTTGCTGCGAATTGGCGTCGAGGTCTTCGCGCAGCTTCTCGATCTCGGCCTCGAGGTCGAGCCGTGCGATGAGGTCCTTGATGGCCTCGGCGCCCATGTTGCCCTCGTAGTAGTCGCCGTAGCGGTCAACGACCTCACGCCAGAGCTGCTCGGATTCCACGAGCTGCTTGGGCTTCATGGTGCGGAACGTATCGAAGGCCTCCTGGAGCAGCTCCTCTTCGACCCTGGCCCGCTCCTCGCGGTCCTTGATCTCGCGCTCCACCTCGCGGCGGCGAGCCGAGACTTCCTGGGTCTTGGCTCCGGCTTCTTCCATCTGGGTCAACTCTTGCTCGAGTCGCTCCAGGCGCTCGTTCTTCCACTCCTCGAACTCGTCCTGGATGAGAGAGAGCTCGTGGCGGGTGGCGTCCTCGAGGTCGACGAGATCGGCTTGGCGTTTGTCGTCATCCACCCACGTGATCAGATACGCCGCGAAGTAGATGACCTTCTCGAGGTCCTTCGGAGACATATCGAGCAGGTAGCCAAGCCGGCTGGGGACTCCTTTGAAGAACCAGATGTGGGTGACGGGTGCGGCCAACTCGATGTGACCCATCCGCTCGCGTCGCACCTTGGCCCTGGTCACCTCGACACCGCAGCGCTCGCACACGATGCCGCGGAAGCGGACCCGTTTGTACTTGCCGCAGTAACACTCCCAGTCCCGGGTGGGACCGAAGATGCGCTCGTCGAAGAGACCATCCTTCTCCGGCTTCAAGGTCCGGTAGTTGATCGTCTCAGGTTTCCGTACCTCACCAAACGACCAGGATCGGATCTGGTCGGCGCTGGCAAGGCCGATCTTCAGTTCATCGAACAGCTGTGGCACGTGTCTCGCTCCAGACTGTGTTGCTCATCCGGGTTTGGGCACCTGCCCACCCCCGAGATTCTGAGCGTGTCTTGTTCTTTTCCTTCTTCTATCAATTGAACCTGTTGGTATTCCCGTTACGGGGCGGTGGTCTCGGCGCGCTCGGGGCGCGAGATGTCGATCCCGAGTGAGGCGGCGGTGCGGAACACATCCTCCTCCAACTCTTTGAACTCGACCTCTTCACCAGCCGAGAGCATCTCGACGTTGAGGCAGAGACTCTGCATCTCCTTGACGAGCACCTTGAAGGACTCAGGGATACCCGGCTCGGGAATGTTCTCGCCTTTGACGATCGCCTCGTAGACCTTGACTCGACCCCGCACGTCGTCCGACTTGATCGTCAACAACTCCTGCAGGGCATAAGCGGCGCCGTAAGCCTCGAGAGCCCAGACCTCCATCTCACCGAACCGCTGGCCGCCGAACTGCGCCTTACCACCGAGCGGCTGCTGGGTGATCATCGAGTACGGGCCGGTTGACCGGGCGTGAATCTTGTCGTCGACCAAGTGGACGAGCTTCAGGATGTAGATGTAGCCGACGGTGATCGGTGAATCGAACGGGGCTCCGTTGCGACCGTCGAACAGAGTGGCCTTCCCCTCGGAGTCGACCAACTTCTGGCCGTCACGGTTGGGCTTGGCGACGTCGAGCAATTTGAGGATCTCGCCTTCCTTGGCTCCGTCGAACACCGGCGTGGCAACGGTCTGCCACGGATCGGCACCCCCGGAAGCAGGCGAAACGATATCGTCGAACGGCTGCCAACCCTGAGCGGCAGCCCACCCGAGGTGGGTTTCGAGAATCTGACCGAGGTTCATCCGGGACGGCACACCGAGCGGCGACAGGATGATGTCCACCGGCGTCCCGTCCTCGAGGAACGGCATGTCTTCCTCGGGCAAGATCTTGGCGATGACACCCTTGTTGCCGTGGCGTCCCGCCAGCTTGTCGCCCTCAGAGATCTTGCGCTGCTTGGCAACGTAGACCCTGACCAGCTCGTTCATGCCCGGCGGAAGGTCAAAACCATCCTCACGGCGGAACTCCTTGACGGCGATGGCTTTGCCGGACTCACCGTGGGGCACCTTGAGTGAGACGTCGCGGACCTCGCGGGCCTTCTCACCGAAGATCGCTCGCAGCAGCCGTTCCTCAGGCGTCAGCTCGGTCTCACCCTTCGGGGTGACCTTGCCGACCAGATAGTCGCCGGCGCCGACCTCGGCACCGATGCGAATGATGCCGCGGTCATCGAGGTCGCGCAGCACCTCTTCGGCCACGTTCGGGATATCGCGAGTGATCTCCTCGGCACCGAGCTTGGTGTCGCGAGCTTCGATCTCGTGCTCATCGATGTGGATCGAAGTGAGAATGTCGTCCTTGACGAGACGCTCGGACAGGATGATGGCATCCTCGAAGTTGTGGCCCTCCCACGGCATGAACGCGACAAGGAGGTTACGCCCCAGCGCCAATTCGCCCTCATCGGTCGATGGACCGTCGGCGATGACCATGCCGGCCTTGACCCTGTCACCCTCGAGGACCAAGGACTTCTGATTGATGCAGGTGCCCTGGTTGGACCGCTCGAACTTGGCCAAGGCAAAGTGGTGCTTCTTGTTGCTGCCCGCTTCCTTGATCACGATCTCGTCGCCGGTGACGTCCACGACCTCGCCGTCAACCGGGCTGGTGATCACGTCGCCGGAGTCGTGCGCGGCGCGCCCTTCGACCCCGGTGCCGACCAGAGGAGCGTCGGCCCGCAGCAGCGGCACAGCTTGGCGCTGCATGTTCGAACCCATCAACGCCCGGTTGGCGTCGTCGTGCTCGAGGAAAGGAATCAGCGACGTCGACACCGAAACCACCTGCTTCGGCGAAACATCCATGTAGTCAACTTCGAGCGCAGGCACGGAGTCGACCTCGCCGCCCGTCTTGCGGACGAGAACACGGTCGTTCACAAACGAACCGTCCTCGTTGATCAGGGCGTTTGCCTGCGCGATGACGTGCGCCTCTTCCTGGGATGCGGTGAGGTAGTCGACCCGCTTGGTCACCTTGCCGTCGATCACCCGGCGGTACGGCGTCTCGATGAAGCCGTAGCGGTTGACCTTGGCGTAGCTGGCCAGCGAGCCGATCAGCCCGATGTTGGGACCTTCTGGCGTCTCGATCGGGCACATGCGGCCATAGTGGGACGGGTGCACGTCGCGCACCTCGAACCCGGCACGCTCCCGGCTGAGGCCACCCGGGCCCAGCGCCGACAGACGACGGCGGTGGGTGAGGCTGGCCAGCGGGTTGGGCTGGTCCATGAACTGGCTGAGTTGGCTGGTGCCGAAGAATTCCTTGATGGAGGCAACGACCGGCCGGATGTTGATCAAGCTCTGCGGCGTGATCGCCTCAGGATCCTGCGTCGTCATCCGTTCGCGCACTACCCGCTCGAGGCGGCTGAGCCCGACCCGGATCTGATTCTGGATCAGCTCGCCGACCGTGCGGATGCGCCGGTTGGCAAAGTTGTCGATGTCGTCGGTGCGGTAGCCGGGGGTGTTCGAGTGCAGCTGCACGAGATACTTGATGGTCTCGAGCATGTCTTCGTGGCTGAGCAGCCCGTGCTCCTCGGCGATGTAGTCCTCGAGGCCAACTGGCTGGCGGCCAAACTTGCCGTCGAGCTTGTAGCGGCCAACCCTGGTGAGGTCGTAGCGCTTCGGGTTGTAGAACAGCGTGTTGATGAGCCCACGCGCCGACTCAACGGTGGTGAGTTCACCCGGTCGCAGCTTGCGGTAGAGGTCGAGCAGCGCCTCGTCACGAGTGCTGGTCGGGTCCTTTTCCAGTGAGTTGCGGATGACCTCGGCTCCGTCGAAGAGTTCCAGGATCTCCTCGTCGGTCTCAGCGAAGCCAAGAGCACGCAGGAAGGTGGTCACATATTGGCGCCGCTTGCGATCGACGCGGACGCCAACGGTGTCCTTCTTGTCGATGTCGAATTCGAGCCAGGCGCCCCGGCCGGGGATGACCTTGGCGGCGTAGACATCCTTATCGGAGGTCTTGTCGATTGACTTGTCGAAGTACACCCCGGGGGAACGAACCAACTGGCTGACCACAACCCGCTCGGTGCCGTTGATGATGAAGGTGCCGTTGGCGGTCATCATCGGGAAATCGCCCAGGAAGACCTGCTGCTCCTTGATCTCACCGGTCTCCCGGTTCAGGAATCGAGCAGTGACAAACAGCGGCTTCGAGTAATTGGCGTCCTGCTCCTTGGCTTCTTCGATGGTGAGCGGGGGATCACCGAACCGATGCTCGGTCAGCTCCAACGCAAGGTTGCCGGTGAAATCCTCAATCGGCGAAACCTCGGAAAAGATGTACTGCAACCCGCTCTCCAAGAACCAGCCAAATGAGTCATGCTGGACAGAAAGCAGATCCGGGAGAGGCAGTACCTCAGGAATCTTGGCAAACGAAAGCCGGTCGGCGCGCGCACGTGACAACGGCATCCTCCTCTACAGAGCGTTTTGGGCGTCGGTCAATCAGGGACGGGTGGGTCGGGTGGGTCGGGTGGATTCGAGGCGGCGGAAATGGGGAGTCTAGACGTCAGAAAGGCCAGGATAGCACGCAGCTATCCCGGCTCTGCCAGGCGAGAGTCGCAAGAACGTCTTCAACTGATGGCGCGACCTTACAACAGGTGGCGACATACCGTCAAGGATGCAAATGTCGAGATCGTGAGAAAGGGGCCCCGGCACCGGGGCCCCTTTCTCGACGCTCGTGCCGGACTCGGCTATTTGAGTTCAACCGTGGCGCCGGCGCCCTCGAGGGCCTCCTTGGCCTTGTCGGCAGTCTCCTGGTCAACACCCTCGAGCACGGGGCCCGGAGCATTGTCGACGACGTCCTTGGCTTCCTTGAGACCGAGGCTGGTAAGGCCACGGACCTCCTTGATCACCTGGATCTTCTTGTCGCCGACGGCGGTGATGACGACGTCGAACTCGTCCTTCTCCTCCTCGACGTCTGCGCCGTCGCCACCAGCGGCGGCAACTGCGGCTACGGCCATCGGGGCGGCCGCGGTCACATCGAACTTCTCTTCGAATGCTTTCAGGAACTCCGAGAGCTCCAACACCGACATCTCCTCAAAAACGCCAAGGAGATCTTCGGTTGTCATCTTGGTCTTGGCCATTTGCTATTCCTCCTCGGCCTCATCCGATGCTGGCGCATCGTCATCAGACACTGCATCGGCAGCACCTGCTTGATCTGTCTCGTCGTCATCATCATCAGGGGCAGGCTCATCATCGGACGCCTCGTCGACGCCTTCTTCAACCGCTTCGACCGCCGCTTCAACTTCGGCCGCTTCGGTCATGGCTTCAGCGACGGCTTCCTCAGCCTCAACCGCCTCAGCAACAGCTTCAACGGCAACCGCTTCAGCCACTAGCGCCTCAACCTCGGCCTCGGCGACCACGGTCGCGTCGACCGCAGTCTCTTCAACGGCCTCAACAACGGCTTCCTCAGCCTCAACCGCCTCAGCAACAGCTTCAACGGCAACCGCCTCAGCAACGGCCTCTTCGACAATGGTCGCTTCGACCGCGGCTTCAACGACGGCTTCCTCAGCCTCAACCGCCTCAGCAACAGCTTCAACGGCAACCGCCTCAGCAACGGCCTCTTCGACAATGGTCGCTTCGACCGCGGCTTCCGCGACGGCTTCCTCAGCCTCAACGGCAACTGCCTCGAGCTCCTCGACGACCTCAGCCGCCGGAGCTTCCGACTCCTTCTTCTCCAGGAGCTGCTGCATCATCGATGCCATGTTGCGCGGCATCGCCGCGAGCAACCCGGCCATGTTCGCCATCGGGGCCTTGAATAGGCCGGCGACCTTGGACAGCAGGACATCGCGGGGCTCGATTTCGGCGAGCTCGCTGATGCGCTCCGGGGTTAGGAATTCGGATCCGAGCAAACCACCCTTGATCGCCACGACCTCATGGTCCTTGGCGAAGTCCTTGAGGGCCTTGGCAGCGGAGACAGGGTCGCCGTCCGCAAACGTGAGCCCGGTCGGACCGAGCAACAGCTCGTCCAGGGAGTCGATGTCGAGCTCTGCAACGGCTCGGCGCGCCAGGGTCATCTTGACGACCTTGAACTCGGCGCCTTCTTCGCGAAGGCTGCGCCGCAGCTGCTGCTGCTGTTTCACCGACAGTCCGGCATACTCGGCGAGGAATACCGCCTGCGCATTCTCGATGCGCTCTTTGATGGTGGCGACTGCCTGGACCTTCTCTGGTCGTGGCATCGTCTTCCTCCTCGTTGGTTCCAATGCTCACCCAGCCCCGGAAGGAGCCCAGAAATAGAACCGGGCTCCCGGCCGAGTAGCACGCGGGAACCCTGTGAAGGAGGCGTGACCTGCGCAGGCGCCGCAGTGGAGTGTGTCGTTTGGACACCCACCGAGCGGCTTATCTCCCGAGGGAGACCGACGGTCTCGGGCCGAGGTATGGGATGTAGCGAGGGGAAGCGTAGTGGAGTTGAGGGCGCCCGCAAGTCGGAGAGCTCCGAAAGCGGCGATCACGGGGCTCGACCACCCGAATACGCGTGAAGCGCCCGGCCGATGCCGGGCGCTTCACTGAACGGGGGACCCGCCGGTCCGGGAGAGCGGGTTTCGCTCTGTCGAGGATTCGGGCAGACGGCGGGCCAGGAAGCCATCTACACCTACCACTCCGGGCTGGCCAGGGTAGGGGCTGGCCGTTAGAGCCTGAAGCGGTCGAATACCGCCCTCGGAACGGTGGTGGATCGTCCCTGCCACCGGCCCCACGGAATCCCCCGTGTTCTGTAAAAACTATCCCGCAAATCTAGCGGCATGTCCAGTCGTTTTTCCACACGACCGCCCGAAATCTGACGCCAATCGTCTACTTCAGTTCCTTGACCAGGTCTTCTACCTGCGCCGGGTCGATCTTGACCCCCGGGCCCATTGACGAGGAAAGTGCCACCTTGCGCACAAAACGGCCCTTCGCCGACGCCGGACGGGCCCGCAGGATCTCGTCCGAGGCAGCTCCAAAATTGTCAACCAATTGTTGTGCGTCAAACGAAACCCGACCCACCGGAAGGTGGACGTTGCCGTATCGATCGTTGCGGTACTCGACTTTGCCGGCCTTGAACTCGCTGACGGCTTTGCCGACATCCGCGGTCACCGTGCCCGACTTGGGGTTCGGCATCAGACCACGTGGCCCAAGGATCGGACCTAGCTTGCCAACGTGCGACATCATATCGGGGGTCGCAATGGCGAGATCGAAGTCGAGCGAGCGCCCGGCGGCGATCTCCTCAGCAAGTTCCTTGCCACCAACGATGTCGGCGCCGGCAGCATCCGCCGCCCTGGCGTTGTCGCTCTCGGCGAATACCAGCACCCGGATCGTTTTGCCTGTGCCGTGCGGAAGGGTGACGGTCCCTCGAACCAGCTGGTCGGCTTTGCGGGGATCGATCCCGAGCGTGAACACGGCGTCGACACTCTCATCGAAGTTGGCGAATGCCATGTTCCTGACGAGCTCGACCGCGTCCTGCGGTGGATAGAGCGTGTTCTTGTCGTAGGTCCGCTCGGCGATGGCGAACTTCTTCGCTTGCTTGGCCATGGTGTCTCCTTCGTGGTGATCGCGACCCCAAGCGGGCCTTCCACATGTTTGAGTGCTCAGCACGACGTGCCGGGCGCTGGATGGACTCTTGCTGTCAGCCGTCGACCGTGATCCCCATGGATCGTGCGGTGCCCTCGACGATCTTCATGGCGGCGTCGATGTCATTTGCGTTGAGGTCCGGCATCTTGGTCTCAGCGATTTGGCGCACCTGATCCCGAGTGACCGAGGCCACCTTCTCCTTGTGTGGCTCCGGCGAGCCCTTCTCGATGCGAGCAGCCTGCCGGAGCAGCACCGCAGCCGGCGGCGTCTTCGTGATGAACGTGAAGGTGCGGTCCTCGTAGATCGAGATCTCAACCGGCACGATCGTGCCCGTTTGGCTGGCGGTGGCGTCGTTGTACGCCTTCACGAAGTCCATGATGTTGACTCCATGCTGACCAAGGGCCGGACCGACCGGCGGCGCAGGGCTGGCCTGGCCTGCAGGAATCTGCAGCTTGAGCATGGTCATCAGTCGTTTACGGCCCATCGGAAATCCTCACTTGCGGTCAGTACTTGACGATTTGGTCGAAGTTGAGCTCGACCGGTGTCTCCCGGCCGAAGATGTCGACCAGGACACGGACCTTCGATTGGTCCACGTTGATGTCTTCGATGACACCGTTGAAGTCGGCGAACGGCCCTTCGACCACACGCACGGTCTCTCCGACCTCCCAGGCCGGCTTGAAGCGCGGCTCCTTCTTCTCCTCTTCGTCCTTGCGGACTCCAAGGATGCGCTCGACCTCGCGTCGCGACAGCGGCGTCGGCTTGGCGCCGGACCCGACAAAGCCGGTGACACCCGGGGTGTTGCGCACCGCGTACCAGGAGTCATCGTCCATATAGAGCCGAACCAGGATGTAGCCCGGGAACTTCTTGCGCTGGACCGTGACCTTCTTGCCGGCCTTGAACTCCACCACGCTCTCCATCGGGATGGAGACGTCGAACACCTTGTCTTCGAGGTGCATCGACTTGATCCGGGTTTCGAGATTGGCTTTCACCTTGTTCTCGTAGCCCGAATACGAATGGATGACATACCAACCGCCGGGCAGGTCGTACGGCGAAGGTGGCTCTTCGCGCACGGGAAGCGCGGCGGCTTCCTCGAGCACCTCCTCAGCCACCTCAGCAGAAACAAGCCCCTCGGTCTCGGCTACGTCTTGGGTCGCGTCAGCCACCGGTCACGCTCCCAAAATGGCGAGGACGCCACGCTTGAAGACAATGTCGGCGACGAGGACGAAGCCGGTGACGAAGAGCGTGACGACGACCACCACGATGGTGTAGGTCGCGGTCTGCTCGCGAGTCGGCCAGGCCACCTTCTTCAGTTCTTGTCGGACCTCGCGGAGGTACTGGCGAATGCCGGTACGTTCCTTCTTCCGCTTCGTCGGCACTTGCTGCCGACGCTTGCGGGCGCGGTCCTCCTCCTTCTTCTGGTGGCGCCGCATCTCTCGGTTCACGTGCGCATCTCCTCTTGCTGTGGCAGGGGCGGTGGGACTCGAACCCACAACCTCCGGTTTTGGAGACCGGCGCTCTGCCAATTCGAGCTACACCCCTAGGGCGGTGGGCCGGTCGGGGGAGTATATGAGCCGGACCACGTAAGTGTAAACCTTGGACGCGAGTGAGCCGGCGGCGATCACGCTACCGAGCGGGTCCGCATCCATCGGACTACGGCAACGGTACCAGCTGCCGCGACCAACGCGCCGGTGGCGGCAACCACGCGAGCCAAGTTCAGCGAAGCTTCATCCTCCGGGTCGATTCCGAGCACAATGCCGGCCGCAACGGAGTCAACCACCGACGGCGGCGCAGTCTCGACGGCGTGGCGTAGGGAGGCCAATTCCCTCTCCAGCTTGGTGTGGCGCACCATCTCAACCTGGCACCGCAAGCAACAGGACAGGTGCGTATCCAGCGGCGCCGGCAGAACTTCACCGACGTCAAGCCCCACGACGGCGAGCCGGACCGCATTGCAGGCAACACTCATGACGTCTCCTCCACTTCCCGCCACAACTGGTCCTGCAACCGCTTGCGGGCGCGATGCAGGCGAACCTTGGCAGCGGTCACGGTGATGGAAAGATGGTCGGCGATCTCGCGATGGGGCCAGCCATAGACATCTTTGAGGACGACCACTGAACGCAACTCGGGAGTAAGCGCGTCGAGAGCGCTGAGCAGCCGAGGGCGAAGGTCGGCTCCTTCTCCGCTGAGCTCGGGAGACAGGTCGGCTGCCACCGGATCATGCGGAGTCAAGTCGATCGGATCCGCCGCGTGGCGGCGCGCCTTGGCCCGTAGTGACCAGGCAACGTTCACCGTGATCCGGTGCAGCCAGGTCGAGAACTTGGCGTCGCCGCGGAACTTGGGCAGCGCCCGCCAGGCGCGAATCAGAGCTTCCTGGGTGACGTCGCCTGCAAGCTCGCGGTCTGCGACCAATCTCAGCGCCAACGTGTACACCTCGTGCTGATGAGTTCTGACCAGTTCCGTGAAGGCGCCCTGGTCCCCAGCGCGGGCCCGGGCCAGCACGTCTTTCTCGTCGGGTCTGACCTCACCGGTGGTCATCGAGTTACCTCCGCACCGTGGTTTGCGCCGTCACCAGTCTGCGTTCGCCGGCGGCGAGCTCCAGATCGAGCCTTTCCTCATCCGCCGTTCCTTCACGTAGAGAGCCGGAGAGCAACGCCGCCTCCGCCGGATAGAGCGGATCACGGTAGCGAATCTTCGCCTCTGCCAACGGGTCGGGCCGATCACTCATCGCCGCCGCGTAGTCGAGCATCCACGCCGTCATCAGGAGACCGTGCACGACGATGCCGTCGACTCCGGCACCGCGGGCGGCATTGTGATCGAAATGGATCGGGTTGAAGTCGCCGGACGCTGCGGCGTACTTGACCAGATCGATCCGGCTCGCTCCCCTCGCCAAGGCGGCCCCATCATCTCCGCTCCCCAAGTTCACCGGCTCCCAGTCAACACCGGCGTCGACTGCAGGCTCTGATCGGTTGCCGGGTTCGGCGGCCGGTTCCCGCCCGAGCAGGAACGTCGAGGCCGCGTCGATCAACCGCCCGTCCGCCCCGGTGACGGTCGCCTCGAAGCTCACGAACGAGATCGGCCCCCGAGCGCGAACCCGAACAATGCTGCCGGCGACCTCGATCTCGCCACCGATAGGGAGCGAGGCGTGCCACGTGAACCGCTGGTCGGCGTGGATCAATACCCTGGTGTGGGCGACGACGTCTTCGCGGCTGAGGAACTCGGGGGCAACGACGAACAGGAGCGCACCGGCATAGCTCGGCGGGGCATGATCGGTCCAGCGCGCTGGGTCGGCTCGGGTGACCGCCACATACTCAGCGGTCTTCTCCGGCGAAATCCGCATGGTGATCGGGCCGAACGTGGCACCAACAAGATGATCCAGGGACATGACGGAAGCGTACTCAGGCTGAGGTCGATTCGTCCGCGAGAAGCGCGTTCTCGAGCCGCGCCGACGGGATGCTCCCGGACGAAGCCGAGAGCATCCCAGTCGGTTCTCCCCCTACTGGTCTCCCCCTACTGGCCCTCAGTTGAGCCGGAAGGTGCCGTGCGCCGTCGCCGGCACGAGCACGATTTCACCGGCCGGATCCACGAGTTCCGTGAAGACGACGGTGCCGCGCACCCGCATCTGGCGGCCCTCCCACGCCGCCAGTGCACCGGCGGCGTAGTCGACACGCCCGATGATGTGGTAGTCGTTGTCTACCTCAACGCCCTTGTCGGGTCCCCGGAGGACGACGGCGCCCGGCGTGCAGTCCGTCAAGACGGCGCCACCCGTGAAGTCGAACGGCTCTGCATAGACCTCCCAGGTTTCCTCGAAGTGGTAGGAGTTGCCGCGGTCCTCGGAAACGATCGGGAAGAAGGCGATGCCGTAGGCAACGCCATCGAGTTGCACCGATCCGGCCCACGTGATGTCTGAACATGGGGTGTCCTGGTTCCCGAACCCAAGGTTGAAGTACAGCTCCATGTCGCCTCGGAGTGGCTGCTTGGCGGTCGCCGGTACTGCCATCACCATCGACAAGACGGCGACCAGTGCGACCAGAATCGAAAGTCTCCTCTTCATGGGTGTTTCCCCTCCTTGTTGCTGCCTGCCGGACGTTCGGTTCCACCGTGCCGAAGGCCAGTCAACGTTCGCTCATCGAGCGCTCAACGCGCCGCACAGACTCGTACCAATTGAGCATTCTGTGAGCCGGCGTTGAGCGCGATGGCAGACTATCGAGGAGCGCGATTGCGGGAGAGGAAACATGACCCCTCGAGGCGTTCCTCCGTTGGCGAAGGTGTGGTGCGAAGCACTTGCGGGCAAGGACACCCCCGCCATCAGGGCCCTCCTCGACGAGGCATCACAATTGCACATGCCGGGAAAGTCCGGACTGGATGGCGACTATCAGGGCGGGGAGGCAATTCTCGGACTCCTGAGGCGGATGGCCGTGCTGACCAACGGCACCCTTCGATTCAGCCGATCCCAGGTGCTGACCGCAGACGACAACACCGTCGTCATGTGGGGTCGGGTCAGCGCCGCCCGCAGCGGTAAGCGATTTGACGCAGCCACCGTGCACGTCCTCACCCTCGAGCACGGAGCGCTCCGCGAGGCATGGATGTTCCACCAGAACCAAGACCAGGTCGACGACTTCTGGGCGGCATAGACCCAGAAACGGAGAAGGCCCCGGGTTTCGCCGGGGCCTTCTGTTATCTCGTCTCTTTGTGCGGTTGGTGCGTTCGGCACCAGCGGCAGTACTTCTTGAGTTCGATGCGCTCACGTGTGTTCGTCTTGTTCTTGACGGTCACGTAGTTGCGCCGCTTGCACTCCTCGCACGCCAGGTTGATCGGCGGCCGCTTGTCAGATGCCATGTTGCACTCTCTCGTCTCTCAATCCAGAACTCTATGTCGTGGAATTTCCGCAGGGAACTCCTTACGGACCGACTTCGTCGGTCCGCGTTACTTGTTGATCTTGATGACACGACCGGCACCAACCGTCCGGCCACCCTCACGAATCGCGAACCGCTGACCCTCATCCATCGCAATCGACTGAATCAACTCCACCTGCATCTCCGTGTTATCACCCGGCATCACCATCTCGGTACCCGCCGGCAAATGCACCGTCCCCGTCACATCCGTCGTCCGGAAATAAAACTGCGGCCGATACCCATCAAAAAACGGGTTATGCCGACCACCCTCCTCCTTCGTCAACACATACACCTGACCATCAAAATCCGTATGCGGCGTAATCGAACCAGGCTTCGCCACCACCTGACCCCGCTCCACATCATCCTTCCCAATCCCCCGCAACAACAACCCCACATTGTCGCCAGCCTGACCCTCATCCAACAACTTCCGGAACATCTCCACCCCGGTCACCGTCGTCGTCTGCAACTCCCGAATCCCCACAATCTCAACCTGCTCACCCACATGAATGATCCCCGTCTCAATCCGGCCCGTCACCACCGTCCCACGACCCGTAATCGAAAACACATCCTCAATCGCCATCATGAACGGCTTCTCCGTATCCCGCTCCGGCTCAGGAATATACGAATCCACCGCCTCCATCAACTCAACAACCGACGCCTCACCAGCCGCATCCCCATTCAACGCCGCCAACGCAGACCCACGAACCACCGGAACATCATCACCCGGAAACTCATACTCCGTCAGCAAATCCCGAACCTCTAACTCCACCAAATCCAACAACTCATCATCATCAACCTGATCCGTCTTGTTCAAATACACCACAATGAACGGAACCCCAACCTGACGAGCCAACAACACATGCTCACGCGTCTGCGGCATCGGACCATCAGCCGCCGACACCACCAACACCGCACCATCAATCTGCGCCGCACCCGTAATCATGTTCTTCACATAATCCGCATGCCCCGGCATATCAACATGCGCATAATGCCGATTCGCCGTCTCATACTCCACATGCGCAATCGCAATCGTGATCCCCCGCTCACGCTCCTCCGGCGCCTTATCAATCTCATCAAACGCCGTAAACTCCGTCGCCCCATCACCCTGCTCAGCAAGCACCTTCGTGATAGCAGCCGTCAACGTCGTCTTCCCATGATCAATATGACCCATAGTCCCGACATTCACATGCGGCTTCGTCCGCTCGAACTTCGCCTTCGCCATCTTCGGTGCTCCTTGTTATTGATTGGTGCGTACGTGGCCCCGGTCGAGGCGCCGACCGGGTATGAACATGCGTGTTGTGTTCGTAGCGGCGGGCGGACTTGAACCGCCGACCTCTCGATTATGAGTCGAGCGCTCTTACCGTCTGAGCTACGCCGCCGCGTGATGCTTCGCATCACGTTCGACGGACCACCTGCGGCGCTTCGTCATGTGGGTGCCTCGCATCATGGCGCCACGGGCGAAGCCCGAGGCGCCGAGCCTCCTCCGGGATTTGAACCCGGGACCCCCTCCTTACCATGGAGGTGCTCTGCCACTGAGCTAAGGAGGCATGCTCGTGCTGGGCGCCAAGCCCCCAGCAATGCCGTGGGATTCTATACCCCACTGTGGATGAGCGCTAAGACGCGCACCACGTGCCGGGAGAAGGATTCGAACCTCCGAAGGCAAATGCCGGCAGATTTACAGTCTGCTCCCTTTGGCCGCTCGGGCATCCCGGCGCGAGCGGCGACAGGTTAGCCCACTCAGGGCATCTGCACGCTGGGTCCGCCCGCTCAGCGGAACATGTTGCCGGTCGCCATCTCTTCGAGCCGCTCGATTCGCTCTCCCATCGGCGGGTGGGTGCTGAACATCTTGGCCAGGTTGCCAGGCTGACCCTGGCGGCCGCCACGTTTCCCGAAGGCCTTGAGCGGGTCGGCAATGAACAGTTGCGACACCGAGGCATTCACTTCCATCGGGATGCGCGCGGTCCCGGCTTCGAGCTTGCGGAGCGCCGCAGCCAAAGCCAGGGGCGAACCCGTGGTCTGCGCCCCGGAACGATCGGCCTGGTACTCGCGGGCCCGACTGATCGACATCTGGATAACGGCGGCAGCCAGTGGGGCGATGATCATGGCAATGAGGCCGCCGATGGCGCCGAGCGGACTGTTGTCGTTGCGCCGACCCCCGAGCCCGCCCCAGAACGCCATTCGCGCCAGGAACGACAAGGCGGCCCCGACCGTCGCCGCAATTGATGCGATCAGAATGTCGCGGTTGCGGACGTGGGCCAACTCGTGGGCGAGCACGCCCTCGAGTTCCTGGTGGTTCATGATCTCGAGGATGCCCCGGGTCACGGCCACCGCGGCGTGCTTGGGATTGCGCCCGGTGGCAAACGCGTTCGGCTGGGGCGAGTCGATGAAGTAGATCCGCGGCATCGGCATGTTCTCGCGTTGGGCCAACGAACGAACGATCGTATAGACGTTGGGCAACTCGACCTCGTCTACGGGCACGGCACGGGACGCCTTGAGGGCGATCTTGTCGGAAAAGAAGTACATCCCCATGTTGATTGCGGTGGCGATGATCAGAGCCAGGATGGCGCCCGATTGGCTGCCGAGGGCCCACCCGACGCCAACGAGCAGACCTCCGAGGAGGCCCATCAACAGGGCGGTCTTGAGGTTGTTCTGCATGGTGATCTCAGCGTACCGCGGTCCGGGCGGTATCAGGGCAGACCTTCCCTTCCCCGGCCTGAACACTCTCCGTTGACAAAGGACAACTTTCCGGGTTGATCTGTATCCGACGTGCGCGCTACTGTGAGTGTTAGCGCACGGACGCTTGGGCGGAGTTTTCGCGCATCTGAGGAGGGCACCGTCCAACCGATCCCGCGCTGGGAAACCAAGGTGGAAGAAAGGGGCTTTCCTGTGTCACGCCGTTTGCTTGCGCTCGCCGCAGCAGTAACGGTTGTCCTGTCCGTAGTCGGGCCTGTCGCCGCCGAATCACCCCCCAGGGCTGATTTGGCCAACGACAAGGCCGGTTTCGAAGCAGCAGAGGCCACACGAGTGGTCGACAACCAATTCAAAGATGCCAAAGAGGGCATTTTCCTCATCCGACTCGAAGACGCTCCCGTCGCTGCATACCGCGGTGGCGTGAACGGCTTTGAAGCTACGAGTCCGGCGATCAACGGTGTTGAGAAACTCAACGCTGCGAGCGGCCCGGCGCGGGCATACGCTGACTACCTCGAGGCCGAACAAGCACAGTTTGTGAATCAGATGGAGCGAACCATCGGCCGCACCGCCGACGTTCGGTTCTCCTATCAGTACGCCGTCAACGGCCTGGCCGTGTGGCTCACTCCCCAGGAGGCGGCCAATGTCGCCAAGATTCCCGGGGTAGCGGCAGTCAATCCGGACGCCTTGCGCGAGCTGCACACCGATGCCGGCCCAGCTTGGATCGGCGCGCCCGGCGTGTGGGGCGGAGCCGATTGCACTGGTGACGGGACCTGCGGTGAAGGCGTCGTTGTCGGCGTCCTCGACACGGGAATCAACCCGTCCAATCCTTCCTTCGCCGGCGTCGGCCCCGTGGACGGCTACGTCCACACCAATCCACTCGGAGGCTTCGTCGGAGTCTGTAACCCGGCGGAGGCCGTGTACGACCCGACCTTCCCGTGCAACGACAAGATGATCGGCGCCTGGAATTTCACCGCGGACCCTGGTCCAATCGACGACGACGGCCACGGCTCGCACACCGCAAGCACGGCAGCCGGCAACATCGTCGATGCCACCGTCGTCGGCAACGACGATCCGGCAACGCCGATCACCGCTGAACTGCAGATCTCCGGCGTGGCTCCGCACGCCAACGTCATCGCCTATGACGTCTGCATCACAACTGCGGGCTGTCCGCTGTCGGCCATCGTGGCCGGTATCGATCAGGCCGTTGTTGATGGCGTCGACGTGATCAACTACTCGATCGGCGGCGGTGCCAGCGACCCATGGAATGACGACGACTCACTCGGCTTCCTGGCCGCACGAGATGCCGGCATCTTCGTCGCTACCTCGGCCGGCAACAGTGGCCCGGAACCCGCAACCGTGGGCTCACCCGCGGACGCGCCGTGGATCACGTCGGTCGGCGCATCCACCCACGACCGCAACTACCCGAATGCACTTGTCGACATGAGCGGTGGCGACACGACTCCACCGGCAGACATCGTCGGCAAGGGGTTCACCAACGGCTACGGGCCGGCGCCAATCGTCTATGCCGGGGACTTCGGCGACGCTGAGTGCCTCGCCCCCTTCCCGGCCGGCACCTGGACCAACGGCGAGATCGTGGTCTGTGATCGCGGCCAAATCGCCAGGGTCGAAAAGGGCGCCAACGTGGCAGCAGGCGGCGCCGGCGGCTACGTCCTCGCCAACGACGCAGCCAACGGAGACTCGCTCAACGGCGACGCCCACTTCCTACCCGCCGTGCACATCAGCTACGACGACGGCGTCGTGCTGAAGGCGTGGCTCGCCTCCGGGACAAGCCAAACGGCCACCATCACCGGCGCGGTGAGGGACGTTGCAGACGCCAACGGGGACATCATGGCGGGATTCAGTTCGCGTGGTCCCAACCCGACGAGCGACATTGTCTCGCCGAGCGTGACGGGCCCCGGCGTCGACATCATCGCCGCCGACGGCACTGGCGACGAAATATCGTGGGGCTTCATCAGTGGAACATCGATGTCCAGCCCACACGTGGCAGGTGCCGGTGCGCTGCTGAAGGCAGTCCACCCGAGTTGGTCGCCAGCGCAGATGCAATCAGCGCTGATGCTGACCGCCAATACCGATGTCCTCAAGGAAGACGGCGCCACAGCGGCCGACCCGTTCGACCAAGGTTCGGGCTCGGTACGGGTCGACGCTGCGGCGAACTCAGGGTTGCTGCTCGACGTGACGACCACCCAGTACCTCGACGCCGATCCGGGAACCGGTGGTGATCCAACAAACATCAACCTGGCGAGCATGGCGAACAGCCAGTGCGTCGGCGCGTGCAGTTGGACCCGCACCGTAACCGCGACCAGTGGAGGTTCCTGGGACGTCACCGCATCGGCTGATGGGGGCGTAGCGCTCAGCGCGAGCCCAACGTCGTTCACGCTGGCAGCAGGCGAGAGCCAAGCCATCGTGATCGCGGCAGACGTGTCGGGGGCGACCACCGACGTGTGGAACTTCGGCGAGGTGACTCTGACCGATGGCGCCGAGTCTCTGCACATGCCGGTGGCGGTCCAGGCGACAACCGGCGACCTGCCGGGGCTCGTTGAGATCAACACCCGGCGCAATGCCGGATCGCACCCCGTGCTGGGACTGACGGCAATCGAGATCACCGATCTCACGATAGAGGTCGATGGAATGGTCATCGGGACTCAGGTCGACGAGAGCTTGCTCGGCGACTCGGACAACTCGAGCCCATACGACGACCCGACCGACGGTGCATTCACCACGCTCGTTGCCGTTCCTTCCGGAGCGACCCACCTGATCGCAGAGACGATCTTCTCAGAGTCGCCCGACCTGGATCTCTTCGTCGGTTTCGACGAGAACAACGACGGGATCCCGCAGGAGTCCGAGGAAGTGTGCGTTAGCGCAAGCGGTTCAGCGCTGGAATTCTGCGACGTTGCAGACCCAGAGCAGGGTCAATGGTGGATCCTGGTCCAGAATTGGTCCGCATCCGATACCCCACCCGACAACCTGACGCTGTCCTATGCGGTCCTCGACGGAACCGACGCGGGCAACTTCTCGGTTGAGGGACCGGCCAGCGCCGGAGCGCTCGAGCCGTTCGACGTGAGGGTGTTCTGGGACGATGCCGCCCTGGAGTCTGGGGACAAGGCATACGCCTACTTCTCGCTGGGCACCAGCCCAGCCAACCCGGGCAACATCGGGACTGTTCCGGTCCAACTGGATCGCTTCGAAGACGACGTGACCAAGACGGTCAGCCAAGCCACGGCAGAGCCGGGCGACACGCTGACCTACGAGATCACGGTTCTTCCCAACGTGACGAACGAGGATCTTGCGTACGAGTTGACCGACACCATCCCCGAGGGGCTGACCTACGTGGACGGCTCCGTGACGGGTGGCGCCACCGTGACCAACGGTGTACTCACCTGGGAGGGCGTCCAGCCCACACCGTTTGGCGCTGAGGGCGACTACGTCATGACGACGAGCGCCAACGACGAGTCCTGCGACACGGGATTCGGCGGCTATGTCGATCTCGAGAGCTTCGCGGGGATCACTTGCCCAGGATCCGGCGTTGTTACGGGCGACACCGTCAGCTGTTCTCAGCCTTTGCGGGCCAGAACCCGCTCGACTTCTACGGGGTCGACTACACCGGTGCCTCCTTCACCGACGATGGCTTCGCCATCCACGGGACGGAGAACTACGCCGGTGCACCGTGGGTTCCGCAGGCCATTCCGGACGTGGCGGCTACCGAACAACGTGATGGCTGCCCTGTGGCAGGACTTCGAGTTGTTCTACGACGCGGCGACCAACGCCGGCGTCAGCCTTGGCGACGGCCGGCCCCGACGTGGCAATCATCGAGTACGACAACTTGCAGCTCTTCGGCGGCAGCGACCCTGTTGCCGACATGAACATCGTGCTGTGGAGTCGGCTGGATGCACTCCGGGCAATCCGGAAATCGTCTTCGCCTACGACAACCTCGATCTGAGCTGTGCTCGAGGGCGCACCGGCGACCATCGGCGTCGAGAACGCCGACGGAACGAAAGCAACGGCCTACGTGAATGCGACAGACCCGTCCAACGCAATCAGCGACGGCTTCCATGGTCTGCTTCGACTTCCAAGGCCCCACCTTCGAGCCGGTCGTGATCACCTACCAGGTGACGGTCGATGATGTCAGCCCGAGCCAGGGCGGCGGAGTCGTGAGCAACGAGGTCATCAGCATCGTCGACAACCCGGGCAGCCAGCCCGAGATGACGTCGGCCGAGGTTGAGATCATCCCCGGTGGCGTACCGGCAACGGTCGTCCTCGGCCAGGTTGTTGACGACCTGAACGAGATGATCGCCGTGGCCGAAGGCAGCGACTACTGGGCGCTGCGGCAGGCTCGCTACTGGGCCGGACATGCCATGGACGAGACGCGGTGGGCCGATGAGACCCAGCCGAACATCGTTGGCGGAGCGAAGGTGTTCTACCGGACCCGCAAGGCAGTCGTCAAGCTGCAGATGATCGAGGACACGTCAGCGTGGTATGCCGATGCCCAGGCGCTGATTGGTGACCTGGTCACCAGCAGCCGCATGGTGGCAACCAGCGGACTCGACGCTCACATTGCGACAGCACCCGCCGATGCGGTGGAGGACGCCGAGTACTGGCTCAACCGTGGCAACACGTCGGCCAGCAACGGCTATCCACGGTATGCGATCGCTCGCTACATGAAGTCGTGGAAGAAGCTGACCGCCTACCTGCGCTGACATCAGCGCAGAACCGACTACCCAGAAGGGGGCCCCTCTCCGGGGCCCCCTTCTCTTGTTCTTGCGTAGATTCCGGCCAGATATGGCCGGAATCTACGCAAGTTCGGATTGCTTGCGGGCGATGAGCACCCGGAAGTCGCCGAGACCGCGAGGGTGCATCAGCGTCTCGGCGTCGGTCTTCTCCGAGCGGACCTGGAGACGAGCCATGGCATCACCGCTGCGCGCCAACTCGAGTTCGAGGTGGCGCAAGCGTGACAGCTCATCGCCCAGACCGAGGCTCGTCAGGAAGTCGTCCTGCCGGTGCAGCTCTGCAACCGCGCCGGCCTCAGCGGCCACCGCCAGCAAGGCGGTGAAGTTGACGTCAACGGTGACATCGGTCTCCCCCGGTGCCAGCAACGGATTGGGCCCGAGATGGTGGTTGCGGTAGGTGCGCAGCGTGCCCCGGGTGCGGCGTGGCTCCAGCTCCTCCGCGGTACCGCCGTAGTCGATGACGACCACCGCTCCGGACCCGATGTGGTCGAGAGCCCGACGTAACCATTCACCGGCCCCCAACTGCACCTCAACCATGCCTCCTTCGGGCACGGTGCCGCAGAACGTGTCGGCCCATGCAACAACCTCGGGGCGCGCGGGGACCGGCACCAGGGTCAACCTGTCATCGGCCGCCGCCACCCAGCGCTCCGTCCAGCCCTCGCCCTGCCGCACCGCCAGCGAGACAGGCACGTTGTCCAGCAGTTCGTTGGCGAAGAGCACCGCGGGCCGCCCGGCCGGCAGATCGGTCAGCCGCTCAACGACGTTGGAGCCGCCGACGACATCACCAAGGGACGCACGGGCCGCCGGTGAGGCATCTGCCGCCCACAGCTCTCGCCCAGGGCCGCTCGCATCCCGCAATCCGGCCAGCAACGAACCGGACCCGGCCCCAACATCAGCGACCAGGAACCCTGCCGCATCCCCCAGCCGATCCTGCTCTGCGGCGACAAACCTACCGAGACATTGCCCAAACCAGGGGCTGACTTCAGGGCTGGTGAGAAAATCGCCCGACCGAACCGACCGCAGCGGGCCGGTGGAAAAGAACCCCCCGTCGGGGTCGTAGAGGCTGGCCGCCATGAACGCCTCAAACGGCATCGGACCCGAAGCGTCGATTCTGCGCCGGAGGCGTTCGGCGAGTGCCACGCGTCTTCTCGGTTACAGGGCGAAGGTCTGGGCGATGTCGCCGACGTCGGCGATCAGCCCGGGGAACATCCCGAGCACCAGCACCGCGATGGCCGTAACGGCAAGCGCCAACTGGAGGGCGGGGGAGACCTTCTGCTCACGCAATTCTGCGGCCGGGATCGAATCGGGCACCGGATCGAACCACACCGACTTGACCACCCGTGAGTAGTAGGCAAAGGCGACCACTGCATTCAGCACCGCGATAACCGCCAACGCCGTCGGCCAGGCACCTCCAACCGAGATCACGGAACGGAACATCACAAACTTGGCGAACCAGCCGGCCAGGGGCGGGATACCGGCGAGCGAGAGGAAGAACAGCGCCACCAGTCCGGCGAGACCGGGCGCATAGTTGTTGAGGCCTCCCCATGTCGCGATCTCCACGCTGTCGACCCGGTTGCGCACCGCAATCGTGACGCCAAAGGCGCCCAGGTTCATGAACGCGTAGATGAGCAGATAGGTGACGGTGGCAAAAAAGGCGCCTTCGAGCTGTGCCGGATCTGCACCACCGGCCACGGCGGCTCCAAACGGCACAAGCATGAACCCGCCCTGGGCAATCGATGAGTACCCGAGCAGGCGGATGACATTGGTCTGGCGAAGCGCGATCAGGTTGCCGACGGTCATCGACAGCGCGGCCAGCACCCACAGTGCCGATCCCCAAATCTCGCTCACCTCGATGAACGCCACGTAGCAGAGCACCAGCAAGCCGGTGAAACCGGCCGCCTTCGATACGACCGAAAGGTAGGCGGTCACCGGCGGGGGCGCGCCCTCGTACGTGTCCGGCGTCCAGAAGTGGAACGGCACCGCCGAGACCTTGAAGGCAAATCCGAGCAGGGTGAGGGTAACGGCCATGACAAAGGCGGGTTCGTCGGCGAGTCCGACGGACGCTTCCCTGATCCCGGCGAACGTCAGCTCACCCGTCGTCCCGTAGAGCAGCGACATCCCAAACAGCATGATCGAAGCCGAGACGACGCCAATGATGAAGTACTTCATTGCGGCCTCGTTGCCTCTGGCGTACCCCTTGCGCCAGCCGGCCATCAGGAAGGTCGGTGCAGTCACCAACTCGAGCGCCACGAAGATCGTGACCAGGTCCCGGCTCGACGCCATCACAACGGCGCCAAGGGCCGAGGCCAGCAGGAGGAAGTAGAACTCACCCTCCCAGAGTCGATACGACTCGAGGTAGCCGACCGCGAGCAACAGCGAGACAAAGGCGCCGCCGATGAACAGGCCCTTCATCACCAATGAGAACGTGTCGACCACATACGACCCGTCGAACATGATGCGTTCGGGCGCAGAAACGTCACAGAACGCCAGGCTGTCGCAGAAACCGAGCGTCAGCACCGGGATCACGGCCGCAAACAACCCAACAAGACCCACCACTGCCGTCCAGTACTTGTCGACCGGAAGCAGATCAACCACCAGCACGGCAATAACCGTGGCGGCGAGAATGATCTCGGGAAGCAGCGCGTGGTAGTCGACGTTCACCTATCAGCCCCCAAACGCCTGCGCGACCAGGTCGATGACGGCTTCGTTGGTTGCCCCGAAGATGATCTTGGGATAGATCCCGATGGCGATGATGGCCACGATGAGCGGCACCCAGGCGGTCATCTCCCACCCGTCGACGTCGTGGAAGTGCTTGCCGTCCCACTCGCTCTTCGGCTCACCGAAGTTGACCTTCTGCAGCATCCACAGCATATAGCCGGCGGTCAGCACGGTGCCGATGGCCCCGAAGACCATCAGGGTACGGAACAGCGCGACGTTGAGCCCCTCGAGGGGGTTGTACGAGCCGAGCAGCGCCATGAACTCACCCCAGAACCCAGCCAGGCTGGGCAGGCCGAGCGATGCCATCGCGGTGAACCCGAGGATGGCCCCCATGATGGGCATCAGCTTCTGGTTGCCGCCGAGACGCGCCATCTCCCTGGTGTGATAGCGGTGCGACATGGAGCCGGCCAGGAAGAAGAGCAGGCCGGTGATGACCCCGTGGGCCACCATGCCGATGATCGCGGCGTTGATCCCGATGTCGGTGAGGCTGGCGATCCCCAGCATCACAAAGCCCATGTGCCCAACCGAGGAGAAGGCGATGAGCCGTTTCATGTCGGTTTGGGCCAGACACGCCAACGAGGCATAGATGATGCCGGTCACCGCCAATATGCCGATGAATGGGGCCCACGTCTCGAACTCGTCCGGCAGGATCGGGAGGCTGATACGGATGAAGGCATATGTGCCGAGCTTCAGGAGGATGGCCGCCAGCAGCACGGAGCCAACCGTCGGAGCTGCGGTGTGGGCGTCGGGGAGCCAGGTGTGCAGCGGGAACATCGGCACCTTGACGGCAAAGCCGAGGAAGAGAGCGGCGAACACCCAGAACGCAAACGTCCCGAAGAACAGTTCGTTGCGGGCGGCCAACTCGAGGATGCTGAAGGTGCGTTCCGCTCCTCCATCCCCGGAGCGGTAGTAGAGCGCCAGAAAACCAAGCAGCATGAAGGCCGACCCGAACAGCGTGAACAGGAAGAACTTGAGCGACGCGTAGATCCGCATCTCCATCACCCGCTTGAACACGGGGATGCGCACCTCGTTGCGGTCGCCCCAGATCCCGATCATGAAGTACATCGGGAGCAGCACCACCTCGAAGAACACAAAGAACAAGATGAGGTCGAGCGCCACAAACGTCCCGGTCATCCCGGTCGCCAGGATCAGGATCAGCATCAGGAACACCTTGGGATTGTGTGGCTCTGGCCAGTGCTCCCACGAGTAGATGATGGCCAGCACGGTGATGAACGTGGAGAGCACCACCAGCGGCAGCGAAATGCCGTCGATCCCGATGATGTAGCGCGAGTTGATGACCTCGATCCACTCCAGGTTGGTGCCGAACTGCATCGTGCCCGCGGCGCCGTAATCGAACTGGAACGCCATCACGACGGCGAGCGCGAACGCTGCCAACGCGAAGATGATCGCGACGACCTTCTGCGCCTGCTCGTTGGCCTTCGGGATCGCCATCACGACCCCGGCCCCGAGCAGAGGCAGGAAGACAATGAGGCTTAGCCCCCAGCCACTATCGAACATCTGTGCGCTCCTCCTATCAGAAAATGATGAGTCCGGCTACGAGGAGCACTGTCCCCGCAAAAATCATGACGGCGTACTGCTGCACCTTGCCCGTTTGGAACATGCGCAGGAACGTTCCCGTGGCCGCGGTACCAGCCGCCGTGGCATTGAAGGCCTCGTCGAGACCACGCTGGTCGAAGGCGTAGATCGGCTTGGCCAAGGCCTTGGTACCGAAGCCGACACCGTTGACGACGGCGTCGATGACATGCCCGTTGAACCAGTTGACGCCACGGGCAATCGGGCCACGAAGGGGACGCACGACGACATCCATGTAGAAGTCGTCGATGTAATACTTGTTGACCAGCAGCGGGTAGAGGACCGGAATCCGGAAGGTGTCGCGCTCCTGCTGGGTCTTCTTGTCCGGGAACCACAGCAGGTAGCCGAGCCCGATGGCCAACAGGCCGGCCAGGCTCGCGCTGAGCGCGATGGCGAAGTTGATCGCCTCAGCGTGATGGTCGCCCGCCGGAACAAAGACCTTGCCGACCGCGTCGGTGAAGTAGGAGGTGACGCCCGGAATGTTGAGCCAACCCGCCGCAACAGCGCCGACGGCGAGGCCGACCAGCGGCACCGTCATCATCCTGGGCGATTCGTGCGGTTCGCCGTGGCCCTTGTAGCTGCCGAAGAAGGTCAGCGAGACGGCGCGGGTCATGTAGAACGCGGTCACAAAGGCGCCGACGATGGCCACCACCAAGGCAACGTTGGCCAACGCCGCGCCGCCGGCCTCGACCGGGTAGTTCTCGCCGGCGTACTGGAGTGAGGCCAGGATTTCGTCCTTCGACCAGAACCCGGCAAGCGGGAAGATCCCGGCGAGGGAGGCCGAGCCGATCAAGAACGTCCAGAACGTCCACGGCATGTATTTGCGCAGCCCACCCATGTCGGACATGTTGTTCGAGTGGACGGCGTGGATCACCGAGCCAGCCCCGAGGAACAGCAGAGCCTTGAAGAAGGCGTGAGTGAAGAGGTGGAAGAGGCCTGCGGTGTAGGCCCCGGCGCCCATCGCCACCATCATGTAGCCAAGCTGGGACACCGTTGAGTACGCCAGAACCTTCTTGATGTCGTCCTGGACGAGGGCGATCAGTCCGGGCAACAGCAGCGTGAGCGAGCCGATGATGACGATGATCCAGCGCATCTCCTCGGCGTATTCGGGGCTGTTGTAGAAGGGGAACATCCGCCCGATCAGGAACACGCCGGCGGTGACCATCGTTGCGGCGTGCATGAGGGCTGACACAGGCGTCGGGCCGGCCATGGCGTCGGGCAACCAGACATGGAGTGGGAACTGGGCGCTCTTGCCCATCGCCCCGATGAAGAGGGCAACGCCGGCCCAGAAAGCAACGGTAGACAGCGTCGATCCACCCCCGCCGGCAACGACCTCCATGATGTCGCTGAAGCGGAACGACCCCACCGAGAGACCGATCATGATGGCGCCGATGAACAAACCGACGTCGGCGACCTTGTTGACCAGGAATGCCTTGATGGCCGCCGACGAGTTCTCGTGGTCCTCCCAGTAGTGACCGATCAGCAGGTACGAGGCCACCCCGACCAGCTCCCATCCGACGATGAGTTGGATCAGGTTCGGCGCCGAGACCAGCACCAGCATGCCGCCTGCGAAGAGTGTGAAGCTGGCAAAGAACCAGGTGTAGCGGATGTCGCCCTTCATGTAGCTCTTGGCGTAGATGAAGACGAGCAGACCGACCACCCCGACCACGAAGTACATCATCGAGGACAGACCGTCGACCATCCATCCCCACTCGAGGTGCAGCAGGCCGGCATGGCCATCTGCGGTGGTGGTCCCGATGTCGCCGATCTCGACGGCGCCTTGGTAGACGACGGAGGCGTCGCCGAACAGGGCCTGACCGAACAGCACCGCGCCGTACAGAGCGACAAACCCCATGGCGCCGACGGCCATCCCCCAGCCCTTGAGGGGTGAGCGCTTGCCGAAGAACACGATGAGGAAGGCAATCACCATCGGCACGACGGGGATCAGCCATGCGCCAGACGCCAACCAGCCACCATCGGAGAAGACGGTTTCGGCGTGATCGCCCCCCTCCTCGGCCGCAGTGGCCAGGAGCAGCGAAGCGTTGGCGAGGATCGCGTTCATAGCTTCATCAGGTCCAGGTCGTCGACGTTGGCGTCGTGCCGGTTGCGGTAGATCAGCAGGATGATCGCAAGACCGATCCCCACCTCGGCGGCGGCGATGGCAATGATGAACAGTGCAAAGATCTGCCCGCCGGCCATTTCATCCCCGAGGAAGCGGTCGAACGCCACGAAGTTGATGTTGACGGCGGCAAGCATCAGTTCAACGGAGAGCAGCACCAGGACCGCATTGCGCCGGGTCAGCACGCCGTAGACGCCGAGCGAGAACAGGGCGGCGCCGAGGATCAGGAACTGCATGATGATCATGCGTCACTCCCTTCGGCGGATGCGGCCACAACGTCGCCTCCCGAGGCGTCATCCGGTTCGGGATCCTTGCGAGCCAGCACGATGCCGCCGATGAGTGCTGCCAGCAGCACCAGCGAGACGACCTCGAATGGGATCACAAAGCGTTCGAAGATGACGAATCCGATGTCCCCGGTGCGGGTGACTCCGGCATCGGCGGTGAACTCCTCACCACCGAAGTAGCTCAGCATCGAGCCACCCATGATGATGAACAACGCAAACGAGATGGCGGCGGCTGGGATCCGGACATTGGCGGCGTGGCTGAGGTCCTCTTGGCGACCAAGCGGAGCCCGGGTGATCATCACCCCGAAGAGGAACAGGACGACGACGGCGCCGATGTAGACCAACACCACGGTCCAGGCGACGAACTCTGCACCCAACAGCAGGAACAGCGCCGCCGAACCTCCGAGAGCCAGGACTAGATAGAGGGCCGCATGCACGACATTGCGGGTCGTCACCACCCGCCAGGCGCCAAAGACCATCGGCAACGCGATCACGAGGAACACGTAGTTCTCGGGTTGACTGAGCCAGTCGTTCATCGTCATGGCGGTCAGGTCTCCAACGCTGGAGGGTCGGGTACGGTCTCCAGCCATTCGGTAAGGCGTTCTTTGTCGTGGAGCATGTTGGCGATCGAGAACTCGCTGTACTCGTAGTCGGGGCTCCAGAAGAGGGCGTCGAACGGACATACCTCGACGCAGATGCCGCAGTACATGCACAACGCGTAGTCGATATCAAAACGGTCGAGCTTGGCTCGGGTGCGAACCCGGCCGCCCTCTTTCGCGGGAGGTACCTCTTCTTTGTGACCTTCGATGTAGATGCACCAGTCGGGGCATTCCCGCGCACATAACATGCACACCGTGCAGGCTTCGGTGTCGAGGGCGATCACGCCGCGGGCCCGAGCCACGGGGATCTCTTTCTCTTTGGGGTAGTTCACCGTCACCGGCTTCTTCAGCAACTCGAGAAAGGTGACCTTCATCCCGGTGAAGAGACCCTTGAGCGGGAACCCGCCGTCGTTGACTTGCTGGGCCATCAGAGCACCACCTTGAAGATGGAGATGACGACGATGTTGGCGAGGGCCAGCGGGATGAGCCACTTCCAGGCCAACGACTGGAGTTGGTCCTCACGCAACCGTGGCCACGACCAGCGCATCCAGATGAACACGAAGCAGAGAAGCAGGGTTTTGCCGAGCAGGATGAAGGGCCCGGCGACCTTGAGAGCGTCCACACTCAAGCCGGGGAAGTAGTAGCCCCCGAGGAAGAGGGTCGAGGCGACCGCAGCAAGCGAGATCATGGCGGCGTACTCACCAAGGAAGAACATCGTGAAGCGCAGGCCTGAGTACTCGGTCAGGTAGCCCATCGTGAGCTCGGACTCGGCGATCGGCATGTCGAACGGGATCCGTGAGAGCTCCGCAAGCGCAGCGATGGTGAAGATGATGAAGCTGAGGATCTGGCCGGTGAGCACATAGGGCAGGTGGATGCCAAGCCCGAAGATCTCCATGTTGGCCTGCGCCTCGACGATTCCCGGGAGTGAAAGCGTGCCGGCCTGGACGACAACGGCGAGGGCGGCCAATACCAGCGGCAATTCGTAGGCGATCAGCTGGGCGGCTGCCCGCAAGCCACCGATCAGGGAGTACTTGTTGGCCGACGACCAGCCGGCCATCAGCACACCAAGCGTTGACATCGACGAAATCGCCAGCAGGAAGAAGATTCCGACATCGAGGTTCTCGGCCGCGAGGTCGGGACCAAACGGGATGACCACAAAGGTGGCGAACGTCCCCATCAGCACCACGTACGGGGCAAAGCGGAACACCGCGTTGTCGGCCCCCGCCGGGATCAGGTCCTCCTTCTGAATGAACTTGGCACCATCGGCGAGCGGCTGGGCCCATCCAAAACGCCCACCGGCGAAGTAGGGCCCGATCCGGCTCTGGATGTGAGCCGAGATCTTGAGCTCACCAAAGATCACCACCAGCGCCACCGGCAGCACCACCAAGATCAGCACCAACACCGTCTTGATGACCAACTCCAACCAGAAGTTCATGCGGGAACTCCTGCGGAGTTCCCGTTGGGAGTTTCGGCGGAGCCGAAACTCCTCGCTCGCGCAGCAACGTAGGGAGCCCTCATCGATCTACGTCTCCGAGGACGAAGTCGAGGCTGCCCATGATGGCGACGAGGTCGGGAACCAGGGCGCCCTCGAGGATCCAGGAGAGGATCGAGAGGTTGCAGAACGAAGCAGAGCGGATCTTGACCCGGTACGGGATGCGGCCACCCTCCGAGATCGAGATAGAAGCCCATCTCACCTTTCGGGTTCTCCGTGCGCACATACACCTGACCCTTGGGCACCTTGAGGACTCGAGGCACCTTGGCCTGGAGCGGTCCCGGCTTGATGGCGTCGACGGCCTGGCGCACGATGCGGACCGCCTGGCGGATCTCTTCCTTGCGGACGAGGTACCTGGCGAAGGAGTCGCCGGCCTGTTCGGTGATGACATCAAACTCGACCTGGTCGTATGGCAGGTAGGGCTCGCCGTCGCGGCGCAGATCGAAGTCGACGCCGGACGCCCGGGCGTTTGGTCCCGACAGCCCGAACTCAATGGCCTTTTCGGGGGGGATGACCCCGACCCCAATGGTCCGAGCTCTGATCAATTCGTTCCCGGTGACGAGTTCGTCGAGTTCGTCCATCACCGAATCGATCCGGTCCATCGCCTCCCGGGTTCCCTGGAAGAAGCCGGCCGGCAGATCCTGCGAGACCTTCTTCTGGGTGGAACCACCGCCAGCTGCCGGCTTGACGCCGCCGACTCGGTTGAAGTTCGGGTGGAAGCGGCCGCCGGTGACACCCTCGATGAGGTCCATCAAGTATTCCCGTTCGCGCAGCGCGTACATCAGCGGAGTAGCCGCACCGAGCTCGAGCGGATAGGACGACATGAAGAGCAGGTGCGATGAGATCCTGGTCATCTCAGTGAGGATGAGGCGGATCCACTGGGCCCGCTCGGGCACCTCGATCTGCATCAGCTTCTCGACCGACCTGATCCACGGGATCTCGTTGGCGAACCCGGAAACCCAGTCGATCCGATTGACCAACGCGGTGATCTGGGCGTATGTCCTGACCTCGGTCAGCTTCTCGTACCCGCGGTGCATGTAGCCGATCACCGGCTGAACGCTCATCACTCGCTCGCCTTCGACCTTGGCGACGAGGCGCAACACCCCGTGGGTCGACGGGTGCTGCGGTCCGATGTTGAGCGTCATGCCCTGGGTCTCGAGCTCAACCGAGACCGAAGCGTCGGAGAGGTGCATTGCGGCGCGAGCGTCGATGTCGGTCACTCGCCGCCTCCGGTGTCTCCGGCTTCAACGTTGGTCGTCGATGGGCCGTCGGCTTCGGGCATGCTCTCGACATCAACCGTCCCCGGCCAGGGTTTGACCTCACGGGACAGCAGCGGGTAGGACTTGCGCAGCGGAAAGCCCTGGAACGAGTCGGGCAGGTACAACTTCAGCGGATACGGGTGGCCGACGAACGTGATGCCGAACATCTCGGCCGCTTCTCGTTCATGCCACTCGGCGCCGGCGAACAACGGAACGATCGAGTCGATGATGGCGTCGTCCTTGGGGACCTCGGTGAAGAAGTGGGCACCCTTGGCGCTGGTGACCGACGAAAGCCGGCACACCACCTCATACCGCTCGATCAGCTCATCCGGCTCGCTGACCTGCTCGCCGACGGCCACCTCGGTGGACCAGTCGACCGCGGACAGCCACCCGAAGAACGTGAGACCGGCTTCGTCGCGGGCCAACCGCAGGGACTCGACCCAACTGTCTCTGGCCACGTAGATGCGGATCGTGTCGAACTCGTCGACCCACACCGAGGCACCAACCAACTCGGCGAGTTCCGCGGCAAAGCCAATCTCCTCGAGTTCTGTCTCGACGGCGTCGGCCTCGACCGAGTCGGCCGCTTCGTCGACCACGTCGCCGTCAGGCGGGGAGTCGGTCACTCTGGCTCCACTTGTCCGGAATGTCTTCGTTCCTGATCTGCTGCTGGAGCAGCAAAATGCCTTCCATCAGCGCCTCGGGCCGCGGTGGGCAACCGGGCACGTAGACGTCGACGGGGATGATCTGATCGACACCCTTGGTGACCGAGTACGAGTCCCAGTACGGGCCGCCGCAGTTGGCGCAAGAGCCCATCGAAATCACGTATTTCGGATCGGGCATCTGATCGTAGAGACGCCGCACGGCGGGAGCCATCTTGTCGGTGACGGTGCCGGCAACGACCATCAGGTCGGACTGCCGGGGTGAAGCTGGGAGCGGAATGATGCCAAAGCGCATCATGTCGTAGCGGGGGCCTGCGGCGGCCATGACCTCGATGGCGCAACAGGCAAGACCGAACTGGAAATACCACAACGAGTAGGTCCGGGACCAGTTGAGCAGCCAGGAAACCGGCTTCAGCCGACCGAACTTGTCGATCACTCCCACTTGACGACCCCTTTGCGGATCGCATACACGAGACCGAGCACGAGGATGGCGACAAAGATCAGCATCTCAATGAGAACAAACCCACCCAGTCCCGCGTCGGCGAACGTCTCCAGCTGCGAAGCCCAGGGAAAGATGAACACCGCCTCGACGTCGAAGATCAGGAACAGCAGCGCAAAGATGTAGTAGCGGATGTGCGATTGGCTCCACCCGAACCCGACGGGGTCGATGCCGCACTCGTAGGCCTGGGACTTCATGAGGTTGGGGTTGTTGGGCCGAATCAACTTGGAGACGAAGAGTCCGGCACCGACGATCAGAGCACCAACTCCCGCGAATACCGCGACCGTGATGTAGCCCTCAAAATACGATTCGAGCACCCGTCAAACCCCTCAGCAGGTAGCGGCCTTCCCTGGGGCACACCCCAGCGTCGGGGGCGAGTATAGGAAGTGCCCCGGAAGCCCCAAAGTCATGCCAACACATTTGGCGGCGCAGAGAAGGAACCACCCTCCGCGGGCGACGCAGGGGTGTCCCATTGCAGCCACATCGCGGCGAGTTGTGGACGGCCTCGCAACCGCCGAAACTCCTCTCATGCCATCCATCACCGTTCCCGATTACTCGGGCGGATCGTTGCCGAATCTCGTCGCCGAACTGGAGACCCGACTCACCGGTTCGGCGGCCTTCGTGCCGTTGCACGCCGATCTCGCCGGCCTCATCCCAGATGCCGAGTCCTATGTGTTGGTGGTCTTCGACGGCCTCGGCGACCAACAGCTCTCCCACCCCGCGGCGGAAGCGTTGCGAGCCGCCCGCTGCGCCGCGATCGACTCCCCCTTCCCGGCCACCACCACGGTCAGTTTGGCAACCATCGCCACCGGCCTGCCACCGTCACAGCATGGCCTGCTCGGGTATCAGTCGTGGATCCCCGAAGTGGCGGCGGTGGTCAACACCATCAAATGGACGACCCTGTTTGGTGATGCAGTCGACTACGACACCACCCGGCTGCTGCCCGCTCCAAATCTGTGGGAGCGGCTCCGTGCCGCATCCATCGAGGCGATCACCGTCCAGCCCGCCGGGTTCGAGGGGTCACCACTCACGAAAGCGTTGTATCGGGGATGCCGTTTCGAGGGCATCACGACGTATTCGCAGTGGGCAGAGGCTACGGCGCAACTGGCTGCCGAGCCGGGCAGGCTCGTTTTGGCCTACCTGCCCAACGTAGACTTCGCCGCCCACGTTCACGGACAGCGGTCCGACGAGTATGCCGAGGCGATGCGCACGGTCGCCTGGGCGTGGGAGCAACTACTCTCAGGCTGCCGGCCCATGCGGTCGCAGTAGGGACCGCCGACCACGGCCACATCGACTTCCCCAAGGTTCGCCAGACCAGGATTGCAAAGTCCGACCACCAGGGCCGGGTCTTCTACGGCGACGGAAGGGCCATGTTCGTCCGCGGCGATGGTGAGTCTCTGGCTGCCCGACTCCCGGCAATGTGGGTGCCCATCGCCGACATGGCCGATTGGTGGGGTCCCGGCCCCAATCATCCGGCTTTCGCCGAACGGGCCCCGGACGGGGTGCTCGTCGCCAACGACGACTACCTCCTGCTGCACCGCCGCAGCGACGACCGAATGGTCGGCAACCACGGCGCCCTCACCGACGCTGAACGACGGATCCCCCTGCTGGCAGCGGGCTGAACCGACAGCCCCGTCACCACCCCAGCCGGCCAGATCCCGGCGCACGTGTTCCCGCCCAGATGCCCCGCGCTCACTCGCCAGCACTTACGCTCAGACGCCATGCCCGCCCGAGCGGCTGCCCGGCTCATCGAACTCAGCAGTACCGCGCTCCCCACCCGGTCACAGAGTCCACTCTCGCGCAAGTCTCCTCGGCCATTGCCGATCTCGCTCTAGGCGGATCCCACCGGGCCGCGGACGACGTCGGGCAGTCGGCGTGAAGGGGCTCGACGATGGCGACATGGCGTGCACGACGCACCGACGACGAGCAGGGCGCAGCCCTGTCGAGTTCGCCGTGTGTCGCCGCTCTCTCTTCACCCTCTTGTTCGGCATTGTCGAAGCCGTCGCCTTCACCGCGCTCGAGATGCGCCACGGAGCCACGAGTCGCTCGCCTCACCGCCACGAACTACGTCGGTCGGCGACGCTGCCTGCCGCCGAGGTCTGCGACCCTGCGCTTCTCCGACGACCGTACACTCGATCCAGCACCGCAGCGTCATCGGCGCACGGCCACCGTCATCGTCGCACCCCAATCGCCGGCCTCAATCTGGTACCTCGACGGGATCTTCCGAGCAACCTTGTGTCCGAGGTCGATGGCGTCTCGAGCGTTCTCGAGCCAGCCTCGGCTGCGGAACGGACTAAAACTGTACCATGCGACCGGCTTCTCACTTCTCGCCTCACTAATCGCCCTAATGGGCCTCGATCAGTCTGGTACCGTCGACGTTGGCGTCGACATCACCTTGGTATGCTGATGGGGTTTGCCGCGTTCGCCGTTGATGTCGGCACCAGCGCCCTCGCCGTCGAGCGCAGAACACCGCTGATGCCGCGCCCTCGCGGCAGCCGTCGAACTCTCGATGCCGAGCGGCTCGGCACAGGACGCTCTCGATCAAGCGATCAGCTTCGTCGATCAGAACACCAGCGTCCCCATCTCGACCGCCGACTGGGTCGCTAGTGCAACGATCCCTGAACCGTTGGCACAGACCGCTGCCGATCTAGCCTCGCCCGGCGACGCCATGCGTGAGCTTCGGCCTGAACGAGTGAGGTCTCGCTCCCCATCGCTGAGATCGATACCTACTTCGCGGGGTTGATCGGCGTGGACACGCTCCGAGTGCGGCAGCCGCCGACGCCCGCTGAAGCTTCCCCGGTCACGGCGACCCGCCCCGTTCGTCGCTGCTGATCGTGCTCCGCGTGATGAGTCTGTCTCGTACCGCCCGAGCAGCACGCCGATCCCGGATGCGTTGTGGCAACGAACCGGGAGCCGGCCGACTGTTTCGACCCTGCCCAACCAGCGCCGGTGTCCCTTGTGACGCTCGCTGTTCGCCTCGGGGTCTTCGTTCTTTCGGACGCTCGATCCGACGTCTACGCCGAGAGGCCCTGCACCTCCCTCGTGGAGGCAGCCGACCCGAGCGCCAATGTGCTCGACTACTCGATTGCAGCAGGATCGATCACACCTCATCGCGCTTGGCCTGACTATCCCGGCGGTGTCGACCTGATCACCAACCCTGTGACGCCCACGCACCATGCCCCAACACCGTGCCCACCCGACACCTCGAACTGCAGACTGGAGTCACCGCGCCGAGTTTCGCTGCGGGCTGGTCAGCGCCCGCAACGGCACATGTAGCAGCAGCCCGGACTTCGACGGAGAGATCGCGACGCCTCGCTTCCAAGTTGCCCCTACTCACCGAGACACTACGAATCTCCGCGAAGAAATGGAACAAGCCGTGTGGAGTTCATCCGCAGCGACATCGACTCTGTCACCGTTCCCCAGAGTGTCGTGATGCTCGCAGCAACGCGATCCGCTCTACGACTAATACAACCTTATGGACCTCATGTCTGCTACCTGACGAAGTGCAAGAACAACGCCCAACCGGGCTACATTTCGCCGTCGATATCGCAACTCGACCCCCTTTGCGTTCGATCCCTCAGGTGCAGATCCTACCTGACGACGAGCCCGTCCACATCAACAACTACGTACCGGCCTTCCTCCAGGCTGCTCACCAAGGGCAAGAAACAGCAACCTGACACGTCGCTGTCCACGCACGGACGGCGCAACCCCCGGTACACGCACGGCCGCGTTCGACTGCGCCACGACAACGACACGTCGATCGGTGTCTGCGTTGCATCCCTGCGCCGCACTCCCCCTCGCTGTGTACCGTTCCCAACGTCCCGGCGGTCCCTGCGGCATCCCCCACGCCGACGATCGATCTCACGTCAAGTGCAGCCGGCCACGATGCCCGGTTCGGCTGTCGACCTCACCTCTCCTCAAGTTCTGCCTTCCTTCGCCAGCAGTATCGGACAGCGTCGCAGGCGGCGACTCGCCACGCAAGAGACCGCCGAGGCCAAAGAAAGCGACGAGGAAGGCGCCGCGCTCGTCGAGTTCGCCATCATCCTCCCCCTGCTGATCGTGATGCTGTTTGGCATCCTCGAGGCCTCATGGGCCTTCGCCCAGCAGAACGACGTTCGCCACGGCACCCGTGAGGCGGCCCGCCTGGCGGCCGTCAACTACGGCGACGTCCAAGCCGTCGCCCAAGAGGCGTGTGCCCGGATGGACATCGTCTACCCGGCCACCACCCCCGTGGTCACCATCACGCCGATCTCGAGCGAAGGCAGCACCGGCGGTTTCGCCCAGATCACGATCTCGAGCACCTACCAGACCATCACCGGCATGCTCGACGGCATCTTCGGAAACCTCGACATCGAATCAACGATCGAATTCCGCATCGAGCAGCCTTTGAGCGGCGAAACCGATTGGTGGGTCGACGGTGCGGGCGGGAGCTACACGTGTCCCTGAGGGATCGCCTCCGCAGTGACGAGGAGGGGGCCACCCTCATCCTCGTCGCCCTCTCACTCATCATGCTCTTCGGCTTCGCCGCCATCGCCGTTGACGGGGCCATGGCGTGGTCCCAGAAGCGCGAGAACCAGGCCGCGGCCGACACCGGAGCCCTTGCCGGCGCCCAGTTCGTTGCGGACAAGCCCGAAGGCCAGGCAATGGATGACGCCGAGACCGAAGTCATCCGGATCACGTACAACACCATCGAACCCGATTTGACGTTCGTCGAGTGGGAGACCGCCTGGGCGGCGTGCGTGGACGCCGAGAAGCCCGGCGAATACACCAAGACCAATAGCTCGGATTGCGTTTCGTTCAACGCCGACCTGACCAAGATGCGGGTTCGGCTGCCCGACATCGAGATGCAGACTGCGTTCGCTCAGGTCCTCGGCCACGAGACCATCGCAACGTCGGGCGAAGCCGAGGTCGAACTGATCCCGTCGACCAAGGCGGGCGGGGTGCTGCCGTTTGGCCTCCCCTGGGCGGTGAGCGGCGACATCGAGGTCTGCCTCAAGAGCGGCGCCAATCCGAAGAACGTCTCCCCGTGCGACGGCCCCGATACCGGCAACTTCGGGTTCCTCGACATCACCCAGTTCGGCAGCGACTCGCTGGGTACCTCCACCAAGTGCAGCGGCAACACCATCAGTCGTATGTCACGCAACATCGCTCAGGGCGCCGACCACAAACTGTCGAAGGCCGCCAGTGCCGGAGTGACGCCGTTGGTCGACCGCACGGTGTGCTCGAGCGGCGACCACCATCTCGAGCCCTACACCCTGACCACCGAGACCGGCAACAAGACGGGCGTGCTCCAGACGGGCCTCGTCACCGGGTTCCCGGGCGATGGCGTCTCCGGTCGACTGGCTCGGGGCGAGAATCTCCGCAACGTCGGAGGCGCCGGTCTCGACGACACGCCACTGTGGCAGTTCCTCAACTCCAACGGGCAGAACCTGTGCGGCGCTGTCTCCAACCACGACGCCATGGTCTCCTGCATCAACTCCTGGAGTACTGGCTACGGGCCGATCTTCACCGAGGATCTCCAGGACGCCGTCCGGTGGGCATGGGTGCCGATCTTCTGGGAGAACACCCTCGGCAACGGCAACACCGACCGCACGATTCGCGAGTTCCGACCCGTCTACCTGCAGACCACCTTCTGGAAGTGCAAGTCCAGCAGTTGCGGGATCGTCTACGACCCGGCCGAAACCGTCGGCGGATCCGGCAAGGCCGGAGGCGCCCAGATCGAGGCGCTGACCGCCATCATGATCCCCCGCCTGGCGCTGCCCGAGGCACTGCGCGACGGTGCCAACGGCGCCCCGGGTGAAACCGTCTACGTCCTGATCAAGTAGCGCGGGTCGTCCGGCCTCAGGCCCAGCCGTAGCGGACCACCATCCACCCCGCCACGTAGGCAATGCCGTTGATGGCGAAGTGCGCCAGGATCGGGGCGAGCAGACTGTTGGCTCGCAGCCGGAGCCAGGTGAAGGCGTAGCCGGCGATGCCGGTGACGAGCACGCTGCCGACGACGGCAGCCGTCACCGCCAGGCCGCCTTCGAGGAGGTCTCCTCCAGGGTTGGTTTCGATGCTGTCGAACGTCGGCAGGATGTGCCACAGACCGAACAAGGCCGATGAGAGGGTCGCCGCCTTCCACACGGCCATGCGTTGTAGGAAGAACCCGAGCAGCACGCCGCGGAACACCACTTCCTCGAAGGCCGCCGTCCCAATCGGGATCCGCACCATCGTCTGATAGAGCAGCTCGCCCCACCCTTCACCGGCAAAGCGGTCGTCGGCGAAGTACTCCCGCACCGGGGGGAGCACGATCCCAATGGCTACGACCAGCAAGATCGCTCCTGCCGCAGCAAGGCCGACCTTGGCGCCTCTGGCGAGGCGGTCGGGGCGCAAACCCATCAGATCCCAGGAGAGCCCCGACCAGCGGGCGATTGCCAGCAGCACCGCACCGACGACGAGGTTCGAACGGAATGTAGGCCCACGCGGTCAGCGCCTCGTTGCCAACCGGGTTGTAGACGATGACGATCGCCAGCGTGGCCAGCATCGCCCACGGTATCCCGGTCGGACGACCGGAAACCTCGAACCTCCAGCGCGATGGCCGCCAGAGGTCGTCAGGAAGCAGATCGTCGCTATAACGCATCAGCAACCGCATCGACGACCTGCCGGCGATCGGCCAGGATGCGCTCCTTCAGGTTGCCGGCCCTTCCTTTGCGGATCCAGGTCCGCCACGACTGCCAGATCAGCGCCAACCGCTCGGAGAGCACGATGACGGCAAACAGGTAGATCGGCATCAACAGCAAGATTGCTCCCACCCCTTCCAATCCGAACAGCCGGTCGGCACCCCAGGCGGTCAATCCCCAGGTGATCCCGAAGAGCAGAATCGCTCCCATCGGGAGGATCGTCGCCTTCACCGCCGGAGCCACTCGCAGCCTGCCGAGAAGCCACAACAGCACCATCGGAATCCAGTTGACGGCAATACCGATCAGCGCAAACGGCAACAGCAACAGGGCAACCAGCAGATTCCAGACGATGTGCCACACGAACTGTCCGGTTGAGAAGTTCTGGTAGAGGTCCTCGTCGCTAAGACCGACCGCCTCGAGGTCGGACTCGTAGGCCCCCACCGCAGCGACGACCTCGGCCCGTGCCGCCGCGGGACGCCTGCCGAGCAGGGCCGCAACCCGGTCTCGCTCCGAGATGGGGACCGGCGCCCCAGGGTCATCGTGGGTGGTGCGCAGCAACACCTCGGACCCAAAGGTCAACGCCCTGGCCTCAGTCCAGTCTTCGAAGTTGGGGGCAACCCGGCGAAGTTGCTGCTCGATATCGGCCGTCAGCGCCCGCACCGCATCGTGGTTCGAGGTGTCGTCGGGCGCGCCGGGCGTCACGATTTGCCCCAGTTCGGTGTCGAGATCGATTGGTGCACCCACGTGGATGGAAACCCGGCTGCGCAATGCCGCCTTGTTCTCGTAGTGGATCCCGGCAGCCGTGATCTTGATGCCCGCCACGCCGTCGCTGCGGGCGCCCATGGCAATACGGGCCGCACCGGTCTTGACCGGAGCAATTGACGGGTCGTCTCGAGTCACCCCCTCGGGGAAGATCATGATTTCGTTGCCGGCCCGCAGCGCCGTGTAGCACGAACTGAACATCTGGTCGTTGCCGGAGCGGCCCTTGTCGACGGCGCGATGTACCGGAATACCACCGAGCCACGTCATGATCCAGCCGACCACGGGGATCTTGAAGATCTTGTCGCGTGCGATGATCCGGGGGCGCCGTGGCAGCACCGACATCAGCAGGAGTGGATCGGCAAACCCGCCAAAGTGATTCGACACCGTCACTTCGGCACCCGCGGTGACCTGACCGGGAGCGAAGTACACCTCGACGTCGCGATAGAGCAGCCACACCAGTCGGTAGGCGAGGGTGCGAATGAAGCGGTCCTTGCGGCTCTGCGGAGGCGGTGGTGGCGCCGTCATGTGCCGGTCAGCCTAGGAGAATGTTGACATATCGACCTGCCCGGTGCACTGAGGTCGGAGCCCGCCCCCACTCCAGTCGACCAGGGCGGCCGGAGCGAGCTGGCGGCGCGGCAGCCGCTGAGCAGCCACGACGGCACGGTGCAGCAGCCCAAACTGGTCGAGCGTCTCGGCGCCTCGTAGACTGCGCCGCCCCAAACCCCCTGTGGAGCGTGAACATGTTGATTCTGGCCATCCTCGTTATCGGCATTGCAGCCGGATGGATCGCCGAACTGGTCGTCAATCGCGGTCAGAAGGTCAACTGGACCGAAGCGCTCGTCGTCGGCCTGGTCGGCTCATTCGTCGGCGGCCTGCTCGCCAGCCTCATCGCAGGCGACGGGTTCGACATCCGCATGAGCGGACTGATCGGGTCCATCGTCGGCGCCATCATCGTGCTGGCGATCTGGCGTTTGATTCGCCGTGGCAAATAGGAGCAAATGGAAGACCGTTGGTCCCCAGCGCTCCCGAAGTGCGATAGTGGTGCTCGATGGACGCCACCCAACCACCTGATGAGCCTGAACTAGGTCAAGCCGACACGACGGCAAGCGCCTCCGCCGAGGCCACCGCGGCGTCTGAGCAAGAACCGGGCACCACCTCAGCCGGCAAGACCAAGGCCAGCAAGACGCGCGGTATCTGGCTGCGCATCGGCCTCGGCCTGGTTTCGCTCGTTGTCGTTGTCATCGTCTTTGCGTTCCTGCTGCCGAGGATCGCCGACTACAGCGATGCATGGGAGGCAATCAAGTTCCTCACGTTCGGGCAGATACTTGGTTTGATCGCTCTCACCATCCTGACCCTGGTTCCTTTCTGGCTGGCCTTCATGGGCGCCTTCCCGACCATCAAGTTTCGCAACGCCGCCGAAATCCACCTGACATCGACGGCCGTGGCCAACACCGTCCCGGCCGGCGGCGCCTTTGCCTTCGGCATCCAGATCGCGATGCTGAACTCGTGGAAGGTCAAGGGCGACGCCGTGGCCGCCGGTTTGCTGGTCTACGGGTTCTGGGATCTCTTTCTGCGACTCGCCCTGCCGACTGCGGTCGCCTCGCTTGCTGTCATCCGTGGCGATCTCGACACGCGGCTTCAGATTGCGGTCGCCGCCGCTGTTGTCGTCATGATCGCCCTGGCCGTCATCTTCTGGCTCATCCTGCGTTCGGACGCGGCTGCCACCGGTGTCGGAAGGTTGGCCAATCGGATCTGTAAGCGCCTGCCGGAGAACTGGACCTTCGTCCACCGCGACTGGATCGAGGTCTTCCTCGATTTCCGCCACAACACCGTTGCTCTCCTCAAGAGTCGGGGCTGGTGGGTTGGCCTATCGATCCTCGCCGGGCACATCGCCACGTTTTTCCTGCTGTGGGCGTCGCTGCGGTTCGTGGGCGTCTCGGGTGCCGACGTGAGTTTCTACCGAGTGCTGCTCGCCTTCGCGTTTGTCCGGCTGCTGATTGCCGTCCCGATCACGCCGGGCGGCGCCGGCGTGGCCGAACTCGGGTTCTCGGCCATCCTGGCGATCGGCGCCGACCCGACGACCACGGCCGAGATCGTTGCCGGCGTGCTCATCTTCCGCGGTGCCACGTTCCTGGTGCCCATTCCCCTCGGTCTGGGCGCCTGGATCACCTGGCGCCACGGTCTCCGCAAGACCAACAACGCAGACGTGGCCGACTCCACCTAGCCACCTCCTCTTTGCTTCCTCTTTCGCCTCCTGCGCCACGACTCTTTGCACTACGGCGGTAGTGCGAATAGCCTGGCGACTCACACCTGTTGGAGATGTGATGCGTATCCAATTCCCCGTCCTGCTGATCGCGCTCGCCGTGGCGGCGACCGCCTGCGGCGGCTCCGATGACACCCTGACCATCTACTCAGGCCGCAGCGAAGCGCTGGTCGCCCCCCTGATCGAACAATTCGAGGAGGCAACCGGCCGTTCCGTCGAGGTGCGATACGGCGACAGCGCCGAGCTCGCCGCCCAGATCCTCGCCGAGGGCGACAACTCCCCCGCCGACGTGTTCTTCGCCCAAGAACCTGCCTCGCTTGGCGCCGTTGCCCTCGCCGACCTCTTTGTGCCGCTCGACGCCGAAACGATCGCCGTTGTCCCCGCCGAGCTGCGCGACCCCAACGGCCTGTGGACCGGCGTCTCGGGACGGGCTCGTTCGGTGGTGTATGACACGACCAAGGTCGACCCCGACGACCTTCCTCCCACCGAGGACGGCTTCGTCGAGCCGCAGTGGCAGGGACAGGTTGCCATTGCTCCCACCAACGGGTCATTTCTGGCCTTCGTCGCCGCCAAGATCCTGCTCGACGGTGAAAATGCCACTCTCGACTGGCTCGAAGCGATGAAGGCCAACGAGTCGCCCACCTACTCGGGCAACTCGGTCATCGTCTCCGCAGTTGACGACGGCGAGGTTGAGGCCGGCCTGGTCAATCACTACTACCTATTCCGGCGAATCGCCGAAGAAGGCGCCGACTCAGTCGTCGCCGCCAACTACTTCCTCCCCGGCGGCGGCGCCGGCTCCCTCGTCATGCCTGCCGGCGTTGGGGTACTGGAATCCACCGACGGCGCGACCGCGTTCGTGGCCTTTCTGCTCTCCGACGACGCCCAGCGCTATTTCGCCGACGAGACATTCGAGTATCCGTTGGTTGCCGGGGTCGAGGCGCATCCCGATCTCCCCGCGCTCGGCTCGCTCAACCCGCCGGACATCGACCTCTCCCTGCTCGCCACCGTCCTCGATCGGGCTACCGATCTGGTTGCGGAGGCCGGCCTGCTGTGACCGTCGTCCTCGAGGAGGGGCCCGGTCCCGACCGCGCAATCGACTACCGGGACCGGCCGCCACCCCGGGCTCGTCGCGGCAGGCGCGCTCCGTGGTGGCTGTGGCTGGCGGCATGGCTGGTCCTGGTTCCGGTTGCGATCCCAATGGCCTTTCTGGTGGCCGATGTCATCGCGTCAAGTTCGACGGCGTGGAACGTCCTGTTCAGCACCCGTACCCTCGAACTCGTCATCCGCTCGCTCCTCTTCACGGCCGCGGTCACGGCGGCGGCTGCCCTGATCGGCGTTTCTGCGGCCTGGATCACCTTCAGGATCGAACTGTGGGGGCGGCGGGTATGGACCGTCCTCGTAATGCTTCCCCTCGTCATTCCGTCGTATGTGATCGCTCTGACCCTGATCTCGTTCTTCGGAGGCCGCGGCCTGTTCGCCGAATTGACCGGATTCGGACTGCCGGCCATCTCGGGATTCTGGGGCGCCTGGATGGCGCTGACGCTATCGACCTACCCCTACGTCTTCCTGATCACCCGCACCGCGCTGCGACGGGTCGACCCGGCCTACGAGGAGGCGGCACGGGGCCTGGGGGCATCGAGTTGGCGGGCGTTCCGCACCGTCGTCCTCCCCCAGCTACGTCCGTCGATCGCGGCCGGGTCCCTGCTGGTCGCCCTCTACACCCTTTCGGACTTCGGTGCCGTCTCACTGATGCGCTTCGACAGCTTCACCCGAGTCATCTACGCCCAGTACCAGGGCCGGCTGGACCGCACCCCGGCGGCGGTGTTGTCGGTGGTGCTCGTCGTGATCGCCCTCATCGTGCTCTGGGCCGAACAGAAGTCCCGGGGCCGAGCCGCCTACTTCTCCCGACGACCGACCAAGCCGATGCGCCGCATCCAGGTGAGCAAGCGGGCACGACTCGGGGCCTACGCCTTCCTGGGAAGCGTCGTGGCCATCGGCCTGGTGCTGCCTATGACGACACTGTTGATCTGGTGGCTGCGTGGGGTGGCGCGCGGCGACGTCATCGACATGCGCTGGGGAGCGGTGCTCGGATCACTCAGCGGATCAACCGCGGCGGCGCTGATCGCAATCGCAGCTGCCATCCCCGTGGTCGTACTGACCGTGCGCTACCGCAGCCGTCCCTCGGTGGCACTGGACCGCTCGGTGTACGTCGTCTTCTCGCTTCCCCACATCACGGTGGCGCTCGCCGTCGTGCTGTTCGGTGCGCAGTACTTGGGACCGCTCTATCAGAGCTTCCTCGTGCTCGTGATCGTCTACGCCATCCTCTTTCTCGCCCAGGCGACGGGTTCCGGCGGTGCCGCCCTGCTCCAGGTGAACCCTCATCTCGAGGACGCCGCCCGGGCTTTGGGTCGCGGCCCGATGCGGACACTGCGCGAGATCACCGTGCCACTCATCTGGCGGGGGTTGCTCGCCGGGGGTGCTCTGGTGTTCCTCACCACCATGAAGGAACTGCCGGCGACGCTGCTATTGCGGCCCACCGGTTTTGATACGCTCGCCGTGCGGATATGGTCTACGGCCAACGAGCTGTTCTATGCCCGTGCCGCCGCCCCCGCTCTGCTGCTGGTTGTCGTGTCGGCGATACCCACCTACCTGATCCTGAGCCGCCTTCGGGACCCAAGCCCATGACCACCCCACCCGCCACATCCGCCATCCACTGCCACCGCCTCGTCAAGCGCTACAACGACACGTTGGCGCTCGACGAGTTCGAGCTGGAGATCACCCGCGGCCAGATCCTCAGCCTGTTGGGCCCGTCGGGGTGCGGGAAGACCTCGGCGCTGCGGGTCATCGCCGGCTTCGAAGACCCCGACTCCGGCTCGGTCACCATCGGAGCGACCACCGTCGTCTCAGAGACCGTCAACCTTCCGCCGGAGCGCCGCCGGGTTGGCATGGTGTTCCAGGACTACGCCCTGTTCCCCCACATGACCGTCGCCCGCAACGTCGGGTACGGCCTTGTCGACCGTGACACCGCGTCCCGGGTTGTCGAGGTCCTCGACCTCGTTGGGCTGAGCGATCTCGGCGACCGCATGCCGCATGAGCTCTCCGGCGGCGAGCAGCAGCGGGTGGCCCTCGCCCGGGCTTTGGCCCCGCGGCCCGAGGTGGTGCTCTTAGACGAGCCGTTCTCCAATCTCGATGCGACGCTGCGCGACCGGATGCGCCGCGACGTCCGCCGCATTCTCAAGGAGGCGGGAGCCACCGCCGTGTTCGTCACGCACGATCAGGAGGAGGCACTTGCGATCGCCGACGTGGTCGCCGTGATGCGCTCGGGCCGGATCCTTCAGGTCGGGTCGCCCCACCAGCTCTACCGCCGCCCCGCAGATCCGTGGGTGGCCGGGTTCATCGGCGAGAGCGAGTTCATCGCAGGCGTTGCCGGCGTCGCCTCGGTGGAAACCGAATTGGGGACCTTCCCCCAGGTTTCGAACCTGCGGGGCGACGTTCGGGTCATGATCCGCCCCGAGTGGATCCACCCCATCGCCGCGGCCGACGGCCCCGCCAGGATCGTCGAGCAAGAGTTCTACGGCCACGACCAACTCCTCGTCCTGGAGTTCGACGACGGCCGCCGCCTCCAGTCCCGCATCGGCGCCAGCCCCATCTTCACCTCGGGTGACCGGGTCGAGGTCGGTGTCGACGAAGTCGTGGTCTTCCCCGCGTCGGCGGAGTAGCCAGACGGCTCGGCTGACTGCCGGCCCCATCTCGCCCATCGACCCCTAACTAGGGTTGCGAGCGTGCTCGACATCCAGTTTGCCAGCAGTGACGACGTCCATGTGGCGTATCACGTTGTGGGCGACGGGCCGGTTGATATCGTCTACGTCCAGGGGGCGTGGTCGCATCTCGAGGTCGAATGGGAGCTGCCGGCGTATCGCCGATTCTGTGAGCTGCTTGGTGAATTCGCCAGGGTGATCCTCTTCGACAAACGAGGAATGGGCATGTCGGATCGAGTGCCCGGCGCCACCTCCCTCGAGGTTCGTATGGATGACATCCGGGCGGTGATGGACGCAGCCGGCAGCGAGTCGGCCACTCTCGTCGGTGCATCGGAGGGCGGCCCCCTTGCCATGCTCTTTGCGGCTGCCCACCCCGAGCGAACGAACTCGCTGATCCTCATGGGTGCCGAGGTTCGGGAACGCCGCGACGAAGAGTGGCCGTGGGGCGAAGCGACCGACGAGGAATTTGAAGCCTCGATGGTGAGGATGCCCGATCGGTGGGGTAAGTTCGGCAGTTCCTTGAGTTCTTTGCACCCAGCCAGGAGGCGACACCGTGGCTGGAAGACTGGTCGGCACGGCTCCAGCGCAACGCCAACACTCCCAGCAGCGCCGAGGCCTTCTTTCGGATGGCGTTCGAGATCGACGTGCGTGACATCCTGCCTTCGATCCAAGTCCCGACGTTGGTCATCCACGCGGAGGGTGACCGCATCTGCCACGTCGAGAACGGCCGGTATCTGGCTCGCCACATCCCGTCCGCACGCCTGGTCGAGCTGCCCGGCGCGGACCACCTCCCTTGGTTCGAGCCTGATCGCGCCATCAGCGAGATCCGCGAGTTCATCACCGGCCACCGCGTCCCGCTCACCCCCGATCGGGTCCTCGCTACGGTGCTGTTCACCGACATCGTCGGCTCCACCAATGAAGCCGTCCGTATCGGGGACGGCCGCTGGCGATCCTTGCTCGGTGCCCACAACGCCGCCGTGCGCAATGAACTGGCTCGGTTTCGAGGGGTCGAGGTCAACACGTCGGGCGACGGGTTCCTGGCAACCTTCGACGGCCCGGCACGCGCCATCCGCTGCGCCAAAGCAATCACGCACCAGGTCGAGCAGCTCGGCCTCCAGGTGAGAACCGGAGTTCATACCGGCGAGGTGGAACGGGTCGGAGACGATGTTGCCGGGATTGGCGTCCACATCGGCGCCCGGGTCGCCAAGCTGGCTGCCCCCGGTGAAGTGCTCGTCTCGGGAACCGTCCGAGACCTCGTTGCCGGCTCAGGGCTCGAGTTCGTCGATCGTGGCACCCATGAACTGAGCGGTGTACCCGGCGAGTGGCGAGTCTTCGCTGCAGTCGGCTGAAACGGTCGACCGTCGAACCGTCGGATACCGCCAGGCAGGTCCCACTAACCTCATGGTCATGCCGCCGCTTCGCTCCAAGGTTGATCCGAACTCGGAGGAGTTCCGCGCCAACCGGGATGCGCTGCTGGCCAAGATCGCGGCCATCGATGCCCTCCAACAGCAGGCGCTCGACGGCGGAGGGGACAAGTACGTCGAGCGGCACCGCAAGCGGGGCAAGCTGCTGGTGCGGGAACGCCTGGAGTTGTTGCTCGACCGCGACTCGCCGTTCCTCGAATTGTCGATGCTGTCGGCCGCCGGAACCGAATTCCACACCGGGGCGTCGAGCGTCCACGGCATCGGCGTAGTCTCGGGGGTCGAATGTGTCATCTCGGGTCACGACCCGACGGTGCGCGGCGGATCGTCGAACCCCTACACCCTGGGCAAGTCGCTGCGGTCCCAGGACCTGGCGATGGAGAATCGGCTCCCCCTGATCAACCTCGTCGAGTCCGGTGGCGCCGACCTCCCCAACCAGCACAAGGTGTTCGTGCCGGGCGGCAAGTGGTTCCGCAACATGACGCAACTGTCGAAGGCTCGGATCCCAACGATCGCCCTCGTGTTCGGCAATTCGACCGCCGGCGGCGCCTACGTGCCCGGGATGGCCGACTACGCCGTGATGGTGAAGGACCGGGCCAAGGTCTTCCTCGGCGGACCGCCGCTGGTGAAGATGGCGACGGGCGAAGAGTCGACCGACGAGGAACTCGGCGGCGCCGAGATGCACAGCCGAACCTCGGGGCTCTCCGACTACCTGGCGCTCGACGAACACGACGCAATCCGCATCGGCCGCCAGATCGTCCGCCACCTCAACTGGCGCAAGCTCGGCTACGGGCCGACCGAACCCGCCGATGATCCTCTCTACGACCCCGACGAGATCCTGGGCCTGGTTCCGCCCGACCTGAAGAAGCCGATGGACATGCGCGAGGTCCTGGCCCGAGTGCTCGACGGGTCCCGCTTCGACGAGTACAAGCGGGAGTACGGCACGTCGCGTGATCACCGGCTGGGGCTCGGTCCACGGCTACGCCTGCGGCATCATCGCCAACCAGCAGGGCGTGCTGTTCTCGGACGAGGCCAACAAGGCGACCGAGTTCATCCAGCTCTGCAACGTCTACGACTTGCCGATCATCTTCCTCCACAACGTGACCGGCTACATGGTGGGCGCCAAGTACGAGCAGGGCGGCATCATCAAGGACGGGGCGAAGATGATCAACGTGGTCGCCAACTCCACCGTGCCCCACATCTCGATCATCGCCGGGGCCTCGTACGGCGCCGGCAACTACGGCATGTCGGGCCAGGCCTACAACCCGCGGTTCCTGTTCATGTGGCCGTCGGCCAAGGTGTCGGTCATGGGTGGCGAGCAGCTGGCCGGGGTGATGTCGATCGTGAACCGCGCCGCCGCCGAAGCCCGCGGCGAGGACTTCGACGAGGACCACGACGCCATGGTGCGCCAGATGATCGAGACCCAGATCCATCGCGAGGAGGAGGCGGTGTTCATGACCGCCAACAACCGCGACGACGGGATCATCGACCCCCGCGACACCCGCACCGTGCTCGGCATGACCCTGTCGGCGGTCCACTCCAACGTCGTCGCCGGCACCAACGAGTGGGGCATCTTCCGGATGTGACCGAGACCCGAGGAACCACAAGACCCATGCAACGCATCGCCAAGATCCTGATCGCCAACCGGGGTGAGATCGCGTGCCGCATCGCCCGCACCTGCCGGGAGTTGGGCATCGCGACGGTGGCGGTGTATTCGGATGCCGATGCGCGACGCCCCGTTCGTCCACGCTGCCGACGAGGCGGTCCGCCTGCCCGGGGCTCGCCGGCCGATACCTACCTCGCGTCAGGATCTGATCCTCGATGCCGCAGCGCTGACCGGCGCCGACGCGATCCATCCCGGGCTACGGCTTCCTCGCCGAGAACGCCGAGTTCGCCGCGGCGTGCGCCGCAGCCGGGGTCATCTTCATCGGCCCCACCCCCGACGCGATTGCGGCGATGGGCTCCAAGATCGAGTCGAAGCGGATCATGAAGGCGGCCGGAGTCCCGATCCTCGAGGGCGTGGATGTCACCGCCGTGGACGGCGCGACCCTGACAGCCGCCGCCGAGGCATCGGCTACCCGGTCTTGGTGAAGGCGTCGGCCGGCGGCGGCGGCAAGGGGATGCGCATCGTCGCCGAGCCCGCCGATCTGGCCGATGCCGTCGCCGGCGCCAAGCGGGAGGCCGCCGGGGCGTTCGGCGACGAGACCGTGTTCCTGGAGCGCTACTCTGGTCGGTGCCCGCCACGTCGAGATCCAGATCGTCGGCGACACCCACGGCACCGTCGTCGACCTGTTCGAGCGGGAGTGCTCGATCCAGCGCCGCCACCAGAAGATCATCGAGGAGGCCCCGTCGCCGGTGATGACGACCGACCTGCGCGAGGCGATGGGCCGCGCCGCGGTCGAGGCGGGCCGGGCCGTCGGGTACGTCGGCGCCGGCACCGTGGAGTTCATGCTGATCGGCGACGAGTTCTTCTTCCTCGAGATGAACACCCGCCTCCAGGTCGAGCACCCCGTCACCGAGATGATCACCGGCCTCGACCTGGTGCGGATTCAGATCCTGGTGGCCGAGGGCAGGCCGCTGCCGCGCGACGTCACCGATCCCGAGATCAATGGGCACGCCATTGAGGCACGCCTCTACGCCGAGGATCCGGCGAACGACTTCCTGCCCGTCACCGGCACGCTGCATCGCTTCCGGGTTCCCGATCACGTCAGGGTCGACAGTGGGGTCGGCGACGGATCCGAGATCTCGGTGCACTACGACCCGATGCTCGCCAAGGTCGTCGCCCACGCCCCCACCAGGGAGGAAGCGGCGCTGACCCTTGCCAAGGCACTCGCCGAGGCCGAGATCTACGGGCCGACGACAAACCGCCGACTGCTGGTGCGCATCCTCCAGTCGCCCGAGTTCCTTGCCGGTGAGACCGACACGCAGTTCATCGACCGCATCGACGTGGTGGCAATGTCGGCGCCGCTCACCGCCGATCATCGCCTCCACGCGCTGGCGGCCACCCTTGCCGGTCAAGAGGCCCGCCGGGAACGGGCCCCGGTGCTGGGCACTATCCCATCGGGATGGCGCAACGCCCCGTCGCAGTTGCAGATCCAGGGATGGGACACCCCACAGGGTCCGGTTGCCGTCGGGTACCTGTTCGGCCGTGATGGCCTGATCGTCCAACTCGACGGCCTACCGGTTGAGACCGTTCTTCACGCCGCGACCCCCGACGAGATAGACATGACGGCGGACGGGATCCGGCGCCGCTACCGGGTGGCGCGAGTCGCCCGCCAGATGTGGGTGAGCAGTCCACTGGGGCACACTGCGCTCACCCAGATCAGCCGCTTCCCCGAGCCGGAGGTGGTTGATGCCCCCGGATCGCTGCTGTCACCGATGCCGGGCAAGGTGGTACAGATCACCCGCAGGGAGGGCGACACCGTTGCGGCCGGCGACATCGTGGTCGTCATCGAAGCGATGAAGATGGAGCACGCCGTCCGCTCCCCCAGCGACGGCATCGTCACCTCGATCCCGGTAGCGGTCGACCAGCAAGTGGACGCCGACCAGGTCCTCGCCGTGGTCGAGGACGAGGCCGAGTAGCTCGCTTTTTGCGGGAGCCGCCCCCTCCGACTTCGTCGCTGCGCTCCTCAGCCACCTCCCCCACTTCGTGAGGGAGGGCAAGCCGGAACTCAACTGCGGCTCGGCTCGGGGCTGCCCCCTCCGACCTCGTCGCTGCGCTCCTCAGCCACCTCCCCCACTCCGTGAGGGAGGGCAACAAAACTCAACGCGGCTCGCGGGGGCTGCTCCCTCCGACTTCGTCGCTGCGCCCCTCAGCTACCTCCCCCACCCCGTCAGGGAGGACACTCTTGGCGGGAGGCAGGGGCGGTTCCCAGTCGGCGTCGGCGGTGTCCTCGGGTTCCGGCACGATCGCCGGGGGCAGCAGCGGGTCCGGGGGGACATGGCGGCGGCGGGACTCCCAGGCGGCGAGAAGCCAGCCGCCGACACCCCACGTCATGGCGGCCAGAGTCAGCGCCAGGCCGACCAGTGGGATGAAGGTGACCCCGAGGCGCCAGACCGTGGCGCCGAGCACAAAGGCTCCGAAGAGCCCGCCGCGGCGCCGCAGCGCCCAGTTCCCGAAGGCGATGAGAGCAGGGATCGGCCCAAAGATGAACGCCAGCAACGACAGCAGGACCAGCAGCGTCATGACGGCAGCCTTAGCCAGGAACGGCGCCGCCAGCACCAGCAGCAGGGTCCCGAGCACGGGAAGAGCCACCGCGGCGACAAAGCCAACGCCGAGCGTCTTCCAAGGCTTCCTCTGGATGACGGCGGCGGCGCGGGGCGTCGTCGAACGGAAGAGCCAGATCGTCAGGATCCCGACGAGGAGAAAGGCGAGGAAGCTCAGAACCGTTGCCAGAGTCAGGTAGAGGTCGACGACAAACGGTGAGCGGGGTTCGAGTCGCACGAATTGGCCGCCGACCTCGGCGCTCCCCGAGGTAGTGGCCTCTTGCGTCGAGCGATAGACCAAGTCGCCGGTGACGTCCGCGTCGGGGCCGACCTCGAGTGACTGCACCCGGATGTCGACGTCGTTGCCGACCGCGCCGTCGATGACCGCGGTGAACATCCAACCCTGGATGGCTCGGCCGACCGGTCCCTCGTGGAGCAATGTGCCGCCAGCCATGACGACATCCCGCCCGATGGACCCGTTGACGGTGGTCGACAAAGCTCCTACTGCGACGTCGACTCCAACCGAGCCGTCGACGACCAACTCACGCACCGCACCCCGCACCGAGCCGCCGACGGCGCCGGTGTCCGCAACGGTCACCCGGCCGCCGGCGGCGACAAGGACATCGCCCTCGACTCGGCCCGAGATCATCAGGTCTCCGGCAAGACCGATGATGAGGTCCCCGGCGATGACGCCGTCGATCCGGCCCCGATCGGCGCCGACATAAACGTCCTCGTCGATCACGTCGTCTTCCTGGACGATGAAGATCGAGGTGTCGATGACGGCGGCGACCACCCGCGGCACCATCACCCCGAGCACGGCAAGGACGCCGAGCGAAAAGAACACAATGCGGGTGCGGAGGCGATTCATCTCGGACAGGCTAGATGGTGCCGTCGAGTAGGCGGTGTTCGGCTGGGGAGCACAGCCCCGTTCGATGTGTCCTCCACACTGGGCTCGACACGATGCGACCTTCGGTATTGAGCGGTGCTGCCGGAAGCGGGACGCTCGAGCTCTCACTAGTTCCAGTGGAACGCTGGCACCCGTGGCGCTGCGTCTTCGGGAAGGCCGTAGCGCACAAGCACGAAGGAGAGCAGCACGGCTCCGAGGTGCACAGGAAGCAATGCCTCAACGGAAAGCGGGTATCGATTGATGATCGCGAGCTCCTCCTCATGTTGACGGAGGATCCATCTGCTTGCCCCACCGAACCGCGGTTTGTCTGCGGGATAGAGCACACACCCGTAGTCCTTCCCGTTGATGCCATAGACCCCGTGCGACGAGCCGGCAATTGCTATCTTGCGCCGCGCCGAGTCGACGATAAGCGGCCGAATGGTGCCACGATCGCCGATCGATCTGACTGTCCAACGCACCCCATCGTGAAGCTCGATCCGCTGGCCATGCCCCAAGAAGACTCTGAACCACCCCATCCGGCCCATGCGCGCCACTACCTCTCCGTCCCGAAGCAGCTCATGGACGGGAAACTTCCAGCGACCGACCCTGCGGACGTTCGCTCTGCCCACGAGCATGTGCGGCGCGTTGAGTACCCCCGATTCTGCTCCGGCGGGCGGTGGCGCCACGGTCATCGAATGCCGCCACTCATCAATGGCCACGTTGCTTCTGGCACGCTCATGCTCCTTCACACGAACCTAACGCCCCAGCAATCGCCATGACCAGAGGTCGAAGTACCTAGATGACCGATTCTCAAACCATCGCCGCAGTCCTCGGCCCCACGCTTGTCGTCATCGCCCTGTCCGAGGCAATCTCGATATCTGGGGAGACGTGCACCCCACCGTCTTCCACCTCAACGGACTGCTCCCCATGATCGGGTGCCTCGTCATCGTGACCACCACAACCTCCGGGTGCGGGATTGACGCTCCCTGGTGAGCCTGTCTGGCTGGCTCCTCGTTCTCGCCGGGGCGTACCGGATGTTCGCCCCGACAGCCCCTCAACTCGGCCCCCGGCCGACAACCTATGGCGGCAAGCCGTGAGAACGAGGGACAAGTCGTGTCGTTTCTAGTGCCATTCCCTGGCGCTTGTGCCGGACCGCACTCTCTTGTTCGCTAGCCTCAGTGCATGGATCTCCTAGCTGAATTCTTCCGACACAATGCCTTGATGAATCGGCGCCTGATCGAGGTCTGCGAGCAGCTCTCACCGACGCAACTCGATGCCACGGTCGCCGGAACCTACGGCAGCATCGGCGCCGCTCTGGTCCACATTGCCAACGCCCAAGTCGGGTACGCCGGGCGACTCCTGGACACCGAGCGGCCCGAACCGCTCACTGAGGACCCGTTCCCTGGATTCGCAGTTCTCACGGAACGGATGGCCCAAGGCGACGCGCAGCTCTTGGAGGCGGCGACCGGCTCCTTCCAGGATCGCGACGTCCACGTCAGCGGTGATGACCCGGTGGGTACATGGAGCATGCCGGTATCGCTGTTCCTGGTGCAGGCCATCAATCACGGTACCGAGCACCGCTCCCAGGTGGCGACGATCCTGACCCAACTCGGGGTCGAGCCGCCCGACATGGATGGTTGGGCCTACTTCGATGCAAGCGGGCAACTGGTCCCCGTCTAAAACCGGGCGCGCCAGGCCCCGCTAGAACGGGAGTGGCAGGGCGTTCTTGACTACGTCGAGCAGGGGCCAGGGGATGAGGCCAAAAACGATGGTGATGGCGGCGGCGATGCCGAGCACTGTGGCGGCTGTGGTACTCGGCTCGGGCTGCGCCGTAGCGGTACCGGGGGCTTCGGCGACGACCGACTCCTGGAAGTACATCAACACGATCACCCGCAGGTAGAAGTAGAGCCCGGCAACGGCGGCTACCAGAGCGAAGATCGCCAGCCATTCGTAGCCGGCGTCGATGGCCGCACCGAACACGCCGACCTTGGCGACGAAGCCGGCCGTCAGCGGGATACCACCCATGGCCAGCATGAACAGAGCCAGCATTGCGGCCAGCGACGGCGCCCGTGAGGCCAGACCGCGCAAGTCGTCGAATGAACTTGGTCCGCCCCTGGGGCCGCTCAGCACCGCAGCCACGGTGAACGCGCCGACCAACTGCACGGCGTACGTGGCCACGTAGAACCACATCGCCGGTACCCCGTCGACGCCGGCCACCAGGCCGGTGAGGATGAACCCGGCGTGGGCCACCCCGGAGTACGCCAGCATCCGCTTCAGGTCGGTCTGCGCGATGGCAAAACCGATGCCGACCGCAACCGAGATCGCCGCAACCAGCGCCAGCGCCGGCGCCCAATCCGGCTGCATCCCGTGCAGACCACCGACCAGGATCCGCGCCAGGGCGGCAAACCCGGCGACCTTGACCCCGGCCGACATCAGCGGCACCGCGCCGCCGGGGGCGCCCTGGTACACATCCGGCGCCCACTGATGGAAGGGGGCCGCCGACACCTTGAAGCCGAGACCGACGATCACGAGGCCGATACCGGCCAGCAGGATGCCGTTGCTGGTGAGCACGTTGGTGGCGAGGAACTCGTTGATCCCGCCGTTGCCGTACAGCGACGTCGAACCCGTGGCGGCGAAGATCAGGGCAACGCCGTACAGGAACAGTGCCGAGGCAAACGACCCGAGCAGGAAGTACTTCGTCGCCGCCTCATCCGACCGCAGGTGGTTTCGGGTGAACCCGGCGATGACGTAGAGGGCGATCGAAGCGGTTTCGAGTCCCATGAACAGCAGGATGAGATTGGCCGACATCGTCATCATGTGCAGCCCGGCAACGGCCAGCAGCGCCAGCGCAGTGAACTCGGCACCCCGTGAGCCCAAACCGGCGATGAGTTGCCATGCCGCCAGGAACGCCAGAGCGGCCACGCTGAAGATGACCAGACCGCCGAAGGCGGAGAAGTAGTCCATCACGACCATGGGCAGCCGGGTGACGCCGGGCAACGTCCATGGAGAAGAACAGTTGCGAAGCTCCCTCGGCGACCAGGTCGTCAACCTTCAGCCACTGCAACCACGAGAAGGCGGCGGCCCCGACCAGCGAAATCGCAGCCAATCCGGCCCACGCCTTGCGACCCGCCTTGAGTGTCACCTCGGCCATCAGCACCAGCACGGCGCCGAGCAGGAGGATCACTTCCGGGGCGATGGGAAGGAACGACGTGTTACCCATCGTGGAGCTCCCCTCCGGACTTCCGCTACCTCGTCGACCTCTTCGAAAGTGCCGAACTCGGGCACCTCGTAGTCGGTGGTGGCTTCGATCCGCTCGAGGATGACGTCGACCGAGGGCTCGATGCGGTCGAGCACCGGCTTGGGGTAGACGCCGAGGAAAACGATGAGGGCCACCAACGGGACGAGGATCAGTATCTCCCGCCCGCTGAGGTCGACCAGGTTCTCATTTTCGGGTTTGGTCAGCGGGCCGGTGAACATCCGCTCGTAGGCCCACAGCAGGTAGACGGCGGCAAGCACCACCCCGAAGGCGGCGATGATGGCGTACACCGGCAGGCTCAGATAGCTGCCGAGCAGCACCTCGAACTCACCGATGAACCCGGCCAACCCCGGCAGCCCGATCGAGGCAAAGGCCACGAACAGGAACGCCCCGGCGTACAGCGGCATGACCTTGGCCAACCCGCCGTAGTCGGAGATGAGCCTGGTGTGACGGCGGTCGTAGATCATCCCGATCAGCAGGAACATCGCACCGGTGATGAGGCCGTGGTTGACCATCTGGATCACGCCACCTTGGAGGCCCTGGGCGGTGAGAGCGAAGATGCCGAGCACGATGAAGCCGAGGTGACTCACCGATGAGTACGCCACCAGGCGCTTCACGTCGGGCTGGACGATGGCGACCAGGGCGCCGTAGATGATGCCGATAACGGCGAGGGCGGCAAGCCACGGTGCCAGCCGCACCGCGGCGTCGGGGAACAGGGTCAGGTTGAAGCGGATGAAGCCGTAGGTGCCGAGCTTCAACAGCACGCCGGCGAGCAGCACCGAACCTGCCGTGGGCGCCTCGGTGTGGGCGTCTGGCAGCCAGGTGTGGAACGGGAACAGCGGCACCTTGACGGCAAATGCCGCCGCAAACGCCAGGAAGAGCCAGAACTGGGTTTGCGACGACAGGTCGAGGGTGAGCAGCTTGCCGAGGTCGAAGGTGATCCCGCCGAGTTGGTCGCTTGCCGATGACGGCGAGCACGATGATGCCGCCGAGCAGGAACGCCGACCCGAGCGCCGTGTACAGGAAGAACTTGAGTGGCGGCGTAGACCCGGTTGCCGCTCCCCCAGATCCCGATCAGCAGGAACATCGGCACCAGGGTGATCTCGAAGAACGCAAAGAACAGCAGCAGGTCGAGCGCCACAAAGGCCCCAAGCAGCCCGGTCTCGAGAATCAGCATGGCAATGAGATAGGTCTTGACCCGGTCGGTGATCGAGACAGAAGCGAGTAGCGACAGTGGGAACAGCAGTGCGGTGAGCGCCAGCAGGAACAGCGAGATGCCATCGACGCCGACATTCCACCCCGCATCCCACGACTCGAACCAGACGAGGCGCTGGGTGAACTGGAAGGCGGCGTCGGCGGTGGCGAACTCCCAGATCAGGTAGCCGACCAGGGCAAGCGGCAACGTGCTGATCCCGACCGCAACGGGCAACAGCAGGTCACGGCGGTGCGACGGGATCAGCCCGATGACAAGCGCCCCGACGGCGGGCAACAGAACGAGTGCGGCGAGAATCGGGAAGCCCATCAGAAGGCCCCCCTCGCCAGCAGCCAGATCAGCAAGCCGACGGCTCCCAACAGGATCCAAGCGGCGTAACTGCGAACCAGACCGTTTTGCAGCGGCCGGAGGCGTTCCGAAGCGCCCTTGACGCCGCGGCCGATACCGTTCACCGCACCGTCGATGACCTTGGTGTCCACATCGAACGCGGCAACCTCGGCCACCTTCTTGCCGGGTAGCACGATGGTCGTGCCGTAGAAGTCGTCGACATAGAAACCGTTCTCGAGCCGGTCCCAGGTGACCCCGGTTTCCTCGGGGATCGGATCACGTAGGTAGCGGAAATACGCCCACACCGCACCAACCACCACAACCGCCAGCACCACCAGAGCGAGCAGCGTGAGTTCGGTCAGCGACCCTTCGCCGGGCAGGATGACGTCGAACTGCTCGAAAGCCGGCTCGAGGAAGTGCTCCAAGGCTGAGCCGCAGCGGGGTGTTGATGAGCCCGCCGACCACGGTGAGCCCGGCCAGCGCCACCAATGGCACCACCATCGTTGCCGGTGACTCGTGGGGATCCTCACCCTCGGCCCAGCGCCGCTTGCCCCAGAAGGTCAGGAACATCATCCGGCTCATGTAGAAGGCGGTGAGCCCGGCGGTGATCAGGCCGATCACCCACAGCGCCAGGAAGCCGCCGCCCTTTTCGAAGGTGAACGCCAAGATCTCGTCCTTGGACCAGAACCCGGCAAACGGCGGGATGCCGATGATGGCCAGCCAGGCAATCACCATCGTGATGAACGTCCACGGCATCGCCTTGCGCAGCCCGCCCATCTTCTCCATGTTCTGCTCGCCCCGCATGGCGTGGATCACCGAGCCGGCACCCATGAACAGCAGCGCCTTGAAGAAGGCGTGGGTCATCAGGTGGAAGACGCCGGCCACGTAGGCCCCAGCTCCGACGCCCATGAACATGTAGCCGAGCTGGCTGATCGTCGAGTAGGCGAGGACCCGCTTGATGTCCTTCTGGCCGATGGCGATCACTGCGGCGAACACCGCGGTGAGGGCGCCAACGGTGGCGACGGTGCCCGCTGAGAACGGCGCCAGCTGGAACAGGGCTCCGGAACGAGCAACCAGGTAGACCCCGGCGGTCACCATGGTCGCGGCGTGGATGAGGGCCGAAACCGGGGTGGGGCCCTCCATCGCATCGGGCAACCACACATAGAGCGGCAACTGGGCCGACTTGCCGGCAGCGCCGACCAGCAACAGGACCGTGATGGCGGTGGCGGTCCCCTCGGTGAGCAGGATCGGCGCCTCGGTGAACACGGTGACATAGGACAGGGTGCCGAAGGTGGCGAACATGATCATCATCGCGATGATGAATCCGAAGTCGCCGATCCGGTTGACCACGAACGCCTTCTTACCGGCAGCCGCCGCCGACGGCTTCTCGAACCAGAACGAGATCAGCAAGTAGGAACAGAGCCCGACCAACTCCCACCCGAGGAACAGGAAGCCGTAGTTGTCGGCCAGCACTAGCACCAGCATCGAGGCGGCAAACAGATTGAGGTAGGCGAAGTAGCGACCGTACCCGGGGTCGCCGTGCATGTAGCCGATCGAGTAGATGTGGATCAGGGCGCCGACTCCGGTGACGACGAGGACCATCGTGGCCGAGAGCGGATCCCACAGAATGCTGGCATTGACGCCCAGCCCCGGGATCCACTCGAACAACTCGACCGTCTCCGACTGGAGCGAACCGTCCACAAACCCGGCCGCGGCAGACAGCCCAACGAGGAAAGCAGCGCCCATCGTTGCGCTGGCGATCCAACCGGACCATGGCTCACCGATCCGCTTGCCGAAAGCCAGCAGGAATACGGCCCCGGCGAGAGGGAGAGCGATGACGAGCCAGATCGCGGACACCATGGCTATCCCTTCAGCTCCGCGAGATCGTCGACATCGGCCGAGCTCCGATAACGGAACACGGCAACGATGATGGCCAGGCCGACCGTCACCTCAGCAGCGGCGACCACCATGACAAAGAGGACCGCGAGCTGGCCTTCGAGCAGCCCCAGTTCCCGCCCAGCGGCGACAAAGGTGAGGTTGACCGAGTTCAGCATCAACTCGATCGACATGAACATGACCAGCGCGTTACGCCGCACCAGCAGCCCGATGGCGCCGATGGCGAACAGCCCTGCGGCGAGAAGCATGTACCAGCCTGCGGTGACTTCCATCAGCTCTCCTCCCCTGCTGATGGTGCATCGTCCGGCGTGGCGGCGGTCGAAGCTTCAGGCTCCGCCGGGGCGTCTTCGGACTCAGGCTTCGCCGCATCCTCTTCGTCGGATGTGACCACTTCCACGACGGGCCGAGGCTCCGAGATCTCAAACCGAGCCAGCGCCACGGTCCCAACCGCAGCGATGGTCAGCAGCAGCACGGTGGCCTCGAAGGGCAGCAGCCAATTGCCGAACAGTTGATCCGACACGTTCTCGATCGTGCCGAGCGCCTCGCCGGCAGACAGTGACTGCCCGGTGACCCAGACTCCCTGGGCGGCCAGCGCCAACAGGACGAAGAGACCAACACCGAGCACGATGGCGATAGGGCGCTGAAACGGAATCGTCTCTTTGGGATCGAAGGTCTTGTCGACGCCGATGAACATGATCACGAACAGGAAGAGCGTCATCACCGCCCCGGCATAGATCAGCACCTGGACGGCAGCGATGAACGGTGCTTCGTTGAGCACGTAGAAAACCGCCATCGAGAACATCGTCATCAGCAAACCCATCGCCGAGTAGACCGGGTTGCGCGCCATCACCAGCACAAACGCTCCGGCGAGGGCCGCTATGGCAAAGATGACGAATACGACGAGTTCGGCGTTCACGAGGGCTCTTCCTCCGGGACCGCTTCCGACCCCGCTTCGGCGCCGTCTGCTGAGCCTTCATCCCCTGCATCTGCAACGGCCGGGGGTTCCTCCCAGGTCACGTCGGCGTCGGGGGTCGCATCGGGCTCTTCGGGATCAACCATCACCGGTTCGTGAACTCCGCTTTGGCCCTGCTCGGGCGGCCGGAGCCCTGCGGTGGCCGACGCGGTCCAGGCCACTACGCCTTCGTAGGCGGCCCGGCCCGACGGTGAGGTCGCCCGCATCCAGCCGTCACCTAGCTTCAACTCACCGATGTCGATCAGCGGACCGTCCGGCTGGGGATGGCGTGGCGTCCCGTCGACGTCGACCAGCAGTTCGTCCTTGGTGTAAATGGCATCGTCGCGGTCGGTGACGCTCATCTCAAAAAGGTGGGTCATCGTGATCGCCTCGGTTGGGCAGGCCTCGACGCACAGGCCGCAGAAGATGCAGCGCAGCATGTTGATCTCGTAGACAAAACCGAACCGCTCCCCCGGACTGACCGGATTGTCCGGCGGGTTGTCGGCCCCGCGCACGTAGATGCAGCGCGCCGGGCACACCCCGGCGCACAGCTCGCAACCGATGCACTTCTCCATGCCGTCGGAGTAGCGGTTGAGGATGTGGCGGCCGTGGAAGCGCTGGGGTTTGGTGCGCATCTCTTTGGGGTACTGAATCGTCACCCGCGGTTTGAACATCTGGCGGAACGTCGTCGCAAACCCTGAGAAGGGGCCCAGCATGTCGGAGAACCAGCCCATCGCTATCCCCTCACGACCACGGTAGGCCAAATCGGCGTACACCGACGGCCAGCGTCGACAGCACAATCCACACCAGCGAGAGTGGAATCATCCGCTTCCACCCGAAAGCCATGAGCTGGTCGTAACGCATCCGAGGCAGTGAAGCCCGGATCCACACGAACACAAACACGAGGCCGAGCGTCTTGAAGAAGAACCAGAAGATCGGGAAGATCCATGAGATGGCCCCCGGGGTGCCGAAATCGGGGCCGGCCCAGCCGCCCAGGAAGATCGTCACCGTCAACGCTGAGATGTTGAAGATGTTGATGTACTCGGCGAGAAAGAACAACGCGAAGCGAAAACCGCTGTACTCGGTGTGATAGCCACCGACGATCTCGGACTCGGCTTCGACCAAGTCGAATGGGGCCCGATTCGTTTCGGCGACGCCGGCGACGAAGAACACCACAAACGACGGGATCAACACGACGTTCCACACGCCGAGGAAGCCGAGCCAGTCACCCGCCTGGGACTCGACGATGCCCGACATCGAAGTGGTGCCGGTGAAGATGATGACGGGCACCAGCGCCAGCCCCATTGCAGCTTCGTACGAGATCATCTGGGCCGAGGCCCGGACCGCACCGAGCAACGGGTACTTGGAACCCGACGACCACCCGGCGAGCACGACGGCGTACACCGCCAGCGATGAAAGCGCGAGCACATAGAGCACAGCGACGTTCAGGTCGGTGCCCTGCAGGGTGATCAGGCGGTCACCGATATGGAACGGTCGCCCGATGGGGACGACGAGGAAGATCAGCAACGCCGGGACCAACGCCGCGATCGGGGGCGATGATGTAGAGCGGGAAATCAACCTTGCGCGGCGTCATCGACTCCTTGAACAGCAGCTTGGTGCCGTCGGCCACGGTCTGCAGTATGCCAAAGGGCCCGGCCCGGCTGGGGCCGATCCGGTTTTGCATGTCGGCCACGACCTTACGCTCGATCCACACGAGCAAGATCACCGTCACCAGAAGCATGATGAAGATGGCGACCACCTTGATCGCTGCCTCGAGGAAGATCTCCCAACCGCTCAACATCAGGCCTCGACCCCCGTTCGCAACGGAGTGATCTTGACTCCATCGGAGACACCGAGGTCGGCGGTGGCCGGCAGGTTGAACGGCACGTACGCCGTCCCGACCGCCAGCGTTGGGTCAATCCCGACCTCTAGCGTCACCGTGCCTTCATCGCCGGCAACCTCGACACGCTGGCCGGGAACGACCGCGAGCGAACCGGCGTCGCGGGGATGCAAGTAGACCCGGGCATCCGGCATGAGGCCGGCAACCGCTGGGCTCATGCGGGTCATCATCCCGTCGTCGTAGAGCACTCGGCCGAGGTGCAGCGTCAAGCGGCTGGTCGTCGCCCGCAGCCCGGCATCAACCGGCTCGTACACCAACACCTGCTCACCCTCGGCGAGCGGTACGACAACTCCTTCGCGACCCTCACCCCAGTCGAGAAGATCCCAGGTGACCCCTCGGTAGGCGGGGGCGACGGCGGCGATCTCCTTGGAGATTGCCTCAGCCGACAACGCGCCGAGTGCGCCGCCCATGCGGCGGGCGAGGTCGTCGAGCACCGACCAGACGGGGCGAGCCTGCCCGGGGCGGGGGGTGAGCCGATTGACCTTCTGCACCCTCCCCTCGAGGTTGGTCACGGTTCCCTCCACCTCACCAAATCCGGCGACGGGCAACACCACGTCGGCGAGACGGGAGGAGTGGCTGAGGAAGAGATCGAAGGCGACGACAAATTCGGCGGCTTCCAGCGCGGCCCGCGCCAGGCTCGGCCGAGGGAAGTCACGGACCGGATCGACACCGAGCATGACCAGTGCCTTGAGTTCGCCGGCAGCGAGCGCCTCGAGGATGCCGGCTGCGTCGTAGCCGATTCCCTCTGGAATCGGTCCCCAGCGGTCTTCGAGAGCGGTGCGGCCGGCGGCGTTGGTGGTGGGTACCCGTCCCGGCAACAGGGTGGGCGCCATTCCCATGTCGATGGCGCCAAACACGTTGCCGCGCCGCACCACCGGCAGCACGGTGGCGTCGGGGAGGGTTCCGGCGAAGGCGGCAACCGCCTCGGCGAGGCGAGGATCCTCGGTGACCCCGGTGCGTCCACAGAGAACAACCACCGGGCCGTCATCGAGTAGTTGGCGAGCGGCATGGAAGTCACCCTCACCAACCGCTCCGGCGGCCAACTTGCGCAGAATGTCGGGGCCATCGCCGGGCTTGTAGGTGATCTTGTGGGAGGCAACATCGTCGAGACCCGTCGCCCGGGGGTGCACCACGATCAGGTTGGCGCCCAGCGCCGTCGCCGCCCGCCGCACCCGCAGATACAGCACCGGCAGCTCCTCCTTCAGGTCGCCGGCCCAGAGCAGAACGGTACGAGCGTTCTCCAAGTCGTTGACGGTGGCCCGCGGGCTGATCCCGGCCATCAGTTCGTGTTCGAGCCCGTCGTCGAGTTGGGCATCGAGGTGCGGGGTGACGATCTCAGTCCTGAGGAACTTCTGGAACGCAAAGACCTCCTCGTTGGTGCTGCGGGCGCCGCCAAGACCGGCGATTTCGGTCCCGATCAACGCGCTGAGCTGCTCGGAGACCAGTTCGAGCGCCTCACCCCACGAGGCGGTGCGGAAGCCGTCACCATCACGGATCAACGGTTCGGTGACCCGCTCCGCGGACTGGAGGTACTGGAAGGCAAATCGATCCTTGTCCGAGAGCCAGCTCTGGTTGGTGGCGTCGTTGTCGATACCGTTGATCCTGACGATCTCGTTCTGGCTCGACTGCACCGACACCTTGGAACCAAACGAATCGACCGGCGAGACGCTCTCAACCGCCTCGAGGTCCCAGGGGCGGGCCCGGAAGCGGTACGGCTTGGCGGTCAAGGCCCCAACCGGGCAGATCTGCACCGTGTTGCCCGAGAAGTACGACACAAAAGGCTCGCCGGGGAAGGTGATCACCTGGGTGTGACTGCCGCGGTCCTTGAATTCGATCAAAGGGTCGCCCGAGATCTCGTCGCTGAAGCGCGTGCAACGAGCGCACAAGATGCAGCGTTCCCGATCGAGCAGTACGAGATCCGAGATTTCGATTGGCTTCTCGGTAGTGGCGCTTCTCCTCGACGAACCGGCTCTCACCCGGCCCGTACGCCACGGTCTGGTCCTGGAGCGGGCACTCGCCGCCGCGGTCACAAACCGGGCAATCGAGCGGGTGGTTGATGAGGAGGAACTCGAGGATGCCTTCTTGGGCCTTCTGCACCACCTCAGACTCGGTGTCGACCGCCATGCCATCGGCAGCCGGCGTCGTGCACGCCGTGGTGAGCATCTTGCCCCGTGGGGTGTCGATTTCGACCAGGCACATCCGACACATCCCAACCGGCTCCATCCTGGGGTGCCAGCAGAAGCGTGGGATATAGGTGCCGTTCGCCTGCGCGGCGGCAATCACCAGTTGGCCGGCGGGAACCTCACGGGCAACGCCGTCGATCGTGATCGTCACCGCCTCGGGCTGCTCAGCCAACCGGCACCCCTTCCTCGTCGGCGAGCTCGGCGCTCGCGGTCACCATCGACTCCACCTCATCGCGGAAGTGGGTCATGATCGATCGAATCGGCGACACCGCAGATGGGCCAAGCGGGCAGATCGTCGTCTGCGCCGGCGGCCACCGCAATCCCGGGCTGATGTTGTCGGAAACGTCGAGGAGGAGGTCGAGGTCAGAAGGGCGGCCGTGGCCGTTGAGCATCCGCCACAGGATCTGCTCCATCCACGTGGTCCCCTCACGGCACGGGGTGCACTGACCACACGACTCGTGGGCGAAGAAGCGCACGATCCGGTGCGCCGCCGCCACGACGTTGGTGGTTTCGTCCATGACGATGACGGCGCCCGAGCCCAGCATGGAGCCGTTCCTGCCAACGTCGTCGATGGTCAACGGCGTCTCGAGGTGCAGGTCCGGAACAAACCAAGGAGCCGAAGCCCCGCCAGGAATCCAGCACTTCAGCTCGTTGCCATCACGGATGCCACCGCAGATGTCGAAGATGAGGTCGTGCCAGGTCATCCCCATCACCAGCTCGTAGTTGCCCGGCTTGTTGACGTGTCCGGACACTGAGAACATGCGGGTGCCTGCCGAGGTCTCCGGCCCGATGGCGGCATAGGCCGTTCCACCATTGGCCACGATCCAGGGGATGTTGGACAGTGTCTCGACGTTATTGACGATGGTGGGACGGGCGTAGAGGCCCTCAACAGCAGGGAAAGGCGGCTTGATGCGGGGTTCACCGCGACGGCCCTCCAGCGAATTGAGCAGTGCCGTCTCCTCGCCGCAGATGTAGGCGCCGCCGCCGAGGTGAACCGTGAGGTCCAGATCAAACCCGCTGCCCAGAATGTTGGCGCCGAGGTAGCCGGCTTCGTAGGCCTCGTCGATGGCCCGCTGCACCCGGCGGGCAGGCTTCGGGTACTCACCGCGGATGTAGATGAAGGCGTGATGGACCTCGAGGGCGAACGCGGAGAGGATGATGCCCTCGACCAACTGATGCGGGTCACGTTCGAGCAGCTGGCGGTCCTTGAAGGTGCCCGGCTCGGACTCGTCGCCGTTGATCACCAGATAGCGGGGCTTGGTCGGCGGGAGAAAGCCCCACTTGACCCCGGTCGGAAAGTTGGCGCCGCCTCGCCCGCGGATGTTGGATGCCTTGACGGTCTCCTTGACCTCGTCGGGCGTCATCGTGCCCAGCGCCTTCTCGAGCGCCAGGTAGCCGCCGGTCTCGCGATAGCGCTCGATGGTGTTCGAGTCTGCGGGGTATTCGTCCATTCGGGTGGTGAGGATGCGAGTGGTCATCGCGCCTCCCCGGCCGTGCCGTATGGGTCGAACGCCGGGGTGGCGAGCACTGCTCCTTCTGGCTCGATCGGTCCCCACTCGAAGGAGCGGCGGCCGCCGAAGAGTTGCTGCAGTTCGTCGCCACCGATCACGGCGGGTTTGCTGTCGCGCAGCCAGCGGCACAACTCTGCGCCCTTCTCCGGGGTGACGCCCTCGATCAGTTCGTAGTTGACCTGAACCGCGGGGGCCCCGCCGCAGGCGCCGATGCATTCGACATGCTCGACCGAGAACATGCCGTCCTCGCCCGTCTCGCCGTCGGGGACACCACTCTCTGACTCGACCGCAGCCAGCAGGTCGTCGGCCCCGAGCAGGAAGCACGAGATCGAACTGCACACCGAGATGAGGTAACGCCCGACGCCGTTGCGCTTGTACATGGTGTAGAAGCTCGCCACCGATTGCACCTGTGCCGCGGTCAAACCGGTCATCTCGGCGACTTCACGCATCACAGCGTCGGTGACGGAACCGTGTTCGAGCGAGCCAACGTACAGCAAAGGCATGACGGCCGAGCGCGGGTCGGGATACATGTCGAGAAGGCGTTTGGCTCGATCCTGGTTCGGTCCACTCCACGACGCGGTGGGATGTGTCATCGGTCGACGTCTCCCAGCACCGGGTCGACACTGGCAAGCGTGGCGATGATGTCGGCCACCAGCGAATCGGTCATCATCGCCGGCAGCGCTTGGACATGATTGAAGGAAGGCGCCCTGGCGTGGACTCGCCACGGCTGGGGACCCCCGGTCGAGACGATGTACATGCCGAGCTCGCCGCGCGGCGACTCGACGGCCCGGTACACGTCGCCGGCCGGCACCTTGAACCCTGAGGTGAAGATCTTGAAATGGTGGATGAGCGCCTCCATCGACTCATCGATCCGCTTGCGGGGCGGCGGAGTGACCTTGCGGTCCTCGGTGCGGTAGTCACCGGCCGGCATCGTCTCGAGTACCTGGCGAACGATGCGCAGCGACTGGCGCATTTCCTCCATCCGGACGAGATAGCGGTCGTAGGTGTCGCCGGTCTTGCCGACCGGCACGTCGAACTCGTACTGCTCGATGCCGCTGTAGGGGAAGATCTTGCGCAGATCGACCGCCATCCCCGACGCCCGAGCAATCGGCCCGGTGACGCCGTACGCCTTGCACTCCTCGATGGTGAGCACACCGATGCCCTGGGTCCGGTCCAGGAAGATCGGGTTCGCCGCGATCAGTTCGTCGTACTCCTCCATGGCCTTCGGGATGACCTCGAGGATCTCTTCGACGTCGTCCTCCCAGCCATCGGGAAGGTCGGCGGCGACGCCGCCGGGTCGGATGTAGTTGTGGTTCATCCGCAGCCCGGTTGTCTTCTCGAAGAAGGCGAGCAGCAACTCACGCTCCCGCCAGCCATACAGCATGAGCGAAAGGGCCCCGATGTCCATGCCCTGAGTCGACAGCCAGATCAGGTGGCTCGAGATCCGGTTCAGCTCGGTCATCAAAATCCGGATCGCCTGACCCCGGGCCGGGATGTCGACGCCGAGGAGATCCTCGGCCGCCATTGAGAATGCCAACTCGTTGAAGAACGGCGACAGATAGTCCATCCGGGTGACGTTGGTCGGACCCTGGAGCCAGGTGAGGGTCTCAGCCGTTTTCTCCATCCCGGTGTGGAGGTAGCCGATGATCGGCTTGACCCGGCGGATGGTCTCGCCCTCGAGCTCCATCTGCAGCCGAAGCACCCCGTGGGTCGACGGGTGCTGTGGGCCCATGTTGATGATCTGGCGCTCTTCCTGTTCTGAGTCGTACCCAAAGAGATAGTCGTCATCGACCACGGTCCCACTCTGGACCGCAGACAGCGGGCTCCTGGCCGGCCGGTAGTAGTTCTTGAGCGCCCTCGTTGGTCGATTGCGCCACCCGCGGCTCTTCGGTGCCCGCAATCCAAACGTCGTGGATCTCGCGCCGCTGCTGGCCCGCCGTCCCCGCCGCGGCACCGGACTCGGGTGGCGGTTCGATGGTCGGCGCCTCGAAGTCACCGGTGACAATGTTTGGAGTGTCGCTCATGGCGTCTGGTGCGCTCCCTTGAACTGCACGGGCACCGACCCAACCGCGTAGTCCTTGCGCAGCGGATGGCCCTCCCAATCGTCGGGCAGCAGGATCCTGGTCAGGTCGGGGTGGCCGGAGAAATGGATGCCGAACAGGTCGTAGGCCTCGCGCTCGTAGAAGTTGGCGCCGGGCCAAAGAGGCGTCAGCGAATCGAGGGCCGGCTCGCCGCCCGGAACCCCGACCTTGACAAGCAACCGCCGGAGTTGCTCGAGCGAGAATACGATCACGACGACCTCGAACCGGGGTTGGCGCCGGAAGTAATCGACGGCACAGAGGTCTACAAAGGTGTCGAACCCGGCGTCACGGGCCGCGGTCATCAGATCCACGTAGCCTTCGCGGTCGATCCGGGCGGTGACGGTTTTCCCGTCGGCGGCGACCTCGAGTTCGGCTGCGTCGAGCGCGGCCAGCGCAACGTCCTCGATGAGGGCCTCGGCTGCGGCGTCGGCATCTTCGGCGGCCGCTTCGGCAGCCTCTGCCGGCTCACTGGTGGTGTCGTCAGTCATCGCTCTCCACTCACCGAACGATCTCGCCGGCCATGATTTTTTCGTGCAGCGTCAGGATGCCGTGCATCAGCGACTGCGGGCCCGGCGGGCAGCCCGGCACGTAGATGTCGACGGGGACGACCTCGTCGACCCCTTGGACGATGGCGTAGTTGTTGAACATCCCACCGCTCGAGGCACACGCCCCCATCGAGATGACCCACTTCGGCTCCGCCATCTGGTCATACACCTGGCGCAACACCGGCGCCATCTTCTGGGACACGCGTCCCGCCACCACCATGAGATCTGCCTGTCGGGGTGAGGCGCGCCACACCTCCATGCCAAAACGCCCGAGGTCGTTGTGCGACGCCCCGGTCCCCATCATCTCGATCGCGCAGCACGCCAGACCAAACGTTGCCCCCCACATCGAGCGGGTGCGAGCCCAATTCACGCCCTTCTCCAGAGTGCCGAGAAGGAACCCGGACGGCTGTGACGCTCCTGCCATCAGGCGGCGTCCTCCTGGATGGACTTCGTGCCACTCGGAACAACTTCGCGGCGATACCGTTCGCGACGCGCCACGTTCCAGTCGAGCGCACCACGCTTCCACGCATAGACCAGGGTCTCGGCCAGGAGTGCGATGAAGATGCCGACGGCGATGATTCCGGGCCACCCGAACTGCTCAAACCTGACCGCCCAGGCAAAGAGGAAGATGATTTCGACGTCGAAGATCACAAACAGCATGGCGACCAGATAGAACTTGACCGGGAAGCGTTCTGCCGGCTCTTGGAGCGGCACGATCCCGCACTCGTACGGGGCCAGTTTCTCTGGTGTGGGATTGTTTGGCGCAATCCGCCAGGAGAACCACATCATGGCCGCGGCAAAGCCTGTTCCCAGAAGGAACATGAGCGCGATTGGAAGGTAGGCAGCAAGCGTCACGTGGTGGAGAACCTCTGCGACGGGAGATTAGGGGTAGTGGTGATGGTGTCCAAGCTAGCGAGGCAAGGTGCTCAAGTGGCCAGGGATCGGATTTGGCGGATGGCGACGATCACCGAGGCTACGTCGTCTACGCCATCGATGGCGAGAGAGCGCATGAAACGGGTGAGGCGGCCGAGTTCTTGGGTGTGCTCGACGAGGTAGCGGTCGAGCGCAGCTTGCGGAATGGCGGCGTCCGAGCCCGCCAGGACGTGCTCGGCGAGCTGGCGACGGAGCAGGACAAGATCGTCTTCGACCGTCTTGACGGCCCGGCGGTGCCAGCGGCCGGCAGCGGGCAATCCGGCGACCTGCTCTTCGAGCCAGTCGATCTCGAACACGGGACCGATCAGCATGAACAGTTGAGCGACATCGCGCACCGAACGCCCGGTGCGCTGCGCCACCTCGATCACATCGGGAGCGTGGACCAACTCCTCTTGGTAGACGTGGCGGATCGCCACCTCGGCGGGAACGCCTTGTTCGGTCCAGACGACTACTGCAGCGTCACGATCGGCCCGCCACTGGGCCGGCCCGATCCCGGCAATGATCTCGTCCATCTCGTCGAATGCCGGCTTGGCGTTCGCCGTCACCTCGCTCATGAACTCGGTAGATGGATTCGTCAGATACCACCGCGCAATGTCCTCGACCAACCCATCGATCCCCCCCAACAGATCACGCTCGACGTCGACAGGGACCCGGCCGACCAGCGACTCGACGGCTCGCCAGCGATTGGACGCGTCGGTAACGTCCCTGGCGATGTGATAGGCCCGCACCACTTGCTCGGCGGCTGCCCCGGTCTCGGACATGAGTCGGGTCACGAACGTGGCCCCTTCCGAGTTGACGACCCGGTTGGCCACGATGGTCGCCACCAACTCACGACGCAGCGGGTGCTCGGGGATCAGGTCACCAAATCGGCGCACAACCTCGGCGGGGAAGTACTCACGCGCTTCGTCGGCGAAGTCGTTCCAATCGGGCAACGCCGAGTCGAGCAGCCAGTCGCGCAGACTGCGCTTCGAGTAGGCGAGCAGAACGGCAAGTTCCGGGGCGGTCATTCCTTCGCCGAGGCGAGCGCGCTCGCTCATCTCGTCGGTGGTTGGCAACCACTCAATGCCACGATCGAGTGCTCCCTCGCTCTCCAGCAGCGACATCAGATCCTCGTAGGCCTCGAGGCGATCAGCCGAGCCGTGGACCTCCTGCGCCATGATCTGCGCCTGAAGAAAATTGTCGTAGACGATGGCGGAGACCACGTCGTCAACGACGTCGGTGACGAGGGCGTCGCGTCCGACGCGATCCAGTTCGCCACGGGCCTCGGCCAAACCCAGCAGGATCTTCAGATTCACCTCGCGGTCCGAACAATGGACCCCGCCGGAGTTATCGATGAAGTCGGTGTTGACCCGACCGCCACCGCGAGCGAACTCGATGCGACCGGCCTGAGTCAGCCCGAGGTTCCCGCCTTCTCCGATCACCCTGCAACGGAGTTCGAAGCCGTTGACGCGTAGGGCATCGTTGACCCGGTCCCCGACCTGCTCATTGGTCTCGGAGGCTGCCTTGACATACGTTCCGATGCCGCCATTCCACAGCAGGTCGATCGGTGCTCGCAGAATGGCCTGGATCAGCTCGTCAGGTGTCAACTGGTGGGCGTCGGTGTCGAGGGCCAGCCGTATCTCGTCGCTCAGGTCGATCCGTTTTGCGGCGCGAGAGAACACTCCTCCCCCCGCCGAAATCAGCGAGCCGTCGTAGTCCTCCCAACTCGACCGTTGGAGAGCGAACATCCGGCGGCGTTCGGCGAATGACGTCCCCGCATCGGGATCGGGGTCGATGAAGATGTGGCGATGATCGAATGCGGCGACGAGCCGAATATGGGGTGACAGCAGCATCCCGTTTCCAAAAACATCACCCGACATGTCGCCGATGCCGACCACGGTGAATGGCTCGTGCATGATGTCGGTACCCAGTTCGCGGAAGTGCCACTTGACCGACTCCCAGGCACCCCGAGCCGTGATGCCGAGCGCCTTGTGGTCGTATCCGGCCGAACCGCCGGATGCAAACGCATCACCCAGCCAGAAGTCGTACTCTGCGGCGATTGTGTTCGCGTCGTCGGAGAACGTGGCGGTGCCCTTGTCGGCTGCGACGACCAAGTAGGGATCGCCGCCGTCATGGATGCGAACTCCGGCGGGGTGCAGCGCCGTCCCGTCCACCAGGTTGTCGGTGACGTCCAGCAAGCCGCGGATGAAGATCGTGTAGCCGGCGCGCACCGCGTCGCGCAGTTCGGTCGGATCCGCGGGCGGCCGCCGGAGCACAAAGCCGCCCTTTGATCCGGTGGGAACGATGACGGCGTTCTTGGTCATCTGGGCCTTCATCAACCCGAGCACTTCGGTGCGGTAGTCCTCCTTGCGGGTCGACCAACGGATGCCGCCACGAGCTACCGGTCCGCCCCGCAGGTGGATGCCTTCCACCTCGCGGGCGTAGATGAAGATCTCGAACAGCGGAGCCGGCTCCGGCATGGCCGGCACCTCGCTCGAGCGGAACTTGAAGCTGAGGCTTTCGGTGCCGGGCAGGTACACGTTGGTCCGCTTGGTGGCGAGCACCAATCCCAGGAAGCCGCGCAGGATGCGGTCCTCGTCGAGGCTGGCGACCTTGTCGAGCTCGAAAAGGATCCGGGCCAGGGTGGGCGCCTCTTCTGCCTCGCTGAGCCCGGGGTCGAAGCGAGTGGCAAACAACTCGACCAGGTCGGCGGCGATCTCCGGATGAGCGGCAAAGGCGTCGTTGATGTACTCAACGGTGAAACCGGGACTGACCCTCCGCCAGTAGGTGCGATAGGCGCGCAGGATCGTCACTTGGCGATGGTCGAGTCCCGCGCTGATGATCAACCGGTTGAGGGAATCGGATTCGGCTTCACCCTCGAGAACCGCAACCACGGTTTCGGCCACCCGTTCGGCGACATCGTCGAGGTCGAGCATGGCTCCATCGAGGTCGAGCACCCCGAAGTCGTGGATGAAGAGTCCGCCGTCCCCGCCGCGGAGCCGGGTCGGCTTTTCCTCCACCACCCGGAGCCCCAGCGCCTCGAGCGTCGGCATGATGGCGGAGAGTTCCAGTTTGCCGTTCGAGCGATACACCGCGAGCCGGGTGAGTTGCTCGCCCGGCCCAGGTTCGTTCTGAAGACCGACAACAGCCTGTCCGGTGCCCGCTACCAGTTCGTCGAGTCTGCCGAGGTCGCCGGCTGCAATCGACAACGGGATGGAGGCTCGGTAGTGGTCGGGAAATCTGCCGGCCCATTCATCGAGCAACGCCCGACCGCGTTCGGGGCCGTGGCGGGCATCGACCTCTACGGCGAGGCGCTCCTCCCAGGTTTGTGCCTCGGCAACGACCTCTGCCTCGAGAACCTCGATGGACACGTCGGGAACCTCGCCTCCGGCAACCCATACCGTGAAGTGAAGCCGGGCCGTGTCGGCGTCGCCGAGCGACAATCGGTAGTCGATGGAGGTCCCGGCGAACCGTTCGAGCAGCAGTGCCTGGAGCCGGTGACGCAGAGCAGCATTGAACCGGTCCCGTGGCATCACCACGAGTACCGACGCGCTGCGCCGCAGCAGATCGCGCCGCACGAACAAACGCACATGCCGCTGCTCTTGGAGTTGGAGCAGGCCGACAATGCTGCGCCGAATGTCGGGGGTGGGCGTGGTGAACAGTTCGTCCTTGGGGAAGCTGTTGAAGACCCCAACGACCTCCTTGTAGGAGTGCGAGCCCTCGATCAAGTCCTCTGCCTCGATGATCTGGGTGAGCTTGCGGTGCAGCAGCGGGATCGAATCCGCCGCCGCCATGTACGCCTTCGAGGTGAAGAGGCCGACCATTCGCGCTTCGCCGACCACGGTCCCATCGGGTCCAATGTGCCGAACCCCGACGTAGTCCATCTTGGCGTTGCGGTGGACCCGGGACGGCGAGTTGGTCTTGCTGATCACCAGCAGATCGCCGCTCTCGTAGCGGGCCCGCAGCGAGGGCCGTACCTCAGACATCGGAACCGGTGATGCAAAGCCCGACTCGGTGTCGTCCCGCAGGATGCCGAGACCGGAACCCGGAACGACCGACAATTCGGGTTCGTTCACTCCAGGTGCGATCCGGTACTCGCGGTAACCGAGGAACACGAAGTTGAGGTCGAGCAGCCACTCGAGGAAGGCAACGTCCTCATCGATCTCCTCTTTCGAGTAGCGGGCCGCACCGTCGCGGGTCACCTTGATCATGCGGTAGATGGCGCCCTGCATCGGCTCGAAGTCGTCGACGGCGCGCCGCACGTCGAGCAGCACCCGCCGCACGCCTGCCTCCAGTTCCGCGGCGTCGTGCTCTCCGATGGGCCGGCTCAGCTCGTAGTGCTGAATCGACTCGCGCAGTATCGAGGTGCGGGCCGGCTTGATCTCGACCAGATGCCCGGTGGCATCGCGTCCGGTGCCGACCACCGGATGGACGACACGTTCGACGTTGAACCCGCGCGACTGGATCTCGTTGGTGATCGAGTCCACCAGGAACGCCATGTCCGGCGCCGCCACCTCGACGACGGCTCCGCCGGGCGCATAGCCGGCGGTCTCGACGGTCGGGTTGAAGACACGAACCTCGACGTCGTCGCCGCGGCGGTCGGCGGCGAATTCGAAGAGGTGGCGAACGTGAGCACCCAGCTCGTCTTCCGGCCAGGCAGCAAGACGCTCTTGCGGGAATCGGCTCAGGTACGCCCGGGCGAACGCCGCCAGCACATCCCTCGTCGCCGCATCGGCAGCAACGATCCTCTCGACCAATTGGTCGAGATCAACTTCGCTCATATCCCCCGACGTCGTCACGCCGCAAGACTAACGGGATGGGGCGCCGGTTACCGAGTTCGGCTGGGCTCAGGGGCGATCTGGACGACGCGCTCGATCGCTCCGTAGACCCGCTCGGTCATTCCGCGGTCCTCCGGTTCGAGCAGGTTGGCCATGACCTTCAGCACCCACTCCATCAGCGGACGGGACCGCATTCCTACCTGGGTGAGCGTCTTGATCACGGCAGGGTTCCCGATCGCAAGCGCAAAGATCCTGGCGACCTTGTGGTAGTCGCCGTACTCCCGCTCGATCGCTTGGGCGTAGCCGTGGAGGGGCCCACTGTCGCCGGTCGTCAGTGCGTCGGCCACATAACCGGCGGCCAAGCGCCCGGTCTCGTAGGCATAGTCGATCCCCTCGCCGTTGAAGGGATTGACCGCCCCCGAGGCGTCTCCGACCACGACCCAGTTTGGGCCGACCTTGGGTCCAATCGAGAAGGCCATCGGCAGCTTGCCCCCGGTCGGCTCGGTGAGTAGCGACGCCTCGGTGACCTCCCAACGCGACGGCAGGCCGGATACATAGGCCTCGAGAAGCTCGGTCGTGTTGAGGTCTTTCCACCCCTTGAAGGTGGAGAGGGCTCCGGCGCCGATGTTGATAGTGCCGTCGCCGAGCGGGAAAATCCAGCCGTACCCCGGCATATGGCGGCCGTTGCGGTCGGTGATGTTGAGCTGACTCTCGAGGAATCGATCGTCCGAGTTGGGGCTCGAGTAGTAGCCGCGAACCGCAAGGCCGTATGGGTAGTCGCGCCGTCGCGCCGTGCCCAGCTTGCGCCCGAACCGCGACAGCGACCCATCGGCGATGACCACCAGCCGGGGCGTGACCCGGGTGATCTCTGACTCCTCCGAGCCGTTGCCAACCTTCAAGTCGACTGCGACAAGTCTGCCCTCGTCGACGACGGCTGCAGCTTCGGTCCCCTGCTGAATCACCGCCCCCTGCTTCTCCGCGAGCATGGCGACCCTTCCATCGAGGTCGGCACGGCGGATGACGGCGCCCCACGATGGATAGGTGGTGCGCTCCGGCCAGGGCAGCTCCAGCATCAGGTCACCTGCGTAGGCGCGCAGCCCGTCGATTCGGTGGAGTTCGGGAATGTCGAAGTCGAATCCCATGTCTATCAGTTGTTTGACCGACCGCGGGGTCAGGCCATCACCGCAGGTCTTCTCACGCGGGTAGGTCTTCTTCTCGACGACCAGGACGGACACCCCGCGCTGCGCCAGCCAGTAGGCAGTTGAAGCCCCGGCGGGACCGCCGCCGACAACCAGTACATCGGGTGAAGTCATGGCAGGGAGCGTACCGAGAGCGCCGAGACTAAGGAGAAGCCACGGCCTCTTCGCCGGCGCAGAGTTGCTCGGACGTTGCCAGATCCTCGCCGCCGAAGGCGACTCGTTCATAGAGGGAGACGGCAATCAGCTCTTGCTCGGTGATGACACCCTCGAAGCCGGGCATGGGAACCCCGGCGCCGCCGACGGGTTTCTCGGTGTCGCCGTAGGTGGCGATGCCGGCTTCCTGGAAACCAGCCGTTCCCAATGCGACCCATTCGACGTGATCGGTGCAGGAACCAAACGTCGCAACCACGGCGCCACCGGCCAGGGCGGGGAAGTTGGCGCCACCGGCGCCGTTGGCACCGTGGCAAGCGGCGCAACGCTCGGCGTAGATGACCTCGCCGGTGCCGAAGAAGCTGAACTCCTCGGACCCGAACGCGCTGCCATCACAGTTCACGGCGACACCGGTGCCGGGATCGACGGCCAACTGGCCGGCCGAACCGCAGTCGGGACCATTCGGGAAGAGCAGCGCATAGAACAGCGCGATGGCGGGGATCACGATGAAGGCGGCGGCCAGCCACTTCGGGAAGCCGCCTGCGGCGGCAGGCTCGGGCTCCGGTTCATCCTCCGACGCCTCCGCTTGTGGCTCGGTGGGCGCCGCTGCAACCGGCTCGAGCACCTCAACTGCCGGCGCGGAACTGTCTGCCGGCGGCGGCGCTGCGGCGGGCGCGGCCGGGGCCGCAGCCGGGGCGGGCGCGGCCGCTGCCGCTGCGGGAGCCGCGGCGTCCTCGCCGGCCCACTTCGCCACGATGACCTCGGTCGAAGTGCCTGCCGCGGTGGCGCGGGCGGCGGCGGCGCGTTGCAGCAGCCCACTGGGGACCCCGGTTTGTTCGGCAACTCTTTGGATCTGATCTTCCATCGCTCAGTCCAGACTCGTGATGTAGGCGGCGAGGGCCAACCGGTCGTTCTCCGACAGGTAGTCGTAACTCGGCATGATCGACCAGGGACGGTCGACCCGTGGGTCGGTCAGGTGATCGAAAAGGAACGCGCTCGAACCGGCTTCCTCCCGGGTCGCAGCGTGCATGAGGTCGGGTCCCACCCGGGCCGTGCCGAGCAAGGCCGGAACCTCGTTTGCGTAGTCGCCGGGCTGGCTGATCGCACCGAGGTCAACGTCGGTGACGATGGGTCGGACGTCCTGGGTGTGGCAGTACCAGCACCCCTCAGCCAAGTACAGCCCGCGGCCACGCTCCAAAAAGGCGTCAGAGCGGTAGTTTCGGGAGCGGTCGGAGAGGATGGTCCCGTCGACGTGGGAGGCCTCGAGCGAGGGCAGCAGCACCACGAGCAGGGCCGCCAGGGCAAAAATGCCGGTCGACCCGAGCCACAGATGGCGAGTCGACACTCCGTTGGTTGCCATCCAACCGGCATCCGCTTCGACATCGTCCGGGTCGAGTTCGTCGCGGTCCACCGTCTCCGGCGCTGCCGGTCTCGCATTGATGGCCGCGGCAACACCACCGGCGGCAAAGCGGACCTGAGCGAAGGCAAACAGCAGCATCGCCAGGAACAGGATCCAGTAGTGCGGCTGGAGCGATTCAACAACGGCCTTCCACCCCGGCCCGTACGCCACGGTACTTTCGGGACTGTTGGCGTCGGCGATCCACAAGAACCCGGTTTGCAGGCCGCCAATGAGCGTCGTCGCCAGGATGACGGCGATCGAGAACGTCGTGAGGCGGTAGTGTCCCCTCGCCACCGAGGGCTTGAATACACCGCCGAGCAGATCGCCGGCCGAGTCGTAGATGAAGGCGGCCAGCCACAGCGTGAATGCCCCGTAGAACGCGGCGTACTCGAAGGCGGCGCCCCACGTGGTGTAACCGACAACGGCGCTCGATGCCCGCAGCGCCTGGAGCAGGTTGATGACGGCCGCCACCAGCAACAGGATGGCTCCCGCCCCGATGAAGCGCATCGTCATCCGGTTGCGTGCCAGACCCCAGCGACCACGCATCAGACCAACCAGGTCCGTGAACAGCATTGCGAGCGGAAGGAAGAGTGCGATCGAGAATACGACGCCGATGGTCTGTAGCCAGCCGGGGGCCGGGCTGTAGGTGAGGTCGGCGACACCGGCGAACGCCCAGACGAACCCGAGCGACCAGAACCCCATGACGGCGAGCGTGGTCGGCTTGGCCGGTCCGCGGCCGGTCACCTTCGGTACGAGGTAGTACACGATCCCGAAACCGGCTACCGACAACCACAGCCCGGCGAGGGCGCCGCGGTAGAAGGCGGTCTGGATGATGCTGTTCATCCCGACCAGGCCGGGAATGTTGCCGACCACGAAGGCAAACAACAGCCAGAGAGGTCCGGCACCGAAGAACCACAGGGCCGGACCCATCTCGCGGTTGGTACGGTCGGAGATGGTTGCGGTGATGACCCGCACTGCGATCAACAAGCCAAGGAGAATGAAGAAGTCCGCCCACAGCGGCATCTCGAGGTAGGTGCGCCCTTCACTCCAGCCGAGAGCGATACCGTCGGCGCCGGCGATGACACCGATGGCCAGCAACACTGCGCCCACTCTGGCGAGCGGTTCAAACTGGAGCTTGACTCCGGCGACCTTGGGAACGATGTAGTAGGCGGCGCCGATGAATCCGATCGTCAGCCAGCCGTAGAGGAGAACATTGGTCGCGGCGGGAAGCACCCTGCCGTAGCTCAGCATGCCGACGCCGGAGAATGCGTCGGGAAGAACCAGCTGCGTCGCGGCAACCAGGGCAAGCATGACGCCGGCAAAGAGCGAGCCAAGCGCTACGAAGGTGTGGGCGCGGGCTGCTCCGGAGTACCCAGATACGTCCACAGACTGTGCGGGCTCGGAAGCGTCGGTCTTGGTCTCTGCGGCCACCGCTCGCGCGTCCTCCATTGGTCGTCCCGTCGGGCGGGGCGCAGCCTAGCTACCAGATAGGAAGGGAAAAACTCTCTCGAACTTCGAGAGTGGCATCGGTCTGCATAGAATGACGGCCGCCGGGGAGATCTCGGCGCAGTAAGGTGCGCTCCGCACGGACCAGGAGGGCGAGCTGGAGCATCAGAACTACTTCAGGGCAGGCATCGCCGGCATCTTCGTTGGCTTGGTCACGCTGGTCGTCGGAGTACTCATTGCGCACTTCACCGGTCTCAGCGATTTCGACGACCTCGGCCGGGAGATCTACCCCGCAATCCCCCGCGGGTGGGGCTTCGTACTGTTTGGTCAACTCGTCGCCCTGGGCGGTGTGTTCCTCGCCATGGCAGGCGCCACCCTGGCCTTCCTCTACAAGCGGAGGATGACCTGGGCCCGCGCCTCGATCGGCGCCGCGCTGTTCACCGGCCTGATGGTCATCCTCTACGGCATCATCCCCAACGAATGGCTCACGCTCACCCAGGCGGTTTGGGAGTGGACGCCCCAGAAGAACTTCCTCACCATTCCCCCTGTGCTGGTGCTCAACAACGACGTTTCCATCAGTTATGCGGCCGTCAAGGACATGATCGTCGCCGGCTACTCCGTCGCCGTCACCGGCGGCATCGCTTTTGTGATGATCAAGTGGCAGGACGAGCAGAAGAAGATCGCATCCGGTCCGCCACCGCAGCCCGTCTCGACGTATGGTCGGCCCATGACCAAGGTCGAGAGGTAGCGAAGATGGCCAAGAGCGACGTCTGGTTCGAAACCCCGCCGATGCGTGACGACTATCAACTCGCTGCCGTCGACGGGGCGTACCTGATCGCCGCGGTCAAGCCGAAGCAGTTCCTCCACATCAACCAGGCCGAGTGCATTCTGTGTGAGGGATGTGTCGACATCTGTCCCTGGAAATGCATCCACTACCTATCAGTTGATGCCATCGCCGAGGGGGTCAATGTTGATGACCCCGGAACCAATGCCGAGAACAAGGGGTTCTTCGTGGTCGACGAGGACGAGTGCACCAGATGTGCGCTGTGTATCGACCGCTGCCCCACCAATGTGATATCGCTCGGTAAATTCGCCGGCTCGCTGTCGGCGGAAGCAGATGAGCACGGTCTGGCGCCGTGGGAGTACGACACAGGGGCTCGCGACTTCAAGAACGGGTACGCATACGGAGTACGTTGGTGAGCGACGGTCGATTTTGACCGGCGCGCGCCGTGGGTGAAACTATCGACGCCTTTGAGGAGGTCGGGTGGCGAACGGGAACGGAGACGGCAAGGTCGGGCTGAAAGAACGCCTGGTCCAAGTCGGTGAGAGCATCCAATCCAGCCAGGTGTGGTCGAGCATCTTCCGCCCCGGCTCCCCGCTGCGCGCCGGCTACTCGGACAGCCCCCGCAACCGCTCCTATGTGATCATGAACAACGTGCTCTACCACCTCCACCCGGTGAAGGTGAAGCGCCACGGCGTCCGACTCTCCTATACCCTCTGTCTCGGCGGACTCTCGTTCTTCCTGTTCATCCTGCTCACGATCACCGGCATCTTCCTGATGTTCTACTACCGGCCGACGTCACCGGCCGCCTTCCAGGACATTCAGGCGCTTTCGACCGACGTCGCCTTTGGTCAGCTGGTACGCAACATGCACCGATGGGGTGCCCACCTGATGGTGCTGACCGTGTTCCTCCACATGGCTCGGGTCTTCTACCACGGCGCCTACAAGCCGCCCCGCGAATTCAACTGGGTGGTCGGCATCATCCTCCTTCTGCTCACCCTGCTCCTCTCGTTCACCGGCTATCTGCTGCCGTGGGACCAGCTGGCCGTATGGGCGGTGACCGTCGGCACCAACATGGGCGCCTATGCGCCGGTGTTAGGTGATCAAGTGTCCTTTGCGTTGATCGGCGGCGTCCAGATCACGCCGGACACGCTGCTGCGGTGGTACGTCCTACACGTCTTGTTCTTCCCGTTCGTGATCGTGGTGTTCATGGCCGTGCACTTCTGGCGAGTGCGCAAAGACGGCGGCATCTCGGGTCCGCTCTAAGGAGACTGCGTGGCAGAGATACCCGAAAGCATTCTGAGGCGATCCGCCGAGGCCCGTGCCAAGGCCGAGGGGCGGAGCGTCGACGAAGTGCTGGCAGAGATGAAGGGTGAAGCCGCTCCACCGCCCGCCGCCCCCGAACCGGCTGCACCTGCCGCTGCAAGTGGCGAGGCCGCACAGATCCCCGAAGCCCTCCTCCGCCGAACCGCTGAGGCTCGCGCCAAGAAAGAAGGCCGCTCGGTCGAGGAAGTGATGGCCGAACTGACCGGGGCTGCTCCACCGGCTCCACCGGCCGCCGCCCCCGAACCGGCTGCACCTGCCGCTGCAAGTGGCGAGGCCGCACAGATCCCCGAAGCCCTCCTCCGCCGAACCGCTGAGGCTCGTGCCAAGAAAGAAGGCCGCTCGGTCGAGGAAGTGATGGCCGAACTGACCGGGGCTGCTCCACCGCCCGCCGCACCCGAACCGGCTGCACCTGCCGCCGCGGCGGCACCGACCGGTGGCGGCTCGGGTCTCCCCGAACACCTCGTCCGACGATCCGCAGAGGCGCGGGCCAAGAGGGAAGGTCGCTCGGTCGATGAGGTCATGGCCGAACTCGTGGGCGCAACGCCCGTAGGCCAAGCGCCCGTTGGCGAAGCGGTCGTGGCCGACACGCCGCCCGCTGCCCAACCCGCCGCAGCCGCCCCCGCTCCCGTCGCAGCACCAGCACCCACCGGGCCGGTGCGTGACCTCGATGCCGAATCCGCAACCTACGGAGTCCCGGTACCGCTCCTGCAGCGGGCGATGGTGGCCAGAGCGAGAAGGGACGGCACGGCCGTTCCCACGATGGCAGGCGCCACACCTGCCCCGACGGCCGCTGCGGTTCCCGCTGCCGGTGGTGCTGCGGCTGCCGCCGCACCTGCCGCCGCTCCTGCGATTCCAGAGGGCGTCCGCACCCAACGTTTGCTGACTGTCGTCAAAGCCGGGGCGATCCAACAGGTCAAGTCCGAACCGCATGACAAGGTGAGCGTCTGGCCGCATCTGCTCGCCATCGAGTTCGTCGCACTCATGGTTGTGCTGGCGGCGTTGTTCGTTTTCTCGGTGTTCGTCGACGCCCCGTTGCTCGAGTTCGCCAACTTCAACGAACAGCCCAACCCGTCCAAGGCGCCGTGGTACTTCCTCGGGCTCCAGGAACTGCTCTCCTACTTCGACCCTCAGGTCGCCGGGATCATCGTCCCGACCTTCGGCGCCATTGGGCTCGCCTTGATTCCCTACGTCGACCGCAACCCATCGGTGCGGCCGTCCGACCGAAAGCTGGCCATCATGATCTTCAGCTTCTTCCTGTTCGCAGCCGCAGTGCTGACCATCTACGGGTCGTTCTTCCGGGGGCCGGGATTTAACTTCACGTTCCCCTGGGTCGACGGCGTCTTCTTCGATTTCTGATGAGCGCAACCACCATCTTCGTCATTGGCATCGTCGCCGCCGCAGGGCTGGCGGCCCTCGCGGTGTTCACCGTGGCGTGGCGCCGCGGCCCGTCCGCCGAGCCCATCACTGCGGCCACAACCGGCAAGCTCGACAAGCGTGCGGTTCGCTCCGACCGCCGACGACAGGCTTCCGCTACCGACGGAGGCGGAACCGCGGTTGCCACGTTGACCGCCACCGCTACCGCTGAAGACGACACCACCACAACGGCCGAGTCTGAGGCGGCCACCGAACCAGTGGCCCCGCCACCAGATCCGGCACTGCAGAAGATCCCGATCACGTCCGCCGAGTACGGCGTCACCCGCCGTAAGTTCCTCAACCGGGCATTGTTTGGCCTGTTCGTCGGCGCCTTCCTCGGTGGCCTATCGCTGAGCTTCCTCGCCTTCCTGTGGCCAAAGCTGAAGGGTGGCTTTGGCTCGGCAATCAACGCAGGCAACTTCACCGAACTGCAAAGCCAACTGATCCAAGCCGACGGCTCCGTCCAGCCGGTCTTCGTGGCAGCGGCCCAATCGTGGATCGTCCCCTTCGACCCCGGCGTCCAAGACGAGAGCTCGTTCGCCGGTCTTCCCGTGGTTGCCACCGACGGCAGCGAGCCGGGCCTGATGGCACTCTGGCAGCGCTGTGTCCACCTCGGCTGCCGGGTCCCCGAGTGTCTGTCGTCGCAGGGTTTTGAATGCCCGTGTCACGGCTCCAAGTACAACTTCCACGGCGAGTACGTGGATGGACCGGCGCCGCGCAACATGGACCGCTTCGCCGTCGAGATCAACGACAGCGGCGACCTCGTCGTTCAGACGGGTCAAGTCCTCGAGACCTCCCGGGCCACCATCAAGACCATTGCCTATCCGCAGGGACCATCGTGCGTGTGACGGCGGCATCGATCATCCTCGCGACGGCGGAGACCGACAGCACGCCGGCCGGTCCTGCCAATGTCGGGCTGGGCGCCTTTGTGCTCATCGTGGTCATCGGCGCCTTCCTGATCTGGGTGGGCTACCTCATCATCAACAGCAGGCGGGTCGGCAAGAAGAAGGCCGACGAGACCCCGCCCAACCTTCAGCCCTACATCTCCGACGACGAACTGGAGAACAGACGGCTCACCAAGATCTTGACGTCAGCAGTCGTTGCAGCCGGCGTTCTTGCTCTCCTCATCCCGGTCTACTACATCATCGAGTCAGACCGCCAAGCCGAGGCGGCAGAAGCCCAAGAGGAGCTCTACATCGAAGAGGGCCACAAGTGGTACACCCAATTCGAGTGCACCAACTGCCACGGCGCCGAGGGTGGCGGTGGCGGCGCGGCCTACACCGAGGATCGCAGTGGTTTGGAGACCTCGTGGGCCGTTCCCTCGCTCAACGATGTCTTCTACCGCTATAGCGAAGAAGAGGTCGAGTTCTGGGTCGTCTACGGGCGCGCCGGCACCCCGATGCCGGCCAACGGTCTCGAAGGCGGCGGCGCCATGACCACCCAGGAAGTCGACCAGGTCATGGCCTTCATCGAATCGCTGGAGATCTCCCAGGGCGATGCCCTCGCCAAGATCCAACCGACGGTGGACGCCGCCCTGGCTCGTATCGCCGGCGGCGCCGAGGCGGTCGCCGCCCGGATTGCCGCCGAACAAGCAGTCATTGCCGACCTGGATGACGCCCCGGCGAAGTTCGAGACACTGGAGCAGGCAGGCGCCACACCGACCAACATCGCCTTCATCCTGGCCGGCGACGGGACCTGCACCGATGAGTCCGCCGCCATGGTCGGGTCATCCTGCAACCAGGCCGGGCTCGACACCGACCGCGATGGGATCGCCGACGACGCCGAACGACTCATCGCCGGCACCGTCGACGACCGGCGCGACCCCAACTCGCTGGCAGCCATCACTGCGGACACCGTTGTGGTGCGGGTGGTTTCCCCGATCGAAGACGACGCCGGCAACATCACCTATGAGGTGACGGAGGTGCCCGATGTCGGTACCTACCCGCACCTCTACGACCTCATGCTCGACCCGAGCAACGCTTTCACGATGACCGACGCTGCGGGAGCGGCCATTGCCGACATCGACTCGCTCGACACCTGGATGAATGACCTCAGCACCGCACACCTCACCCTTGGCGTGGTAACCGAGCGCCAAGAGGTCTTCCTGAACACCGCGGTCGAGGGGCTCAGCTTCCTACGTGACGCCGAGGCAGAACAACTGTGGGCGGTCGACTTCGACGAGGTGGCTGCCAACACCGGGCTCAGTGTGGCCGACAGCGAGCGGGCCGTCGGTCTGTTCAACGGCTACTGCGCCCGCTGCCACACCGCCGGCTACAGCGCCGGGGTCGCGTTCGAGCAGGAAACCGGCAGCGGGGCCTGGGGGCCATCGCTGATCGGTGGTGCCTCCGTCAGCCAGTTCCCGAATGCGGACGACCAGGTCAAGTTCATCATCGAGGGTTCCGAGCTCGCCACCAACTACGGCGTCAACGGGATCGGCAATGGCTGGATGCCCGCATTTGGGCAGATCCTGTCTGAGGAAGACATCCGACTCATCGTCCAGTATGAGAGGTCGATGTGAGCAACCTGCGCCGGCGATTCCACAACGATGAAGCAGGGCTGACTGCCCTCGAGTGGCTTGGCGTCTTTGCCATCATCGTCGCCATCCTTTCGTTCATTCCGCCGGTGCGAGGCTTGTTCGGCGACATCTACGACGCCATCTTCAAGCAGGTTGATCCCGACACGGGCCGGGTAACGGCCTTCTCGGTTGCGACCCGAGGCGTGCTCATCACCGTGACCTCGATCATCGCGTTCATCGGCAGCGGCTACCTGCTGCTCTACACCAACCTCGGCGCCCGCCTTGCCTTCCTCGTCACCGGTGCTGCCACGTTCGGTTGGCTGGTCATCGGCAGCGCCCTCTTCGTGGTCTACGCCCCACGCGGGCTGCGGCCCTCCAATGTTGAAGGGCTGAACGCCTTCCAGATTCGGGTGCCTGCGATTGCGCTCACCCTCGGCTCACTGATCCTGTTCCTGATGTTCGTCGCCGCACTCGACCGCTACGAGAACGCGGCGGAAGAGTCGGCCTGACCGGGGCGGTCACCATCCGAGCCGACGGTCAACCTGCGTCTTGCTGCAGGTAGAACGTGAGGATTTGCAGCTCGGTCGAGAGATCCACCCGGCGCACCGCCACGTCATCGGGCCGCTGCAACACCGTGGGCGCAAAGTTGAGAATGGACCGCAACCCAGCGGCGATGAACCTATCGGCGACCTGCTGGGCCGCACCCGCTGGTGTGGCAACAATGCCGATGGCGATGTTGCGCTGTTGCACGATCTCCTCCAGATCGTTCATCGAGCGCACCAGGTGACCACCGACTTCCTTGCCGACCTTGGCTTCGTCGATGTCGAATACGCCGGCCACGGTGAAACCCCATGCGGCAAACCCGCCGTAGTTGCTCAGCGCCGTCCCCAGATTGCCGGCGCCGACGATCGCCACCGCGTACCCCTGGTTCAAACCAAGTGCGCTGGACAGTTGGTGCCGCAGGTCGACCACGGAGTAGCCCACTCCGCGCACCCCGCTGACGTCCAAATAGGACAGGTCTTTTCGCACCTGGGCGGAGTTGACCCCGGCATTGGCAGCCAACTCATCGGACGAGCAGGTCAACCGAGCCGGTGCGAGGTCGCTGAGGCACCGCAGGTAGAGCGGCAGCCTGGCAATGGTGGCTTTGGGGATGCTCGTCTTCACGTTTTTGGAGGATAGTGGGGGGTCGCGGCGCCAGAATCAGCGGTTGATCCGCGCACCAAACGCTTCACCTTGCCGGAGCTGAGCGGCCGGTCAGCGGTTGATCCCGCGCACCAAACGCTTCACCTTGCCGGAGCTGAGCGGCCCGGTCGCCAGCACTCGCCCCGTCGTGTCGAGCACGACCGGAACAAGTTCGTTGTAGCGCTCGAGCAGGTCGAGGTCGTGGTCGACGTCGACCACGTCGACCGAGCCGCGGGCATAACGCCGGACGAGTTCCAGAGCCTCGTCGCAGATAGGGCACCCTTGCCTCGTGAGGAAAGTGAGGTCGTGGTGGCCGGCTGGGGAGCCGGCGCCGCTATCGTCCACGGCCCATGCGACCCGTCACCGCTGCCGTCATCATCGGACTCCTGGTGCTCATCGTCGGCGCCTTCCTATGGCAGCTCTACTTGGCCGGGGCGACGCCCTGAATGTCGACCCGGCTCGGCTCGTCCGGCACCGACTTGACCGTCACCACGAGGTTTGCCTCCAGCGGATACTTGTCATCGGCGCGTCCTTCCCGGACCGCAACGGCCAACTGACCGTACGAATCGATGTGGAGCAGGCCTTCGCCTGAAGCGACATCGCCGTAGGCATCGACCCAGCCGATCGGGAACTCCATCGCGCCGATCCGCAGCAATAAATCGTCGCCTTTGGCCAGCCCGGCGGCGGCGAGGTCCCGGGGAGCGATATTGGTTTGGGCGTTGCCGAAGTGATCAACCCACAGCACCCGGCCCTCGACCCGACCGGGAGCCACATCGACCAAAGGAATCATGAGCGGCATGACCGTGTCGAGAGCCACTGCCGGGCCGAGGTCCTCGAAACCCGCCTGCCCCGAGGCGAGTACGGCCGCGGCGGGGCCGAACAGATCCCTGCCGTCGAAGGTGGCACCCTCGGCGGGAAGGCGCAGCTCGGGATTCTCCAGCGAAACGATCATGTCGGCGCCGCCCACCATCGCCACAGCCGGCGCCAGCAAACCATTGTCGGGGCCAACGAAGTAGCCCCATTCGGTGCGGGCGGCGATCCCACGCCGCCCGGCGCCCACTCCGGGATCGACCACGGCGAGCGCCACGCCACCTGGCAGATACTGGATGGCCCGCAACAACGCCAGGGCACCAGTTCGAACATCGCCGCGCGGGATGCCGTGGGTCACGTCGATGACACGAACCTCGGGAGCGATGCGGGCGACGACACCGTGGACCACTCCCACGAACTCGTCGGCGTGCCCGAAGTCGGACAGAAAGGAGATTGGAGCTGCAGCCATGGACCGGAAGGTTACCCGGGCGGCTCTGGGGGAAGGATGCGAACCCTGGGTTCGGCATCAGCCCCGGAAGGAACCGAGCCGACGACGCTGATTCGGGCGACAACCTTGGCCTTGCTCGCATCGACCACCCCGGCCCAGGCTCGATCGAATGTCGTGATCCGTCGCGTTGTTCCGGGGGCACGGTTCCAGCTCCAGGCATCCCCAAGCTGCTCGGACACCGCACCGACAAAGGACCGCACGGCCAGCCAGACCGCGACCATCATGATGATGAACGCCGGCAGGCTGTTCATGACTGTTGCCGCGCCAATGACTACCAGCGTGGCGACCATCCCGACGGCCAGGTGCGTCACGACCCGGGACCGGCGAATGCGGGCACGCTCCAACTCCATGGCCGCCCGGCCCGCAACGCTCAGCGTCTTGAAATCGGAGGCTTTGACCGACTCGTCTGCCGTCGTGAGCCGCCAATGGTGATTGGAGCCATCGTCAAGGGGATCAATCCGGTAGAGCCCGCTCTCATAGCCACCCGCCATCGGTTGCCACTCGAGTTCGACCATCGGCGCTCCTCGCTCCGGTATCTCCAGTATGCCAAACCAAGCGCGGTTGTGGGGCGGAGCTACGGCCACGGATCGAGGCGATGACCGGAGCCCGGTAGCTCGTGGCCGAGCCTGTCGGTGAGCCAGCGGGCGGTGTCGACCGTGGCCTCGTAGTCGACGCCGGTCTCCAGGTCGCTGCGCGATGGCGAGGAACAGCAGGTCTTCGGTGGCCACGTTGCCACCGGCATTGGGAGCAAACGGTGACCCGCCGATGCCTCCAACGGAAGTATCGAACACGGTAATCCCGGCATCGAGTGCGGCGATGACATTGGCCAGCCCGGTCTGCCGGGTGTTGTGAAAGTGGCAGCGCAGCGCCAGGTCGGGAACCGCTCGCCGAATGGAGCCGATTAGCGCCGTCACCGCGGCAGGTACGGCGACGCCGATCGTGTCACCGAGCGCCACCTCGTCGGCGCCTGCGGCTGCGGCACGCTCAGCCAGTTCAATGACGGCGGAACCCGGTACCTCTCCGTCGTAGGGGTCTCCCCAGGCAACGCTGATCGTCACGCTGGCAAATCGACCGGCATCGTGGGCTTCCGGGATCATCACCTCGATCTCGGCCATGGTGTGGTCGACCGGTGCGCGCTGATTCGCCTGGTTGTATCCCTCGGCGGCGGCAACCACAAACCCGATTTCGTCAACCGTCGTTGCCAGGGCCCGCTCCAATCCGCGCCGGTTCAGGACGAGCCCCGAATACGACGCTCCGGCGGGAGCCGGCCCCAACGCCGCAAGCACTGCCTCGGCGTCGGCCATCTGGGGCACCAGGCGGGGATGTACAAACGAGGCAACCTCGATCCTGACGACCCCGGCAGCCAGCATTCGGGTGACGAGCTCGACCTTGTCGGCAGTCGGCAGGACTTGCTGCTCACTCTGGAGACCGTCGCGCGGTCCAGACTCGACAATGGTGACGCTGCGGCTCATCAACCGCAGTCTGGCAGCTTGGCGCCGGGATCAGCCGGAACCGTTGCGAGCCCTTCGCACCAGCTCGGCTTGGGAGTGCACGCCCAGTTTTCTGAAGACAGACTTGAGGTGGTTGCGCACCGTGTGTTCGCTGACACAAAGCTCGGTGGAGATCGACACGACGCGATGACCCTCGAGCAGCAGTCCGACGATCTCCGACTCCCGTGGCGACAGGCGCTCAGCACCGGGAAACCCCGCCGTAGGCCGAGGAGCACCGTTGCCGGCAAAACCGAGCCTGGCGAGGTCCGCGGCGATCCGCTCCAACCCCTTCTCGAGGAGGTGGACCCGGCCCGTGACAGCTTCCATTGCCGGAGCTACCGGAGCTTCGGGCTGCACCATCCACAGCGTCGCAGCCGGCGAACCCATCGAAGCTCGCACCGGCAGCAGCCGCAGCACCACCGGGATACGCTCGCCGCCGGCGTTGATGACTGCCCATTCGAGGGCGATCGTCGCACTGCGCACGGCACGCGATCCGTCACCGACGTAGTCGCGATAGCGGGTGCGCTGTTCCTCGGGAATCCAGGGCGGCACCTCGCTCGAACCCAACGGCTCACGCGGATCACAGCCCACCAGCTCAGTCAGCGCCGGGTTGGCGTAGGTGCGGACGCCTGAAGCGTCGATGATGAGGACACCGTCGGACATGGCCTCGAAGAGCGCATGTAGCGGCAGGGTCACATTGGTGGCGGAGCGGGCCTGCGTCGTCATGCTGGCGCCGTCCTATCCGAGACGGGGCATATCGCCCCCGTGTGTCTGTTCGTGATCTCCACGTCTACCTCCCCAAAGGTTCGACCGTGCCCACCGGCCGCCCCACCCCACAAAGGGTGTTGTCCCTGCACCACCATCACCGTATCTGTGACTATCGGATGGGGCAAAGAGGTTTGTGACCAGTGCCAATTGGGCTAGTCACTGGTTCAACCTGCGTCATGCCAACGTTCTTCGGTACGGTACCCACCACCCCGCCACGGGCGCCGGCCACCCCAGGAGTCGTTCATGTCCAGCCCTTTGCCGCTACCAAACGCGAGCCGCGACTTGCTGGTATCCCTGATCGACGACGCCAGCATGCTTGGCCCAAATCAGCCGACGCTGGGCGACGCCGTCGCCGGCTACCGAGCCGCCCGTGCCACCACCACTGCGCCGGTATTGGGTAGCTTCCTCTGCCCCGCCTCGCGGCTCATCGAGTTGTCCGGCGAGCTGGTGACCACGATGGCCGCCGCCGAGGCCCCGTGGCCGGTCACCGTCATTATCGACGGCGACCTCGGCGCAGCCGTCACCGCGGAGCAAGCGTTCTCGGCGGCGATGGAACCGGCCGCCCGGATCGTCCTTGCCGCTGGACCGGTCTTGGCAGGCAGTGCCGAGGTGGCCACCGCCGAGGCGATACCGGCGGCCACCTTGGTCGACGTCGCAACGGGGCCTGCCCGGGACCCTGTGGTTGCGGCCCGGTTCATCAGCGACTCCGAACGCACCGGTGTGCCCATCGTCGCCTGGGGCCTCGATCATGTGGTGCGCACCACCGGTCGGCCCGGAATCCTCAACATGGTGGGAGCGGCCGCGCTGGCCGCCGACCATGCTGCAGGTGCGGCCCTGGTTGCCATCCTCGAAGAGACCGATCCCGCGACCTTCCACCTCGGCCGGGCCGGCCTTACCTGGCGGCACCACACCATCGGCGCGGCCACCCTGCGCCGGGCCCGCGCCGCGGTGCTGCGTTCGGTGGCTTCCATCCACCCCACCCCCGTTTTGGCGGACGTGAGCGCACTGTGGTGCGCCGATTTCGGCCGCAACCAGTAGTAACGTCCTGGCGATGGCAAAGCTCCGCCTGTTTGCAAATCTCCGTGAGGCTGCGGGTACGTCAACCGTCGACCTTCCCGGTGAGACCGTTGGCGCCGTGGTCTCCGCGGCCGTTGCAGAGTATGGACCCAACTTCGAGCGCGGCTTGCGGGTCGCCAAGGTGTGGGTGAACGGCGAACCCGCCACCGATAGCACCACCGTCGACGACAAGGACGAGATCGCCCTGATCCCGCCGGTATCGGGGGGAACTACCGCCGTCGCAAGCTCCCAGGAGACCATGCAGTCGCTGCTGGTCCTCGCCCTGCTGATCTCGGTGGTCGTCGCCAATGTTGTGTCTGTCGAGCTTCTCACCTTTGTGGTGGTTGTCGTCGCCCTGGCGTGGATTTGGGATGTACGGGACGTGTTGGCCATGCGCCGCCTGGCCATTGGTGCCATTCCCGCGTTCCTGGCCGCAGCCGCCGCAGGCAACGGCGCCTACGCCTGGGGCAATGACGGGTTTGCCGGAGGGCTCGCCATCGGGATCTGCGTGATCCTGGCCTGGTCGGTGTTCGATGACCGGCTGCGCTCGCTCGACAGCGTCGCTGTGAGCCTGGTGCTCGGCAGCACCGCCGCCCTCGCCACCGGCAGCATCGTCCTCTTGCGGCTGCGCGACAACGGCGAGGTGGTCTTGATCATGCTGGGGATCATCGCCGTCACCGGTCTCGCCGCCTGGGCCGCCCAACGGTTTGCCCCAGACACCGCCATGATGGACCCCAACCTGGCCGCAATCGCCGGCGCACTGCTCGCCGGTCTGGTGGCGGCGCTGACCACCGACACCCTGCCCCTGGCCACGGTGTTGCTTGCAGCCGTTGCCGTCGGCGGCGGCTACATCGCCGGCCGCACCCTGGGCTCCATGGTGCGTTCCGGACCCGTCGTTCACACCGTGCGCGCCCCTGGGGTCCTGACGATGTTCGACGGAGCCGTCGTGGCGGTGCCACTCTTCTGGGCTGCCATCACGGTCTTTGCGTAAGGGGCACCCCCGGAGTCCATTCGTGGGACGATTCCTCCGGCAAGAACGCGAAAAATCTCTCTGAAAAACTTGCTGAACCCCGCACCATGTTGGACCGATGACAGACCCATGGATGGACGTTCCCTCCCAACCGCTGCCGGCCGCCCGCAGCACCGTTTCCCCAGCGTATGAAGGCTGGGCCGATGAGCCAGAACCGAGTGAGTGGTAGCATGCCGACCGATATGAGCCCGATGCGAAGCCTTCGCGCGCTCACCATCCTCATGGCCTTTGCGGTCCTGGTCGCAATACCGATCTCAGCCGAAGCACAGACCCGGGATGATGTCGAACGTACCGAAGAGGCCCGAGATGAAGCTGCGGCCGCCCTCGTCGCCGTCAACGCCGAACTCAACGCCGCCCTCCTCGAGTATCAAGAGATCAACAGCAGTCTCGAAGACCTCAACTGGCGCATCACCGTCCTCTACGACCGGGTCGGTGAGTACGAGGCTGAAGCCACCGACCTCGAAGATCGCGCTCGCTCGCTGGTCATCGATGCCTACGTGAACGGCGGAGCCGAACTCATGAACGTCGCGCTTGAAGCGGCATCGATCCAGGATGTGCTCACCAGCCAGGTTCTCATCAGCCGAGCAACCGAACACGACATCGTCGATCTCGACCGGCTCGATGCGGTCAGCCGCGAAATGGGCAGACTCTCCGAGCAACTGGCCCGGAATCAGGCGGAGGTCGAGACGCTGCGCGACGAGGCGCAAGCCGTTGTCGACCGGCTCGATGCGGCGCAGGCCGCCGCATCGACCGCGTACGCCGAGGCAGACCGCGAAGCACGCGAGGCCTACGCCGCCTGGCAGGCCGCAGAACGGCGCCGCAAGCTGGCAGAACTGACCCGCCGCCAGGGAGCCGGAGGCGGTCTCTCCCCCGCCGCAACGCCGGGATTCGTATGCCCGGTCAAGGGACAGGTCGGATTCATCAACGACTGGGGATTCCCTCGCTCTGGGGGCCGCACCCACAAGGGCACCGACATGTTCGCGAGCCGGGGTACGCCGCTCGTCGCCGTCGGCAACGGGTCGGTCCGGCTCTACACCAACAACCTCGGCGGAACCGTCGCCAGGGTCAACACCGATTACGGCTTCTCCTTCTACTACGCCCACATGGACGGCTACGCCCCCGGCATCAAGTCAGGGCAACGGGTCTCAACCGGCCAAACCATCGGATACGTTGGCAACACCGGCAACGCCATCGGGACCTCACCGCACCTCCATTTCCAGATTCACCCCGGTGGTGGCGCCCCGGTGAATCCGTACCCAACGGTCAGGTACTACTGCGGGTGACGCCACTTGGCCCCAGATCGTCTCCGGGCTTGGTACCCTGCGTCCCGGCAACAGCTCCCGTAGAAAGGGATTAGCCCTGGAACAGACCCGTCGTCGCATCGACATCATCAAGGATCCCGAGTTCACTGCGGATCTCGCCGCCGAGTCGCTCGAGGAACTCCGGGCGCGCCGCGACCTCTGCGCCGAACTCGACACCGAGTTCTCCTACTACCGCCGTTTGCTCCACGGTCGGATGGATCTGCTGGCGTTTGAGCAGCGCCGCCGCACCGGCGAGGAAACCAGGAGCCTCATCGAGGCCCTGCCCGAAATCCTTGCCGGGAGTGACGTTGGAACGCCGCTGCGCACCGAGGTCGCCAAGCCCCTTCCGATCGAGCCCCCCGACCCCGGCGAAGGTAGGCGCGCCATCGATCGGGTCCTGGGCGACGACTTCCTCACCCATCTCCCCACGATCGACAACGCCGAACTCGACGAGATCCAAGAGATGCTCGCCTCCACCGAGGAGGACATCTCCCGTCAGAGGAGCCACGTGTACGAGGCCATGGAGATCATTCTCGAAGAGATCACCCGGCGCTACCAAGAAGGCTTGGCCGACGTCGACGAGTTGCTCTCCCACGACTGAGTGGCCGTGACCTGGTCCGTCCGCGCTGGTCTCGCGTTTGCCGAGCGGGTCAGATGAGCACGCTTGCCCGCACGGTCCGCTCCGACCTCATCGAGTCGACGTTCGACGGAGCAGCGATCGCACTCGACGCCTCCGGCAGAGTCCTCGCCACATGGGGCAACCCAGACGAACCACTGTTCTACCGGTCGGCGATCAAACCCATCCAGGCAACCGTCGCGCAGGAGTGTGGGGCCTCCTTGAGCCCAGAGCAGATGGCGATCGCCTCCGCGAGCCACGGCGGCTTCCCGATCCACGTCGCCATGGTGCGCTCGATGCTGGACGAGGTCGGCCTCGACGAATCCGCATTGCAGACCCCTCCCTCGTGGCCGCTCGGCGAAAGCGCCCGCAATGGGCTGGTAGCCGCCGGCCACCGGCATCCCCGGCCGATCTATCACAACTGCTCCGGGAAGCATGCTGGATGGCTGCGAGCCTGCGTTGGCGCCGGATGGCCGATCGCCTCGTATCTTGCGCCTGAGCACCCGCTCCAACACCGGGTGCTCGCCGCCGTCGCCAACGTGGTGGCGGACGATTCGGCACTTGCCACAGAATCGAAGGTTGGGGTCGACGGCTGCGGCGCCCCAACCCCCCGCGGTTCCGTCCGCGAACTGGCCCGGGCATTCTCCCGGCTGACGGTTGCTCCCCGCTATGCGGCCGTAGCGGCAGCCATCCATCGTTTTCCGTCGCTCGTCGCCGACAACAACCGCCCCGACGGGCAACTCGGCGCCTGGTGGGATGGACCGCTCAAGGTCGGCGCCCAGGGCCTGATCGGCGCCGGACGGCACGGCATCGGACTCGCTGTGAAGAGCCGCAGCGGGGATCGTGCCGCCTCGGTGATCGCACTCATCGCTATGGCTCGCCTGCTCGGCCTGCTCTCCGACGCCGCCTACAACGCCCTGGCCGACGTCGCCGCGCCCCCGGTGCTCGGCGGCGGCCAACGGGTCGGCTCCATCCAACCGGCGCTCGGCGGCTGAGCCTCAGTGCGCATCCACCAGGACTGGTCGACTGCCGGGTTTCAACTCGAACCCGTCGCACGCGGAACGGGACCGTTTCCGCGGCGCCCATTCCTCGAGACCTGGTGGCGCCACCGCAGCGGCGGTGCCGACCTCATGCTGGTTGAGTTCGCCTCGGGTTTGCTTCCACTGCTGCGGGCCGATGACGTGGTCGCCTTTGTCGGCGATGAAGACGTAACCGACTACCACTCGCCACTCGGTGACGTGGCGGCCCTGCCCGAACTGGTTGAGCAACTCCCGCCCGGCACAAGACTGGTTCTCGATAGCCTCCCCGCCTCCGCCGCCGCAACAATCGTTGCCGGTCTCGCCGCGGCAGATGTCGAGGTCACGCCGCGTCAGCACGAGGTTGCCGCGGTGCTGACCCTCCCCGACAGCTTCGACGACTGGCTGACCGGACTCGGCAAGAAGACCCGCCACGAGGTCCGACGCAAGGGACGGCGGTTTGAAGCCGTGCTCGGCCCGGCCCGCCTCGAACGCGCCGACGGCCAAGCCGCCGTTGCCGGCTTCGCCGCCATGCACCGCCGCGCCTATGGAGAGAAGGGCGGGTTCATGACCCGGGAGATGGAGGCGTTCTTCGCCGATCTCCATACCCACGCCGGCGCCGTGATTGATGTGTTGTACGGGAGCGGGCCAGAACCGGCCGCAGCGGCGTTCGGCTTCGAGGACGACACGGCGTACTACCTGTACAACTCGGCGTACGATCCAGACATGCGAGAGGCCTCACCGGGGATCGTGCTGCTGTCGAGCCTCATCGCTCGCGCTTTTGCCGAAGGCTGCACCACGCTCGACTTTCTCAAGGGAGACGAACCCTACAAGTTCCAGCACGGCGCCGAACCTCGGCCCCTGTACACCATCGACGTAACGCTCGGAGTCGGACCGTGATCAGCAGCGTCGCCTACCTCTCGATGCACACCTCACCCCTCCTCCAGCCGGGACGCGGCTCCGCGGGCGGGATGAACGTCTACATCGACGAGTTGGCCCAGACCATGGCGCGGAGGGGCATCGAGGTTGTCGTGTTCACTCGTCGCACCGATCCCAGCCGTCCAACGGTGGTGTCGCCCCGGCCCGGCTATCGCGTGGTGCACATCACTGCGGGGCCACTCCAGGAACTGCCGATGGTGATGATGCCCGGCCTCGTCCCAGAGTTCACCGAAGGAGTCCTCGGCTGGATGGCCCACGACAGGACCCGCTTCGACCTCGTCCACAGTCACTACTGGCTGTCGGGCTGGTCCGGCGTTCTCATCAAGGAAGCGCTCGAGATCCCACTGGCCAACTCGTTCCACACCCTTGGCCGGATCAAGGACCTGACCCGGCGTTCCGACGAGGCTCCTTCGAGTCGAATCCGCACGCTCACCGAGGAAGAGGTCATTGCACAATCCGACTGCGTCATCGCTTCCACGCCGTACGAGTTCTATGACCTCGCAGAGCACTACGGAGCCGCCCCGGAACGGCTCTGCACCTCTCCGCCCGGCATCGATCACCGGATATTCCGGCCCGGCGATCGCGACGAAGCCAGACAATGGCTCGGCTTGGGGCCGGAACCGATCGTCCTGTTCGCCGGCCGCATCCAGCCGCTCAAGGGACCGGACATCGCGGTCGCGGCGGTCGCCCAACTCGAGTCGATCGACGCAGTCCCTCCTCATCTCCTGATCGTCGGCGGACCCAGCGGACCGGACGGCGACGCCGAACTGCATCGGGTCCGTCAAGCGGCGGCGACCTCGGTATCGGCGACCGAGTCCACTGCCTCGCCCCCCAGCCCCACGCCCAACTGGCGGCGTTCTACCAGGCCGCCGACGTTCTGATCATGCCATCGCGGGCCGAGTCGTTTGGGTTGGTAGCGGCCGAGGCTCAGGCCTGCGGGCTGCCGGTCGTGGCGGGTGCGGTCGGTGGGCTGCCGTATGTCGTTTCGGATGGGGTCTCGGGCTTGCTGGTCGACGGACAGGATCCGGCCGCCTATGCCGCCGCCCTGGCCAAGGTTCTCGAGAATCCCTCCCTGGCCGACCACCTCTCGACGGGTGCCATCGAGTTTGCCGCCCAGTTCTCGTGGCCATCGACGGCCGACCGGCTGCTCGAACTGTATTCGGGGATCACCGGCCGATGACCCCCGCGGAGGCCGCCGCCCTGCTGGAACGGGTCACCGAGGCGTGGGTTGTCGACGCAGATTCGGATGTTGTGTGGGCGGGAGCACATGAGGGCCGATGGGGAATCCGGATGCGCCAGCAATGCCGCGATGCCACCACCGTATGGTTCTCCGTCGGCGAACTGACCGTCGGCTATGAGGCGTACCTGCTGCCAAGTCCACCGCACGGCCAACAAGAGGTGTACCGGCACTGCCTCGCCCGCAATTACCGTTCCTGGCCCGCCGCCATCGCCATCGACGACCAAGGCGACATCTACGTCCGCGGCCGCATCCATCTCGATCGAGCCTCCGAGAACGCGATCGACGAGGCCGTCGGGGCGGTCTACGAAGTGGTCGAATTGTCGTTTCGCCAGCTCGTGGCGATGGGGTTCTCACATCGCGAAAAGTCGTCTTGAGATACTTGTCGACAGTGGTTGTGCACAACCCCCTGTGGATAGCTGTGGATATGTGGAGAACCTCTCTCTCCGAGTAGCAGATGACCGCGATTGACCGCATCTGACGGGCGGAAACCGGTCGATTTCAGACACTATTGACCCATTTCGGGGCTCTTGAAATGCGCTCGCCCACCTTCGTAGGGTCGGTTTGAAGGCCCAAGGTGCTTGGATGCCAGACCTCGTTCGGGGAAGTGCGGGGACCGGCAACCGGGTTCCTTGGGCTTTCGCTATTGACCAGAGCACCTAGTGGCCTGGGGAAGTCACCGCTCGGTCGGGGGACATCACCGCAAGACCTGCCTCGGTGGCACGCACCGTCATGATGCGGCGACCCGGCTGAATGGCAGGACGCGGGTCGGCGACGTCGCGACCCAAGCTGCGCCAACGCAATGCAACCGTCTCGAGCGGCTCATCGGTCACTAGAGCAACCCCGAAGAGGGCCGGTGCCCGCACCGGCGACTCGACCACCTCGAGCAGCGGCCCAACCCGAAAGAACGCAGTCGGGCGGCCCCGCACGCTGAGGCGAAGCCTGGGATCGGCGCCGATGTCCTGCATTGTGGCCACCGCCTCGTCGAGGTCGGCAACGAGAAGCACCACGTGATCGAGATCCCATCCATCCGCCGTGGCGCCAACGACGCCCTCGCAGACGTCAATCCCGAAGTCGGGTGCCGCGGGCTCCCATGCCCACGCGATCTCGCCGGTAAGCAGCACCGTCGAGCGAGTCTGCAGCGGATTGGGAAGAGCAAACTCGTCCCACGGCAGCGGAACCCTGACCGCGGTGAGGCGAGCGCCCATCAGCAACCCACCTCCCTCAGATCCCAAAGATGAGTTGGCGCAGACGCAGGCGGGTGGTGTCGTAGCTGTCGAGGTCGATTCGCAGCGAGCCGAGCCGAAGTCCACGCATGACCTCGCCATGGCGGGTAGCGACGACCAGCGAGTGTTCGGCGTGTTCGAGCGCTCCGAGGCCCAGGCAGCGTCCGGTATCGTCCTGCACCCCAACCAGCATCCCGTGGAGGCGTTTCAGGTCGAAGCCGTCGGGGAGGGTTGGCGCGAACACCGACGGCTGTACCCGCCAACGGGGCAAGGGGGGTGCCAACGCCCGGCGGAACGCATCGATGCGGGCGGCACGCTGCTCGACCGGGCCCTGCGGCACAAGATCGGCATGGGGTGCGGACCGCGCCACCCGGGCTCCGAGAAAACGCTCGAGCATGCCGATGGTCGGCTCCATCTCACGCCCACGTTGCATCGCAATGACCAGCGACGGGGCACACAACTCCATGAGGTGGTACTTGATCGTCTGCCCCACCACGCCGGAGACAACTCCGGTCGTGTCGAGCACCACGAAGTCGGCGCCCGTGCGAGCCACATCAACGAGGGCGGCGGCCGCGACCACATGGGGGAGAACGACACCCAGGGGCTGGGTCGAGCCGACGAACCGCAACTCATCGGCCTCGTGAGGGCGGCGAAGTCTTCGGGCGATCGCACCCACTTGAGGCCGATACAGGCAGGCGGACCGACGGTCGAGCGGCTCAGATCGGCGTCGACCAGGGCGACCGACTTCCCGGCGCCGAGGGCATCGGCCATGAGCAGCTTGGCGAGCGTCGTCTTCCCGGTGTCGGCAGCACCGACGATCATGATGACGCCTTGCTCGCCGATCACACGCTCGCGAAGCGAAGCGTGGGGCTCCCCCGCTTGCGGCACCGCAGTCCTCCCTTTCCCGGCTTGGGTCCGATTCTAGGGACGGCCGGGACGCTCGAGTATTGGCCCGTCGCAGCCTATCGGTCCGCCCCCTTCGGGCTGAGCCAGGTGGCGAACTTGCCGAGCCGGGGCCGCTGATGGCGTGGGCCGGATCGATCAGAGCTCCATGGGGCATATGGCGCCATGGTCAATTCGGCGATGGCCAACAGCACGGCGTCGTAGTTGACCCGCCAGCCGGCAAACTCGCGCCACGCCTGGTCTCGGTCTGCGACCAGCGGCACCCCGGCCTCCGCCAATTGGTCCCATACGGCGTCGAACTCGCCGCGGGTGATGCTGATCGGATCGTCCGGGGCCGGGTCCGGGTCGTAGACGAGTCCGAAGAAGTCGGCGATACGGCGCAGGGCGAGAAAGCCGGAACGAATGCACACGCCCTTGGGGCCCTGCCTCCCCATCTCGATCGCTGCGCTCGAGATCGACGCGGCGTCGAGCACCGTGCCCGCGGCGGTCACCCACGACCGGTCCGGCTGGGGTGAGCGGAAGAAGTTGAGGGCCGCATACGAGGTGTGGGCTTCCTCGAGTTCGGCGAACCAGCGCTCCCAATCCAGCCAGGTTTCATCCATCTGATCGAGCCAGCCAATCCGGTGATGACGGAGCAGGAACTCGGCCGCAGACGGCGGAGTGCCGGCCCGCACCTCGAGCAGCGCCACCATCGTTTCGTGCCGCGAGAACGCCGAATACATCGTCGGGAGGTAGGTGATCATCAGGGTGAGGATGAATAGCCCGACCCCGGCCGAGGTGAATGCCAGCAATTGCTCGGGAAGGTCGTCTGCGGGGGCAAAACCCAATGTCGTGATCGAAGATGTCGCCAGGTGGATGGCGTCGGCAAGCGATCTGTCGTCCAGGGCCCAGAACATCGCGGTGTACCCCACCGTGACCAGGAGCAGCCAGACGGCAACCAGGGCAACCAGGGCCACCGGGGCATACAGCGCCATCACCCGATCGCGAGACGCAAAGTTGCGCCGCTCGTTGGCCACCCACCGAAACGGCGTCCGCAACGACAGGAATACCACCCTGGTGATCATGCTCTGGGCACTGCGCGGCAGGATGACGGTGCGGATCGCCGACATCAACGTCCACGCGACGAGCAGCAGTCCTGCGGCGAACACAACAACATTGACCATGACCAGAGCGTACCGAGCGGTCCCTCGCGGCAGGCGACAGCGGCGCCCTCGACACGGGCTATCCGCGGATGCCTCGCAATGCTGAACGACTTCCCCCAACCAGGCGGCGAAGAGCCGGGCGGCCATGGCTTGGCTCTCGGCACGGCCGAGATCCATTGCGGCCACGATTGCCCGGCCATCGACACCGGCAGTGACGAGATGGCGTTCGCCTACCTCGGAAGTAGTCCACTCAGCGATGAGTTCCGGTGGGGCCTCAGGATGGGATTGGATGCCGACCGCAGAGCCGAGCCGGAAAGCCTGCGGGTACCTCTCGGTGGCCGCCAGCAACACGCCGCCCGGCGGCAGGTCCCACGTGTCCTGGTGAAACGTCAATGTCGGGTCGGTCATGACACCCACAACGGGATCGGCGGCGCCATCCGTCGTCAGCGGAACCGTCGTGAAGGTGATCTCGGGCAACTCACCCCGGTAGGCCCGGCCCCCTAGTGCGTCGGCAAGAAGCTGGCAGCCGAGACAGATCCCTAGCACCGGAATGCCGGCGGCAACCGCGTCACGGAGCAGCTCCTTTTCGGCGACCAGGTACGGATAGTCGGCTTCGTCGTAGGCACCCATTGCGCCACCGAGCGAGACGATCCCGTTCCAGCCGGCTATCCCGGGGACCGGAGTGCCGGTGTGGAGCAGCACAATCTCGTAGTCGGCACCCGCGGCCACCAGAGCCGACTCGACGTACCCGGGAGGAACCTGTGGTCCGTGCTGGATGACCAGGATGGCAGGAGGCATCAGCCGGAGTACTCGTCACGCAACTCGCGCCGCTTGACCTTGCCAGACGCGGTGCGAGGCAGGGACTCCACCACCACCACACCGTGGATCTTGAACAGGGGATTCAGGTGCTCCCTGATCGCCTCCTGCATGGCGGCCCGCCATTGGGGCTGTTGTGACTCGGAGCCGGGTTCGGGCACGGCGAAGATCACGAGGTGGCTGGGGCCGCCACCGGGCGGCGCCACCGCAACGGCGGCCGTCTCGGCCACACCGGCAACGGGTAGGACAACTCGCTCGATTTCAGTTGAGCTCACCTTGATGCCACCGAGATTCATCGCATCGTCGACCCGGCCGAGGGCGTGGTAGTAGCCACCTTCCAGCTGCTCCATGTGGTCGCCGTGGCGGCGCAATTGGACCCCGCTCACCACCGGAACACCCTCGAAGTACACCTCGTGGTGATCGCGGTTCAGCAACCTGGTCGACAGCCCGATCGAAGGCGGCACGATGAAGACCTCGCCGACATCGGACCGCCGTCCTTCGTCGTCGAGCAATACGACGTCGAGGCCGAGAGTCGGGGTGGTGAACAGGCTGGGAATCGCCGGCTGGAGCAAGGTCCCGGTGAGGAATCCCCCGCCGATCTCGGTACCGCCGATGTACTCGATGATGGGTTTGTTCCCTGCCAGGCCCATCAGATACTCCATGTCGATGGGGCTGGAGGCTTCGCCGGTCGAGCTGAAGAGGCGGATGGCAGACCAGTCGTACAACTCCATGATCCGGCCCGTCTTCCAGGCCGCCACCAGGCTGGGCACCACCCCGAGAATGGTGACACCTGCCTCCTGGACGAACTCGCCGAAGTCGGGTTCGTCGGAGCGTCATCGAACAGCGCCATCGTGGCCCGATTGATGAAGGTGGCGTAGATGAGCCACGGGCCCATCATCCAGCCGAGATTGGTCGGCCAGGCCACGACATCGCCGGGATGAATGTCTTGATGGAAGTGCCCATCCATGGCGCTCTTGATTGGGGTGAGGTGGGTCCACGGAATCGCCTTGGGGTCGCCGGTCGTTCCCGACGAGAACAGGATGTTCATGGCGTCGTCGGGGTGGCGGGTCGTAGGGGTGACATCCCGATCGTCGCCGAGGAAGTCTTCCCACGACGTGTCGCCATCGCGAACGCAACGCCTCCCCCGGTCTCGACCACGATCGCATGGGCGGCTCCGGCGGCAACCACCTTCTCATACATGGGGAGCTCTCGGCCGGCGCGGAGGATTCGATCCTGGGTGATGACGGTGTCGGTATCGGTGATCCGCAGCCGGGTCGCGATCTCGTCGGGAGCGAAGCTGTCGGCGACCGAAACCACAACTCCACCCACCCACACGATTCCGAGGTAGGCCGCCACTGCTTCAACCGTCATCGGCATGGCAATAGCTACCTGACCGCCCGGCTCACATCCTGCGGCCAGCAATCCGTTCGCAACCCGCAGCATCAATTGACGCAGCGCGCCATAGCTCACCTCGTGGATGGCGCCACCGAAGCGTGCGACGATCGCCGTGTCGGTCGGGTCGGCGTGGAAACAACTCGCCGCAATATTGAGTTCGGCGCCGGGCAGCCAATCAACGTCTTCAACGGTGGCCCCCTGTTCCAGCATCTTCTCGGGCCACTTCGTGAAGTCGATGCGGAGCCGTTCGAGCACGAGACCCCAGAAGCCATCTCGATCCTGCACCGACCACTCATGAAACGCTTCGTACGAGTTGAGGCCGACGTCGGAATCGCAGCGGTGAGGTTGGCGTGGCCGATGGCGGCCCAGTTGGGCGTCCACAGCGGATCGGACAACGTGGTCATCGGTGGTGAACTCCGGGGGTTCTTTTGGTCGCGAAGAGTAGCTGAGCGCCCCTCCCATAGAGGAGACCACGGGGTAGGCTCCCGCGCCTATTCCCGTGAGCACCACCGACCCGCCCCCCACTGCAGCCGGCACCGCCGGCCTCGTCGTCCTCGGCTTCTTCGCCGCGGTCGCAGCGGGGACGCTTGCCCTCTTCACCATCGGCGACTTCGCCGCCATTGCGGTCTTCGTCACGATCCTCGGCGGCGCCATTGCGGCGGCGCGTACCCACCGGCGCGGCCGGCGCGGGGGGTCTTCGCCGCTCTGGTCGTGGTGTTGATCGGATCGATCGCGATCACGGGATACGGGGCGGCTCAGATCCTTGCCGTGGTGGCATCGCCGGGGACCGGTACCGCGGCTCCGGCCGATCAGGCGGCCCTGGCGGCCGCAGAGTCGAAGCTCGACAGTTCGGAGGGTTCGTCGGCGTTCCGCATCGAATTGACCGAGGCCGAACTCAATGCCGTTCTCCAGGACGCCTTGAACACGGGCAACAACCCATTCGCTCGAGTCACCATCGACATCACCAACGCCACCGGAGACCCCGGCAGGGTGGACTTCGTCGGCGTGTTCAAGAACGGCTCTCTCGAAGCTGCCGGCACGCTTTCCGCTGAGGTGGTGGCTGGCAGCCTCCAGCTGGAGATCATCGAAGTCGACGTCGGCATCTTCTCGATGCCGGCCGTCGCTCAAGGCGCAGTTGAGGACATGATCACCGACCTCGCCGACCTCGAAGCGGCTCTGGCGGAAGAAGGCGCAGACGTGCAATCCATCGTCATCGGCGATGATCGTGCCGTCATCACCGGCACCCAGCGCAACGGCGCCAAGATCGATCCGGCTGCCGTACTGGCAGCGCTGGGGAAGGAGCCGATCTCGCCGCGGGCGGAGTCCAGGTTGAAGCGCAGTTTCCACCCGGGCGGGTTTCCGGCACCACGGCACCCGGCGACCGCTACTACATCGCCATCGGCGATTCGCTGGCGGCCAACGTCGGAGTCGACGACCCAGCCGATGGTTACGTGTCGCGCTTACACACCCAACTCGAGAACGCGGCGGCCACCACCTACGGCCTCGCCAACTTCGGCGTCTCGGGTGAGACCTCAGGGACGCTGCTCCATACCGGTCAGCTCGACGAGGCCGTGGCGTTTGCCGCCAACCACGAGGTTGCCTACGTGACGATCGACATCGGTGCCAACGACCTGCTCGGCCACCTCGCTTCCGCCGACTGCAGTTCCGATATCGACGCAACGGCCTGTACCGAGCGGATCAACATCGCACTGGTGGCGTATTCGCGGAACATCGACTTGATCTTCGAACAAGTCGATGCCGCCATGCCCGGGGCCACGGTGGTGATGTTGCTCGCCTACAACCCGTTCAGTTTTGGTTTCGACGACCAGGTGTACTTCGAGGCGCGTAGCAACGCGGTGATCGGCGAGCTGAACCGGATGGCTGCGTCCGCTGCCGATTCGTTCGGGTTCCTGGTCGCCGACGGTTTCACCCCCATGCGAGGCACGGCGACGGCGACCACCCACATGGTCGACGTTCCCCCCGACATCCACCCCAACGCACTCGGCTACGACGTCCTCACCGGCGCCTTGGTGGACGCAGTCGAGAGATAGCGAATTCCCGCACCGGCACTCGGTACTCTCTCGGCAATGGCACGCCGACCTTCCTGGTGGGGATCGACCCCGCATCTTGTGTTCACGGTTGTGGTGTTCATCGTGCTGGCCTCACTGGACAACGCCGCCATCGGGGCCATCCCGGCGATGGTCACACCGATCTCCGAGGAACTCGCCACGTCGAAGTCCGCCATCGTCTTCATGACCGGTGCTTCGATCCTCGTCGCCGCCGTGTCGTCCGTCGCCTGGGGATACTGGGGCGACCGCACGGACCGCAAGCGGCTCTTGTTCTTGGGGACGTTGGTGTGGGTGGGTGGGCTGACGCTCAGCGCCACGGCTCAGGTGTACTGGCAGCTCTTCACGTGGCAGATGGTGACCGCTCTCGGTCTCGGCGCCATTGCGTTGGTCGGCTTCTCGGTGGTGAGCGACTTGGTGAAGCCGGAGCGCCGGGGGTTGGCAATGAGCTTCTGGGGCTTGTCGCAGGGCTTTGGGACGCTCATCGGAGGGCTGCTCGCCAGCCAACTGGGCGCCAACAACTTCCGGATTCCGCTCCTCGTGATCGCCGCCGCCGGGGCACTGTTCTCGGTGCTCTATCTGGCGACGTTGACGTTCCACGCGGCTATCGCGAGCCGGCGTTGGCCGGACTCGAAGGCAACTACGAGTACAGGATCGAGCCCGATCAGGTGCCCGAACTCTGGGATGTCCACACCAACCGCTGGCTCATCTTCCAGGGCTTGGCCGCCCAGTTTGCCTACGGCTCGCTCGTCTGGGTGCCACTGCTGTATCAGGAGAAGGTTCTCGCCGAGGGCTACTCGTCATCGACCGCGACCAAGGTCGGCGGGCTATTCGCCACGATCATCACGCTCGGCGCTCTTGCCTCGATCCTCGGCGGCTACCTGGGCGATGTATGGGAACGACGCAACCCGAGCGGTCGAGCTCTGGTGTCCATGATCGGCGTCCTCGGAGCGATTCCCTTCTTCCTGCTGTTCTTCTTCATCCCGATGCGTGGACTGGACGTCACCGACGGGGCGGGCACTTTCACCCTGGTCGGCGAGGTCCTCGTCAGCATCTTCACCAATCCGTGGGTGGCGGCGGCCTTCCTCACCTCGCTCATGGCCCTCGCCCTGACCTCGGCCGATTCACCAAACTGGTTTGCTCTCATCGCCGACGTCAACGTACCCGAGCATCGCGGCACCGTCTTCGGGCTTGGCAACCTCACCAATGGCGTCGGCCGCTCCTCCGGCAACGCCCTCACCGGAGCGGTCGCGGGCAGCTTCGAAACCGCTCTCCCCCCTCCGCTCAACTGGGCGGTTGGTCTGGCCGTTTTCCAGTTGGCGTTCCTGCCGACCGGCTTCTGCTACTGGCGGGCGGCGAAGACCTCGCCGGGCGATATCGCCGCCGTCAACGATACGCTGCGGGAGCGGGCCGAGTCGTGAGAGCGACGAACCGGCTGCATCTTTGATCGCAGCTGGTAGGTTTGGATCGAGACGGGAGAGCTTGCGGGGATGGCACCGGTCGTCCCCAGAAGGAGGATTGATCCATGGCCAATGTCGTACGGGCCGCCATCGTGCAAACGAGTGGACGGGCGACGTCGAGTCGATGATCGCCAAGAACGCCGACTACGCCAGGCAGGCGGCCGAACAGGGCGCCAAGGTCATGTGCTTCCAGGAGTTGTTCTACGGCCCGTATTTCTGCCAAGTGCAGGAGCCTGAGCATTTCGATTTGGCCGAGCCGATCCCCGACGGGCCGACAACCCGCAAGATGATGGCGCTTGCCAAGGAAACCGGAATGGTGCTCGTCGTCCCCATCTTCGAAAAGGAAGACGACGGCGTTTTCTACAACACCGCTGCCGTCATCGACGCCGACGGCACGTACCTCGGCCGGTACCGCAAGCAGCACATCCCGCAGATCGATGGCTTCTGGGAGAAGTACTACTTCCGTCCCGGCAACGGCGGCTACCCCGTGTTCGACACGGCCGTCGGCAGGATCGGCGTGTACATCTGTTACGACCGGCACTTCCCCGAGGGTTGGCGAGCGCTCGGCCTCAACGGCGCCAAGATCGTCTTCAACCCGTCGGCCACGAGCCGGGGACTGTCGATGTACCTTTGGAACCTCGAGCAGCCTGCGGCCGCCGTCGCCAATGAGTTCTTCATCGGGGCCATCAACCGGGTCGGCAAGGAGCCTTACGGAGACAACGACTTCTACGGCTCGTCGTACTTCGTTGATCCTCGTGGCCAACTCGTCGGTGACGCCGCCTCGGACACCGACGAAGAACTCGTTGTGCGTGATCTCGATCTCGACCTGATCGACACCGTCCGCAAGACCTGGGCGTTCTACCGCGACCGCAGGCCCGATGCCTACGACGAGTTGGTCGCTCCGTAGCACCGGCACCCGACAGACAACGATCGAACAAGGAGAGAGAGGACGATGGCCAAGACGTTGATCAAGGGTGGCACAGTGGTGACCGCCGCAGACACGATGGACGCCGATGTGCTCATCGAGGACGACAAAGTGGTCGCCATCTATGCCCGCGGCGCAGAGGGCGTCATGGACCAGCTCGCCGGAGCGGCGGTTGAGGCCGGCGCCTCGACGGTGATCGATGCCAGCGGCAAGTACGTCATCCCCGGCGCCATCGATGTCCACACCCATTTTGAACTGCCCTTCGGCGGCACCTACGTCTCGGACAACTTCGAGAGCGGCACCCGGGCGGCCGCCCACGGCGGTACCACCTCGATCATCGACTTCGCCGTCCAGGTGAAGGGCGAACGAATCATGGATGGCTTCGGCACGTGGATGGACAAGGCTGCCGGCAACAGCGCCATCGACTACGGCTTCCACATGATCGTCGGCGACGTCAACGCCGAGAGCCTGAAGGAGATGGACACGATCGTCGACGAGGGGGTGACCAGCTTCAAGCTGTTCATGGCCTACCCGGGCGTCCTCTACTCCGACGACGGCGAGATCTTCCGCGCCATGCAGGTCGCCGCCGACAACGGCACCACCATCATGATGCATGCCGAGAATGGCATCGCCATCGACGTGCTGCGTGAACAAGCCATCCAACGGGGCCAGACCGATCCCAAGTACCACACGACCACCCGTCCCCCGACGACCGAGTCCGAAGCGGTCCACCGCGCCATCACCCTGGCCGAGCTGGCCGGGTCGCCGCTGTACATCGTGCACATGTCCGCCAAAGAAGCCGTCGCCGAACTGACCTTGGCGCGCGATCGTGGAATCAACGTCTTCGGCGAAACCTGCCCGCAGTACCTCTTCCTCAACTGGGAAGACCACGTCTGCGCCCCAGGGTTCGAGGGTGCCAAGTATGTGTGCTCGACCCCGATCCGCCCCAGGGCGGACGGCCATCAGGACTACCTGTGGAATGCACTGGCGCGCAACGATCTTCAGATCGTTTCGACCGATCACGCCGGGTTCTTCTACGACGATGACGAGACGATGGGTCGCCAGAAGCGGCTCGGGGAAGGCGACTTCACCGCCATCCCCAACGGACTGCCCGGCGTCGAGGAGCGGCTGAACTTGATGTATCAGGGTGGCGTCGTCGAAGGCCGGCTGAGCTTGAACCGCTGGGTCGAGTTGTGTGCAACCAATCCGGCCAAGATGTTCGGGATGTACCCGCACAAGGGCACGATCGCCGTCGGCTCAGACGCCGACATCGTTGTCTACGACCCCAACGCCTCGTTCACGTATTCGGCCAAGACGATCCACATGAACATCGACTACACCGCATATGACGGGATCGAGATCTCGGGCAAGGTGGACACCGTCCTGTCTCGTGGCAAAGTCATCATCGAGAACGACGCCTACGTCGGGGCCAAAGGCGACGGCCGGTACCTGAAGCGCGGCACCAGCCAGTCATTGATCTGAGGCGGTATTTCTTGAAGATGATCAACCACTGGATCAACGGCGAGACCGTGACCACGGCGGCCGAGCGCACCGGGGCGGTGTACGACCCATCCACCGGATCGCAAACCGGCGAAGTTGCGCTGGCGTCGGCGTCCGTGGTCGACTCGGCGGTCCGCACCGCCCGCCATGCGTTCGAGACGTGGGGCACCGCGCCGCTCACGAGGCGTCAAACGATCATGTTTGCGTTCCGCGAATTGGTGGCGAAACACCGCGACGACATCGCCAGGACCCTCACCTCCGAGCACGGCAAGACCCTCGATGATGCCCGGGGCGAAGTACAACGCGGTTTGGAGGTCATCGAGTTCTCCTGCAACATCGCTCACCTGCTCAAGGGCGACTACTCCGAGCAGGTGTCGACCGGAGTGGATACGTTCACGATCCGCCAACCGCTCGGCGTCGTGGCAGGCATCACGCCGTTCAATTTCCCGGCGATGGTTCCCATGTGGATGTACCCGATCGCCATCGCCTGCGGCAACACGTTTGTGCTGAAGCCTTCGGAGCGGGACCCATCCACCTCACAGTTGGCCGCGGAACTGCTGGCCGAGGCTGGGCTGCCGAGCGGAGTCTTCAACGTGGTCCACGGCGACAAGGTTGCGGTTGACGCCATCTTGGAGCACCCGGACATCGCGGCCGTTTCGTTCGTGGGCTCAACACCGGTAGCCCGCTACATCTACGAGACCGGAACCGCCAACGGGAAACGGGTCCAAGCTCTCGGCGGCGCCAAGAACCACATGATCGTCCTGCCCGATGCCGACATGGAACTTGCCGCAGACTCCGCGGTGTCTGCCGGCTACGGCTCAGCAGGAGAACGCTGCATGGCCATCTCGGTGATCGTTGCCGTCGGCAACGCCGGTGATGAACTGATCCCGAAGATCGAGCAACGGATGGCGGCCCTGAAGGTGCGGCCGGGCACCGAGCCGGGCGCCGAGATGGGACCGCTGATCACCGCGGAGCATCGCGCCAGGGTCACGGGCTACATCCACGCCGGAGCCGAAGCCGGCGCGACACTGGTGGCGGACGGGCGCGGGCTCACCGTCGACGGGTTCGAGAACGGCTTCTGGGTCGGCCCGACCCTGTTCGACAACGTGACCCCGGACATGTCGATCTACCGGGACGAGATCTTTGGCCCGGTGCTCTCAGTGGTTCGTGTCGACCACTACGAGGACGCCGTGAAACTCGTCAACGACAACCGCTGGGGCAATGGCACTGCGGTGTTCACCAATGATGGTGGCGCCGCCCGCAGGTTCCAGAGCGAGATCCAAGTCGGCATGGTCGGTATCAACGTACCGATCCCGGTGCCGCTGGCGTTCTACAGCTTTGGCGGATGGAAGGAGTCGATCTTTGGCAGCCACGCGATCTACGGCCCCGACGGGGTGCATTTCTACACCAGGCAGAAGGCTGTGATCAGCCGCTGGTCGGACCCCATCCACCGCGGTGTCGACCTGGGGTTCCCCCAACATGGTTGACCCAGCCGACCATGGGTGGCGAAGGCCGGCACGCCACGCTGTGTCGGGACCCCACCGCGTCGACCACATGGACTTTGGGGTCGTGCTGCAAACCGACCCACCGGCCACGCGAGTCGTCGAGTTGGCCAAGCTGGCGGAAGACAACGGCTTTACCTACGGCTGGACGTTCGACTCCCACGTGCTCTGGCAGGAGCCGTTCGTCATCTACTCCCAGATCCTCGCCGCCACCGAACGGATGATCGTCGGGCCGATGGTCACCAACCCGGGGACACGTGACTGGACGGTGCTGGCTTCCCTGTTTGCCACTCTCAACGACATGTTCGACGGACGCACCGTCTGCGGAATGGGTCGCGGCGATTCGGCACTGCGCTACATCGGCAAGAAGCCGACGACGCTGGTGACGATGGTCGAAGCCATGGAGGTCATCAAGGATCTCGTTGCCGGCAGGGAGGTCACCTATCACGACACCCTGATCCGCATCCCGTGGATCGTCGGCGAGGGATGGAACCTGCCGATGTGGGTGGCCGGGTATGGGCCGCGGGCGCTGCGCACTATCGGACGCCATGCGGACGGCTTTGTCCTGCAGCTCGCCGATCCCCAGATCCTCGAGTGGACGATGGATGCGGTGCGAGCCGCAGCCGAAGACGTGGGCCGTAACCCCGATGAGATCAAGATCTGCGTCGTCGCCCCTGCCTACGTCGGTGACAACCTCAAGGAGCAGCGTGATCAACTCCGCTGGTTCGGCGGCATGGTGGGCAACCACGTCGTCGACCTCGTCCACCGCTACGGAGACGACGAGGCGATGGTGCCGAAGGTGCTGTCCGACTACATCAAGGCGCGGGAGTCCTACGACTACGACGACCACGGCAAGACCGGCCCGACCACCGACTTCGTGCCTGACGAAATCGTCGACCGTTTCTGTGTGCTCGGCCCGGCCGAAGCCCACATCGAGAAGCTGAGATGCTCAAGGCGATGGGGGTCGACCATTTCGGCCTCTACCTGATGCACGACAACCAGGAAGGGACATGCGCGCCTACGGCGAGCAGGTCATCCCCGCCGTCCAGGGCTAGCCCGCAGACGGCCGGTGCTCGTCTGATTCCCTGGTTCAGGAGCGGCCACCCGCGGCCGAAGATTCTCCATCGGCAGAGTCCCCGTCACAGAATTCCCAGGAGGATCCATGACCGACGACGCCAGCTTCGGGAACCAGGAGAACAAGCCACCCGAGCCCTCGGTGGCCGACCACGCCCAACGTGCCATCGCACAGTTCACCTTCGGCGAGCAATTGATCGCGTTCGGCGCCGTGCTCCTCCTGCTGGTCAACCTGCTCCTCGGTGAGATCCTGCTCGGCGAGTACTTCATCTCGGAAGCCTCCTGGCTGCTCGCCCTTGCGTCCATCACCGGGGTCTTCTTCTACTACACCGGACGCGAGGCGCCCTGGCATCGGTTCTACCCGTGGTTCGTCGAGATGGCGGCGTGGGCGGTAGCGGCGATCGGCGTCGTCACGCTGCTCAATTGGCTGTTCGGCCACTTCTCACCGGATGGGGCGAGCCTGTTCTTCTTCTTCGTGTACGTGGCGGCCGCCGGTTGTTCGGGGTCGGCGCCTTCTTCCTTCGTCGCCAGGGCTAGCCCAGAGGCACCCCAAAAAGGAGGCGGCCCGGCGCCGAGATACCCGACGCCGGGCCATTTTGGAGGAGGACTCGATCGGTTGGCTTCGATCATTCCCCGATTCAGTAACACCACAATGACAGATCGAAGTGAGCATGGGGTGAAGCAGACCTGAAGGTTTGGTAAACCTTCTCCACCATGAGAAACCGGGTGCCGGCTGAGCCGGCACCCGGTCGTGGGAGGGAGGGTGTCAATCGATCGTTGTGTTTGGTGATCGATGTACAAGACCCACTATGCCGCCGCCCGATGAGTGGATCTGAGGCGAATATGAGAGTTGGGTGAGAACGACCTCCTCGTCCGTGCGTGGCTCCGAATCCAGGCCCGCGGCGTTGCAGCCCCGCCGGAACGGCGGCTGCGCCACGCACAAACAAAAAGAGTGAGCTGCCGCCACTATCTGTTCAAGTTTCTCGACGGATCTGTCGAAGGACTCGGATGCGTCCAGCTTCTGGCGCTGACCGTATCCGCGACTGAGGAGTCCCCCAACATGCAGCGCGCATTTCGCCTGTTTGCTGTGTTTGCACTCGCCGTTTCGACGCTTGCACTCACCAGCCCCGCCCAGGCCGCCACGCCAACCGCGTGCAACGGCATTCCGGCAACCATCACCGGTACACCCGGTAACGATACGCTTTCCGGTACCCCCGGCGACGACGTGATCCTTGGCCTGGGAGGTGCCGACGTCATCGACGGCGGCGGAGGCAACGACGTCATCTGTGGTGGATCTGGGGACGACACGATCAAAGGCGGCGACGGCGCTGACGTGGCATACGGCGCGGCCGGCAACGATGACCTCGCCGGCGGCAACGGAGAAGACGACCTGTTCGGCGGCCCCGGCGACGACACCCTGCGCGGCAACCAAGACAACGACAGCCTGATTGGCGGCGCCGGCAACGACTTGCTCAACGGCGGCTACGGCGACGACACCATGCGCGGTAACGACGGCGACGACCGCGGCTTTGGCGGCCCCGGCACCGACTACGCCGAGGGCGGCCCGGGAGCCGACAACCTTTCCGGCGCCGATGACGACGACGACCTGCGAGGCAACGGCGGCGACGACATGCTGGCCGGCGAGGGAGGCGACGACCTCCTCTACGGAGGCGCCGACTCCGACACTGCCGACGGCGGCATCGGTTTTGACCGCTGCATGGGTACCGAGTTCCCGATCGACTGCGAAGACGACGACCTCAACGATCCGCCCGTAGCCATGAACGACGAGTTCGATACGAACGAGGATCAGGCAACCCGCGGCATGCTGCTGCTCGACAACGGCAACGGTGAGGACTACGACCCGAACGGGCACCCGCTGGCCGTCGTGGCGGTCGATGGCGACGAGAACGAGGTTGGCCAACCTCTCACGTTGCCTTCTGGCGCCGAGATCATGGTCGACGCAGACGGGTCCTTCACCTATGACCCGAATGGCATGTACGAGCACCTCAACGTCGGCAGTTTTGCCGTCGACACGTTTGAGTACACCATCTCCGACCCCAAGGGCGAGACCGGCACAGCCACCGTTGCGGTGATGGTCGATGGCGTCAACGACGGCCCAGTGGCCAAGGACGATGAGGCTGCAACCAACGAGGACGAGCCCGTTGCGATCGACGTGTTGCTCAACGACATCGACGTCGACAGCTCGATCGGGATCGATGCGTTCACGCCGGCGCACGAGCGGCGTGGTCGAGCTTGGCCTCGGTGGCGACGACTTCGTCTACACCCCGAACGAGAACTTCTTCGGCGCCCGACAGCTTCACCTACACCATCACCGACGGTGAGTTCGAGTCCACGGCAACCGTGACCGTGAACGTCGGCCCGATCAACGACCTTCCGATCGCCGAGGACGACCTCGGAATCGAGACCGACGAAGACACCCCGGTGACCATCGACGTGCTCGACAACGACTCCGACGTCGAAGACGACGCCGCCGACCTCACCGTCACCATCGTGGACGAGCCGGAGAACGGCTCGGTCGCCCTGGTCGAAGGTGGCGTCGAGTACAACCCCGACCCCGACTACAACGGACCCGATAGCTTCACCTACGAGGTCACCGACACCGACGGCGGCACCTCCGCCGAAACCGCTGCGGTCGACGTCGAGGTCCTCCCCATCAACGACGCCCCAGTGGCCAGAGGACGATGAGGCTGCAACCAACGAGGACGAGCCCGTTGCGATCGACGTGTTGGACAACGACACCGACGTCGACAGCGAGATCAGCATCGATTCGTTCAGCTGACCCCGCCAACGGCACGGTCGAAGAGATCGAAGGCGAACTGGTCTACACCCCCGACGAGAACACGTTCGGGGAGGACAGCTTCACCTACACCATCACCGACGGTGACCTCGAGTCCACGGCAACCGTGACCGTGAACGTCGGCCCGATCAACGACCTTCCGATCGCCGAGGACGACCTCGGAATCGAGACCGACGAAGACACCCCGGTGACCATCGACGTGCTCGACAACGACTCCGACGTCGAAGACGACGCCGCCGACCTCACCATCACCATCGTGGACGAGCCGGAGAACGGCTCGGTCGCCCTGGTCGAAGGTGGCGTCGAGTACAACCCCGACCCCGACTACAACGGACCTGATAGCTTCACCTACGAGGTCACCGACACCGACGGCGGCACCTCCGCCGAAACCGCTGCGGTCGACGTCGAGGTCCTCCCGATCAACGACGCGCCGGTAGCCCAGGACGATGACTTCCACTTCGGCGAGCACGAGTACATCGGGTTTGGCGAAGAAGGCGACTTCTTCGAGGGAAGCCTGTTTGAGGACAACGGCAACGGACCCGACTCGGACATCGATGGCGACGAACTGAGGGTCGTCGCAGATCAACGGCCAACCCATGAACGAGGGTGAGGAGTTTGCGTGGTACGAGGGGGAACTGCTCGTCGGCTACTTCGCGGTGGAAGACGACGGCTTCCTGTTCTTCGTATCGATGCTGACTGACGGCTTCCTCCCCTTGGGCTCTTCCGTCTCCGATGCGTTCGAGTACACGATCAGCGATGGTGAAGAGACCTCGACCGCAACGGTCACGATCACCCTCCACGGCGAAAACGACGATCCCTTCGCCTACGACGACGGACCGTTCTTCACCAATGAAGAGACGGCGGCTACGTTTCTACGGACTCACCGGGAACGACTACGACCCAGACCTTGGAGACCGCCTCTTCGTGAGCGCTGCCCGCGCCTTGGAGGAGACCGAAGGCTCGGTCCTGGTGAACCCGGACGGATCGGTCACCTACGACCCGGTTGGAGGCCTGGACTTCGTGCCTGAGGGTGAAGTCTTCCAGGATGTGTTCGAGTACACAGTGAGCGACGATCACGGCGGCACAGACACCGCGTTCGTGTCCGTCGACGTTCTCGGGATCAACGACGCCCCCGTGGCGGTCGACGACACCCCGACCACCGACGAGGACACAACGGTCGACATCGACGTGCTCGCCAACGACACGGATGCCGACGACGGAGCCATCCTCGAGGTGATCGCCCTCGAGTTCGGTGGGACCCAGGGCATCGTTGCCATCGTCGGCAACCAGGTCCGCTACGTCCCGCCGGCCGACTTCTTCGGCGAGGACACGTTTGAGTACACGATGCGTGACGAGTACGGCGTCGAATCGAGTGCCATCGTCACGGTGACCGTCAACTCGGTCAACGACCTGCCGGTCGCCAACGACGATTTGGACAACGAGACTCTCGAGGACACACCGGTCACCATCGACGTCACCGCCAACGACAGCGATGTCGAGGATGACTCCAGCGACTTGACGCCGGTGATCATTGAGGGCAAGTGGGACGGCAGTGCCGAGGTCGTCGACGGAGAGATCCGCTACACGCCGCCGGCCAACTTCTGGGGCCGAACAGTGGATCCCGTACTACGTCGAGGACACGGACGGCGGCGCATCCAACGCGGCTACGGTCCACATAACCGTGAACCCGGTCAACGACGCGCCTGAAGCCGTCGATGACCTGGGCTACGAAGGCCTCGAGGATGAACCGCTGTGGATCCCGGTTCTCGACAACGACTTCGACGTCGACGAGGACCCATTCTGGATCATCAGCGTCACCGAGCCGACCAACGGTTGGGTCGACTGGGGAGGCGACGATTTCGCCGCCACCGCCATCGACCTTCCACCGGGATTCGGTGGTCTGACCTACTTCCCCAACCGGGACTACTTCGGATCGGATACGTTCGAGTACACCATCGAGGACCCGTGGGGAGCTATCTCGACCGCAACGGTGACGGTTGAGATTCTCCCGGTCAATGATCGTCCGGTCACATTGCCGGACCTCGGCGTGGAGACGGATGAGGACACGCCGGTGACCATCGACGTGACCGCCAACGACTTCGACGTCGAAGACTGCCGCGACAGCCCTGAGCCCGGCCCTCAAGGGCGAGCCAATGTTCGGGACGGCCGCAGTGGTCGAAGGTCAGGTGGTCTTCACTCCCGCCGAGAACTTCAACGGCCAAGGCGCCGGCTTCTGGTACGCCGCGGTTGACAGCGAAGGCGACGAATCGTTGCTCGCGAAATGGGTCGACGTCCTCGTCCCCCCGGTCAACGATGCCCCAGATGCGGTCGACGATGTCGGCATCGAGACGCCCGAGGACGAACCGGTCGTGATCTGGGTCACAGAGAACGACAGCGACGTCGACGGTGACTTCTTCTGGATCTCCGATGTCGAGCAGCCGGCGAACGGCTTCGTTGAGTGGGGAGAGGGTCCTGGGCTCCGAGAGGTCCAGAACGGCTTCGAAGGCGAGCCGGTGTTCTATTCGCCGGACCCAGACTACTTCGGACCGGACAGCTTCACCTACACGATCACCGATGGCCTTCTCGAGTCGACGGCGACCGTCTCCATCAACGTGTTGTCGGTCAACGACCTGCCCGAACCATTCGACGATCTCGACAACGTCACCGATGAGGACACCCCGATCTCCATCGATGTAACGGACAACGATTTCGACGTCGAAGATCTGCCTGATGCCCTTACGCCGATTCTTGGTGAGGATGGCCCGAGCAACGGCGAGGTTGCCGTCGTCGATGGGGAGATTGTCTACACCCCCACTCCGGACTTCTACGGCCAAGACTCGTTCTGGTACTACGTTGAAGACACCGACGAAGGCATCTCGGATTGGGACGCCGAGGTCGTAGTCGACGTGCTCCCGGTCAACGATGACCCGGTGGCGGTCGACGACTTTGCCGAGACGGACGAGGACCGAGTCGGTCACGATCTCGGTGCTCGAGAATGACAGTCCTCCCGAAGCCGACTTCGACGACTCGATCTCGATCGCCGGTTGGACCGATCCGGACCAACGGAACGGTCACGCTGGCCGACGCCCCCTTCGTCACCATCGAGGCCATCGGTCCCCTGCAGTTGGACTACACGCCGGATCCGAACTACTTCGGGCCTGACCAGTTCGACTACACCATCATCGATGGCTTTGGCGCCGAGGCAACGGCCACCGTCTATCTCGACGTTTGGGCGGTCAACGACCTGCCCGAAGCCGTCAACGATGAGGCCGAGACCGACGAGGACACCCCGGTGACGATCGACGTCACCAGCAACGACACCGATGTCGAGGACGACCCCGCCGATCTGACCCCGATCATCGTCGAGGACCCCACGGCGGGAACCGCCGAGGTCGTCAACGGAGAGGTCGTCTACACCCCCGATGACGACTTCAGTGGGGGCGACGGCTTCACGTACGTCGCACGCGATACCAAGGGCGAAGACTCGCTCGAAGCCACCGTCACCATCACCGTTCACCCGGTGAATGACGACCCGGTTGCCAAGGACGACTCGGGCGAAGGGTTCCGGATGCGGAGCGACGAGTCCTCGTTCGTGACAGCCAGCGTGCTCGACAACGACTACGACGTCGATGACACCGGACTCTCCGTGGTCGGCGTCGACGTCGACGGCACCACGGGCACGGTCATCCCGGGCCCCGACGGCACGTTCCTGTACGAGAACACCGGCGGTCTCGGCGAGGGCGACACCGACACCTGGCTCTACCGGGTGATCGACGGCAACGGCGGCGAGGCCTGGGCCCAGGTGACGATCAGCATCAACTGGATGCCCGTCGCCGAGGATGACGTCATCGAGGCGTTCGAGGACGACGGCGAGGTCACCGGGTCGCTACTCGACAACGACAGCGACGCGGACGACGACAAGTTGACCGTCACCCCGATCGACCAGACCCTTTCGGGCGTCGACGGTTGACCGACACCGAGTACACCATCGGCCAGATCCTCGTCGACGAGGCCGGCGACTTTGTGCTGTTCCTGGATGAGGGGCTGAACTTCCTCCCGGATGGCCATGTTGTGGCCGACGTGTTCACCTACGAGGTCGACGACGGCTTCGGTGGCACGGACGCAGCCGAGGTGCTCGTGAGTCGTGACCGGCACGCGACGACATGGACGCCGTGGACGACTCCTTTGACGGTTCGTGATTCGACTTTGGCACCTCGGCAATGGCTTGGAGAACGATCTGGGTGACGGTCTCAGCGTGGTCGAAGTCAACGGCCTCCCGTTCGTCGACGTCGTGACGCATTCCGGTTTTCGTGACTTCGGATTCCCGGTGGGCTGGATCGACGTCTGGGACAACGGCGAGGTCTATCTTCCTCGCTGACCACCCGTTCTTCGAACATGCCTGCGTCTCGTTCACCTACCGCGCCGAGAACGTGTGGGGTGGCACCGACACCGCGCAGGTCACGGCTCGATCTCTGGGGCGATGCTCCCGCCTAGACCAAAACCAGTCACCCACCAACCGTTCGCCCCCGGCTCAGCCGGGGGCGAACTCGCGTCCGGAGCGGGTCCGCGAAATAACTTCCCGTCCCGCGAAGAAAAACCACGGGATGAGCTTGCGGGGCCGCAAAGCCTTCCGGTAGAACGGTTCTGACTTCCCCCGGACACCGCACCAAGGAGTCGCCGCGCCCCCAAAACCCCCATTTTGTGGGCTCAGAGAACACTTGCGTAGTTACATCTGTGTAAGTAACATCGCAGGTCCCTGCGCAACATCTAGGGCCTCAGCCACTTCCCTACCCCAAGATGTTGTGGTTGTGGATAACACTGTTGACAACTATCGCCAATGAGCACCGAGCCAGGAACCGCCGGGAGGAAACAATGACGAAGGGTCTCCGCGTCGAACGTCGCTTCACGACAGAGGGAGAGGATCCCTACGAGTCGGTCGAATGGAGTCAGCGAGACTCCCGGATCACCAATCCCGACGGCTCGATCGTGTTCGAGATGACCGATGCTGAGATCCCATCGGGCTGGTCCCAAGTGGCCGCCGACATCATGGTCTCGAAGTACTTCCGCAAGGCGGGCGTCCCCCAGGTCGACGCCGACGGCAAGCCGATCCTCGACGACGACGGCGCACCGGTGCTTGGCCCGGAACGCTCCGCCCGCCAGGTCATCGAGCGCCTGGCGTCGACGTGGCGCTGGTGGGGCGAAGAGCACGGCTACTTCGCATCGACCGACGATGCCCAGGTGTTCGAGGACGAACTCGGCTACATGCTGGTCCACCAGATGGCCGCCCCGAACTCCCCGCAGTGGTTCAACACCGGCCTCCATCACGCCTACGGCATCGACGGCCCGCCCCAGGGCTTCTGGTACGTCGACCCCGAGACCGAGGAGATGACGGTCTCCCCCGACTCGTACAGCCGGCCCGCGCCCCACGCCTGCTTCATCCAGGCGGTCGGTGACGACCTGGTCAACCAGGGCGGCATCATGGACCTGTGGGTGCGTGAGGCCCGCCTGTTCAAGTTCGGCTCGGGCACCGGTACCAACTTCTCGAACATTCGCGCCGAGGGCGAACCGCTGTCCGGTGGCGGCAAGTCGTCCGGGCTGATGAGCTTCCTCAAGATCGGCGACCGCGCCGCCGGAGCCATCAAGTCGGGCGGCACCACCCGCCGCGCCGCCAAGATGGTGATCCTCGACATCGACCATCCCGACATCGAGACGTTCATCAACTGGAAGGCCGAAGAGGAGAAGAAGGTCAGGGCGCTGGTAGCTGCCGGCTACTCATCCGACTTCAACGGCGAGGCCTATGCCACCGTGTCGGGCCAGAACTCCAACAACTCGGTGCGGGTCACCAACGAGTTCGTCCAGGCGGTCGTCGACGACGGCGACTGGGACCTGATCGCCCGCTACGACGGCCGAGTGATGAAGACCGTCAAGGCCCGCGACCTGTGGCGCCAGATCGCCGAAGCGGCGTGGGCGTGCGCCGACCCCGGGATGCAGTTCGACACGACGATCAACGAGTGGCACACCTCCCCCGCCGGAGGGCGAGATCCGGGCATCCAACCCGTGCTCCGAGTACATGTTCCTCGACAACACGGCCTGCAACCTGGCCAGCCTGAACCTGGGCCGCTTCTACGACGACGACAAGGGCATCTTCGACCTCGAGGCCTACCGGCACGCCATCCGGATCTGGACGATGGTGCTCGAGATCTCGGTGACGATGGCCCACTTCCCGTCGGCGGAGATCGCCCAGGGCAGCTACGACTACCGCACCCTCGGCCTCGGCTACGCCAACCTCGGCTCGCTGCTGATGCGCATGGGGATCCCCTACGACTCCGAGGAGGGCCGGGCCATTGCCGGGGCGCTGACCGCGATCCTCACCGGCTACTCCTATGCGACGTCGGCAGAGATGGCTGAGGTGCTCGGCCCGTTCCCCAAGTACGAACTCAACCGGGAGAACATGCTGCGGGTGATGCGCAATCACCGCAAGGCCGCCTACAACGCCGGCGACGGCGAGTACGAGGGCGTGTCGTCGCACGTGATGGGGATCGACCCCGGCCATGGCGCCCGACGCCATGCTCGAAGCAGCCCGCAACGCGTGGGACATCGCGGTGAAGCTGGGCGAGGAGCACGGCTACCGCAACGCCCAGGCAACGGTGCTGGCCCCGACCGGCACCATCGGTCTGCTGATGGACTGCGACACCACCGGAGTCGAGCCCGATTTCGCGTTGGTCAAGTTCAAGAAGCTGGCGGGCGGCGGCTATTTCAAGATCGCCAACCAGTCGATCGCCCCGGCGCTGAAGCGCCTCGGGTACGACCGGAACCAGGTCAGCCAGATCATCGACTACGTGGTCGGGACCATGAACCTCACCAGGTCGCCGCACATCAACACGGCAACCCTGATCGCCAAGGGCTTCACCGCAGATGACATCCAGCGGGTGGAGCACATCCTGCCGGGTGTGTTCGAGCTGGGCCTTGCCTTCAACCAGTGGACGCTCGGCGACGAGACGATGCAGCGGCTCGGCTTCAGCCCGGAGCAGTACAACGAGCCGAGCTTCTCGATGCTCAAGGCCCTTGGGTTCAGCGACGACGAGATCGCCGAAGCCAACGACTACGTCTGCGGCCGCCAGACCATCGAGGGCGCCCCGCACCTGCGTGACGAGCACCTGCCGGTGTTCGACTGCGCCAACAAGAACGGCAAGAACGGCGTGCGGTTCATCCACCACATGGGTCACATCAAGATGATGGCGGCCGCCCAGCCGTTCATCTCGGGGGCGATCTCCAAGACGATCAACATGCCAAACGAGGTGTCGATCGCCGACATCGAGGAGGCGTACAGGATGTCGTGGGATCTCGGCCTCAAGGCGATGGCCCTGTACCGGGACGGTTCGAAGGCTTCCCAGCCGCTGTCGTCGCAGTCCGATGACGGCATTGCCGACGACGAACCCGACAATCTCGAGGATGCGTTGGCCGACGAGATGGAAATGGTGTCCCACGGCCACGGGCTGATCCACGCCGGGATGTTCAAACCGGGTGTTTCGCCGGCCCAGGCCTATCAGGATCTGCCCCGCCCCCGCTTCCTGCTGCCGGCACGGCGGGCCGGATACACCCAGGAGGCCCGGGTGGGTGGCCACAAGGTGTTCCTGCGCACCGGCGAGTACGACGGACGGCACGCTGGGTGAGTTGTTCATCGACCTGGCCAAGGAAGGCGCCACGCTGCGCGGCATCCTGTCGTGCTTTGCCATCGCGGTGAGCAAGGGACTCCAGTACGGCGTGCCGCTCGAGGAGTTTGTCGACACCTTCACGTTCCAGACCTTCGAGCCGCGGGGCATGGTCGAGGGACACCCGAACATCAAGATGGCCAACAGCCTCATCGACTACGTGTTCCGGGCGCTCGGTGTCGAGTACCTGCATCGTGACGAGTTGGCCCAGGTGCCGCCGGACCGCAGCAGCGAACTGCCCGAGCCCCCGAAGGGGATCGCGGTCGATGCCGGGATCCAGTTGGACCTGACCGATAGCGCCATGGAGGCCGAAATCGACGCCCAGGTCGAAGCGGCAGCCTTTGTGGACGCCGACGAGAACATGCCGATCGAGGGCCACGATGCGCCGGTTGCGGTCGGTGCGTCGCTCTCGCCCGGCCCGGGTGCAATGGCCAACGGCGGTACCGCCGCCACGGCCGCCGACCTGCAAACCGCGGCCGTCCAAGCGGTCCTCGCCGACAAGATGGGCGATGCCCCGCTGTGCGATACGTGCGGCCACATCACCGTCCGCAACGGCTCCTGCTACCGCTGCCTCAACTGTGGGGACAGCAAGGGGTGCAGCTGAAGCCGCGGCCGTCACTTTCATCTCCCACGACCTGAAAGTGACCCAGGGAAGGCCCTCCGGGTGAACCACCCGGAGGGCCTTACTCTATGGGCATGGCACCGCAGGATCCTGCCCGCAGACGGCTACTGATCGGCCTGGCCGGCGTGGCCGGGTTGGGTGCCGTCGGGGGGCTGGCCTGGCTGCTCGGCGACGACGAAGCTGGTGTCCAAGCGGCCGGGACCACGCCGTCGACCTCGACATCGAGAGCCCCGTCGACCGCTGCGGCGCCCACCACGACAACAACCGCTGCTCCGCCCAGCACAACGACAACCACGGCCGCCCCAACCACCACAACCACGACAACGCTGCCCGCCGCCACGGTGTCTGCCATCTGCCGAGAAGCGTGGGGCGCCCAACCGCCGACCGGCGAGTTCACCGAGCACACCATCGAGCGGATCACGGTGCACCACACCGCGGCCGTCATCGAGGACAACCGCCTCGCCCCGGCGATCACCCGCAAACACCAGGCCGACCACCAGGGTATCGGCTGGCCCGACCTGGCGTATCACTTCGTGATCGACCGCAACGGCCACATCTACGAAGGCCGCCCCTACACGGCGGTCGGTGACACTAGGACGAGCTACGACCCGACCGGTCATCTCCTGATCGCCGTGAAGGGCAACTTCGAGGAGCAGGAACTCACCGGGCCGCAACTGGCGTCACTGATCGCCATGCTGGCGTGGGGTGTCGGCGAATTTGAGGTTCCCCCGACCGGAGATCACCGGCCACCGCGATTGGGCGGCCACTGCGTGTCCGGGCGAGAGCCTCTACGCACTGATTGCGAACGGCGAACTGGCGGCAGCCGCCGCCCAGGAGGCCACCAGCGGCCCGATTGCCCTCGAGGTCCTTTGCGGCATTCAGGCGGCCGACCTCGTGGCCGACATCGAAGTGGGACTGGCGTAGGGGCGCCCGCTATCTCGGTCACGGTGACGTCTCCCTGCCACGTCGGCGATGTCTCTTGCTGCGTGGAGTCGACGACGACCACGAGGGCGAATCGGCCCGGCACCTCGCCTTCGCCCGTCGTTGCCTCACTCGCGATCGGAGCGATCTTCGCCACCAGACCATCCGTCGCCTTCTCACGACCAAAAGCGACACTCACGATATCGCCGACTGCGAGTTCCCCACCGAGCACATCCGCCGCATTCACCTCCAGGCCCACCGGCGCCAGTTGTAGGTCACTGAACGGACCGTGGACTTCGACTAGAACCGCCTCCGAAACGGAAGCTCCCTTCTTGAGCGCCGCCGTCGTCAGCTTCCCGTGATACTGATCGTCGTCGACGTCGACGACACCAAGAACGGAGAAGGCCTCAATGGCGCCATTGGCCGTTGCGTCAATCGGCGCTTGATATCGAACCCAGGACGCCGCGATGCCGACCAGGGCGAGGACAGCAATCAGAGTCAACGTCCGGAGAGGAAAGGGTCGGGTATCGCCGCTAGACGATGGCCAAGCGATGCGTGCCAGAACAACGGCGACACCAAGGAGGGCCAAGCCAAAGAAGACGGCCGGCGCGTCAATCGACATCGGACTTGCTCTCCGCCTCCTCGACAATGACGTCGAAAGCCAGCCCGTCTTGACCCGTGGACGGTCGGCGAATGCTCCCCGTCCAACGCTTGGGAACCGGAGGCGCCGGTCTTGTTGGCGCCGGGGGCGGGCGACGCTGGAAAGTGTCAGCGTGGTAGTAGAAGAACTCGTTGAGCTTGGACCAATGGACCCTTGCCTCGAGCGGGTAGGCCGGCTCAGACACACCTTCCTCCTGCAGCCCGAAGGTCTCCAGCAAGAGCGGACGGTATAGATCGAAGGCGACTCGAATCTGCTCGGCGTAGGGAACGGCCGAAGCTACCGCGGCCTGATACCCGAGAAAGGCAAACAACCAGCCGACTGCAAAGACAACACCAAAGACCCATGGGGGGCGCGCTTGGATCACAAGGACGAGGCCGGCCACGAGCGAGAAGGTCCAACCAAGAAGCGAGATGATCAAGCCGAAATCCACCGATCGCTGCCCTTCATCGACCGTCGCTCTCATTTCCTCCGGCAGGAGTGGGTACAAGCGAGGCCACACCAAGACGGAATCAGCGCCGTATCGGTGGTAGGCGTACATCTCCGCCGATCTCAACACGTTTCCAAGTCGGGTCGGCATGATCTCGTTGGGGTAGGCCAACGGATCTGGGTACTGGTAGTAAACGACCTTGGCGTATGCCTCCGGGTTCTTCTCGAGCATCGCCAATAGATAGGTGCGGAACCACGTTCGAAGGCGGTTCGCTAGGGGTTCAAGAGGACGCGGCCAATGACCTTCGTACCACCGAAGAACCGAAGATCGCATGGCGGCGAGCACAGAGGCCAATACCGCCACAAGGGTCAGGCCAAGAGCCAGCCAAGCAATCTGGAGCACCGCATTGAGGTTCTGGAATTGGTCGAGCCGTTTGTCGATTTGTGACTGCGGGCCCACGACGATCGCGGCCAGACCTGCGAGCCAGACCAAGGTCGGGAAGAAGTAGGTGCGGACAAACTCCTTGCCGGAGCCGAACAGACCGGTCACCTGTGTGAGGACTGTGGCAAACATCTACTCGTTCGACTCCCAAACGAGGTCGTGCTCAGCACCCTGGCGTTGGCACCGCTTCTGGAGCCTTGGCTTGTCATTTGGCCAACCGCACTCTCCACAGATCACGAAACGCTGCGTGGCAGGATCACCCCCGAGCTCCGCTCCACGTCGGAACACGATTTGTTCCTGGGACAGCCGAGAGACGTCCTCGAAATCTCGCTGCAATGATCCTCCCCTTCGCTGCCCCCAAACCTACCCATCACGTTCAGCCCGTGGGCGTCGAACCCGGACGGCTGACCACAGCCTTCAGTAAGAAGCCTGTGGATCGACTATCTCGCTCCTCCGATTCGGTAGCGTTGCATCATCGCCGATGAGGGAGGAAGCGATGGAGTACTTCGAAGCGGAGACGGATATTGCGGCGGCGCCGGATGTGGTGTGGCCGATCCTGTTGGATGGCGCCGGCTACACGAGCTGGGATTCGGGCGTTGAGCGGGTCGAGGGAACCATTGCCGACGGGGCCAAGATCAAGGTGATCTCCTCGGTCAACCCGGGTCGCGCTTTCCCGGTGAAGGTCGCCATCGACCAAGCCGGCGGGCGGATGACCTGGACCGGAGGGATGCCGATGGGGATGTTCACCGGCGAACGGACCTTCACCGTCACCCCCACCGACACCGGCTGCCACTTCAAGATGCGCGAGGAGTACACCGGACCCATGTTGCGGTTCATCTGGAAGTCGATCCCCGACCTCGGCCCCTCGTTCCAGCAGTTCGCCGACGGTCTCAGAGCAGCCGCAGAGGCCTAGGTCGCCGATCCGGGCGCGCCTGAAGGCCATCGAGGTAGATGCCGGGCCGCCCCGCCGAGCGGTCAATGGAAGGGGGGATCCCTTGTCTGACCGACCAGGAAGCGGCGCCGCATCGGGGGCGACTCGGGATCCAACAGCTTTCCGTAGCCGTGGACCGCAATGTGGTGGTGATACCAGCACAGCGTGACCAGGTTGTCGGGATCGTTGCTGCCGCCTTCGGCGCGTTGGCGAATGTGGTGGGGCTGGAGGCGATACCGACTTCGACATCCGTCCATCACGCAGCAACCGTCCCGCTGGAGCACAAAGGCTCGCACCGCCGGCGGGATCTGCTTGGTGTGATCGGTGGTCTCGACTGGTCGCCCGTTTGAGAGACCGACAACCGCAGCCTCGCCGCCGCAGAGCACCCGCTCGATGGTGGCAGGACCCACCCGCAGACCGGACGCGACCGTGCCGCCGAGTTCGCCACCGGTGGCCACAGCATCGGTGTCCAGGAACAGGGTGATCGAGGACCCGCCACCGACCGGTTCCCCATCCGTGGGGTGAACTCCATCCAGGAAGTCCTGGGCCAGCGCAGTCAGGGCATCAAGCATGCGTTGGCTGCGCCCCTCTCGCTCCCCAGGCGGGGCCGTCGGCAGCAGGTCGGCCCGCTCCTCCAATGCCTTGGCGATGACCCGACCGTCGTAGCCGGGGGCGAGGCCCCCGATCTGCCACGCCGTTTCGCCAAGCGTGGGCTCGATCGAGAGGTGGCGGCGCCGCATCACCTCGCCTTCATCCACCCGAGTCATCCGCCGCAGCTTCGCCGCCAGGCGTCGCACCCCGGCCAGGTCGCGACCAAAGCTGGCTTCGACGTCCTGGTCGTCGGCGCCGCTCGCCACAAGCTCGGCGGTAGCGGTTGCCCGGTCGAAGGTGAGGTCGCCGGATTCGAGGCCCGTCACCGCACGGTCGTCATCGGCCTCCGGCTCAATCGTCCGCCGCGCCGCCGCCACGAGGTCACGGGCGGTCGTCGACGCCACATCGAGATGGGCCGCCGTCCACTCCTGAAGGGAACGTGCTCCGTGGACGTTGACGACCCGCACCTCATCGAGCCAGGCAAGCAGCGTGGCCTGCCGGGCTCGAGCCTGCGATATCGTCGACTCGAGCTCAACGAGCTCTCGCTCGATCTCATCGATCTCGGCGTACGTGACTGGAAATGTCTCGAACATACGTTCGATTGTATCCCGGGGTTGCGACAAGAACTGCACCCGACACAGCAGAACCGCAACGTGCGACAATCACCCCATGACGACACCCACTCCGGCTCCCGCCCCGACCAAGACCAAGACCAAGCAGGACAAGCCGCTGATCGACGACGGTGACGGCGGCCACGACCGCTTCGCCCACTACGTGCGCAAGGCCGACATCGTGCGCGCCAACGTCGAGGGGGTAGAAGTCGTGGCGATCTGCGGCAAGAAGTGGATCCCCAACCGGGACCCGAGCCGCTACCCCATCTGCCCGACCTGCAAGGAGCTCAAGGCCCGTCTGAGCAGGGGAAACAACTAGAACCCGTTACTCCGGTGCCGGCTCGCCGGCCCGTTCCACGATGAACTCGAACTGCTCCTTGGTCACGGGTTGCACCGAGAGCCTTGAACGATTCAGCAGCACCATGTCGGCCAGCTCTTCGTACTCGCGCAACTCGGGCAGCCCCACCATCCGGGGCAGCTTCTCCACGAACTTCACGTCGACCATGATCCAACGCGGGTCCTCCGGATCCGACTTGGCGTCGTAGTACTTCGCTTCGGGATCAAATTGGGTGTGATCCGGGTAGGGGCCGCTGGCGATCTCGGCAATGCCGACCACCCCGGGTGGCTTGGCATTCGAGTGATAGAACAACACCCGGTCGCCGATCTCCATCTGGTCGCGCATCAGGTTGCGCGCCTGGTAGTTGCGGATCCCATCCCAATGCTCGGTGCCGTCCCGTTCGAGGTCGTCGATCGAGTAGTCGCCAGGCTCTGATTTCATCAACCAATACTTCATGGACCCATTGGTAGCAGGCTGCGATGTGTTCGGCACGCCGTAGGCTGGCATACATGCTGGTTCGTACCGAGACCGCCGCCGACCACCAAGCCGTTCGAGAGGTCCTTGTCGACGCCTTCGACTCCCCCGACGAGGCGCTCCTGGTCGACCTGATTCGGAGCTCAGACCGCTTTGTCCCGGAACTGTCCATCGTTGCCGAGGTCGACGACACCATCGTCGGGCACATTCTGTTCAGTTACGTCGACCTCGTCGGCGACCAAACCCGCCGGGTGCTGAGCCTGGCGCCACTTGCCGTGGCCAAGAACGCGCAATCGAGCGGAGTGGGGCGGGCACTCGTCGAGGAGGGTCTGGACCCGGTGTGATAGGCGCGGCGAGCCACTCGTTGTGCTCGAAGGCATCCCGTCCTACTACCCCCGCTTCGGGTTCGAGCCGGCGGCGGACCATCACATCGCCAAGCCGGCACATGGAGTCCCGGACGAAGCGTTCATGGTGTTCCGGCTCTCCGGCTACGACCCCGCCTACCGCGGCCAACTGGTGTATCCAGCGGCGTTCCACGAAGCCAACGCCATCGGACCCTGACCGCCGATCAGTAGACGGCGTCCTCGATGATGAACTCGGAGGCGCCGTCTTCGTCGTAGTCGTCGCTGCCGTACCACCAGCCGCCGATGAGGCGTGAGGGGATCGTGTAGCCACCGAATTCGGCTTCGGCCGCCGTGGCGTACCCATAGGGGATCAGCTGATAGTCGGGAACGTTGACGTCGCCGTAGCGCTCCATCGTCGCTTCGCCGACTCGACCCTCGCCGTCGATGCGCAGGGTCACAGGAACCGCCTCGCCGTCGACGGTGATCTCGTAGCGAATGAGATCATCCGCCAGAACCGACCATGCGGTCCCGTGTTGGGGCAGCAGGGTCGACGGCACCCAGGTCGCTTCAATTGCCACACGATGGCGCGATGAACGCGAGATGTGGATCCCGTCGCCGCGCATCACCGCCAGCAATCCGGCGACCCGGCCCTCGATCCGGCCGGCGCCCTGGAAGTGGCAATCGACGATGTGGAGCGGGATCGGCCCGATGGCGGTCTGTGCCTCCCACACCAATCCAAGCGGCGGGGCCAACGTCTCCTTGGCGGTGATGTCGAGGTGGGCCGCGTCCGGCCGCGGCCGCATTCGACCCGAGATGGTCAACCGCACCGAGCGGGCCAACGGCGTGCCCGGAGCAATTGCGTGGAGGAAGTACCGCTGAACCGGTTCGGGCAAGTCGGCGACGAGGTCGGGACTGAACCCGGCGTCCTCAGCGGGGAACCGGAAGTGGTTCCGCAGCATTCGGGCCTGATGCGCCGCCGCCCTCGAATCGATGACCACCGAAACGCCGGCCAATACCCCAATACCCAACACGAGTTTCTTGATGCGTCCCATACCCCCACCGTACAGCAAACTCAAATGGGTTTTGGCGGACATGAACGACACAGGTGTCGCTGTCGTCCGCCAAAACCCAATCAGAGGGACAGGCCGGCCTCGATCGTGGCGAGGTTCTGGTCGGCGAACGGCGCCGCGGCGGCAGCAGCCTGCAGCGCCTCAACGGGGAACAGGCCACGACGGGACACCACGGCAGCCAGCACCGCCAGCGCCAGGCGCGACTTACCCAGTGGGGGCGCAACCGTCGCAGGGTCGATGACCTCGACCCGGGCCGCAGTGGTGAGGTCGGCGAACTCCGGCAGGGTGAAGACGACACCGTCGGGGTTCATAGTGGGCAGCCAGCGCTTTGCGGTGCGCAGCCCATCGATGCTCAGGATGATGAGCACATCGGGCGCCGTGACACTGATGAGCGGGACCTCGGTCGGTGCCAACCCCAGCAGCGCAATGCTGTGGCCGGTTTTGACCGTGATCGGATAGTCGCCGCGTTGGGTCGCCCACAGCCCGGCCCGGATCGCCGCCGCGCCAACCAAATGGGCTGCTGACTGCACCCGACCTCCGGCCGACCCGGCAACCACCACCGACAACGGCCCATCCAACTCGGGCTGATACTCGACCGGGATCGGCGCCGGGCCCGACGTTGCGGTTCCCAGATCACCGGCGTGCGCTTCCCGATAGGCGGCGGCGTACTCGGCGACGTCACGTTCGTACAGCACCCCGGCCTCGAGACCGAGCCCTTCCATCGTCTCGGCGATGGCCCGGCGCGAGAAACGGTTGGCCCTGACGTAGTACGCCGTGCACAGCTCCCAGATGTCGAGCAACGCAAACCCAGGGTGGCGGATGGCAGCCACCAACCGCGTCGTCAGGTCGTCATCAAAACTCGTCCCCCGATAAACGTACCCGGCGCCGTTGACGCCGACGGTTCCACAGATATCGAGCGGATGCTCCAGGTTGCCCCCCGGAGTGGTCGCCGTGACCGCCCCTTCAGGCGTCGTCGTGGAGTGTTGGCCGCCGGTCATCCCGAAGTTGAGGTTGTTCATCACGATGACGGTGACGCCGATGTTGCGCCGCGCTGCGTTGATGAGGTGGGTGCCCCCGATGCCGGTCCCACCGTCGCCCATGATCACCACCACGGTGAGTTTGGGATTGGCGAGCTTGATCCCGGTGGCGTAGGTGACGCTGCGGCCGTGGAGACCGTGGAAGGCACTCGTGGTGAAGTACTGGTCGGACAGGCCCGAGCAACCGATATCGCTGACAATCACGACCGACGCAGGATCGATGGCAAGTTCCACAAGTGCAGCGTCGAGGTGATCGAGGATTGGTCCGTGCCCGCAGCCGGGACAGAACGGGTACGGCGTCTTGTTGCGGAAGGTGCTCAGCGGAGTCACCGTCGTCGTCATCAGATGACCTCCACGATGGCGTTCGGCGCAATGAGTTCTCCGTCGATGCGGTTGATGCCGACGACCCGGCGTCCCGCCGCCAGCCGCTCAACCTCACGCCGGTACTGACCGAGGTTGAGCTCGGGCACCACCACGGTCTGGACCCCGTCCAGGGCCTCGGCCAGCGCTCGCTCCGGCACCGGCCACAGGCTCTGCACGACCAATGACGACACCGCGACGCCTGAGCGACGGGCCGTCGCCACGGCCGCCCGGACCGCGCCCGCAGTCACCCCGTAGCCGACGACGAGCGTCTTCGCCCCGGGTTCGAGGTCGGCGTCGACCAACTCGATCTCATCACGGTGGTCCTCGATCTTGGCGGCGAGGTGATGGTTGAGGGCGCCAATCGTTGGAGCATGTTTGGTGATGTATGCCGACTCGTCGTGGGTCGACCCGGTGAAGCGGACCGGCTCGTCATCTCCGTAGACCCGGCGCGGCGGAACCTCGTCTGCCGGCTCGTACCGATAGGGGGCGCCCGAGGTGGCGAGGACCCGCTCCGCTTGCCTGACCTGGGGATATCCCTCAACATCGACGGTGGCGAGGGTCATCACCACCTCCTTGTCGGTGAGCAGGAACACCGGGCAGCGGAACCGTTCTGCCAGCTCGAAGGCCTTGGCGGTCAGGGTGAAGCACTCAACGATGTTGCCGGGCGCCAGTGCGATGATCGGGTAGCCCCCGGACGTCCCCCAACGCACGAACTGCACGTCGCCCTGCGCCACCGTGGTTGCCCCACCCGTGGACGGACCAAGCCGCTGCACGTCGACGATGACCAGCGGCACCTCGCCAATCACCGCCAGCCCGATGTTCTCGCTGTACAAGCTGATCCCGGGACCACTCGTTGCCGTCATCGGCCGCGCCCCGGTCATCGCCGCTCCGATGCACATGCCGATCGAAGCGATCTCGTCCTCCCCCTGAACCGCAACGCCCCCGACCTTGGGGAGCTCGCGCATCATCGCCATCAAGATCCCCGACGCAGGGGTGATTGGATAGCCGGCGAAGAAGTCGCAGCCGGCCGCCAGAGCACCTCGCACGATCGCGGTTGCACCAGTCGTGTATTCGCGCATTGCGCGACATTCTCGGCATCGACCCCCGGCTGGAATAGGGCACATCGGCAGAGCGGCGACGGTGGTAGGCCCGGTCTCCAGATTTCGCGACTTCTGGGCGAGTGAAGGAAATCCCCTGTTTTTCGGGCTCTCGTGCATAGTGTCCTGCCCCTGGGAGTCGCTGGATACTCCAAAACCACCGCACCGCAGCAAAGGAGCATGGGCGTGAACAAGACAGAAATGGCGAAGAAGCTCGCCAAGCAGACCGACCTGACTCAGGCAAAGGCCGTTGAGGTCATCGAAGCAATCTTCAGCACGGAGCCCGGCCACGGCATCATCGCCGTTGAGCTGGATGCCGGCCGCGACGTATCGATCGCCGGCTTTGGCAAGTTCGAGACCCGCCGCCGCAAGGCTCGCACCGGACGCAACCCTGCGACGGGAGCGACCATCGAGATCGCAGCCACCACGGTCGCCGCTTTCAAGGTCGCCAAGGGCCTCAAGGACCGTGTTGCCGTCTAGCAAGATTTGACGCCAGGAAGGCATCAAGAGGGCGGCCCTTCGGGGCCGCCCTTCTGTTTTTTGACCCTAACGCGGTGTCAGCCCTTCGACTTCTTGGCGGGCCGCGCCGTCTCGACGAGTTCGATGAATGAACCAACGTTGTGGGCGGCGATGGCGTGCCCGACCACATCGAGTGGAAGGTCGTCGAGCTTGCGGAACCGGACACAGGACTTGCCCATGTCGAGCCGCTTGCCGGTGGCGCGATACTCCTCCTCGAATACAGTCCGGTCACCGTCCGAGGTGTAAACGCCGGTCAGGTAGACCGCCATGTGGTTCTTCTGGGAGGCGAGCCCGGCGTACATCAGGGGCTGGTCGTTGTACGTGTCGGGGTAGGTCTCGAGGGGCACCTGGTAGGTGATCATCCCCCAGTTCATGGCCTCCTCGTAGCCATCCGGCAGGTTCGCCAAGATCACCTCGCGCACCTCTGAGATCGCCTTGCGGCGGTCGTCCGGCAGGCTCTCCAGATATCCGTCAACGGTCGTGGCGTCACTACGCATCGAATCGAACTCCCTTCGCGTCATCCGGCCCAAGCGTAGAGAACCTGTGAGGCGAGCTTCCGAGAACATGTGCTGCTCATCGTTCTCTCATCAGATCGTGCCATCCTGTCGGGCACCATGACCGCCATGACACCCCGCGCTCACATCCTCGTGGTCGACGACGACGAACGAATCGCCGCCTCGGTGCGGCGTGCGCTCGCCTACGAGGGCTACGACGTCTCGGTCGCCCACGACGGCCCCAGCGCCCTCACCGCAGCCCGAGCGAATGATCCCGACCTCATCGTGCTCGATGTGATGCTGCCGGGCTTCGATGGCATCGAGGTGTGCCGCCGATTGCGGGCCGGGGGCGACGATGCCGCGGTACTGATGCTCACGGCGCGCACCGAGGTACCCGATCGGGTCGTCGGTCTCGACGCCGGCGCCGACGACTACCTGATCAAGCCGTTCGCCTACGAGGAACTGATGGCACGGGTCCGCACCTTGCTGCGCCGCCGGGTCCTCGATGCCGATCGGGAGATCCTGCAATACGCCGATGTCGTGATGGACGTCGGCGCCATGGAAGTCATCCGCGGCATACGTGAGGTCGAGTTCACCGCGCTCGAGTTTCGGATGCTCGAGTACTTCATGCGCAACCCCCGGCTGGTACTGAGCCGGATCCAGATTCTCGAGGCGGTCTGGGGGCTCGAAGTCGACACCACCAGCAACGTCGTCGACGTCTACATCCGCTACCTGAGGCAGAAGCTGGAAGCCGAAGGCGAGCCCCGATTGCTGCAGACGGTCCGTGGCGCCGGCTATGTGATGAAGGAAGCCTGAGGTGAAGATCCGGCTCCGTCTCGCCCTGTTCGGGGCATTCGTGACGGCGATCGCCATGATCAGCTTCGGGGTTCTGCTCGGTCTGCTGGTCAGTCGGGCGGCTCCCGAGGAGCAGGATCGGCTGCTGGCGGACCTGGCCGCAGCCACCGTCGTTGCTGTGGAGGACGCTCCCCCCGAGAGCCTGATTCCGACCCAGCCCCCCGTCCTCATCGATGTGGCGGCGAGCACCGACCCCTATGTGGAAGTAGTGACGGAAGACGGCACCGTGCTCTACACCACCGGCCAAGTTGACGGCATTGCCCCCCGCGTACCGGCAGCCGCCGTGGTCGAAGCGGCCGAAACCGGATCGTCGACGGTCACGGCCGAGCAAGGATCAACCGAGATTCGGATGTACGCCGTGCCCTGGTCCCGGGCCGATCTCGGCATCGCAGGCATTGTCGTCGCCGGCCAGTCAACGGCCTACACCGAGGAGCAGATCGCGGGCCTCACGGCTGTGTTGTGGGTATCCGGCATCATCACCCTGATCGCCGCCATCGTCGTGAGTTGGCTCGTCAGTGGGCGGGCGCTGCGCCCCCTGCACCAACTCGCCGAGACCACCGACGAGATCGGAACAACCGGCGACCTCAGCCGCCGACTCCCGCCGGTCAAAGCCGACGACGAGGTCGGGGTCCTCACCACCAGTTTCAACGCCATGCTCGACAGGCTCGAGGACTCTCAGGATCGCCTCCAGGCCAACCTCGCCGCCCAACGCCGCTTCGTAGGGGACGCCTCCCACGAATTGCGCAGCCCGCTCACCACCATCCGCTCCAACGCCGGATTCCTGCGGGACCGCCCCGATGTCTCGCCCCAAGATCGGGAAGAGGCCCTCGCCGACATCGAGGCCGAGTCCGACCGCATGGCGCACCTCATCGATGACCTTCTCTTGTTGGCCCGAGCCGATGCCGCCCTCGACGTCAGCCAACGCCCCGTTGACCTGGCGGTGGTGCTCCAAGACGCATCGCGCCGAGCCGCCCGCCTCGGTAGGGACATCGCCGTCGCCCCCACCGACCCCACGGTGGTGATGGGCGACCACGACGCCCTCACCCGCCTGGTGTGGATCCTGCTCGACAACGCCGACAAGCACGGCGCCCAGCCAATCGAGGTCACGCTGGAAGACGACGGCTACACCGCAACGATGACCGTCACCGACCACGGCCCCGGAATCGCCCCCGAGCACATCGACCACGTCTTCGAACGGTTCTACCGCGCCGACCCGGCCCGCAGCCCGGCCGGTGCGGGCCTCGGCCTGGCCATCGCCGCCGAGATCGTCGTCGCTCACGGCGGCTCGATCAGAGTCACCAATGACGATGGCGCCGGCGCCTCCTTCACGGTGCGACTCCCGGTGGCGCTGGGAGGGTGAGCCAGACCCCGGAGCCCGGACGCAGTCTCACCGTCTCCTCATCTGTCGCCAATCGGTGACTCATCGCCGCCGGCGACAGTTGCCGCATGGAAACCTCAACAACCGAGCCACCCACCGGCGCCGCCCCCACCATCGACGTGCCGCCAATCGACACCCGGGTCGATGTGGTCCGCATCCTGCTGTTGATCCAGGGAGGCATCGCCGTCACCTCGACCATCGAAGTGTTCTTGGTCGGCACCTTGACGGGGCTCTTCATCGCCCCGCTGATGCTGGCAACCCTGGTCGCCGCCATCGTGACGTTGTGGGCGGCCCGAGGCGTCCGGCTGCGCTCACGGCGGGCTCGCAAGATCACCTTCTGGGTCGAGGGGACAATCCTCGTCTTTGCCCTCATCGACTTGCTGCTGGCGATGATCCTTGCCCGCCGAGGCCTCGCGCTGGTGCCGACCGTGACGCGGATCGTGCTCCCCATCGCCATCATGCGAACGTTGCGCCGGCCATCCGTCAAAGCAGAGTTCGGCATCGCGCCGACGACCATCACTGCGGAGGGAAGACCGTGAGTGTGCTCGCTTTCCACACCGATGGCGTGCCGAACCCGTCCGAAGTCATCAACGGCTACGTCGGCAGCCCGATGTACAACGTCATCTCCGAGCACAACCTTGGGCTCATTGCTCTGCTGCTGTTCCTGGTGGGGACCTGGGTGCTGCGGCGGGCGGCCCGTTCAGGTCGACCCGCCGCAGTGCGCTGGGTGGATGCCTACCGGGCGCTGCCGCCCACTCAACGGATGCTCGCCTGGCTCCTGGGCGCATCCGGCGCCATTCACCTCGGATTGCTGCTCGGTCACGAACCTTCGGGCTACAGCGGGCTCTACCTTGTCGATGCCGTCCTGATGTTCTGGCTGACGTGGCGGCTGCTGGATGGCAAGCCGTGGCGACGGTGGACCCGACTGATCCTGCTCGCCTCCATCTTCGGCTACGCCTTCACGTTGCTCGGCGGCGAGCCGCCCGACCAACTCGGCATACTCACCAAGCTGATCGAAGTCGCCGCCCTGGCCCTTGCCATGACACCGGCTTCGGACCGTGCACTGCGGCGATTCTGGGCTTCGACTGCCACTGTGACGGTGATGGTGTTTCTCGGAGCTGCCGCCTGGGGCGGAGCCTTCTCGTCGGGTGGCGGCCACCACCTCGGGGACGTGCCGGCCCCCGGCGTCCTCCTCCCCTCGGGGGTCGATCGTGAGCCGAGTGCCCATGAGCAGCGGGAAGCCGACGAGTTGTATGCCGCCACCGCAGCGGCCATCGCCAAGTACGACGATCCTGAGGTCGCCGCCGCGGCCGGCTACAACATCGACAACATGTACGGACTCAGCTTCCACGCCGAAAACGCAGCGTACCAAGCCGACGATGTCGTCCTTGACCCGGCACGGCCCGAGACCTTGGTCTACGCAGTGGCCGACAACGGCACACCGGTGCTGCTCGGCGCCATGTTCGAGATGGAGGGTATCGGAGAGCCGGGACCCGCGGTCGGCGGGCCGCTCACGGTCTGGCACGCCCACGATCACGTGTGCTTCTCGCTCACGCCGCCGGCGATCGCCGGACTGACCTCGCCATACGGGTTCTGCCCTGCTGGGTCGATCACGGTCCCGATCACGAACGAAATGATGCACCTCTGGGTACTCCCCGGGGTCGAGGACCGCTTCGGCGACATCGAAGACGAGTGGCTGAAGGATTATCTGGCCGCAGTAGCCGGGAGGTGATGCGGCCGCAGCGCTGTTTCGCCAATGGTCGACGGGCACTGCGGTCGCAGTAGCGTCCTTCCGGTGAACATCCGCGTCCTCGTCACACTGCTCGCCGCCTCCCTGGGATGGGGTCTCGCCGGCGTCGGTACCCGGGCAGCGTTTTCTGAGGGAGCGTCGACCTTCACCGTTGTGGTGGTTCGCACCGGGATCGCCACCATTGCCATCGTCGCCTTCGCTCTGATCAAGGGCCGCAAGATCGATCGCCGCGCCTGGCGGGACGGGGCGCTGATCGGCATCCCCCGCATCGGGCTCGCCCCGATCTTCTTCATCGCCTCCCTCAACTACATCTCGGCCGGAGTCGAGGGCCTCATCATCACCTTGATCCCGGTCGTGACGGCGGCGCTGGCCCACGTGATCCTCAAAGAGCGACTGCGACCCATCCAGGTCGCCGGCTTTGTTCTCGGTCTCGCCGGCACCACCCTGATCATCGTGTCCGGCGAGAGCGGCATCGCCGACGGCTCGGGCAACACGGTGATCGGCGGCAGCCTCGCGCTGGTGGGCGTGGCCTTCGGCTCCCTGAGCGGCATCCTGGCCCGCCGCTACTCGCCCCGCCACGACACGGCCACTCTGGCAGTGCCGATGTTCGTCTCCGGTGCCGCCATCGCTGTCGTTGCCGGCCTATTCGTCCGGGATATCGATCTCCCCGGGCTAAACGCATCCGCCTGGCAGATCCTCATTCTGCTGGCGCTGGGAAGCACACTGCTGCCGTTCGTCGCCACCCTCTATGCCTCTGCTCACACCACTGCCGCCACGGTGGCGCTCACCGGCTATCTCGCCCCACTGGTTGGTGTGGTCGCCGGGGCTCTGCTCCTCGACGAGGTCATCAGCGCCGCCATCGTGATCGGCGGCGCGCTGGCCGTGGCGGGAGTGATCCTGGTCGGCCGCGGCGGACGCCGCACCCCGCTGCCTGCCACCGGAAGCTGACACGCAGCCTCCCGACCAGCCGCACTGCGCGGATCCGGCATCCCCGCCGGCTCCCGGTCGATCGGTATGGTTGAAACGGCCAGATGAGCCTGCCAAGCTCGCAAACACGACGCGACGACTGTGAGTGAACCAGTGACCGAGGCCGCCCCAGCCTGCCCGCGCCAAATCTCGAGCTGGATGTCGTGACGTCGCTGCTCTTCGCAACCGCCGAGGTCGTGACTGAGTCTTCGGCCGATATCGACTGGTTCGACCTGATCGTCGGGCTGCTGGGTGGATTGGCGCTGTTCCTCCTGGGCATGGACCGCATGACCGAGTCCTTGCGGGTCGTCGCCGGGGACCGACTGCGCCGCATCCTCGAGAAGCTGACCTCCCATCGCATCACCGGCCTACTCACCGGTGCCGGGGTCACCGCGGTCGTGCAGTCGTCGTCGGTTACGACGGTATTGGTCGTCGGTTTCATCTCGGCCGGGCTGATGACGTTCGTTCAGTCGATCCCGGTCATCCTCGGCGCCAACATCGGCACGACGATCACGGCGCAGATCATCGCCTTCAACGTCACCCGGTGGGCGCTGGTGTTGGTTGCAGTCGGCTTCGCCATGACCGTGATCCCCAAGAAGGAGAAGCGCCGCGCCCAGGGGGCGGCGGTGATGGGCCTCGGCCTGGTCTTCTTCGGCATGGTGGTCATGGGTCCGGCCATGGAGCCGCTGCGCAGCTACGACAGCCTTCATCGATCTGATGGCCGCCCTGGAGAACCCGTTCCTGGGCATCCTGGTCGGCGCCCTGTTCACCGCTCTCGTCCAATCATCGTCGGCGACCACCGGCGTGGTGATCGTGCTCGCCGGCCAGGGCCTGATCACGCTCGATGCCGGTGTCGCCCTCGTGTTGGGCGCCAACATCGGCACCTCCGTCACGGCGATGCTGGCCGCCATTGGCAAGCCCCGCGACGCCCAGCGGGCCGCCGTCGCCCACCTCATCTTCAACGTCGGCGGGGTCCTGATCTGGATCCCCCTCATCGGTCTTCTCACCAACTACATCGGTAACGTCGGCGGCGGAACGCCACGCGAGATCGCCAACGCCCACACGGTGTTCAATATGATCAACGCGCTGATCTTCCTGCCCTTCACCAACCAATTCGCCCACCTCGTCGAATGGCTGGTTCCCGACAAGCCGGACACTGGGGTGATCGAGCCGAGGTATCTCGATGACGACCTGCTCCGCACCCCCTCGCTGGCGCTATCGCGGGCGCGGATGGAGTTGTTGCGCATGGCCTCGCGGGTCCGCGTCATGCTCAACGAGGTCCTGCCCGCCATCATCGACGGCGACATCGACGACCTCGCCGACATCGAGGCGGCCGATGACGAGGTCGACGGCCTTCACGGCCACATCCTGATGTACCTCGGACAGGTGGGTCAGGCGCGCCTCAGCGAAGAATCCTCGGCGGAGATGATGGACCTGATGGAGGCCACCAACGACCTCGAGGCAATCGGCGACATCATCGAGACGAACCTGGTCGCCCTCGGGCGGGAGCGGCTCGACTCGATGCTCGAAATCAGCCCGATGACCATGAGCGTCCTCGACGAATTCCATTCCGCCGTCTACCGGGCGTACGACCTAGCCCTGGTAGCCCTGACTCAAAAGGACGAGGATGCGGCCCATCGGGTCGCCAAGATGAAGGCAACCATCAACCAGATGGAACAGGACGCCAACCTCCACCAGGCGGAACGGCTGATGGCCGACGAGCCGAGCCGGGTCGCCAACTACCGATTCGAGATGGACGTGATCGCCAACCTGAAGCGGATCTACTACTTCACCAAGCGAATCGGCCGGGTGGCGATCACGGAGACCGAACAGGCCAAGATGTAGGGGGCCTGCGCCGCAACTGCAACCTAGCGGTCAGATCACGAGCCAGTTGGTCTGCACGACCTGACCGCCGGCATCAAGTCGGCAACTCAGGCGGATCGGGCCCTCCGGCACCTCTTGAAAGGTGAAGCGGCCCAGGTCATCGGCCTGCGCCGCAACCACCTCATCACCACTGGTGAGCTCAATCGTCCCCGTTTGGGGCGGCACGAGCTGCCCGACGAGCCGGCGAGCGCCATCGGACAGCACAACCAGTTCAATCTCCACTCCGGGTGCACTCAGCGTCAGTTCCCGAGTCGCCTCCTGGGTGCCCCGCACCCCAACCAGTTCGCCCGAGGCGGAATCAAAGACGATCTCAGCCATGATCGCGTCGACGTCGAACTCGAGTTCGAGACGTGGCACGACCGACTTCGCCGCGGCCACCACCTCGGGCGGCACCGGGTCGGCGGCGTCGAGAACCACCCCGAGCCGACTGAGCAGTTGCTCGTCGTTCCAGTCTTCTGGATTCGTCACGATCTGTTCCTCACTCTTCCTGCGAGTCCATGGCTTCGTCTCCGGTCGGCGCACGACGCGCCATGATCCTCCGCAGCCGGTCCAGACACCGCGCCCTGGTGGGCCCGATACTCCCGATCGGCCTGTCGATGATCTCTGCGATCGCCGTGTAGTCGAGATCGTCGTCCGCAGTGAGCAGTCGGAGCAGTTGCTGACAGTCCGGTGACAGCTCGGCAAACGCTTCCAACATCTCGCGGCGCATCTCGTCCGCCACAATCGATTCGTCCGAAGCCGGAGTCGACCCCAGGGCCCATTCGTCGGTCATGTCGGTCGGCACCTGGCGACGTTGCTCCCGCAACACCCGCACGCACTCGTTCTTGGCCGTGGTACTCAGCCAGCCGGCGAGCCGTTCCGGCTGCCGGATCTTGCCGCAGTGCACGTAGAGACGTGTCCACACGGTTTGGCTGACGTCTTTGGCTGTTTCTCCGTCGAGCCGGAAGCTGCGAATCACCGACCACACCAGACGCACATAACGATCGACAATCACGTCGAACGCGGTGTGGTCCCCCTGCACAACGGCAGCGAGCAGATCGGCAATGGAACGTTCGGTCATCAATTGAGACCTTACCCATCGTCGCTCCGCTTCCACCTCGTCGGTTCTCGTAGACATACACGGCTGCCCTCTCTGTGCTTCCACCGATACCGATGCGCAGGCGGGGGCCGTGATACGGGATTTGTGTGCTGCCCGGCTGGTGTGGTTCCGCTACCCGGCGCCAAAGCAGACAAACGAGCCGGCCACGGTGTCGTCACCGGCGGAGATGGCCGCGGTTTGCGCTCCCGAGAGTGCGTAGGCAGGCGAAGCCCCGGCGGCGAGCTGCTCGTGGAAATCAACCATCAGGTGCCGGGTCGAGGCGGCATCGGGGACCAATCCGATGCTGGCGATCACCGTGTTGGTTCCCGCGCCGAGAAGGCCGGCGACGATCCCCATGACCTCGTTCCCGGGTCGCTCCGCCGAAAGACCCGCATCACACGCCGAAAGCACCACGGTCTGGGGAGCAGATGACAGCCGCTCGAACTCATACACGGTGAACCAGCCGTCGCTGAACTCCAATGCCGAGAACAGCGGGTTGTCGGTGCGGAAGCGGCCGTGGCACACCAGATGCGCCAAGGCGGCACCGTCGAGATGCTCACGAACCACATGGACAGAGCCCGAGGCTGCGTCGAGGCGCGCCGCGTCGGTGTATACCCCGGCGACGGCGGCCACTTCACTCGCCGCTTCGGGCAATCGAGGTCCACCCACGACGACCGAACGGCCCGCCGATGGGGCCCGATCGACCCGCCGCAGCCACAGCTCCGCCGAGGGCGCAACACTCACGGGACGACCGATGCAACTTGGAAGCAGGCCCCAGGGAACGGCATGCAGCCGACCTGGAGGCACCACAACGAGTTCCTCGTCACCTCCTCCGATCGGGCTCAACAGAATGTCGTCGAGTCGCTGCGCCGCATCGTCGACCATTTCCCGGGCAGCTCGCCGCGAGGCGCCGCTGCCGCCCGGCCGCGCCAGCCGACGAAGTCCGAACCGCAACTGATCGAGCGCCCCGATGGTCTCTGCGGCAGATGCAAGATCATGACGCTGCGCCCTTCCTTTGTGAACCGACACGGCAACGAGCCGATCGCCAACCGCGTCGTATTCGACGAGGCGCTTCTCGCCGAGGACGTCCACGATGGTGGCGATGTCAACCTGGGCACCGCGGGTGTCGGCTCCGAGCAGCCTCCGGGTGCGGCGGCGAATGGAGCGTTCGAGCCGCTGCCGGTGCTGCTCCAGATCGCCGGTGTCGCCCGATAGCGCCGTGGTTCGTAGCTCTCGCTCGACCTCACGCAACTCGCCCAACTCGACCGCAAGCTCGGCGTCGTCGGGTGGTGTCACCGGCGCAAAACGCAGGGCGCCCGCCCGAGTCCGCTCCATCCAGCGCAGGGCTTGCCTCGGCCGCTCCGACTCCCAGGCCAGTTGCACACCCAGCGTCCCGAGCTGTCGGGCGTGGCCGGCAGCGTGGACCCGGGTCTCTGTGGCCCCCAGCCCGGCCTGATGCTCATCCACCACGTCGAGCCCGGCCCCGGCAGCCGCCAACGCACCGCGGTGATCGCCTTCGGCCTGGCGGAGTTGGGCGGTGGCCAACCAGATGCGAGCCCGCAGATCGACCGCGGCGTTCGAGCGCTCGTGCGTGGCGGAATCCAGGATGCGGCGGCAATGCTCGGTATCACCGAGGCGCAAGGCAATCTGGGCCGCGAGCACCTGGGCGGTGGTGGCCGCCGTGGCAAGCCCTACAGCCTCGAGCCGCCCCACCAGACCCTCCACCTCGGCACGGTCGTCGGCCGTCGCCTCCCCGGCCGCATACCGCGCCTCGCTGACCAGTAGCTCGGCGTGCCCGGCCCACCCGGGACGACCCTGCTCATCAAAACGGAGCCGGGCCTCTTGGGCCGATTCCGCAGCGCGCTCCGGTTGTCCGGCTAGCAACGCCGCCTGGGCGACCCGGATGAGGGCCTCGGCGTGGCCGGCGCCGTGTCCACCGGATCCGAGGCTGTCGGCGGCCCGTTCGGCGAGCTCCACCGCATCGTCGGTGAGGTGGGCCAGAAGCATCGCCTCGACCCGGTCAACCCATACCTCGGCCGGATTGCCGGCAAACGCTTCAAATTGCTCTTCGGCCTGGTCGAGGTGGTGCAGTGCCTTGGGAAGGTCTCCCCGGCGAACCGCCAGCCACCCGAGATTCTGGGTGCATTGCGCCACCGGCAAACGCTGATCCAAGGCTTCGTAGACGGTCCGCGCCGCCAGCAAGTCGTCCTCAGCCAAAGCAAGAGACCCTAGGTAGGCCCGAGTCAGAGCCCGATTGACCAGCAGATTGCCCAGCCACATCTGGTCCCGACCCTCGAGCAGCGGAAAGGCCTCGTCAAAGTCGATCAGCGCAGTGTCGAAGCTGGCAATGCGGTAGTGGACGGCCCCGCGCTGAACCAACGCCCGAGCCCGATCCAAGCCGCTCAGCTGCGCGAGCGCCTCCGACATGATGGTGAGGGCCCGGCCGCTCTCCCCCGACCACGACAGCACCCCGCCCTGGGTCATCTGGACCGTTGCGAGTAGTTGCGGGTCGCCGGTGGCCGCTGCGGCAGCCATGGCCGCCTCGAGGCACTCCACGGCCTCGTCGAGATCCATCAGGTTGGCCGCGGCCAACCCCCGCGCCCGCCAGGCGATGGCGCGGGCTCGCAGGTCTCCCGCTGCGCCCGGCCGCGCCAGCAAATCAGTTGCGGCCGCGATGGCAGCCTGCGGATCGGCATTGGCCATCGTCACCAGTTCAGTGGCTTCGGCCGCCAACGGCGATACAGCTTCTTCCATAATCGATGTCCATATCTTGTTGGGTTTCCTGTAGGTTCGCGTACGAAGCGAGAAGATGCGTCCCGGTTGCATCAGCCGGGCTCGAGTTGGGGGACATCCAATGAACGATCCTGCACAGAACTACGACTCCGCCAGCGCCGCCATCACTCGCCGCTTGCGAGAACTCGATGGGTACGGCCGTACCAGATTGATCGACCCGAACGCCGACCAGGATCCCGCGGTGTTCTACGTCCCCGGTGTGCTTCTCACCGATCAGCCCAAAGCAGTCATTGCGTTGCTGAAGCGCCTGTTTCCCGGCAGTGAGGTGCGGGTCGAAGACGGTGAAACGCTGGCGCGCATTCACCTGCCCGACGACATCCCGGTGTGTGCACCACAACTCGCCGCCGATCTCACTCGCCGCCTCGGCAGGGAAGGCTTTGTGAGCCTCAACCACATCCTCACGTTGGCGCCAACCCCTCGAATCGGACCGGGAGACGACCCCACCCCCACCGACGAACCAGATCCGATGGGCAAGGAACTCGACATCGACTGGCAGGTCGCCGTGGTCGACACCGGCCTGTTCGGCAAGACCCGCTCCGGGCTCACCCCAACTTCAATGACGGAACCCGAGGTTTTTGATGGAGACGGCGACAAGGTCGTCGACTTCGCCGGCTCCGGCCACGGCGGTTTCATCGGGGGGATCCTGAAACGCATGATCCCCAACCTCGAGGTCCATGTACGGGACGTTGTGACCCGAGACCTGGCTCGGCACACGTTTATCATCGAAGAAGCCGACATCATCGCCGACGTCGACACGGCGCTGCAGGACAAGCGGGTCGCCGTGGTCAACCTCTCGCTTGGCACCTACGCCGACGAGGGTGATGTGCCTGCCCTCCGAGCCGCAATGCGCCGATGGATCAAGCAGCGGCCCGATGTCCTGTTTGCCGCTGCCGCCGGCAACGACAGCACCAAGGAACGGTTCTACCCGGCCGCTTTTGCCGCAGAACGGGAGTTCCGAGAGGCCGTGATGAGCGTCGGCGCCTTCAACACTTCGCCACGTGAGGCTGACACCACGTCGGGATGGGCGGAATTCTCCAACCGGGGACGTTGGGTCCGAGCGCTGGCGCCCGGGGTTCATCACCACAGCGACTACATGTCCGACATCGAATTCGTCTACGGAGAGGATCAGGGCCCCGGCAACCCAGACCGGGCCAAGTTTGAAGGTCTCGCCGAGTGGAGCGGAACCTCGTTTGCGACCCCATACGCCGTCGCCGAGGTGATTCGCTACGCCGCAAACTGCGGCTTCGGCAATCCTCGAGAAGCCTGGGAGCACCTCCAACGGCAGACCCGCAAGGTCGTGTTCCCGCTGAACATGCCATGTCCCGGAGCGCAGCCGGGCTGCTGAAACCAGGGTGCCGGGTAGTTGCCCCCTCCGCCTTCGTCGAGGACTCCTCAGGCACCTCCCCCGACTTCGTCGAGGGAGGGCACTCCATGGGCACTCTTCGCTCGTTCTGGCCCCCTCCCGCCTTCGTCGAGGTCTCCTCAGGCACCTCTCGGCGCGGGGGCGGAGGGGGCTTTCAGCGGAGCTTGAAGCGCTCGATCGATAGATCGCGCATCTTGAACTTCTGGGCTTTGCCGGTGACCGTCATGGGGAACTCGTCGGCGACGTAGAGGTAGCGCGGCACCTTGAAGTGGGCGATTCGGTCCCGGCTGATTTCTTTGAGGTCGTCCAACGTCAGCGTCTCGCCTTCACGGAGTTGCACCCAGGCGCAGATCTCTTCGCCGAGGCGCTGATCGGGGACCCCGATCACCTGGGCGTCGGCGATGGCGGGATGGGTGAAGAGGAACTCCTCGATCTCGCGCGGGTAGATGTTCTCCCCACCACGAATGATCATGTCTTTGATCCGGCCCGAGATGACGAGATAGCCCTCGTCATCGAGCACCCCAAGGTCGCCGGTGTGCATCCAACCGGCTCGGTCGATCGCCTCCGCGGTGGCATCGGCGTTCTCCCAATAGCCCCTCATCACGGAGTAGCCCCGGGTACAGATCTCCCCGGCGACCCCGGTCGGAACTACATGCCCCGTCTCGGGATCGACCACCTTGCACTCGACGTGGGGCATGACCCGCCCCACCGTCGAGACCCGGCGCTCGATCGAATCGTCGACCCGACTCTGAAACGACACGGGCGACATCTCGGTCATGCCAAACGCGATCTCAACCTCGGCCATGTGCATGTCGTTGATGCAGCGCTTCATCACCTCGATCGGGCACGGCGCCCCGGCCATGACCCCGGTCCGCAGGGAGGTGAGATCGTGTTCGGCGAAGCTGGGATCCTCCAGCATGGCAATGAACATCGTCGGCACCCCGTACACCGAGACACAGCGTTCGGCGGCGACCGCTTCCAGGGTTGCTGCCGGCTCAAACGACGGCGACGGGTAGACCATGGTGGCGCCCCTGGTGGTGCAGCCGAGATTGCCGATCACCATCCCGAAGCAGTGGTAGAGCGGCACCGGGATGCAGATCCGGTCGCCCGGCTCGATGTTTTGCAGACCGGTGGTGTCGTGGCCGTTGTTGAGGATGTTGTGGTGGGTGAGGGTGGCGCCTTTGGGTCGGCCGGTGGTGCCCGAGGTGTATTGGATGTTGATCGGGTCATCAAACTGCAGATCCGCCTGCCGTGCCGCCAACCGTTCGGGCGACACCCGGCCCGAGCGACCCAGGAACTCGCCCCAGGTCTCGTCGGCGGTGCCCGAGAGGGCGATCACCCGGCGCAGCGCCGGGACCTCCGGCCGCACCTGCTCGATCATCTCGAGGTAGCGCGACGACTTGAAGACCTCGTCGCTCACAAGGACGCTGACGCCCGACTGGTCGAGGGCGTACTGCAGTTCGTGGGTGCGGTAGGCCGGGTTGATGTTGACCAGAATCGCCCCGACCTTGGCGGTGGCGTACTGGGTGACAGCCCACTCGGCGCAGTTCGGGGCCCAAATGCCGACCCGATCGCCGCGAGCTACCCCTAGGTCAATGAAGGCCCGGGCCGCCTCGTTGACAGCGGCCAAGAACTCCCAGTACGTCCAGCGAATCTGTTGATGGCGCGAGACCAGAGCCAGGGTCTCGGGGTAGCGGTCCGCCGTCTCGTCGAGGTTGTCCCCGATCGTCTGCCCGATGAGGGGTTCCGCCGATGGCCCGGATACGTAGCTCAGCACCAAGTTCTCCTTCGTTTTGTCCCCACAGCCTGGCCGGCCGACGACCAGACAGACAGGGACCTCGGTCCCGAAGAAGGTCGACAGAAGTCGCCAGTCCACATCTCATCGGTATGTCAACCAGGGACAAAGGAAGAATCGTGAAGGTATGCGTGTTCGCACACTTCTCAGTTTGTCGGTGCGCCACGGCTTGGTCTGGCCCGGCTGTGCCTGCACCACGTCACTCAAGAGCAGCCCAGAACATCGAGTGTGAGGGCGAAGGTCTCTGGCACTTCGTTCACAACAAGGCGCCGAAGTTCTCCGACCCGGCACCATCGAGGTAACGTTCAGCACCGGCATCGTCACCAAGGATGCCCGAGCCGTCGGCAAGGGCAAGACCCAGCACTACTCGGTTCGTAGCTACGCGACCTCATCACGGCGTGCGACAACCTCCCCGGCAAGCTCGTGTTGAGCTCGTACAAGTGTTACGGAGACCCCTCCGAGCCATCGGAGAGCTGATCTCTCAGCTTCGTTCAAACGAATTCGGCCCCGGCCCCCTCCGGGGCCCTTTTGCCTGCGGGACGCCCGTAGACTGCCCGCCTCATGTTGCTCGCTTCCTCCGCCGCCATCGCCGGCACGGTCCTCGCCGTGCTGGCGCTCGTGCCCCAGATGCTCAAGTTGTATCGCACCGGCTTGGTCGACGGTGTCTCCCCAACATGGGCGGCCTTCGGCTTTGTCACCAACCTGGCGTGGACCGTGTACCTCGCCCAAGAGGGCCTTTGGCTGACCGTCCCGGCGACCGCGTTGGTGACGGTGGCATACGCCATGACCTTTGTGCTTCTGATCCGAGCCGGCGTGAAGACTTCGACGGCCCTCACCGCGGGAACAATCTGGGCGGCGACGCTGGCCGCGGTCGCCGTCGGCGGCGGTTGGTCTGCGCTCGGCATCGTGCTCGGCCTTTCGCACGCCGTGCAAGTGGCGCCGAGCGTGTGGACCGCCTACCGGGCCCGCACGCCGCGCGGCATCGCTCCGGAGACATGGGCCATCGGTCTGGTTGAAGGCCTGCTGTGGGGTTACTACGGATGGTTCTATGCGGATGTGCCGCTGATGCTGTTCGCCGTCCTCGCCACCATCGCCTCCATGATGATGCTGGCCCGCTACACCATGACTCGGAACCGCTGGCTCGAACCGGCCCCGAGCAGTGCCTGAGTGGAAGCAGACCGGCCATTGCCTGTTCAGCCTCGGTAACCTGCGGGCATGATCATCGACGGATTTCATCATCAGATACCGGACACGGACAACGACGAGACTCAGGAGTGGCTGGATTCGCTCGACACCGTGATCCAGAGCGACGGGCAGCGACGCGCCCAATTCCTGCTTACCAAGATGATTTCGCATGCCCGCGCCCAGAACGTCGGCGTACCGGCTTCCGTGTCGACGCCCTACATCAACACCATCCCTCCGGAACAGGAGGCGTGGTTCCCCGGCGATGAGTACATCGAAAGCCGTATCCGCAAGATCATCCGGTGGAACGCCGCCGTCATGGTGATCCGGGCCAACAAGGCCGCCGACGGCATCGGAGGCCACCTCTCGACGTTCGCTTCCTCGGCCATGCTCTACGAGGTCGGCTTCAACCACTTCTTCCGGGGCAAGGACAACGGTCTGCCCGGCGACCACATCTACCTCCAGGGCCATGCTGCCCCCGGTGTCTACGCCCGGGCATTCTTGGAGCATCGCCTCGAGGAAGTGGATCTCGATCGGTTCCGGCGCGAAATCGGCGGTGGGCTGTCGAGCTATCCCCACCCCAAGCTCATGCCCGACTTCTGGGAGTACCCCACGGTTTCGATGGGCCTCGGTCCTATCAACTCGATCTACCACGCCCAGTTCCTCAAGTACCTCGACGACCGCCGGATCGATGACACCTCCGACTCGAAGGTGTGGTGTTTCCTCGGCGACGGGGAGACCGACGAACCGGAATCGCTCGGCTCGATCTCACTCGCCGGACGGGAGAATCTCGACAACCTGATCTGGGTCATCAACTGCAATCTGCAGCGTCTCGACGGGCCGGTCCGAGGCAACGGGAAGATCGTTCAGGAACTCGAGGCGGTGTTCCGCGGCGCCGGTTGGAACGTCATCAAAGTCATCTGGGGATCGAACTGGGACCCGTTGTTGGCGCGCGACGCGGAGGGCGTCCTCGTCAACAAGATGAACCTCACCATCGACGGGGAATACCAGCGTTTCAAGGCCGAGGACGGCGCCTTCGTGCGCGACTACTTCTTCGGTCCTGATCCTCGGCTGCGCAAGATCGTCGAGGACATGAGCGACGACGAGATCTGGGCGTTGCGCCGTGGCGGGCTCGACTACAAGAAGGTGTACGCCGCCTACCGTTCGGCGACTGAGACGCCGCTGGCGCCAACGGTGATCCTCGCCAAGACCATCAAGGGCTGGCAGCTCGGACCCGGCATCCAAGGTGGCAACACAACGCACTCGGTGAAGAAGCTCACAACCGAGCAGCTCGTCGCCCTACGTGACAACCTCGGGCTGCAGGATGACATCCCGACTGAGGTGCTCGAGAGCGGGGAGATCCCCTACTACCGACCCCCGGTGGATTCTCCGGAGGTGCGGTACCTCCAGGAGCGTCGCAAGGCGCTCGATGGGGCGCTCCCCAGCCGCGTGATGCGGACACGCCGCCCCCTCGAGATGCCCGACGACAAAGCGTTCACCGAGTTCGATGCCGGATCGGGAACCAACCAGGTCTCGACCACGGGCGCCTTCACCCGGTTGCTGCGCAACCTCGCCCGCGATGAGAAGTTCGGGTCGCGGGTCGTCCCGATCGTTCCCGACGAGGGACGCACCTTTGGGATGGATGCCCTGTTCAAGGAACTCAAGATCTACTCATCGAAGGGCCAGCTCTACGAACCCGTCGACCACCAGATGATTCTCTCCTACAAGGAAGGGACCGACGGCCAGATCCTCGAGCAAGGCATCACCGAGGCGGGGGCGACGGCAAGTTGGATCGCAGCCGCCACCGCATACGTAAACCGCGGCGTGCCGATGGTCCCGTTCTACGCGTTCTATTCGATGTTTGGCTTCCAGCGGGTCGGTGATCTGCTGTGGCTCGCCGCCGACGCCGGAGCCCGTGGCTTCCTTCTTGGGGCAACAGCCGGCCGCACCACGCTGCTCGGCGAGGGTCTCCAACATCAGGACGGCCAGAGTCATCTGCTCGCTTCGACGGTGCCGGTATGCCAGGCCTACGACCCGGCCTTCGCCTACGAGATGGCGACGATCGTGCGCGATGGCCTCCACCGGATGTACGTCGCCAACGAGGACATCTACTACTACCTGACCCTCTACAACGAGAACTACGCCCAGCCGGCGAAGCCCGAGGGAATCGACCAGGGCATCATCGCCGGGCTCTACCAGTGGGCCAAGGCTCCCGAAGACACTCAGAACAAGGCCACCATCCTGTTCTCCGGCCCGCTGCAGGGGGCGGCCCGCCAGGCCCAAACTGAGTTGGCCGACCACTATGGCGTAGGAGCCGAGTTGTGGAGCGCAACGTCGTACAAGCGGCTGCGCGAGGATGCCCTCGAGGCGGAACGGTGGAACCGGCTCCACCCCGGCGAAAAGCGGCGGTTCCCGTACGTGACACGCATGCTGGCAGGCTCGTCGGGGCCCGTCGTTGCGGTAACCGACTACATGAAGGCGGTCCCAGACCAGGTGGCGCGATGGGTCCCCGGCACGTTCATCCCACTCGGTACCGATGGCTTTGGCCGCAGCGACACCCGCGAGGCGCTGCGTGAGTTCTTCGAGATCGACGCCGCCAACATCATCGTTGCCGTACTCTCCGGTCTTGCCGACCAGGGGAAGATCGAGCCGGCCCTGGTCCAAGATGCCATTGCCCGCTTCGGGATCGACCCCGACACACCTGATCCGGCGCGGCGCTAGGGGTACTCCTCGGATCCTGCCGGTTCGGCTACGAGTCCGGCGGCACTACTAGAGATTTGGCTGGTGATCTGCCGAAACATTAAAAATGGAACCCCACGATCCCACCGGCGCGCGGCCGGCAAACGGACCCCGAAGCCCAGTCGAATGGTGTTGCAGCCATGACGTGGCCGTACTCGGCGTCATCGCCCTCGTGGTCGCCGCCATCGTGTTCGCCGGAGCGACCACCTCAGGACGGATCGCCCAGAACGCACGATCGCTGCATTGGGCCAACGCCATGTCGGTTCTTCCGAATCGGCCCGGTTGGCATCGGGCAAGCCATCCTGCTGGCCGAGGACGATGAAGCCGACCCTGAGCAGACCGCCGCGGCCCTCGCCGAGGCCCGATACCGCTCGATACCGCCCTGTACTGGGCGGCACGGCCGGAGGCAGACCGAGTCGCGGTCGTGGCGGTCACCCCCCTGCTCGATCTGGAGAGGCCATCCTCGTCGCGCTCAACAACGACGACATCGACCTCGCCCTGGTGACTCTCGACGAAGACCTCGAGCCGGTCCGCGCCCAAGCGGTGGCCGCCCTCACCGCATCTCAGGACGCGGCAACGCAGCGAATCCAGCAGACCGAGGCGAGCGCCGGGTACATCGGGACCGTGTTCCAGTTCATCGTGGTGCTCCTCGTACCCGCATCGCGTTGCTCTTCTATCGACGCCGTGCGAAGGCGCAGCTTCGCGAGGAACCATCCGGATGGACGCCCGCCTCGAGACCCACCGCACCGTCGCGGAGGCGAAGGACAACCTGATTGCCGCCGTCTCTCACGAATTGCGGACACCGTTGACCAGCATCTCGGGGTTCGCCGACATCCTCAAGGACGATCAGACGATGTCGCCGGCACAGCACGACATGGTCGAGGTAATCGACGCCGAGGCGAAAGAGTTGGCCCGCATGGTCGAGGACTTCCTCGTCGCCGCCCGCTTCGACCATGACATCGTCGAACTCGACACGGGCGACATCGAGGTCATGGCAACCATCAGGCCGATGGTCGAGGCGGCTGAGGCTTCGGCCGTGAAGTCCAGATCGATCCCCGGTAACTCTGGGTCAAGGGAGACGCCGACCGTATCGTGCACATCACCAGGAACCTGCTCTCGAACGCCGTCGCCACGGTGGCCCCAACATTCGAGTGGTGGTTCTCAAAGAAGAGGGCCGGGGACGCTTGTCATCGCCGACGACGGCCCCGGCATCCCCTCGGACGCCAGCACAGCCTGTTTGAACCGTTCATCAACGAAGGCAGCAGAGCCTTGGTCACCGGCAGCCTTGGCATGGGCTTGCGGTCGCCCGTGAACTCGCTCGTGAAATGGAGGGCGATCTGACGGTCGAACGTACCGTTGATAGTTGGACCTGCTTCTCGCTGTCGCTGCCGGCGCGGCTGCCGCGGACTGGAGGCGGTCGCAACCGAGATGGTTGCCTGATGAAGCGTGCGCTGGTAGTCGTTGGCGGGTGGTTACTGCTGATATCGGTCCTGTTTTACGGTTGTGGTCCCGGAAGTCGGCGCCACGGACACCCTCGCTTTCTATCTCCTTGGTAATGGAGTTTGTGGGCCGACCTCGGCGCAGTCCGCCGCCGGCCCGGCCGCTCCCAAACTATGACAGCGTCCGCAACCCCGATCCGGGTTCACCATCACCAGAGGCGGTTCGGGTTTCAACGAGTTCGGCTGGGACAAGTACCAGGCGTGGTATTCGACCACGGGCGGCTGACCTCAACGGTGAAGCCCGCCTTCACTTGTGGAGCGCGGTGCGCGGATTCCAACCGGTAGGGGTTCGATCACCGTGTACCTGATGGTCTGCAATGGCGGGGGCAATAGCTGTGAACTCATCGCCACGAACAACACGACATCGATCCATGGAGTGACGGCGACTGGCAGGAACAAGTGTTCTCGTTCGGGACGGTGAGCCGCGCCGTCGCTTCCAACGAGCGTGTCGCAGTCAAGGTGATCGTGAGCAATGCGTCGAGCGACGACATGTGGCTCGCCTACGACACGGCCGCATACGACAGCCGCTTGGTCGTCACCCTCGGCGAGACCGTCGAACCGACCACCACAACCCAACCACCGATCGACCACGACCCAACCACCGACGACCACCACCACGACCAGCTCGCCGACCACGACCACCCGACCGCCGCCCCCCGACCACCACCCGCCGCCGACGACGACCACCACCACGGCCACCCGCACGACGACGACTACCACCACGCTCGTACCGCCGACATCGACCACCACGACGACCTTGGCCCCCGGGGTCACGACCACGACCCTGCGCCCGACGACCACAACCGCACCGCCGCCGCCGACCACCGCGCCGCCCGAGACGACAACCACAGCTGCCCCCGACACGGGGCTGCCGGTGCCGCCGCCATCGCCCGGCGACGGCACTCCGCCGCCACCTCCCGTGGAGACGCCGGTGCAACAAGACGACGAACCGCTGATCGTTGCCCTGCCAAAACCGATCGATCCAGCCCTTGCGGTGGCTTCCGAACTCCGAGCGCTGAACCTCCCCGGCAGGTACCGGTGATGGTGGGGCTGGGGGTGGCGTTTCGCAGCATCGTCGAGCAACTGGGGTTCAACCTGCTTCCAGCCGCAATGCTCAGCCTGCTCACTGCGGCGCTGATGATCATGGGCCTGGGGCCGCGCCGGCGGGCATCGATCTCGAGCTTGAGCCCGGCGGCGTCTCCGTGGCACACTGGTGCGTGCCACTACCGCTCATCCGGCTTGCCCTCCCCGACGAGTACCCCGCCGTCGGCCATCTGCTCGTACGCTGCTATGCCGCAATCCCCGACATGCCCCCGAGCCAGGAACTGATTGCCGAACTCTCGAATGTGCGGGCCAGGGCCGAGGACTGCGTGGTGCTGGTTGCCGTCGACGCCGGTGAGGTCCTCGGCACCGTGACGTATGTTCCGTCGTCGTTGGTGCCGGCAGCCGAGTTCGACGACCCCGAAGGTGCCGGCATCAGGATGCTGGGCGTCGACCCAGAACGGCGTAGGAGCGGCCTCGGCCGGGCGCTCACCGAGGAGTGTCTCCGCCATGCAAGGGCTGCCGGCAGGACCACCGTCTATCTCCACACCACTCGGTGGATGACTCGGCACAGCAGATGTACGAGACGATGGGCTTCGAGCGGGACCGCCACCTCGACTGGACCCCGGAACCGGACGTCAGGCTGCTCGGCTACCGCTACAGATTGACATAGAGAGGCTGCCGAACTGCCGCGCTCTCAGCGGAGCGCCGAGATCACGTTCGAGAACGAGTCCGTCCACAGCGGAGTGCTCTCACTGAACCCGAGCATCCACCCACTCGGAATGGCTCGCTACCGCGCGCAGCGACTCCACCGAGGGCGCAACGACAATCCACGTCGATGCCTCCTTGCCCTGGGCGCTCTCAGCTGCGCTGACGTTGCGGTCGAATCGGACCGCAGAGGCAAATCCCAGGGCATCCGCTTGCCGGGCAACGATCGGCGCCAGGTCGAGATGGCGGTTACTGATGTGATACACCACCACCCCACCGGGAGCAAGGTGCTCGACATAGAGCCCCATCGCCTCAGCCGTGATGAGGTGTGCCGGGATCGCGTCGGATGAGAAGGCGTCGACGATGACAACGTCGTAGCGGCTCCCGTCTTGTTCGAGGAGTAGTCGGCCGTCACCGATGGCAATGTCCACCGAAGCCGCGGTGTCGGCGAGGAAGGTGAACAACTCCGGATCCTCCGCAATACGAGCCATGGTCGGATCGATCTCGTAGAACGTGAAGTGGTCCCCCGGCTGGCCGTAGGCCACGATGGTCGCCGCCCCGAGACCGATCACAGCAATCTGGCGCGAGTCGGCGAGCGGCGCCGCCATCACGTCCCCCAGGGGTCCCGACGGGTGGTAGTACGACGTCGGGACTCGGGCGTACGCGGGATCGTTGAGTTGAATCCCATGGACCGTGGAGCCACTCCACAGCGTCGTCTCGTCTGCGGTGCGCTCGACTCGGACGACACCGAAGAAGCTTCTGTCGGCGACGACGGCGCTGCGCAACGGAAGCAAGGTCAACCCGACCAGGACGATGCCGACCGCGACCGCGTACTGACGGGGGCCGCCGGAGACAACGTAGACGGCAATGAGAATGATCCCGACGACGATTCCGATCAAGGCGTCGTCGTCGATGTCCCCGAGGAGAGCGACGACGGCGACAAGTCCCATCACCGAGACGACCAGGGCGATGATCCGGCTGCGGGCCGAGCCACCGAAACCGGCAACGGCTACTGGGATGAATGCAAGGGCCAGAGCGACGGCAACCGGGTATTCGAGCACCACCGGGAAGATGGTCGGCGCAACCAGGGCCGTCAACGTGCCTCCGATCGCACCTCCCACCGAAACAGCCAAGTAGTAGCGGGTCAGATCGGCCGCGGCGGGACGCGAGTCCGCAAGCAGGCTGTGCATCAACATCGCTGCCGCCGTGAAGACGCCGAGATTGACAACAAGACCGACACCGAGGGGCACACCGACGATGAACGTGAGCGCCAGCGGTGCGACCAACAGCTTGAGTGCCATCGCCGACCCTCGCTGCAGCCATCGCGGATTGGGGCCAAACGCAACGATGAAGGTGACGAGATAGATCGCCAGGGGAATCACCCAGAGCAGCGGAACTGCGGCAACGTCCGTGGTGATGTGGTGGGTGACGGCCAGCAGTAGGGCAGCAGGAACGGCAGAAAGACCGATCCATCGCCACCGGAAACCCCCGTTGTCGGCGACTACCTCCGTGGCGACATTGTGTTGCGGTGGCCGGCGGAACCGGATCGCGACGACGCCGCAGATCGCCACCGCCACGGCCGCTCCTGCATACATCCACGACCACAACACGGTCTGGTCGGCTGTGGTCAGCGCCGGTTCGATGATCAACGGATAGGCGAGCAAACCCAACAGGCTTCCGGCGTTGCTGGCGGCATAGAGGAAGTAGGGGTCGGAACCGTGAGGGTGGCGACTCAGCGAAAGCCAGCGCTGCAATGTCGGGGACATCGACGCCAGCACGAGGAAGGGACCACCGACGAGGACCAGCAGCGCAAAGAGCACCCACAACGCCGGCGACGACGTGGGAACCCAGTCCTGGGGCAGTGCAACGGGGAGGGTGAGCAGCGTCAGGCCGAACAGGCCCATCGTCACAACGACGTGCGGGCGGAGTCGCAGCAACGACAGTGACACGTGGGCCCATGCGTAGCCGACGAGCAGGGTCAGCTGGAAGAACACCATCGCCGTGTTCCAGACGGCCGGCGACCCGCCGAGCCGAGGGAGGAGGATCTTGCCGACCATCGGCTGTACCAGGAAGAGCAGACCGGACGTGATGAAGATCGTGACTGTGTACATCGCCAACATGGCGCGCTGCGCCGGCCGTGTCATGTTGGTCTGAGGGGCGCTCTCAGGCGGCGCAGCCGTAATCACATCCATGGCGTAATACCTATCGGCCCTGCCGCCGGGGGGCCACAGTCATATCTCATATCGTCGAGGCACGTCACAACCGAGGATCAGTCTGCCTCGGAACCATGGCCACAGCCATGGGCAACCACTCGATTGGGCCCCCAGCCACCGTACACTCCGCCCATGACCACAGCGGCACCAGATCTCGAACTCATCTACGTCGGCGACCCGATGTGCTCGTGGTGCTGGGGTTTCGCCCCGGTCCTCGAGCAGCTCGACGCCCGCTACACGATCCCGCTGCGGACCGTTGTCGGTGGGCTCCGTCCCGGACCGTCGGCCGAACCGCTCGACGATGACCTGCGTGGGTTCCTCGCCCACCACTGGGAACAGGTCGAGGAAGCGTCAGGGCAACCCTTCGACACCGGGGGTCTCGACCGAGATGGTTGGGTCTACGACACCGAACTGCCGTGCTCCGCTGTGGTCACCATGCGTACTCTCAACGAGAAGGCAACGCTCCCCTTCTTTGCCCGACTGCAGCGCTCCTTCTATGCCGACCGGGTCGACATCACCGATCCTGGGGCGTATCCGGCGCTGCTCGAAGGCTTCGATGTCGACGCCGAGCGCTTTCTGGAGTTGCTCGGATCCGAGGAGATCAAGCAGGAAACGTGGGACGACTTCGAATACGCCCGCAAGATGTCCGCAACCGGCTTCCCCACCCTCGTGGTGCGTGATGGCGAACAATTCTCCGTTGCCACCCGAGGCTTCCTGCCCTATGAACGGCTCGAGCCGACACTCACGGGTTGGCTGGCAGGCCGATACGGCGATGCGGCCGCCGGACTGGTCTGCGACATCGACGGTGGGGTTTGCTGATTTTCCCTACACCCTCGAACGGGTTCAGCCTCAGACCTTGCGCTTCTCCACCGCGTCGGCGAAGTACGTCTCAGCGCCGTGGTTCAGCCCCCAACTCCACACCACTTCGGGATGAATCCGGATCTCGGGGGCGCCGCCCGGACCGGTGATGATGTCCGCACTCCCCCGGATCTTGAGACCACGCGGCTCCCAATGACCGGTATCGGCCAGGTCATCGACCACAAAGGCCGCCCGACCCGTCGCCATCACGTTGCGGTACTTGATGGTCGCTTCATTGTCGAGGCCGCCGATGCAGATCAAGCCGTCGTGGACCCGGAACGAAACTGGAGCGACGTCAGGTTCGCCCTTCGCCGAGACCGTCGCGATCCGGCCGATCGGTTGGCTCCTGACGTACTGGCGTTCCTCTTCGGTGAATGGCATCGCAGACTCCTCGGCCTCGTAGTTCCCACCGTATGGATTGGGGGATGACCTGCCAGGGCCAAGCGGCGCTGAGCGAACGGTCGAGAGACCCTGCGGGGCGGGGGCACGGGCCGCTCGGGTCGTGCCGAGCCATCCGTCGAGATTGGGCGCGAGCCGGTCGCCGCTGGGTGTGGCGTGTTGCTTCCCCCTCCGACCCGGCCCTGCGGCGCCGGCCACCTCCCCCGCCTGCGGCGAGGGAGGGCACCTCGGGAACGCTGGCGGCACGTCGCTAGTCCTCGTACTTGAAGGAGACCTTCAGCTTGGTGCGGTAGAGGGCGATGCCCTCGTCGTTGAGGTGCAAATCGAGGGCGCTGACCTCGGCGATGCGCAGATCGCGCACCGAGACGGCAGCCTTCTTCACTGCGGCCGCGGCGGCCTTCTCCCACGACTCCTCACTGGTACCGACGATCTCGATGACCTTGTACACGCTCTCCATTCCGACTCCTCTCTCTGGAATGGGCGAATAGCTCCCATGGTGGGACCCACCCTCGGGTGGCACCAGAGCCTTACGGCAGGTGCCTATCGCTGTAGTCACCATCCTCACCAACCGATACACCCCAATCGCTGGTTGGGGAGGTCCCCATAGGCATAAATGCCGCGATCAACCATGGTGGCCTTTTGAGGACTCACAACAACCGTTCCAGAGAGCTTCGGACTTGGTTGCTTGTGCTCATGCTCGCCTTGGTGGCCGGGTCGTGTAGCTCCCCCAGCGGCGACCCCGCCGAGGACACCGCGCCGCCCGACACCACAGTTGCCCCGGTGACGCCAACGGAACCAGCCGCCACAACGACAACCCTCGACCCGGTGCTGGCCGAACCACTACCCATCGATCCCGACGTGCGGATGGGTACCCTCGACAACGGGCTCCGGTACTACATCCGAGAGAATGAAGCCCCCGGGGGCCGGGCGGAACTGCGTCTCGTTGTCGACGCCGGGTCGCTCCACGAGGATGAAGACCAGGCGGGAGTCGCCCACTTCCTCGAGCACATGATGTTCAACGGCACCGCGCGGTTCCCCCGCAACGAACTCACGTCCGTGCTCGAGTCGTTCGGTCCCCAGTTTGGGCCAGACATCAATGCCTCGACCTCATTCGACGAAACGATCTATGAACTGTCGTTGGAGAGCACCGACGAACTACTGGACCTGGGAATGGACGTGCTGCGGGAATGGGCCACCGAGGCCACCATCACCACGACCGACGTCACAGAGGAACGTGGAGTTGTCCTCGAGGAGTGGCGACTACGTGATCAGGGCCTGAACGGCCGACTGGGTCAGACCTTCGAGAAGTTGCTGCTCCCCGGGACTTCCTACGAGGGCAAGGCTCCGATGGGCAACGTCGAATCGATCCAGGCGATGGCTCCCGAGGCGCTCACCCGGTTCTACCAAGACTGGTACCGATCCGATCGCATGGCCGTGGTCGCCGTCGGCGACTTCGACGTCGATCGAGATGGAAGACCGAATCACCACCACGTTTGGAAGCATGGCCAAGCCGGATGATGCCCGGACCGGGCCAGCCGGCGAGGCTCCCACCGACCGAATCCATTCAGAGCGGCATCGCTCGCCGACGCCGAGATCGCACTGACATCGATCCAGGTCATCTGGCCCCATCCGAAGGGGGCAACCAGAACGGTGGGCGATGTCCAAGCGAATACACCATCGCAGCCGCCATGATCATGCTTGCCAGCCGACTCAACAACGACGCCTTGCGTGGCACGGTGCCTCTCCTCAGTGCCGACAACTCCTTCACGCCATTCACCCGCAGCTTTGGATTGACGGTGCTGACCGCCCAAGCCCGCCCCGACGAGACCATGGACGCTCTGTCGGCGCTCGCCACCGAACTCGCCAGGGTTCGTGCCCACGGCTTCTCCGATCAGGAGTTCTCCCGGGCCGTCGCAGAACTTGTCACCGCGTCAGAGACTCGACCACGAAGGGCAGGCCTCGACCCAAGACGTTGAGCATGCCGACGACCTCGTGAGACCACTACTTGGCCGGCGACCCGCTGTTGAGCGCCGACCAGCAGTACGAGATCGTGAGCTCGATTCTCGAGCGAGTATCCAAGACCGAAGTTGAGACGGCGTTCTTCGAATACCTCGACGCCACCGCTCCTCGAGTCGTCGTGGTCGGCCCTGATGAAGAGGCCACGATTCCCACCTCCACCGAGATCGAGGCCATGTTTGCCGCCATCCCGACGCTGGCCGTCACGCCACATGAGGACATCGCTGAGCTCGAATCGCTCATGAAGACGCCAGCTCCGGTGGAGTTCACCGATATCGACATCGACGAGAACCTCGGGTTCGCCACGATTGCCTACCCAAACGGCGCCACCGTCTTCCTCTGGCCGAACACGATCGCCGAGAACGTTGTGATCCTTGATGCCACCAGCTTTGGAGGCACATCGATGGTCTCGGTCCAGGACGTCCCCGAGGCGCAACTCGTCGCGGACATCGTCGGCCGCAGCGGCATCGGCCCCGCCGACGCCGCCACCCTCCAACTGTTCCTGGCGGACCACATCGCCACCGCCACTCCGTGGATATCCGAGACGAGAGAGGCGATCAGCGCCACGGCGGCAACGGAGGACGCCGAAGTGATGTTGCAGATGGTCCATCTGCTCATGACCGAACCACGTTCCGACCAGGTCGCGATCGATGCCGTCTTGGCCGAGTACCTGGCGATCGAGGCCAGCATTGCCGACGTACCCGACCTCGCCGCCAGCGACGAAATCATCGACGCCTACTACTCAGGCGACCCCCGCTACTTCACGCTCCCGACCGCCGACCAACTTGCCGACTTCGATGCAGACCGCGCCTTGGAGATCTTCAAGGAACGCTTCGCCAATGCCGGCGACTTCGCCTTCGCCATCGTCGGCGACTACGACCCGGAGACAATGGTCGACTTGGCGTCGCGCGACATCGGAACCCTGCCCGGCAACGCGGAACGGGAGTCCTACGTTGACCACCAGCCGCTCCCGCCGCGAGAGGTCCAGTTGCGCACGGTCGAAGCGGGCACCGACCCCCAAGGCGACCTGCAGATGTACTTCACCAACCAGCTCGAACCGTCGGCCAAGGATCGACTCACGGCACAAATCCTCGCGCTCGTCGTCAACTCCAGGCTCCGCAACCGCATCCGCGAAGAGCTCTCCGCCACGTACTCGCCCTCTGCCGGAATCTCACTGCAGCGCGACCCGGATCCGTTCGTCGAAGCCAGCATCCAAGTGAGCGGAAATCCCGACCGGCTCGAGGAGATTTCGGCCGAGGTTCTCGCCGATCTTGCCGCTCTGATCGCAGACGGACCAACCGACGCGGAGTTCGCCACGGCGGTACAGCAACTCAGAACCGAGATGGACCTGGTCACCAATTCGCAACTTGCTACGGCGCTCACGATGAGCTTCCTGTACCCGGATCAGCCGGTGTCCGACCTCGTCGACCGCTACACACTGATCGACGAAGTGACCGCCGGCGACGTGCAGGCGCTGGCCGGAATCACCTACGCCCCAAACCAAAGGATCGAGATCCGGCTCGTTCCCCTCGGGGGCCGGTAGCGCCCGGCTCAGAAGCCCATCGAGCGGCCGATGAGCTCCTTCATGATCTCTGTGGTCCCGCCGTAGATGGTCTGCACCCGGCCATCGACGTACATCTTGGAGATCGGGTACTCACTCATGTACCCGTAGCCGCCGTGGAGTTGCAGGCAGCGGTCGACGACATCGACCTGCATCTCGGTTGTCCACCACTTCGCCATCGCCGCCACATCGGCGGTGAGGCTTCCGGCGTTGAGTTCCATGATGCAGCGGTCGACGAACACCTGGGCGATCTGGATCTGGGTGGCCATCTCGGCCATGGCGAATCGGCTGTTTTGGAATCGCCCGATCGGGCGGCCGAAGGCGGTGCGTTCCTTGACGTACTCCATCGTCACCTCGAGCGCCTTGCGGGCTCCTGCTACCGCCCCGACCGCGATCACGAGCCGTTCCTGGGGCAGGTTCGCGACGAGATAGAAGAAGGCCGCCCCCTCATCGCCGAGCAGGTTGTCGGTCGGCACCCGCACGTCATCGAAGAACAACTCCGAGGTGTCCTGGGCCTTCATCCCAAGCTTGTCGAGGTTGCGGCCCCGCTCGAACCCGTCCATCCCGCGCTCGACCACGAGCAGCGAAAGTCCCCGGTGCGGGATCATCCGAAGTGCGGGCGACAACGATCACGAGATCGGCGAGTTGCCCGTTGGTGATGAAGGTCTTTGCCCCGTTGAGGATGTAGTGGTCCCCGTCGAGCACGGCCTTGGTCCTAATCCCCGACAGGTCGCTGCCGGTGCCGGGCTCGGTCATCGCAATGGCGCCGATCGTGGTCCCGGCCACCATTCCGGGCAGCCAGCGCTGCTTCTGCTCCGTCGGTCCCCAGCGCAGTGAGGTACGGCACCACGATGTCGCTGTGGACCCCGAAGCCGGGCCCGTCGGCGATCCCCTCTGCCTGTTCCTCGGTCAGGATCGCCGGGAAGCGGAAATCGGCGACGCCGGCGCCGCCGAACTCCTCAGGTACGGCGTGGCACAGGTGCCCCAGGCACCCGCCTTCTCCCACAGCTCGCGGGGCACCACGCCGTCCTTCTCCCACTCCTCGTGGAAGGGAGCAACCTCGTTGGCGAAGAACTCGCGGGCAGCCTGCCGATAGAGGTTGTGCTCCTCGCCGAAGATGGTGCGTGCCAGCATCGAGCCCTCCTGAGTCGCTTCGGGGCACGGTAGCGGGCGGGCGGAAGGCTCTCTCCGGCTGGCTACGCTCGCTTGGCCAAACGCGAATGAGGAGGTCTCGAACCATGCCGATCGACCCGACGCTCGCTCTCAACGCCACCGTCCCCAGTGCAAATGCCACCTGGGAAGCCGACGACGTCATCCTCTACCACCTCGGGATCGGCGCCGGCATCGACAAGGCCACCGACCCGGCCGAACTCGAGTACACCTACGAGCGCAACCTCAAGGTGCTGCCCAGCTTCGGGGTGATCCCGGTATTCGATGCGCTGCTGAACATGAACGCCATCGACGGCATCGACGTCAACTTCGCCCTGGTCCTCCACGGTGAGCAGGACCTCGAGTTGCATCGCCCCATTCCGGTCAACGGGTCGATCGAGAGCAGGGTCCGAGTCTCCGGTCTCTACGACAAGGGCAAGGCCGGACTCGTCGTGCTCGAGGTGGAGAGTTCGGACGATGAAGGCCCCTTGTTCACCAACCGCTTCTCGATCTTTGCCCGTGGCGAGGGAGGCTTCGGCGGGGAATCCGGCCCCAAGGCTGGCAATGAGGCACCCGACCGGGCACCCGACGCCGTCGTCGAGTCGCCGACGATGACCCACCAGGCGCTGCTCTACCGCCTGTCGGGCGACAAGAACCCGCTCCACGCCGATCCCGAGTTCGCCGCGATTGCCGGCTTCGACATGCCGATCCTGCATGGTCTGTGCACCTACGGGGCAGCGTGCAAAGCGGTGGTCGACGAGATGCTCGACGGCGATGTCACCAAGGTGGCGCGCTACCAAGTCCGCTTCTCGGGGGTGGTGTTCCCCGGCGAGACGATCGTGACCTCGATGTGGAGCCAGGGCGACCGGATCGTGCTCACCGCAGCCACCAAAGAACGCGGCGACACGGTTCTGTCGAACGCCGCGGTGTGGCTGCGCTAGCCACTCTCGGAGGGTTCGCCGACCACCTCGTAGCGCTCCTCCGGGATCACGGAGAGGTCGACACTCACTACGCGGTTGAACTCCCCGGCCAGGCCGTTGGCCAGGCCCTCCGCCGGGGGCAATTCACCGGAACCGACCACCACCACGCGAACGTCGTTGCCGGCCACGGACACCTCAACGATCTCGTAGCCCGGCACAGGTTCGAGCCAGTCGGTAACGGCCGTGGTGGCCTTGCCCCGATCAGTGACCGAGGTGAGCACGTCCTCGCCGGCGATCGTCAACGGAATGGCAATGACGAGTAGCGCAACGGCCACGGTCGCAAACGATCGGTTGACCTGGGCTCGATTGACATCGAGATGGAACCAAGGCGAGAACCCCACCAGAACGAAGGTGATTCCGGCCGCCAGGATCACCCCAACGAGGTTGGTGACGAACAGCAGCGTCGCACCCATGGCGAAGTCGAACTCGCCGGCCTCGAGGGTGATGCCGATTACGGAAAGTGGTGGCACCAGCGCTACTGCAATGGCGACCCCAGGCAGCGAATCGGCGACGTCGGGCGCGAAACCGCAAATGCTCCGGCCGCACCGGCGGCAAAGGCGATCATCAGATCGATGATCGTCGGCGTCACCCGGCTCAGAATCTGGGTATTGGTCGTCACCTCGAGCACCGGGAAGTAGCGCGAGATCAACCACGAACCGGCAACGGCAATCGCAACGCCCGCGGCGACTAAGAACATCCCACGGGTGGCCCGCACCGGCCAACCCATCAACAGCGACGCCGACGTGGCCATGATCGGCGTCATCAATGGGGCAACCAGCATGGCGCCGATGACGACGGCGGTGGAGTCGGCGTTGATACCGAACGTGGCGATCACGGTCGAGAACGCCATCAGCACAACGAAGCGCGAGATCCGGCCCTTGGCGGCCTCACCCTCGAAGATCACCTTGTCGACGACGGCGGTTCGCTCCTGCGGCCCCATATCGCGGTGGTGAAGCCAGGCCAGCAACACATTGCCGGTGGCGGCCACCGACACCTCGGGGTCGTCGTCGCCGCTCCCCACCGCCTCGGCCACAGCGATGGCTCCGGCAACGATCCAGGCAATCGCCAGCCCCGCAACCAGGAACAGCAGCAACGATCCGTTGGAGATCGCTATGACCACACCGAGCAGCACTTGAGCAGGACCGCGCAAGACCTGCCAACCGAGGTCTTCTGCTTCGTGGCGCCGCCGCCAGACCCGGTACAAGTCGAGCAGCCCGCGCAATCCAATCACCAAGCCGACTAGGGCGGCGACCGCCCCCTCTCCCACCCGCCGCAGCACCAGCAGGGCGACTCCGCCGGCCAGCAACAACAGCGAACGACCGACGTTGGGCCAGGCGATCGGGCGAGCCCGCAACGAGTTCCAACCCTCGGCGGCACCCGCAATGACGAGCGCGATCCCAATCAGCAGCGAGAGCAGCCAAGCGGACAGTTCAGGGGCGGCGAGCGCCACTATTCCGACGGCGAGAGCCGCCAATCCCCGCAGCGCGGCGGGGGTGCGAAGACCCCTTCCGATGGCAGACCAATCGATGCCGAGTTCGGCGTCGTGCTCGGCCAGCGTCTCGTCCGGCGGCGGCTGCCCTGGATCGCTCACCGCGCTATCGCCCGCCTCTGCCGAGGTTGATCCAGGTCGTCTTGACGTTGGTGTACTTGTCGATCGCCCACAGCGACTTGTCCTTGCCCCCGAAGCCGGATTGCTTGAAGCCACCAAACGGCGCCGAGATGTCGGCCTGATCGAAGTTGTTGACCCACACCGTGCCGGCACGCAGTTCCCGCGACATCCGATGGGCTCTGGCCAGGTTCGAGGTCCACACCGCTGCGGCAAGCCCGAAGTCGGTGTCGTTGGCGATCTGTAGCGCTTCGTCCTCGTCGGCAAACGGCATCACGCTCAACACCGGACCGAAGATCTCCTCCTGTGCCACCCGCATCGAGTTATCGACCCCAGAGAACACGGTGGGCTCGACGAAGTAGCCACCGGTTTCCTCCATGGCCCGGTTGCCGCCGGTGACAAGTTGGGCGCCCTCGTCGATACCGATCCCGATGTATCTGGTCACTCGGTCCAGTTGATCGGCGTCGACCACGGGACCCGCCTTGGTCGCCGGGTCGAGTGGATCGCCGGGCTGCCAGTCGCCGGCAACGTCCCCAAGTCGAGCGACCACATCGTCGTACACGGCTTCCTCGACGAGCAGCCGGGAACCGGCAAGGCACATCTCGCCTGTGTTCCAGAAGATCGAGAACCCAACTGCGCCGACCGCGAAGTCCAGGTCGGGGGCATCGGCGAAGATGATGTTTGGTGTCTTGCCTCCAGTTTCGAGCGAGACCCGCTTCATGTTGCTCTGCCCGGAATACTGCAACAGCAGCTTGCCCACGGCGCCTGAACCCGTGAATGCGATGGCATCGACGTCCATGTGGAGTGCCAGCGCCTGGCCGGCCGTCTCCCCGTATCCGGGAACCACGTTGAGCACTCCGGGGGGGATTCCTGCCTCCACGGCCAGCTCCGCGATCCGCAGTGCCGTGAGCGGCGACTGTTCGGCGGGCTTCAATACCACCGAGTTGCCCGCCATCAACGCAGGAGCCAGTTTCCAAGCATTGATCATCATCGGGAAATTCCACGGAGTGATCGCCCCGACAACCCCGACGGGTTCGCGGGTGATCAAGCCCAGCGCATCGGGTCCGGTCGGCGCGATGTCGTCGTACAGCTTGTCGGCAGCCTCGCCGTACCAGCGGTAGTTGAGCTGCGCCTGGGTGAGGTCGACCCGGCGGGTATACCGAATCGGCTTACCGATGTCGAGCGTTTCGAGCAATTGGAGCTCATCGCCGTGCGCTTCGATGAGGTCGGCGAGTTTGATCAACCGCTGCCCACGCTGACGGGGAGTGAGGTTGCGCCAGCGGCCGTCCTCGACCGCCGCCCGAGCTGCAACGACGGCCCGATCAATGTCGGCAGCGCCACCCGAGGCGACGGTGGTGATCGTCTTCCCGTTTGCCGGATTGATGCAATCAAACGTGGCGCCGTCGGCGGCATCGACCCACTCACCGTCGATGAAACAGCGGTTGCGGGGCTCAGTCGCCGCAGCCGCCTCCTGCCAGTCAACCAGATTCCTCGCCATGTCGTCCTCCCCGACGTGCTCGGGTCACGACGATACAAAGAGTGTGCGGCCCCAGGCCCGAAAGCCCCGCTCAGAGATCACCACGGACTAGCAGAGCCAACCGGAGCGATCCGGGGGCCATCCTCCCCTATGGCCGAGCGCTGCAGACCCCGACACTGGGACGACTACGACGCAGGAGACCTGAAATGCTCGAGGCAACGTTTGACGGAAGCGAAGGCCGGGTGTTCTACCGGCGCTGGGACCCCCAGGGTCCGGTCCAACGCATCGTTGTCCTGGTCCACGGCTATGCCGAGTACGGCGGCCGCTACCGCCACGTCGCCGAAGCGCTCTCCGCACAAGGCGCCTCCGTCTACGCCCCCGACCACATCGGTCACGGCCGCACCGAGGGCGAACGGGCCCTCATCGCCGATTTCGAGCATGTCGTTGACGACCTCTCGACGCTGGTCGACATCGCCCGCCACGACCACCCCGGGGCGCTCATCGTGATGCTGGGCCACTCCATGGGCGGCCTGCTCACCGCCCGCTACGCCGAACGGCGTCCCGAATCGCTCGCCGGGGTCGGATTCATGGGTGCCGTGCTCGGCGATTGGGTCTGGGCCCGCGAGGTCCTGGCCCTGCCGGAGATTCCCCAAGAGTCGAGCGATCCGGAGGGCATGTCACGCGACCCGCAAACCGTCGCCTCGTATGCCAACGATCCGCTGGTGTACCACGGCGGCTATAAGCGTCCCCTGCTCGAGGCCGAGGTGGTCGCCCTCGACCGCTTCAACGCCGAGATCGATCGCATCACCATGCCGGTTCTCTTCCTCCACGGCGCCGGCGACCCGTTTGTCCCCGTCGCTGCCAGTCAAGACGCCGCCGAGCGCATGCCATCAGACGACAAGACCCTGAAGGTCTACCCCGGTGCCAAACACGAGCTGGTCAACGAGCTCAACCGCGACGAGGTGATCGCCGACATCGCCGAGTGGGTGGCCAGAGTCGCGCCATAAGGGACCACCTCGCAGGGTTCAAGACCCTTGCACTCCGGGGTTCGCTGCCCCCTCCGCCCCGTCGAAGACTCCTCGGCACCTCCCCCGGCACGCCGAGGGAGGGCACTATGGAAGGCGAGCCCGCGCCTTCAGTACCCACCCAACGAACCACGCCCTTGTCGACCGCCGCCCTGCTTGGAGGCGTGCGGCTCGTACTGGTGCCCTCCCCCCGCCGCAGGACGGGGGAGGTGGCGCAGGCGGGAAGACGCGGACGAGGGCGCGAACCCCACGAACGCGCCGCTCAGCTACGCCCTCTATCGGCGTCAGGCACGGCCCTTTCACGTAGTTCGCTCCGGATCGATCGGTGCGAGATCGGACCCCGCGAAGCCAGTGCTCGTCGCTACGCGCTCTTGCATCGAGCACGCTTTGATCGTGACTCCATCACATCTCGGAGCAACTCCGGTCCTCGCCGGCATGCATGTAGCCCTCGTTGCGCGAACGACCCGCGCTGCTGCGGTCAGCCGTTCGGTGAATCTCGACACGCACCATCGCCGCCACCACACCTTCGACCAACACGACCAAAGTCCGCAATGATACGGACCGATCGGCTCCTGACGCCGAAACCGCACCCCCCAACGATTTCCTGCGCAGCGCCTGCCACAGCCGCAGCTCCGCCCACGTTGGGCTGCTGCCGCCCTCACCGCCATGCACGCGATCGGCCCGAGCCGTGCCGCCAAGATCATCGCTGCGTTCGTCTTGGCACCCGGTTCCCCATCCTGTGGCCACTTCCCCACCCACTGCGGAGTTCACCCCTCGCAGCTTCCTCAGCACGCGCCACGCGACACCGCCTCTACCTGCGCGGTAACCTGCTACTCCACCTGGTCCTCTACACCGCCATCAAAACCCAACTCAACCACGGCGGTGACGCCGCCACCTACATCGCCAAGAAACGAACCGAAGGCAAAACCACCAGAGAAGCCATCCTAGCCTGCAAACGACACCTCGCCCTACGCATCTACAAAACCCTCAAACAACACACCACATTGAGCATTAGAAGCGCCTATCCGTCTCCTACCGGCGAGCGCCTACCTCCCCCCACCCTTCGGGCGATGGAGGGCACTATGAAGGCAGCACAGTCCGCTTTGTGCCCTCTCCCGCGAAGCGGGGAGACGACCCCAGCCCCAGGCTACCCCTCGAGGGGGGACTCCGGCGAGACGCGGTACACCCGATCATCTTGTCTACTGTGGCGCTATGAATTCATCACCATTTCCGCCGCGGTTTCTCTGGGGCGCAGCCACCGCGTCCTACCAGATCGAAGGCGCCGTGGCCGAAGATGGACGCGGCCCGAGCATCTGGGATCAGTTCTCCCACTCCCCCGGCCGCACCCTCAACGGTGACAACGGCGACATCGCCTGCGACCACTATCACCGCTGGCGGCAGGACATCGCCATCATGAAAGACCTCGGGCTCCAGGCCTACCGGTTCTCGATCGCCTGGCCCCGGATCATGCCGATGGGGCGGGGGCGAGTGAACCAGGCCGGTCTCGACTTCTACTCCCAACTCGTCGACGAGTTGCTTGCCAACGACATCACCCCGTTCGCGACGCTCTACCACTGGGACCTGCCCGTCGCGCTCGAAGCCGACGGCGGGTGGCCGTTTCGATCTACCGCGTTCGCCTTCGCCGACTACGCCGAAGTAGTCGCCAACCATCTCGGCGATCGGATCAAGAACTGGCTCACGATCAACGAACCCTGGGTTATCGCCCATCGCGGTTATGTCGACGGTGAGCATGCGCCGGGTCGAACCTCACTCGAGGACGGACTGGCCGCCGCCCACCACGCCATGCTCGCCCACGGGTACGCCGCCCAGGCGCTGCGTGCGGCCAACTCCGATGCCAAGGTCGGCATCGTCATCAACTCGGACACCATGGTCTCGCGTTCCGACCACCGACTCGACCGACTTGCCGCCGAACAAGCCCACGAGAACATGAACCGCTGGTTCTACGATCCGATTTTCCTCGGCAGCTACCCGGAGGACGCGGTGCGTCGCTTCAACTGGGACATGGGACCCGTCTTCGACGGGGACATGGCCGCGATCAGCCAGCCGTTGGACCTGCTCGGCGTCAACTACTACACCCGAAAGGTCCATGCCGATCCGAGCCTCGACGACCTCGAACGGCCCCAGCCGATCGTGGAGGCGGATCAGCCCCACACCACGATGGGATGGGAGGTCTACCCGCAAGGCCTGACCGATCTGCTGGTTCGATTGGACCGCGACTACGACCTGCCCCCGATCTACCTCACCGAAAACGGCGCCGCCTTCCCGGACGAGGTCATCAACGGCGAGGTCCACGACATGGCGCGCGTCGACTACCTCAACCGGCACCTGAAGGCGCTGGCCGCCGCTATTGCGGCGGGGGTCGACGTGCGGGGCTACTTTGTGTGGTCACTGCTGGACAACTTCGAGTGGGCCCGAGGCTACGCCCAGCGTTTTGGCATCGTCCGCGTTGACTACGACACACAGGAACGTATCTTGAAGGACAGCGCCCACTGGTACCGACAGGTCATCGCCGACAACGGCGCAGACCTCGGGTAGCCGCTCCACCATCGCTCTCCCGACACGGCGTCGGATAGGCGCGGTGTGGTGCGTACCATTGCCGACCCAACGACCACGGAGCCGTCCTGGTGACCGACCCCATCATCACCGCTGAGCACGTCACGAAGTCATTTGGTGACGTCGTCGCGCTCACCGGCATCGATCTCGAGGTCCAGGCGGGCACCGTGTTCGGCCTGCTCGGCCCGAACGGCGCCGGCAAGACCACGATGGTCCGTATCCTCACCACGCTGCTCAAGCCCGACTCGGGCAAGGCAACCGTTGCCGGCTTTGATGTCGTGACCCAGGCCCCCAAGTTGCGGTCGGTGATCGGCCTCGCCGGTCAGTCTGCTGCCGTCGATGAGATCCTCACCGGTCGCGAAACCTCCAGATGGTCGGCAGGCTCTACCGGCTGAGCAAGCCGGAGACCAATCGCCGGGCGGACGAGATCCTTGAACGGTTCGACCTGGCAGACGCCGCCGACCGACAGGTCAAGACCTACTCGGGCGGGATGCGGCGGCGACTCGACCTCGCCGCCAGCCTGGTCGGCGAACCCCAGGTGCTGTTCCTCGACGAGCCGACCACCGGCCTCGACCCTCGCAGCAGGCTCGGGCTGTGGGAGTTCATCGAAAATCTCGTGGACGAAGGCACCACGCTGCTGCTGACCACCCAGTACCTCGAAGAAGCGGACCGCCTCGCCGATCGAATTGCCGTCATCGACCAAGGCAAGGTCATCGCCGAAGGCACCTCGACGGAGCTCAAGGCGACCATCGGCGGGGATGTACTCGAACTGCACCTCGCCGACCCGTCCCAAATGAGCCTTGCTGCTGAGGCGGTGGCCGGGATGTGCTGCGGCGAACCAACCTTCGAACTCGACGTAGGAATCGTCCGAGTGCCCGTTGAGAGCGCAGTCGGAACGATCACGGATGCGGTGCGGCGGGTCGACGCCGCCGGCATCACACTCGCCGACATCGCCATCCATCGACCCACCCTCGACGACGTGTTCCTCACCATCACGGGACGCCACGTCGAGCCTGAGGTTGCCGCCAACGGCCAAGCCAAGGGCGGCAAGCGGCGCGGGAGGAAAGGCTGATGGCGACCCAGACCGACACCGCACGGACGCCACCAGCAACACCCACCGGCTTTGCCGCCATCAAGTGGACCATCACCGATGCCCTCGTCCTGACCAAGCGCAACCTGCTCAAGTACGTGCGGGTGCCGACACTGCTGATTTTCTCGACGATTCAGCCCATCATGTTCGTGCTGCTGTTCAACTTCGTCTTCGGCGGGGCCATCACCTCGGGTATTCCGATTCCCGGCTTCGAATACATCACCTTCCTGATGCCCGGCATCTTCGTGCAGACCGCAGTCTTCGGCTCAACCAACACGGGGATCGGGCTCGCCGAAGACCTTGGCAAGGGCTTGATCGACCGCTTTCGTTCGCTCCCGATGTCCCGCTCGGCGGTACTGGCCGGACGCACCGGATCGGATTCGATCCGCAACTTCTTCGTCATCTTGCTGATGATCGGCGTTGGCTACCTGATCGGGTTCCGCTTCATGGGTGGCTTCGCCAAGACCGTCACTGCGATCCTCCTGGTGCTGCTGTTCGGGTATGCCTTCACCTGGATCTCGGCAACGATCGGGTTGGCGCTCAAGGACGTCGAGTCGGTGCAGGCGGCCAGCTTCGTGTGGCTTTTCCCGCTCGTGTTTGCCTCCTCGGCGTTTGTCCCGACGGCATCCATGCCCGACTGGCTGGCGACCTTTGCCAACATCAACCCTGTCACGGTCACGGTGAACGCAGTGCGGTTGCTGGTCATCGGCCAAGACGTCCCCGGTCTCTTCGACCACTCGCTGCAGACGTACATGCTCCAGTCGATTGCCTGGAGCCTGGGTCTGCTGGCCATCTTCATCCCGCTTGCGATCAATCGCTACCGAAGAGCGGTCTAGCCCCTACGGCCCAGGTTTCGGGCGGACATGTCAGGTGATGATGTCATGTGGGTTCCATCCTTGGGTTCGCAGGCGACCGGTGGTGGCGAGGTTTCAGACCTGCGAGCGACGCTCGTCGGCCTTACCGTCAGCGCTGAAGTCGGCAAACAGACCCAGGAGCAAGCCGATCTCGACGCCCCACTCATGAGGGTGACGGAACGTTTCGCCCGGCTTGATCCGGTAGTGGTTGCGACGGCCGATCCTCTCATGGCTCAGATAGCCGGCGGCCTCGAGATCGGCCACGATTCGCTGCGTGGAGCGTTCCGTGATGTCCGCGACTTCGGCGATGTCGCGGACACGGAGGTCGGGGTTCTTGGCGATCACGATGAGGACGCGCGCATGACTGGTGAGAAAGGTCCAAGGCCGGTGTTCGTTGTCATCCATGTTGGCCACGGTTCCCCCCTCGTGCGTCGCAGGTTTCGTGCCTTCTAGTGACCATATACCCTAGATACGCTAGAAATATCGTGTCATCCTTGGCAGTAGATGGGGGAGTATCCCGAAACGGCACTGCCGTCAACACGGTCATTCTGCCCGGCATGCCGGCCCCTCCCTGGGGTGGGAGAGACCTTCGCGACAGGCGATCACCGTCTCACGAAAGTCACAGGTGCCCCGATGGCGACCGCGATGCCCCAATGTGCACCGGCGACCACCACGAGCCGGCTGCATCCCCGAGCGCCGATGAGTGACCCGTAGCAGCCACGACTTCACCAAGGACAAAGGGAGGAGCGCAGTAGTGGAACGGTTCAAGAACATACTCGTGACGGCATCTCCAGGGCACCTCGAATCGATGACACTTCGAGCCGCGGCGGAACTGGCTATCACCAACAACTCCCATCTCACCATCCTCGATGTAGTCCCGTCACTCCCCCGGTTTCGAAAGACCGTCGAGGTGGAGGGCAGGGTGATCGATGTGGAGGCGGCGCTGCTACAAGACCGGACAGAACGGCTGCGGCAGATGGCAGCAGAAGTCCCAGCCAGCGAGAACGCGAAAGTGCTGGTGAAGACTGGTGAGCCATTCGTGGAGGTCATTCGCCACGTGTTGGCACATGGCAACGATCTCGTGATGGTGGGTTGCTGCGAGATGGTGAACGGCGAGGCACCCGAATTCGGCAGCGGCGTGATGCACCTACTGCGGAAATGCCCGGTGCCGGTGTGGGTGATGCGCCCAACCCGGGCCCACAAGCTACGCATCTTGGCACTGGTCGACCCCGACCCCGGCGATCCGGTACGTGATGGGCTGAACGACCTCGTGATGGAGTTGGCGACATCGCTCACAGCCCGCGAGAACGCCATACTGCACATCGGTCACGCCTGGAGCCTCATGGGCGAGTCAGCGCTGCGCGCCTCCCCGTATGTGGGGCTCCCCGGTGAGATAGTCGATGTCATGGTCGGATCGGCGGAGGCCACCCATCGCGAGCACATCGACGCCCTGCTGGACCAATACCAAGTTGCTGAGTTGGGCGGGTCGGTGCACCTGGTGGAAGGCGACGCCGGCAGAGTACTGCCTCGCCTGGCAGAGAGCCTCGACATCGGGCTGATCGTGATGGGCACCGTGGCCCGCACCGGGTTGAGCGGCTTGATCATGGGCAACACGGCCGAAACCATCCTGCGTTCGGTGCGCTGTTCGGTGCTGGCGGCCAAACCCACAGGGTTCACAACACCGATCAAACCGGCACGGCGCTGAAGCCAAGTAGGCGGCGCACTGATGGCCACGTACCCGGCGGACTCACCACCGCCGAGTACGCCGCCCAATGGACCCTCCGAAACCCCCCGGACCCACCCGCAACGAATGGACCCACACACGGGGTCCCGTCGCCCTATTCAGGCCAATTTTCTCGTGATATATTCGACAGTGAAAGGGGAGTATCCCCAAACAAGCGTTGCCGTCAACACGGCCTTCGGGCTCGGTGCGTCGGCCCCCTCCGGGGCGGGAGAGACCTTCACGAAGTGAATCGGCCTCTACGAGGTTTCTGGGAGACGCCATGGCTACCACAACGGCCCGGCATGCACGCAAGACCCCTGGCTCCGGCGTCTACCCCTGGTTGATTCCCCGAACGTCGCTGACTCGTTCCTCGGAAGCGCTCCACGACGAGGCAGCCCATCACGTCAGATCGAATCGTCGCAAGCCCGACGATTTCGACACAACACACCGCGAACCACCTCAGTGGCGAAACAGTTGTTCGTCATCGGGCGCGTTGCGTGCCCAACACACTTCCTCGCATCGAGAAGCCTGGAGGCCCACATGACTACTCACGCACAAGGCGCCGTCCTCGTCGGCGTCGACAACTCCCCGAACTCCAACATCGCGGCGGCCTGGGCTGTCGAGATTGCCCGCGCCACGGGCTCACCGATCAGAGCAGTCACGGCATGGACGGGACGAGCTCCGTCCGACTTAGAGGGCGTCGACGACCATATCGCAGAAGCGAACGCGGACGCGAGATCCACCGGCGCAGCGCCCTTCCGCGCCGCCCAACTCGCGGGCCTCGAGGTCACCGCCGTTCAGGGACCGGCCGCTGAGGTGCTGCTCAAGACCGCCAATGAGTTGGACGCGTCGCTTATCGTGGTGGGAACCCGGGGTCTAGGGCCGCTCGCCGGATTGCTGCTCGGCTCGGTCAGTCGCCAGCTCCTGTTCGCCACCGATCGGCCTCTCGCTCTCATTCCCCGTGATTCGACAATGAACCCGAAGCGCTTGACCCGGATTCTCGTCGGCGTGGACTGTTCGCCGGTTGCTCGACGCGTCCTGTCATGGTCGGCGAGCTTCTGCACTCACTTGGATGTGTCGGCCACGGTTGTTCGATGCGCCGACCCGGGCTGCGAGCGGCCGCCAGGATACGTCGAACGCTACGACGAAGAGATCAAAGCCGAAACCGAGGAGGCACTCGTGGAATTTCGCAATCACGGTGTCGACTACACGTTGGAGGTCTGCAATAGCGACCCTCGCGTCGCACTTCCCGAGACCGCCGCACGAGACGGAGCCGGCCTGATCGTCATCGGTACCCGGGGTGCGGGTCACTTCAGCGGCCTCGGCGGCACTGCATCGTACCTCGTTCGCCACTCATCGCTCCCGATCACCGTGATCCCCTGATCCCGGTTCGGACCATGTGATTGGCGATGGCCGAGGCTCGGCACCGACGACGTCCTCTCCCCCACGGCGCAGCAACAGCCAACGCAACCCAGCCCCTGCAGCCATGGCCGTTCTGCGTGTGGCCCCTTGGTCCTAGAAACCTCGCTTCTGGCCCTCCCACGGCGGATTCGCTCCCGCTTTGAATTCCGCCACCGATGGTCCCTGCAACTGGGCGAGCCATCGCCGCCCCAACACATAAGTTGCCACGAGGAGGACGAGCAAGGCCGGCCACCCCATGATCACTCGCGCCACCGCCAAAGCCGTGGTCTCTTGGTCACCGTAGAGACGCCATTGGATGAGAGCTCTCGTGGCAAAGAAGAAGGCCCATAACCAGCTTGTTCGGGTGTATGCCGGCCTGACCCGGGGATACCAGTACCAGCCAAGTGGCCAACCTCGCGCCACTGCGCTGGTCCACGCCACAAAGGGCCTCCGGGAGCCGATGGAGATGAGGATCAAGATGGTCGTACCGGCACTACTGATGATCCCGGGAAGGAAGAACCCGTCGGCCGAACGTGACAAGAGAGCGACGGCGACCGCCAGCGCGGTACCAAAGAGCCCGGCCAGCGCAAAACGAATAGGTCTGCTCCTCACTAGCCGCCAGATTGTTATCCCGACGGCAGAGCCGAGTCCCAAGACCGAAGCAACCACGACACCCCACAGAGCGTTGGACACGACGAACAGCAGAGGAGGGATCACTCCATCGGCGATACCGACCCTGCCGAATACCACATCTCTCAGCTCTTGCCGGATCTCACCTATTTGGTTCATGAGGTTGCGCCCAATGTGTTGATGTTCGTTTCGAACTCTCCGATCAGCCACTGCTGAATGCCCGAAAGCTCCCGAGGCGGCAACGAAGTGGTACACGTCGCGGAACCACTTGCAAGCGGGTGCCGCCCCACTGCAGATCGTCTGCCGTTTCCCTCGCAATACTGTTCGTTGCCACTCGGCGACGTGGACGTCCTGGATGAGTCGGGTGCGTTGCTGGGAGCGCACTACGTCACCGACGGGGATCATCGCCTTGCGAGGCCGCGTGCTCGCCGCACCAACGGGCAATCGGGCGCAGCAGGCCTGCGTAGTTGGGCCGTTGACCCTTCACCCGGGACGGCCGCCACTGGGCGCCGCCGTCGCGGAACGCTTCGGTGCGCCGCTCGTCCCCAGCCGGGTCGTCACCGGACCCAGCGGCTACCGGACGTTGTGGCGAACACGACGAGCCCACGCCCTCGATGCCTGGCTCGACGAAGCGATGGTTCAGCTCAACGATCGCTACGGAGTGCCGGTACTGCTGTCCTCCGCAGGGACGAGACGGAATCCTCCGCGCGGATGATGCCATGGGTCGGTACCGGCCGATACCATCGACCCCTATGGAGAGCATGCCGCAACGGCGCACCTATCCCTACTGGATGGCCGACGGGCTCATCGCGATCGGATTGGCCCTCATCGCGGTCTTCCAGCTTCGGGCCGCCGACGGCATCTTCCAGGAACTCTTCCGCCGCGAACCAGATGGATGGGCCTATCTCCTTGCCCTCACCCAGACGCTGCCCCTCACCTTCCGCAGGATCCGGCCGATCCCGGTCCTCTTCATCGTTGCCGGCTCGTTCATGCTCGACCGCGGGCTCGACTACCCGAGCAGTATCGCGGTCGCCGGGATCGTGTTTGCCTTCCACAGCATCGGCAGCCAGCTCCCCCGACGGAAGTCGCTTGTCATCGGCCTGAGCGTTGCCGGTGTGCTGGGGGCGTTCACCCTGTCCGGGGTCGCCTATAACGAAAGCGTCGAGATCGGCACCGTGCTCTTGGTGCTGGTTGGGTCCGTCCTGCCATTGTTCCTCGGCCGCGAAGTCCACGAGCGTCGCCGCTACCTCACCGAACTCGAGGAACGCACTGAACTCCTCGAACGGGACCGGGAGGAACGCGCCCGACATGCGGTACGGGCGGAGCGCGCCAGGATCGCCCGGGAACTCCATGACGTCGTCGCTCACGAGATGACGGTGATGACCGTGCAAGCGGCTGCTGCGGGGAGAGTGCTCGATCATGACCCCGACAAGGCCGCCGAAGCGCTCAAGGCCATCGAGGAAGCGGGGCACGATGCCCTGGCCGAGATGCGCCGGCTGCTGGGACTCCTCCGCACCGAGGAGCAACCGGCAAACCGCAGCCCGCAGCCGGGTCTGCAGCTACTCGACGGACTGGTCGAGCAGATGGTCGAAGCCGGGTTGTCCATCGAGGTGATCGTGGAGGGTAAGCCGCGGCCCCTGCCGGCCGGCATCGACCTCAGTGCTTACCGCATAATCCAGGAGTCGCTCACCAACACGCTGAAGCACGGCGGGCCCGACGTGCGCGCCCAGGTTCACCTCGAATTCGCCGATCAGGAACTCGGGATCGAGGTCACCGATGACGGCCGTGGGGCGGCGGAAGCACTCTCGGGCGACAAGACCGGCCATGGACTGCTGGGCATGCAGGAGCGAATTGCGCTGCTCGACGGCGACTTCTCCTCAGGGCCGCGCGGCGGCGGTGGCTACCGAGTGGCCGCCCGAATCCCGGTGCCGGCCTGATGGCGACGATTCGCGTCCTGCTGGTCGACGACCAGGAACTGGTCCGCACCGGGTTCCGGATGATTCTGGACGCCGAGGCCGACATCGAGGTCGTCGGGGAAGTCGGCGACGGTGCTGCCGCCGTGATCGCAACCCGTGACCTCCGCCCCGACGTCGTGCTGATGGACATCCGGATGCCGGGAGTCGACGGGATCGAGGCGACCCGCCAGATCTGTCGCGACCGCAGCGACGGCGACCCCCGGGTGCTGATCCTCACCACCTTCGACATCGACGACTACGTCTACGAGGCATTGCGCGCCGGTGCCAGCGGCTTTCTCCTGAAGGACACTCCGGCCGACGACCTGATCGACGGCATCCGCATCGTCGCCGCCGGCGACGCCCTGCTGGCACCCTCGGTAACTCGGCGGCTCATCGCAGAGTTCACCGCCCGGCCCAGCACCGATACCGAAGCGTCGCCCGCACTCGACGAACTGACCGAGCGCGAGCTCGAGGTGCTCTCCCAACTCGCCCGCGGCCTGTCCAACGCGGAGATGGCCGAGGCGCTGTTCGTCAGCGAGACCACCATCAAGACCCACGTGTCCCACATTCTCACCAAGCTCGAGTTGCGTGATCGGGTCCAGGCGGTCGTGGTGGCCTACGAGTCCGGGCTGGTGCAACCGGGGGCCTGAGGGCCGCCGACCACGGCCGGTAGTCGCCCGTCTCATCCTTGAGGAGTAGGGCCGAATCCCCCCTTGGGCTGACGACAACCCGAAGAAGGCCGCGTACCGTTTACGGCACTGCGAGACATCTATGAGGGGAGTCCCACAATGACCACTGGTTCCGCGCCGTCGACGGTTGGGCTGGCTGCAGCCCGGATCGACGGCGGCACCAAGCTGTACGGCTCAGGCGACACCGAAGTAAGGGCGCTCGACGACGTGTCTGAGGTGTTCGAGCAGGGCAAGTACACCGCCATCATGGGCCCCTCGGGAAGCGGCAAGTCGACTTTGCTCCACTGCATTGCCGGTCTCGACGAACTCACCTCAGGACAGGTCTACATCGGCGATGTCGACCTCGGCACTCTCGGAGACAAAGACCTCACCCTGCTGCGGCGGGAGAAGGTCGGCTTCGTCTTCCAGTCGTTCAACCTGATCCCGACGCTGTCGGCCAAGGAGAACGTGTTGCTGCCGTTGCTGATCGCCGGCGAGAAGGAAGACACCCCCTGGTTCGACCAGGTAATCGGCATCCTCGGCCTGGGAGATCGACTCAGTCACAAACCGTCTGAGCTCTCCGGCGGCCAGCAACAGAGGGTTGCCGCCGCCCGGGCGCTCGTGTCGCGTCCCGACATCATCTTTGCCGACGAGCCGAGCGGAAACCTCGACTCCACGTCGGCCGCCGAGTTACTCGACTTCATGCGACGCGCCGTCAAGGAGTTTGGTCAGACCATCGTGATGGTTACCCACGATCCAGCGGCAGCAAGCTACGCCGACCGTATCGTCTTCCTAGAAGACGGCCGGATCGTCGACGAGATGCACGACCCGACCCCGGACGCGGTCATCGACCGGATGAAGCAGTTCGGGGTGTGACGCCATGATTCGCACCGCACTCAAGACAATCTTCGCCCACAAAGTTCGGTTGTTACTCACCGCTATGTCGGTCATGATCGGTGTCGCCTTCATCGCGGGCACCTTCATCTTCACCGACACCATCAACCAGACCTTCAGCGACCTGTTCGACGACACCTTCGCCGGACAGGACGTCATCGTCCAAGGCGAATCCGAGTTCGACGTCGGGTTCGGCGGACCACCACCCATCGACGAATCGGTGCTCGACATCGTCCTCGACGTTGATGGCGTCGAGGTGGCTGAAGGCGGGGTTACGGGGTTTGCCGTCATCTACGACAACGACGGCGAGGCCATCGTCCCCCAGGGGCCGCCGACCCTCGGCGTCTCCGGACAAGAGGACGAGCGTCTGCGGGGCAACGTGGTCATTCGAGAAGGCGTTGAACCCTCCGGCCTGACCGAAGTTGCCATCGACGCCAAGACGGCCAACGACAATGGCCTTGCTGTCGGCCAGACGATCAGGGTTCAGACCGTCGACGGGGTCGGCGAATACGAGCTGGTTGGGGTCATTGGATTTGGCGATGCCGACAATCTGGCCGGAGCAACCATCGCGGTGTGGGATACCACCACCGCACAGACCCTGCTCGGACTCGAGGGCGTCTACAACGCGATCACCGTTGTCGGCGAGGACGGGATCAGCCCAGAATTGCTGCGCAACAACATTGCCGTGGCCCTCCCCGAGGGCGTCGAGGCGGTTACGGCCGCCGACGAGGCCGCCGCCCAATCCGACGCTCTCCAGGAGAGCCTGGGCTTCCTCAACACCGCGCTCTTGGTGTTTGCCGCCGTTGCGGTGTTCGTGGCTGCCTTCATCATCCAGAACACCTTCCGGATCATCGTTCGCCAGCGCCAACGCGAACTGGCCCTGATGAGGGCCGTCGGCGCCACCGGCGGCCAGGTGATCTGGATGGTGGCGATTGAGGCGCTCATCGTCGGTGTCTTTGCATCGATTGTCGGCATCCTCTTGGGCTTCGTCATCGCCGGACTGCTCACCGCAGGCATGTCAGCGATCGGCTTCGACCTACCATCGACGACGGCGTCGCTGGCGCCGCGGACCATCATCGTCGGACTCATCGTGGGTGTTGGGGTCACCCTGGCTGCCGCGGTCCTGCCGGCGATACGGGCCGCGCGGATTCCTCCGGTGGCGGCGCTCCAGGACGTCGATGTCCGACTCCGCATGTCCGATCGCAGGCGCACGATCTTCGGGTCGATCCTGCTCGTAGTCGGAGTCGGGTTCATCATCGCCGGCCTGTTCGGCGACGTCATCGACCTCGGTCCGCTCAACGAGTTGACCGCCGTCGGGATCGGTGCCCTCATCGTCTTCTTGGCGGTCAGCATGCTGAGTTCGCTCATTGTTCCGTCGCTGGCTCGCTTCATCGGCTGGCCGCTACCCAAGATCGACAACCTGACCGGAACACTTGCGATCGGCAACGCGGTACGCAAGCCACGCCGCACGGCCACAACGGCCTCGGCGCTGATGATCGGCCTGGCACTGGTTACGTTCTTCTTCATTCTCGGCGACTCGATCAAGTCATCGGTGAGCCAGTCAATCGAGGAGGGCCTGCGAGCCGACTACGTCATCAGCGTCGACGGCTTCGCCGGCGGGTTCAGCCCCTCGTTGGCTGAGGATCTGAAGGCGCAACCCGAAATCGAAACCACGACATCGTTACGTCTTGGCTTCTGGGACAACAACGGCGTCGATGAGTTTGTGGTGGGGGTCGAGGCTGAGACCATCGACCAGACCATCTTCCTCGATGTCCAGGAGGGAAGCGTGACCGCCCTCACCACCGGCGGAGTGCTCATCTTCGAGGACGTTGCCAACGAGGAAGGGTTAGTGGTCGGCGACACCATTGAAATGGGGTTTGCGACCACCGGGCTCCAAGAGGTGGAGGTCGTCGGTATCTACAGCGAGTCGAACGTCGTGCAATCCAACTTTCTGATCGGGCTGGAGTTCTACAAGGAGAACTTCACCGGATTCGGCACCGATACCGACTTCGTTGTCGCCGTCGCCGCGGCCGACGGAGTCGACACGGCCGCGGCTCGGGCCGTGGTCGATTCCGCTGCCGACGAGTACGGAAACGTCACGGTGCGCGATCAGGCGGAGTACCGCCAATCCCAGGAAGACCAAGTCAACACCTTGCTCGTTCTGTTCAACGCGCTGCTGATCTTGGCGGTGATCATTGCGCTGTTCGGGATCATGAACACGCTCAGCCTCTCGATCTTCGAACGAACCCGAGAGATCGGGTTGCTGCGAGCCGTGGGGATGACCAAGGCCCAGACCCGGCGCATGATTCGTTGGGAGTCGGTCATGGTCGCCGTCATCGGCGCCATCCTCGGCATCGTGGTTGGGCTGTTCTTTGGGATCGTGGTGACGGCGGCGCTGAAGTCCCAGGGCATCAACCAGTTGTCCATCCCGGGGCTGCAGATCGCCGGCTTGGTGCTCTTCGGGATCGTCGCCGGCATGCTGGCCGGGTTCTTCCCGGCACGACGCGCCGCCAACTTGAACGTCCTGGAAGCGATCGCCTATGAGTGACCGAGAGGATTGAGGACGGAGAACCAAGTACCGAGTAGCCGGCGACGGGCGGAACGGGGCCACTGCAAGTGGCCCCGTTCGCGCGTTCTGCGCGCATGACTCTCGTTCGGTTCTAGGCTCCGGCTGCCGATACCACGACCTCACAACAGGAGCATGATGATGATGACCGCCGCCCGAACTCGGATTGGGCTGCTGGCCTTTACCACCGCACTCTTCCTCGCACTGATTCCGACCGCCCCACCGGCGTCGGCCGCTACCGCACAATGCTGGGGCCAAGATGCCACCATCACCGGCACCCCCGGCAACGACACCATCACCGGCACCCCCGGCAGCGACGTCATCGTCGGCCTCGCCGGCAACGACCGCATCGACGGCGCCGGCGGCAACGACCTGATTTGTGGTGGACCCGGCCACGATCGGCTCATCGGCGGCCCCGGCAACGACCAGCTCCTGGGCCAGGCCGGAAAAGACACCGTCGACTACCGGACCTCCCCGGCGGGGGTGACCGTGGACCTTGCGGCCGGCACGGCATCCGGTGGGCATGGGGCCGACAAGCTGTACTCCATCGAGCATGCGGGCGGCTCCGTCTACAAGGACACCTTGAATGGCAACGGCGGGGCCAACCGACTTGCCGGCCGCGGCGGAGGCGACATCCTTCGCGGCTACGGAGGCAACGACCGCCTGGTGGGCGAACACGGCTGGGACAAGGCCTTCGGCGGTCCCGGCAGCGACTTCTGCCTCGGCGAGCGCCAATGGTCCTGCAGCGCCGGCAACTCGTTGCTGCTCCCCGCCGATGAACCCCAAGGCTTTGGGTCGCTGCAACCGATCTACCCGGTCGATGATCCGAACTCCAAGGTCGAGGCGATCTCGTTCGCACGGCTGTGGAAGGACGGTGCCTCGCTGTTTGTGGCCACCGATGTCAACACCGGCCAAGAGCTGTGGAGTGCCGGCCTCGGGGCCGACACCGGCTACGCCCAGCTCTTCGGCGGCTTCGACTTCGACGGCGACGGCTGGAAGGACATCGGCGCCGTGCGCAGTACCGAAACCGGAAAGTGCAATGGCACCTATCCCCTGCTCGACACCTCGCTGGTGTTCTACCGGGGCCGGACCGGTGAGATGGTCGAGGGCACCATGCCGGAGCCCGCGATCTGCTGGGTATACGGCTACCCGACCGAATCGTGGGGGATCCTCGGCGTGATCTTCGGTGAGCACACGAACACCATTGCGCTATCCCGCTACTTCCAGCACCCGGCCGGCGACCCGATCGTCCCCGCCGTCCCGGACGACGACGAGCCCTACTTCGCTGGCTTCAACGGCACATCGTTCGACGAACTCGGCATCTTCCAATTCCCTTCGACCCCCGTCTACGGCGACACCTACACGGCGTCTGAACCCAATCCGTGGGGCGCACCGTACGACCATCAGTGGAACTCCCACGTTGCCAACGGACTCATGGTCGAGGTTGATGGTCAGGATCGACTGCTCTACTTCACCTCCGGTCGCGTGGTGCAGTACGAGGTCGGGCCGTTGGCCGCCGATCAGTTGGTCGTCGACCATCCGTACCTGACCGGTGACCGCACCGACATCGCCGGGCGCACCTACGGCCTCGTGATGATCGACCCCAACTACCCGCAGAACCTCTCCCTGCTGTCGGGCGCCACCGCCAACAGCGTGTACTTCGACATGCGCAACGGCAAGGAGATGGAGTGGGACAAGTGGGGCAACATCGAGCGCCACCTCACCGTCTACGACTACGTGAACGATGACCTCGAGGACCGCTTCTTCTCGTACGCCCACAACGGCGGATGGGGCAAGGAACGGACGCTCAACCGGTTGACGTTCCCGGACAACCCGTATGTCACCGTGGCCGCCGGATCGCCATCGCGCCTCGCCTACAACGTGTTCGACGGCGAACGCTGGCAGCTCCATGTCTCGCAGCCGGGCTCGGTTGATGACTTCAAGGTGATCCCCAACCAGTTCCTGTGGGATATCACCGACCTCGACGAGGACGGCACCGAAGAATGGCTGATCTCACCGGCTCCGGGCGGATACACGACGCAGTGGAAGACTGTGATCTACCAGTGGAACGAAGGTGCCGGTTCACTGGCGCGGAAGGCCACCTACGACGACGGAATCCCCTACCTGGTCGAGTCATTCCGTGAGCCGACCCAGACGTCATCGATGGGGTACCTGTACCCGGTGGCCACGGCAGCCGGCAACGGCGGCATGAAACTGTTCTTGCTCGACGCCAACGACGATCTCCACGAGGTCGATCTCAACTCCTGACCCGTTCTGGCGTGGCCAGGGCCACAGAAATGGCACGGCACCCTGGCCACGCAGGAACGGGAAGGACGGAAACGTTCGGGGAGGTTCCGGTATCGTCCAGGCATGGTTGAACCCGACTTTCCCGACTTCGAGACGCTCAGCCTTCACGCCGGGCAGCAACCCGACTCGGACTTCGGGGCCCGGGCCGTGCCGATCTACCAGACCACCTCGTACCTGTTTCGCGACACGGATCACGCCGCCGGCCTTTTTAATCTCGAGCGCCAGGGGCACATCTACAGCCGGATCTCGAACCCCACCGTTGCGGTGTTCGAAGAGCGTGTGGCGGCTCTTGAAGGCGGCGTTGGGGCCGTGGCCACCGCCAGCGGACAGGCCGCCCTCTGGCTGGCCATCTCAACCATTGCCGGGGCCGGCGACCATATCGTGTGCTCCCGCAACGTCTACGGCGGCACCAACAACCTGCTGACCCAGACCCTCCCCCGATTCGGGATCGAGACCACGATGGTCGACCCGCGCGACACCGCGGCGATTGCCGCCGCCATCCGACCCGAAACCAAGCTGATCCTCGGCGAAACCCTCGGCAACCCCGGTCTCGAGATCATGGACATGCCCGCAGTGGCCGCCGCCGCCCACGACGCCGGGGTGCCGCTGCTGATCGACAACACGTTCGCCACTCCCTACCTGTTCCGGCCCTTCGAGTGGGGCGCCGACCTCATCTACCACTCGGCGACCAAGTTCCTCGGCGGCCACGGAGTTGCGCTCGGTGGCGTGCTCGTCGACGGCGGCAAATTCGACTGGGAGGCCTCGGGACGGTTCCCGACGATGACCGAACCGTACGCCAGCTACCACGGCCTCCGCTTTGTCGAAGAGTTCGGACCGCAGGCCTTCATCACCCGGGCCAGGGTCGAGGGGTTGCGTGACTTTGGGGCGGCGATGAGCCCGACCAACGCCTTCTACCTGCTCCAGGGGATCGAGACGCTGCCGATTCGGATGGAGCGCCACGTCGCCAACGCCCGCGCCGTTGTTGCATTCCTCGATCAGGCCGCCGAAGTCGCCTGGGTCGGATACCCCGAGCTCGACTCGCATCCCGACCACGAACTCGCCGCCAAGCTCCTCCCCAGCTGGGGCCGGCGCCATCTTCAGCTTCGGGATCAAGGGGGGCCGCGAGGCAGGACGCCGCTTCATCGAGCGGTTGCGGATCTTCTCCCATCTCGCCAACGTCGGTGACGCCAAGTCACTCGTCATCCACCCGGCGTCGACCACGCACTCGACGATGAGCCCGGAGGAACTCGAGGCCGCCGGCATCGGCGAGGACCTCGTCCGATTGTCCATCGGCCTCGAGTCCAGTGCCGACCTCATCGGCGATCTCCGCCAGGCGTTGCGGGCATCGCAGAGGAGTTGAGATGGAACTGACCGTCGCCGCAAAGCCGGTGCGGGCCACGACCGGCGGCCGGCCGCTGGATCCGGGGTCGCCGCTGCTGGTGTTCATCCACGGCGCCGGCATGGACCGCACCCTGTGGCAACTCGAGACCCGCTACTTCGCCAACCACGGCTGGTCGGTCCTCGCCGTCGACCTGCCCGGCCACGGCGGCTCGGACGGGCCACCCCCCGATTCGATCGCCGGCTATGCCGACTGGGTCGCCGAACTCATCCCAGCTGCCGGCTTCCCCGCGGCGTCCGTCGTCGGCCACTCGATGGGGTCATTCATCGGTCTCCATCTGGCCGCCCACTACCCGCAGCGGGTCGACCGGCTGGCCCTGCTCGGCACCGCGGCAGCCATGCCGGTACATCCCGACCTGCTGGCGGCGGCCGACGCCGGCGATCCGCTGGCGTTCGAGCTCATCACCCATTGGAGCCTGGCGCGACGGTCCCAGCTCGGCGGCCACCAAACCCCCGGACTGTGGATGACCGGCGAGAGCGTCCGTCTCCTCGAACACATGGCACCCGGAGTACTCGCCAACGATCTGTGGGCATGCAACACCTACGTCGAGGCGATTGAGGCAGCAGCCATGGTCACTTGTCCAACCCTGCTGCTGCTCGGCGAACTCGACGTGATGACCCGGCCCGCCGCGGCCCGGCCACTGGCTGCGGCGCTGGCGGACGCCACCACGGTCATCCTGCCCGGCGCCGGCCACATGATGATGATCGAGCAGCCGGATCCCGTGATCGACACCTTGGCCGGGTTCCTGTGACCGATCCCCGCCTGCGGGTCACCATCCGGCGGATTCGGCCCGACGACGGACCTGCCTTCCGTGACGTTCGGCTGCGGGCGCTGCAGACCGATCCGACCGCATTCGGCTCGTCATATGACCGCGAAGCCGACCGCCCGCCCGACTCGTGGGACACTTGGGCCGCCGCCACCTCCGCCGGCAACGACCAGGCAATGTTCGTCGCCGAAACGGAACACCGCCTCGTCGGACTGGCGGGGGCGTTCCGCATCGAAGCCAACCCACGGTCCCTGCACCTGATCGCAATGTGGGTGGAGCCCGAATTCCGAGGTCGCGGCCACGGCCGACTCATGACCGACCGTATCATCTCGTGGGCGCGGCAGGCCGATGCCGACGAACTCGGACTATGGGTCGTCGCCGGCAACGACATCGCCAGACACCTCTTTGAGAGCTGCGGGTTCGTCGACACCGGCCGAGTCCAGTCGCTGCCGTCGCACTCCGATCTGGACGAGCACCGCCTGAGCCTCGACCTGGGTCCCGGTCCGCTCGCCCCGCTGCCTTCCGGCTACGTGGAGCTTCAACCGATGGCGGGAATCGAGTTCGACGCCTACCTGGAGTGGACCATCGCCGACCATACGGCCCACCTGATGCAGGCCTTCGACCTCAATCGCTTCGAGGCCGAACTCCAAGCTCGTGAAGCGATCACGCACGTCCTGGCTACCAGCGACCCGAGCAACAACCATCACTTTTGCTCTATTCGAGGCGGCCTTGCCGACGAGTCTGTGGGGTGGATCTGGTTCGGTGAGGAACCGGTGCGGGGACGCCCCGTCGCCACTCTGTTCGACATCGTTGTGTTCGAACGGCACCGCAATCAAGGCCTCGGGACGGCGGCGATCGATGAAGTCGAGGAGTGGGCTCGGGTCCGTGGCCTGCCTGTGCTCCACCTCGCCGTCTTCACCCACAACGAAGCGGCACGGCGGCTCTACGACCGACTTGGGTTTGCGGTCACGAAGGAACTTCCCGGTGTCCTCCAGATGGAGAAGACCATCGCTGCGGCCGACGACGGTTCGAGCTAGACGACCGGGAGCTCGCCGGGGAGCCACTCGCCATCCAGGGCGAGGTGCACCGCCCGGATCGCCGGGATGAGATCCGTGGTCTCTTTGTCGATGGCGACCGGAATGGCTTCAGCAACGTGTCGTAGAGCCGTACCCAGTGCAGGGCTCGCTTCGATTTCCCGACGCTCGATCCAGCCCCAGATCTCTTCACAGACCTGGCCGGCGGTCCCAATCAGGTCGTACCCCATCACACGGCCGTTGCCCTTGATGGTGTGGCCCTCGCGCCGCATCTGCTCGGCGTCGATCTGCTCGATCTGCCCGGCCTCGATGGCGCGAGCTCCATCGGCGAGCACTGCCGAGCGCTCATTAAGTTCTTCGGCGAAGAGCTCGTAGAGCTCGGCGTCCATGACCCACGCCACAACAATCCTCCTGATGGGAACCTCCCAGACAACATCGACTCCAGCAGGGCATTCCTTGAGCCTGCGACGGCCTCTTGGGTCTGGCCACTAGCGTTGTTGCCATGGCGCGCGGCACCCACGAAGCACTCCCCGATCCACGCAACGCCGATGTCCTGGTCTATATCAATGGCGAATTCCATTCCCGCGCCGGGGCCAAGATCTCGGTCTTCGACAGCGGATTCCTGGTGGGCGACGGGATATGGGAGGGAATCCGGCTCCACAACGGCCGGTTTGTCCATCTCGATCGTCATCTCGACCGGCTCTTCGCCAGCGCCGCTGCGGTCCACCTCGACATCGGCAAGAACCGGGATGAGCTGGCCGCCATCCTTGACGAGACCGTCGCCCGCAACGCCATGGTGACCGACGTCCACGTCCGGTTGATGGTGACCCGTGGCACCAAGAAGACCCCGTCGCAGGATCCCCGCCTTGTGATCGGCGGACCAAACATCGTGGTGATCGCCGAGCACAAAGTGGCCGACCCCTCAGTGGCAGACAGCGGCATCCGTTTGGTGACGTCGCAGGTCAGGCGGCCACCGCCGGAGACCATCGACCAGCGCTGGAACTGCCACTCGAAGATCCACGAGGTGGTGGCGTTACTCCAGGCAATCGAGGCAGGGGCGGACGAGGCGCTGATGCTCGATGTGGCCGGCTACGTCTCCACCTGCAACGCAACCAACTTCTTCATCGTCACCGGCGGCCAGGTGTGGACCTCGACGGGCGAACACTGCCTCAACGGCATCACTCGCGGGCTCGTCATCGAACTGTGCCATGCGACCGGCATCCCCGTGTACGAGCGGGCGTTCTCCCTCAGCGACGTCTACCGCGCAGACGAAGCGTTCGTCACTGGGACGTTCGGAGCACTCACCCCCGTCATCGAGGTCGACGGCAGGCCGATCGGTGGCCCGCCGCCGGGGCCGCTGACGGCTCAGCTCTCGGACGCATATCGAGCCGCGCTCGACGAGGAAGGGGGCTCACCCTGAGCGAGTGCCGTCGTATCAATATGTGGTCGGGGCCCCGCAACGTGTCCACCGCGATGATGTACAGCTGGAGACAGCGCGCCGACACCACCGTGGTGGACGAACCCATGTACGGCCACTACCTGGTGGTCACCGGTGTCGCTCATCCCGGCCGCGACGACATCCTCGCCGCAGTCCCTTCCGACGCCGCCGACATCGTCACCGAGATGCTCGAGTCCGAATGCGCGACCCCGGTCCTCTTCTTCAAGAACATGGCACACCACCTGGTCGGATTTGACCCTGCCGGCTTCGATCAACTGGACAACTTCATCCTCGTCCGTGATCCGCGCGACATGCTGCCGTCGCTGGCCAAGGGCCTGGGTCGGATCCCGGAGATGGGCGACACCGGCTTCGACATCCAGCACAAGATCGTCGCCCGCCGGTTGGCCAACGGCGTGACTCCGATTGTTGTGGACTCTCGGGTCCTCCTCGATGACCCGGCTGCGACATTGACTGAGCTGTGCGATCGGCTCGACCTGCCATTTGATGCCGCCATGTTGAGCTGGCCGGCAGGCCCCAAGCCCGAAGACGGAGTGTGGGCCGACCACTGGTACGGCAGGCTCCATCAGACGACGGGGTTTGAGCCCTATCAGGCGAAGGTGGAACCGTTCCCGGATGAACTCGAGCCGCTCTACGGCGCCTGCCAACCGCTCTACGAACACCTCACCGAGTTCGCCATCGGCGTCTGAGCCCGGACGCGGTCAGGGCAGTTCGTCGGGGAAGACAACTTTCCACTCGTCGGCACCGGTGACGAGGAACTCGCTCACCTCGCGGCACCGGTCCAGGACCTCGCAGAGCGTCTCCTGGCCCGTCATGACTTCGACCAGCGAAACCTCAACTCGGCCGCTGATCGACAATCTCAGATCCGACCCGCTCGACAGCACCGCGGTCGAAGCTACCCCCGAAACCTCGATGGGAAGGCCCGGCCCGCCAACCCCGGCCAGTTCGGTGGCCAGGATGACGAGATCGGGCGGTGACTTCAGCACCGGCAGCGCCCAGTTGAATAGGAGCGGCAGACGGAAATCGCCGCTGGGCTCCTCAAAATCGCCGTCCATCTTCGCCACCTCATCTTCGAGGGCCAGCAGAACCCGCGGTTCAACGTCGAAGGCAACGTTGAGATCGAGTGGTCCATCACAGGCCGACTCCGGGTGGAGATCCACCTCCCACGACTGGCGCAGCGAGAAGGTCTCGATGAAGTGCCGCTCGTCGTGGACGTGGAATCCGTGCTCGACGGCGTGGTCTTTGAGGTAGGTGATGAACCCGGCGATGTCGATGGCCATGGCGCGATGGTACCGGGACCAGATTCCTTCTGTTCTGGTGTGGCTGAGGTACCAGAAACCGCACCCGAGCCACGCTAGAACGGGTCTTCTAGCCCGCGATCAGGTCCGCAGCCTTCTCGGCGATCATGATGGTGGGGGCATTGGTGTTGCCGGTGGTGACCGAGGGCATGACCGAAGCGTCGGCGACCCGCAACCCGTCGACCCCGCGGACCCGCAACTCGGCGTCGACGACGGCGTCCCCCGGCCCCATCGCACAGGTTGCGACCGGGTGGTAGAGCAGCTCGCCCCGTTGCCGGGTGAATTGCTCGAGGTGCGCCGGCGTCTGGTTTTCCGGCCCCGGGTAGATCTCGGTACCGCGGTATTGGTCAAAAGCGGCGGAACGCCCAATCTCGCGTGCCATCTCGAGGCCCGCAACCAACGACCGAACGTCGTCGGGATCATCCAGGTAGTTGCCGTGGACTGCAGCCTTTGCGGTCGGGTCTGCCGAGCGCAGCTTCAGGCGACCTCGGCTCTTGACGCTCACCAGCGTCGGCCCTAGCGAAAAGGCGTGGCCGCCAAAGGTCTCAAAACCATGTGCAACGAAGTAGGCGGGCCCGAAGTGGAACTGAATGTCGGGACGGTCCAGCCCATCCCTCGTCTCGACGAATCCGCCCCCTTCGCCGACGTTTGAGCTGAGCATGCCCCTGCGGAACAGGGCGTACTCCAACAAATGGCGCGGCTTCTCGGCGTCGCTCAGGCTGGGACCCTTTGTCGTCTCCCACACCGCCATGATGACCGGATGATCCTGGAGATTGGCCCCAACCTGAGGCGACTCGACGACCACATCGATGCCGTGTTCAGCCAGCTCGTCGCCGGGGCCCACCCCGGAGAGCATCAGCAGCTGCGGGGATGCCAGGGCGCCTGCGGCCAGGATCACCTCACCATCGGTGCGCGCCGTACGCACCGCGCCGTCCCTGCGGTAGGTGACGCCCACGGCGCGTCCCCCGTCGATGACGATGCGGCCGGCATGAGCCCCGGTCTCCACTGTGAGGTTGTCCCGCTTCATTGCGGGGCGCAGGAACGCCCGCGCCGTCGAATGCCGCATCCCGCCCTTTTGGGTTACCTGATACAGGCCGGCGCCCTCTTGGGTTGCTCCGTTGAAGTCGCGGTTGAGCTCCATTCCCACCTCGGCGGCCGCGTCGACAAACGCCAGTGTGTATTCATGAGGTGAGCGGAGGTCGGCGACATTCATCTCGCCGCCGCGGCCGTGGTATTCGTCGTGAATTCGTTCGTTGTTCTCGGAGCGCCTGAAGTACGGGAGCACGTCGTCGTAGCCCCACCCGGCGCAGCCCAGGTCGCGCCAATCGTCGTAGTCGTGGCGGCTGCCGCGGATGTAGATCATGGCGTTCATCGAGCCCGAGCCACCGAGCATCTTGCCGCGAGGGATGTACAGCTCGCGGTCCGCCAGGTTCGGCTCGGGCTCGGAGGCGTAGTCCCAGTCGATGTCGGTCTTGAACTGCTCGGGAAAAGCCGCCGGGATGATCACCTCTTTGCTTCGGTCCGACCCACCCGCCTCGAGCAACAGCACCGAGCGGTCGGGGTTGACGCTCAGCCGGTTGGCCAACACACATCCGGCGGATCCGGCGCCAACGATGATGTAGTCGTAGTTGGTCACAGCACTCCCCTGCAGTGGGCGTTCCCGCGAGCGTAACCGGCGAGCCGGCGGGGCCCCAAAGGGCCGGGAATGCTGCCGAACCACACCGGGTTGTTGACTTCAACACAGACCCAAAGGAATCCAGTGACGGCTCGAACCCACGGACGTATCCGAATCGAAGACGGCGGCAAACGCGTCCGCACCACGCTCGGGGGCATCGCCGTCGCCGACTCCGCCAACGTGAAGCTCGTGTGGGAGAAGCCCTACTACCCGACCTACTACTTCCCGGTCGCCGACGTGCAAACCGACTATCTGGTCGCCACCGGCGACGAGGACCGCAGCCCAAGCCGCGGCACCGCCCAGCTGCATACTGTCAAGGCCAACGGCAAAGAAGCTGCCGGCGCGGCGCGGTGGTACACCGCGGCGAAGATCGAAGAACTCAATGACTACGTCACCTTCGACTGGTCGGCGATGGGCGCCTGGTTCGAGGAAGACGAGGAGGTCTACGTCCATGCCCGCGACCCATACTCGCGGGTCGACATCCTGCAAAGCTCCCGCCACGTCGAGGTCGTGATCAACGGCGAGAACGTTGCCGATAGCCACCAGCCCCGCCTGCTCTTCGAGACCGGGCTGCCGACCCGCTACTACCTCCCGAAGACCGACGTGCGAATGGACCTCCTCACCGCATCGGATCTGCATACCGCATGCCCCTACAAGGGAGAGGCGTCGTACTACCACGTCACCGCCCAGGGCAAGACGTTCGAGAACTACGTCTGGTGGTATCCGTCGCCGGTCGCAGAGAGCCAGAAGATCGCCGGGTATGTCAGCTTCTACAACGAGAAGGTCGACATCTACATCGACGGCGAGTTGGTGGAGCGCCCCAAGACGGTGTTCAGCTAGGAACTCAACCGGGGCGCGATATCGTCTTAGTGGTGAGGAGGCCCATCACCATGACGACGCGCCACATTCTTGCCATGACAATGGCTGTTGCCCTGTTTGCCTCGGCTTGTGGAGCAGAGAGCGAGTCGACAACGACCATGACCGAACCCGCTGAGACTGCAACGACAACGTCTACGACGACGCCGACCGACTCTCCTGAGCCGGCCGCAACCGGCGAGTTGGTCAGGGCCGAGATTCCCCGCGACACCACAACCGACGTCACGGACGAAGAGATTGCCGCCCTTGTCGCCGGCGACACCAAGTTTGCTTTTGACATCTTCCGAGTCGCCGCCACCGGGGGCGAGAACACCATGCTCAGCCCGAACAGCATCGTCACCGCTCTGACGATGACCTACGGCGGGGCGCGGGCTACCACGGCAGAAGAGATGGCAACCACGCTGCATCTGGGTCTGCTCGACGATCGGATTCACGCCGCCCGCAACGAACTCGACCTGCGGGTCACGGCGACGCCGCCCCAAGCGCCGGAAGACGAGAGCCAGCCATTCACGATCAACACCGCCAACTCGGTGTGGGGCCAGCCCGACTATCCCTTCCTCGAGGCGTTCCTCGACATGCTGGCTCGCGACTACGACGCCGGCATGTACCTCGCCGACTTCGCCAACGACACTGAAGGCGCCAGGAATGCCATCAACGACTGGGTCGAGGAAGAGACCGAAGGCCGCATCCTCGATCTCATCCCGGAAGGCGTCCTCACCTCGTTCACCAGGATGGTCCTGGTCAACGCCATCTGGTTCAAGGCCAACTGGGCAACCCAATTCGAGCCGAGCTTGACCACTCCGGGCGATTTCGCTCTGCTCGACGGCAGCACCGTCGAGGCAGCAATGATGCACGGCCAGATCACCATGCCGTACACCACCGGGGACGGCTTTGCCGCTGCGGCAATCCCGTATGCCGGCAACGCCGACATGGTGGTTGTGCTGCCCGACCCGGGACGCTTCGAAGAGGTCGTCGCCGCATTCGGGAACGACGCTCTCGACGTCAGACGCACCGGCGAAGGGCGCGAGGTGGACCTGACCATGCCAAAATTCGAGTTCGAGGCTCAGTTCGGGCTGAAGCGCGCACTCGAGGAACTGGGCATGGTTGAAGCCTTCATCCCGCCACCCGGCCCGGGAACCGCCGACTTCACAGGGATCACCGAAGGCCAGGAACTCTATGTTCAAGATGTCGTGCACAAGTCATTCATCAAGGTCGACGAGCAGGGCACCGAAGCAGCCGCGGCCACGGCTGTGATCATGGGGCTCACCTCGCTGCCGCAACCGGCAACCCTGACGTTGGATCGGCCGTTCCTGTTTGTCATCAAACACCGCAGCACGGGCGAGATCCTGTTCATCGGCCAGGTCACCAACCCAACCGTCGGGTAGCGCACGAGCGACGCCGCGGCCTCCCTCACCGAACGGGGTAATCTACGCCCGGTGACACCAAACGCGGAACGACCCGACCTAGCTGAGAGTTACGGCATCTCACCAGATGCCGATGGCCTGATGAGCTGGCCCGATGTCGCCGCCCGCCTGGCCGGTGCCCGCAATTACTGGATCGGCACCACCCGGCCGGACGGCCGACCCCATTGTGTCCCGGTGTGGGGTGTCTGGCTCGACGCCGCACTCCACTTCGGCACCGACGCCACTGCGGTGAAGAGCCGGAACCTGCGATCCGGATCCCCGATTGCCGTGCACCTCGAAAGCGGCGACGACGCCGTCATGTTGGAGGGTCGAGCCGAACGAGTGACCGAGCCAAAGGTGATGGACCAAATCGCCGAGGCGTACGTGGCGAAGTACGGCATCGACGTCGTCGGTGATCAAACGGGCACGGACTTTTGGCGGGTCGTTGCCGCAAAGGGCCTCGCCTGGGGAGAAGCCACGTTCCCCACCACGGCCACCCGGTTCACTTTCTCGTCAAGTGACGACATCTAGCGGTCGAAACCTCTCGGATGGGACTCGGCTTCCTCACGGGATATGTACTCGGCCAGCACGGCGCACAGTCGGCTCGGCTGGCCGCGGCCGCCGGTAGCGGCACCGGGCCGACACTCGAGGATGTTCTCGACATCCACGACCGAATCGACCGGGTACTCCTCGTGCTCGAAGCCATGTGGACGATCCTCGAGGAGAACGGCCACACGGCCGAACAACTCAAGGCTCGTATCGAGGAGCTCGACGCCTCAGACGGCACCATCGATGGCAAGCGCACTCCTCAGGCGACGCTTTGTCGTGAATGTGGTGCCAAGGTCGGAGCCGGATTGGCCGCCTGCCAGTTCTGCGGAACCGCCTTACCCGGCGGCGAAATCGGACCCTTCTCAGGAGTCTGAACCGGCCGGATCGAGGCCGTCTACTCGTCGAGGAAGATGTCGCGCTGCAGTTCGGCGTCCTCGACGTACGCGTATCCGGACAGATCGGTGACACCCACCGTGGCGAGCACTTCGTCGTCGATGTAGAAGTTCCCGGTGTTCTCGCGACTGTCGAGCTTGAAGATCTCATAGGCAGCGTCGGCGAGGATCTCGGGCCGGCGGGAGCGACGCATGGCTTCGTCGCCACCGAGCAGATTCTGCACCGCCGCCGTCGCAATGATGGTGCGCGGCCACAGGCTGTTGGCGGCGATTCCGTCGTCGGCATACTCGTTGGCGAACCCGATCGTGCACATGCTCATGCCGTATTTGGCGATCGTGTAGGCCACGTGGTGCTGGAACCACACCGGGTTGAAGTTGAGCGGCGGGCTCAACGTCAGGATGTGCGGATTGTCGGATTTCTTCAGGAATGGGATGCAGGTCCGAGAGACGAGGAAGGTGCCCCGGCTGTTGATGTCCTGCATGAGGTCGTACTGCTTCATCGGCAGGTCAACCGATCCGGAGAGGTTGATGGCCGATGCATTGTTGACGCAGATGTCGATGCCGCCGAAGTGATCGACGGTCTTGCCGACGGCGTCTTCCACCTGATCGTTGTAGCGAATATCCCCGACAATCGGCAGGGCATGTCCGCCGACGGCTTCGATCTCCTCAGCCGCGGTGTACACGGTGCCGGGCAGCCGGGGGTGGGGGTCGGCCGTCTTGGCGATGAGCGCCACGTTGGCGCCGTCGGCGGCCACCTTTTTGGCGATCGCCAAACCAATGCCACGACTGGCGCCGGAGATGAACATCGTCTTGCCGGCCAGAACGCCCATGGAACTCTCCTCGCTTCGGGATGTGGGCCCAAGGGTAGAGCGATTGCCGCCTCCCCACGGAATCGCACGGAGGCTCCGCCGGTTACCCTGCACACAGGTCGCACCGAGGAGCACAGCATGCGTGAAGCCGTTGTCGTCGCCAGCAAACGAACCCCGCTCGCCAAGGGATATCGCGGTTCGTTCAACATGACGAGACCAGACGACCAAGCAGCCCACGCCATCCGCGCTGCCCTCGCCGACGTCCCGGCCGTTGCCGACGCAGATGTCGAGGATGTGATCCTCGGCTGCGGGCTTCCTGAGGGCCCGTCCGGTCAGAATGTGGGCCGTATCGCCACGCTGCGGGCTGGGCTCCCCTCGTCGGTGCCGGGCACCACCGTCAACCGCTTCTGCTCGTCCGGCCTCAACACCATCGCCATGGCGTCACACCGGGTGATGGTGGGCGAGGTCGACACGATCGTCGCGGGAGGGGTCGAGTCGATTTCGCTCGTCCAGAACGACAACTTCCGCAGTGTCGACCTCTACAACGAGCCGTTGATGAAAGATTGGCCCGGCATCTACCTGTCCATGGGCGCAACCGCCGAAATCGTTGCCAAACGCTACGGCATCTCTCGCGAGGATCAGGATCGCTACGCCCTGGTGTCGCAGCAGCGGGTAGCCCACGCCCAGGAACAGGGCTGGTACGCCGCGGACATCGCTCCGATGACGGTCAACCGGGCCGTGAAGCAAGCCGATGGCAGCTTCGGAGTGGAGGAGGGTTATGTCTGCGACCACGACGAGTGCAACCGGCCAAACACCACCCTCGAAGGACTCGCCTCGCTACCACCGGTGTTCGATCCCGAGCACGGCTCGGTGACGGCGGGGAACGCATCGCAGTTCGCCGACGGAGCTTCCGCTGCAGTCGTGATGTCGACCGAGCGCGCCGCCGCCCTCGGCCTCGAGCCGCTCGGGACCTTCCGCGGCTTCCAGGTCGCCGGCGTCGACCCGGATGAGATGGGGATCGGCCCCGTCAGGGCTGTGCCCAAGCTGCTCGACATGGTGGGCATGACCCTCGACGACATCGACATCGTCGAACTCAACGAAGCCTTCGCCTCCCAGGTTCTGTACTGCCAGCGGGTTCTGGAGATCCCCGACGAAAAGCTCAACCCCATGGGCGGCTCGATCTCGATCGGGCACCCCTACGGGATGAGTGGGGCGAGGATGGTCGGTCAGATCCTCCGACACCTCAAGCGCACCGGGGGCCGCTTCGGCCTCGTGACGATGTGCGTCGGCGGCGGCCAAGGAGCGGCCGGTCTGTTCGAAGTCGCGTGAGTACGCTCGGAGCATGAACTCCGACGACACCACTCGACTGGCATTTCGAACGTGCCCTCTCTGCGAAGCCACCTGTGGGCTCGAGGTCTCCGTCCGCGACGACGCCGTGGTGCGGATTCGAGGTGACCGGGACGACGTGTTCAGCCACGGGTTCATCTGCCCAAAGGGTTCGACCCTGAAGCAGCTCGACACCGACCCCGACCGGGTGCGGCAACCGCTGATCAAACGCAACGGCAGATTCGAACCTGCGAGCTGGGATGAAGCCTTCGCACACATTGCGGACAACCTGGTTCCCCTGATCACTGCACACGGGCCAAACGCAGTCGCCCTCTATCTCGGCAATCCCAACGTGCACACCATGTCGGGCCAGCTCTACAACCGGGTGCTGATCCGTGCGCTGCGCAGCCGGAGCCTGTATAGCGCCAGCACCGTCGACCAGATGCCCAAGCACGTGTCGTGCGGCATGATGTTCGGCCACCCCGACATCATTCCGGTACCCGACATCGACCGCACCGACTACCTGCTCATCCTCGGCGCCAACCCGCGGGCCTCAAACGGCAGCCTGGCCACCGCACCCGATTGGCCGGGACGGCTCGACGCAATCGGAGAGCGCGGGGGCAGGGTCGTTGTGGTTGATCCCCGTCGCAGCCGCACCGCCAAGGCCGCCGACGAGCATCTCTTCATCCAACCCGGCACCGACGTGTACCTGCTCGCTGCGATCGGGCACGTGCTGTTCGACGAGGGCCTCGTCGATCTTGGACCTACCGCCGACCACATCCGGGGCGTCGATAACGTTGGGGCCGCCACCGAAGCCTTCCCACCCGAGCGGGTCGCCGCCATCTGCGGTATCGATGCCGTCACCATTCGCCGACTGGCTCGCGAGCTGGCCACAGCTGAGACCGCGGCCGTCTACGGCCGAATCGGCACCCACACCGTGCGATTCGGAACGCTCGGCGCCTGGTTGGTCGACGTCCTCAACGCGTTGACCGGCAACCTCGATCGGCCCGGCGGGGCGATGTTTCCGATGGCAGCCCACGAACAGCCCCGCGCCAGGCGCGGCTGGACAACGGGGCGCTGGACGAGCCGGATCGGGGGCCATCCCGAGGTGCGCGGCGAGTTGCCTGTCGCCGGCCTGGCCGATGAGATCATGACCCCGGGAGACGGCAGGGTCCGTGCCCTGATCACGGTCGCAGGCAACCCGGTCCTGTCAACCCCGCACAGCGAGCGGCTCGACACCGCCCTCGGCGAACTCGACTTCATGGTCAGCGTCGACATCTACCGCAACGAAACCACCCGTCACGCCGACGTGATCCTCCCGGCGCCGCCGGCGCTGCGCCGACCTCACTACGACTTCGCCTTTGGCACCCTCGCCGTCCACAACGTTGCCAACTACTCCCCTGCCGTGCTTCCCGCCGAACCGTCCGGCGAGCCGGAATGGCGCACCTTGCTGCGGTTGGCAGCGGTCGTCTCCGGCATGGGCCCCGACGCCGATCTCGACCAGTTCGACGACGTGGTCTTCACCACCCTCGTTGCGCGTGGCGTCGGCGACCCGGCTTCGGCCATCGCCGGCCGGGACGCGGCCGAGATCATCGCCGCCACCGACGGCGATCGCGGCCCGGAACGGATGCTCGATTACCTGGTGCGGGTTGGACCGTACGGCGAGGGATACGGGCACAACCCTGATGGGCTCAGCCTCGAGCGACTCCGCCACCACCCGCACGGCATCGACCTCGGCCCGCTCCAACCTCGCATCCCTGAGGTGCTGGCAACCCCGTCGGGGCAGGTCGAGTTGGCGCCCGAGGCCATCATCTCCGACCTGGCCAGGCTCCAAGACGACCTGGCCAGGCTCGAAACCGACCTGGCCAGGCTCGAAACCGCCGCCTCCCCACGCAACGGCGCCATGGTGCTCGTCGGTCGCCGCCACCTGCGCTCCAACAATTCGTGGATGCACAACGTCGAGGTGCTCGTCAAGGGCAAGGAACGGTGCACGCTGCAGATCAACCCGGTGGACGCAACGCGCCTCGGCCTAGCCGCATCAGACACTGCCCGAGTCACCTCGGGGGCCGGGTCCGTCGCCGCTCCGATCGAGATCACCGCCGACATCATGCCCGGCGTGGTCAGCCTGCCCCACGGCTGGGGCCACGACCTCCCGGGCATCGACCTGGCGGTGGCCTCCCGCCGTCCTGGCGTGAACTCGAATGTCCTCGCCGGGGACGACATCGACCCACTGTCGGGCAATGCGGTACTCAACGGCATCCCGGTGGAGGTGGGGCCGGCGTAGGGCCCACGGGGTAACCTCGCGACATGCCCGATCACCCCATCTATGCCCTTTCCAGCACGATCGTCGACGAGATGTGCGCCCTGCTGCCCGATGAAGCCACCTACCTGGGTGTGGCCGGGTACGACGACCGCTGGCCCGACCTGAGCCCGGCCGGGTACGCCACCATTGCGGCTGCGCTCACGGATCTCCAGAGCCGGGTGGATGAAGTTCCCCCGCCCACGTCGCGGTGGGAGGCGCTCGCCATCGAGGTGGCCCGCAGCATGCTCGAGGAAGAACTCGACTTCATCGCCAACGACGACCACCTCAGGGCACTGAACTCGATCGCGTCTCCCCTGCAAGGCTTTCGCGAGACGTTCGATCACATGAGCCGTGACACGGCTGAAGCCTGGGAGAACATCGTGGTCCGACTCACCACGCTCGGGCAAGCCTTCGCCGACTACCGGGCGTCGCTCGACCTCGGAATCGAACGAGGATTGGCCGTCGCCCAACGCCAGGTCGAGGCCGCCATCGAGCAGGCAACCACGATGGCGTCGGATGAGTCGCCGATTCTTGCACTCCGTGAGTCGCTCGCCGCCGCCGACTTGCCCGATGGTGAAGATCTCGCCCGGCGACTCGAGTCGGCCATCGCCGCGGGGCGCGCTGCTTTCGGGGACTTCGCCGACTACCTGCGCACCGAGTACCTGCCCAATGCCGCCGCCACCGATCCGGTAGGCGAAGCCCGGTATGTCCGTGAGGCGGCGCGGTTCCTCGGCACCACCATCGACCCGGTCGAGACCTATGCCTGGGGATGGGCCGAGGTCGCCGACCTGCGAACTCGGATGGAGGCGGTGGCGGCGGAGATTGCCCTCGACGGCACCATTGCCGATGCCCTCGAGGTACTCAAGACCGACCCCAACCGGCTCGCTGCCGATCGGGAATCCTTCGTGCGCGGTATCCAGGAACGAGAACGAGCTGCCCTCGAGCAACTGGCCGGCACCCATTTCGACGTTCCCGACACCATCCGGGACGTTGAGGTCAAATTGGCCGCTCCCGGAGGCTCGCTGGGTGCCTACTACGTAGGGCCATCAGAGGATTTCAGCCGGCCGGGATCGGTGTGGTGGTCACTGGAGGGCGACGGTCCCTTCCCGCTCTACGACGAGATCACCACTGCCTACCACGAGGGCTTCCCCGGCCACCACCTCCAGGTTGGGGTCCAGATGTCGCACGCCGAGCGTCTCAGCCGGCTGCAGCGACTTTGGGTGTGGAAGTCAGGCACCGGCGAGGGGTGGGCGCTCTATGCCGAGCGCCTCATGGAGGAACTCGGCTATCTCGATTCCCCCGACTACGTCTTCGGGTGGCTGTCGGCCCAGATGCTGCGAGCTTGCAGAGTGGTCATCGATATCGGTTCTCACCTCGGATACCCGATACCGAGCGACCAGCCGTTCCACCCCGGCGAGGCATGGACCTTCGAGACGGCAACAGAAATGTTGTGTGACTATGCAACCCTCGAACCGGCGTACGCCGCGTCCGAGGTGACCCGCTACTACGGATGGCCGGGTCAAGCCATCTCCTACAAGGTGGGAGAACGCATGATTCTCGACACCCGCGACGAGCTGGAAGCGGCGCACGGCGACGAGTTCGACCTCAAGGCGTTCCACGCCGACCTCCTCGGGGTTGGCCCCGTCGGGATCGACCTCGTGCGCCAGTTCCTGCTCGACTGATGCAACCGTCGCGCCTCCGGCGGGGTTCTTCTCTGTGAACCCAACGACGGAGGACGTTTCGGTGACCGTGACGGTGCCAACCAACCGAGTGAATGCCGATGCTGATCGGCGGCTCACCAAACGGCTGGCCCGCGACGTCGCCGCCACGTTTCCCGACCTGATCCTCGCCCACCAGGACGGCATCTTCTCGGGGGTCCTGCGCATGGTGCCGACTCGCCACGATGCCGAGGACGTCACCCAGGAGACCTTCATCCGGGCCTACCGGGCGTTGCTCGGCTACGACCCGGATCGGATCCGAGATCTGAAACTGCGCCCGTGGCTGTGGACCATCGCCGTGAACCTGTGTCGCAATGCGGCTCGCGGCCGCAAACGTGCCGCCATCACAGTGCCATTGGCGACCGACGATCGTGCCGCACAGGACTCAGTTGACGTCGCCGCCGACGGCATGGCGGCCGTGATCGCCGCCGAATGGCAGCAGCGGCTCGACACGCTGCCGGCTCCACAGCGCGACGCGGTCGTCCTCCGCCACGTCGTTGGGCTTCCCTATGCGGAGATCGCTGCCGCGCTCGACCGCCCCGTCGGCACCACGAAGGCCGACGTACACCGCGGCCTCGAACACCTGCGCGGCCTGCTCGCCGCCGAGATTGAGGAGAAGCCATGACCAACCCAACCACGTCCGATGTCGTCACCGAACTCGAGGCGCTGCGTACCTCGGCGCCGTCGAGCGTATTGGCTCACACCCTGACGGCAACCGGGCTCGCCGACCGCTACGCCACCACGACGGGGCCGAACGACATCGTCCTCTACGTGGCGTTCAACGAGCGCGGGGTATCGGCCGTGGTGCCCGCTCCGGACGAGGCCACCTTCCTCACCATCTACGAGGCCCGGGTCGGCACCAGAGCCTTCCCCGGCGAACTCCCTCCCCGGCTGGCAGCCGGTCTCGAACGCACGCTGCGCACCGGCAGGCTCGGCACTCTGCCCGTCGACCTCACCAACCTGACCGAGTTTCAGCAAGCCGTGCTACGCAAGACTGCGGAGATCCCTCCCGGTGAGTTGCGCACCTACGGGTGGGTGGCACGCGAAATCGACAAGCCCGGTGCGGTGCGAGCCGTCGGCAGCGCCCTCAACAAGAACCCGGTGCCGGTCGTGATCCCCTGCCACCGAGTGGGCCGCAGCGACGGCAGCATCGGCGACTACGCCTTCGGCGAGGAGATGAAGCGCGTCCTGCTGGCGCACGAGGGTCTCGACACAACCGCGGTTGACGCCGGCGCCGGCGCGGGAATCCGCTTCTACGGCAGCGACACCACCAACGTGTTCTGCTTCCCCACGTGTCGCCACGCCAGACGGATCACGGACCGCCACCGCGTGCCGTTCCGCTCCGAGCGCCAGGCCGAGGCTGCCGGCTATCGGCCCTGCAAGGTGTGCCGCCCGGCCGCAGCTTGAGCCAGCAGTCACCTAGTCTCACGTCCGTGACGAACCAGCAACTCGTTGAGTACATCCGACGATCGGTGATCGGCAAGGACGAAGTCGTCGACGGTCCCTTCGGCCCGCGGCGGGTCACCTATGCCGACTACACGGCTTCCGGGCGATCGTTGAGCTTCATCGAGGACTACATTCGCGAGGCGGTGCTCCCGCTCTACGCCAACACGCACACCGAGTCATCGGGAACCGGGTTGCAGACCACCCGCTATCGCGAGGAGGCCAGGGCCATCATTCGGCGCTGCCTCGGGGCAACCGAGGAACACGCCGTCGTGTTCGCCGGCTCGGGCTGCACCGGGGCGATCGCCAAATTGATCGGTGTGCTCGGGATCAGGCTGCCGAGCAATCTCGACGACTCGCACCACCTCAGCGATCGGATTCCGCCCCAAGCCCGGCCGGTTGTCTTCATCGGCCCTTTTGAACACCACTCCAACGAACTCCCCTGGCGTGAATCCATCGCCGACGTCGTGACCATCGGCGAGGACCACGACGGCCACATCGACCTCGCCCATCTGGAACAAGAACTGGTTCGTCACGCCGATCGTCCGCTCAAGATTGGTTCATTCTCCGCCGCATCGAACGTGACCGGCATCATCACCGACAACCGAGCCATCGCTTCACTGCTGCATCGTCACGGCGCCTTGTCCTTCTGGGATTTTGCCGCCGCGGCGCCCTACGTCTCGGTCGAGATGGGCTCGCCGGCCGATGGCGATTGGTACAAGGACGCGATCTTTGTCTCGCCGCACAAGCTCATCGGTGGCCCGGGCACGCCCGGAGTCCTGGTGGCGCGCCGCGAACTGTTCGCCAACCGCGTCCCGGCAGTGCCCGGGGGCGGCACCGTTGCCTACGTGAACCCCGCAGACCATCGCTACCTCGAGGACATCGAGCACCGCGAAGAAGGCGGCACCCCGGCGATTGTCGAGTCGATCAGAGCCGGCCTGGTGTTCCAACTGAAGGAAGCCGTCGGCGCCGACGTCATCCGCGACCGTGAAGAGGCCTTCATCAAACGAGCCATCTCCTCGTGGGAGGACAACCCCAATATCGAGGTGCTCGGCAACCACGAAGCCGATCGGCTCTCGATCGTCTCGTTTGTGATCCGCCACGGCGACCAGTACCTCCACCACAACTACGTCGTTGCCCTGTTGAACGACCTCTTCGGGATTCAATCCCGGGGCGGATGCTCCTGTGCCGGACCGTACGGGCACCGCCTGCTCGGCATCGACATCGACACCTCGCATGAGTTTGAACGGGAAATCGCCCGCGGCTGTGAGGGGATCAAGCCCGGCTGGGTCAGGGTCAACTTCAACTACTTCATCTCCGAGACGGTCTTCGATTTCATCATTGATGCCGTCCACCTGGTGGCGAACGCCGGCTGGAAGCTGCTGCCCTTCTACCGCTTCGACACCACAACCGGCCTGTGGCGGCATCGCGACGGCAGAGGCGAGCCCCCGATGAGCCTCGCAGACATCTCCTACGACGGCGAAGAGATGGCGTACCGGCGGCGCAGGCAGGAGGTCGGCGACAGCGGACTCGCCGACTATCTCAGCGCCGCCGAGGAGTTGCTGACCACGGCTCAGCAGGAACTGCCCTCGCCGCTCGGCATACCCGAGGTCACGGTTGATTTCGAGCATCTTCGCTGGTTCCCGTTCCCCGACGAGCTTCGCATCGGCGAGAGCTCGCCCGTCGTCGATTAATACCCCCTGGGGTATACTCCGGGCCATGGAATTGACCGAAGCGCAGACCGATCAGCTCGTCGCCCGTTTGCGGCGGGTCGAAGGCCAGGTTCGTGGCATCCAGGGCATGATCCGCGAGGGGCGCGAGTGCACCGACGTAGTCACCCAGTTTGCGGCCGCAATCAAGGCGCTCGAGCAAGCCGGCTTCAAGTACTTCGCCACCACACTCACCCAATGTGCCCTCGACCCGGCCAAGGCCGAAGCCGAGGGGTACACAGCGGAGAAGCTCGAGCGGATGTTCCTGCAACTGAGCTGAACGCATTGACAGACTTCCACGGAGGACGACCACCCATGACCCGCACCACCCGTACGACCATCGCCGCCATCCTGGCGGCCAGCGCACTCCTGTTTGCAGCCTGCGGCGGATCCGACACCGCCGTCATCGAAACGGTCCCTGCGACCGAAGCGGCCGAGATCCTCGCCGAACCCCCCACCGGTTTGGTCACGCTCGACGTGCGCACCCTCGAGGAGTTCACCGAGGTCAGGATCGCCGGTGCCAAGAATCTCGATTTCTACGCCCCCGATTTCGCCGACCGACTTGACGCTCTCGACAAGACCCTCCCCTACTTCGTGTACTGCCGCACCGGAAACCGATCGGGTCAGGCCATCGACACGATGCGTGATCTCGGATTTGAGCAGGTCTACAACCTCGACGGCGGCATCGTGGCGTGGAACGAAGCAGGATTCCCCGTCGAGCAGTAACCCGAGGTAGGTAGTCTCCCGGGTGTGACCTCCAAGCCGCCACCATGGTTCACGGACGCCCTGTCCGTTCCCGTCACGGAACGATTTGTCACCGTGGACGAGACCCCCGTCCACTACCTCGATTGGGGCTGTCACGGCTGCCCCGGTCTGGTTCTGGTGCACGGCGGTGCCGCCCACGCCCACTGGTGGAGCTTTCTGGCCCCGTGGTTTGCGACCGATTGGCACGTGGTCGCCCTCGACCTCTCCGGCCACGGTGACAGCGGCAGGCGAACCGAGTACTCCCACGAACAGTGGGCTCGCGAGGTCCTCGCCGTCGCGGCCGACGCCGAGTTCCCCGGCCCACCCGTGGTCGTCGGCCACTCCCTGGGCGGAATGGTGACCATCCAAACCGCATCGACCCACGGCGGTGAGCTGGCAGGCGCTGTGATCGTCGACTCTCCGGTGCGACGTCCCGACCCCGAATCCGAGGAAGGTGCCAGCGGCCGAGCGTTCAGATCCCCCGGCGTCTACCCGACACTCGACGACGCCGTCGGCCACTTCCGACTGATCCCACCCCAGCCATCGGAGCACGATTTCATCATCGATCACATCGCTCGCCATAGCCTGCACGAAACCCAGGACGGCTGGACCTGGAAGTTCGACCCCCACCTGTTTGCTCACACGCTGGTTGCGCTGCGCGAACAACTCGCTTCGGTGCAGTGCCGGATCGCCCTGCTGCGTGGCGAGCACTCCGTCGTGGTTCCGCCGGACACCGCCGACTACATGTACGAGTTGCTCGGCCGAGCCGCCCCGGTGGTATCGATTCCCGAAGCGCATCACCACCTGATTCTCGACCAACCGCTGGCGTTTGTGGCGTCGCTGCGCACGCTCCTGGCCGACTGGAATCACTCGATCCCCCACCAATTGCGATGATTCTGTTGCCGCACGATCCAGCCGCCCCGAAGCCGTCACCGTCGACAGAATGCTGAAGCGTTACCAAGGCGCCGCCGATGTTCCTATCGTGCACCCCAGCACGATGATTCCGCGCATGAGAAGGGAGCCGTGTCGCCAATGGTCGGCTACATGGATCCAACACTGAGTCTCGCCGAGGCGTATCACGCCGCCCAGACGTGGTTGATCCACGCCGGAGCGGTGCCCGAACGCGTCGATGAGCCGGTGGACGGCGTCATCGAGATGGAAGGTGGCGGACTCTTCTCGCGCATCCGCTATGACCGGCTCAAGGTCGGCCAGGCCGCCATCCTGGCGCTTCTGAAGTACGTCGCCGACACCGACTTGGCACCCGTCCTGTTTTCCGTCAGCGGCTACTCGGACTCCGCACAAGCCTTCGGCGAAAACCATGCCGTGGCCCTCTACACCATCGACAGTACCGGTGACATCATCCCTCACACCGCGGCCGCCCGCGTGCTGATGCCAAAAGAGGACTTCATCCCGCCATTCTCCGCCGCCGGCGAAGACCACTACGTCGTGATCATGGAAGGCGACGAGGAGGAAATCGAGCCCGAAGAGGAGTATGTCGAAGAGATCGGTGATGACCGCGGCTCGTGGAAGGACTGCCCCAACTGCGGGACCAGTCACCATGCCGACGCATCGTTCTGCGTCACCTGCGGCGCCGACCTGACCAAGCGAGTCGTGCACCTCAAGCCGAGGCCATCGCCCGCCTCGCGGGCGCAGGGCGGCGGGACCCCGATCCCCGACTCACCAACGGGCCGCCCCACGTTGCGATGCCGCACCTGCGGATCCCACGACATCGAACTCCTCAACAACACGTAGCCACAAGGTACGGACTGTTCGGCAGGAATGGCTCGATGGACGCTGCAGTCACCTGGGATCCGGCTCAATACGCTCGATTCACCGACGCCCGGTTACGCCCCGCACTCGACCTTCTCAACCGGGTCTCGCTCGACGCTCCGCACCACATCCACGACCTGGGGTGCGGCACCGGGGACATCACCCGGATCATCGCGACTCACTGGCCGGACGCCGCTCGGCAGCGTCGAACTGAGGAGACGGATGGACACACAGCCGGTGTCTGCGCCGGCCGACTACCACGAACTCCTGGCACCGGATCTCGACCACGTCAACATCTGGGAGACCCGCTATCTCCAGGTCCTCAGCGGGGCCGACCCCGTGCTCGAGTGGGTCAGCGGCACCGCCTTGCGGCCGATTCTCGAAGGACTCGACCAGGCCGACCTGGCGCGATTTGTCGAGGTCTATCGGGAGAAGCTTCGCACTGCCTATCCGACTCGGCCAAATGGAGTGACGCTCTTCCCATTTCCTCGATTGTTCATCGTCGCCACACAAGCGTCTACGAGTTGACCCTGCGCAGGTAGAGCACGCCAAGCGGCGGCAGATCGAGCAGCAGCGACCGTTCCCGGCCGTGCATGGGAACGTCGTCGACCGGGACCGTACCCGTCGTTCCCGCGCCGGATCCCCAGTACTCGACGTTGTCTGAGTTGAGGACGACCTCCCAGGTGCCCGGCAGGTCGACGCCGACCCGGTACCCCTCACGCAACGTTGGCGTGAAGTTGCCGACGACGATCATCTTGTGATCTCCCGCCAAGCGTGCGTAGGAGAGAACACTGGCGGCTGCATCAGAAGCGTCGATCCACTCCATCCCGTCTGGGTCGTAATCCTTCGCCCACAACGAGTCCGACGCTTGATAGACCCGATTGAGATCCGCCACCCAGCGCTGCACGCCGCCGTGGTGGTCGTACTCGACCACATGCCAGTCGAGACCGCGGTCGACGCTCCATTCCGAACGCTGCCCCAACTCGCCACCCATGAAGAGCAGCTTCTTGCCCGGCAACGAGTACATGTAGCCGTAGAGCGCCCGCAGGTTGGCGTACTGCTGCCACTCATCACCTGGCATCTTGTTGATCAGCGAGCCCTTGCCGTGAACCACCTCGTCGTGACTCAGCGACAGGATGAAGTTCTCGTCGTACTGGTACAGGCCGCGGAAGGTGAGGTCGTCCTGGTGGTAGGCGCGGTGGACCGGCTCACGCTGGAAATAGGCGAGGGTGTCGTGCATCCAGCCCATGTCCCACTTGAAGCCAAAACCGAGTCCGCCGGCTTCGACCGGCTTGGAAACCCCGGGCCATGCCGTCGACTCCTCGGCCACCGTGAGGACGCCGGGGTGGGCGCCGTAGATGTCGATGTTGAGTTGGCGCAGGAGCGAGATCGCCTCGAGATTCTCGTTGCCGCCATGGACATTGGGGATCCACTCGCCCTCTTTGCGCGAGTAGTCGAGGTACAGCATCGAAGCGACGGCATCGACCCTGAGCCCGTCGATGTGATAGACGTCCATCCAGAAGTTCGCACTCGAGAGCAGGAAGCTGCGGACCTCGTTGCGGCCGTAGTTGAAGATGGCGCTGTTCCAGTCGGGGTGCCAGCCAAGCCGGGGATCGGCATGCTCGTAGAGTGCGGTCCCATCGAAATTGCCCAGGCCGTGGGGATCGGTGGCGAAGTGGGATGGCACCCAGTCGAGCAGGATTCCGATTCCGGCCTGGTGCAGAATGTCGACGAAGTACATGAAGTCCTGGGGAGTGCCGAAGCGGCTGGTGGGCGCGAAGTAGCCGGTCGCCTGATAACCCCACGACGGATAGAAGGGGTGTTCGGTGACGGGCAACATCTCGACATGGGTAAATCCCATCTCGTTCATGTAGTCGGCCAGCAGCGGCGCTAACTCACGATACGAGTACGACTCTGCCCGACTCTTCTTGCGCCACGACCCAAGATGGAACTCGTAGATCGATATTGGAGAATCATGGCCGTTGCGTGCTTGACGGCTCGCCATCCAGTCTGCGTCGCCCCACCGGTAGTCGAGATCCCACACCACGGATGCAGTCTTTGGCGGCACCTCGGCCGTGAAGGCGTAGGGATCCCCCTTTTCCATCACGCCGCCGTTTGGGCCCTCCAGGCGGTACTTGTACGTGTTGCCTTTGTGCGCCTCGGGAAGGTGACCTCGCCAGATGCCCGACTCGCTCGGAAAGAGGTCACCGCGGGAGGGGTCCCACCCGTTGAAGTCGCCGATCACCGAAGCGCGGCTTGCGTTTGGCGCCCATACCGCAAAATGGGCACCCTCACCGACTAGGTGCGAGCCAAGATGCTCCCACATGCGGTAGTTGGTGCCCTCGTTGAAGAGGTAGACGTCCTGGTCGGTGAGAAACTCAGACATGGCGCTCCGGGGGATGGCGATAACCCGAGGATACCGGGCGCGGCAGGTGCGGCGGCGAGCGAACTGCCGATCGCGAATATTGGCCCCCCACAAAGCACCAGCAATGCGCGAGAGTATGGGGAGATCGGCAAAGCACCTGAAGGGGGAGCTCATGCACCGACGACGTCGCTTTGGACGGATGATCTTGATGGCACTCGTGGCAGCGCTGATGGTGGTGTCCGTTGTGGTGCCCGCCCAGGCGAAGCGAGGCCAGGAGCAACGGGGCGTTCGCTTCGCCACCTTCAACGCCTCGCTCAACCGGGACAGCCTCGGCGAACTGATCGAGGACCTGTCAACGCCGGATGATGAGCAGGCCCAAGCTGTGGCCGAGATCATCCAGCGAACCCGTCCAGACGTCCTACTGATCAACGAGTTCGACTACGACTCCGCCGGCACCGCCATGGCACTCTTCCAGAAGAACTACCTGGGCGTTTCCCAGAACGGCGCACGGCCCATTGAGTACCCCCACACGTTTGCCGCCGAATCGAACACCGGGATCCAATCTGGACGGGATCTCGACAAGGATGGCGTCATCGGCGGACCTGGCGACGCCTTCGGCTTTGGCTTCTTCCCTGGTCAATACGGCATGGCCGTGTTCTCCAAGTACGACATCAAGGAACGTGCGGTTCGCACGTTCCAGGATTTCCTGTGGAAGGACATGCCCGGCGCCAAGCTGCCGGTCGATCCTGACACCGGGGAGTCGTACTACGACGAAGGGCGACCTCGAGATCTTCCGGCTCTCCTCGAAGAGCCACTGGGACATCCCAGTTCGGATCGGACGCAAGACCGTCCACTTCCTGACCAGCCATCCGACCCCACCGGTCTTTGATGGGCCTGAGGATCGCAATGGCACCCGCAACTTCGACGAGATCCGCTTCTGGGCCGACTACGTACGGGGTGGCAGGCACAGCCGCTACATCTACGACGACAATGGACGGCGCGGTGGCCTGTGGCCCGGTGCCCTGTTCGTGATCGCAGGCGACCAGAACGCCGATCCCTTTGACGGCGATTCGATCCCCGGGGCTCCCCAGCAACTCCTCGACAGTCCGAAGGTCAACACCAAGATCACACCGGATAGCGCCGGGGGTGTAGAAATGGCCGACCAGGGCCCACCCAACGACACCCACCTCGGTGATCCCGCCGTCGACACGGCGGACTTCTCCGAGGCGGACTTTGGCGGGCCGGGCAACCTGCGAGCGGACTACGTACTACCGAGCCGTTCGCTGAAGATGCTGGATGCCGGCGTGTTCTGGCCCACCAGCGACGATCCGTACTTCTACCTGACCGGGCCGGGCTTTCCCCCGGTGAGCTCCGACCATCGCCTGGTCTGGATCGACGTCACCAAGGGCGGCTTCCCCCAAAGGTAGCGGCACGACCCATCCAAACCTCGTTCTTGCGTATCTGGCGGCCATTAGTGGCCGCCAGATACGCAAGAATGCGATGCAGGGTCCAGGTGCCCTGGTCACGGCGCCACCCGACCTGGCAGACTCGGTGCTGGACGCAGGAAGGACAGACCCCATTGCCGTACCGCACGATCATCGAGCCATTCAAGATCCACAGCACCCAGGCCATCGACTTCCCGACCCCCGAACAGCGAGAAGCCGCCCTGCAGCGGGCGGGCTACAACCTGTTCGGACTCCACGCCGAGGAAGTCGTCATCGACCTGCTGACCGACTCGGGTACGGGGGCCATGTCGGCCAAACAGTGGGCCGGGATGATGGTCGGCGACGAGTCGTACGCCGGCAGTCGCTCGTTCTACCGTTTCGAGGAGGCGGTGAAGAGCCTTACCGGCTTCGACGAGATCATCCCCACCCACCAGGGCAGAGCTGCGGAGCGCATCCTGTTCTCGGTCACCGTCAAAGCCGGCGACGTCGTACCCAACAACACCCACTTCGACACGACCAGGGCCAATGTCGAGTACCAGGGGGCGGAGGCCCGGGACCTGGTCGTCCCGGGGGGAACCGACCCGGCGACCGTGCTCCCCTTCAAGGGCAACATGGACGTTGCCGCGTTGCGGGCGACCATCGAAGACGTCGGCCGCGAGCGAATTCCCATGGTGATGGTCACCGTCACCAACAACTCGGGTGGCGGCCAGCCGGTTTCGATGGGGAACCTGCGCGAGGTGCGCGCCGTCTGCGACGAGTTCGGGATCCCGCTCTTCCTCGACGCCTGCCGCTTCGCCGAGAACGCCTGGTTCATCAAACTGCGTGAACCGGGATACGACGGACAAGACACCAAAGGAGATCGCCCGCGAGATGTTCTCCATTGCCGACGGCTGCACGATGTCGGCGAAGAAGGACGGTCTGGCCAACATCGGTGGTTTTGTGGCGGTCAATGACCCCGAGGTTGCCGCAGGCTGTCGCAATCTGCTCATCCTGACCGAAGGGTTCCCCACCTACGGCGGGTTGGCCGGCTACGACCTCGAAGCGATCGCTCAAGGCCTCGAGGAAGTGCTCGACGAGGACTACCTCAGATACCGGATCCGATCGACCGAGTACCTCGCAGAGAAGGTGCTCGGGGCGGGCGTTCCCATTGTGCGACCTCCCGGGGGCCACGCCGTCTACCTCGACGCCAAGGCATTCCTCCCCCACATCCCGCCGCATGAGTATCCGGCTCAATCACTCGCCGTCGAGTTGTATCGGGAGGGCGGAGTACGCGGCGTCGAGATCGGAACCGTCATGTTTGGGCGGGCCCGCTCCGGCGAACCCGACGAGGTGGCGGCCATGGAACTCGTGCGTCTCGCCATCCCGCGGCGGACCTACACCCAGAGTCACATCGACTTCGTCGGCGAAGTCGTCATCGCCGTCGCCGCCAGGGCCGAATCGCTGCGCGGCTACCGGATCGTCGAACAGGCTCCGTGGCTGCGGCACTTCACAGCCCGGTTTGAACCAATGACATGATCGTGACCCTCGACAAGGTGGTGACTCCATGAAGTATGCGGTAGACATCCCCAATTTCGGCAGGTGGTCGGATCCCGGCGAAGTCGCCGAGTTTGCCCGCAGAATCGAGGACGTCGGCTGGGACGGCCTCTCGATCTGGGACCACATCATCGTGTGGGATGGAGCCGAGGTTGCCGATCCGTGGATCTCGCTCGCCGCCGCCGCGACCGTGACGGAGCGAATCACGCTGATGCCGATGGTGACACCGATCCCTCGCCGCCACCCCTGGAAGCTGGCCCGCGAAACCGTGAGCATGGACCTCCTCTCCCAGGGCCGGTTCATCCTCGGCGTTGGGCTCGGGTGGCCAACGGACCCCGAGTTCACCCGGTTCCACGGCGAGGTCGATCTGCGCACCCGGGCGGATATGCTCGACGAGGGCCTCACCGTCCTCACCGGCCTGTGGAGCGGCGAGTCGTTCTCGTTTGAGGGCGACTACTACCAGGTCGAGCCGGTCACGTTCCTTCCGACCCCGGTCCAGAAACCACGCATCCCGATCTGGGTAGCCGGAATGTGGCCGAAGCGGCGGCCCTTCCGGCGGGCCGCCTGTTGGGACGGCGTCGCCCCGATCATCTCAGACGGGTACGAATTCGAGCCGATGACCGCCGAGGTGCTGGCCGAGATCGTGGCCTACGTCAAGGCCCACCGCGAGACCGCTCACCACTTCGATGTCGCCCCCGGCGGGGCGGCGCTCGACGAGGACGACCACCACGGCGACTACCTCGCCGCACTTGAAGACGCCGGCGCCACCTGGTGGCGTGAGGGATGGATCCCGGGAACGGCAGGGAGTCCCGAAGATTGGCTGACCCGAGTGATGGAAGGCCCGCCCCGACCATGACCGAGTCACCCGGATTGCGAATCACCGGCCTGGCCGCCCGCACGGACGACATCGAGTGGGATGAGATCGCAGCCCTGCCGGATGTCGCCACGGAAGCAAGCGCCGTGGCGACCGGTGCCGTCGGAACTGCGGCGGCGATGGCTTCCCTCATTGCTCTCGCCACGCCGACCACGTTCGCCACCCACTGCACCGTCGTCAGCCGCGACGGCGGCTACACGGCCTCGATCCCGCTCGCCACATTGCGTGCCGGAGGCTGGCTTGCCTTTGCTCTGGACGGCAGCCCATTGCCCGCCGCCCTGGGCGGACCGCTACGCCTGACGGTCGCCGACGGCGCCACGTTGTGCTGGAACGTCAAGGATGTCGGCGAGTTGCGGTTCACTGCGGCCCACGAAGCCGACAGCGTGCCCGAGAACCCCCCACACTGAGGAGCACCAGCGCCAGGCCGGGAAGGGCCACCCGACCCTGGTCGGGGATTCTGGTGTGTGCTGTGGTGGTGGCGGCATGAGATACATCGAGGGCATCGACCTCTTCCTCAGGGCGCAGATGGCCGCCGAGGAGGCTCAACGCACGACTGAGCCGCGACCCCATCCGTTCGTCACGATCTCGCGCCAGGCCGGTGCCGGCGGCCATTCGCTGGCCGAGCGCGATCCTCGAAGCGTTCGCCGAACACGAAGACCGCGACCTCTTTGGCGGCTGGAAGGTGTTTGACCAACGATTGTGCGAGATCGTCGCCGAGGACCCGCGCTACGCCTCGTCGATCGATGCGATGCAGGAGGAGGAGTACCGCTCGCCGACCGACGAGTTCTTCCGCCAGATGATGGGCACGCAGCTCCACCAGGATGTCGTGATGAATCGGGTCTTTCGAGTCGTGCGGTCGTTGGCCACCCTCGGCAAGGCGGTCATTGTTGGCCGGGGCGGGTCCCAGGTGACCAAAGGGATGCCCTACGGGGTTGCCCTCCGCCTTGTCGCCCCTGAGGACCATCGCGTCCGCCGGCTGATGGAGATCAACGACCTCAGTGAGCGTGCGGCCCGCGATCTCATGAAGAAGCGAGACACCCACCGGGCCCGGCTTATCAAGACCAACTTCCGGGTCGACGTCGGCGACCCGACCAACTACGACGCGACGTGGAACACGGCCACGGTTTCGTACGACGACATCGCAGCCGCCGTCGTGGTCTTGATCCAGCAGCGTGTTGAGGGCGCTACCCGCGTAGGCTGAATTGAAGCCCGCACCCCAGAGGAGGACCAATGAGTGAGCCATTCCGTGGTGTCGTCAACGTCGACATCCGCGACTCCGTCGAAGACTGGACCCCGTTTGTCCAACCCAAGGCTCCCGACGGTGCACCGAACGTGCTGATGATCGTGTGGGACGACGTCGGCTACGGCGCCATGGACGTGTTCGGCGGCCCGATCGAGACCCCGAACCATGAACCGCATCGCCGACTCGGCCTGCGCTACTCGAACTTCCACACCACCGCGTTGTGCTCGCCGACCCGGTCCAGCATGCTCACCGGCCGCAACGCCACCAGCAACAACATGGCCTGCATCACCGAGGCGGCCGCCGGATTCCCCGGGTTCTCAGGGCCGGATCCCGTTCGAGAACGGGTTCATCTCCGAGGTGCTCGGCGAACAGGGTTGGAACACGTATGCCGTCGGCAAGTGGCACCTCACTCCCGGCGACGAAGTCGACATGTCTTCGTGGCGAGCGCCGCTGGCCGCTCGGCCGCGGCTTCGAACGCTTCTACGGGTTCCTCGGCGGCGAAACCAACCAGTGGTACCCGGACCTCGTCTACGACAACCACACCATCGAGCCACCGGCGACGCCCGAGGACGGCTACCACCTCTCGAGCGGACCTCGCCGACAACGCCATCCGAGTTCGTCCGCGACGCCAAGGCGGTGGCTCCCGACAAGCCGTGGTTCATGTACTACTGCCCCGGCGCCGGTCACGCCCCGCACCACGTCTTCGAGGAGTGGGCCGACAAGTACCACGGTCGAGTTCGACCAGGGGTACGAGGCCATCCGCGCCGACATCCTGGCCCGCCAGAAGGAGCTGGGCCTGCTCCCGGCCGACACCGAGCTGTCGCCGATCAACCCCCACGGCGAGCCGACCGGCAGTCACGGGCCCGAAGGGCAACCCTGGCCCCAGCTCGACTTCGTGCGGCCGTGGGACTCGCTCGACGACGACGAGAAGAAGCTGTTCATCCGGATGGCCGAGGTCTTTGCCGGGTTCATCAGCTACACCGACCACCAGATCGGGCGGCTGCTCGACTACCTCGAAGAATCGGACCAGCTCGACAACACCATCATCGTGGTGGTCTCCGACAACGGCGTCGAGCGCCGAAGGTGGCCCGAACGGATCCTTCAACGAGAACAAGTTCTTCAACAACGTTCCCGACACCATCGAAGAGAACCTGCGCCACCTCGACGAGCTCGGTGGCCCGACAGTCCTACAACCACTACAGCACCGGGTGGGCGTGGGCCTTCGACACCCCGTTCCCCTACTGGAAGCGCTTTGCCGGCTACGAGGGCGGCACCGCCGACATGCTGCCTGCTGTCGTGGCCGGCCGGCATCGAGGCCCGGGGCGAGGTGCGCGAACAATACGTCCACGCCGTCGACGTCGTCCCCACGCTCTACGACCTGCTGGGCATCGACCCCGCCCCGAGCGCTCAAGGGCTACACGCAGAGCCACGATCGAGGGCGAGAGCTTCGCAGCCGTCGATCACCGATACCGCGGCCCGGAGCGGCACCACCCAGTTCTATTCGATGCTCGGGCAGCGGGCGCTGTATCACGACGGCTGGCTGGCCAACACGCTGCATCCCCCCCTCTCGGGTGGAGCGGCTTCGATCAGGACGACCTGGGAGCTCTACCACTTGGCCGTGGACCGCACCCAGTCGAACGACGTCGCTGCGGAGCACCCCGAACTGCTGCGAGCAGATGAAGGGCCTGTGGTTCTACAACGCCGGCATCTACCACGGGCTCCCCCTCGACGACCGGTCGGCCATGGAGATCCTGACCTCCGACCGCCCGCAGCCGTCTCCGCCAAGGAGCCGCTACATCTACTACCCGCACATCGCCGACATCCCCGAGTCGGTGGCGGTCAACATCCGGCGCCGCTCGTACACGATCGCGGCCGGAGTCGTGGTCGACTCAGCTGATGTCGAAGGTGTGCTGTTCGCCCACGGCGGCTTCCCGGGCGGGCATGCCCTCTACATCCAGGATGGCAGGCTGCACTACATGTACAACTGGCTCGGCGAGAAGCATCAGAAGGTCAGCTCTGACGCACCGATCACGACCGGCAAGCACCTCTTCGTCGCCGAGTTCGTCAAGACCGGCGACGACCCGGACACGGCGTCGGCGTTGGGCACCCTTACTCTCTACATCGATACCCAGCCGGTCGGCAAAGCCGAGATCATGACCCAGCCCGGCAATTTCGCTCTGACCGGCGATGGTCTCGGCGTGGGCCGCGACAGCTCGTCTCCGGTATCTCCGAACTACGCTGCCCCGTTCGATTTCACCGGCGGAACCATCGATCGCGTGGTGGTCGACGTCAGCGGTGATCACTCCGTCGACCACGAAAAGGAAGCTCACGCCTGGCTATTGCGCGACTGAACTCCGCCCTCTCAAGGGTCTGCCGGTCCACATTGCAGGGCGTTCGCCCCTGGCTCGGCGGTCGTTGAACGCCGACCCTGCAACATGGACCGGCACCAGACGGGTTCCGGTAGTTGGGTAGTAATGACAGAACGCGTGCTCCTTGGGCCTTTCCTGACCAGAGCCGCCGCCGCTAACCGGGCCGATCTGCGTGGCCGGGCGCTGCCGGCGCGGCCCGACCTGTTGCGCGTCACGAGCATCTGGCTCCCTGAGGCGTATTTTGAGTTCCAGTTCGGGGCCGCCGGGATTCGTCCCGACGTGGCAGAAGTTGTTCGAGCCCTCAAGGCCGACCACAACGACATCGCCATCGCCGATTGGCTGGTAAGGCCGCACCCACTACTCGCCACGATGTCGCCGCTGGGCTGGCTCGACGCCGGGAGATCGGCGCGCAAGGTCCTCGAAGCCGCCCAGAGTGACGGGCCCTGCGATTGACCGGTCCTGCGTGGCTCGAGCGCGATTTCTCGTGCCTCAGCTACGCCGGAACGTCATTCCAGGCGCACTCCGGCCGGCAGGGCCAGCCGATGGCGCGCGAGCAGATCGTGATCGGCGAGCAGTTCTCGGGTTGGCCCGTCGGCGACGATGACCCCCCGGTCGAGGATGACCGCGCGTTCACATAGTTCCAACGCATACAGCAGGTCGTGGGTGACGATCATCTGGGTCACATCCAGGCTCTGCAGGGTCGCCGACAGCTCCCGTCGACTCGCTGGATCGAGGTTCGAGGTCGGCTCATCGAGGATGATGATCTCCGGGTCCATGGCGAGCACGCCGGCGATGGCCACCCGCCGCTTCTGCCCGAACGACAGGTGCGACGGCGGTCGATCGGCAAGATCGTCGACCTCGACTGCGGCCAAGGCGAGATCGACCCGTCGGCTCAGCTCGTCACCCGTGAGCCCGAGATTGCGTGGGCCGAACGCAACGTCCTCGCGGACGGTCGTCATGAACAACTGATCGTCGGGATCCTGGAAGACGATGCCGACCCGTCGCCGAATCTCCATCACCGAGTCTCCATCGAGCCGCAACCCCGAAACGTCAATCGTGCCCTGCTGGGGCATGTGGATGCCGTTGAGGTGGAGCACCAGTGTCGTCTTGCCTGCTCCGTTCGGCCCGAGCAACGCGATGCGCTCGCCGCGGTGGACATGGAGGTCGATCCCCTCGAGCGCCGCCGTACCGTCCGGGTACTCGAAGTCGAGACCGTCCACCGCGATCACCGGAGCCGTCATTGCTGTGCCCAAGCGGCGTAGGCCACCAGCCAGGCGGCCGCAACCAGTCCGAGCCCGACAACCCACTGCCGAGCCGGAGCCGGAAACCGCAGCGACACCGGCATGGTCCCCGAGTAGCCCCGCGACGCCATCGCCAGGTAGACCCGTTCACCGCGTTCGTAGGTGCGCACGAACATGGCGCCAAACGTCCTTGCATAGGGACGCCAGCCCATCACGGAGCGAACCTCGTGACCCCGCGACGCCATCGCCACCTGCATTCGGGAGAACTCGCCGACGATGACATCGATGTAGCGAACCATGAACGAGATGATGGCGGTGACGACCCCGGGAACATGCAGGGCATCGAGTCCTTTGATCAAGTCCGGTACCTGGGTGGTTGCCCCGAGAACGATGGCAGTGAGCAGGCCCAGGGTGGCCTTGGCCAGGAGGTTCCACATGTCCCACAGGCCTTGTTCGGACAGCGACAAGCCTGCAACATCGACCCGGTCGCCCGATCCGAACAACGGGAGCATGACGGCAACGATCAGGAACGGGATCTCGACCACCATCCGGCGCAGGACAAAACGCAGCGGGAGTCGAGCGATGGCCATGAGGACCATTAGCGCCGCGAGGTAGAGGCCGAACGCCCAGAAAGCCTCACGTGGGGTGATGACGACCGCCAGCACGAACCCAAATGCCGCGACGATCTTGACCTGCGGCGCCATCCGGTGCACAACGGAGTGACCGTGACGGTAGAGCGCGTGGACGTGACCGCCCGCCACCTCAACTCCCGGCCGATTCGGGTGGCGTGCCACCCGCTCGGACGAGCCAGAAGACTCCAAACCCGAGGCCCAAGGTGACGAGTACCCCGATGAGGCCGGCGAGCGCGACATTGGTCGATTCGGTTCCGTCGAGATTTCCGCCGTAGTCGGCCAGCGGCGTCTCAGCCAGGACATGCTCATCCGCCGATCCGGCGAAGCCTTCCTGGTCGGCGACGTACTCGAGTCCATCGGGTTGATCCGAGGCAAATTGCGAAAGCCCAACGGCAGTCACCAGAACCAGCGCTAACGCACCCACAAACAGTGCCACGTTGCGCCGCTGCCCTCCGGAACTCATTGGACCGACTCCTCAGCCCGACGCCCGGTGAAGCTCGGCGAGCCGTACACCAGATCGGGTCGAGCGGACATCACCGCACCAATCACCAAAGCCGTGATCAGGCCTTCGCCAATCCCGATCAGGGTGTGGGTCGTGAGCAGCGCCCAGAGGATGGCGCCCATCGACAGGCTCTCGGCGGTACCGCCGACGGCGAACTCGACCGCGAAGGCCATGGCCGCGAGCGGCACCGAGGCGAAGGCGGCGACTCCGGCGACCATCGGGACGCGACTGCGACCATTTCCGGTCGCCCGGAGCAGGGCCCGAAACACGTAGTAGCCACCAACCGCTCCAACCAGGCCCATGTTCACGATGTTGAGCCCAAGGGCAGAAAGGCCACCGTCTGCGAAGACGAGCGCCTGGACGATCAGGACGATGCTCATCACCATGTAGCCCGCGGCCGGGCCAACCAGCACGGCGGCGAGCACTCCACCGATGAGATGGCCGCTCATGCCGGGAAGCACGGGGAAGTTGATCATCTGAGCCGCAAACACAAATGCGGCGACCAGGGCAGCCAAGGGGACAAGTCGCTCGGTGAGGTAGACCCGAGCCCGACGCGCCGCAACGCCAAAGCCACCCGCCGCCACCACGCCGGCGGCGGCGGAGACACCAGGGTTGATAAACCCGTCAGGAATGTGCACGTCGTTCTCCTATTGCAAGTCGATCGCAATAGTAAACGATAGCAATCGTCCGCAGGCACGGCACGCCTCGAGGGGCGCCCCAACTGGGACGCCCCTCAGGGACGCTCGTTCAGCGGATGCTCATGATCGGGCGAATGGCCTCCAAGTGGGCGGACAATCGCTGCGTGGACCGCTCCTCGCGGCTCTCGGGAATCGCACCCAGACCCGCAGAGGAATATGTAGTCGTCTGCATGGTTTGCTCCCCTCTGTGCGCTCCCCGGAGGGAGCGGTGGGCGTCTGGTCATTGCACGGCGAGGACGCGGCTCGCTCCGTCGTAGCTGGCGAACTCGGCACTCCCGGCTTCGTCGACCCAGCGCGGACTGCGCCGTTCGGCGCGTGAACGCCGAATCGAAACGCTGATGCGCCGGTGTGAGTGGTACTGCACCTCTCCCTCCTTTCTGTGGTTGTGATGAGGTGACGATCCATATCGGTTTGGCGGCGAACCCGACCCACCGTCCCCCTCCACCACGGCGGTAAGGCCGTGTATGTAGTTGTGCCGGGGCGGTCGGGCACGGACGGGACGGGTTCGCCGTCGTGGGGCGGGAGGGTTCGAACCTCAGACCTCCCATTCGAGGCCACCCCTTCTGTCGCAGTCGATCGATTGGTTGTCTAGGAGCGGTTGGGTGCGGCCATCAGAAAAGCCGCCTGGTGGGCGGCTCCTCGGGGCAATGAATGGGAGGCGAATCGTCTAGCGATACGTCTCCCGAGCGCGAGGAGCCAGGTGGGTGACACCGGCCATTTCGCCGGCGAGGTCGTCGAATGCGAGGGACCGCACCCGCGACGACACCAAGCCGGTGCCGGTGTGGCGAAGAATCGTGGTGTTCATGGTCGGTCCCTCCTCTCTGGTCTCAAACGCTTCTAAACGAAAAATGCCGCGAACGCCTAAGCGGGGTTCACGGCCTACGCGCACTATGACACAGATCAAAGGGAAGCGTCAAGGGGGTTTTCTGCCGATCATGCAGATTCCCTCGCCTCCGAGCGGCTTCCCGATCAGCATCGGCATCGACGGACGTCGCAGCGGCAGCCGCTGCGCTAGCTTGGCTCGTGCCCAACCGGGAGGTGGCGTGGCTCGCGTTCTAGTCTTCGACGTCAACGAAACCTTGCTCGATCTGAGAGCCCTCGACCACCATTTCGAGCGCATCTTCGGCGATGCTGCGGTGCGCCGGCAGTGGTTCGGCCTCGTGCTGCGCAATGCCCTGACCCTCACCATCATCGGTGACTACCACGACTTTGTTGCCGTGGGTGCCGCAGCGCTCGGGATGGTCGCCGACCAACACGGCGTCACGGTTTCCGCGGCCGATCATGCCGCGATCGCAGGTGCCATGGCCGATCTCCCGCCACATCCCGATGTTGTCCCCAATCTGCAGCGTTTCAGCGACGCCGGGCTGCGCGTCGTGGCGCTGACCAATTCGCCGCAGGACGCCGCGGAGACTCAACTCGCCAATGCGGGGATCGCAGGCTGCTTCGACAAGATCATGTCGGTGGCGCCGACCGGCCGGTTCAAGCCCGCCGCCGCTGTGTACCAAATGGCCGCCGACCGCCTCGACGTGACCACCGCCGCGATGCGCATGGTCGCCGCTCACGACTGGGACATCGCCGGAGCAATGCGGGCGGGCTGCGCCGGCGCCTACATCACGAGGCCGGGCATGGTCGTCAATCCGCTGTTTCCCGAGCCCGACATCATCGGATCAGACCTCACCGCAGTGACGGATCAGATCCTGGAACACGAACACTGAGACGACAGGCGGCACCGCACGGGTCGAGTCGTGCCTATCAGGCAACGGGGGTGACTCCGAGCTCGCCCAGCAACCCCCGGATCCGGACCTCGATCTCATCGCGGATCGGGCGCACCGCATCGATCCCGGCACCGTGGGGGTCGTCAAGCTCCCAATCGAGGTACTGCTTGCCCGGATAGAACGGGCAGGTATCACCGCAGCCCATCGAGACGATCACGTCGGCGATTCGGACCATGGCATCGGTCCACTGCTTTGGCTGCGCGGCGGCGATGTCGATCCCAACCTCGGCCATGGCGGCAACGGCAACCGGATTCACTGCCTCCCCAGGACTCGATCCCGCGGAGTAGACACCGACCTTCCCTCCGGACAGCGACCGCAGCCAGCCGGCCGCCATCTGCGAACGGCCGGCATTGTGGGTACAGAGGAATAGAACGGAGGGCTGGTGAGGCATCGCCGCATACTACCCAGCGCTCGCATCGAACTCCGTGACGTTGTTGGATCGACTCACCGCCCACCGGCCCGGCCGGTTCTCCCGTTCCACGAGAAGTCGGATGGCCGCGACCAGCTTGCTGATGCGACTCATCGCGCTCTTCATCGCCGCCGCGGGGGCTGCCGCCATCGTTTCTGGCCATCTTCGACCGCTGACCAGGAGATACGTCGCGTTTGACATCTCGATTTGAGATGCCACTATCCCGGCCACCGATGCAGACGATGGCTGGACCGCTCTACATCGCCTCCCTCCTCCTCATCGTGGCGGGGGCACCAAAACTTGCCCGTCCCGACGAGACGGCGCGAGCCCTTCGTTCTGTCAGCTTGCCCGGATCTCCCCTGCTGGTGAGGCTCATGGCGCTCGGCGAGATCACCATCGGCACGTACGCCCTGCTTTTTGGTGGCAGCGTCAGCGCATTGCTCGTCGCCATCGTGTACCTCAGCTTCGCCGGCTTTGTCGGGTATGCCCTTGCCAAGGGCGGCGTCGTCGCCTCCTGTGGGTGTTTCGGGCGTGACGACACCCCGCCGACATGGGCGCACCTCATCCTCAACCTCGCCGCCGCCACCGTGGCGCTCGGCGCCGTCGCCGCTCCGGTAACCGGCATCCTCGATGCCGTCTCCGAAGATCCGCGGGGCGGCCTTGTCCTCGTCGCCTTCGTGGCGATGGGCACCTGGTTTGCCTATCTGATCCTCAACGTCCTGCCCACCGTCATCCCAGTGAGGGCCGAAACATGAGTCGCCGCCTTGCCGAACGCACCGCCCGAGCCATCGGCGGACAACACAGCCGCCGCTCCTTCCTGGCCAGAGTCGCCGTCGTCGGCTCGGCTCTACTGACGGCTCCACTCGACTTCATCTTGCGTCCGATGACGGCCTATGCCGCCGTCTGCGGTCCGTACTCCGAATGCTCAAATGGCTACACAATCTTCTGCTGCACCACGAACCGCGGCATCAACCGCTGCCCGCCGGGGATGTTCGTCGGCGGCTGGTGGCGAGCCGACAGCTCGACCTACTGCTGCGACGGGAACGGCAACCCCAAGGCCCGCTACTACATCGACTGCCACCCCCAGTGCATCTGCACCGACGGGTGCGAGAACGGTCGCTTCTGTAACCCGTCGTGCATCTCCTGCCAATGCCGCTGCAACGAGACAACCTGCGACCGCCGGAGGGTGTGCTGCAACTACTTCCGGTACGGCCAATGTCACACCGAGATCGGATGCAGCGGCCCCGTCGCCTGCCGGGTGGTGACTTGCGTTCCGCCGTACCAGTTGTTCGACGACTGTGGCACTTCGCTGCGGATCGACAACCAAACCGGCCAGCAAACTGCGCCCTGTCTGGCGGGAGACTGCACATGACCGCCCTCATCATTGCCGAGGCCGCCGTGATCCTTCTGCTCGGCCTTCTGGTAGCCAGCCTGCTGCGCAGCCACGCCGAGATCCTCCGCCAGCTCGACAGTCTGGGGGCCGGCCTCGAGCACGATCACGAACAGAGCACGCCGGACCTCAACTTCGCCCCATCGGTGGCGACGCCGCGCGGCGAAGTGATCCAGGCCCACGACATCTCCGGCACCGGGCCGGAAGGGGACGGCATCGGGATCCGCGTGCTCGGAGCCAAGCAGAAGACGCTCCTGGCCTTCCTCTCCAGCGGCTGCCTCGGCTGTGCAGAATTCTGGGAAACGTTCGACAAGGGTCCTGATGGGCTCGGCACCACCCGCCTCGTCGTACTCACCAAGGGCGAGAAGGAGGAGAGTCCGTCGCGTATCGCCAAACTGGCGTCGGGCGACTACCCCGTGGTCATGTCCGATCAAGCCTGGAACGACTACCAGGTGCCCGGCTCCCCATACTTCGTCCTCGTTGACGGAACGACCGGATCGGTCGCAGGCGAGGGCTCGGCCAGCACCTGGGACCAGTTGTTGCGCCTGATGGGCGAGGCACTCGACGACACCAAGACCCGCAAGCGTCGCAAGGCCAGGGCCGACGCCGATCGTGAAGATGTCGTCGACCGCGAGTTGCTGGCCGCCGGCATCTACCCCGGCCACCCCAGCCTGTACCCGGATCATGACCAGGAAGACGAAGAGCAATGACCAGCGTCGGAATCCTTGCCGCCGGGGTTGTGATCGCCGCGGCTGGCGCGATCCGCTCCAGTTGGTCACCGTGAGGAGAATCGATGCTGGCCAGCATCACCCCGCTCGGTGAGCAGGGACGTGAAAGAAACTGGGCAAAGACGGCGGCGTTCTACTTCGCCGGCTCGATCGCCGGGGGCGCAACCGTCGGGATCACACTCGGGTGGCTCGGCAGTCTGATTCCCGAGTCCGTGCGGCCCAGCACCGCGATTGTTGCGGTCGTGATCGGCGTCCTCGCCCTCATCGTTGCCGCCGCCGAGATGGGCTGGTTCCGTATTCCCCTGCCCACCGTCCACCGCCAGGTCAATGAAAACTGGCTCGACACCTATCGGGGCTGGGTCGTCGGCTTCGGCTTCGGCTACCAACTGGGCCTCGGCTGGGCCACCATCGTACCGACCGCAGCCATCTACCTCACCTTCCTCATCGAATTCCTCACCTTCTCGTGGCAGGGCGGCCTCATCATCGGGATCGTCTTTGGGCTGGCTCGAGCCCTGCCCCTGCTCTCGACTCGAAGGGTCACGACCGCCACCGGGCTGCAGCGCCTCCACCGCAGAGTCGAGGCGTTCGCCCAACCCATGAACAACGTGCTGGCGGCAGCCTGTGCTGTGGCCGGCACCACCGCACTACTCGCCGGGGTGACCGCATGAGGGTCGAAGCCCACGGCCTGCGCGCCGACACTCCGAATGGCTGGGAGGTGAGGATCACCAGGCACCTGCCTCGCGAGCCCGAAGACGTGTCCAAGCCGGTATTGCACGCCGCCACGTTCCCCCTCCCCGAGGGGCGGGGCGACTTCGGCAGCCGCGCCGTAGAGGTGATGGGACCAAACGACGTCTTCATTTCCCTGCTCGAGTACGGCGACGAAGCGGTCAACTCTGCGCTGTTCTCCCCCGGCACCCTGCCCAGTCGCATCGATCCCGACCGCTTCGGCACCAATCGGCTTCAGCGCTGGATCCCCAACCAGGCCGGATACCAGGATTTCTTCACCGAGAACGGCCGGGCGTTCTGCCTCTACATCGTGATCGGTAGCTACGGAAACCGTGAGGAAGCGGCGCGGCGCGCCGCCCAGTTGCTGGCCGCGATCAAGATCACATCCGCCTACCCGCCGGGCATCCTATGAGCAGGCTGACAGCAGTGATCGCCGTGGTGGTGCTTGCCGTCATTTCCGTCGCGGTGCCTGCCGCCGCCGACAATGCCGACGACGACTTCGCCTTCCTGGCCGTCGAGGAATCCGGCTTCTACTACGAACTGAAGATCACCAATGGTGACGGCTTCGACGACCGAACCCCCCTGAGTAGGCCGATCATCAGCCGACCGGCCTACTCCCCCGACGGCACCAGAATCGCCTACTCAGGCCCCATCACCGACGGGACCGACGGTCGCTGGGCCATCTTCATCGTCAATGTCGACGGCAGCGGCCTCCAACAGCTGACCAACCCTGAACTCGGCGACTTCGACCCTGCCTGGTCCGCCAACGGCGACTGGATTGCCTTCTCCCGTAATACCGAGGGCAACATGGACGCCGACAGCTGCTGCGTCATCATGCGCATCAGGGCAGACGGAACAAAGCAGAAGACCATCCCCGGGACGCGCAGCGGGATCAACCCGACGTGGGACCCCTCCGGGTCGCGCCTGGCCTACGAACGCCACGACGGCATCTACGTCACCAACCTCGACGGTACCGGCTCGTATCAGCTGGCCGGCGGCAACGTGGCACAACCGGCCTGGTCACCCGACGGGAGCAAGATCGCCTACGTCGTCATCAGCGGCGGGTGGCAGGTGGTCGAGGAGGACGCCGCCGGCGGAACGGTCACGGTACGCGACTCCTCCAACCACCAGCTGGAGTCGCCGGTGTGGGACACCGATAGCACCACGCTGTTCTACGTGAGGTACGCCGGCGAGGGTTACGAGGGGCGATCCGGCACCACCGTCCAGCGGGATAGCGCCGGCGCACCGCAGACGCTGTTCTCGGACGGCCAGGAGATTGTGATGCTCGCCCACACCCCGCGCCCAGAGCTGGCATGCGACATCAACGGCGATGGGATCTCGGATGTCGCCATCGGCGCACCCGACGACAACGAGGCGGGTCAGCCCGACGCCGGAGTCATCAACGTGATCTACGGGTCGGCCGACGGTCTCAGGTCGCAGGGAAACCAGCTGTGGCATCAAGGGTCGACCGGCGTTGCCGGTGGCCCCGGCGCCGGTGACCGGTTTGGAGCGGCGGTAGCCTGCGGCGACTTCGATGGCGATGGCTTCAGCGACGTCGCCATCGGCGCGCCGGGTAACAACGGCGGGCGCGGCGAGGTCAACGTGCTGTACGGGACCGCCGGCGGCCTGAGCGCGGCAGGCGACCAACGGTGGACCCAAGACAGCCCCGACGTCCAGGGCGCCATGCAGCCGGGTGACCAGTTTGGGGCGGCATTGGTATCGGGCGACTTCGATGGCGACAGCTTCGATGACCTCGCCATCGGCGTCCCCGGTGAGGACCTCAACGCGCCCGACGCCGGCGCGGTCAACGTCCTCTACGGATCGGGAAGCGGACTGGGTGCCGCGCGCAACCAACTGTGGACCCAGGATCGCAGCGACATCACCGGGGTCGGCAATGCCGGAGATGCGTTTGGTTCGGCGCTGAGCGCGGGAGACTTCGACGACAACAACCGCGACGACCTCGCCGTCGGGGTGCCGTTCGAGGACATCAAATCAGTGACCGACATGGGCGCCGTCAACGTGATCTACGGGACCGGTGGCGGGCTGCGCGCCACCGACAATCAACTCTGGCACCAGAACAAAGCCAACATCCTGGGTTCCGGGCAGGCAAATGATCGGTTCGGTTCTGCGCTTGCCGCCGGCGACTTTGATGCCGACGACCGCGATGATCTCGCCGTCGGGGTGCCGCTCGAGGACATCAGTGGGGTAACCAACACCGGGGCTGTCAACGTCATCTACGGCGCAGGGTCGGGATTGACGGCCGCCGGGAACCAGATGTGGAAGCAGAAGACTGCCAAGATCGTTGGGGCCCCCAGGGCAAACGACAACTTCGGCGGAGCACTGGCCACCGGGGACTTCAACGGGGACCACAAGGCCGACCTCGCCGTGGGGGTACCGCAGGACCGAGAAACCAACGGCGCCGTCAATGTCATCCCGGGCGCAGCTTCCGGCCTCACCGCAGACGGCAACCGGCTGTGGCACCAAGACTCGTCAGGCATCACAGGTACCGGTGAAAGCGGAGACCACTTCGGGTTCGCGGTGACGATCGGGGACTACAACGGTGGCGGCTTCATGGACCTCATCGTCGGGGTGCCGAACGAGAGCATCTCGGGTGCGGCCGACACCGGAATCGTCCAGGTCATCTTTGGGTCGGGGTCCGGGCTCACCCCCGCCCGGGATCAGACGTGGCATCAGAACTCGTCAGGCATCCTTGGAGCCGCCGGGGGTGGCGACCACTTCGGCGCCGCGCTCCGCTGATCACCATGCGGCGCCTGTCATAATCGGTTGACACCAGCCACGAGCCGTGGAGCCGCAGTGAGCATCGCCGTACAGACCATCGACCCCGGCGTGGTCGATGAACTCATCGACACTACGAACGTCACCGGTTGGGACTATCTGTGGGCCCTCGTCACGGTGGTCACTGCGTTCTTGTTCGCTTGGATCGCAAAAAGGGCCCTCCACCGCGGCCTCGACGCTTTCGACGGCATCCCGCCGCGGATTGCCAGCATGATCACAACGGCAACCACCTGGTCGATCCGGCTGCTCGGTGTTGTGTTCGCGCTTCCCTTCCTCGGTGTCGACATCGGACCTGTGGTGATCTTCATCATCGTGATCCTCGCCCTCCTCATCATCGCCGGTCGGGTCATCCTCGAGAACTTCGGCGCCGGCTTGATCCTCCAGACCCGCGCCCCGTTCAAGGTGGGCGATGAGATCACCACCCTCGATTTTGAGGGAAGGGTCGAAGACGTCAACGGCAGAACCGTGGTGATCACAACCCAGAGCGGGGAGCGGGTTGCGATCCCGAACTCGGCCGTGCTGGGGAATCCGATCGTCACCCTCACGGCCCATGCCCATCGTCGGTCCGAACTCGTCGTTGGAGTCGAATACGGGTCCGACCTCGACCGCACCAAGCGGGTGCTCGAGGCCGCCGCGGCTGCCGCCACCGGAGTCGAACCGGAGCCGGCCCCCGAGGCCTACGTGATGGAGTACGCCGAGTCGGCCATCGATTTCCTGGTCCGCTTCTGGCATGCCTCCGATATCTTGTCCGGCTACGTCGTCACGGACGAGGTGGGCCGGGCCATCAATCGCGCCCTCAACGAGCACGGCATCGTCATCGCGTTCCCGCAACGCACCCTGTGGTGGGGCGACCGCCACGACCCAGATGGGACCGCCCCCGAACCCGGGTGACAGGGGGTTTGGGCGACAATGGCGCACGGGCGATGTTGCGCTCGTGCCGGCCAGAACCCTATCCTGCCGTAGGGCCGTGAACGCAAAGTATTGCGTCGCGGCCAGACTTGTGTCAGGACCGGGAACGGTCGGAGCGATCAAAGGAGCCATCCCATGGTGCGGCAACTGCCGAACACCGCGGCGAGTCCGGCTCATCTCGCGGCGAACAACTAGACCTGCTTCGGCAGGCACTCACTGAGCCATCGCCGGCGGGCCACCACCCGCCTCCGTTCTTGTACGCCTCGGGAGCATTCTCTGCTCTCTGGACGAAAGACCACCCATGATCCCGGTCCGCGCCTATCTCAGACTCCTGATCGATTACCTCCGCCCGCAACGGATGAGGGTGGCGCTGCTCGCCGTCCTGTTGCTCGTCGTGATTGCGCTCCAACTGTTCAACCCGCAGCTCATCGCCCGCTTCCTGGACGGCGCCGTAGCAGGAGCCTCGATCAGCGAACTGCTCCCCTATGCCGTGTGGTTCATGATCATTGCGGTCATCCACCAGGGCCTCTCTGTGCTGGCCACCTTCCTGGCTGAGGACGTCGGCTGGACGGCAACCAATCAGATGCGGCGGGATCTCGCCGCCCATGTCATGGACCTCGACATGACCTTCCACAAACAGCACACCCCCGGTGAACTCATCGAACGGATCGACGGCGACGTCACTGCGTTGTCCAATTTCTTCTCGGCGTTTGCGATCAAGGTCCTCGCCAACTTTGTTCTGCTCATCGGGATCCTGGTCCTGCTGTGGCGCGAGAACGTGTGGGTGGGGCTGGGCCTGACGGTGTTCTCCGTCGTCGCGATGGCGTCGATGCTGCTCACCCAGGCCAAAGCCGTCCCGTGGTGGACGGCGGCGCGCACCCAACGGGCCTCATTCTTCGGGTTCCTCGGAGAGCAACTCGGCGGAACGGCGGACACCAAGGCAAACGGCGGCGTCGGCTACATGATGTATCGGTTCACCAACACGATCCGGGCGTGGCGGCCCACCGAGGTCCGGGGCCGTTTTGGTTTCTCGATGTTGTGGGGCGCCAGCATCGGCGCATACGTCGTCGGGACCGCGCTCGTGTTCTGGCTGGGCTCGGTGCTGTTCGGCAGCGGCGCTCTCACCATCGGCTCGGTTTACCTCATCTTCCACTACACGGAGATGATGCGGCACCCGATGGAGCAGATCCGGGCTCAGATGGAGGATTTTCAGAAGGCCGGTGCCGGGATCTCTCGGGTCGAAGAGCTCTTTGATCGCTCCTCCGCCCTCCCCAGGGCCGGCACCGTTCCCATCCCGCCGGGTCCGCTGTCGATCGATTTCGAAAACGTCACCTTTGCCTACGACGACGACGGCGACGGCCACTCCGACCGGGTGCTGCACGAGATCAGTTGCAGGGTCGGCGCCGGCCGTGTCGTCGGTGTTCTCGGCCGCAGCGGCTCGGGCAAGACCACCTTGGCTCGCCTGCTGACCCGCCTCTACGACCCCCAGGACGGGGTCGTCCGCCTCGGCGGAATCGCCGCCCCAGACGCCGACGTCGAAAACCTTCGACACCACGTCGGGATGGTCACACAGGATGTCCAGCTCTTCCGCGCCTCGGTGCGGGACAACCTCACGTTCTTCGACAAAACGGTGAGTGATGACCACCTGCGGGCGGTGATCGACGAGCTCGAGCTGACCCCGTGGCTCGAGTCGCTCCCTGCGGGCCTGGACACCGAACTTGGTGCGGGTGGTGGGGGCCTCTCCGCCGGAGAGGCCCAATTGCTCGCCTTCACCCGTATCTTCCTGAAGAAACCCGGTCTGGTCATTCTCGATGAGGCATCGTCGCGGCTCGATCCGGCAACCGAAGCCATGATCGAACGCGCCGTCGGCAAACTGCTGACCAATCGAACCGGCTTCATCATCGCCCACCGGCTCGCCACCGTCACCCGAGCGGACGACATCCTCATCATCGAGGACGGCCACATCATCGAATTCGGACCCAGGGGCGAGTTGGTGCAGGACCCCGAGTCGCACTTCTCGCAACTGCTGGCCACCGGCATGGAGGAGGTGCTCGCATGACCGCCACACCAGCCTCCGACAAGCGGGCCGCCAACCCAACCGGACGCGCCATGGTGCGGCTGATGCGGGCCTTCCCGTGGCGCTACGGGCTCAATCTGGTGCTCTGGACCATCATCTGGGTGATGCCGATCATCCCCGGGCTGATCGTCGCAGCCTTCTTCACGGGACTCGAGGAAGAGCCGGCAGGCTTCAACGTGGCGACATTGATCGCGGCCCTCATCGGCTACGGAGTTGCCCGCATCGTCGTGATGTTCCTCGGCATGTGGAGCGACGCCAACTTCGTCTTCCGCATCGGGAGCCTGATGCGGCGCAACATGCTGCAACGCATCTATGAGCTGCCCGGCGCCCAGGCCATCGACCACTCCTCGGGCGAGACCATCACTCGGTTTCGCGAGGACGTCGAGCACACCGAGGAAGCCGTCACCTGGACCGTCGACATGGTGGGTTCCGCCGTGTTTGCCACTGTTGCGCTCACGATCCTGATGACCATCGACGTGCGGATGACTCTGCTCGTATTCACCCCGCTCGTGATCGTGATCGTGATCGCGGAACGCGCCGGTACCCGCATCCGGCGCTACCGGGTCGCGGCCCGCGAAGCGACCGGCCGTATCACCAGTGTCATCGGCGAGATGTTCGGGTCCGTGCAGTCGATCAAAGTCGCCGGCGCAGAACGAAGTGTCATCCACCACTTCGCCGGGCTCAACGACGAACGCCGCCAAGCGATGGTGCGCGACCGGGTACTCACCGCTTCGCTCGAATCGGTGTTCTGGAACACGCTCAACATCGGAACCGGGCTCATCCTGATCCTGTCGGCGGAAGCGATGGGCAACGGCGAGATGACCGTCGGCCAGTTCGCCCTGTTTGTGTACTTCCTCGACTTCGTCACCGATGCCGTGTTCTTCGTCGGCCTGTTCTTGGCGCGCTTCCGGCAGGCCGGCGTCTCGGTCGACAGGATGGTCGAACTGATGCGCGGCGGAACGTGGCGCGACTTGACCCAGAAACGAGACCTCGGGCTCAGCGGCGACGTCCCGGCCCCGGCCGCTCCGATCCGAACCACTGCCGACCGGCTTGAACGCCTCGCAATCCGTGATCTGACCTTCCACTACCCCGACAGCGACGCCGGGATCAGCGAGATCGACCTCACCATCGAACGCGGCAGCTTCACAGTGGTAACCGGACGGATCGGATCCGGCAAGACAACCCTGTTGCGCGCTCTGATCGGTTTGGTCCCACTCCGTCGTGGCGAAATCAGTTGGAATGGAACTCCGGTCGACCATCCCGACAGGTTCTTCGTTCCTCCCCGATCCGCCTACACCCCCCAGGTGCCGGCCCTCTTCTCGATGAGCCTCGAGGACAATCTGCTCCTCGGGCTTCCAGAGGACACTGAAACCGTGGCCACTGCCATCCGCTCAGCGGCACTCGAGCGCGACCTGGAGGACATGCCCGACGGCCTGGCCACCAGGGTCGGCCCCCTCGGCATGCGGCTCTCGGGCGGGCAAGTTCAACGCACCGCGGCGGCCAGAATGTTCGTTCGGCAGCCGGAGTTGCTGATCTTCGACGACCTCTCCAGCGCCCTCGACGTCGAGACGGAGCGCACTCTGTGGGAGCGCCTCTTCACCGACCAAGCCGGCGCCACCGCACTCGTCGTCTCGCACCGTCGTCCTGCGCTCTACCGAGCCGACCAGATCGTGGTGCTCAAGGATGGGCGGATCGACGCCATCGGCGACGTGGCCTCGCTACTGAAGACTAACGACGAGTTCCGCCACCTGTGGGCAGGCGACCACGACCGCTGAGCCGGAAGCGGGCAATCTCAAGGTGCCCTAATCTCGTGCCGATCCTTGAGCCTACGATGACGCGCACGTGCGGCGCGGCGAAGGGACAACGCATGGAGGAGCACGTCGGGGACCCCGACAGCACTCACACCGACGAGGAATCGGATGACGTGGCGCCATCTGACTACCTCGAATCGCTTCGCGCCCGCTTCGACGAACTTGCCTCTCGCATCGAGGCCGCCACGCAAGAGTCGCTCGAACGCACCAATTCGCTACTGACCGAACCGGAGGCAGTGGACCAAGCCGAGGCTGCAGCGCCTCCTCCGGCAGTCGACGCCGACGGAACCACTCCCGAGACGGCGGCGGTTGACACTGAGACGACAGACACCGTCACGCCCGACGCCGAAGCTGTACCGGCAGATACGAGCGATGCCCACCTTCAGCCACCGCCGATGGTCGATCATGAGCCGCAGCTGGGCCCCGAGCCGCCGACCGAACCCACCGAACCCGAGGCAGAGGCAGAGGCATCGCCGGAGGCTGTTCCCGACGAGGTCGTAGCCTCACCCGAACCTACCGACATCGAGACGTCCCAGCCGACCGCAAGCGCTGCGGACGAAGGTCACATCGCCGACGACACCGACCTCGACACGTGGGACGAAACCGCGCCGCCGGCCGAACCCGTGAGGGAACCACGAACCCGCCCCAGTCCCGGCCAACCAACAACAGGCAACGACCTCTCCGATCCCCAGACGCTCGGCGCCCAACTGCGGAGTCGCATGCGACCGGTCGCCGACGAGCATCCCAAGCGCAAAATCGTGGTTCGAGTGGTGGTAGTTGCCATCCTCGCTGCAATCGCCTTTGTGGTTGGGCGATGGTGGGCCCTGAACAACCAGAGCGCCACTCCGCTGGAAACGGGCACCGAACAGGTGGCGCCCACTGCCTCATCGGGCGAACTGGGCGAGACAGACGACACCCCCGAGGTTGCGGCCAACCAGGCTGAAACCGCGGAGGCTGCAGCTACCCAGGCCCTCATCGACGGAGGCATCACTGCGGTCACGGTGACGATTGATGACGGGACCGCGGTACTCACCGGGTCCGTTGAGTCTGATGAGGCCAGCGACGCGGCAGCTGCGGCGGTTGGCTCCTTGGAGGGTGTGAGCACGGTTGACAACCGCCTCACCGTCGAGCCGCCCCCGCCGCCGGACCCGGCCGAAGTGCCTGCCGCCGCCGAGCAGGCGCGCGACGATGCCGGGTTCGGCCATCTCGGAGTCACCGTCATCGACGGTACGGCGACCATCACCGGAATGGTCCCGCGCGACGAACTCGACGCCGGATACTTCGGATACACCGCTCCGTTGCGTGAAGCGTTGCTGGCCGTCAACGGGATCGATTCGGTGCGGACCCGTCTCCAAGTGCGCGGCGAACAGGGAACGCTGAGCCGAGAGCTCGAGGCTTTGGTCGAGACCTCGCCGATTGTCTTCGCCACCGCCAGCGCCGAACTCAGACCCGAGGACGAAGCCACGCTCGATTCGGCGGCCGTATTCATCGCCGACAATCCCGGCTTGACCGTCATCGTCACCGGCCACACCGACCCTGCCGGCGACGCCGATGCCAACAGGGCTCTGGCTCAGGCGCGGGCCGACGCCGTCGTCCTGCTATTGGTCGGCCGCGACATCCCCGCAGCCAGACTGGTGGCGGTGGCCGGGTCCGAGACCAACAGCACGATCACGTTTGGGGTTGTCCCGTGAACCGGCGATTGCCCGGTGTGAGCTTGCTGATCGTCCTCGCCGTCATGACTGCCGCCTGCAACAGCTCCGGTGGGTCGGACCCGGCGAGCACAACCACGACAACCACAGCGGCGGCGACGACCACCACAACCACGACGACCCGCGCACCGGCGACCACAACCACGACGACCAGCCCAACCGTCGACGACGGCATTGTGGTCGACGGAATCACCGTTACCGCCGATACCATCTATCTCGGTCTTCTCGCCGACCTCAGCGGCCCCCTCTCGGGCCACGACGTCGACCTGGTCGATGCCCAACTCGTCTTCTGGAGCGATCTGAATGAATCCGGGGGGATTGCCGGGCGCCGGGTTGAGCTCCTCATCGAGGACACCGGCCTTGACCCCGACCGCTACCGGGCCTCCTACGCAGACCTCAAGGATCGTGTGGTGTTCTTCTCGCATTCCACCGGATCGCAAAACACCGCCGCCATTGCCACCGACCTCGTGGTCGACGATCGGCTCGCCGTTGCCACCGGTTGGTATTCGGGCTGGGCCGACCCCGGTCTTGGCGCCAACGTGATAGAGACCGGCAGCAACTACTGCATCGAGGCGATCAACGGGTTGAGCGCCCTTGCGGCCGCCCATCAATTGGAGACCGGGTTCCTGCCGACTCTGGCGATCGCCACCGACGGCAGCGAGTACGGAGAAGACTCTGCGGCCGGTGCCCGGATCCTCGCCGAGGAACTCGGACTCCAGATCCGCCTCGACGGCGGCGGCTCCATCGACCCCACCCGCGACATGAGCGCCGTCGGATCCGAGATCGCCGGGGTTGAAGCCGACTTGACCTGGCTCGCCACCGAACCGAACTCAACGGCCGAAATCGTGACGGCCGCCCTTGCAGAGGATTATGCAGGTTCCTGGTCGGGCGCCATGCCATCGTTCAGCCCCCGGCTGCTCGCCACCGACCTCGGCGACTATCTGGCGGAAAACTGGACGCTCTCGATGCTCTTCTCCCCCGCAGGCGCGGACGTCGTCGGCATGTCCGAGGTCTACGCCGGCTTGGCCGACGCCTTCCCCGACCGCTATCCCAGCGACAGTCTGATCAAGGGCTACATCGAGTTCGCAGCAACCAAGCAGATCCTTGACCACGCCGCCGAATTGGGCGACCTGACCCCCGAGGGCCTGCTGACGGCTCGCGCCGATCTCGACGGCCTGGAGTTCGGCGGCATCAGCCCACCAACCGTCTTCGCCGACAACCTGAACGACGCCGTGACCAGGGAGACGGCGCTCTACCTTCCCAACAAGGAAGCCTTCGATGAACAAGGTGGGCTGAGCGCGAGCTTTGCCGCAGGGGCGGTCGCCCCCTACGACCTGATCCAGCCCTTCGAGGTATCCGACGTCGCCGCTACGTACAGCTTCGACGTCCCTTGCTACACCATCGCCATTCCGCTGGATGAGGGGTAGCTACCGGCCGCTACTCGCCGGCCATCGCCCGTTCGACCGCATCGAGGTTTGGTTCGATCACCGTGCCCTCGATACCCACGGATGCAACGCCGCGCATCGCAGCAGGGGCGTCCTTCAGGCCGGTTCCGGTGCTCAGGATGACGACCCGATCCTCGGGCACCAACAGGTCCTCGGCGATGGCGCCGACCAACCCGGCGTAGGCCGCCGCCGCGGCAGGCTCGGCGAACACACCGGTCTGACGGGCCATGGCGGGAATGGCGGCAAGAATCTCGTCATCGGAGACCTCAACAAAGCCACCTTCGGTGAACTTCACCGCCCGCATCGCCTTGAGACGATCCGCCGGGAGGCCGGCGACGATGCTGTCGGCGACGCTCGAGGCAGCAATCGGTGCCTTGGTCAACACGTCCTCACCGCGCTCCCAGGCGTCTTCGAGGAAGTTGGAGCCGCTGGCCTGCACCCCAATCAGGCGGGGCATCTTGTCGATCCATCCCAGGGCATTCAGGTCATGGAACCCCTTGTAGAGCCCGCCGATGATGCATCCGTCCCCGACGCTGACGATCACGGCGTCGGGTACATCCCAGTTGAGCTGCTCGGCGATCTCGAACGCTGCGGTCTTCTTCCCCTCGCTCATGTAGGGGTTGTATCCGGTATTGCGGTTGTACCAGCCAAAACGGTCCGAGGCTTCAATACACAACGAGAACGCATCGTCATAGCTGCCGTCGACCAGGAACACCCGGGCCCCGTAGGCAAGGAGCTGGGCGATCTTGGCCTCCGGTGCACTGCGAGGAACAAAGATCACGACCGGCGTTCCCTCGGCCGCGGCCAAGCCCGCCAACGCCGCAGCGGCGTTTCCGGTGCTGGCCGTGGTGATCACGGCGGCCCCGGCCTCCTTCGCCTTGGTGATCGCCATCGCGCTGGCGCGGTCTTTCAGTGAACCGGTTGGATTCCGACCCTCATCCTTGACCCACAGGTCGTGGAGTCCATAGGGATCACCGGCGTTCGACACCCGCCACATGGGTGTCCACCCGACGTGCAGCCGCGGCACCGCAGCATGGGCCTCGATCGGCAGGAGCGGCCGGTAGCGCCACATGTTGTGGTCGAAGTCGGCGGCGAGATGCTGGCGGGGGAAGCTCGCCCCGATCCGGTCGTAGTCGTAGATGACATCGAGGACGCCATCAAGGCCGTGATCGGGACACACGTACTGGACGTCGTCGACGTCGTACTGCTTCCCGCAGACCATGCATTCGAGGTAAAGGATGTGATCCATCAGTTGGTCGGTCCCCATTCGTACGTTCGCGATCGTGATGGCCCTGATTCTGGCGCGCCGGCGTCGAGGTTACGAACGCGCTCAGGGCGCGTTGATGATGTCAACCGACTCGGCACCGGCAGGCTCGGCACGATCGCCACGACGAACGGCTTCGGCCACCTCGTCGATGACCCGCTTGCTCTCCTGCCAGCCCTTGATCCGCCACGCCCTGACCCGATAGCCGTCGGCTTCCTCCAGCTCGATGATCCAAGGTCTCCCCGTGAGCAACCGCAGCACGATGGTGGCTCCGATGACGAGGTAGAAGACCGCGTACTGGAGTAGGAACAGGAGGGTGGGCGCGAGCACGAAGATCACGAACAGAGCAACGGCGATGACCAGGATCACGATGAGCACGTACTTGAGGACCTTCAGCAAGATGGCCACGGCGCCACCGATGGCGCCGCCACCGCCGCCGCGCTTGCCACCACCAGACGACCTGCCCCGGCCGCCCCCGCCCGATGAGCCGGATCGGCCACCGCCACCGCTGCTGTGACCACCGCCGAGGCCACCCCCGCCGAACCCTCCACCACCGGGCCGGCCCGAACCGCCAAACCACCAACCGCCACCCCGTGGCTTGGGATCCTTGTCGCGGTAGCGAACGACGGGGGGCGTCGGCGGACGAGTCGGCGCCGGGCGACGCACCACCCGCGGTGCGGGCGCATCGCCGGAGTGCGGGGGTTCGTACTGTGGAACCTTGCGATCGACCCCGAACCGAAACCCGAAGTAGCGCGGCCGAGACACCAACCAACGCCGCCCCACGATCCACCGTGTGCCATCCGGTCCGGTCACTCTGCGTTGCTGCACCGATATCCCCCGTCCCAGCCGGTGGCTCGTGGCCGCTGCCACGACCGTTGTAGCATCTTGAATCGGCTCACGGAAGGCTTGAACCATGCGACGCATCACTGCGGCCCTGCTGCTGGCTGTTGCGCTCGTATCGTGGCTCGCACCGACGGCCCTCGCGGCTACGCCGGAAGAGGCCGCCGCCGGGATCTCCGACGGGCTCTACGTCGAGCCCGGAGCCGACGCCCTGGACGTCGACCGGGTCATCGCCTCCATCGACCGAGCTGCGGCCAACGGGCTCGAACTCAGCGTCATCGTGCTGGCCGACCCGGCCGTCGACGCCGTTGCCTTTGCCGACCAGGTCAACGACCTCATGGCCGGTACCGTCCTCGTCTTCACTCCGGCGGCGTACGGAGCAGCGAGCGATGCCCTCTCGCAGGGCGAGATGGACTCGGCCCTGGCCGCAGCCGACGACCAGCTCTCCGGCCCTTCGATCGCCGACGGCGTCGATGCGTTTGTTGACGCGGCCCTGACCGAAACGTCGTCGACCAATTGGGGGCTGATCCTCGCCGGGATTGCCGCCGTGTTGCTGATCGTCGGATTCGGAGGTCGCTATCTTGAACAGCGCGCCGCGGCACGCCGGAGGGAACGTGCCCTGGGCAGCCACTGGTCCCAATTGAAGACTCGAACCGATGCCCTGTCGGACCCCATCCTCGAGTTGTCGACCAAGGTCCAGCTTGACGGCCGTCCTCAACTCGCCGCAGAATTCCGCGACGCCTCGAATCGCTACGGAGCCGTGCAGGATCAGCTGGCTCGCCCACCCACCGATCAATCGGCAGCGGATATCGATGTCGAACTCGACGACCTCGAAGCTCAGATCGGCGCCCTGGAACGGCAACTCGCATGATCAGAACCGTTGTCCTCGTATTCCAGCTGCTGGCAGCCACGGTCATCGCCGTTGCCGCCCGGGTCGCCCGTCGCGTCTTCTCAGGTCCGGCCGTCCCCGGATGGGGTTGGGACGTCGAACTCAGGGCCGTTGCGCTGCGAGCCTTCATCATGTCGGCGGCCGCCCACCCCGATCCGCTCGCCCGCGCCAAGCTCGAAGGCAAGCTGGATCCGCCGCTCCCATCCCGGCTGCGCGGCGCCATGAGATTGGAGCACGACGCGGTGGCTGGGGTTCCGGTGGAGCGGCACATCCGGAACGGCTCGGGAACAGAACTCACCGACACGGCGACCATTCTCTACTTCCACGGCGGCGGCTATCTCGCCGGGAGCCCGGCGACCCACCGCCGCTTCGTCGCCAATCTCACCTGGGCCGTAGGCGGGTCTGCCGTCGTGCCCGACTACCGGCTCGCTCCGGCCAATCCTTTCCCAGCCGCCGTCGATGACGCGGTCGCGGTGTACCGGGCTCTGATCGCGGCCGGTACCGATCCGAATCAGATTGTCGTCGCAGGCGACTCCGCCGGTGGCGGACTCACCCTCGCCACCCTGCTGCGGCTGCGAGACGCGGGCGATCCGCTCCCAGCCGGCGCCATCGTCTTCTCCCCGTATACCGACCTCGAACACACCGGCAACTCCATCTATCGCAACAAAGCCACCGACTACCTGCCGCTTCTGCACCCGATCCGCCCGCTCCACGAGTACCTCGGCGATCACGATCCCAAGGACCCCTACGCCTCGCCGATGTACGGCGACTACACCGGCATCCCCCCGCTGCTGGTGTTCGCCGGCGGGAGAGAGATGATCCTCGACGACTCGACCCGCCTCGCCGCCAAGGCAGAATCCGATGGCAGCGCGGTGACGCTCCACATCGCCGACGACATGTACCACGTGTGGCCTGCGCTCCTACCCAACCACGCCGAGACGTTGAAGTTGCTGGCGATGTGCCGCGAGTGGGTCTCGAGCCGTGTCGGGAGCGCTAAGTAGCGGTACCCGCCGGCCGGCCCCGTAGCATGGCGGAATGCACAACGACACCTTGCTGGCCTCAGCCCGAGAACTCTTACCCGTAATCGTTGAATTGCGCCGCACGCTGCACCGCCATCCCGAGATCGGCAACGACCTCCCCGTGACCCGAGAGACGGTGCTGGCAGCGCTCGACGGATTGCCTCTCGAGCTTCACCTCCATGAGACGACCAGCGGAATCGTCGCCGTGCTGGAGGGCGAGCTGCCCGGACCGGCGATTGTGCTGCGCGGCGACATGGACGCGCTACCGATGCCGGAGGACACCGGACTTCCTTACGCCAGCGAGGTTCACGGCGTCATGCATGCCTGCGGCCACGACCTGCACACCGCGATGCTGGTGGGTGCCGCCAGGCTGCTCTGTGCCCGGCGCCACCAACTCCCGGGACGAGTCGTGTTCATGTTCCAACCCGGCGAGGAAGGCGACCACGGCGCCCAAATAATGCTCGACGAGGGGTTGCTCGAGGTCGTCGACCCCGCCCCGAGCGGCGCATTCGCCATGCACGTCACCCCCCGCTACGAAGCCGGCACGATCCACCACCGGCCCGGACCCCAGATGGCATCCGCCGACGAGGTGTACGTCACGATCACCGGCCGGGGTGGCCACGCCTCGGCGCCTTTCCTCGCCCACGACCCGATTCCGGTGGCGGCCGAGATCGTATTGGCCATCGAGACCGCGCTCACCCGTCGTATCAACGTGCTGGATCCTGCCGTGGTCACCTTCGCCAGGATGGTGGCCGGCACCACCCACAACGTGATTCCAGAGACGGCAGAATTGTCGGGGACGATCAGGGCGTTGTCCGAGGAGACGCGCCGGCAGGTCCACGAGATGATCGAGCGGGTAGCCACCAATGTCGCCGCCGCCCACGGCGTCGCGGCGCACGTCCGGATCAAGACCGGGTACCCGGTGACGGTCAACGACGCCGGCTTCTCGCAGCTCGTCACCGACGCCGCCGTCGACCTCGTTGGCGAGGACGCCGTGACTCCGCTGCCCTTCCCCATCATGGGCGCCGAAGACTGGAGCTACGTGTTGCAGCAGGTGCCCGGTGCCATGGCCTTCCTCGGCGCCTGCCCGACCGAGTTGGTGCCCGGCGAGGCTCCCAACAACCACTCCAACCGGGTGCGCTTCGACGAAGACGCCATGGCGACCGGCATCGCCCTCTACGCTGCCGTTGCCATCGCCCACCTCACGGCGGGCTGAGCATCTGGAGAAGGGAAGGGAGCAGCAATGGCAGGCGTAGCGGCAATCCTGATCGCCGTGCTTTTCTGGCGGTTCCTCCTGCTTACCGCCGCCGAGGTGTATCAAGGCGCCGGCATGGCAGAGATACCGGCTGCATTCGAGGCCCGCTCCGCCCTCACCGGCGCCGGCTATACGACGACGCAGTCCGAGGTCGTGGTCAACGACCCCGCTTCGCGCGACGCGGCATCCATGCTCTTCGTCGTCGGGTACGTCGGCCCTCTGGCCATCCTTGGGTTGCTCGGCCTCAGCTTTGTGGCGCCCTCGGCCGAAGACCCGGAGCTGCGCGGAGCCGTCTTGGTCGGGTTTCTGCTGCTCTTCGCCATCCTGAATCGTATTGGGGTGCTCACTCGCATCGGACGCCGCCCCGCCCGCTTCGTCGCCACCCACCTATTTCGGGCGCACATCGAGAGCCCCTGGATCGTGTTTGGTGACCGCGCCGTCGCCGGCCTGGTCGTCTCCCCTTCGAGCTCGCTAGTCGGCCGGCGCCTCGATCAGGAGCCTCTCGGCGATCGAGAGGTCACCTTGTTGGGCATCCAGCGGCTCGTCGGCAGCACCGTCCAAGACCTCAGCGCCGCGGCTCACCCTCATGAAACTATCCGAGCCGAGGACACGGTGATCACTTACGGCGCCGCGACCGACCTCTCTGACTTCCGCGATATCGCCGCCGCTCGCCATCCCGAAGACGCAGGGAACTGAACCCAGCCGGGCTTACCCGCTGGTGTCCGCTACGAGCGTCCCATCCCTGATGGCGCCATCGAACTCGGCGTAGTCGCTCTCGTTCTGATCGGCGTACTTCTCCGAGAACTCGGTGATGGCTTTGTCGAAGACGGTCCCGGTTCCCATGTAGGCAGCAATCGCGATCGGGTCGCCGGAGCGAGCGTGGCTGCGTGCCAGTGTCCACCCGCATACCTGGGCATAGAGGGTGAGGCCCTTGCGACCCGCCGAGTCGATGTCCATGGAGCCTTTCCAGTCACGCAACTGGCGCCAGTAGTACTCACGACCCGCAACGCTTCGCGACCAGCCGAGAAACACGTCACTGGACGATTGCATCAGCCGCTGGCCCACGACCACCCGCTTGCCGGAGTTGCGCCAGCGACCCGCCGGGAGGTGCTCCTCGAGCACCGACTTCGTCGCTTCTTTGATCTGGAGGAACAGTGGGTCGGCCTCGTCGCGGCCTTCGAGCAGGACGATCATGCACCTGGTGCCGACGCTGCCGACCCCGACAACCTTGACGGCGATATCAACCGGGCGGAAGCGATCGAGGAGCAGCTGTCGATCAGGGCGCATCGTCGACCGATACTCTTTGAAACTCTTGAGGGCCTCCTCCCGAATTCGGTCCTGCTCTGCTTGATCGCCGATCTCTCGCAGCGGAACCAGAACCGGGGGGTCGGACTTGATCCGATAGCGCCCGTCGACTTTCTCGGCGAGCTTGCGCAGCGCTTGGAGGCTGTCTTTGCTCCTTGCCTTCTTGGCCGTTCTTTGAGCACGTTTTGATGCCTTGGTCGCGCCTTGACTGAGCAGGAGGCTGTCGAGATCGTCCATCGCTAGATGGGCGTACCAGACATCGAGCGTCCGCGTCCCGGCCATCTCGGCCATGGTCTGGCGGTAGCTGGCGACGGATGTGGCGGTGATCGTGCGGTTGTCCGCGTCGGAGAATCCCCGGTGGCGCCCGGCAATCATGAAACTGGCGGCAAGGCGCTTCACGTCCCATTCCCAAGGACCGGGCAGGGTCTCGTCGAAGTCGTTGATATCGAAGACCAGTTTGCGCTCCGGGGAGCCATACATACCAAAGTTCGCCAGGTGGGCATCGCCACACGCCTGGACCGTGAGCCCTGAAGACGGTGTGGTCGCCAGGTCGGTGGCCATGACGCGGGCCGCCCCGCGGTAGAACGTGAATGCTGAGACCGACATCCGGCCGCGGCGCACCGGCACGAGCCACTGGAGCCGGTCGGTGTCCTGCCCTTCGATCAGCGCCACCGGGTCGGGACGATCGGGGCCGGGTGACCAGTCGGCATGGCTCGAACGCGGCACCGCCTTGCGCGCCGCTTTACCGATCGCCCGCCGCTCCTCAGGACTGAGATGCGTTCCTTGTTCACGCGCCTGCTCGGTCATCGTTCGCGCCCTCCGCTTCGCTTTGGTTCTGGGGAGACTATCGGATACGTCCGCCGATTTCCCAACCAGTTTGCGGACGGGTCGAGAGCTGGCGCTGATGCGCTACTCCAGGACGTAGATCTCCTTGGCGGCGCACATGTCCTTGAGGATCTGCGGCCAGACCGTCACCGAGACCTCACCGAGGTGGGCCTTGCGGAGAAGATACATGTAGGTGCGGGATTGCCCGATGCCACCGCCGATCGACAGCGGGATCTCGTCGTTGACGATTCCCTGGTGGTACGGCAACTCGAGGAAATCGAGTTGCCCGGCCATCTCGAGCTGGATCCGCAACGTCTCCTTGGTGACCCGCACTCCCATCGACGACAGCTCGTGACGCCGTTGGGTGACAGGGTTCCACACCAGGATGTCGCCGTTGAGGCCGTGCATGGGACGCCCGTCGATCGACCGGGTCTCGGTGACCCAGTCGTCGTAGTCGGCGGCACGCAACTCGTGGGGGTAGCCGTCCTCGAGCGGCCAGCCGATCCCATAGATGAACACCGCCGGGTACTCCTGAAGCAACGCAGTCTCGCGCTGTTTGCGGGGCAAATCGGGGAACATCGCCAGAATGTCTTCGGCGTGAATGAACTTCAGTTCCGCCGGAATCGGCGGGTATTCGTCGGTGGCGAGCTGGGGAAAGAGTTCCTCGACATGCAACGCCGCGCCGTGAATGACCTTCCAGATCTTCCGAACGATCTCGGTGAGAAACTCCAGACTGCGCTCCTGCGGCGAGATGACCCGTTCCCAATCCCATTGATCGACATAAGCGCTGTGGTCGTGGTCGAGGAAGTAGTCCTTGCGGACCGCCTTCATGTCGGTGCAGATCCCTTCGCCCACCTCGCAGCCGAACTGGGCGAGCGCCGGCCGCTTCCACTTCGTGGCGGCTTGCACCACCTGGGCATCGATCGAGTTGGTCCCGTCGTTGGCGATGTGGAAGCCAACCGGCGTGCGCGATCCATCACGATCGAGCATGTCGTTCACCCCGCTGCGCACATCGACGATCAGCGGTACCTGCACCATGAACAGGTTCAGCTCCGCACAGAGGTTCTCCTCGATGTACGACTTCGCTGCGAACAGCGCCGCCATGGTCTCCTTGCGGGTGAGCAGCGACCGATAGTCGTCCGGCAGCACCTTTTCGAGTTGCGAGTAGTCCCCCATCCCCGGTCCGGCCAAGTCTGCCTGCTTGCTGGTCACAGATGCACTCCTTGTGGTCGAGTTGTGGTCGAGCGACGGACTCAGCCTGCCAGGGGGTAGGAAGGCGGACCAGGGTCGGAGTGCCCACCGGCCAACATCGAGTGGCCGGTACTTGTGACCATTGCCCATGGCGGGTGGATCGGCCTTTGGGCAGTGTTGGGTCAGGAACACGGGAAGGAGCAGCGGAGATGGGTGCCGAAAGGGTTCGGGAGTACCTCCTCACCCACGGAGTGGCCTACGAGATGACCGACCATCCACTCGCATACACGGCACAACGGGTTGCCGAGTCCGAGCACATATCCGGCAAGCAGATCGCCAAACCGGTGATCTTGCTGGCCGACGATCGGTTTGTGATGGCGGTCGTGCCCGGGCACAAGCATGTCGACCTGGACAAGGCGCGAGCCGTGCTCGGAGGCGGAGAGGTACGCATGGCACGAGAAACCGAGTTCGCCGCGGCTTTCGGTGACTGCGAGGCGGGGGCGGAGCCGCCGTTGGGCAGCCTCTATGAGATGCGTACGATCGTCGACACTCGCCTCTCGGGCGAACGGATCACCTTCCGCGGTGGAAGCCATACGCAGACCATCACTATGGCGCTCGAGGATTACTGGGAGATCGTCGCCGCCGAAGTCGTCGACATCGCTGCCGGGAACTGACGGTCTATCCGCCCAATGAGGAGATGTAGGTGACCAGGGCGGCAAGTTCCTGGTCGCTGAGACTGTCGCCGAAGTTCTGCGGCATGAGACCGCTGGCGTAGCCGGCAACGATCTTGACATTGGGATCCACAATCGATTCGAGCAGGTACGCCGGGTCGGCAAGCACCGAAGAACCATCGTCGAGCGGACGCTCCGTACCGGCGATCCCCGCCCAGGTCGGCCCGACTCCATCGCTACCGTCGCTCGAATGACATGCCGTGCAGCCGGCCGAGTCGGCCAGGGCTGCTCCGTCAACGTCACCTGCCGGTGACGTTTCGCTGGGTCCTCCGGTCGTGGTGGTCTGATTGGAGAGGCCGTCGCCTGAAGCGGCTTCGTCGTAGTCGTCGCTCGAGGTCCAGTAGACCAGAGCCGCCAGCACCCCCCAGAGCAGCAGGAGACCTGCCGCCCCGAGCGCAAACCCTTTGACGAACCGATCCCAGCGGTTCTCGGGAGCCGGGGTCGTTCCTTCAGAGCCGTCTGTGTCCACGCCCTCAGGCCCTTCCTCGTGATGTGATGGTGTCGTGATGCTCCACCTGACCGATTGCCGGGACGCATCCTAGGTAGACTGCCACGCGCCGTCGAAGTGACCAACGACCCTTCTTTGTGTAATCATCCATCCAGCCATCAGAAAGCACCAGCGAGGATCACGTGGCCAAGCTCTCAGAAAACCAGTTGTTCTACGTCGGAGTCGTTGCCGGGGCCCTCGCAGCCGCGGCGTTCGTAATCCCACTGACAGTCGTGGTCGGCAATTCTCTGAGCTGAACACCGCTCGACCCCGGCCTCGCCGCCTCAGCGGTTGATCTTGACCATCTCGATCTCGAAGGTGAGCGCTTCGCCGGCGAGCGGGGGATTGAAGTCGATCACCGCAACATCACCATTGATCGCGATGACGGTGACCTGCTGGCCCTCCTGAGTGAACAACGGGTCGCCGACCGCCAAGCCTTCCGGCAGTTCCGACAGCGGCACCTCTATGCGAGCCTCATCGGTTGGCTCGCCGTATGCGTCGGCCGCCTCGAGCCGAACCGTTTTGACCTCACCGATCGCCATGCCGCGCACCGCCTGGTCAAAACCGGGGATCATCTGGTCGGCGCCAACCTCGAAGCTGAGGGTTTCCCCACGGTCGCGCGATGAGTCGAACAGCTCGCCGCTGTCGAGCGTGCCGACGTAGTGCACTTCCACCTGGTCTCCGACCTTTGCCACGATCCCCTCCTGTTGGGTTTGTTCGACCGTCGTCGTTGTCGCTACCGATTCGCCTACCGTCGTGGTCGTCGCCTCAACCCCTGCGGTGACCGCGGAGGCCGCATCAGCGTCGTCGCCGCCACAGGCGGCACCAACGAGGGCGACAGCTGCAAGCAGCACAGCAAAACGGAGGCGGGTCATGAGGGAACTCCTGGTTTGGAAGACGAGGAGGAAGCCTAGAGCGATCCCCGGATTATCGGGGACCGGCCGAGCGACCCGGGCGGCACGCGCCGATTGGCCGGTTCCCTATGCTTTGCAGGCTTGCACCAACGCGCCACGCCGGACAACACCGAGGCCCCAGGGAGGAGCGCAGTGATCGAAGACGCCACCGCCGCCATGGAGCAGATCATCGATCCCACCGGTCGTGTCGTCGGCGAGCCGCCACATCTCGACGACCGTGAACTCGTCGATCTCTACCGATTCATGGGTTTGGGCCGGCAGTACGACCGAAAGGCAATGGGCGCACAACGTCAGGGCCGGCTTGGTACGTACGCCATGAGTGAGGGTCATGAAGCCGTCCACGTTGGATCGGCCGCGGCGTTCGGAGCGGAAGACTTCATCTACCCCGCATATCGCCAGCATGTCGTGCAGCTGATGCGAGGCATGCCGCTCGACGTGGTTCTCGCCTACTGGCGCGGGCTGCCCAACACCGATTGGGACGTCCACAAGTATCGAATGATGTCGGTTTCCGTCCCGATCGCCAGCCATCTTCCCCACGCCGTGGGTCACGCCTATGCGGCCCGGCAACGTGGTGAGCAGATCGTGACCGCCGCCTACTTCGGCGATGGGGCTACCTCGGAGAATGACTTCCACTCCGGACTCAACTTCGCCGGCGTCTGGAAGACCCCAACGGTATTCATCTGCGAGAACAACTTCTGGGCGATCTCGGTGCCATACGCCAAACAAACCGCAGCAGCCACCATCGCCCAGAAGGCCATCGCCTACGGGATGCCGGGGATACGCGTCGACGGCATGGATGTGCTCGCCGTTTATGCCGCCACCAGGGAAGCCGTTGCTCGCGCCCGCCGCGGCGAAGGGCCCACCTTGATCGAGGCCGTCTGCTACCGCTATGGCCCGCACGCCACCGCAGACGACGCCCGGCTCTATCGCAGCGAAGCCGAAGAATTGGAGTGGCGCACCCGCGACCCGATTGATCGCTACCGCACCTTTCTGGAGCAGCGGGGCCTGTGGGACGAGGAGCGGGAACTCGCTCTGGGCAATGAGGCCACGGTCGAATTCGACAAGGCGATGGGCATTCTCGACGAGGCTCCCCAGCCGGAACGCGACGACATCGTTCGTCACGCCTACGCCCGCATCCCCAACCTGCTCGTAGAACAACTCCACGCCATCCAGAGGCGAGCCGGGGAGGCTGAGACGTCGTTCGAGCCGGCCGAGGTCTGGACGCCGGGTCCCGAACCAACGGTGGTCGCTGATACCGATCCCATCACGATGGCCGAGGCGATCACCCTGGCTCTCGATGAAGCCATGGCAGCCGACCCCTCCATGCTGATTCTCGGCGAAGACGTCGGCGTGGCCGGCGGCGTCTTCCGCATCACTGAGGGCCTCTATGACCGCTACGGCGAGGAACGCGTGATCGACACCCCAATCAATGAATCGGGAATCGTCGGGGCCGGCATCGGTATGGCGATCTCGGGGAGTCGTGCAGTGGCCGAGATCCAGTTCGAAGGATTCACCTATCCGGCGTTCGATCAAATCGCCAGTCACCTCGGGCGGATCCGCTTCCGCACCCGGGGGCACGCCACGTTGCCCCTGGTCGTCCGTTCACCCAACGGAGCCGGGATCGGCGCTCACGAACACCACTGCGACAGCCCGGAGGCGCTGTTTGCCCACATCCCGGGAGTGGTTGTTGTGGTTCCGTCAACGCCGTACGACGCCAAAGGCCTGCTGGCCGCCGCACTTGCCGGCACCGATCCGGTCATCTTCCTCGAACCGAAGGTCCTCTATCGGGCGGGCAAGGAGTCGGTCCCGTCGGCCCGCTACGAGATTCCGCTCGGCAAGGCGCGCGTGCGGCGCACCGGGGCGGACCTGACGCTTGTCACGTACGGCGGCATGGTCTCCGTCTCGCTGCGGGCCGCGGCGACGGCGGCTGAGGAAGGCTTCGATGTCGAGGTGGTCGATCTGCGCACCATTTACCCGTGGGATGTCGACACGGTCACGGATTCCGTCGACAAGACGGGACGGCTTCTGATCGTCCAGGAGCCGCAGCGCACCGGGGGTGTTGCCGCCGAGGTTGCGGCCGAAGTCGCCGAGCGGTGCGGTTACTCCCTCGAGGCGCCGATCCGCCGGCTGACGGCCACCGACGCCCCGTGGCCCCAGTTCGCCATCGAGCGCCACGCCCTCATCGACACGACCCAGGTGTTTGCCGGCATCCGGGAAACGATCGGAGGCTGATAGTGCTCGTGAGTTCGCTCCAACGCACCATCCGACGGGGATGGCAGATATGGCTGGGCACATGGTGGCCGGCGTGCCGGCGCCCGGGTTGTGCTCCAACCGGCGAGTCCTGCCGCGGCCGTCGTCGGAGCACCCGATCACTCGCTGATTTGTAGCACGACCTTGCCCCTAGCCCGGCGCTCCGTCAGCGCGGCGAAGGCGGATGCATAGTCCTCAAATGCATGCAGCTCGACTGCGGGCAGATCGATGGCGCCGCCTGCCACCATCTCGAGCAGCTCTTCGTAGTTGCGCCGTGAAGCCAGCGGCTCGCGACCGACCCAGCTCCCCCAGAAGACACCGATGATGTGCAGACCCTTGAGCAGCGCCAGGTTGAGAGGAATCCGTGGGATGTCGCCTGCGGCAAATCCGATGACGAGAAAGCGGCCGTCCCACGCCGTAGCGCGCAACGCCGGCTCCGACATGTCTCCTCCCACCGGGTCGAAGACAACGTCGACCCCATTGCCGGCCGTGAGCTCGCGGACCCGGGCCTTCAGGTCCTCGTGCACATAGTTGATCGTCAGGTCGGCACCACAGTCGGCTGCGAACGCCAGCTTCTCATCCGACCCGGCGGCCGCAATGACGGTGGCCCCCATGGCCTTGCCGATCTGGACCGCGGCGCTCCCGACTCCGCCGGCGGCACCGAGCACGAGAAGCGCCTCACCGTGCTCGAGGCGGCCTTGCTGCTTGAGCGCGTAATACGCCGTGCCGTACGTGAGCCCAAATCCGGCGCCCTGCGCAAAACCGAGGCCGGGCGGCAGCGGCATCACAGTGGAGGCCGGTACCACCCATTGTTCGGCGAAGGCGCCGAAGACCCCGAGGCCAACCACCGGCGTTCCCACCGCCAGGTCGACCCCATCACCGATCGCCGCCGCCAGGCCGGCCGCCTCGGCCCCGGGCGAAAACGGCGGCTCAGGCTTGAGCTGGTACTGCCCGCGGACAATCAAGGTGTCGGGGAAGTTGAGTCCCGCCGCCTTCACATCGATCACGACCTCACCGGGGCCGGGCACGAGATCCGGCACGTCGCCGATTTCCAGGGAGAACTCAGGCCCCGGGTTGGTGCACAACAATGCCCGCATGCGCTTTCCCCTCTCTAAAGCAGCTCGTGCTCACGGTCGTCGGGCAGGCTTCCGTCGAACGCCGGCCGGATGCGGCGGTACCACTCTGTGCCGAATGCCATGGCAAAGACACTGGGCGGGAGTTGGAAGAACCACGAGTCGTCATCGATCTGGCTGGCGTGGGCAGCCATCGCCTGTCGCTTCCGGTCGATCAACGCCACGACGTCGACGGCGGTGGTGAGCTGGTCGTCCGGCAATCCTACCGATTCCATGTCGGGGTCATCGGCGTCGGCCGCCGTCGTCACATCCTCCGTTTCGGAACGCATCGTGTCCCTCCACTGGCGGATCAAGTCACGATTCATAGTCGCTTCGTACACCCGCGGGGTGTCTGCCAGTTCGGCGGCTCGGTGACCAACGCGGTGCACCTGGATGTGGTCCGGGTGGCCATAGCCCCCGTGATCGTCGTAGACCGTCATGACCTCGGCCTGCTCATCTTCGAGGATGGCGGCAACCTGAGTAGCGGCCGCTTCGACGTCGGCCCGCCAGAAGCTCTCCGGGTGTTCGTTGGCCGCCTCCCCCATCATCCCGGAATCGCGGAACCCAAGGAAGTGAACCCGGGCCGACCCGAGAATCGAGGCTGCGGCGCACGTCTCTCGTTCGCGAACCTCCCCGAGGGTCTCGCCGTCGCTCAGGAAGCCGTCGGCGACTTCACCCTCCTCGCCGCCCGTGGCCACGATGAGGACAACCCGGTGACCGGCGTCGGCCGCGGCGGCCATCGACCCGCCGGTGGCGATGGCTTCGTCGTCGGGATGAGCATGAAAAAACACAAGGGTGGCCATGGCGGCAAACCTAGCGAAGGCGGCGGGGTTCTGACTCCGCCAGCGGCAGAAGCACCCGCGGGCCGGAAACTGCAACGTGCCGGCGACTCCGTCGCCGGCACGCGACGAAGCCCGCCGTGTGGCGGGCTTCTGAGGATTTCGAGCGGTCAGTTGGATCACCGCTGCATAGAGATGCAATACGGACCGCCGCCCTGAGGCCTCTGTCGATGAGTGGACATCGGTACCTACCTTGGGCTCGGCTTCAGCCGCCCCCCTTGGAGAGCTCTATCCACTCCCGAGGTTTATCGGCAGATCCTGCACGTTTCTGCAGGGGCAATCTGCAAAATGGGTCGGCGGGCCCAACGAGCACACCAGTCTGCCCGGCGTCACCAACGGCTCACTCCCAAGACCAAATCGGTCGCACCTCAACTGAGCCGTAGCGGGATCCGGGGAGTTCGGCGGCGACCGCAATAGCTGCAGCCTTGTCGGGGACGTCGATGAGATAGAAGCCACCGAGCACCTCGCGCGAGTCGACGGCCGGCGCCTGCGTGACGACTACCTCGCCGTCCACCACCTGCACTGTGGTCGCAGCACCGCTGTCGTGGAGCGCCTCGCCGCCGCGGCTGATTCCCTGCTCGGCGATGCGTGTCGTGAACGCGAGGTATTCGTCGAACACCTGCTGCGCCTCCGGGGTTTCCGGCATCGGGGCGTTGTTCTCGTCGCTATAGATGAGCAAAACGAACTTCATGGTCGGTCTTTCCTCGATAGTCGGCAGGGTCGACTGCTCCTCCAAACCTACCGTGGATGCAGCACTCGATGATCCAATGGCTCCTGCGCGTTGAGGGGCTGTATTCTGCCGCTATGAGCGACTACCGACCCCCACTGCGCGACATGAAGTTCGTCCTCGAGCACATCGTGGACCTGGACACCATTGCCGAGTTCCCTGGCTTTGAGCACGTGGATCGAGAACTCTCGTTTGGCGCGCTCGACGAAGCCGGACGGTTCATGGCCGAGGTCATCGCTCCGACCAATCGGATCGGGGACGAAGTGGGGGCCACGATCAACGCCGAAGGCGGCGTGATCCTGGCACCGGAGATCAGACGGGCCTACGAGCAGTTTGTTGCCGCCGGCTGGGGTGCCGTGAAGAGCACCGCTGAATACGGCGGCCACGGCTTCCCTACCGCAGTGGGAATCCCAGTGATGGAGATGCTCACGTCGGCCAATATGGCCTTCTCGCTCTGCCCCATGTTGACCGCTTCGGCGATCCTCGCCATCGACCAGCACGGCTCCGACGAACAAAAGGCCCTGTATCTCGAGAAGCTGATCAGCGGCGAATGGACGGGAACCATGGTCCTCACCGAACCCGAGGCCGGGTCGGATGTGGGCGCCGTGCGGACCAAGGCCGAACCCCAGGACGACGGCACGTGGCGCATCTACGGGACAAAGATCTTCATCACGTGGGGCGATCATGACGTCGCCGACAACATCATCCATCTGGTGCTGGCCCGGGTTCCCGATGCGCCGCCGGGGACAAAAGGAATCAGCCTCTTCATCGTTCCCAAATACCTGGTCGACCCGGACGGGTCGCCAGGAGAACGCAACGACGTCACGGTGGTATCGCTCGAGCACAAACTCGGCATCCACTCGAGTCCCACTGCAGTGATGGCGTTTGGCGAGAATGACGGTGCCGTCGGCTACCTGGTTGGTGAGGTCAATCAGGGCATGCGCTACATGTTCACCATGATGAACGACGCCAGGCTCCATGTCGGACTCGAAGGCCTCGGCATCGCAGAACGGGCCTACCAACAAGCGGCCGACTACGCCAAGGAGCGGCGCCAGGGTCGAGCCATTGGTACCAAGCCACCGGAGAGTTCACCCATCATCGACCATCCCGACGTCCGCCGGATGCTGATGACGATGCGGGCCAACATCGAGGCGATGCGGGCGCTGATGTACGACAACGCCGCCGCCTTGGACTGGGCAGAGAACGGACCCGACGACGAGAGCCGCCAGCGCGGCGCCGCTCGCGCCGCCTTGCTGACCCCCATCTCAAAGGCGTGGGGCACCGACCTCGGCGTCGAGATGGCCTCATTGGCGGTTCAGGTCCACGGCGGGATGGGGTTCGTGGAGGAAACCGGAGCCGCCCAGCACTATCGCGATGCCCGCATCGCCCCGATCTACGAGGGCACCAACGGCATTCAGGCCATCGACCTCGTGATGCGCAAACTGCCGATGGCGGGCGGCGCAGTCGTCGGCGGCTACCTCGACGAGATGGCGGCACTCGACCCAGCGTTCGATGGCCACGACGACCTCGCCTCGATCAGGATCGATCTCGACGACGGTGTTGCGCTGCTGCGGGAAGCCACAGAGTGGCTCGCCGCAGCCGAGGACCCGAACGACCGGCTCGCCGGCGCTACGCCCTACCTGCGTATGTTCGGCATCGTCGCCGGCGGCTACTACCTGGCGAAGTCGGCTCTGGTTGCCACCCGCCTCCTCAACAACGGAAGCGCCGGAGACCGTTTCCTCGCGGCCAAGGTGGCGACGGCTCGTTTCTACGCCGAGCAGATCCTGCCCCAAGCGGCTGGGCTGATTCCCGCCGTCACCCGCGGCGCCGACTCGCTGTTTGCGATCGACGACGAACTGATGGGGGTATGAGATGGTGCAGGAACGGCGCGGCGCCGCCTTCTTCGACCTCGACCGCACCATCATCAGCGGGTCGTCGGTCTTCATCTGGGGTGTGGTTGCCTACCGAGCCGGAATGATGCCCACCGCGGATCTGGTCCGTGACCTGATGAGCTACGTGGGTTTCAAGCTGAAGGGTGCAGGCGACGCCAAGACCGAGGCGGTGAAGAACCGTGTGCTCCAAGCCATCGAGGGTGTCCACATCGATGAGTTCCGCGCCCTCAGTGACGACATCCTGGTCCGGCTGCTCGACGACGTGCGTCACGAGTCGCGCGCCCTGATCGATCTGCACGACGAGGCCGGGCGCGACACCTACATCGTGTCGGCATCCCCGATTGAGATCATCAACGGCTTTGGCGAGGCGATGCACATGACGGGTGCCATCGGCACCGTCGCCGAGCTGAAGGATGGGGTGTACACCGGAGAGTTGGCCGAACCGTTCTGCTACGGGCCTGGGAAGGCCGAGGCCATCGTCAGAGTGGCCGAGAACAAGGGCTACGACCTGCTGAAGTCGTATGCCTATTCGGACTCCATCGGAGACCTTCCCATGCTCGAGGTGGTCGGCCATCCGGTCGCCGTCAACCCCGACAAGGCGCTCGCCGCGATCGCCTATCAGCGGGGCTGGCCGATCGTTGAGTTCAGCCGCCGGAGCAAGAAAGTCATCAAACGCACCACAGCCACGGCCGGTGCGATCGCACTCGCCGGCTCGACCTATCTGTTGGGACGGCGTCACGGCAAGGCGAGCGTCAAACCCGGGCTGATCCAGAGATTCCTGGGCTAGCGAAGGACACCACACATGGCCGGAGCGCAGCGCGTTTTTAACTGGGTCCTCGGCGGATTGGCCGTCGGGGTTGCCATCAAGGCCGCGTTGCCGCACCGTCGGCAACCGACGACCGGCCCGCCCGTACCGGCCAACCCTCCCGTACCGCGCCCCGCTGCGATGTCTGTGGTTGCTCCGCAGGCGACGGCCCCCCACACCAGCGCAGCCTCCCCGCAGCTGGCGGACCAGGCCAAGGCCGCCGCCGGCCACAGCGTCGGGTTCCTCAAGGAGCTGGGGGCCGAGATCAAGAAGGACAACATCCCGATGATCGCCGCAGCCCTGTCGTACTACGCGATGTTTGCCGTGTTTCCCGCTGCAATCGCCGCCATCTCCATCTACGGATTGTGGCTCGACGAAGCCCAGCTGCAACAGGTCATCGACGACCTCACCAACCAGCTGCCCGGCGAAGCAGCTTCGCTGATCGGTCAGCAACTCGCCGGACTCGTGGCGCGGTCATCGACCCAGCTCGGGATCAGCGCCATCGTCTCGATCTTGGTCGCCCTCTGGTCGGCGTCCGCGGGAACCAAGGCACTGATCCGCGGCCTCAATATCGCCTACGACGTCGATGACCAGCGGGCCTTTGCCCACCAGCGGGCCCTCGCCTACGGCCTCACCATGGGCATGATCGTGTTCGTCGTCGTTGCCGTCGCCAGCGTGACGATCCTCGATGACTGGCTCGACAGCATCGATCTGCCCGGTACCGCCACGTTTGTTGAATGGTCGCGGTGGCCGACAATCTTCCTCGTGGTCGTCCTCGGGCTCGGGCTGCTGTACAAGGTGGCACCCAACCGTCCTGCCAACCGCTCGCCGTGGATCAGCCCCGGCGCCCTTACGGCAACCGTTGCCTGGATGGCCGTCACCGTCGGGCTCTCGATCTACACCGCGCGTCTCGCCACGTTCAGCGCCACCTACGGGGCGCTCACCGGAGTCATCGTCCTGATGCTGTGGTTCTTCGCTTCCGGTTTTGCGGTGCTCATCGGCGCCGAAGTGAACGACGTCATCGAGCACCGCGGCGCCGAGGCCTCCTAGGAGGGCGGCGCAAGAGCCTGCTCGGCGAGGACCAGTGATCCGAGCGGACCGGCCATGCCGCCGAGAGCGGCAGGGACCACGAAGTCGTCGGCCTCGTGCTCGGGCAATCCGGGATACCCGGCCAGAGTGGCAACGAGTTTCTGCCGCAGCTGCGGGAACAGTCCTGGCAACTCGGCCACCCCACCTCCGATCACCACCCGTTCAGGCGCCAGGATGTACACCATGTTGCGGATCCCCGAGGCGAGGTAGCCCGCCTCCCATTCCACGGCCTGGACAAGATCGGGCCCCCCCAGGTGCTCGGCGCGGACCCCGAAGCGTCGTTCGATCGACGGTCCCGCCGCCATCCCCTCGAAGCAGTCGCCGTGGAAGGGGCACCATCCTGGGAACTCGTCGCCGGGCTGCCTTTCGACGATCACGTGGCCCATCTCGGCATGAACCAGTCCGTGGGCGACGGCACCGTTCACCACCGCTCCGGCGCCGATCCCGGTCCCCACCGTGATGTAGATGAAGGTGGAGAGACCGGCGGCGGCTCCCCAGCGACCCTCCCCGAGGGCGGCACCGTCGACGTCGGTGTCGAAAGCAACCGGCAGCCCGAGCTGCGCCGCGATCGGTCCGGCAAGATCGGTGTTCGACCAGTGGGGTTTTGGCGTCGTGGTGATGAACCCATAGTTGCGATGCTGCCGCCGCAGCTCGACCGGCCCAAAGGAGGCAATCCCGATCGAAGCCGGCCCGTGCCCGGCGTTACGCTGCGTCACAAAAAACTCGACCATGCGGCCTATGGTCTCGTCGGGAGTGGTGGTGGGGAACCGCTCTTCGGCAATCACATCATCGGGTCCCGACCCGACCAGGCACACCACTTTGGTCCCCCCGGCCTCGATCCCGCCGTACAACGTGGTAGTCATGCCCGCACTTTACCCCCGCGGATCGTGGCGGATTTGGGCGCACCGTGTTGCATCCATGTTCGCCAGAAGCCTCGATCCGACTAAGTTGGCGTATGGAGGGAGCGGCTGAACCAGCTCGTTTGGCCCCCTCGCACTTTCCACCACTGAGAGATGTCACGTTGATCACACCCGAAACACCAACCACCGAGCTCCTCACCGACGGCACCTTTGCCGACCTCGGCATCGCCGACGACCTGGTCGCCATCCTCAACGAACGCGGCATCGAAGCCCCGTTCCCGATCCAGGTGTTGACCATTCCCGACGCAATGGCCGGACGAGATGTCACCGGAAAGGCCCAGACCGGCTCCGGCAAGACCCTCGCCTTCGGGCTGCCCATTGTGCAGTCCATCACGAAGGCCGCAAAAGGCAAGCCGCAAGCCCTGATCTTGGTGCCCACCCGTGAGCTCGCCAACCAGGTGGCCAGCGAACTCGAGCCTCTCGCCAATGCCCGCGGCTTCAGCCTGGTCGCGGTCTACGGCGGCGCATCAATGAGCAAACAGATCGATGCGTTCCGCCGCGGGGTCGAGATCGTCGTCGCCACCCCGGGCCGGCTCATCGACCTCATGGAGCGCAAGGAGATGTCGCTGAGCGACGTTGCCTACGTGACCATCGACGAGGCCGACCAAATGGCCGACATGGGGTTCCTCCCCCAGGTCCGGCGCATCATGCGAACCGTCGAGAGCGACCACCACACCATGCTCTTCTCGGCCACACTCGACGGCCAGGTCGGCACGCTCATCAGCAGCTACATGCAAGACCCGGTCGCCCATGAGGTGGTGTCGAGCAACGACATGGTGGACACGATGTCCCACCGTTTCCTCAAGGTCCACTACATGGACAAGGCCAAGATGGCGGCTGCCATCGCGGCAGGCGCCGACCGCACGCTGGTGTTCGTGCGCACCAAGCACGGATGTGAGCGAACCGCCAACGATCTGCGTGACCTTGGAGTCGATGCCAAGGCGATCCACGGCGACCTTCCCCAGTACAAGCGGGAGAAGGCACTGGAGAGCTTCACCGCCGGAACGACCCCGGTGCTGGTCGCCACCAACGTGGCCGCCCGCGGGCTTCACGTCGAAGGGGTCGACATTGTGATCCACTTCGACCCGCCGGATGACCCCAAGACGTACCTGCACCGCTCCGGACGTACCGCCCGCGCCGGCGAGTCGGGACTCGTTGTCACGCTGGTCGAGTGGGATCAGGTCAATGAGGTGATCCGGATCCAACGCCAAGCCGGTCTCAACGTCCCGATGGTCAAGATGTTCTCCAACGACGAACGAGTGGCCGACTTGTCGAATTGGCACCCGAACCAAGAGGACGCTCCGATCAAGGCCGCCACCGGTCGCCCGCTGGGCCGGCGACGCCGACGCCGCATCTGACCCCAGACCGCGCCAACAGAACAGACGTCGGCCCGACGCCGCATCTGACCCCAGACCACGCCAACAGAACAGACGTCGGCCCGACGCCGCATCTGACCCCAGACCGCGCCAACAGAACAGACGTCGGCCCGACGCCGCATCTGACTCTGCTGTCGGGGAACTCGACCGAGGTGCGATAGCGTTCTTGGCGTATCCGACCGACTCCACTCATCACTCGGAGGCGCTGATGACAAGGCTGCGGACGTTTCGGATCTGGACCCCAGTCCTCGTCGTGGCCATGCTGGCCGCCTCGTGTGGAACTGAGTCCAGCGACACCACTACCCCGGCAGCCCCGGATGCACCGGCTACCACCACTACGGCGGCGCCACCGGCCTCAAGCACCACAAAGACGCCAACGACCACCGAGCCGCCGGCGCTGACGACCACCACGATCCTCGTCTCCGGCGAGCCAAGCCAAAGCGCCGCGGATGCACAGCGAGACGGCGTGGTGCCCGAACTTGCTGCGCTGCCGATCGAGTTGCGAGTCCATCCGGTCTTCGAACTGCGCGCCGCCGAGGGCGTCTGGGTCCTCTCCCGGCCCCACGACGACGTGGGGACGCTCACCGACAACGGCCTGCTCGGCGATACAAGCGGGCAGTACGTGGCGGATTTCGTCAGCGTCTTCGAATACGGAGAGGTTCTGCTGCTGGACGGATCGAGCGGTGCAATCATCCGGGCCTGGCCACTGCCCGGGCTGCCGCCGGAACGGCTGGTGCTCACCCCCGACGCCGCCTACTGCGCCAAACAGGGCGACGGTGGTCTCCCCGACTCGATGGTCTGCCGGATCGAACGCGCCACCGGTGAAGCGCTGGTCCGGGTCTTCCCATGGGTTAGCGACAGCGGCTACCCGCCCCCGCCCGACACGACACTCCCCGGGTATTGGACGATCAACGAGCCGGTTGGATTGGTGCTCTTCCAGGATCTCACCGGCACCGAAACCGCCATCGCCGTGTCCGGCCAGGACGGCTATGCCCTGCTCGACCGGACCACCCTGGAGATCAAGACGACCAACCTCGAAGATGAGAACCCGGCGATCTGCTCGACCACCGGCCTCGAGCTCGAGCCGCTGGCTCAGGAGGGACTACCCGACGACGTGGCGGCAATGCGTGACGCCATCTTCAGAGCCGCCATGGCCTGCGACTACGGAGCGCTCGGCGAACTGGCCAACCAGGGTGAGAACGGCTTCGAAGCCAGCTTTGGTGGGGGCGACGTCCCCGAGTTCTGGATGGACCTCGAGATCCGGGGCAGTGCCGTAGTAGCGGCGATGGCCCGGCACCTCAACCTGGCCTATGCCGAGCTCGCCGACGCCGAGGCAGACGGCTTCTACCTGTGGCCATCGGCGATGGCGGACCTGACCTCACCGTACGGTGACGGGTTGCCGGACGCCGACTATGCCGCGCTCCTCGAGTTGTACCCGGTGAATGAACTCGAAGAGATGTTCGATGTTCTCGGCGGCTACGTCGGTTGGCGCCACGGGATCGACGGCAGCGGTGAGTGGCGGTTCTTCCTCGCCGGAGACTAAAAGTCCCCACAGTTTGAGCAGAAGTCGCCGTGGCGTCAGAGGCGGTGGAGGGTCCCCCCATGGGCCCAACCTTTGACGCTGCCCCGGCCCAATCGGTTCCCGACATCTCGGGAGTGCCTACTGAGCTACCTCACCAAAGCGCCGATCAAAAGCGTCGGCACGGCGCAGGATCCGCTTCGGCAGCTCCATGATCTTCTGCTGCACCTCGGCGGCCTCTGGCGTCAAGTCGGTCAGCTGATCCACCTTCCAATCCTTCAGTAACGGCACCACCACTCGGTCGTGATGCTGGCGCAGGTTGTAGACGCCAGACTTCGCCATGGCGACGGCCCGCCGCAGGTAGCCGGGGATGCCGGTGCCGGGCATCTGGAAGTTGGCCAGCACCCGATGCATCGACTCGAGCACCGGTGAAGGATTCTCCGCCAGCATGTCGGCCACCACGCTCTTGTAGAAGATGTAGTGATGGTTCTCGTCGGCGGCGATCCTCGCCATGATCTCGTAGGCCGTTTTGTCATCGGCGAGTTTGCCGGCGTTGCGGTGAGACACCCGAGTCGCCAGCTCCTGCGCCGACGTGTAGACGAACACGTCGATCGGGTTATGGAAGTCGCCCTCGTACCCGTTCTCCATCGTGGCGAGACGATCATCCTCGAGTTCGGCCGGATCACAATTGCGCGAGGTGAGCAGATAACTCCGCAACGCAATGGCGTGTTGGCCCTCCTCGGCGGTCCACAGCCGATTCCAGTCCTGCCAGGGCGACCCGCCGGGCAGGTGCTTCTCGATCTCGGCGTGGTAGTAGGGCAGGTTGTCCTCGGTGAGCAAGTTCAGCACCAATGCGGTGCGCACCTCGGGCGACAGGGACGCCTGGGATTCCTCCCATGGTTCGACCACAAAGCTGCGGCCCTGCTCCCACGGAACGTACTCGTGGGCGTACCAATGTTCACGCCGCCGGCGGTGCTCGGCCATGAGCCTGTCGACGGACGGCGTAACTGCCTCGAGCAGCGAGTACACCTCGTTGTCGGCCATCAGCTCTCCTCGGTTCGGTCGTCCAGCGGTTCCCACCGACCGAAGCCCAGAGAACTCGACTATCTGACCGTACACGGTGCCAAGGAGTTACCGCACTACTCTCCACCTTCGTTCGACCCATCGGAAAGGCACCATGGCCAAGCAATACCCCTCCGCGCCCGAGCTCTCTATCGATCCCGGCAAGACGTATACCGCCACCCTGAGCACCAACAGGGGCGACATCGAACTGACGCTGTTCGCCGATCGCTCACCCAACACGGTGAACAACTTCGTGTTCCTCGCCAATGACGGTTTCTACGACGGCGTCATTTTCCACCGCGTCATCGAAAACTTCATGATCCAGGGCGGCGACCCAACCGGTTCCGGCACCGGAGGCCCCGGCTATCGCTTTGCCGACGAACTCGACGGTCCGGGCGCCTACCGCCAGGGCACGCTGGCCATGGCGAACGCCGGCCCCAACACCAACGGGTCACAGTTCTTCATCTGCCACACCGATGTGGGTCTCCCCCACAACTACACCATCTTCGGCTCGGTGACGGCAGGTCAGGACGTCGTCGACGCCATCGCGACCACGGCAACCGATGGACGCGATCGTCCGCTCGACGACGTTGTGATCAACTCGATCGCCATCTCGGAGAGCTGACCTACCGGGCGCGGCCCGCTACAGCAGGTAGTCGATGACGTCCGCCGCGGTGTAGAAGTCCTCCCCCGGGGCCGCTGCGGCCATCAGGTGTTCGACCGCCCGATAGTCGGAGCCTCCGGTGACCACCGGCGGCTCGACGTATCCGCTCGGCCGTACCTGGGCGAGGCCGGCCGTGGCAAGAAGGCCGTTGCACAGACAGATGCGGCCCTCCATGTTGGCGGGCCTGCCGGCCTTCACCGCCGTGTAGGCACGTTCGGGTTCGGCCGGACAGCGATAGCCGATGTTGCCGTCCTCCGTCTTGAACGGGACCCGCAGCACCCCGAGGTCGCATACCCGACGCCGCTCCTCGTAGACGGTGGGGTCCGAGAGAGTGCCATCTACCTCGACGACCTTGAAGGGGAAGCCGGTCGGGGAGGCTCGCCAATCGGTGCGAACCTCGATGCCTCCGGTGGCGACCTGGCCGAGGATGTCACGCTTCAAGCTGGTCTCGATACCGGACTCGGCCGACAGGGCAAAGGCGGTGCCGACCTGGATGCCGACGGCGCCGGCAGCTTGCGCCGCCTTGAGTCCGTCGGGGGTGGCGTACGAACCGGCCAGCCAGAACGGCAATCCGATTTCCGCCAACCCGGCGAGGTCGACCACGTCGAGCTCGTCATAGATCGGCTGGCCCCGATCATCCATCCGGCGCGGGCCGCGGGGCGGGGCGTTGTGGCCACCAGCCATGTTGCCCTCGACCACAAAGCCCTCCGGTCGATGTGCCGGAGAGTTGGCCAAGCCCGCGGCCAGATCGAGTGAGGCAACAATGGCCAGAAACGGCGGCCGTCGTAGCGGGCCGAGGTCGGGCCCAAAGAGTTCGCGGGGACTGAATACGGCCTCGATATCGCCGTCGGCCGAGGTCGTACCTTGCACCCGCAGGGCGAGCCCGACGTCCTCATGCATCGCCAGCTTGTTGAGTACCTCGGGCAGTTCCCGTGGATTGCCCGCCCCGACGATGACGTAGTCGACACCGGCCAGCAGCGCCCCGTAGGCTGAGGGAACCAGCGGGAGTTCGATCTTGCGCATGAAGTTGATGCCAACCGGCCCGGCAACGTTCTCCTTGGCTAGATACACCTCGACGAAGTTGCCGATAACGAGGAGCTCGAGCAGCTCTGTTGACGGCGTGATCGTCATGCTGCGCACATTCTTGAAGGGAGTAGCCGGGTCCTTGCCGCCCGGCACGTAATACGTGTCGAGCACACGCTGCGCAGCCTCGGGGACCGGGAAGTGTTCGAGGGCGCGGCGCACGTGACCACCAGCATCGCCAAGCTGCAACCGACGCGAGCACACCAGATCGAGGGCAGTACCCGAAACGACGCCCATTTGGCCCTTGGCCGCCACGGCGTTGGCGAGTTCCCAACCGGAAACCGCGACGCCCATGCCGCCCTGGATGATGGTGGGGTGGCCACCGTTGGATTGCGCGATGACGTCCTCCTCCCTCATCGGACCCGCGGTACGAACGGAGCGTTACTGCGTGTTTCAAGTCTGCCACGTTCGGGGTCGTAGAGCCACAGAAACCACCAAATTGCCACGCCGCGGATTTGGTCGCTCCGACATTCGGTAGTTTGTGGTTTGCCACCAACCCAGCAAGGACAGTCATGGCCGAGTACCCAACCGAGTTCGAGTTCGACGTACTCCTCAAGGATGGTCAAGCCATCCACATCCGCCCGATTCGACCCGATGACGCCGAGCGGGAACACCGCTTCTTCCAGCGGGTCGGTCCCGAGAGCGTCTATCACCGTTTCTTCGGGATGAAGCTCGATCTGAGCCCCGAGGAGCTGCGTCACTTCACCACGCTCGACTACGACGACCGTATGGCCCTCATCGCCGTACACGGTGACGAAATGGTCGCGGTCGGCCGCTACGACGTGCTGTCCGAACGAACCACTGAGGACTTCAAGGTCGCCGAGGTCGCCTTCCTCGTCGAGGACGCCTGGCAAGGGCGCGGCATCGGCCGTCACCTGCTCCAACACCTCACGGTCTATGCGCGGCTGCGGGGCATCACCGAGTTCGAGGCGTTCGTGCTGGCAGAGAACGTCGGGATGATGCGGCTCTTCCGCGACTCGGGATATCGCCTGACGAGAACCCTCGAGGAGGGCATCTTCGAGGTCGAATTCCCCATCGAGTATTCGCTCGAAGCGCGCGAAGCCGAGTGGGAACACGAGAAGCGAGCCGTCACCGCATCGCTGATGCCGATTCTGTATCCAACGTCCGTCGCAGTCATCGGTGCCAGCCGCGATGGGTCGTCCATCGGCGGCAGACTGTTGCGCAACCTGCTCATCAACGGCTTCACCGGACCCGTGTACCCGGTTAACCCGTCCGCCCCGTACGTTCACTCAATCCTGGCGTACCCCTCGGTGCTCGACATCCCCGACCCGGTCGACCTGGCGTTTGTCGTCGTCCCCGCCGCCGCGGTGAGCGACGCGCTCGACGAGTGCGGACGCAAGGGCGTCAAGGGTGTCGTCGTTATCTCGGCGGGCTTCAGCGAAGTCGGCGAAGACGGTTCGGCGATGGAGGCGGCCATCGTTACCTCGGCCCGGCGGCGCGGATTGCGGCTCGTCGGCCCCAACTGCATGGGTCTGCTCAACACCGACGTCAATATCAGCATGGACGGCCAGTTCGGACCGACCTTCCCGCCGCGCGGGAACGTGGCGATGGCCAGCCAGAGCGGGGCGTTGGGGATCGCCATCCTCGAGCAGGCCGCGGCCATGAACATCGGCATCTCCACATTCATCTCGCTCGGCAACGGCGCCGACGTCAGCCCCACCGACCTGCTCCTCTACTGGGAGGACGACCCGGCAAGCGACGTCATCGTCATGTACATGGAGTCCTTTGGAAACCCCCGACGTTTTGGACGGCTCGCCCGACGGGTCGGACGCAAGAAGCCCGTCGTCGTCGTCAAGTCGGGTCGCACCTCGGCAGGACAGCGGGCCGCCGCCTCCCACACCGGTTCGCTCGCCAGCGTTGATGTCGCCGTCGACGCCTTGTTCTCCCGCGCCGGGGTGATCCGCACCAACACGCTCCATGAGCTGTTCGACGTGACCGAGTTGCTGGCCAACCAACCGCTTCCGGCGGGGCGCAGGGTGGCCGTGCTCACCAACGCCGGCGGGCCCGGCATCCTGGCGGCCGACGCCATCGAGGGCTTCGGTCTGGAGCTCCCCGAGTTCTCCCCCGAACTCCAGGGTCGGCTGTCCGAGCAGCTCCCCGGCATGGCGGCCCCCCGGAATCCGGTCGACATGATCGCCTCAGCCAACGCCGACAACTACCGGGCGTGCCTCAACCTGCTGCTCGACAGCGAGGAAATCGACGCCGTCATCGTCATCTACATCCCAACCGCACCCGAAGGCACCGAGGAGGCGCTGACCGCCATCCACGAGACCATTGCCAACCGCGAAAGTCCCAAAACGACGATTGGCGTCTTCATGGGCTCGTCGCAAGCCGCAGAAGAGGAGCTGGGCAAGCACAGCAAGCTTGCCGTCTATCAGTTCCCCGAGGCGGCGGCACGAGCCCTCGCCGCGGCCGTTGAGTATCGGGAGTGGCGGGAGAAGCCCGAAGGCCAGTATGTCCGGTTCCCCGATGTCGATGGTGGGGCCGGGGAGACGACGGTCCGGGCAGCACTGCGCAGACTCGGCAAGGACGGTGGCTGGCTCGACGCCGCTGAGACGGAGAACATGCTGGCGGCCTATGGCATCCGGGCGGCGCGCACCCGTAGCGCTCAGACCGAGGACGAGGCAGTTGCGGCTGCCGGCGAGCTCGGCGGTCCTGTCGTCCTCAAGGTCATCGCCGCATCGGCGCTTCACAAGTCGGATGTCGGTGGCATCGCCCTCGATATCCAGGGCGACGAGGCGGTCCGTGGGGCCTTCCGCCAGGTCACAGCCGCCGCCGACGACGCCACGGGCGTGCTCGTTCAAGAGTTCGTCGGCGAGGGCCATGAGGTCATCGTCGGCATGGCCGAGGACCCGCTGTTCGGACCACTGGTCGTCTTTGGACTCGGCGGGATCTTCGTGGAACTCATGCGCGACGTTGCCTTCAGAATCAATCCCCTTTCCGACGTCGACGCCCGCGAGATGTTGTCCGAGGTCAAGTCGGCCGAGCTGCTCGAGGGCTACCGCGGCGCCGCCGGTGGGGACCTCGAGGCGCTGCAAGAACTCCTGCTCCGAGTGTCGGCCCTCGTCGAGGACAACCCTCAGATCGCCGAGATCGACTTGAACCCCGTCAAGGTTCTGCCGCCCGGCGAGGGGGTCTCGGTGGTCGACGCCAGGATGCGACTTCGCCCCGTCGGCGGCTTCTTCCTGCCCAGCCGCAAGGACATCCCCGGACGAATGCTGTGAGCAACTCATGGAGCTGAAGGGCCGAGTTGCCGTCATTACCGGCGGTGGACACGGCATTGGCGCCGGCCTGGCCCGACGGTTCACCGCGGAAGGGGCGTTTGTGGTGGTCGCCGATCTCGACGGCGCAGCCGCCGAGACGGTTGCCAACAGCATCGGCGGCGCCGGAGTGCAGCTCGACGTCAGTCAGGAAACCGCCGTCGTCGATCTCGTCGACCTGGTAACCCAGGACAAGGGACGTATCGACCTGTTCTGCTCGAACGCCGGGATCGCCACAGGTGGAGGAGTCGAGGTGCCCGACGTGCAGTGGCAACGCACCTGGGATGTCAACGTGATGGCCCACGTCTATGCGACCCGCGCCGTGCTACCCCAGATGCTCGAGCGGGGCGAAGGCTACCTACTGCAGACCGCGTCGGCCGCCGGCCTGCTCACCAACCTCGGCGCGGCGCCGTATTCCGTCACCAAACACGCCGTGGTAGCCCTCGCCGAGTGGCTCGCCGTCACCTACGGAGACCGCGGCATCCGCGTCTCGTGTTTGTGCCCGCAGTTTGTCGAGACTGCCATGCTCGACGTGTTCGCCGATCAGCCGCGGATGGCCGGCTACGTCAAGGCAGGGGCCATCAGCGTTGACGACGTGGCCGCGTCGGTCGTCGCCGGACTGGCCGAGGAGCGGTTCCTGATCCTGCCCCATCCTGAGGTGGGCGAGTTCTTCCGTCGCAAGGCGGACGACTACGACCGTTGGCTCGAGGGAATGCGACGGCTTCAGCGCTCGCTGCAGGACGACTGAGGAGGCTAGGAGGCCCGCCGCTCCCGCTCGCGGAGACGGCGACGGAGGCGGCGGCGCTCAGCGCCCGTCATTCCGCCCCACACTCCTTCACTCTGGTTGGTGGCGATGGCGTACTGGAGGCATTCCTCGGCAACCGGGCACGCCGCGCAGATGGACTTTGCGGCTTCGGTCAGAGTTTCCTCTTCACCGGCGGGGAAGAAGAGCGCGCTGTCCGCGCCGCCACAAGCGGCATCGTCACGCCAACCCTCGGTCGGCTCCCACATGAGGTCATCGAGTGCCATCACCATGATGCATACGTTCCTTTTGGCCTGGTGCAAATAACGCACGCGACCAAACATTTGTTCCATTATGACGGTGGATGGCCGCCGCGATAAGCGGTCAATCGGCAGGATAAAACGAAATTCGCCGCTGTGGCGAATCTTTTTTGGTCACATGACCGGTGGCATATCGGGTGAGACAGTGTCGTCGACCCGCCATTCGAGCTCAGCTTCGACCCGAACCACACCCTCGAGCCTGCCGACCAACTCCTCGAGGAGCCGGGCGTCGGTCCTGGTGGGAACGATGCCGGCGACATGCACCACGCCTTCTTCGACGCTCACTTCGAGTTCGTGACCTTCGATCATGAGGATGCGTTCGATCACATCCTGCCGGATCTGATCCTCGATGACATCGTCGGGACGCACATATGCGGCGACGATGTCGGCTCGGCTCACGATCCCGAGCAGATGGCCGTTGCCGTCGACGACCGGGAGCCGCTTGACCCCGCGATCGGACATTTCACGGGCGGCTTCCGCAAGACGGGCGTTCTCGTCGACCGTGAGCGGTTGGCGGGTCATCGCGTCGGCGACGGTATCGCCCTGGGGACGGGTCTCGCGCTCGCCGAAGACGGCATCGAGCAGCCTGCGATAGCGGAACTGGCTACGACCGGCTTCCTGCTTGACGAAGTCGGCCTCGGTGATGATGCCGACCAGTTTGCCGGTGTCATCGATGACCGGAAGGCCGCTCACTCCGTGCTCAACCATCTTTCGGGCGGCAGCCTTGAGGCCCGTATCGGGTGCGACCGCGACCACATCGACGGTCATCACATCCGAGACTTTCATGCCCGATCTCCTTTCGCGACCCTATGGGCCGTCGCCAGGCGCCAGCCTACCGCGAACCCCCGACACATCAGCCTTCCCAGTCCTCGGGTGGATACTGCCGGCGGCGACTCGCCGCCAACCGTGCGGCATAGGCAGCAGCCTCGCTGCGACGCTTCATCTCGAGCTTGCCGAGGAGATTCGATACGTAGTTCTTGACGGTCTTTTCGGCGAGGTAGAGCTCCTCGGCGATCTCACGGTTGGTCATCCCGGCGGCAATGAGATCGAGGATTTTGCGTTCCTGGGGCGACAAGCGGGCCAGCAGCGGATCCTCCTCCGCTTCACCTCGGATCTTGCGAAACAACCGTTCGGTCATTTCCGGGTCGAGCAGTGACTCTCCGCGCCCCACCCGCTGCACGCTGCGGACCAACTCCTCACTGTTGATCCGCTTCAGTACGTAGCCGGCGGCGCCGGCCATGATCGCCGCCACCAGCGCCTCTTCGTCGGCATACGACGTCAACATCAGCACCCTGATGTCGGGCCAACGCGATCGGATCTCCCGACAGGCATCAACGCCGGAGCCGTCGGGAAGCCGCACGTCCATCACGACGACATCGGGCCCGTCGTAGCCGACACGACGGACCGCATCGGCTGCCGTTCCGGCTTCACCGACCACATCAATTGTCTCGTTCGACTCCAACAGTGCGCGCAGCCCCTGCCGCACGACCTCGTGGTCGTCGACAAGCAGAACTCTCAACGGTTCGCTGTTCATCTTCGCTGGTCAACCTAACGGCCGCGCCGGCCATGGCGGGGGGGTCTTATGGCCCTTCCTGACAGTACCCGCGGTACAACACCGAAACCACCCGCGCCCAATCTCAGTTACGCTCACGGCCATGGATGTGACCCCGCTGCCGGCAGATCGCTTCCGGCAGCTCGTCGAGGGGGCAGCCGCAGTCGCCGGCCAGACCGACCTCTCGTCGGTGTTGTACACCACCATTGAGACCGCGATGGAGCTCACCGGCGCCCAATATGGGGCGCTCGGGGTGCTCGACGAGGACGGCGGACTGCTCGAGTTCCTTCATCTCGGAATGTCACCCGACGTTGCCGAAGCCATCAGCCACGAGCCCGAGGGGCTCGGACTGCTCGGCATGCTCACCCGCAAGGCACAGACGGTGCGGACCGACAGCATCGCCGATCACCCCGATTCCTTTGGGTTCCCGGCGCACCATCCCACCATGGACACCTTCCTGGGAGTGCCGGTACGACTCGGCTCCGAGGTCTACGGCAACCTCTACCTCACCGAGAAGGAATCCGGCTTCACCGTTCAGGACGAGCGGTTGGTCGAGGGGATCGCCGTCATCGCCGGGTCCGCCATCAACACGGCGCGAATGCAGCGCAGGCTGCGCCGCCTCGCCATCGTCGAAGACCGGGAGCGAATCGCACGCGACCTGCACGATGCCATCATCCAGGACCTCTTCGCCGTCGGGCTCTCGCTCCAGGCACAAACCCAGAAGGTGGTCGAACCCGAGGTGGCCAGGGTCATCGCAGAGACCGTCGAACGCCTCGACGAAACTATCGCATCGCTACGGCGCTTTATCTTCGACCTGCGCCCCCCGGTGTGGTCGCGGCGTGACCTGCGGGCTGAAGTCTCCGATCTGATCAGCCATCTCGCCGAACCGTATCCCACGGTGGCCCAGATGACGTTCGATGGGCAGCTCGACGACCTCCCGCCCACCATGGTCGACGACGCACTGCAATTGATCAGCGAGGCGGTCAGCAATGCCCTACGCCACGCCGACACCGACCATATCCATGTTTCGATTCGACGCGATCGCGACGAAATCATGCTCAGCGTCGCCGACGAAGGCACCGGGTTTGACCCCACCGCGCCCACCACCGGCATGGGACTGGAGAACATCAGGACTCGGGCCTCGCGCGCCGGTGGCGAAGCCACCGTGGTGACCGCAACCGGAAGCGGAACCACCGTGAGGATCCGAATCCCCGTGTAGGCAGAGGCCTCACCTCGCCGCCTGGCCCCACAACAGGCTTAACTGTGCCCATGCAATATGTCTGGGGTTTCGACGAAGCAAATGCCGACCCAGAGTTGATCGGGGACCGCGGCCGATCGCTGACAGAGATGACCGCACTTGGCTTGCCGGTCCCGCCCGGCTGCAGCATCAGCGCAATGGCGTGCCGCCGCTTCCTGCAGACCGGCGATCTTCCCGGCGATACCTGGGACCAGGTGGTTGCTCACCTCAGCAGCGTCGCCGCCGGCAACCGACCGCCGCTACTCGCGGTACGCGCCAGCCCGTCGGTGCCGATGCCGGGGGTGATGGGGACTGTGCTCTACGTTGGAGTAACCGACGACATCTACCCCGCGTTGATCGAGTGGGGTTCTGAGGAGTTTGCCGCAGACGTCAGGCGCCGCTTCCTTCAAGCGTTCGCCAGGACGGTACGGCGGGTGCCGCGTCACCGTATCGAGAGCGTGATGGCCGAAGTGTGCCAGACCCGTGGGGCAGAGGACCCTGCCGAACTCGACACAGCCGGACTCGTTGCCGCCGGTGATGCCATGGCTGCCCTGATCGTAGAGGAGTCGCAGCGCCCCATTCCGATCACGCTCGAGGCGCAAGCGCGTGAAGCCGTCGAAGCCGTGTTCGAGTCGTGGGATCGCCGTCCGGCCCGTCAGTATCGGCGTCAGCACGCCATCCTCGACGATCTCGGCACGGCCGCGGTTGCTCACCTCATGGTCTTCGGCAACGCACCGGGGGGAAGCGGCACCGGGGTTGCCTTCAGTCGCGACCCGGTCGACGGTCATCCGATGCCGGGCGGGATCTACGTCGACGGGGCGAGCCGACCAAAGTCACAGCTGCTCTATCCGGGGATCGCCGACCTCGACACCGCAGACCATGGTGCTCACCACAAGCTCACCAGCGCCCTCGCTGCGCTCGAGCAGGCCAGGCGCGAGGTGGTCCGAGTCGAATATGTCCGCGAACGCGGCGAACTCTGGCTGGTTGAGGCGCGGCGTGCCGAACAGGCGCCCCAGGGAGCGGTGCGCTCGGCAGTCGACATGGTCGATGAAGGGCTGCTCACCAAGGCCGAGGCCATGCTGCGTATCGACCCGGAGCAACTCGACGGGATGCTCCACCCCCACTTGGCCCCGCATCATCTCCCCAACCCCCTGGCGACCGGCGCCGCAGCATCGCCGGGTGCCGCGGCAGGCGAAATGGTCTTCGACGCCGACGCCGCGGTTGATGCCGCGACTGCGGGCCGCTCGGTGATCCTGGTCACCCGGGAAGCCCTGCCGGAGGACGTAGCCGGCGTCCGGGTTGCCGCAGGCCTGCTCGCCACCCACGGCGGGGGCACCTCGCACGGCGTCGTCGTAGCCCGTGGCATCGGGACTCCTGCCGTCGCAGGAATCGGCAACGTGACCATCGACCTCGAACGCCGGCAGATGTCGATCGCCGGCCGCCGCTTCGGAGCCGGCGACACCATCACCATCGATGGCTCAACCGGCAACGTCTACGCCGGTTCGCTGGCGATCGAACCGCCGGTGCGCTCCCCCGCACTCGAGCGGCTGCTGGAGTGGGCCGACGAGGTGCGACGCCTCGAGGTCTGGGCCAACGCCGACACGCCGGAGGATGCCATCGTGGCCCGCAGCGCCGGCGCCGAGGGAATCGGCTTGGCCAGAACCGAGTACATGTTTGCCGGCGACCGGCTCGCCGTGGTCCAGCAGATCTTGCTGGGAGCCGACCCGGGTGAACGCGCCGCGGCTCTGGCCGAACTCGAGCAACTCCAGATCGGCGACTTCGAACGACTCCTCGAGGCGATGGACGGCATGCCCGTCGTCGTCCGCCTGCTCGACCCGCCACTCCACGAGTTCCTCCCCGACCGACTCGATGTCGAGCACGACCTCCAGTTGCGACGCGATCAGGGCCTCCCCACCGAGGATCTCGAACGACTCGAGGCCTCCCTCGGTTGGCACGAGGAGTCGAATCCGATGCTCGGCCTGCGCGGGGTGCGCCTTGCCGTTGTGATCCCCGAGATCTACCGGGTCCAGGTCCTGGCGGCGCTCGAAGCCGTGCGGCGCCGCCTCGACGCGGGAGGTGACCCGCGGCTGGAGTTGATGATTCCGCTGGTTGGCCTGCCCGAGGAGCTGTTCCTCGTCAGAGACATGATCGAAGAGGAGGTCCACTACGCGGGCCGGCTGCTCGAGTTGGCGATCGGCACCATGATCGAATTGCCCCGCACCGCGCTGGTGGCAGGCGATATCGCCCTCGGCTCGGACTTCTTCTCATTCGGGACCAACGACCTCACCCAAACCACGCTCGGTCTGAGCCGCGACGATGCGGAGGAGGCCTTCCTGCGCGACTATCTCGAACAGGGCATTCTGGTTGACAATCCGTTCCGCACCATCGATCGCGATGGCGTCGGTCGACTGATTGAGATCGCCATCGAGGAGGGGCTGCGGGTCAATCCCGGACTCGATATCGGAGTATGTGGCGAGCACGGCGGCGACCCTGCATCGATTGAGTTCTTTCACCGTGCCGGCGTCGACTACGTGTCATGCGGCCCGCCCCGCATCCCCATCGCGCGCCTCGCCGCAGCCCAGGCGGCCTTGCGCTACCCACCGCCGGTGGTCCCCGACCCGGCGGCTTGAGATCCCTCTACAGATACAATCCGGGCCGATTCCGATCGTCGGCGTTGGCCGCTTCGAGGGCACGGCGTTTGCGCATTTCCTCGAGCTGGGCGGCCGCCGAGGCTTGCTGACTGAACAGCGACGCCTGGATGCCATGGAACAAACCCTCCAACCATCCGACCAGCTGGGCCTGGACGATCCGCAGTTCCGATTCGCTGGCCGTTTCCTGCTCGAGCGGCTGGAAGATGGTCGCCAACTCGTCCTGGAGATCGGGACTGAGCGTTTCGTGTAATTGATCGATCGAAGCCTGATAGACCTCGAGCAGGCGGGCTCGACCCTGCTCGTCGAGCGGCGCTTGGCGCACTTCATCGAGCATGGCTCGGGTCATCGAGGCGATTCGGATCAGCTTGGACGGCTCGGTCACGAAGGTACCGTCGCCTTCTTCTGGTTGGCCCATCTCGCCTTCGTCGACGACCTGGGGTTTGAGCGGTTCCTGTTCACTCGGCGGTGACGTGGTGTTCTGTTCCATGCCCGCAGCATACGACGCCACCGCGAGTGCAACCCGGCGTCCTCACAACCGGCCGGCGATGACCTCCTCGAGGTACTCGGCGCGTGCCCGCCCCGTCATCGCCTGGACCTCCGCGGCCAGGGTGAGACCGGCCAGGCTCCCGATCGCTTCGAGGGTGTGGAGCGACATCGGGCGGCGCCCGGCGAGTTCAGCCGATACTTCCTGCAACGAGCAGCCGGATCGCTCCGCGATGTCGGCGACGGTGACGCCGGCAACTCGAAGCACCTCGGTGACGTGGCGAAGTTGGTCGCCCATTACATCCTCCCGCTACTTCCACTGTGACTCATTGCCGCAGTCGGCTTCAGGGCCCAATGGCCCCATCCGGCCGAGCGCTCGGATGTGGTCAGACCACCACGAAGTCGATCTGGTGGTAACCGGTGGCCCCGTCGGGAGCAGGCTCGCTCACCTCGGAGGTCTGGGTCTGGCCGGTCCCGTCGGTCGCTCTGACGGCAACGACGTACTCCCCCGGCGCAATCTCGGTCTCGGCCTTCCACTGCACCCACGCGCTGTCGGAGAGCGGGGTGGTCAGCTGGGCCGGAATCCACGAGCCGTCGTTAAACCTCACCTCGACTCCGGAGATACCCCTGGTGGGGGCCCATGCCACGCCGGCAACCACCGCAGGCTTGCCAGTGATCTGCTCGCCCTGCCGTGGATAGTCGATCCGAGACTGCGTCTTGATGGGGCCGCTCTTTGACCAGCCGCGAGGAACCCAATAGCCGTCGAAGTCCTCCCACGTGGTCAACTCGAGCTCTCGCAACCACTTCGTCGCGGAGACGTAGCCGTAGAGGCCCGGAACGATCAAACGAGCGGGGAAGCCGTGACGGCGCGGCAACGGCTCGCCGTTCATCCCAAGAGCAATCAGCGGCTCCCGACCGTCGTAGGCGACCTCGGTGGGAAACCCCGCGGTCCAGCCATCGACCGAACGGCCAACGATCTGGGTGGCCCCAGGTTTGACCCCGGCCCTGTCGAGGACATCCGTCAGCTTCACCCCGGTCCACTTGGCGTTGCCGACCAGGCCTCCACCAACCTTGTTCGAGACACAGGAGATCGTGACGTACTCCTCGTGCAGCCCCATCTGCTGCAAGTCGGTCAGTGAGAGTTCGAGCTCACGATCCACGAGTCCGGTCACCTTGAGTCGCCAGATGTCCGGGTTGGGTCCGGGGACAATCAGAGCGGTGTCAATCCGGTAGAACTGATCGTTCGGGGTGACGATGGGACTCAGCCCGATCACCTCGAGGGCGGCATCCGGCCCGGGGGGAAGCACCCGCGTCACCGGCTCGGGGAGGGTGGCGTCGACCCTGACCTCCTCGGAACGCCGGATGATCATCGAACGCCCGACAGAACCGGCGACAACCGCAGCGACGCCGACGGCGGCGATCTGTGTCACGAGGCGGCGCCGCCCCGCATCGGCCGGGACGTGATCGGAAGGCGACTCGACCCGGCGTGGCGCTAGGAGCTTGCGCAGCACCCACCAGCCGGCGAAGGCGGCAAGCCCGATGACCAGTGTTGTGGCGAGTGGCGAGATGAGCGGCTCGGTCAGGGCTGCTGCAATGCCGAGGATGGCAAAACCGCCGAAGGCAACCGTCGCCACCCAGGGCCGCCGCATCGCGAGGCGCCCGACGATGGCTCCGATCACGAGCGTGATGATCGCCGTACCGATGGCGAGAGCGCCTTTGTCGGCAGTACCAAAGACCGAAATCGCAGCATCCCGTACCACCTTGGGGGATACGTCGACCACATAGCCGCCGACGGCGGCAACCGCTGAAGGAACCGAACCGAACAGCCCGGCGGCCAGTTCGGTAAGCCCGAGTGAAAGCGCGGCCGCGGCCGCGCCGGCCAGGGAGGCCTGACCTCGATCTGGGAGGCGAAGTTGGGGTGGTGCGTCGTTCATGAGAAACCGTCTGGCGAAGGTATAACACGGCGCCGCCGCCAACACCTAGCGATTGGCGGTTACGAAAGTGTGAACTCCGTAATCGGTGGCCGACCCAACCTCACCGAGTTCGCTTCTCTGCCGCCCACTTCAGGAACCGTTCGGCCGGCCAGGTGTTGACCACTTGGCGCTTGTCGACCCAGCCACGACGGGCGTTGCTGACCCCCCACTTCAGATTGCCGAACTCCTTCGTGTGATGGGAGTCGGTTGAAATCGCGAAACGGATTCCTTCGACGGTGCGGGCCCGGCGCAACAGGTCCGCGGGAACATCGAGGCGGTCGAGGTGGCAGTTGATCTCGAGTGCGGTGCCGGTGGCAGCTGCCGCGGCGAACACGGCCTCGGCATCGATGTCAATACCGGGCCGACGCCCGATCATTCGCCCGGTGAGATGGCCGATGGCATTGACCGCGGGGTGGGTCATCGCCCGGATCAAGCGCTCGGTCTGACGCTCGGCGGAGAGCTCGAACTGGGAGTGAACGCTGGCCACGCACCAGTCGTACTCCATCAGGAAGTCGTCGTCGTAGTCCAACCCGCCGTCCGGGCCGATGTTGAGTTCGGCGCCGTGCAGGATCACCATGTCGGGGAATCGATCTCGATACTCGCTGATCAGGGCACGCTCTTCACGTACCTCGTCGCGAGAAAGACCGTTGATGGCGAGGGCCTCGCCGTGTTCGGTGATGGCGACGTACTCCAAGCCTCGCGCTGCGGCCGCTTCGAGCATGGCAAGCAGTTCCGAGCGGCCATCCCCCGACCAGGTCGAGTGGACGTGGAGGTCGCCCTTGATGTCGCCCTCCGTCACCAATCGGGGCAGGGTGCCGGTGGCCGCAGCTTCGATTTCGCCGTGCCCCTCGCGCAACTCGGGCGGGATTTCACGCAGGTCAAGGGCGGCGTAGATCGACTTCTCGGTTCGCGAGGCGATCACGCCGCTGGTCTCAGCATCCGCCAGGGCATACTCGTTGAGCGTCCAGCCCCGCTCGATTGCCCGCTGGCGCAGCTCCACGTTGTGGGCCACCGAACCGGTGAAGTACAGCACCGCGGCGCCAAACTGCGCCGGGGCCACCACCCGCAGATCGACTTGGAGCCCGCCTGAGGTGACGATCGCCGACTTGGTCGTGCCGTGGCCGAGCACTTCGCGGGCCATTGGCAGCGATACGAAGGTGTCCATGATGGGCTCGGGGTCGTTGGAGGCAACGAGGATGTCGATGTCGCCGATGGTCTCTCGGAACCGACGCAGGCTGCCGCAATACTCGATTCTGCGCACTCCAGGTAGCGCTCCCAGGGCTGCAACCAGTTCGTTGGCCACCGGCATCGCTTCGATGATGGGGGTACGCCGATCCTTGCCCGCCAGCCCGAGCCGTTCGATCGACCTCGAGATCTTCTCTTCGCTACGGGCGCCGAGCCCAGGCAGATCGCGCAGCTGGTGCGAATCGATGGCGGCACGCAATTGATCGACGGACCCGACCCCAAGCTGATCTCGAAGCAGGATCACGGTCTTCGGTCCAAGCCCGGGGATCCGGGTCAGTTCGACCAGCTCCGGTGGGTACGTAGCCCGCAAGCCATCGAGCTTGGCGATGCTGCCGGTATCGACGTACTCGCGGATCTTCGTTGCGGTTGACTTGCCGATGCCGTCGACCGCAACGAGTTCGGCCACCGACATGTCGGCGATGTTGGCCGGCAATTCCTTGACGGCGTCGACCGCCTTCTCATAAGCCCGCACCCGAAACGATTGGGGGCTGCCGTCCTCGAGCTTGGTCAGATCAGCCAGCTCTTGGAGCAGCCGTGCCACTTCCTGATTGGTGCCGGTCATTGCCGCCGAGCCTATCAGTGGGTCCCGAGCAATCTTGCTAGAACGCGAGGATGGTGAAGCCGAGGAAGACGAGGACAAGGACGATGCCTTCGCCGCGCACGATGCGCCCCCGGGTACCGGTGCGGGAGAAGATCCCGGCCAGCACTGAAACGCCGATCATCACCCACAGGGCGGCGATGGGGAGGCCGGGCAGGAGACCAGGTCCGACGAGGCCGGCCAAACCGGCCACGGCGAGCGAATTGAACAGGTTCGAGCCGAGCACGTTGCCCATCACGAGATCCGACTCCCGCCGCCGGATGGCTGCCGTCGCCGTCGCCAACTCAGGCAGACTCGTCCCGACCCCGAGCATCACGCCGAGAAACGTGTCGCTGAGACCGATCTCCTCGCCGATGTCGAGCGCCCCGCTGAGCAGGATCCGGGCTCCAAGCACTGTGAGCACCAGCGTCACCGTGCCGATCAACGCCTCCCGCGCCACGTTGTGCTCGCCGCCGACCATCTCCTTGACCTCGGCTTCGGCCTGGCTGACGGTCTCGGCATCGTTCATCGACCAGCGAATCAACAGGTAGACCGCGACCACAAAGCCGAAGACAAGAGCGCCCCCCTCCCAGCGCTCGACCTCCTGGTCGTACAGCACCGCGGTGAGAGCCAGGAGCGAGGCGAGCATCAGAACGCCCTCGCGCCGCAGAATGCGCCACTCAGCCACGATGGCGGCAATGATGGCGGCCACCCCCAGCACCAAGGTGACGTTGGAGATGTTCGAGCCGACCACGTTGGCCATGGCGATCTCGACCTCGCCGTTGGCGGACGCCAGGGCAGACACCAACATCTCAGGCATCGAGGTGCCCAGCCCGACCACAAGTGCGCCGATCAAGACGGCCGAGATCCCCAATGCTTCCGAGAGCCGTACTGCAGCGACGACGAGACGGTCGGAAGCAAAGATGAGGAGCAGAAGACCGCCGATCACAGCGATCGCCGCTGCGATCATTTGCCCACACTCCTCATTGCCGGTAGCCCAAGGATGGTAACCACACCCGAGGAGGGCACGTGCTGCGGCGCCGCTAGCCTTCCCCCTTCATGGCAGACGAACGCGAACGAATCCACCAAACGTGGCTCCACTCCGACCGGGCGATCCCCAGCCGCTTCGTACGACCCCTGATCCAGTTCACCCACGTTGAGGCGGCAGGCGGCATCGTGCTGCTGGCCGCAACGGTCGCGGCACTCATCTGGGCCAATGCAGGATCGGGTGAGTCGTACCAGGACTTCTGGCACACCCACGTCACATTCTCCATCGGATCGTTCCACTTCGACGAGTCGTTGACGCACATCGTCAACGACGCCCTGATGGTCGTCTTCTTCTTCGTCGTTGGCCTCGAGATCAAGCGCGAACTCGTCGTCGGCGAATTGCGCGACCCCAAGCGGGCGGCGCTGCCTGCCATCGCCGCCCTCGGCGGGATGATTCTCCCCGCGCTCATCTACGTCGCCTTTGTCGCCGGCACCGGCGGCGAGGCCCTGCAGGGCTGGGGAATCCCGATGGCCACCGACATCGCTTTCTCGGTTGGGGTGCTCTCGCTGCTCGGCAACCGTATCTCGGTCGGTGCCAAGCTCTTCCTGCTGGCGCTGGCTATTGCCGACGACATCGGAGCCATTGCCGTCATCGCCGTCTTCTACACCACCGATCTTGCGTTCGGATGGCTGCTGGCCAGCCTCGGCGCGCTCGTAGCCATCGCGTTTGCTTCTCGCATTGGGATCCGCTCGATGGGTTTCTATGTCGTTGCCGGAATCGTCACCTGGTTCTTCGTCTTCGAATCCGGTGTCCATGCCACCCTCGCCGGCGTCGCACTCGGCTTCTTGACGCCGGTGTATGCGATGTACTCGGACAAGGAGTACTACCAGAAGTCGAAGTGGATCCTCAGCCGCTACGACATGGATGCCGCCTCGCCGCGGGCACGAGAGCGGGTCGATCACGACGCCTTGGATCTCTCGACGATCGCCAGGGAATCGGTTTCGCCGCTCGACCGGCTCGAGCTAGCGCTCCACCCGTGGTCCTCGTTTGTGATCGTCCCCATCTTCGCTCTCGCCAACGCCGGGGTCCGCTTCGTAGACATCGATCTGCTCGACGCCGCGGCCAGCAACGTCGCCCTCGGTGTCGCCGCCGGCTTGGTCATCGGCAAGTCCGTCGGCATCACTCTGGCGACGTTTCTTGCGGTCAGGTTTGGCATTGGGAAGCTGCCGCCGCGCTCGGGATGGGGGGAGGTCTTCGGCCTCGCCACCCTGGCCGGGATCGGGTTCACCGTCTCGCTGTTCATCACGGAGCTTGCCTTCACCGATGCCCAGATCGTCGACCGTGCCAAGATCGGCATCTTCATCGGCTCGACGATCGCCGGTGTCGTCGGCTACCTGATATTGCGGCGCAGCAAGACTCCCGACGAGGAGCTCGAAGCCGGTCGCGAGAAACTTGGGATATCTGAGGCAACCGCCGAGAGCTGAACGACGGCCGCGAAGGCCTCCGCGGGAACAACGAGCCTCTCCGTTCCGTTGGCGTCAACATGGCCGATACCCCCAAGGGACCAAATCCGCTCACCGTCGCCTGGTCGATCTGGCGCGCCTCACGGGGACTTCGCCCCCAACCGACAGGCACATCGACCGTTGATCACGCCCAACTGGCCCCCGTGCTCGCCGCGTTGCAGAGCAACGGAGTGGCCGCGCTTGCCGACCAACGAGCCGCGCTCCATGCCTATCGGGATCGGATGGCGACGATCGACCCCGACAACCTCTCGCCCTCGGGCGCCCTGGCCTACTGGCTGAACCTCTACAACGCGGGAGCACTCGACCTAGCGGCCGAGTCCTTTGCCCAGCAGGCCACCTCGGTCCTGCGGCTCCCCGGCGGGTTCCAGCGACCCTGGGTCACCGTTGCCGGCAAGAACCTCTCCCTCGACGCCATTGAACACGGCAAGATCAGACGGTTCGGTGATCCCCGCATTCACGGCGCCCTGGTGTGCGGATCTGCCTCGTGTCCGACCCTGCGTTACGAACCGTATGCCGGCGATCACCTCGACGCTCAACTCGACGATCAGATCCGTGCATTCCTGACCGGCGGCGGCGCAGTGATGGATCAACCCGACGGCGTGCTCCGGCTGTCCCGCATCTTCCGCTGGTACGGAGGCGACTTCGCCCGGCCGCACAAGATGCCGACGTGGCGGCCAATCGGTGGCAAGCAGGTTGCGGCGTTGCTGTACCCGTGGCTCGACCCCGAGGTTGTCCGCTGGACGACGGACACATCGCCTCGGGTGGCGTTTCAGCCCTACGACTGGTCGCTGGCCTGCGCCATCCGCTGAGGGTTCGACTCGTTTCGACCCGAACCGACGACGAGCAGGGTGATGGCAACGACGGCCGCCATCATGTCGAAAGGAAGCACGAGCCGCATGATCTGGCTGCCGTCGAGCAGCCAACCATCGTCACCGGTGAAGCCGACGGTGTTCAAGTAGTTCCAGATCGACCAGACACAGAAGATCCCGAGCAGGCTGCCCCCCGCCATGGCGGCGCGGCGCCCCCACAGCCGGTAGGCCCCGATCATGATGGCTGCCCCGGCCCATGCAATGTCGAGCGCCGACAGCAGCTGCAAGAACTGAAGCGACGGCGCGAGCCGCAGCGCTGCCGACGTCGCCAGCGTGACCAGACCAACCAATCCGGTCACCAGCACAACCAGCGAGACATCGCCGGCGAGGCGCTTGGCTCGCTCGGACCAGCCCGTGAACTGGTACCAACCCGCCGCGGTGAACCCGAGCAGCCGGATCGTGACGACAAGCCCGAGGAGCACCAACCCGGCGAGTTGAATCACGAACGTGGGAAAGACATCCCAGGAATCAGGGACGAGGAGCAGTGGGAGTGCCACCAGCAAGCCACCGACCAGATACGGAAACGCCGCGAGGACGGCGGCTTCGAGCGGCGGTGCCGTGGTGGTGGATGCCTGCGTAGGAACACTCATCAGGCCCCACCGCCCCATCCGAGGGCAAGGCGCTCTGGGTCGCGCTCGGGTCGACTGAGCGGCACGTAGCCGGGAACCGCGTGGTGTGCCGTTCCCAGATAGACCTTCGCTTCCGGAGCTTGGGCAAACCGTCCGTGGCTCCAGCGCACCTCAACATGGCCTGCCACCTCGGTCGTGGTATCGGTCAGCTGATCGTGAACCTCGGCCCGCCACAACACGACCGGTTGGCTGCGATCCGGATCGGACCAGGCATCGAGCTTGCGCAGCCGATAGCGGTTGCGGAAGTCCCACGGCGTGCCAATCCGATACTGGAGCGGGCGGCCTTCGGCCGATTCGCCGAGCACGAAGTACGGCGCGGCCTGGAGCCGCAGCAGCCGCCACAATTGGGTTTCCTGGTGGCGACGATCTGTCATGGCTGCTCTCCAACGCTCAACAGATGAACGGGCAACCTCTGCGGCAAATTCCCGGTAGACCTGTTGCAGGTCGCCGCCAAGACGCCGCGGCAGTTCCCGCTTCAACACTTCACGATGTTGCTGCTCGAGGTCGGACACGCGGTCGGGTAGCCCGGTGGCACCCAGATAGCCGCGGCAAGCCAGGTACAGGTCCTGATACACATCGGGGGCGACCTCGAGGAACCAGTCCGAACCTGAGTCGCGCCGGTCGCCCAATAGCCGATCGAACAGGTTGGCGGGTGATGAGTTGGTCAGGATGTTGGAGCCGTATTTGCACGAGACCAGGTAGACGTGATCGACCCGCAGGTCGGCGGGCACCTGCTCGTAGCCGGGAGGGCGGTGTCCGCCTTTCCACTCCAGCCACCACGGTGGCCGGCCTCGCAACCCCTCTGGGGAGCGGGCGAACTCGACACCGTTGCGCCAAGCGACCTCGAACTCACGACGATGCAAGCCGTCGTTGCGGGCAGCCGCCAGCCGGTCGTAGTGCTCAACCTCGACGTTGCGCACCGCGGCGGGACGCACCTCCAATGCTCGATCGAGGTCGGGGAAGCCAAGCATCCCCAGCCCGGTGACGATTTCGGTGATCTCGGTGCGCAGTGCCGGCACGGTTACTCAGCCACCGCGAAACAGCGGTGCAAACTGCAGTTCGGCCCCGACCAAGTCTGCGGGAACATCGGCGGCGGTGAGGATCGGCTCGGTGTAGACGTCGACCTCGATTCCGGTGTGGTCGATCCACGCCGCGACCGCATCGCCCCATCGCTCATCGAGCAGTGCCACCTGCATCCCCTCACGCTGGGCATCGGTGAGCCTTGGCGACTCGTTGCGGGCCACGAGACGAATGGCGAGCGCCCGCTGCAATACGTCGAGATCCTCGGCGAGCATGAGCACGGGAGGTTCGTCGCGCACCACGGCGCAGGCCACAGTCACCCCTCTCACGCCAACCCCTCGAGATCGGCATCCTTCCAGAACCCGGGCAGCGGGTGTTCGTGGGTTCCCGTGGCGTATTCCTGGAGGCGCCGCCGGCCGTCATCGGACAACATCTCGATGGCGTCCCAAAACGAGCCCGGTCCGGCCGCCCGCAGCGCCTTGTCGCCCTCACTTCCCGGCTTGGGCAGATCGGAGGTGAGCAGCAACAACCTGGGATGATCACCAACCTCTGGGTTCTCGCGCAACACCAGGGCCCGGCCGAGCGCTTTCCATACCGTGTCGGTTCGCAGCAGGCCACCGCGGGTGGTGGTGAAGGCGCCGGAGACATCCACGTACCACTGGCCGCCCTCCTTGTCGCTCACGAGGAGATTGAACCGAACACCGGCCCTGCTGACCTTGTAGTCCTTCTTGACGATCGTGAATTCGGCCTCCTCCAGGACCTTGCGGGCAATTGCTTGAGCGGCCTTGCCCTCCCGAGTCGCCCTGGCCTGGAAACTCTCGTCGGGATCCGGCAACTTGGGCTGAACCGACAGTGGGCTCGGTGGCGCCGAGGCGTGTTGTTGGATGCGTTCCTCCCGCTCATCGAGGAATTCAGCGACACGCTTGCGGGCGGTGTCGACATAGCCGAGGTCGAGGTCGTAGCCGATGGCACGCCGCCCCTCCTTGAGGGCGGCCACCAAGGCACTGCCCGACCCCATGAACGGGTCGAGCACCAGATCGTTCTCGTAGGTGTAGAGCTTGACCAGTCGCTGCGGCAGTTCGACCGGGAAAGGCGCAGGGTGGTTGACCCGCCGGGCACTCTCCGAAGGGATGTCCCACACGTCGAGGGTGGCTGCCATGAACTCATCGGCAGACGTCTTGGTGTCGAATGGCAACCCCTCCGCCTCACGCTGCTTTGGCGAGCGGGCTCGATCGAAGCGACCCTTGCTGGCAATGATGACCCGTTCGGTGATGTCGCGCAGGACCGGGTTCGCCGCACTGCGATATGAACCCCAGGCAACGGACCCTGCAGCGCCCTCAGCCTTCTTCCAGATCACCTCGCCGCGCAGCAAAAGGCGCAGTTCGTCCTGGAGGATTCGGATGACATCGGCCGAAAGGCTGCGATAGGGCTTGCGGCCGAGGTTGGCCACGTTGACGGCGATCCGCCCACCGGGCTCGAGCACCCGAACACATTCGGCGAAGACCTCATGGAGCATCCCGAGGTACTCCGCATAGGAGGCGGGTACCCCGCCGAGGCCCAACGTCTCCTCATATTCCTTGCCGGCGAAGTAAGGCGGGGATGTGACCACCAACGCCACCGAGTTGTCGGGCAACGCTGCCATGTCGCGGGAGTCACCCTGGATGCAGATCTCCGTCAGCAAGGGTGCCCCGGCCACGGAGTCGTCGTCGGAGAGTTCGGGTGCCGCAAACCGCTCGTAGAACTTGGTGGCATCGTGGCTCTCCCGGCGTCCTGCGCCGAAGTTCGAGGTGCTGGTTGGCTGCCGTTTGCCCGCCACGGATACTCCTACTCAATGTGCATGGTCACCCTACCGGGGCCCTGTGACACAGACCGGCTCGCGGCGTCAAGGTCGCCGCTAGACGGATCGAGCTCCCATCCTGCGCCGCACCAGCTTCTCAATTTCGACCGCCCAGAACACCCCGGTGGACACGACAAGCACGATGCCGAGTTCGGCCGCCGAAAGCGCTTCGGTATGGAGCAGGTTCTGGAGCGGTGCCCAGTAGATGATGAGGATCTGGACGGCCGCGGTCAGGATCACGGTCCACAGCAAGGGCTTGTTGCTGTTGGGCCCGAGGGTGAAGAACGACTGCCGCTCCGATCGGATCGCCAGCGCGTTGCCGAGCTGGAGCAGGGCCAGAGTGGTGAAGATCATCGTCTGCCAGGGACGGCCGCTTGCCTCGCCCCATACCCCAAGGCCAAGGGTGAGGAACCCCATCAGCAGCCCGATGAAGATGACCTCCTGCCAGACGCCTTGGGCGAAGATGCTCTCGTCGGGGGGTCGGGGCTTGCGTTCCATCACATCGGGCTCCGCCGGTTCGACGCCAAGGGCAAGCCCGGGGAACCCATCGGTGACCAGGTTGATCCACAGAATCTGCACCGGCAGCAGCGGGATCGACAGCCCGACGAACGGGCCGAGGAACATGACCCAGATCTCGCCGGCGTTCGAGGTGAGCGTGTAGCGGACGAAGCGCCTGATGTTGTCGTAGATCCGCCGGCCCTCGCCGACCGCGGTGACGATGGATGAGAAGTTGTCGTCAGTGAGGACCATGTCGGCGGCTTCCTTGGCCACTTCGGTCCCCGTCACCCCCATTGCGACCCCGATGTCGGCGGTGCGCAGCGCCGGGGCGTCATTGACCCCGTCGCCGGTCATCGCCACGATGTCGCCGCGCTTCTTCCAGGCCTGCACGATGTCGAGCTTCTGCTCCGGCGAGGTCCTGGCGTAGACCGCGATCTCGTTCACTTCGTCCGCCAGTTCGCCGACCGACTCCGAAGCGAGTTGGGTGCCCGTCATCACCTGCTCGTCCCGGTCGAGAATGCCGAGCCGCGCCGCGATGGCCTTGCCAGTGGCCGGGTGGTCGCCTGTGATCATCACCGGGGTGATCCCGGCGGTGCGGCAGGCCTCGACGGCGGCGCGCGACTCGGGACGCGGCGGATCGGCCATGGCGGCCAGACCGTAGAGCACGAGGTCTTGCTCCGACTCGAGGACGTGACCGAGAGCACCGTCGGCGACAGACCGCCCGGCGATGGCCAACACCCGATAGCCCTCTGCGGCAAACTCGGCGGCTTGGTCGAGCACTTCGGTGCGCAACTGCGGAGTCAGGTCGAGGTCGCCTGCCCGGGTGGCCACCTGCTCGACAGCGTCGATGGTCGCTTCGATGGCTCCCTTGGTGGCGACCAAACCGGCGTCGCCGTTGGCGGTGCGATGGATCGTCACCATCCGTTTGCGTTCGGAGTCAAACGGAATCTCGGCAGTGCGGGGGTACTCGGTGTTGACCTGTTCCCGATCGAAACCCTCTTTGGCCCCCAGGGCCAGCAGCGCACCCTCGGTCGGGTCACCGACCAGGGCCCAATCATCGCCGGCCACCGCCGGCGCCACCAGCACGGCGTCGTTGCAGAGCACTGCGGCCGTCAGCAGCTTCGCCAGCGGGGTACCCGATGCGACGTCGGCCGGAGCGCCGTCGATCCGGATCTCCCCAGAAGGCTCGTACCCCGACCCGGTGACGTCGCCCTCCTGGTCGAGTGTCCACACCTTCTCGACCAGCATCTGGCCCTCGGTCAGGGTTCCGGTCTTGTCGGTGCAGATCACCGTCACCGAGCCAAGCGTCTCCACTGCCGGAAGCTTGCGGATCAGCGCATTGTGGCGGATCATCCGCTGAGCCCCCATCGCCAGGCCGATGGTGACGACGGCGGGAAGCGCCTCGGGAATCGCCGCCACGGCGAGGCTGACCGCAACGAGGAACATCTCCTCGACGTCCTCGCCTCGAGCGATACCCACCGCAAACACAATGATGGCGATCAGGACCGCAGCGGCCGCAAGCCAGCGGCCCAGCACGGCGAGGCGTTTCTGCAGCGGCGTGCTCGGCGCCTGGTGGGCCTGCAGCAGCCCGGCGATCTGCCCGAGCGCGGTGTCCATCCCGGTACCGACCACGATGCCGCGGGCCCGGCCGTAGACCACGGCGGTGCCCTTGAAGACCATATTGCGCCGATCGCCGATCAGCTCCCCCGACTCCTCGGGGATGACATCTGGTGTCTTGTCGACAGGAACGGACTCGCCGGTGAGGGCGGACTCGTTGACCCGCAGGTTCGGGCATTCGGTGAGACGGGTATCGGCGGCAACGACGTCACCTGCATCGAATACGACCAGGTCGCCGGGCACCAATTCTGGAGCTGTGATGGTCAGCTCGGCTCCGTTTCTGACCACCCTGGCGGTGGGAGCGGCCATCGTGCGGAGCGCGGCCATTGCCTGCTCGGCCCGGTACTCCTGGAAGAACCCGATGGCGGCGTTCAGGATCACGATGGCGCCGATCACTACGGCGTCGGTTGGCTCGCCGATCGCCACCATGATGCCGGCGGCGACCAGCAGGACCACGATCATGGTGTTGGCGAACTGAGCCAGGAAGATGCGCCATGCCGGAACGGTGGTCGCCTCGTCGAGTTCGTTGGGTCCGTACTTCTCGAGCCGCTCGGCGACTTGGGCGCTGGTGAGGCCGGTGGTGGCACTGGTGTCGAGCTCGGCGACGATTGACTCGGTGTCGTCTGCCCACCACGGTTGGGGCTCGGAGGTCGTAGTGGTCGTCACGAAGGTCTCATCTCTGGCATCAGCCAAGCCTAAATCGGGGTCGGATCATCGGCGCCGGAATCGCCGGCGAAGCGGCGCACCTCCACACGGTGCACCCGGCGTCGGGTCGCTTCCTTCACCAGGAACTCGTACCCGGACGAGGCGACGACGGCGCCGACCCTGGGGATGGTCCCGGCAAGATCGGTGACGAGCCCGCCGACGGTGCGCCAATCGCCCCTGGGGAAGGTCACACCGAGCTCGGACTCGAGATCTTCGACGTCGGCGGCGGCATCGACACTCCAAACCCCGTCGGCTGTCTCGTGAATCGGGGGCACCGGCACTTCACCTTCGTCGGAGACATCTCCGACGAGTTCGGCAACCACATCCTCAATGGTGACGATGCCGGCGGTTCCGCCGTGCTCGTCGACGGCGACCGCAAGATGTTGGGCCGCACCCTGCATCTCGCGCAGCAACCGGATGACCCGCTTGCTCTCGGGAACGATGAGCACCGGTTGCATCACCGTCTCCACCCCGCCCGTCGACCCATCGGCGACGGCTTGGGCAAGATCACGCAGCCGGGCCACTCCGACGATGTGATCGAGATTGCCGTCGTAGACCGGAAGCCGGCGATGACCGGAGCGCACCGCCGTGTCGAGCGCTTCACGGATGGAGCTGCCCGCTGGGATGCCGATGATGTCGATCCGAGGCACGTGGATGTCGTCGACCCGGGTGTCGCCGAGTTCGAAGGCACGTTCCATCAGTTCGACGTCCGACTCGTCGATGGCCCCGGTCGATGCCGCTTCCGCCGCCAGGTGACGCAGTTCCTCTTCCGACACGCCGATCGGACCGGCAATGCCGCGGCCGGGGACCTGGAGATCGGCGAATGAGACCAGCAGGGAGACAAAGGGGCGCAGCACCCGGGACAAGCCCCAAACCGGTCCCGCAACCATCTTGGACACCCGCATCGGCTGGCGAACCGCGAACGTCTTTGGGATCGCCTCGGCGTAGACAAACAGCACCAGGGTGAGCGCGATCGAGGTCAGCGTGATGCCGAGGCTGCCGAAGTGACGCTCGGCGAGCACCCCGGTGATCGTGGCCGACCCGATTTGGACCAGGAGCACGACGAGCAAGACGGTGTTCATCACCCGAGGCAGATCGTCGAGACAGTCCAGCACCCGCCTCGCCCGGCGGGAGCCCTGATCGGCTTGCACCGCGGCCCGGACCCTGGGCACCCGCAGCAGCGACGCCTCCGCGGCGGCGAGGAAGACGGCGATCAGGAACAACACAATCACCAAGGCGACGAGCATTAGATCAGATGACACGGCTCTAGAGAGTACCGAGTGGCGGGGGGTCCGCTCTAGTCGGCCACTGCGGAGAACACGTATTCGGCCGACTCGGCGACCTGCTCGTAGCCGATGCGACGGTAGATGGCGTTGGAGGTTGGGTTGGCCAGATCGGTGTAGAGGAAGCAGAAACGCCTGCCGTGATCCAGCAACCACTGCGATTGGGCGGCCACCAGGGCCGTGCCGTACCCGTTCCTGCGGTGGCGCGGTGGGGTATAGACCGGGCCGATGCGCGCACCGTTTGGGGTACCCCTCCCGAAGCTGGAGAGTGCTACGGGGTCTCCGTCGACTTCCCACAGCCAGGCCGCAGCGGCATCGTCGGTGTCGAGGTGATTATCGACCGTCTGCTCCAGGCGAGCTCGGATCGGGTTCTCCTCATCGCCGAGTGCCTCTGCCGCAAAGGCCGTGTACCAGTCGATCAACAGTTCCCGGTCGGCAGGCACGGCGCGGCGAGGTTGCCCGGCAACGACAGGCACCGGATTGACCTCCTGCAGGGCGAACACTCCCTGGGTCATCGACAACTCAGCGGTGTCCTCGGTCGCATCGGTCCACATGACCACGAACTCATCGACGACGGGCCGGTTGCCGACGACGCCGGGAACGGCAACACCGTCCGACCTCACCGCGTCGACCAATACCCGCAGGGCGGCCGGGTCGACAGCCTCGGCAAGGACGAGCCGAAAGGGAACGGTGATGAGCGCCGCCGCCCGCGGGGCGCCGTCATCCGCGACAACCCACAGCCGGTAGTCCGGGTGGAACCCAGGACGGTGGATCAGGGTCCCGGTAATCCCCAGAATCAGGTTGTGACGGTCTTCGGCCGCCAGCAGGAGGAGACGGGAAGCCGCCAGAAACTCACTCGCATCGATGTACCGCCGAACGTGCATGCGACGAGCGTAACGGAGCCTCTCAGCGACGGTCGGCGCGATAGCTGCCCAGCACCTGGAGGTGGGCCAGGGTGGCGGGCGGCGGATCGATGACGTGGCGCAAGCCCTCGGGGCCGGGGTCGTGCTCGAGGTCCACGAAGAACCGATAACTCCAAGCCTCGCTCGAGGGGCGTGACTCGATCCTGGTGAGGTTGGCGCCGCGCAGACCAAGTTCGGTGAGGGCGAGGGCGAGCGCACCGGGGCGGTGCTCGGTGATGAAGACCACGGTGGTCTTGTCATCGTCCGGGTCGACCTGCGGCTCGCCCGGAGCCAGCACCACAAAACGGGTCGTGTTGTGGTCGCGGTCCAGAACGTTCTCTGCCAGCACGATCAGCCCGTGCGGTGGACCGGCTTCCGGAGGGGCAAGCGCCGCCGTGGTGGGGTCGGCTTCGGCGGCCACCTCACGGACGGCGCCGGCGGTGTCGTGACGGGGCACCGCCTCGACCCCCAGTTCAAGGAGGCGGGCTTCGGCCTGGGCGAGCGCCTCGGGATGGGACTTGACCACCTGCAGCCCGTCGACGGTGGCTCCGGGGACACCGAGCAACGCATGTCGCACCTCGACGAGGTGTTCGGCAATGATCGAAATGGGACCATGGTCCCTCGTGCCGGGGAGCCGGTCGAGCACGGGCAGCACGCTGCCCGTGGTGGAGTTCTGCACGGGCAGCACGAGGCGCTCGACAAAGCCGTCCTCGAGCGCGGCGAAGGCAGCCACGAAGCTGGGGAGACCAACATGTTCGTCTGCCGGGAACAGCTCAGTGGCCGCCCGGAAGCTGTACGAGTGGGCTTCGCCCTGGTATCCGATTCGCATGACGTGCAGCAGAGTAGGTGACTGGCTGACCGGCGCCACCCTCGGTCATCCCGTTACGGTGCGGTGATGGGCGTTTTTCTCGCCGCCCTTGCCGCGGCGTTTGCGGGCACGGGTGACTTCCTCGGGGGTCTGGCGAGTCGCCGGGCCAACACCTGGGCGGTCGGGACGTGGAACCACGTTGCCGGTGCCGTCACCGTACTTGCCATCGCTCCCTTTCTCGACGGCAGCCTGACCCCTGAACTCATCATGTGGGGTTCACTGGCCGGGATCGGCGGCGCCATCGGCGTCATGGGGCTGTACACCGGTTTCACTCGCAGCGACGTCGCCGTCGTGTCCCCGATCGCCGCGGTCGGTGCCGCCACCTGGCCCGTGGTGTGGAGCATCGTCACCGGAGACTTCCCCACCGGGTTGGTAGTGGTTGGGATCATCGTCGGTATCGCCGCGATCTGGCTGGTGAGCGGGGGAAACCGTCAAGTCCTCGCCGGCGACCGAGAGGGTCTGAAGTTCGGATTGATCGCCGGTCTCGGCTTCGGGGCTCAACTGATCTTCCTCAGCTTCACCGCCGACGGTTCGAGCATATGGGCATTGCTGCCGTCGCGGGTGGCCGGCGGGATCCTGATCGCGGTGGTCGCGCTCGCGCTCGGCAAGAGCCTCGTGCTCCCGCACGATGCAAGGGCTCCTGGGCTTGCGGCAGGGTCTTTGACAGCGATCGGTAACGGCTTCTTCATCATCGCCACCGGACTCGAGTCGCTCGCCGTGGCCACAGTGATCGCGGCGATGTTCCCGGCGACCACGGTGCTACTCGCCCGTCTCGTCTTCCACGAACGCCTAACCACCCGGCGAGTGATCGGATTGGCGCTGGCGCTGGTTGCGGTGGCGCTGGTCTCGGTCGGCTAGGCCGCGGCCGGGACCCGGCCGCGGCGACCGACGTGTTCGACGGCGAGGTTCGAGAGGAACAACGCCATCACGATCCCTATCGTCCACGGCGCCGCCAGCGAACCCGTCAACACGATGACGATCGGCAGCTCAACGGCGGCAGCAATCCGGTCCCACAGGATGCGGCGGCTGCTGCGATAGGTGGCCAGTACCTGCCCGCCGAGATAGAGCACCAGAGCCAGGCCCAAGGCGAACTGGGCGCCGTCCGAGAGGGCCTCGTCGGGATGCGCCACCATCTCCTCGGCGGCGAGGGCGTAGAGCACGATGCCGCTGATCATTGGGTAGTGGAGGAATGAGTAGACGTCGCGGGCGTAGCTGCCGGCCTGGTTGGGGGGAACCAGCTTGAGTTCACCCTCCCACAGCTCGGCCAGCCAGTCGAAGTAGGCCCACCACAGCACGCAGCTGCCGGCGAGGGCAATGAGCAGTACCGCAGCAACCTCGAACGATGGCAACCGGTCGGAGGCTCCCAACCCGACCGCCACAATGGTCTCTCCGAGCGCGATGATCACGATCAGGCCGTGGCGTTCGGCGAAGTGGCCGGCGTTGATGGTCCATGGGCCACGGCCCGCCCGCGCCGCAGCCAGGATCTCGAGCCCGATCCCGATGACCCAGATGACGCTGCGCTCCGGCGTGTCGAAGAAGGCGCCGAAGATCATCACCGCGGGCCCCAGCGACGACCAGCGGATGAAGGGCAGAAGTGCACGTCGAGTCCCGGAGTCGTCGCCGGTACCCACCCAGAACTGCCAAAGACCGAGACCGCGCAGTGCCGCGTAGCCGGTGGCGAGCCAGAGACCACCATCCTCGAAGGCGGCGGGCACCGCCTGCGCCATGATGAGCGCCACCCCCATGGCGACGAGGATGACAGCCCGCACCCGGCGTGGTGTGAGGTCAATGGCGTTGGCCGCCCACGTGAACTGCGTCCACCCCCACCACAACATCGCCATCACGATGGCGCCGCGGGCAAAACCTTGGAAGCTCAGATCGTCGTGCACCAACCCTGCCACCTCGGTGATGGCAAATACAAACACGAGGTCGAAGAAGAGCTCGAGGGTGGTGGCTCGTTTGTCCATGGGTGCGATTCAAGTGGAAACGATGCGCCTAGTGCGGCCGGGGCCGCACGTTCAATGCGGAGGTTTGCCCCGGGCGTTGGCAACGAGTTCCTCGAAGCGGTGATCGACTACATCGAGGCGGAACTCGAGCAAGTCGGGCGGGTCCCGCAACGGCTTGGGAACGTGCTCCCCACCTTGGGGCGTGATCCAACGTAGCTCGCCGTCCGGTCGGCCCACGATTGCCCAGCCGTCGTCGTGCAGCATTCGGTGGTGGTAGCCGCACAACACGATGAGGTTGTCGAGATCAGTCGCCCCGCCATGCGTCCAATGAACAATGTGGTGAATCTGTGTCCACCGCGTGCGGCGGCAGCCGGGGAATCGGCAGCCACCATCGCGCTGCCGGACGAGACGCTCCAGCCAGAAGGGAATGCGGCGAGTCGTCCGGCCCACGCCGATCGGCGTGCCGTCGTTGTCGGTGGTGATGAGCTGGATCCGTCCGTCGCATGACAGGCGTTGCGCTTCGATGGCCGCAATGACCGGACCGAACTCGACGTCAGCACTTGCTTCGCTCCCCGGCGCGAGCGCCGAGAGCGGAGCATGAACCACCACTGTGGCTCGATCGGCGTTCGAGGCGTCGCCGAGAGCGAGTGACGCCATCTGAATGAGTGCATCGGCGGCTCGTTGCTCGAACGGGTGCCAGAGGCCGCTGAACGAATCGTGAGGAGCGGTGAGGGCAAGGTGCTGGACAGCCTTTTCGAACAGTGCGCCGTCGACGCCGGGAAGTGCGCCTTCGAAGTAGAGCCAACGCTGCTCGTCGTCCCACCACATCTCAGCTCGGCGGTGGTAGCGATCCTCGGAGACCTCCGGTTGAGGGCGAGGTGTCTGCTTGCGAGCGGCCCGCTCCAACTCCGCCGCCGGGGTGTCCAACACCGCGTCGACCACGATCGCCTCGTCCTCGGGATCGAGGTAGCGGAGCAGCGCCTGGGCTTGGTCGAACGCCAAGCTCCCTTCTGCCAACCGTTGGGCAATGACCGGAAAGCCATCCAGCTTACGGGCGGCTCGCACCCAGGCGCGGGCGGTGCGGGGAGCGACCTGAAGCTCAGCAGTGAGCCACGACACCAGTCCTGTTGCTCCGGCCCCGTAAGAGCCATCCTCAGCTGCCGCCCCGACCTCGACCAGGATGCCGGCGAGAGCCTGAGTCATCAGCGCATGCAAGCCGGCGATCCGCTCACTACGGCTCCGAGACTCCGTGCTCGACAACGACATACCCGACCCCCGTCAAAGATGTGACTACCAGTTAGGGAAGCTGCCACCAAGGTATCAAAGGCGTGTGACAGATTCCGCCGACCCAAGAAGGGGCGACGCACCGCAGCAACCCGCCGGGTAGGTTCGGCAGGGACGACCGGGGGAAACCAATGACCAGATCGACCCGACTCCTGATCCTGCTTGCCGCGGTCTCGCTGATCGTTGCTGCCTGCTCGGATGATGACGCGGCCACCTCGACCGAGGCGACCGCGGCATCCACCACGACGACGAGCCAGGCGGCGACAATGACCACCGGCGGAAACCACGACGACCGCTGCCGAGACAACGACCACCACAACCACGACCGAGACCACGACTCCAACGGCCCCACCGGCGGCCGCACGCGTCGCCGACAACGCCGGTGGTCGGCGTGCTCATCCCCTACAGCGCCAACGGCGGCGGCCTCTTCCCGCCCAGCTCGGTCGAAGCGCACTGGTATCAGTACGAGGACAACTACGTGGTGATGTACCGAGGCTTCGATGCTTCCGCCGGCATCCCGATCTGCGCAGGCAACTCGATCTTCGACGGCACCATCTTCACCAGCATCAGCAACTCGCCACATCTCGGGACCGCCGATGAGATCTGTGTGGGTGCCCCGACCATTGCCGAGTCGCCGGCCGGCGTCTATGCCTGTGGGTCGCTGCTCTACTACGTGACACAGATCCCGACGGACATCGAGGGGAGCCTGTGGGGCACGCTGGAGCTGGGAACGGCCGAGGGCCTCGAGGGCCAAACCACCGGCCCGTCCGGCACCCCAACCGACATCGCCAACACCCCCGAGTTCTTCCCCGGGCTGGCCACCTACGAGTTGCCTCCGAGCGGCGTGGACGCCGGTGGCGTGGTGACCTGCGGCTAGTCGCGAACCTGCTCGTGACGGAGACCGGGGAGAGTCCGGCGGGTGCCCTGTGTGCCTATCGGTTCAAAACCGCTCCGTCGCGGCCGCTCCGCCTTGACAGCGAGCGCCGGCCAGAACAAGGCTGCGGCGCCCCTGAGCGACCATCGAGCAACACCCAGTGGAGGACCCCATCCACCCCACCCGCATTGCCTCGCCGATCCCGGATGGGAACAAGAGCTGACTGACACCCCCCCTCGGACCGTTCCTTCACCTCCGTCGCCGGCTCGGGCTCGAGCGAATTGGGGACGGTGGACTCTCCACCTGTGCCGCCCATCGACGTCATGCTGCTGCATCGGGGGACCAACCCCGAGCCCCTGATCCAGACGGTTCTCTATCCGCTCTGGGGCGCCAATCTGAAGGTCGGCCACGCGGTGCGAAGTGTTGCCGAGAGTCGAGATGCCGGCCGTGATCGCCTGGATACCCACACTTCGCTTCTGTCGGCCGCCTGGTGGCCGGCGATGAGGAGCTGTTCGTGTGTCCAACTCGTAGCCTGGGCGCACCGCTCGCGGGCCAACGCTTCGCTAATCCTCGCGCCGCTTCCCAACGTGTGGGCGGGGTTTGCCAGGCTCACTCGGCATCTCGGGCGACTCGCCGGCGTCCGCTTGCGCGAGGCCGTGACACTTCTTCGTTTTTACACCGCTGCCGCACGGGCACGGGTCATTCCGACCTGCCTTTGCGACCGCAGCGGCGAATGACGCGTCGCTTCGCGCCATATAGGCCATGACCGGTGAGGCTGTCTGTCCGGCTCGGATCGCTTCGACCATGACCTGCATCGGTTTGTCGACGTGGTGGAAGAAGTCCTTGAATCCCGCGCACAGGTAGTTCAGTCCGGGTTCGCCATCCGGTGTCTCGATGAACCGGTTCTTCGGGCACTCGCCGTGACACGCGAAGCGGACGTCGCAGTCCATGCAGTACTGCGGGAGCTTGTCCTGCTTGTCCATGCCGAACTCGTGCTGCCGCTTCGACGCAACAAGGTCGCCCATGTCCGTGTCTCCGATGTTCCCGATCAGGAAATCGGGTTCAACGAAATGGTCACACGAGTAGAGGTCGCCGTTGTGCTCCAGGGCGACACCGAGACCGCACGTCTCGTTGAACACACACATGCCGGACGACGGGAGGCCCATCCAGTTACGGACCGTCGCCTCAAAGGTCTGGACGTAGACCGACCCGACATCGTTGCGCACCCACTCGTCAAAGACCTCGCTCAGGAAGCGGCCAAACTGTTCCGCCCCAACCGAGCGCTCCGACGCATACATCCCATCGAGGAACGCCGGATTGCCGTCGGCGTCAACACGTTCGACCACGGGGATGAACTGCATCCAGTCGGTGCCAACGTCATCGCGCAAGAAGCGGTACACCTCGAGCGGGAACAACCCGTTGACTGAGTTCACGGTCGTCAGCACGTTGTACTCGACCCCGTGCTTCTGGAGGAGACGCAGGCCCCGCATCACCTTGTCGAACGTGCCCTCGCCCCGCTTGCTGACGCGGTTCACGTCATGGAGTGGCTGCGGCCCGTCGATGCTGATGCCGACCAGGTAGTCGTTCTCCTTCAGGAACTCGCACCACTTGTCGGTGAGCAGCGTCCCGTTGGTCTGGATAGTGTTCTCGAACGTCATGCCCGGCTTGCGGAACCGGTCCTGGACCTCGATCGCCCGCCGGAAGAAGTCGAGGCCCATCAACGTCGGCTCGCCGCCCTGCCACGCAACGGTAACCGTCGGTGTGGTGTGTGCGTCGACCAACTGCCGGATGTAGCGCTCGAGCACCTCGTCCGACATGTGGAAACGACTGCCCTCGTACAACTCCTCCTTGTCAAGGAAGAAGCAGTACGAACATCCGAGGTTGCAGATCGCTCCGCTCGGCTTCGCCAACACATGGAATGCCTCTGGAGACCAGGCACGTTCCACAAGATCGGCGTCACCACCGCCTGACTTCGCAGCGGGCCAGGGAAGATCAACAGGGTTGGTCATTCGAGCGAGCCTACCCGCAGCGGACGATGTGAGCCGGTCTGCGCCTCACTGAAGGAGGTTCACCTCGAGGCCGGTCACCGGCGACCTCCGCGAGCGATCCGCCCGAAGACGGGAGGCAGCTCTCGTTCGGTTGGGTCACGTTCCTTCGTCCCGGTGGTCCCGGCCGTTGCCCTCCCCCACCTCGCCGGCACTGGCGCCGAGGTTGCTGCGGGGGTCTCGAGCGGCCACAGATCGGCGGGCTTCGATCAATGGTCCATCGATTGGCTACGGTGGCTCGCCGAGAAGACCGATGCAATAATTGAAATCGAGACAGGGGACCCGGCGACATGGAACCTCCAGACCTTCGGAGCCGCGAGGGTTGGCACTGGTGCCCTGAGTGCGAACGGACCCACCCCCAAGAACCGGAACGCTTCCACCGGCCGCCCGAGTGGGTCACTAACGCCGCTGTCTTCTATCAGATCTTTCCGGATCGGTTCGCCCGCTCACCTCGGCTCGACAAGCCCAACGGTCTCGAGCATTGGGACTCGGCGCCGACGCACCACGGGTACAAGGGGGGCGATCTACTCGGGATCACGGAACGGCTCGATCACCTGAGTGACCTCGGGATCACCGCTATCTACCTCAACCCGATCTTTCAAAGCGGCTCCAACCATCGCTATCACACCCACGACTACTTCCAGGTCGATCCACTCCTCGGCGGCAACGAAGCGTTCCTCGAGTTCCTCGAAGCGTGTCACCAACGTGGGGTCCGGGTCGTTCTCGATGCCGTGCTCAATCACTCCAGCCGTGGTTTCTTCCAGTTCCACGACGTGTTGGAGAACGGGGCGGGCTCACCGTGGGCCGACTGGTTCCACATCTACGACTGGCCACTGCACCCCTACGGCGACAAGCCGGCCAACTACGGCGCCTGGTGGGGTATCAAGGCACTCCCCAAGTTCAACACCGACAACCCTGAGGTACGCGAGTACCTGATGCAGGTCGGCGAGCATTGGATGCGGCTCGGCATCGACGGTTGGCGGCTCGATGTTCCCGAGGAGATCCAAACCCCCGGCTTCTGGGAGGAGTTCCGGGAGAGGATGCGCGCCATCAATCCCGACGCGTACATCGTCGGCGAGATCTGGTCCAACGCCTCCGACTACATCGCATCCGGCACCCGCTTTGACGGGACGATGAACTACCTGCTCACTACCGCCATCATCGCCTTCGCTGCCGGCTCGCGAGTCGATCCCGAACAGGCACTCGACAACCCGTGGTACGACATCCTGCCGGCGATCGACGCCGCCGGGTACAACGATCGGATCGATCGGCTGCTCGGCTCATATCCCGAGCACGCCCACCTCGCCAACCTCAACTTGCTCGACTCCCACGACACCGCCCGGATCCGCACCATTGCCGGCGGCGACGCCACCACCGTCAAGCTGGCGGCCCTGCTGCTGCTCACCTTCCCCGGGGCGCCGAGCATCTACTACGGCACAGAAGTCGGCATGGATGGCACCAAGGAACCCGGCTCCCGCGGCGGCTTCCCTTGGGACGAGACGCAGTGGCATGCCGACCTGTTGGTGACCTTCCGACAGCTCATCGCGCTGCGCAAGGCCCATCCCGCGTTGCGCTCCGCCAACTACCGTCGCGTCTGGCCGCCGCCGGGACAACACGGCACGATGCTCACCGTCATCGAGCGGACTGCCGCCGACGACGAGATCATCGTTGCCGTCAATGCCGGGGACGAACGCGAAACCTTGGTGTTGCCGCTGAGCGATTTCCCCGGCGACCGATTCGAGTCGCTGTGGGGTGCCGACGTGGTCGAACCCGGAGACAACAATGCCCGCCTCTCGGTCGGCCCGCGCTCGGGGTCCATCTGGCGGGTCGTATGACGGACGCCGCCACGACTACCGTCACCGAAGCCACCGCCGACGACGCCGGCGCCTTCGCCGCGTTCTTCTGGGAGGCATGGCAGCAGGCCGGCCCGAACGCACCCGGCTTTGCCGGCGCCACCGATGAGATCATTCGCGAACTCACCACCCAGGCAGCCATCGTCGAGCGGCTCGGCGGACCCGATCGTCGCATGTTCCTGGCACGGTCGGGTTCGCGCGTCGTCGGCTTCTCCGCGACGACCCGGATCGATGACGCCACCGTGGAGTTGGCCGGGATCATCGTGCTGCAGTCACTGCTGGGGCAGGGCATCGGAACCGCCCTCGTGGCGGAGACGGTGACGGGTTGCCGCGACGAGGGGTATCGGCGGATGATTGTCAGAACGGAAAGCGACAACCAACGCGCCCTCGATTTCTACGAATCGCACGGGTTCACCCGCACCGAGCAGGGTACCGAGGACGTCGATGGGCTCGCAGTGGCGGTCTGGGAGCTGGAACTCCCCCTGCGTTGACTACCCGGCGCGGAGCACGAAGCTGCTCTCAAAGCCGACCGCATCAAAACCAAGCCGCATGTCGTCGTCGGCGTTGGGGCCGGCCACAACCACCTTCAAGGTGAAGGAGCGACCCGCCGGAATCGTGTAGGCCAGCGTGCCGAAATCCCACGCGGCCCGTTCCCATTGCATGTCCACCGCCGTCCACGGGTCGCGGTCGACGCGTTCCCGTGCGATCTCAACACAGTTGGTGCCGTCGATCGAACCCACCGGGCAGTCGAGCACGAACACCCGCAACCGGCCGTGTACGCCCGACTGCAGTGCGGCCATGCCAGCCCACAAATCCATTGACGCGTCGCCGTTGAGCACGAGGTCGCTCGCCACCGGATAGGACCAGAGCTGGAACCGAGCCGGATCGGTTTCGGACAGTTGCTGGCCGGGCCCGGCTTCGACTTGTTGCAGAAGGAGCCCCGGCCCGGCGTCACGGTTGGTGTCGTAGTTGGGCAGAGTCGCGTTGGTGGGAACCGCTCCAGACGAGAGAGGCAACACCGGAGTGGAGGTCTGATCGCCGGCACCACCGCTGCGCAGGAAGAGTTCGACGTCGGGCGTCGTCGGGGTCACCGTCACAGTCGCGGCGTCGACACCGCCGGCGCCGTCGCTCACGACATAGCTGAAGGTGTCCGGCCCGGTCCACGGGTCGGGTGGGATATAGGTGCACTGCGTGCCGCAGGCAACGGAGCCACCCAGGGCCGATATGGGATCGGATCCAGAAATGGTGAGAGGGCCGCCGTCGATGTCACTGTCGTTGCTCAGGACGTCGATCACGATCACCGTCCGCGGCAGCCCGGCGGCAGCGTCGTCCACAGCAGCAGGCGGGTCGTTCACCGGAGCGACCGTCACCGTGACCGCGGCCGTCGAGCACCTGCCTCCCACATCACAGATCTCGTAGTCGAACGCATCTGCGCCCGAGATATCGGCAGCCGGGGTGTATTCGATCTCCGAACCGACAACGGCGGCGGTCCCCTGTCCGGGGGCCGAAGCCACGGTCAGGGTGGTCGGGTCGAGGTCGCCGTCGGGGTCGGAGTCGTTGGCCAACACCGGGATCACGACGCGCACGTCCTCGTCGGTAGCGGCGGTATCCGGTACCGCATCGGGGGGTGCCGGTGGTTGCGTCGTGGTCGTCGTTGTGGTCGTGGTCATCGGCGGAACCGTCGTCGTCGTGGTCGTGGATGTGGTCGTTGTGGTGGTCGGCGCAACCGTTGTCGTCGTGGTTGTGGTGGTAGTCGGCGGAACTGTGGTTGTCGTCGTGGCCGGTGAGGCGGTAGTCGTTGTCTGCGGAGGTAGGGTGCTCGGCGTCGGGAATCCCGTGGTCGTCGTCACCAGGGTCGTTGTCGTCGACGAGGTAGTACTCGACGTGGTGGTCGGTGGAGGTGGCGGAGGGTCGGTCGGCGCCGGCCCAGACTGATCGCCCCCACCGGGGGGCGCCGCCACAATGTCGTCTTCGGGGAGCACGACCACCGGCAGCGACACACAGTCGCCATCCATGTCGCACAACTCGACCACATAGCGATCTCCGGTGACCGGTCCGGGTTCGGGCAAGTAGACGAGGACACCATCGGCATTGGGCGCCACGATGCCGGCAGTCGGGCTCTGCACGATCAGCACTGTGTCGGGGTCGACGTTGTATGGATCGAACGTCCCGTTGCCATCCCAGCTCACCTCGTACTCGGAGACGTCCTGGTTGGCGTAGGAGGGGACGATGTCACCGACGCTGACCGCAGTGTTTGGCCCCGGAATCAGCCCGCCGACCAGGGCGAGGCCCAGCGCCGCTGTAGTGGCGACGGCGGCGGTGGCGGTGTCACCAAGGCGCCGCAGTCCTCCGATGAAGGGCAACTGCCCGAGGAAGGCGAGCGGACCGGCCACCCGCCGCAGGCTCCCCATCGACAGGCTGAGGAACGCTCGCACGACATGGGGATCAAACTGGGTTCCGGCGCCGGCGGCGAGTTCCTTGCGCGCCGCTGCCGTCGACAGAGCCGGCTGATAGGTGCGAAACGCGGTCATGGCATCGTAGGCATCGCCAACCGCGACGACCCTGGCGCCGTAGGCGATATCTTGTCCGGCGATCCCCGCTGGATAGCCCGAACCGTCGTACCGTTCGTGATGGTGAAGGATGGTGACGGCCCACGGTCCCAGGAACTCGTGGATGGGGCGGGTCAGCTCGAAGCCATCGGCGGGGTGATTCCTGACGTGAGCCCAGTCATCGTCGGTGAGCTTGTGGTCGGAGCTGAGGACCTCGGCCGGAACCCCGAGCTTGCCGACATCGTGCAACAACGCCACCCACCGCAAGCGGTCACGGTCGTCCTCCGGAATGCCCAATTCCTCGGCAAGCAGATCGGTGTAGGCCCGGGTCCGCTCGGCGTGACCGCGAGTGAGACGATCGTGGTCGCCCAGCGAGGCGACCATCGCCAAGACAAACTCCGCGGCCCTGGTGGGATCGTCGTCGACCCCGGCAGCACGCGCCTGCTCGACATCGGCCTGCATACGCCGCGAGGAGTTCGAGCGCAGCGCAACGCTGAACCGAGATGGTGCCTTGTCGGGGAACACCAGCGACATCCGCAGCAGGGCCGCCAGCGGCAGGAGCTGCCGGGCGATGCGGTCGACCAGCCACATGGTCCCGAATGACGATCCAAGTACCAGCGCCCACCACGCCAAGCTGCCCCAGAGTCCGTCGGGCTCGGGCAGTGAGTTGGCCACGACCGTCGCCACCACGATCGCAGCCACAACGGGCACGATGAAAACGACGGCACGAATCAGCCAGGCCCGGAAGCGACGGTCCTCCCATCGTTCTCCGTGCCAGGTCATCGCACTGCCATCCCGCAGTCAGAACGTGGGGAAGTGCACGCCATGGTTCCCAGGAAATATCGACCAGACCGGAGCGTGTCCTGAGGAGAGATTCAGCCGGCGGCGGCGTAGACCGCCTCGTACTCGGCGGCGCGCGCCTCCCAGGACCAGTCGACCGTCATCCCGTTCACCTGCATCCGCTTCCAGAGCCGAGGCAAGCCCAGGTGATAGCGCATCGCCCGGCGAATCGTCTTGGCCAACGATTCCGGCTCAAAGGTGCGAAACCCAAGTCCGGTGCCGCGCTCGTCATGCTCGTCGATGTCAGGCACGCTGTCGGCGAGACCCCCGGTGAGGCGCACGACCGGCGGCGTCCCGTAGCGCATTGCGTACAACTGCCCGAGGCCGCAGGGCTCGAACTCCGATGGCATCAGGTAGGCATCGGCGCCGGCCGATACCAACCGAGACAGCGAGTCCTGGTAGGGCAGGTGAGCCACCGCACCGGCGTAACGCTGCACCCAGTCGTCGACCATGGCATCGAGCTCGCCGTTGCCGACCAACACCAGTCGGAAGCCTTCAGCCACCAACTCGTCAATCGTGGGCTCAAGAAGGCCGAGGCCCTTCTGGCGCGCCATCCTCCCAACGTTGCCAAAAACCACGCCGTCGCTCAGGCCGGCCACCGCCATCAACGCCGCCCGCGACTTCTTCTTGCCCTTCAGGTCGTCGGCGCTGAACGGCGCCGCCAGCGCAGCGTCGGTGGTTGGATCCCACGACGTGGTGTCGATCCCGTTCAGGATCCCCACGATCGGGTGGGCCAGGGAGGCAACGATGCCGGAAAGACCAAACGAAGTGTCCGGCACGGCTAGTTCGGCCGCGTGCCCGGGACTCACCGTCGTCACCCGGTCGGCACCGACCATGCCTGCCTTGAGATAGTTGGCCGAGCCGTACCACTCGAGGGCACCGCCGGGCAGCGCCGCCTCGGGAGCCACTCCGAGTAGCGCCGCCGCCTCATCGAGTGGCCCCAACATCGGGTGCGCCGCGTTGTGGATCGTGAACACCGTCGGAACCGGCGCCAGCAGCGCCGCGGCACCAACGTGGGCATCGTGGAGGTGGAACACGTCGAAGTCGCCGGCGAGGTCGGCCGTCGCCCGGGCGAAGCGGCCGAAGCGCAGCCAGTTGTCGTCGTAGCCGGTGCCGGGCTCGGGTCCGTAGACCCCGGGGCGGGCAAACGAGGCGTCTCGGTAGGCAAGCACGTCGAGCAGGGGGTCGGGGATCCGATACCAGCTCCCACCGATCGGAGTGCCTTCCGGCTCGAGATCGCGATACCCGGGAACGGTGACCGTCACCTCATGGCCGAGCCGGGCCAGCGCTCCGGCCAATCCCTCGACGGCGTTGCCCAGACCTCCGGTGCGGACGAATGGGGCGAGCTCGGCGGCCGACATCAGGATCTTCACGGCAGCCACACCCTATCTCGCTCCACGAGGTCGGCAAGAGCACGTTCCTGCTCTCCGTCGAGGGCGTCGCCTCCGGCCAAGTGCTCGGCGAGGCCGACGAGGAACATCGGCGTCGGCGGCGTGCCCTCTCCAGCGTTCGGTGGCGTAGCGAACCGCAGTACCGGTCGATATCAAGAACGCCCAGTCCGAACTCTCGATGAGCAGCACCGTCCGGCGCAGCTGGTCGAGCACCGTCCGCAGCGTTCGTTCCGGCTCCGGATTCTCCGCCTGGGATTCCTCGAGGCCGGCCTCGGCGGCGTAGATGGCGCGCCACAGGTCGGCGGTCGACGGTACATCCCACACCCGGTAGTCGCCGCCATCCCCCCACGAGCCTGCCGGGACCCGCACCGCTTGGGCCGTGCCGGAGGCGTCGAGCGCCTCTGAGGCCGTGGCAACCAAGATCCCTGCGGCATCGAGTTCGCGCCTGGCGGCGGCGAACCACTCCACGCCTTCGCGCCACCAGTGTCCAAAGAGTTCGGCATCGTACGGCGCCAGGACCACCGGATCTTCCACACCGGCCGCGACCGTGTTGGCGATGGTCTCGCCGACGAGCCGGGCGAAGTGGTGGCCCTGCTCGGCCACGGCCGTCCGTGCCCGACCTGGCTCGTACGGCGCCTTGTCACCGATATCGAGCTCGCGATCGGTGACTCGCCAGTAGCGCAGTCCACCCTCGTGGTGGCGCCGATGGAACTCGAGGAACCACGGATTGGCCGGGTAGCCGATGTCGCCCGACCACACCTGGACAGTTGTCGTCGGATCACGGGGAAACGCCGCAACCGTCGAATCTCCCAGGGTGTAGATCTGGTGGGGTGACAGCCCCTCCCCGGCAGTCGCCGACCACGGCGGATAGTTGCCGATCGGGGCACCCTCAGTCACGAGGTGAGCGTCGATGATCGTCCAATCGATGCCGGCCGCCTGCAGGAACGCCTCGATGCCGGGACGCACGGCATCGACAGGCAGGTCTGCAGCGGGTTGCCATGGACCACCGGGGCGGTAGGCACATTCCGGCATCCAGATCCCACGCGGCTTGCGGCCGAACCGAGCCTGGAACCATGCCACGCCGTCCCCGACCTGGCGGCGGGTCCGCTCTGCTGAGCCGAGCAGGGGGAGAAAGCCGTGGGTCCGGGCGCAGGTGAACAGCTCGATCGCGCCGGCGGCATCGAGAGCGCCGAACCCGCTCAGGATGTCACGATCGCGCCGCTCGAAGTCATCCAGCGTCGCTTGGTACCGATCTCGCCAGGCTTCGGCCATTCCGGCCCGCTCGGCATCGCCCGACGCCGCGGCGTCATCCCGGTTGCGGATGGCGGCGCTGATGAGCGCGGCGAGGTGGCCGACCAAACCCGTCCGAAAGCGGTCATCATCGAGTTGCTCTCCGAGCACCGGCGAGAACTCGAGCGTCAATGCCGGACGCACCCCATTGGCCTGGAGGGCCTCGAGCGATACCAGCAGCGGCAGGTAGGTGTCGGCCGCGGCCTCGAACAACCACGACGCCCCGTATGGCCACTCGCCGTGACCCAGGACATAGGGCAAGTGGGCGTGCATCACGAAGACCAGTCGACCTTTCACGGACCCCATGTTGGCACCCTGCAGCTTCGACTGCGGACTACGCTCCGCCGATGCTCCCCCGCCGCCCCCAAGCCGCCTTCCTCTTCGGCATGTTCGACCTCCAGGAGGGCCTGGCCGTCGATCACCAGTACGACCGGATCCCCAGTGTCCCTCGACCGGGGCGACCGATTGTGCTGCGGGTCACTACCACATCGGAGGCGCGCCGGGTCACCGTCGTTGCCGCCTCCGACCCCGCCGCCGTCACTCCCCAGGCGATCGAGACAAACGGCGTTGAATACCCGGCTCGGCGGGTCGGGTCCCACTGGGAAGCGGTGCTACCGGGGATGCCGGACGGCACCATCGTCAACTACGTCGTGCGAAGCCTCGACGGGACCGAACGCGCCTGGTACGCCGACGGCCGCAGACCCCAGAGGGCCGCCACCGTCTTCACCCACCGCGTCACCTCACGGCGCCCACCTTCATGGACCCAGGGCGCGGTCGTGTATCAGATCTTCGTCGACCGGTTCGCCACCGCACACGGTCCAGTTCCCCAACCCGATCACCCCAAAGCGTGGGCCGGAGGTGATCTCGCCGGAATCACCGCCCGGGTCCCCTACCTCGCAGACCTCGGGATCAACACGATCTGGCTCACCCCGATCTTCACCTGCAGCAGCTACCACGGGTACGACACCAAGGACTTTGGCCAGGTCGATCCGCGCTTCGGGGGCAACGCCGCCCTGTACGACCTCGTGAACGTCGCGGGAGACTCCGGCATCCGGGTGCTGCTCGATTTTGTGCCGAACCATGTTTCGGATGAGCACCCGTGGTTCATCGAAGCGAGCCAAGGTGGTGATACCCGGGACTGGTTCTTCATCGCCGACGATGGCAGCTACGACACGTTCTTCGGAAATCCCGGGATGCCAAAGGTCAACGTGAACCATCCCGAGGCGAGGGCCGCGCTGATCGCAGCCGCCAGGCATTGGCTCGACGAGTATGGGATTGCCGGCTACCGAATCGACCATGTCCTCGGGCCGAGCGAGTCGTTCTTCGCCGACCTGTCGACCCAACTCAACCGCACCCATCCCGAGGCCTGGCTGTTTGGTGAGGCAACCGCGACCCCGGCATTCTGTCGACGCTACGGCGGAGTGCTCGACGGGGTGACCGACTTCCTCTTCGCCTATGCGCTGCGTGACTTCCTCGCCGGCGAATTGGACCCTGCCGGACTGGTCGAGGTCGAGCAGGAGGCCGCTGCCGTGCTCGCCCACGAAGACTTCTCGTGGGTTCGCTTCTTCGATAACCACGACATGGGTCGCGGCTTGCACCGCTGGAGCGGAGACACGACGCGACTGGCCGCCGCCACCGATGCCGTGCTCGCCCTCCCCGGGGTGCCCGCCATCTTCTACGGCACCGAGCAGGCGTTGACCCACACAACCTCCGCCCTCACCGGTGGTCTCGAGGTAGGCAGGGTCCCGATGAGCTTCAGCGGTTCCGACGATCTCAGGGCCCAAGTACGAGCTGCGGTGGGAGCTCGAGTTGAGACCGTCGAGCCACCGGGGACGCCGGTGGAGTGGCGTGTCGACCAGACCTCGGCCGGATGGCGGTGGGGGCGGTTTCGTGGAAGGCTCGACATCCCACGTTGACTCCTCGGGACATGATAGTAATATCTCAAGTAATCTTGCGGTAAGGAGTATCGGATGGGGCGCGACTTCACGGACCGAGTCATCGAGGATTGGGGAGCAGCGCGGCCCGACCTCGATACTTCGACGACCGAAGTCGTTGCCAGAATCCTCCGTTTGGCCAGTTACCTACAGACTGAGCTAGAGCAGGGCGCTATTGAGAACGGGCTGAGCACCAAGGGCGACTTCGACACACTGGCCGCCCTCCGGCGGCAAACGCCTCGCCACGAGCTCTCCCCCACGCAACTCGCCGAAGCAGCGCTCATCACGACGGGCGGCATGACCAGCCGCCTCGATCGGCTCGAGGATGCCGCCCTGGTGGAACGCCTGGCCGACCCTTCCGATCGACGGGCCCTCGTGATCCGCCTCACCGACAAGGGACGCGACTTGGTCGATCAGATCCTCGAATCAAACCTCGAGAGGCAGGATTACTTGCTCGCCGCACTCGATCCCGACGAGCGAGCGGCGCTCGCTCAACTGTTGCGGCGTCTTCTGTTCAACCTCGGAGACGGTTGACGTGGAGTGGATCACCGAACAACTCGGAATCTCGCCGGACACGCAGGGCAAGCTCCTCGCTTCCTTGGTCGTGGTCGCCGCTCTCTTCGTCGGCAGATGGCTCATCCTGCGCACGCTACCGAAGGTTTCCGACGATCTATGGAGTGCCTATCGGGCCAGCAAGATGGTCACCTACACGGCCACGATCATTGGACTCATGTCGTTGGCCTGGATCTGGATCGATGCCTTTGACAATCTGCCCACCTTCCTCGGCCTGCTGTCCGCCGGTATCGCCATCGCACTTTCAGACGTCCTCAAGAATCTCGCCGGGTGGTTCTTCATCCTGAGCCGCAGACCGTTTCGGCTCGGAGACCGCATCGAAACTCGACGGGACCAAAGGCGACGTCATAGACGTCCGCCTCTTCCGCTTCTCCTTGATGGAGGTGGGGAATTGGGTCGACGCTGATCAGTCGACTGGGCGCCTCATTCACATCCCCAACGGCCTGTTGTTCACCAAGAAGGTGGCGAACTACACGGAGGGCTTTGAATACATCTGGTACGAGATTCCCGTCCTCGTCACCTTTGAGTCCGATCGCACCGAGGCGCGCCGAGCTCATCGAACGAGCCGTCAGCGAGAACACACCCAACGTCGAGTTGGCGGCCGGAACCCGGATCCGAGAGACGGCTCGCGACTACCACATCAAGGTTGGGAAGCTCACCCCAATCGTGTATCTGTCAGTCGAGGACAGCGGCGTGGTGTTCACCAGCCGCTTTCTGGTGGGGGCCCGCCAGCAACGTGACATCGCTCAGGCCGTGTGGGAAGCAATCCTCGACGGAATCGACAACGCCAACCAGGTAGACCTCGCCTACCCAACCGTCCGCACCTACCTTCACGGTCCCATCAACGTGACAAACGACGGCGAGCGCAGCGACTGACGGACGCCAACGACCTGCGAAGGCCTCTATGGAGCCTTCGGCGCCTGGGCGGCTGAGCCGCCTACCACCAATTCGGGACGGAACAGTTGGGGACGGGGACGGCTTCCGTCGGTGGTTTGGGCCACGATCATCGAAGCGACCGCGGCGGACATGCGGTCGACCGGTTGGCGCATGGTGGTCAGCGCCGGGTCGGTGAGGGCGGCGATCGGGGTGCCGTCCAGGCCAATGATCGAGACGTCGTCCGGCACCGAGGCGCCCCAGGCGCGTACTGCGCCGATGGCGCCGATCGCCATGAGATCACCACCAGTAATGACGCCGGTCGCGCCGGCCTCGAGCAGCTTGGCCATGCCGGCATGGCCGCCCTCGAGCGTGAAGAGGGTCTCGGAAATGAGATGGCTGCCATTCTCGAGCCCCGCTGCGGCGACGGCCTTCTCGTAGCCCTCAACCAGAAGCTGCGACGTGCTGTAGCGACGGGGGCCGATCAGGCAGCCGATCCTGGTGTGACCGAGTCGGACAAGGTGCTGCACCCCGGACTGGGCCGCGGCGGCAACGTCGATCGACACGGCCGGAACGGTGCAGTCGGGGAAGATGCCGTTGACCAGCACCGTGGGAATGCCCTTATCGAGCATCCGCTCGTACGGCTCGTACCCGATGCCGGCCTGGGCGTAGCGGCCGTTGACCACCACAACCCCGGCGGCGTCGATGTCAACCAGATGATCCAGGTAGTCGTCCTCGTGGATCGTCTCCGATGTGGAGGGGCAGACCACCGACATGATCCCGTGGCGAGCGAGCCGAGCCTCGATGGTCTGGGCCAGCAGCGGGAAGATCGGGTTCTCCAGCTCAGGGGTGATGATCCCAACCACACCCGAACGAGCAGAGCTGGCGGGTACCTCTCGATACCCGAGATCGCTGAGCGCATCGAGTACCAACCGGCGGGTGGGTTCGGCGACGCCGGGCCGGGCATTCATCACCCGGCTGACGGTGGCCTCACTCACGCCGGTGAGCGCGGCGACTTCCTGGAGCTTGGGACGCATCCCCCTACTATCCCGCACAATGCAAGAACTTGCAAGACTTGCAGAAAGCAGCTGGAAATCTTGCAAGGAACGTGCTTTACTCGCGGTTGCTGGTTTACTACCGGCAACGGAGGCACTCACTCGAGATGCCCCGCGCAAACCCCATTGGATAACGGAGGAGGACTTCCTGTGAGAAGTCGGTACCGGATTCTGGTTGGCCTTGTTCTTGCCTTTGCTCTGATCGCTGCCGCTTGTGGCGACGATGACAGCGCTGGCGACACGACAACAACGGCCGCCGCCACGGAAGACACAACAACAACGACCGAAGCCATGGAAGAGACAACGACCACGGCCGCCCCTGAGACGACGACCACCGCTGCCGCCGCATCCGACGCGTTGGTGATTTGGGCCGACGAAAGCCGCGCCCCGGCCTTCATTGCGATCGCACCCGCGTTCGAAGAGGCAACCGGCGTAGCCATCGAGGTCGTACAGAAGGACTTCGCCTCGATTCGCGACGAAGCGATCCAGCTGATCCCGACCGGCGAAGGCCCCGACGTCTTCATCGGCGCCCACGACTGGACCGGCCCGCTGTCGGACGCCGGCGTAGTCGCTCCGATGAACGATCTCCCGGCCGACACAGCCGCGGACTTCTTCGATCCTTCACTCACCGCCTTCACCCTGGGTGGCTCGCTCTACGCCTTGCCGTTCCAGATGGAGGGCATCGCCATGTGGATGAACACCACGCTGGCAGCCACCACCGACGCCCCGGCAACGTTCGAGGACCTGACGACGCTGTGTGACAGCGTGCTCAGCGGCGACCAGGCCTGCATCGCGCTGCCCGGTGGCGCCGACGCAGCCGACGCCTACCACATGTTCCCGTTCCAGTCCGCCTTTGGTGGATCGATCTTCACGTTCGATCCGGCATCGGGCTACACGGCCGACACCGCAGGCATCGACTCAGCTGAGTCCATCGCCGGCGCCGACTTCATGGCCGGACTGGTCGAGGCCGGGTACATCCCGTCCTACAACTACGGCAATGCTCAGGAAGCCTTCCAGCAGGGCAACGCGCTGTTCTGGATGACCGGCCCGTGGGCCCGTGGTGATGCCGAGACCGGCGCCGCCGAGAACGGCTTCGAAGTCCAGGTGATCAGCATCCCGACGATGGATGGCAACACGCCCCGTCCGTTCTTCGGCGCACAGGGCATCTACCTGAGCTCGCAGACCACCCAGGAGCTCGTCGCCAAGACGTTCATCTACGACTACGCCGCCACCCCCGAGGTGCAGCAGGCACTGTACGAAGCCGACCCGCGCCTTCCGGCCAACAAGACGGTGGCCGAGGTCGTTTCGAGCGACCCGATCGTTGCCGCCTTCACGCAGTCGATCGCCAACGGTCAGCCGATGCCCAACATCCCGCAGATGACGGGTGATGTCTGGGACTCGTGGGGCGCCGCCATGCTTCAGATCCGCAACGGCGAATCCGACCCGACGACCGCACTCACCGCGGCCGGAGAACAGATCGATGGTCTGATCGGAGCCTGACGTAGCAACCGACTAACCTCCGACGCATGTTCGGAGGACACCAGAGGACGGGGTCGAATTGACGGCCCCGTCCTCTGCGCGTTCCGGACGATTCGGAAGCCTGGGACCCGGCTTCTGGTTCCGCTTCGGGTCGATGGCGATCATCGACGCCATGGCCCTGTGGGCGATGTACAGCCTGATCGACCAGGAGCAATGGCTGGTCATGGCGCTGCTGGCGGTCGGCGCCATCGGGCTCAACTACATCTACTTCTCCAGCAAGACCATCCCCTTGCGATACATCGCCCCGGGCCTGGTCTTCCTCCTCGTCTTTGTCGTCTACCCCATCGGGTACACCGATCTACCTCTCGATGACGAACTTCGCCCAGGCGAACAATGTCAACAAGGAGCAGGCGACGGCCTCGCTCGAGAGCATCAAGGTCATCTCCGACGACCCGGCGCAATTCGCCCTCACCGTCTATCAGGCGACCGAACGGCGATCTCCGCTTCCTCCTCGTCGATGACGAGGGCAACACGTGTTTTGGGGCACCACGCCTCAAGACGGACCCACCCAGCGAAACCACCTGTGAGTCCATTCCCGCTCGATGATCCGGCCGCGCCGCCCGACGAGATCGACGGCTCATCGAAGCTGAAGCTGATCGACCTGATCGCAGTCGAGGGTGAATTGCTGGCGTCTGCTATCGACACGCCGGTCGGCGAGGCCGTCGTGGTGACAGCGACCTCGGCCCAGGCCGGCCAGATCCAGCGGTACACGTACGACGCGGCGCGTGATGTTCTCGTCGACAACATCGAGGAAACGGAATGTGTCCCGGTTGAGGGCAACTACGTCTGCGAAGACGGCCGGACGCTCACTCCTGGTTGGCGCATCTTCATCGGAGCGGACAACTACGTCGATGCCCTCACCGACCAACGCGTTGGCGGGCCGCTGCTGCGGGTGTTCACCTGGAACGTCGTCTTCGCCGTCTCGGTTGTGTTTCTCCAGTTGGCGCTCGGCCTCGGTCTGGCGTTGACCCTGCACAACGTGCAACTGCGCGGGATCAAGTTCTACCGCTCGATCCTGATCCTTCCCTACGCCATCCCCGCTTTCATCTCGGTGCTGATTTGGCGAGGCCTGATGGACACCAATTTCGGCCCGATCAACAACGACCTGCTGGCGTGGACCGGGTTTCGCGGTGCCGTGGCTGACCAACGGTTTCTGGGCCAAAGTGTCGGTGATCCTGGTCACCGTGTGGCAGGGCTTCCCCTACATGATGCTGATCTCGATGGGAGCGCTCCAGTCGATCCCGACCTCGCTGATCGAGGCGGCCAAGGTCGACGGCGCCAACGGCTTCCAGACCTTCCGCAAGGTCACCTTCCCGATGCTGATGGTGATCATCGCCCCGCTGCTGATTGCGTCGTTTGCCTTCAACTTCAACAACTTCATCAACATCTTCCTGCTGACCAACGGTGGCCCGCAGCTCCTCACCTATGACGTGCCGGTCGGCGAGACGGATCTTCTGATCACGTTCACCTTCTCGTTGTCGCAAAACGCCGGGCGTTTCGCCCTCGCCGCAACGTTCGCCATCCTCATCTTCATCATCGTGGCTCTGATCTCAGCCTTCAGTTTCCGGTTCACCAAGCGCCTGGAGAGACTCTATGGCAACCTCTAAGCCGACCGACAGCAAGGTCGTCGCCGGGCAGGCAACTCTCGGCACGAAGAACAAGACCAGCTTCAAGGTATGGTTGCGCGACAAGGGATGGCGCCATGCCGTGATGTGGGTGGCGATGGCGTTCGCCATCTACCCGGTGCTGTGGATGGTCTCGGCCGCGTTCAATACCTTCAACACCCTCGGTGCCTCGAACCTCATTCCGACCTCGGTCACGCTGGACAACTTCAAGGAGTTGTTCACCAACCCATTGCTCCCCGTGGGCCGGTGGCTGTGGAACAGCTTCTACATCGCCTTCGTGGTGGCCACCATCCAGGTCCTGATGTCGGCATCTGCTGCCTTCGCCTTCTCCCGGTTGGAGTGGCGCGGCCGCCGCGCCGGCCTGTTGATCGTCCTGCTGATCCAGGTGTTCCCGCAGTATCTGGCGTTCGTCGCCATCCTGCTGCTGGTGCGGGGCATCGGCGACGTTTTCCCGATCGCCGGGCTCAACACCCACCTCGGATTGATCCTCGTCTACCTCGGCGGATCGATCGGGATCAACACCTGGCTGATCAAGGGCTTCATGGACACCATCCCGTTCTCGCTCGACGAGGCCGCGGTCGTCGATGGCGCCAGCCACTTCGACATCTTCTCCCGCGTGATCCTGCCGCTGACCCGACCGATACTCGGCGTGGTATTCATCATCACCTTCGTCTTCATCTACGGCGAGTACATCCTCGCCTCGGTGCTGCTGTCGGACACCAATCTCTATACGCTGCCGCGCGGTCTGTTCCTGATGATCTCCGACAGCTACACCGCCAACTGGGGTGGCCTAGCTGCGGCATCGGTCCTGGCGTCGATCCCCGTGATCGCCGTCTACATCCCAATGCAGGACCAGCTCGTAGGCGGCCTCACCTCAGGCGCCGTCAAGGGGTAGGCGGTTTCGTTCAGCAATCTGCGATTGTTGAACGAGTTCTCGCCTCCGCCCCACAAGGGCTCCGGCTCGTATTCGTGCGGCCCTACGGCCGCCCTCATTGCGGGTCAACCCGGCCCAGCCGGGCCGACCCGAACCGAGGGGGCCGGGACAATGCCCGCCCCCTCGGGCACCCCCAACCGACCGTTGGCGAGCCGCGCCAATGTGCCCTCCCCCGCCTCCGGCGGGGGAGGTGCCTGAGGAGTCTTCGACGAAGGCGGAGGGGGCAGCAACACTTGCGCCACACGACGCGTGCATCTCCAACCAACCTCTCAGTGTGGTTCGGCACCAACCGCGTCGCAGCCCTACGTCCGCACCGTCCAGGGTTCCAAGCGCAGATCCGGGGTGAAGGCCCTCCGCGAGATGGTCGTCACTACAACCAGGACCGCAACCACGACGGCGGCCAACACCAGGTACATCACGACGAGTTGCACGATCACGGCGTCGATGGGTTCGACGCCGGCGAGGAGCAAGCCGGTCATGGCGCCGGGAAGGGCAATGAGGCCCACCACCTTGGTCCGCTCGATCTGGGGGATCAATGCAGTGCGGGCGGTGGTGCGGACCAGGAACTGCGAGGCACCGCGCTCATCGAACCCGAGGGAGAGCAGACCCTCGATCTGGAGCCGGTTGTCCTGGAGGTAGGACACCACCAGGTCGCTGGCGAGGACCGTCGACGGCATGGTGTTGCCGATAGTGATGCCCGCCGTCACCACCACTGTCACCGGGGTCAGGTCGAGGATCTGGAACCCGAACACCACTGCGAGCGCCACGGCGGCCGATCCGCCAATGGCGAGAAACACGGTCAACCGCAGCCCCGGGACCTCTGGGGCGCGGCGGCGGGCGGTCTCCGCTGCCACAACCACCATGAAGACCACCCACAACCAGGCGAAGACCATTGCCCCGCTCGAAGTGAAGATGACCGCAAGCACCGCGCCGACGGCGAGTAGCTGCACGGCAGCTCGAAACGCCGCCCAGAGCACCGACTTCTCGACCCCGACTCCACGCCACCACGACAGCCCGGCAGCCAGCAGAACCAGGGTGACCGAGGCGATCGCCCCGGCAGCGCTGATGGGCTCGGTCATAGGTGCGAACTCAGTCGAGCGAGCGTTCGGCGAGCAGCATCGACAGGTCCTTCACCTCGACGTCCTCGTCCTTGCCGAGCTCCTTGACCCCGTCGTCGATCATCACAAAACAGAAGGGGCACCCGACGGCGACCACGTCGGCGCCGGTGGCGATCGCCTCTTCGGTGCGTTCGATGTTGACCTTCTTGCCGGTCTGCTCCTCCATCCACATTCGGCCCCCGCCTGCGCCACAACAGAACGAGTCGGTGCCGTTGCGGGGCATCTCGACCCGCGTGCCCATGCTGTCGAGCACCTCGCGCGGCGCCATGAACACATCGTTGTAGCGGCCCAAGTAGCAGGGGTCGTGATAGGTGATGGACTGACCGTTCGACTTCGGGGTGATCTTGCCGGTGTCGACGAGATGCATCAGCAGTTCGCTGTGGTGCACCACCTCGTAGTCGCCGCCGAATTGCGGGTACTCGTTGCCGAGCGTGTTGAAGCAGTGGGGGCACTGGGTGATGATCTTGGTCACCCCGAGGTCGTTGAGCGTCTCGATGTTCTGCAGCGCCAAGCCCCTGGAACACGTATTCGTTGCCGGTGCGGCGGGCCGGGTCGCCGGTGCACAGTTCACGGGGCCCCAGGATGGCGAAGTCGACTCCGGCCTCGTTGAGGAGGCGGGCGGTCGAGAGGGTGACCTTCCGGTTGCGATCGTCGAACGATCCGGCGCACCCCACCCAGTAGAGGTACTCGGCCTCGACCCCGGGCTCGCCGAGGACCTTGACCGGGAAGCCGAGTTCGTCGGTCCAGTCACCCCGGGAGCTCTGGTCCATGCCGTACACGTTCGATGAGTTCTCCATCGAGACGTAGGCCTTGCCGAGTTCGCTGGGGAAGTCGGCCTCCATCAGTGACAGGTAGCGCCGCATGTCGAGGATCTTGTCGACGATCTCGATGTTGACCGGGCAGATCTCGTCGCAGGCGCGGCACGTCGTGCACGCCCACAGCTCCTCGGCGGTGATCCGCTCGAAGACATTGTCCGATGTCACCGTGATTGCCTTGTCGACGGACACAGGCGGCGAAACGGGATCGGCTGCGGTGCGGTCGGCCACCTCACCGAGTTTGATGACGATCTCGCGCGGGTCGAGCGGCTTGCCGGTGGTGTTGGCAGGGCACACCGAGGTGCAGCGCCCGCAGATGGTGCAGGCGTCGGTGTCAAAAAGCTGCTTCCAGGTGAACTCGCCCACCGTGGCGGCGCCGATGGTCTCGATGTCGGTGGCTTCCATCAGATTGGGCACTGCCCGCATCGCGCCCTTCGGTCGTGGGTGGGGCGAGAGATACATGTTGACCGGCGACGAGACCATGTGCCGCAGCTTGGTGGTCGGCAGCATCACCAGGAACACGATGAACACCACGACGTGGGAGATCCAGAACACCTGATGGATGCCGGCAGCGGAGCTCTCAGGGATGAGGTAGCTCATGGGGAAGCCGACAAACGACCAAATCTCGAAGTCGGGCCGTCCCACTTCGGCGATGCGGGCGGCCTCGACCAGCAGCCCGGTGACGCCGATGAGCCCGAGGGTGATGAGGATGCCGGCATCTTCGGGCTTGGTCTTGGAGCGAAGGCGCCATGGCTTCATCCCGTAGCGACGCACCGCCGCCCAGACGATGCCGACCAAGAAAGACCACGGCGAACAGATCGAGCACGAACGAATAGCCCTGGTAGAAGGTGCCATGGAGGAACTTGAGGTTGTTCGGCAGGAGGTGGTCGATCTCCAGAGTCACTGTGCCGAGGAACAGCACGATGAACCCGTAATAGATGGCCGAGTGCATCAGCCCGGCGTTGCGATCGCGCAGCAAGGTGCGCATCGCCAGGCCCTCGCGCAACTCGTGGAGACGCTTCTTCATCATCCCGCTGCGGTTCTCCCACGAGCCGCGTTCCCAGCTCTTGGCTCGTTGTGCCATCAGGTAGATCGACACGCCGAGGAAGACGGCGACCGAGACGTAGAACAGGGCGATGATCGGCCCGGGGATGTTGCCGAAGACGTGCCGGCCGACCTCGATCTCGGGTTCGTCGGGGAGCGTGCCCAGCCACCACAGCAGCAGCGTGCCGACAACGGCGAGCCCGGAAAGCACAAGAAGCGCTCCGCTGGCGGTGATCTTGCGCTGCTTCGGAGCAGCGTCCTCCGGAGCTTCCTTAGTGGCGGTCGTTGCCACGTCTCCTCCTATCCCGTCGGCCTCGCAGCGAGTGTACCCCGGTGCCTTCCCCCGCCGAAGGCGAGGAAGAACGAACCTTGCGCCACGGGGCTCGCAGCCCCCTGGCCGCCTTCGTCGAAGACTCCTCAGCTCGATAGACGCTTGTCGAGTGGGGAACGAAAGCGCGGCGTGACCCGGGCGTCGCCGAACCACTCCTGGAGGCGGGCGGCCTCGGCCTCGATCTCGACGGCAGCCGCAGCGCCAACGTCCTCGAGCAACTCAATCGCGATCTCACCGTCGCGGCGTTGCGCCCACCCGCCGACGATGCGGCCGTTGCACCAGACGGTCGGTCCGGCATTGCCGTTGCGATCGAACAAGAGCGCCTGGTGATCGCCCAGGTACCAGCCCCTCTCCTTCCAGCCCATCACGGTCGGATCCAGCCCGGGGAGCAGCGCCACCCAATCCCCCGCTGCCGGCACCGGCTCCAGATCGCCCGGCAGCACCCACCCGGTTCCAGTCTCGAGTTCGACCTCGATCGCATCGAGCGCGGCCAAAGCCGCCTTGGTGTCGCGCACGGTCCATCCGGTCCACCACTTGAGATCGGTGAGCGTTCCCGGGCCAAAGGTCCCGAGCCACCGCCGGAGCAGGTCGGCCTGTGCCACGGCTCGGTCCAGCTCGGGAAGTGCCTCCCCAGCCCACGCTGCAGTCAGCGCCCAGCGGTATTGGCTCGACAGCCAGGTGCCCCGGGGCCGGCCGCGCACGATCGAACCGGCGGTAGCAAGCAGAAAGAGCACTCGGGTTGATACACCAACCGCGGCACCCCACTTCTTACCTGCACCGAACATCAGCTTGTTGCCGAGTTCGGGTACATCCTCGGTCAGTTCGATCGCGGTCGCCTCACCACGGTCCGCCAGTGCCGACAGGACTCGGGACTCGACGTCGACCAGCCAGGCCTCCGGATCGGCGGCGATGCCCTGCTCCCCCAGCATCTTGACCAACCGGCGGCGCTGCGGGGGAAGCAGCGCGTTGGTACAGGCCGCCTGCATCACCGCGGCAAGGTCTGGGGGAACCACAAACATCGTGCGCCGCATCCCGAGCATTCGCAAAAGGACTCGGTCGTCGTAGAGAGCTGCCTCGAGGTCACCGCGAACAAACCCGGGAACCCGGGCCCGTGCCGAAAGGTAGACGGTGACGGGATCACTCGAGTGCAGACCGACCATGTCGGCCGCGGCCGCAACGACGCCGTCGGCGGGCTGCGCCAACCGGTGACGAACGGCAAGCCGGGCCCTTCGCTCTTCAGTGTTGATCAAAATCACACCGACCAGTCAAGCGCAAGCCCCCCGCCTAGGCTGGCGGCGATGGCCACCATCTCCATCCAAACCCCCGATGTCGGCGACACCGCCGTCGCCACCCGCCTGCTGGCGATTCAGCATGCCGCCTACCAAATCGAGGCGGATCTCATCGGCTACGACGGGATTCCCCCGCTCGACGAGACGGCCGACGAACTCCAATCGCAGCCCATCGAATGGTTGGCGGCTGTCGAGGGTGATGCCATCGTCGGTGCCATCGGATTTGTCGTTGCACCAGATGGCAGGTGCGACATCGACCGGCTCATCGTCGATCCGGACCAGGCCAGACGCGGAATCGGCCGAGCCCTGGTCGAAGCCGTGCTCGATCATCCCGTCGTCACCGTGTCGACCGGTGCTCGCAACGAGCCGGCATGCGCCCTCTACGAGTCCCTCGGTTTCCACCGCTCCGGCGAACGTGAGGTGGCTCCAGGTATCAACGTTGTCGAGTTCACCCGTCCCAACCCGTTCGTGCGTGGTTCACGTACGAAAAAGCGCGCCTGAGCCACGCCAGAACAGGATGTGGACCGAGGGTCGCTCCTTTGCCGTTAGCGTGAGGTGGTCATGGCACTCAAGCAAGACCTGAAAGCACTGCGGCGCTCGGCTCGCCGCTTCGCCCGGGAAAACACCTGGGCGCTGCCGGCGCTCGGCGCCATCGTTGGTGTGCTCTTTGCGCTCATCGTTCGCAACGTCGGAAGCACTCATGCCCCCGGCACGTGGGGCGTCACCGTTGATCGAGCCCGCGACTCGCTCATGGGCGGGCTGGCCATCGTCTTCACCGGGCTCAGCATCGTGCTTGCCCTCACCGCGGTCACGGCGCAGAACGTGGCCAACCGGTTCTCGCTGCGGCTCCTACGCATCCAGCAACGGGGACTGCGGGACAAGTTCGTCATCGCCGTGTTCACGATGGCCACGACGTTCATCATCACCACCCAAGCGGGGCTGCAATCCCGCGAGGCCGACGAGCTCGCCCCCAGCGGAGGGTTGCTGGTTTCCGTGCTTCTAGTTCTCTTCAGCGGAGCTACGATCATCTGGTACATCGGCGCCAGCATGAAGTCGCTCCGGCTCGACCGCACACTGCAGCGGCTGTCAAGGCTGGTCCGGCGCACGGTGCGCAGCGTCCTGCGCGAGCACGACTTGGACACCCCGGCTCCGGCTGCTGCGCTCGAGGCGCCGCCCAATGCCACTCTCATTCAGGCACCCCGGAACGGCTACCTCTCGAACATCGACACCGCGGGTCTGCACAAGCTCGCCGCCGAGACCGGCGCCTGCATGGCGTTCGATATCGTCATCGGAACCTTCCGGATCAAGGGCCAGCCTGTGGGTTGGGTGGCGCCGGGGCCGGGCAACGACCTCCCCTCCTCGACCGCCATCGCCGAGGCCATCGATATCGAACCGGCCAGGGACCCCGAGTACGACATCGCCTACGGAATCAGGATCCTCGTCGACATGGCGATCATGGCGCTCTCGCCTGCCATCAACGACCCATACACCGCAGTCGAGGTCGTCAACGAACTCACCACCGTCCTTGTTGCCCTTGCCGGGCACGAACCGGGACCGCGAGGCCGCCAGGGTCCGGACGGAACGTTTGAAGTGGTCATCGCCGGCCGCAGTCTCAGCGACTACTTCGATCTCGCCACCGACCAGATCCTGCTCTACGGAAGCACCGACCCCGGTGTGGTTGCGGCGCTCACCAACCTTGCCGCCACCGTCGAGGCCACGACGACGTCGGAGGCGGACCGCCGCCACGCACAGGCCTTCGCCGCCCGCCTCACGTCCGGCGGGTGATCACCAGGTCTCAGCCCCTTCGGTCGGCTTCTCGCTGATCGCGGGCCGCGCGCCGTTTCACATCGTCGCGTTCTCGTTCCTCGCGACGCAGGGCATCGGCTTGCTCTCTCTCGTCGCGGCGGATCTGATCGATCCGCTCACGCTCTTCGCGGCGCTCCCGATCGAAGCGTTCCCGCTCGTCGCGCTGGGCAGAGTCGTCGAGGTCACGACTCGCCTCCCGTTCCACCTCGTGACGGTCACGACTCGCCTCCCGTTGCTCCTCGTTGAGGTCACGACTCGCCTCCCGTTGCTCCTCGTTGAGGTCACGACTCGCCTCCCGCTCCACCTCGTGACGGTCGTGGGAGGCTTCACGTTCGGCTTCGTACCGATCGTGCGAGGCCTTGCGCTCTTCTTCATACCGCGCTTGAGCAGCCCGCTCATCGCGTTCACGATCTTCGCTCGATGGATCGCCGCTCATGATGTTGATTCCTCGCCTCGTCTCGGTGTCACACTAGACCCGAGGCCGTGGTGAAGTGACGGCGCCGGCTTGCCGGGCGACCACACGCCCGAGTACCGTCGATGCGGACCGCAACGGCTCAGCCACGGAGGTTCGGGACAGATGTGTTGTTTCTTCACAAGCTTGGTGTTCCTCGGGCCCCGCGCCGCCATCCTGGTGTGGTGGTTGATCGATACGGCGCGATGGGAAGCGGCGTTCTCCAGCTTCTGGTGGGCATTCCTCGGGTTCCTGTTCGCACCTTGGACCACACTCATGTGGGCATCGGTGGCGCCAGGCGGTGTCACCGGATTCGACTACGTGATTCTCGGTATCGGCATCTTCGCCGACATCGTGTCGTACGCCGGCAGCGGCTACACCAACCGCGACCGGTACATGACCGCCTAGACGGCGAACTGGACGACGCAGCGCCTGGGCCTTCGCCCGGGCGCTTGCGCGCCCTGTCGACACATTCCACCCGATACGGGTGGCGCCTTCTCTCCAGATGTGGGCCATGGTCATAGGTGAACCGCAATCGACGACGGTTCGCCCGGCTCGGAGTATGCCGAATCTGGCTAGCCGGGCTGGGCCATCGTCGGTAGCGTCAAGACGGTCGGCTTAGACACGGAGGTTGGGTACGTATGTGTTGTTTCTTCGCGACGTTGGTGACGCTGGGTCCCCGCGCCGCAATTCTGATCTGGTGGCTTGCCCAACCGGTGCGGTGGGAGAAGGCATTCTCGAGCTTCTGGTGGGCGTTCCTCGGATTCCTCTTTGCACCATGGACCACGCTCATGTGGGTTTCCGTGGCCGGCAACGGTGTCACCGGGTTTGACTACGTGATCATTGGCCTCGGCGTCGTCGCCGACATCGCCTCATACTCGGCAAGCGCTTACGAGGGTCGCGAACGGTACGCCGCCTGATCCAATCGGCAGAACAACTGATCTAGAATGACCGAGCGAGGAGGTCCGGCATGGCCGGTGTGATTCTCTACGTTTCCATCTGCGTGCTCGGCTTCGCGCTGGTCCAGAAGAAGCTGGCGACCACCCCCATCACGGGACCAATCATCTTCGTGGCCCTTGGATTGCTCGCTGGGTCGAGTGCGCTCGGGATCCTCGAGGTCGGCACCACCGACGATGTGGTCACGGTGGTCGATGTGCTGTTTCAGGCCACGTTGGTCCTACTGCTGTTCACCGATGCCGCCGCGCTGCATTTCTCCTCTTGGAAGAAGGATGCCGCCCTGCCCGGTCGACTGCTCGGCATTGGTCTGCCACTGACCATCCTGCTGGGAGCCGTCTTTGCCGCGTGGCTGTTCCCCGATCTCGATATCTGGGAGGCGGCCATCATCGGGGCGATCATCGCCCCAACCGACGCAGCGCTGGGGCAAGCGGTGATCTCCAACCCCAGGGTTCCCGAACGGATTCGTCAAGCCTTGGACGTCGAGTCCGGCCTCAACGACGGTGTCAGCCTTCCGTTTGTGCTGATCTTCATCGGTCTCGCCGAGCAGGAAGCCGGCACCGGCGTGGCAGAGACGTTTCTGCGGGAGATCGGGGTGGCTGTGGGCGTCGGCATCGTCGTCGGGTTGCTCGGCGGCTGGCTTCTGGTGCAGGCTTCGAAGGCGGGGTGGATGGGGCGGGCCTGGAGCAGCATTGCAGTGATCGCGCTCGCCGTTGCGGCGTTCGTCGCAGCCAACACCAGCGGTGGTAGCGGATTCATCGCGGCGTTTGTTGCGGGCCTCTCATACGGTCAGGCCACCCAGGGCAAGATCAAGCCCAACGAAGTCGTGGCTGCCGACCTGGGCCTCGTCATGGTGCAGATCAGCTTCCTGGCGTTTGGGGCACTGGTGCTGGACCGCGCCTTCGACGTGATGACGTGGCAGATCGTCCTGATGGCGGTGCTCGCCCTGACGGTGGCCCGAATCGGACCGGTAGCCCTGTCGATGGTTGGGACCAAGCTGGCCGGACCGACCCTGCTCTACATGGGGTGGTTCGGTCCCCGGGGACTGGCCACGATCGTCTTTGCCGCTCTCGTGGTGACGGAGGCCGATCTCGCCGGTCAAGCCACGATCACTGCGGTTGCCACCATCACGGTGGGTATGAGTGTGCTCCTCCACGGCCTCACCGCGTACCCGGGTTCGGAGCGATACGGTGACTGGTTCGCCGCCCACAAGGACACCGACAAACTGCCGGAGGCAAAACCACTCAAGCAGCACCACCTATGGCCCCGGATGCGGCTCTCCCCCCATACCGAAGCAACCGCCCCGTACACCGACACGCCGGAAACGCCGGCGCCCCCCGCCACGTAGGACCAACTGACCGACGTACCATGTTGCTCCGAACAGCTGAGGAGGAAAGGCACGATGGCGACTGGTAGCGACTACCAGTCGCCTGAAATAGCTCCTGCTGGTGCTGTGTATGTGCACGTGCAGACGGCACAGAGCCTCGGGATCAATCTCAACGGCAGGATCACGCTCCACAGCGTGGCGGCGACCACACTGCAGTTCTCCACCCGCCCCTACCGACTGACCGGCTCCATCAAGACCACCGACTTCGTGTCGACTTGGGGTGAAGGCGACGACACGTTTGCGGAGAACCCGCCGAATGCCCTGCTCTCGGTGGCCGACGGCAGCAACGTCAGCAACGCTATCGTTGTCATCAGTGACCCCCAGCTGTCGGATGGACACCCCAGCTACACAATCGACCTCTCGGACGGCTCACTCACACCGGCAGATGGACCGGTCACAGTGGTCATCGCATGACTACATTCTCACGCAACAAGGTTTCCGTCACAGCACAGCTGGACGGGGAGACAGGAAGACTCGTGTCAGAGAAAGGACACATACATGTCAGAAGGTGACAATCTCGTTCTGTATGTAGCTGCATACAGTGACGCAACGTCCGCGCAGACGGATTTCCAGCAGCTCAAAGACGCCGAGGGCGACGACTTCAAGGTCGAGGGTGCCGTGGTGATGAGCCGCGACGCCAACGGTGACGTCGACGTGCTCGAAAAGGGCGATGCCAATGAAGACACCGCGAGCGGTGCGTGGATCGGTGGCGGGATTGGCCTCGTCGTTGGTCTGTTCGCTCCGCCGTTGCTTGCCGCCACCGCGATTGGTGCCGGTATTGGTGCGTTGCTTGGGCATCTGAGCAAGAAGCATGAAGAGAAGGAACTCGGCGTTGAACTCGACGAGTACTTCCCGCCGAACTCGTCTGCGGTGGTTGTCGTTGTTGACGACAAGTACCTCGACCGGGTGCAGGCGGCGCTGACCGATGCCAACAAGCAGGTCAACAAGGCAATCAGCCAGGACGACTACGCCAAGCTGCAGAAGGCCGTCTCGAAGTCGGACGACGAGATCGCCGACGCCGTCGACTCCTAAGAGGGCGCTGAACAACGCTGTAGGGATTGCGTCCGCGGGTAAGCCTGGTCGTGGATCTCGCAGCGAGCCCAAGCTGGCGTTGTTCAATAGCCTCCTAGGACACTATCTGGTCAGAACCTGCGGCCCTCTCTTCGGGCCGCCGTGCCGACCTCTTTTGCGGGATAGTGGGTTCGGTTGTGATGAGTCACGATGGCGTTCGCGGATTCGATTTCGAGATTGTGATGAAACACTCATCATGTGATCTCGACAACGCGCAGCTCGGGTCAACGCACGCTGACGAGATGATTCACCAACATCGTTACGGATTGAGGCCACCTGGCGCATCGACACGCTTGTGCCCGGACACTACAACCACTATGCGTGGGGCTGCGAACGCCGGCAATACACCGTTCAACGGTGGAGCAGGAGACGTTCCGCGAGCATCGACCCCTTTGTCCTCTCGTGCCTGTCATGAACCACGCAATGTCGCACCAGACGAGATCACAGGCCACGGCTATCTCAGCATCAACACCCTCATCATCAGCAACCATCAGCTCAGCCTGCGCACATCAAGCGCACACTAGCACACACACAACACAGCTACCTCATCTATCACACACACCCCCACACAACCACGCCACAACCCACCACAACACACTCACAACTCACACAACACCCCCCAACTCCCACCCCAATATCACCTCTACACAGCCAAAACACTGTGCCGCTCCAGCACATCCACTCAGCTCCCCCCCCGCACCACCAGCACTTCTCCCCCGCCCGCGCTGCGCCAACTACACCCCGCACACCATACCGCCATGCACCGCGCCCATACTACCTGGCACCCGCGCTAACGCTCTCTAACGCTAACCTCCTACAACTACAGCACAATCGCATCTTCCACACCCTCCCCACTCACACCACCTTCTCACCCACACTCCCCACCACCCCCCCCCCCCCCCCACCCCCCACCCTTGCTCGGCAGGCAATAGGACCTAGTGGTCCATCAAACGAGCGGCGCCGGCCTCGTGCCGGCGCCGTTTCTATTGGGGCCGGCCAATCCCAAGTCGGGTCGAACGAGAGGATCGTGCCGAGACCGGCTAGCCGTTGCGGCGCCCGCAAATACCTTCCACGGTGGGATAATCACAGCTGCGACAAGGGGCGAATATGATGGGTAACGACTTCCGTGGCAGTGGTCTTCGAGGCCGTTCATTCCGCGACCACGACCTCACCGAGGCCGACTTCAGCGGTGCTGATGTGCGTGGCGCCGACTTCACCAACGCTCACCTTGCCCACTCCAACTTCACCGGCGCCCGCCTTGGTGTCCGGCCGCTCACGGGCACATTGCTCTTTGGAGCCGCATTGGCGGTTCCGTCGCTGCCGGCGTCGTAATCGGCTACTTCGCCGACACAGTTCGCGATTCAGCCGTCGCCCCCGATTGGCGGGACAAGCTCGGCGGATGGCTGCTGGTACTCGTGGTTGTCGTGTTCTTGGGGTTCCTGGTGTGGCGGGCATCCGGGAAGCCGCCATCGCAACGTTGATTGTGCTCGCCATCGTGGTCGCCATCGACTTTGCCCTGGTGTACTCACCCGGCGAATCAGATTCTTCAACGCCTTCAGCCTTGTCGGCCTACTCCTGCTCGCAGGCATGGCCACTCTTGCCGGGGTGCTCGGCCGCATCATCGGCGGGACCTTCGGCGCCTGGCGATTGGCATCGTCGCCGTGATCGGCGGTCTCGCCGCCGGTCGTGCCACGGTGGATTGGCCGCCATCATCGTGGCATGCTGCTCGTCTACCTCTCGAAGCGAGCCCTCAAGCTCGGCCCGTGACCGGGAGCTGCGCAAGCTCGCTCACCGGCTCGTGACACGACGCGGCACTCGCTTCACCGGGGCCGACATCTCGGGAGTCGACTTCACGGGAACGCTGGCTGCCCAGGCCGACGCTACCGACGCCACGCTCGAGGGTGCGGTTTGGGAGCGCGGCAGGCCCACGCACCTTTCGGGCGGACGGCTAGCATCCGCGTCGCTAGAACCCTGGAGCCGACGCCCGGTAATACTCTGTCGCCCGCCGCGCCATTACGAAAGGAAGAGACGTGGCAGCATGGTTTCCTGGCAGTCATCGAGCACAGTCGACGACGTGCAGAACGCCCTCACCTCGGCCAACGTGACTGGCTGGGATGTTGTCGCAGCCATAGTGGTCCTCGTGGCCTCCTGGCCGGTCGGCATCTTTGTGCGCAGGCTCACACGGCGAGCACTCAAGCGCGTACCGAACCTGCCGGAAGAGGTGGTGAATGACGGGGCCCGCGTGGCGCGCTGGTTTGTGTTTTTCGTGGCGCTGGCGTGGGCACTCAGCATCCTCGGCGTGGGGGTTGGCTGGGTCACGATCATCGTGGTGGTCTTGCTCGTCTTCGGCGTCCTCATGCTCAAGCCGATGGTTGAAAACACTGCCGCCGGTCTCCTACTCACTATCCGCCCCGTGTACAACGTCGGGGACCAGATCGAGACCATCGGCTATGAAGGGACGGTCACCTCGATTGCGAGCCGAAGCACCGTGCTGCGGCGACGGACCGCCGCGAGGTTCACATCCCCAACACCGAAGTGCTCAGCAAGCCAATCGTGGTGTACACCGCTACCTCTAGTCGCAAGGCGAGCTTCGACTCACCGTCGTCTTCGATACCGACCTCGATGCAACCACCGATCTCCTCACCAAGGCGGTCGCCGACGTCGACGGGTCTTGGACAACCCTGCGCCCTCCGTGCAGGCCTCTGCGATCCACGACAACACCATCACTCTGTCGATCAGCTACTGGTACCCCTCGTCGAAGTCATCCGGGTCATCAGCAACCGACGGAGCGATTCGGCGTCAGGAAAACGATCGTCCAAGCCGGAATAGAACTCGCACGTCCCACGCTCGAGATCAACAAATCCGTCCATCACCCCCCCAGACGATGCGTCTCCTGCTACTCCACTCAACCCCCCAACCAACCAAGCGTCACTACTACTCATAGACGTTCCGCCTGACGGCCTGACTCCGCGACCCGGCTTGTTGACCCCTCCGAGCACATCGGAGGGGTCATTCTCACCACGAGGGTCTACATGATGGCGCGTTCGGCGATCTCGGGATCGCTGGGACGGGCGATGAAGTAGATCAGCATGCCGAGAATCGGCACGAAGAGAATCAGAAGCAGCCAGAGGAACTTGGTGAACCCGCCCTCGTCGGGCCGACGGAAGATGTCGATCGCGGTGTAGAGCCACGCAATCATCATCGGGATGAAAATGAAGAAGAGGAAGAACCAATTCCAGAAGACCACTTGACTACCTCCAGCCAGTTGCGGGCGTCGCGCTACGACAGCGCTCCACCTCAACTCTAGACCGTTGGGCCTGAGGGTTGGCGTTGGCCAGTCATCATCAGCACGCCCCAACGTAAAGGCCAGATCGATGATCTCTCGTGAGAGCGTCCAGGAGCGCTTGGTGGTCGTCGGGATCGATCGATCGCTCGCTCGTGCACCCTCTCCGCATTTTGTAGCGGGCGGCGGACCCGGCCGAGGCGCCGGTCGTTGACAACCACCACAACAACGGTTGACCCCGGCGTGAAGTACTCGCCCACATCGGCGCCCATGAGGCGCTGATCATGCCTCTTCGGCAGGCGACCGATCTCGTCGCCGTCCTCTAGATCCGCCACGAACGCAGCTGCTCCTTGGCGCAGCGATCCCGATAACCTGCAGCAGGGACGAAGGCTCCAGGAGGACGATGTGTTGACAATGCGGGGCGGACCGCCGGCGTATCACGTGCTGGCCAAGCCGACCGGGCCGATCTGCAATCTCGACTGTGAGTACTGCTTCTTCCTGTCCAAGGAGATGCTGTATCCCGGCGATCGGTTCCGCATGGCCGACGAGATGCTGGAGACCTACCTGCGCCAGTTGCTCGAATCGCACCGCACACCCGAGGTCACCGTCGCCTGGCAGGGCGGGGAGCCCACAATGATGGGTCTCGACTTCTTCCGCCGCTCGGTGGAATTGGTCGACGAGCTCAAGAAACCGAGCCAGCGCATCTCCTACACCATCCAAACCAACGGCGTCCTCATCGATGAACGTTGGGCGGCCTTCTTCAGGGAGAACAACTTCCTCGTCGGCGTCTCGGTCGACGGGCCTCGGGACTTGCACGATCGCTTCCGGGTCGACAAGCGCGGCGAGGGTTCGTTCGACCGGGTGATGGCTGGCTACGAGCATCTACGGGCAGCCGACGTCGACGTCAACGTCCTGTGCACCATCCATGCCGGCAACCAGGACCATCCGCGCGACGTCTACCGCTTCTTTCGCGACGACATGGGAGTCCGGTTCATCCAATTCATCCCGATCGTCGAGCGAGCCACCGAGACGCTGCTGCCGCTGGCGAACCTCGGGTGGAGCACAGAGCGTAAGGAGAAGCGGCCGCTCTACGTGCAGGCTGGTGGTTCCGTCACCGACCGCAGCGTCAGCCCGGAAGGCTTCGGTCGCTTCCTCACCGCCGTGTTCGACGAATGGATCCAAGGCGACGTCGGCGAGGTCTACGTCCAGCACTTCGACACGGCACTGGCCAACTGGCACGGTGAGCCGCCGGGGGTGTGCGTGTTCTCAGAGACGTGCGGCCTCGCCGTGGCCCTGGAACACAACGGCGACCTCTACTCGTGCGATCACTACGTCGAACCGGACTACCTGCTGGGCAATATCAACGAGACGCCGATGATCGATTTGGTCGCCTCCGACCAACAACGCCAGTTCGGCCTCGACAAGCGAGACACGCTTCCGCCATTCTGCCAAGGTTGCAAGGTCCGGTTTGCCTGCCACGGCGGTTGCCCCAAGAACCGTTTCACCAACACCCCCGAAGGGGATCCCGGCCTCAACTACCTTTGCGCCGGCTACAAGACCTTCTTCAATCACATCGACCGCCCGATGCGGATCATGTCCGACCTACTCCGCCAAGGCCGCGCTCCTGCCGGCGTCACGGCGGTCCTCGACGCCGAGGAGGCACAGCGCTTCGCCGGCATCGGACGCAACGACCCATGCCCTTGCGGGAGCGGACGCAAGTACAAGACGTGCCACGGCACGGCGACGCTGGCTAGCCGCTCGAAGCGAGCGAGGCGGACGAAGCCTCATCGCATGCGTAAGCGAATAGCTACCACGCCAAGCCCGCGATAGGTTGCGGGAACTAGACGCAAGCCGACTGACGATTGGAGCGCCCGTGATCCAGACCATGGAGAAGAGTTCGGAGACCGCGATCGGCTACACGGTCATCGGCGAAGTCGGGCAAGCCGACTACCAGACGCTCGTCCCAGCGGTGCAGGCGGCGATCGACAAGAACGGAAGCATCAATCTGCTCCTCGATCTCACCCAGTTCAAATGGGAGAAGGTGGACTCCTGGAAGTCCGACCTCGACTTTGGCGAAACGTACAAGAACAAGATCGTCAAAATGGCCCTCGTCGGCAACGCCAAGTGGGAGCGACATCTCACCAAGCTCGCCCAGCCCTTCTCCGCCCAGCAGACCAAGTACTTCGAGAACGACGACGACGCCTGGGACTGGCTCGGGAGCACCTAGGTCGGGGGATCGAAGTCGAGGTCTCCGAAGGCACGAAGACCTGATTCGACCGCAGCGTTCTATTCGCCGGTGGTTGCCTGGATCTTGCCCGACTTGATGGCCGAGACAAAGGCCTGATAGTCCCTGTCGTTCTGGTCGGCGTAGGCAAAGGCGAAGTCGGCGACGGAGCGATCAAAGACGTCGCCGGAGCCGAGGTAGCCGGCAATCGCGATGGGGTCCCCTGATCGGGCATGGGCGTGAGCCAGCGTCCACCCGCACAAGCTGGCATAGTCCGCCAATGTTCCGGGGCCCATCGCTGCAACGTTGGCGGAGCCCTTCATGTCGTGGAACTGGCGCCAGTAGAAGTGCCAATTGGAATCGAGGTGCACCGTCCACCCTAAGAAGATGTCGCTCGACGCCTGCATGAGGCGCTGCCCTTCCACCACCCGCTTGCCGTGCTCCTTGTAGTGGCTCTTCGGCAAGTGATCTTCCAACACCGAACTCGTGGCTTCCTTGATCTGGAGAAAGAGCGGATCCTCATCGTCTCGCCCCTGAAAGAGCACGATCAAGCAGCGGGTTCCCACGCTGCCGACACCGACAACCTTGACCGCATAGTCGACGAGGGTGAACCGGTCGAACAAGAGCCTGCGATTGTCGGGGAGGGTCAGCCGGTAGCTCGCCAAGCTGTCGTCGACCCCAGCACTGACCTCGTCCAGATCCCTCGAACCGGCCAGGTCGCGCATCGGCAACAACAATGGCGGCTGGCTCTTGATCCGGTAGGTCCCGTTCACCTTCTCAGCGAGCTTCGACAAGGCTGTCAGGTTGTCCTTGGAGCGAGCCTTCTTTGCGCTCTTCTTCACCAGCTTCTGGTCCTGCTTGGTGGGCGCCGTCGCCAAGACTTGCTCGAGGGAGAGCTGTGAGTACCAGATATCAAGTGTCCTCGCACCCCCGAAATCCGCCATTGCCCGGCGGTACCCCGCAAGCGACCCAAGCGTTGCCGTCCTGATGTCGGAGTCGTCGAACTCGTTGTCGCGTCCTGCCAACACAACGCTGGTCGCCAACCGCTTCAGGTCCCACTCCCACGGGCCGGGAAGGGTCTCATCGAAGTCGTTGACGTCGAACACCTGACGACGATCGGGCGAGCCGTAGGAGCCGAAGTTGGCGAGGTGGGCATCACCGCAGATTTGGGCGTTGAGGCCGGTCTTGGGGGTGTGCGACAAGTCGGCGGCCATGATCTTCGCGGCGCCCCGATAGAACGCAAACGGCGAGTCCGACATCCGACCGTGACGAATGGGGACCAGCCATTGGACCCGACTCGTGTCCTGGCTTGCGATCACATCGACGGGATCTTGCCGATCGGCAGGCGGCGACCATTCCCCGTGGCTGGAACGCGGCACCACCTTGCGAATCGCTTTCCCCTTGGCGCGGCGATCCTGAGGGCTGACGGCCGCCTCGAGCTGCGGGCTGTGACTGGCGGACATGCTTCCCCCTTCGCTGATCCGAACGCCGTTCTGAAGCTAGAGGCTTCGCCGCAGCGGCGCTACCCCGAATCGACACGACAGTCGCGCACCTGTCAGGTGACCGAGACCGGACAGGTGCGCTGGCCGACCGTCCGCAGTGTGGTCGACGGAGACTCCCCGTAGAGACCCTTGTAGCGGACCGAGAAGCGACCGAGGTGAGCGAACCCGACATCCAGCGAACGGGTCACCGTCCCTGGCTCGGCGACTGGAGTCCTTGAGTCGGCGGCGGGCCCGGCCTAGGGAACGGGCGTCGAGTAGCTGGCGAGGACTCGCATGTAGTTGGAACGGATGAAGCCGTCGGGGTTGGGGGCCGAGGCCATCGACATCGAACCCTTCATCTGCTCGACGGAGTCGTACTCGTGCTCCTCGAGCCACGCCGTGAGCCCGCCGATCACCGCGGCCGCGTGATACGGACCCTCCTGGAGCAATGCCGACGCCATCATCACCGCATCCGCGCCGACCAGCAGCGACTTCAGCACGTCATCCGACGTGTGCACGCCACCGGTAACCGCCATGTCGGCCCGCAGCTTGCCGTGGAGAATCGCCAGCCAGCGCAGCGGGAGCCGCAGTTCCGCAGACGTGCTGAGCTGGAGGTTGGGCAGCACCCGCAGGTCTTCGAGGTCGATGTCGGGCTGGTAGAACCGGTTGAACAACACCAGCCCGGCTGCACCAGCCTCGACAAACTCGCGTGCCACGTGGGCCAGCGACGAGAAGTAGGGGCCGAGCTTGATCGCCACCGGGATGTCCACCGTCTCGACCACTGCTGAGAGCAGGTCGATGTAGCGTCGCTCGACGTCGAGCGACGTGGCGTACGGGTCGGTCGGGATCAGGTACACGTTGAGTTCGAGGGCGTCGGCGCCGGCCTCTTCCATCCGCTTGGCGTAGCGCACCCAGCCGCCCCGGGTCGTGCCGTTCAAGCTGGGGATGACCGGGATCGAGAGCGACTCCTTGGCAGCGGCGACCTGATCGAGATAGAGCTGCGGGCCCGTGTTGTACGAGTCCAGCTCTGGGAAGTAGCCGCCGAGTGCCTCGGCGAAGCTCTCCGCCCCGTACTCGACGAGCCGGTGGGCTTCCATCGCTTCGTGCTCGATCTGCTCCTCGAACAACGAGGGAAGCACGACCGCAGAGACCCCCGCCTCTTCGAGCTGTTTGAGTGTGTCGATGGATCCCGTGAGCGGCGACGACGACGCCATCACCGGGTTCGCCAACTTCAGACCGAGATAGCTGGTGCTGAGATCGACACTCATGACTGCGGATCCTCCACTCTGGCCTCCTCGTCGGTGATGGTTCGCTCGATGTCCTCAAACTGTTCGTACAGATTCCACCGTTCGTCGATGTCCTCCTGCGCCATCGCAAACAGCCGCTCGGCGGTCTCGGGAGCCGAGCGCATCAGCATCGCAAAGCGGCCCTCGCTCTTGGCCACCTCCGCAAACGCCAAGGTCGGTTTTCGGCTGTCGAGATGGAATGCGTGCTTGCCCTCGAGCGTCACCCGTGGGTCGTAGCGATACAGCGGCCAATACCCCGAGCTCACCAGATCCTTCTGGTGCTCCATGCTGGTCTCCATATCGATCCCGTGAGCGATACAGGTGCTGTAGGCGAGGATCAGCGACGGGCCGTCGAAGGCTTCAGCCTCCTGGAACGCCTTGACCGTTTGGATGTTGTTGGCTCCTATGGCGATCTGGGCGACATAGACGTTCTCGTAGGCCATCGCGATCTGGCCGAGGTCCTTCTTCGCATTGGTCTTTCCGCTGGCGGCGAACTTGGCAACAGCTCCGCGGGGAGTTGCCTTCGACGCCTGGCCACCGGTGTTCGAATAGACCTCGGTGTCGAGCACCAGGATGTTGATGTTCTTGCCCGACGCCATTGCATGGTCGACGCCGCCAAAGCCGATGTCGTAGGCCCAGCCGTCGCCGCCGACGATCCACACGCTCTTGCGGACCAGGGTGCCGGAGATGACTTCGAGCCGCCGGGCCCTGGGATCGTCGATCGTCTTCAGCTTCCCGACCAACTCGGCCACGTGAGCGCGCTGGGCGTCAACTCCGGCCTGATCCAACTGGGTGCCTTCGAGCAGCGCAGTGGCAAGGTCCTCACCGATCTGATCGGACAAAGCGCTCACCAGCACCCGGGCCGCTTCGGTCTCCTGGTCGAGCGCCAGACGCATGCCAAGCCCAAACTCGGCGTTGTCCTCGAACAGCGAGTTGGCCCAGGTCGGCCCTCGTCCTTCGGAGTTGACGGCATACGGCGTCGTCGGCAGGTTGCCGCCGTAGATCGACGAGCAGCCGGTGGCGTTGGCCACCATGATGCGATCGCCGAACAACTGAGTGAGCAGCTTGATATACGGCGTTTCGCCACAGCCCGAGCATGCGCCCGAGAATTCGAACAGCGGGTCGAGCAACTGGGAGCCCTTGACGTTGTTGATGTTGATCAAGGTGCGGTCCGGCTCGGGGATCGTCTTGAAGAAGTCCCAGTTGGCCCGCTCCACCTCGAGGTGGTCTTCCTTCGGCTCCATGTTGATGGCCTTGTGCCTGACCGCCTCCTTGGACTTGGCCGGGCACACGTTGACGCAGACGCCGCAGCCCGTGCAATCGTCGGGAGCCACCTGAATGGTCATCACGTGGTCTTCGAGTTCCTTGGAGCGGAACGGCAGCACCTGGAGCGCATCGGGAGCGTCGCCGGCCAACTCGGCCGGGAACGCCTTCATCCGAATCGCCGCATGCGGGCACACGATGGTGCACTTGGCGCACTGAATGCAGATGTCGGCGTCGAAGATTGGTATCTCTCTGGCGATGCTGCGCAGCTCGTACTGCGTGGTCGCCGTTGGGAAGGTCCCGTCAACCGGCAATGCGCTGACGGGAAGAAGGTCGCCCTTGCCCTCGAGCATCATTGCCGTGACCCGCTTCACGAAGTCGGGAGCCGTCGGCGGCACCACGGGCCGCATTTCGATGTCCGAAGAAGCGCTCGCTGGAATCTCGACCTTGTGGATCGCCTCGATGGCCCCGTCGACGGCGGCGTAGTTGCGTTCGAGCACCGACTCGCCGAAGCGGGCGTAGCTCTTCTCGATTGCCTTCTTGATGGCGGCAATCGCCTCGTCGCGGGGCAAGATCCCGCTGAGGTAGAAGAAGCAGGTCTGCAGCACCGTATTGATGCGCCCTCCGAGCCCAGCCTTCTCGGCGACGCCGTGTCCATCGACGATATAGAAGTCGAGCTGCTTGGAGACGATCTGCTCTTGCACCTCACGCGGGATCTTGTCCCACACCTCATCGGGCCCATACGGGCTGTTGAGGAGGAACGTCGCACCGGAGCGAGCCACACCCAGCACATCCATCTTCTCGAGGAAGCCGAAGTTGTGGCAGGCCACGAAGTCGGCGTCGGTGATCAGATAGGTGGACTGGATCTCCTGCGCTGCGAAGCGCAGGTGAGAGATGGTGACGGCTCCCGACTTGCGGGAGTCGTAGACGAAGTGGCCCTGGGCATACTGATCCGTGTTCTCGCCGACGATCTTCACGGAGTTCTTGTTGGCGCCAACCGTGCCGTCGGCACCGAGGCCGAAGAAGACCGCCTTCACGCCGTCGGGCTCGGCCGACCACTCCGGGTCCCAATCGAGGCTGAGGTTGGTCACGTCATCGACGATGCCGACGGTGAACTCGCGCGGCGCATCATCGGTCTCGGCGGCGTCGAACACGGCCTTGACCATCGCCGGCGTGAACTCTTTGCTGGATAGGCCGTAGCGGCCGCCCAGCACCCGCGGCATCACGGCCCAGGTGGTCCGCTCGTCGTGGGTCTCCTCGACGATGGCGGCAACGACGTCGGTGTAGAGCGGCTCGCCGACGGCGCCGGGCTCTTTGGTCCGGTCGAGGGCAACAACGGTGCGAACCGTTGGCGGCAAGGCGGCAACGAAGGCGCCCGAGGCGAAGGGGCGATAGAGACGGACCTTGATCATCCCGACCTTGCGACCCTCGGCGACGAGCTTGTTGACGGCCTCCTCGGCAGCGCCGACACCAGATCCCATCAACACGACCACCGTCTCGGCATCCGGGGCGCCCACGTAGTCGAACAGGTGATATTGCCGACCGACGAGATCGGCGAGGCGATCCATCGCCGCCTGCACCTTGTCGGGGACGGCCTCGTAGTACAGGTTGCAGGCCTCACGGGCCTGGAAGAACACATCGGCGTTCTGCGCCGTGCCGCGCAGCACGGGTGCATCCGGGTCGAGGCGGCGCATCCGGTGCTCGAGCACGGCGTCGAGCGACACCATTTGCCTGATGTCGTCGTCGGTGAGTTCCTCGATCTTGGCGACTTCGTGGGAGGTGCGGAAGCCGTCGAAGAAGTGCAGGAAAGGCACCCGAGTCTCGAGCGTCGCCGACTGCGCGACAAGAGCGAGGTCGTGAGCTTCCTGAACCGATGCGCTGGCCAGCATCGACCAGCCGGTGCTGCGCACCGACATCACGTCGCTGTGGTCACCGAAGATGGACAGGGCGTGGGTGGCCAGGGTGCGCGCCGCAATGTGGAAGACGGCCGGGGTGAGCTCACCGGCGATCTTGAACATGTTCGGGATCATCAGCAGCAGGCCCTGCGAGGCGGTGAATGTGGTCGTGAGGGCACCGGTCTGCAACGCTCCGTGGACGGTTCCAGCCGCCCCGGCCTCGCTTTGCATCTCGATGACTTCGGGGATGGTTCCCCAGATGTTCTTCATTCCCCGCGCCGCCCAGGCGTCGGATAGCTCACCCATCGGCGATGCCGGGGTGATGGGGTAGATCGCGATGACCTCATTGGTCCTGAACGCGATGGAGGCAGCCGCTTCGTTCCCGTCCAGGGTGACGTAGCGGCGAGGTGCAGATTCAGTGGACACGGCGTTTGCTCCTCGACCGGATGTGTTTTGCGCTATTCGACCACCATAGGCGGCGTAGCTCTAGGGCAGGAGGTCACAGCGGACCTCGGTACTTGGTCCGCGACTGCGGACCAGCCGCAGCTCCATGTCCCGGCTTACTCGCCGATCGCGTAGAAGTAGCCGTCTCGGGAACCTACGTAGAGCGGCCGTTCCAGACGGCGGGGGTTGACTCGATGCAGCCGCCGCCCACAGGGAGTTCCCAGAGGAGTTGAGGGAGAGAAGGGTCACTCACGTCGTAGCTGCGCAATGCCGCACTGGATTCGCAGTCGACGGCAACCACCAGAGTGTCGTCGACATGCACCGGTGACGACCAGGCGTTGACGCCGATCTCTTCGCGCCAGAGGACCTCGCCCGCCTTGGTGTCCACCGCCAGGAGGTCGCCCGGGTTGGTGGACACAAACAACACGTCACCGACGAGGGCCGGAGTTGCCCAGATACCGCCGTCGACGGTCGTAGCGGGCACGGCAAAACTCCATACGAGCGGATCACCGGGGCGGGACGGATCCAGCTTCGCCAACTGACCGACCTCGCGGCCACGTTCGGTGTTCAGGTCCACCTCAGCTGACACGTAGAGCATGCCGTCCTCATCGATCACGATGGTGCTGTCGACGTCGTCACCCATCCAGAAATCGAAGACGATCTCTCCCTCGCCCGACCGCACCTGGGACGTATCCACTCCGACCACCCGGCCGGCCGAGTTGGCGAAGTAGGCGATGGTGCCGAAGACTGCCGTCGAACTCTCGACGCTCTGCTGGCGCCCCACCCGGCGGACTAACTCCTCAGTCCACGCCGGCGTGCTGTAGAGGATCTCAGGATTCACCGTGACCTTGCCGGCCGCGTCGTAGCCGCGGTTGAGTCCGACCGCGAACCACCAACTGTTCTCCCCGCCGAGGAACAGCACGTCGTCGATGATCACCGCGTTCGAGTCCCAGTCGTCGTTCCACATCCCGTTCACGGCTGAAGCCGGAAGCGACCACAACTCGGTCGGCTCGTCGCCGTCGAGGGCAATGATGCGGTAGTTGGGATCGCGCGAACCGGCGTAGAGCAGCGGGAACCCGTCGGGGTCGAGCGTGACCGAGCCCTTGATGATGTCGCCCATCAAGAAGTCGGCGCGCAGTCGCTCGCCGGTGTCGGCATCGAGGAAGTGAATCCGCTTGTCGTAGGCCCCAAAGATGACCTCGGTGACGCCATCGCCTCGCTCCCACACGACGGGCTGACCGGTCCACCCCGATCCGCACCACTCTTTCGCCTCGCCCGCCACAGTCGAGGTGCCACACATCGGGCTCTCCGGGAAGCGCCACAGCACACGGGGCTGCTGCGGGATGGGTCCGGTGCCGTAGAAGGTGCGAGTCGGGTTGCCGCGGAACATGGTCAGTCCTCTGGCCTCACCCCAGGGTGCGCCGACCGTCCACGGGGGAACCTCACCTTTTGCTCGGGTGGGGAGGGTGGTCGTCGTTGTTGACGTCGTGGTCGTGACCAGGGGCGCAGCAGTGGTTGTGGGTTCACCGACGACGGGGAGCGACGACGACGTCGTGGCGATCGCCTCATCCGGAGGTGGCAGTGTCGTGTCGCCGGCTCCGGCCACCGAGCACGCCGACCCAACCAGCACGGCGACAACGACGAACGCAGCGAGACGACGAATGGACTCGAACATGGCGCCGCAGCCTACGAACGATTCAGCAACACGCCGTCCCTCAGGAGATATCCATCGCCTTTTCGGGCGTCATCATCTCGTAGAACTCGATCTGGCTCTCGACTGCCAGCTCTCGCAGCTTGGCGCCCAATGCTTGCGTCACCTCTGGGCTGGACGTGCCGGGCCGATACGGTGACTCGATCGACTCCTCGGTCCACTCCATGTAGACGCGGTCCTTCTCTCCCGGCACGGTGCCGTTGTTGAAGTACACCCGGCTGGCACTGCGCTTGCCCGAGTCTTCGTAGTGCTTGCCGATCTCGGCCACGATCGTGGCGGCGCGGCGCGCCTCCCCGGGCTTGACGGTCCACACTCTCCGAATCACGTACATGGCTCTCCCGTCCTAACTGAAACGGCCCCCGGCGATCCGGGGGCCGCTCGTGGCACTCATCTCAGTCTGCTACTCGGTGATGCCGAGTTCGGCCTTCAACTCCTCGAGCTTGGCGTCGGCCTGGACCATGTTGATGGCCTCCTTGAGCTCCGCCTCCGCACCATCTGGCGTGGAGTCGCGCAGCTCGGCCTTTGCCATCGCTTCCGCTTGGCGCTTCTCGATCTTCTCTTCGACCTTCTCCAACGACGGCGCCTCGTAGTCCATCGTGTTGGACATTGTGTCGACGGCCTTGTTGACCGACTCCTGCATCTTGGCGGCCTGGAGCGTCCCGAGAAGTTCCATCTGCTTGGCGGCCAGTTCCTGGACCTTCATCGCATTTGCGGTTACGGCCGCCTTTGCCTTGTCGGCCTGGACCGCAGCAGTCTCATACTGGACCTTCAGCGTGTTCAGATTGTTCTCAGACGCCTGCAGTTTCATTGCCAACGCCTGGGCGGTCTTCACCCACTTGGTCTGACCTTCGACGTCACCCTTGGCCTTGGCGTCCTCTACGCGCAGGATCGCCTGCTTGGCCATCTCACGGTTTTCGCCGACCGCATCGGCAGCCTTTTCCATCTTGCTCTCGAGCTGAGTGCGGTGGGCAACGACCTTGGCGGCCTGATTGCGCAGCTGCTGGTCCTGCTTCTTGGCGTTGTTGATCGCCTGCTCGATCTCGATCTCGGGGTCCATCGCGTTCTCAGTCGTGCGCTTGAAGAGCGTGGCGAAATAGCCCCAAACCCGCTTGAACCAACTCATACCGATCCTTCCCTGAACTTGATATCTGTGCCGAGTCTAGGCGGTCCCGAAAACGCCCTTCCAGACCCTGTCAACGCCTACGTTTCCCACCGCCGCGTACCCGTCGGCCCGTACCGCGTGATCGGCTTGATGAGCTCCTCCGTGATGAAGAGCGGCCCCGGCTGGACGGTCCAGGAATCACTCCGCCGCGCGACCGGGAGCTACTACTCGAGTACCCAGTACGCGACGATCCTCGGCGGCGACGCATCATGGATCCGGCCCCGAGCCCGATCAGCATCTCGAGCATCCCTGGGGAGAGTCCTGAACTGCGCCGGGTCGAACGCCGTTGGTACTTCGGGTAGGAGGGGCGCGGTGGCAATGACGAACCCGACGACGCACCCCCTGGCGCAGGCTGCGACGGTTTGGGCTGTGGTGGTGGGGCGAGCTTCTTCGGCTGAGGCTTCGGGGGCGCCTCTTTGCCGTCGAGGATGGCCTCGGACGAGTCCAGCTGCCAGACCGCCAGATCGACCTTGTTGGAAAGGTCCAGCAGCTCTTGCGGACTGTCCGCTTTTGCCAGCTCATCCGAAGCCTCGTTGTAGGTGGTGCCGGCTTCGTCGAACAAGGCATCAACCGTGGCGTTGTTAGCGGCACGGACCTCAGTCTCCATGTCGAGGATGTCGTTGGCGATGCCGTCGAGTTGGACCTGAATCTCGGCACGCGCCTCGGCGAACTGAATCTCTGTGGCCTTGGCGGCCCGGGCCTTGCTGCGCCGCATCATCCACCACACCAATAGGCCGAGCCCGCCAACGATCAGGATCAACCACAGGAAGGTGCTTCCACCGCCACCGTCGTCGGAACTACCGCCACCGTCGTCGGAACCACCGGCCGTGGAGCCCACGTTGAGGTCGAGCCCAACAAGGGCACCGGTGAAGTTGGCGGCATAGGCGGCGTCGCTTCCGCCGGCATCGCTGGCGACGATGAAGGCGTCCTCCAGTTCGGCTTCGCTGAATTCATCGACCGAAACCCATCCGGTGTCATCCTCGCTGAGGACAAAAACGGTGCCCGAGTCGATCCCCATGAAGTCGTAGACCGCATCCGCAAAGGCCGTGTCGCCTCCCGGCGGGGTCTCCACGAGCACGATGAGGTGATAACGCGAGCCTTCGTTGCGAGCTGAAGAGACGATGGCGCTCGCCTCCGCGTCGGTGATCGACGCACCTGCCTCGAGGTAGAAGCCCTGCGTGAACACCTGCTCGGCGATTTCATCGGGTTCGACTGCGGTGGCCGAAGCCACCGACGCCGAAAAGGCGAACATGAGGGCGAGCAGGGTGGAGAGCTTGCGTAGTGATGTCATCGCGGCGACAGGTTACCGGACCGATGCCGGGTGCCCGGCCAGGCGCAAGCGTCAAGGGCCAATCGACGGGTAGACGATGAGACGCTCAGTGACAGAATGTCCGCATGGCTTCTGACATCACGATCCGCCCCTACCGAGCGAGCGACCTCGAGGCGTGCCGGGAGCTGTGGGTGGAGCTCACCGAACAGCACCGCGAGATCTACGACGCCCCCGAGATCGGTGGGGAGGACCCCGGTGCCGGCTTCGACAAGCAGTTGGCTCTTGCCGGCCCCGACCAGCTCTGGGTTGCTGACGAAGCGGGCCACGTCGTCGGCCTCGCCGGGCTACAGCCCGGCGACGAGGGAGGTCTCGAGATCGAACCCGTCGTCGTTGCCGGCACGCACCGGGGCCGAGGCATCGGGAGCCGCCTCGTCGCCACGACGCTCGAGAACGCGGCGGCAGCAGGCCACAAGATGTTGTCCGTCAAGGTCGTCGGGCGGAACCGTGAGGCGATCGAGTTCTATCACTCGCTCGGATTCGACGTCGTCGGTTTGATCGAACTCATGCACGATTCGAGGCCGATCGCCGACCAGCACTGGCAACCCGGCGACCAAATCGCCGGGCTCCAGTTCCGCAACTGAGGCCCGAGGGCCGACCTACATCGGTACGGGCAAGAGCTCGTATATGTCGATGGCGTAGCTGCCGTTGCCCTCACTCAGGAAGGGGTGGCCACCGGCCAGTGCTTGGGCCGCCGCCATGTCGGGCGCCTCGACGATCGAGTAGCCGGTGGCCGATGCTGCGGTGCCGGTGGTCCCGTCGTCAACAAGTGACGTCCCGGGTCCGAAGGGGGTGCCGATGTCGGCGAGGGCTGGGCCGACCTTTTCCATCCACACGCCCCATGCCGCCATCACCGCCTGGCCTTGCTCGGGGGTCATGTCGGCCATGTCCGTTGCTTCGCCCTTATACACCATCATGAACTTCGCGATCGCGCATCCCTCCCAGGAACTGTCGAGGTTCCACCGTACGCGAGCTGGGGCCGCTTTGGGGCCGGCCGAGGAAGCGGACTACCCCGGCGCTTCCCAGGTGTCATGAATGGTGCCGGCGGGGTCGACCAGGTTGACGGCGCCTCCCTTCCAGAAGGCGTCGGCGTCTGAGTAGTTGACGGTATCGCCATCGCCGACGACCCGGCACCAGTTGAAGAACGATTCGGTGTTGTCGAAGCAGGTCGCACCGAAGGTGCTGCCGAAGGCAAGGGTCACGCTGCTGCCCGGTGCCACGATCGTCCCGGCGGGGAACACGAACGGGGTGCCGAACCCACCGGCGTTCTCGAGCTTCCATCCGCCGACGTCGACGGGATCGGCTCCCTTGTTGCGGACGTGGAGCGACTGGAGCAGCGGCCACCAGTTGCTCGAGTAGACCGCCGACAGCGCCATCACCGTTGAACCTTCGGGCAGCACCTCGAGCACGGCAGCTGTGGTGGCGGCGGGTTCGGTCTCCTCGAGGGCCAGCGAGTACTCACCCGGCGCCGGCGGATCAGGCAGATCGCCAAGACGGACCCGGCAGTCGAAGTTGCGGCCCAGCCTTGTGGCCTCGCACAACGCCTGCGGTGCGCCGGATGGGGAATGGAGCCACACCACGACCAGGTCGCTTTCAGGTGTGTCCGCGGGGAGGCGACCGCGCACCCGGACCTGAGTGCCCTGGACGGCACGGTCGGGGTCAACGATGAGCACCAACGTGGGTGGAGCCTCCTCGACGGGTTCATCGGCCACGAGCGGCAGGCTGGCGGTGACGTCCAAAGGCGGCGGGCCCAGCCAGACGGCACCTTGACCGAGGTCGCCATTGATGTCGAAGGCGGCGCCAACCGCAACGACAAGATCGTGGCTGGAGACAACCGAATGGGCACTCGTGGTAGGCAGCCCGCCGTCGGGGTCTTCGAGATCAAACCGCTGCCACACCCCACCATCGGGCGATGTCCAGATCAGATAGCGGCCGGTGGGGCGCTCCAGGGTGGCGCCGACCGCGATGTATCCGTCCCGGGTGGCGGTGACGTCATGCATCTGCGTAGATGCATTGGCCACGGTGCCGCCGAGCACCTCCTCGGTGTCCACGACCCGTTCCCACACGATGGCGTCGGATGAAGCCCACGCTGCGCCGGTACGGCCCTCGGTCCCCGGGGCAAACCCGACTGCTACCCAGCCGGCCTCCCCGTAAACCAGGCCAGAGGCGCCGGCGAACCCGGTGTGGTCTTCACCAAGTCGCATCTCAACGCGGGCCCACGGATCACCTGGACCCAACACCCAGGCCACCGGGACGCTGGTGCCCGCCTCTTCAGCCACCAGACCGACCGCAACCACCGTGTCGTCGGCTATCGCGATGTCGTTGACGGTGGCTTCCACCGCCGGTCCGAAGACCGGATCAACCACTGCGGTCCATGCCCGGCCGTCCTCCGATTCCCACAACACCGGCCACTGCGTCATGTCGTCGCCGGCGGATTGCACGCTGCCCCCGGCGATGAAGCCGGACACCGTCGCCGCCACGGCATCGGCCTGGCCGATCCGATTCCCATCCGCCGCGTCGGCTGGGAGCGGCATTGCGGCGACATCCCAATCTCCACCGAGCTTCGATCGTGCCGCGATAGGCAAGAAGCCACGAGCCCCAACGGCCACGAGGCCGCCATCGCCAAGGGCGATGTCATGCAGCGTCACGTCGGGGATCCGTGCGATCTCGGTCCACTCGGCTCCGTCCGACGAGGCCAAGATCGCGCCTGCGTATCCCTCGCCCATCCGATCGGTACCGACCGCCACGAAACGATCACCATCCCAGACAACGCCCGACAGCGACAGCCTCGCCTCGCCACTCAATGCCGTCTGGGGTCGCACCCGACCCCACTCCGTGGGCAGCGGACCCGGCGCGGCCAACGATGGCGGTGCCGTGGTCGAGGTGTCCTGCGGGTCGGCCGCCACCGTGTCCGCCCGCGGCGCCATCGCCCACCACACCGCCCCGACCAGAATCACGGAGACGAACGCAGCAGTCGCCACGGCCCAGCCGCGCTGCCGGCTCGGCGTTGTTGCGGCTCGTCGCGCCGCCGACTCGATGGCATCGCCAAACTCGTCCAAGAACGGGATACGACTCATGTCGGCTCCTCCACCCAGTCGGCCATCCGGTGCAGCGCCCGATGAACCCGGACCCGGGCGGCGCCTTCGGAACAACCCAGCAGATCGGCCACCTCGGGGTAGGGCCGCTCCTCGACCACCCGAAGCCGAACGGCCTCGCGCTCCTTGACGGTCAGTCGGCCGAGCGCAGATTCCAACTCGCGTCGGTACTGCGAGAGATCGATCAGCTCCTCGATGCGGCGGATCGAGACGTCGTCGATCGGAGGCATCTCGACCCTGAGGCGGCGAATCGCCCGCAGCTCGACGCCGCGACGACGGCGGAACCGGCCCAGTTCGCGTTTGGCAATCCCGTAGAGCCAGGCGCCACCGGGAGACCCGACATCACGGAACCGGCGGCGACGGAGATAGGCCACGGCGAAGGTCTCGGCCACAAGGTCGGCCGCCGCTTCCGGATCGAGCGTCCTGCGGTAGAAGTACTGCATCATTTTCATCGCCCAGCGGTCGTAGAACACCCGGAATGCCCCAGGGTCATCCCGAGATGCGATCAACAGTTCGGCGTCGGTTCGTTCATCCACCTCGCCTCCATACTCCTACGCCACAACCCCTCCCGCGTGTTACTCCCGCTCGCGTGTTTTGTTCTTGCGTGGCTGAGGCGCGATTTCCAACGCACCCCAGCCACGCAAGAACGGGAGGGGCTTCAGCCGCGGCTGGCGGCGGCTCGTAGGAAGAACCAGAGGTTGGCGGGGCGTTCGGCGAGGCGGCGGGTCAGATACGGGTACCAAGCCGAGCCGTAGGGCACATACACCCGCAGCTTGTGACCGGTCGCCAGCAACTCCTCCTGCAGCTTGGTGCGGACCCCGTAGAGCATCTGGAACTCCCACCCCTTGGTCCGTGACCGGCCCAACGCGGTGGCGAGCGCGATCCGTTCGTCGTCGTGGGTGGCGATCGCCGCGTAGATCCTGCGGTTGCCCATCACCAACCGGGTCAGCCGGTCGAAGGCGGCGTTGACCTCAGCCCTGCTCTGGTAGGCCAGGTCCGGCGGTTCGGCATAGGCGCCCTTGCAGAGCCGCACATGACCCCCGGCCGCAATGATCCGATCGAGGTCGCGCGGGGTGCGCCGGAGGTACGCCTGGACCGCAAGGCCCAGGTTGCCGTGGTTCGCCTGCACCTGCTCGAACATGGTGACGGTTGCCTCGGTGAGTGCGCTCTCCTCCATGTCGACGCTGACCGACGTACCGACCTCTCGGGCGCGGGCCGCCAGAGCTCCCAACGACTCGGCGGCGAGACCGTCGTCGGTGCCCAGACCAAGCTGGGTGAGTTTCACCGAGATGTTGCCGTCGATCCCCTCGACCCCGATGCGATCGAGGCACGCCAGGTAGTCGTCGCGGGCACTCTCGGCCTGCGTCGTGTCGGTTACGTGCTCACCGAGATGATCGAGCGAAACCCGGGCGCCGAGCTGATTCAGCCCCTGGGCTGCCGCCACTGCGTCATCCATGGTCTCACCCGCAACAAAGCGGGTCGACAGGGCGCGCCCGGGGCGGGTATCGGTAAAGACCTTGCGAACGGGCCGTTGCTCGGTGATTGCCAACACGGTGCGACCCAGTGTCGACGTCACGCTCAGCTTTCCTCGCCGGCCGCTTCGGCCGCGATGGCCCCCAGCTCATTGGAACGTTGCGAAGCGGCCCGGACCGCGTCCTCGACCAACGCCCGAAAACCCCCGTTCTCGAGTACATGCATTGCAGCCGCCGTGGTTCCACCCGGCGAGGTGACCTCGGCCCGCAGCCGGAACGCGCTCTTCTCCGAGCCTTGGAGCAGCACGCCGGCGCCCCGCAGCGTCTGGTCGACGAGGCGCTCCGCGGCATGATGGGGCAGGCCCTCGCGAATGGCGGCCTCGGTGAGCGACTCCGCAAGCAGGAAGATGTAGGCGGGCCCGGTACCCGAGACGGCAGTGACGGCATCGAGCAGGTCCTCACTGAGGTTGATGGTGTCGCCGACGGCGGCCAGTACCTCGGCCGCCCGCTCGAGTGAAGCTTCGTCGGTATGGGCTCCCCCGCAGTACGCCGTCATCGCCTCGTCAACCGCAGCCGGCGTATTCGGCATCGACCGCACGACCGGCACCCCCGGTAGCACCGCCTCGAAGACCGAGATCGGTACGCCGGCCGCCAACGAAATGACGAGTTGGTCGGAGGTCACGGTGTTGGCGATCTGGCGGAGCAACGAGCCGACGTCCTTCGGCTTGACCGCAACCACCACCACCTCACGGCCTGCCGCCGCAGCAGCAGGATCGAGCAGCGTGGTGATACCGGTGAGCCGTTCGGCCTCGACCGCTCGCTCCTTGCGCCGGACCGCCAGCACCAGGTCCGCGGGGTCCCAACCGGCGCGGACCAGCCCCTCGGCGAGGATGGTCCCCATCGAGCCGGCTCCGAGAACGGCAACGGACGGTCGCATCCACGGATGTTAGGCCCACACACCTCGGGTTCCTGCCCGACCGGTGATTTGGCACCACGCCACCCGCAGACTGTGCCACCATTGCCCCATGGAGACGCCGGACACCCCGAACGGTCCCGCCGACGATCCCGAACTGGGCGACTGGATGGCGTACGCCCCAGAGCCGGATGCGAGGAAGCGGCCTCGCATCGAGCTCGATACGCTCGCCTATCTCGCAATAGCCGGCGCCGTCCTCACCATCGTGGGCATGATCGCCCTCCGCCCCACCGGCGAGTCGCGTCGAGATGCCGAGCGCTTGGTTGCCCTGGGCGTGCCCAGCCAGTTCCACGAGGCAACCGTGATCACCGCCGAGGAGCGCCCCTGCCGCGGCTTGCCGGCGGAGACCTGCCTGCGGGTCGAAATGGAGCTCAGCAGCGGGCCCGACGTCGGGTACGTCTTCGTCCAGGAATACACCCAGGGGAGATCCATCCCCGACTTTGCGGTCGGGCAGACCGTCGTCCTGTCGTACCTCTCCCCGAGCACAACCGTGGTCGACGTCACCGACGTTCCGTGTGCGTTCGATCCTGAGGAGGTGTGCCGGATCCTCACCCTCCTGATCGACGACGGCGGCGTCGGCCGGTATGTGGACTACGAGTTGTTCCCCGGCGACTTTGCCGAGACGCTGCTGCCGGGTGACATGGCCGTCATCGAGTTCTTCCAAGATGAAGCCGATGAACTCGAGATCCTGGCCGTGGCGCCGGTCGACCCCAGCATCCTCTACCAATTTGCCGACTTCCAGCGCCGACCACTGCTGATCGCCCTGGCCCTGCTGTTTGCGGTGGTGGTCATCGCGTTGGGGCGGATGCGCGGCGTCGCGGCACTCGCCGGCCTGATCGCCAGCGTGATGGTGCTCCTGCTGTTTGTGTTGCCTGCCATCCTCGATGGCCGCAGCCCGGTCCTCGTCGCCGTGGTCGGTGCATCCGCCATTGCCTACCTGGCGCTGTATCTGGCCCATGGTTTCTCGCGGATGACCACCGTCGCCCTGCTGGGAACCCTGTCGGCGCTGATCCTCACGGCTCTGCTCTCTGCTGCCGTGGTCGCCTTGGCGAATTTCACGGGTGTCGCCACCGAAGAGAGTTCGTTCCTCACCCTGTTCGGATCGATCGACGTGCGGGGTTTGCTGCTCGCCGGCATCGTCCTCGGAGCCGCCGGCGCTATTGACGACGTCACCGTGACCCAGGCCTCTGCGGTGTGGGAACTGAAGGCGGCCAGCCCGACGCTGACCCGGGGCCGCCTCTTCGCCGGCGGCCTGAAGATTGGGCGAGACCACATAGCCTCGACGGTGAACACCCTGCTGCTCGCCTACGCCGGAGCCTCACTCCCGCTGCTCGTTCTCTTTGTGCTCGCCCAGCAATCGCTCGGGTCGATCGCCAACAGCGAGGTCGTCGCCGTCGAAATCGTCAGAACCCTGGTCGGCAGCATCGGCCTCGTCGCTGCCGTGCCCATCACCACATGGCTCGCCGCCAGAACAGCATCGGGCCACAATGGCGGCCATGCCCATACGTAGGACTTGGTTGGTGGCTGCTCTCGGAGTCCTGGTGCTCGCCGCGGCGGCGTGCTCCGAGACCGACACGGCCACAACAACAACGACGACGTCGACTACCGCCCCGCCCAGTACGACGACAACGGCGGCGCCCCCAACAACGAGCGCTGCGGCAGCTGCCCCGCTCGACCCGGTTGCCGTGGAGACACTCGGAATCTCGATCACGATGCCGCGCGACTGGGTCATGCGCCAAGACGGCATCACCTACGGGCGAGTTGCCGCCTTGATCGACACCGAGGAGGGACCCGGCGGCGTCCTCTTCATCGGCTTCGCCTCCGAAGACCTCGACATCGCCGACGAAGGAACTCCGGTCGAGATCGCCGACGCCAATGCCGGCCTCTTCGCTGAGTTCTTCTTCCCGACCCCCGGCACCAGCGAGGTCACCGTCGCTGAGGAAGCGACGATCGATGGCGCCTCGGCCCAGATCGTCGAAAAGGTCATTGCCCACGACGACGGCACCGCCTCGGTCAGCCGCTTTGTCCTGATCGAGGCAACAGAGGCCACGCTGTACGCCGCGTTCCTCTACGAGGGCGACCTGAACGAGCAACGGATTGCCGAGGGCGAAGCCATCCTCGACTCAATCGTCTTCGACTGAGTCGGTCTCCGGTTCGCCGCCGGTATTCCGGGCCGTTGGCCCCTAGCCACTATTTCTTTGGTAGCGATGATCCCATTGGTGGCGGTCCCGTAGCGGCACCGGGAGGGTGGCGGCCTTTGGGGACTTCTGGGGAGGCACGAAAGGGGAAATCATGAGACGAACGTTCGTCTTGCTCGTGGTGCTGGCCTTGATGGCGATCGGCCTGGCGCTGCCGGCGGCAACCGCCGCATCGCCGCAAGGAGCACTGAAGGCGGCCTTCAACGCCGGCTTCTCGGGCGGCAACGGCGCCGGCTATGCGGAGTACATCCACGGCGGCATGGACGGCACCAATGCCGCCCCCAACGCGATCTGGGTCGACGATGGGGCGGCCCGCCTCATTCCGGGCAGATGGGACCAGGTCTACTGCACACCGGACACCGTGTTTGGTGTGTGGTGGTTCCTGATCGGCGAAGCGGAATACCGACAGTATCTCGAAGATACGGAAATGCAGCTCTGGGTCGACGGCGAGGACTTGCCGGTGAAGTCGACGCCGGTCAAGCGGTTCGTCGACCCCCAGGGTGTCTTCAACCTCGACGAAGACGGCAACCCCGTCGAAGATCCGATCGAGTGGTGGGGTTCCATCGGTATGCCGGTGTATGGAACTCTGGCCATCGGCGACCACGTCGTTGAGAGCTATACCGTATTCGGCAACGGCGAGGTGATGGACCACACCGAGGACAACGCGATCACGGTGACGATCAGCGACGACCCAGCCGACTGCGAGTGAGATGACGACGACGAAGACGGCGGCTGACATCATCAGCCGATGAACCGACGGGGCCCCGGAGCGTTCCGGGGCCCCGTCGCGAGATCAGGGCGCCCCGTCGTTGCCACCCTCGACTCAATCGTCTTCAACTGAGTCGGCCTGGACTTCGCCGCCACCGACCAAGCGGACAGCAGAGTCGAGTCCGGCCATGATGCGAGCCAGGTTGGCCAACGATTCGGTGCCGGCCGCGAAGTACTGCGAGTGACCCTCGGCGCCGTCGGTGGTGAACTCGATGGCGTCGAAGGAATCGTGGACGGGATTGCGGCCATGCCACAGATCCTCCGCTGCGTAGTCACCGATCGCCACGCTGTCCCACACGTATGAACCGATTGGGCCGAGCATGGACTCCCATACCCAGTCGGGAAGGGGATCGATACCTGCACCGATCGGGTCCTGGCGCGCCAGACCCGCCCACACCCGTCCCCCACTGGCGATGATCGCTTCGCTTGCCCGGTCGAGGCTGGTTCCGGAGCTCCCAACGAACACAACATCGTCAACCGCCAGGCCGGCACCGGCCGCCATCCCGGTGACCAGTGAGCCGTAGCTGTGACCGATGACCGTGAGGTGCGGTTCGGGAGTCGCTGCCGCCAGACCCCCTGTGAATGCAACGAGGTGGCGGTGACCGTCTTCAGCGGCATCGGTTAGGGCCGCGTCGGCGCCATCGGGCGTGTCGTAGCCCAGCCAGGCGATTGTGGCCACGTCGGATTCGAGCTCCACCGCCTCCTCGAAGAGCTGTTCGGCGTTGGCTCGAAACCCCCCGCCATTCAGCGGGCCAAAGTTGTCGATGTCGTTGGTGATCCCCGGCACCACCACGGCCACAAAGTCGGCTTGGTCCAGGTCTCCGAACACCTCGGCGACTCGGCCGTCGCCGCGAGGATCGAACAGCAGGATCTGGCGACCCTCGGCAAGCCAGCGATCGAACGTGGCGATGCGCGTCTCGATCCGGTCGAGTTCGTTGAGGTACACATCCCGCACCAGACGCCGCTGCGTGGTGCGACCCCCCCACTCGAGATCCTCCAGCTGGTTGACCTCGTCCTCGACCTCGGCGGCAAGACCGGCGAGCCGATCCACCTCCCGCCTGATCAGTATGTCGTTTGCGGTACACCGCAGCCAGGCGGGGGCCCCGTCCAACCCTCCCACCATGGCCGACTCTTCGAGCAAGAGGCGATCGACCGCCGCGGGCGACATAGCCGCCAAAGCCGCCGACACCTGGACCGGCCGCATCTTTCTCAAGGCGCGGACCGACGGACCCCGACGCCACTGTTCGAAGCTGACCTGACGGTCGTCGAAGGTGAACCTGGCCACTGCGGCAAACTCGGCCTCTTCCCAGAGGAGTTCGGCAACCATCATCGAGGGCATCGACGAGTAGGTCATCAGCTGGCCCTGCCGTATTGCTCCAGCCCGCCACCGCATTTCCTCCGCCTCGTCGTCGAGTTGCCTGGCGAGGAGACTCATCGCCATCCCGAAGCGGTCGCCGGCAGACTCCCGGTCGTGGCGGGCAAGCACCGCGTAGCCCAGGTTGCCCGCGGCGAGCACTTCAGCCGCGGTGCCCTCTACGATCCGGCTCAGCCCAACGAGTCCGTCGGGGTCAATCCCGCGAAAGCGGCTCACTGCCATGCCGTCTGAACCAACTCACAGCGGCCATCCGCCAACAGATAGCCCCGTCCCGGTGGGAAGTACGGCGGACCTCGACGGGGCAGTGGCGTTTGCCACAGATCCCCGTCGGAGCCCGCATTCGGCCTGAGGGCGAGCCCGAGCCGGGAACGGCGCACCTCCTTGGTCCAATGCCCGTAGGCAGCCCGCAGCGTGTCCGCCTGGTCGGCCGCCACCAGATGCACCCCCGGCCGCCGGCAAGCGACCACTGCCGAGAGCCAGCCGCCGTCGTCGTCGACCATCCCGGCGTCGTCGACCAGCACGAAATGCGGCGGCCCGTCTTCGTCGGGGACCGAGCTGAGGGCGTCTTCGAGCTGCTCGGGATGCGTCACGAGCCGCCTCACCAGCGGGCAGTCGCGCAAGGGAGAGCGCCGCAGGGCCACAGCGGTGATGACCACATCCGGGCGGTGGCTCGCCACGATGCCGGCCATCGTCATCAGCGCCGTCGACTTGCCCGACCGCGGCGGTCCGGCGACCACAACATGATCTCCCTCCCCGAGCACGAAACCCACCGGGCTGAGGTCGTGGTCTCCGATCCCGATCGGCAGGGACCACTCGAGGTCGAAGAGGCGGGCCGCGTCCACGAGGTCGGGCACCTTGACTTCGGTGGGCAGCACCTCGATGCGATGCGGCGGACGACCCACTGCCTGGTCGGTAGGCGCGTCCACGGCCGCGGCGATGCCCCCGGGGTGGGCTTGAGCGATCTGGATCTCCCGCCCTGTCCCCGATTGGTGGGCCCGTCCCGGGATCTCGGGCACCTCGTCGATCGGGATGCCGAGCCCGCCGTACTCGTAGCGGTCGGTGAGGCGGAAGGCCAGCTTGGCGGGGACCAGCGAACCCAGCTGGGCGGGTATGTCGATGGGCTGTTTTGCCGTGGCCACGACGTGGATGGCGACGCCGGGGCCATCTGCCGCCACCCGGGGGAGAATGGTCCGTACCGCCATGTCGGCCGGCTCGTCGAAGGCGGCCGACAAACCGGCATAGTTGTCCACCAGCACCAGCAGGGCGGGCAGTTCCCCGAGGACCGCCGGGTCGGCCGCCACCGCCACCCGACGCGTCTCCACCTCGGTCTGGAGAAACCGCAGGAGGCGCAATTGACGCTCTCGCTCCCCTGCCCCGACCACCGCCCCGACATGGGGGAGATCGGCCAGCGGGGCCAAGCGCTGGTCATCGAGATCCATGACGTATAGGTGGACATCGTCCGGCGAGTGGCGTCCCGCCACCCCGAGCGCAATGGTCGCCAGTGCGGTCGTCGTTCCCGAACCGGGCACGCCGTACAGGAGCAGATTGCCATCCTCGCTCGACCACCACGCGGTCCGCTGTCGCTGGTGGGCGGGCTCATCGGCGAGCCCGAGCGGCACAGTGATCCGAGCTCCGTGCATCTGATCGGGTGGCGTTGTGTTGAGTTGGTCGGCGGACACATTGGCTTCGAGCGGGTCCGGCCATGGTCGGCGCGGTGCGTCGAGCCCGAGGGTGGCGGTCGCCCCAATCACCGCCTCGACCAGCGCTCCCAGGTCGGTTGGTCCGGTTTCGTTGCGGCCGGTACCGGAAGCCACCGGCTGCTCGTAGCCAAAGACAAACGGGCGCACCGCAGCTGCGGCAACGGCGCCGCCGCTCCTCGGTGCGGTGACCAATGCCGTCTGGAACGGTACAACATCACCGGGTCCGCGCCGTACCAGCCCACGGCCCGGCTGCATCCGACCAATGGCCGCCGCGTCCGGTATGCCCAGCACGTCGGTCGAGTCGGATCCATCCTGGACTCGCAGCGCCATCCGCAGGTTGGTGTTGGCGCGGATGTTGTCGCTGATCACACCCCCGGGCCGTTGGGTGGCGAGCAGGAGGTGCACTCCAAGGCTCCGACCGCGCTGGGCGATATCGACGAGTGACGCCATGAACGCCGGCAGTTCCTTGGCCAAGGCTGCGAACTCATCGATGACAACCAGCAATCGGGGCAGCGGCTCCGGCTCGTCGCCGGCCCAATAGGCGGCAAGATCAGACGCCCCCGCAGCGCGCAAACGCTGCTCCCGGTACCGCAGCTCGGCTTCCAGACAGGTGAGGGCCCGCGACGCCAGGTGCCCATCGAGATCGGTCACCAGACCAACGGTGTGAGGCAGGTCGGCGCAGGCGTCGAAGGCGCTCCCTCCTTTGTAGTCGACCAGCACGAAGGTGAGGTGGTCGGGATCGTTCGTTGCCGCCAGGGAGGCGACCAACGTGCGCAGCAACTCTGACTTGCCGGCGCCGGTGGTCCCGGCCAGCAGGGCATGGGGACCATCCGACACAAAGTCCACAAGAAGCGGACCGGCGACGGTCATGCCGATGGGGGTTGCCGGGCTCGGGGCGGGGCCTCCGGCCTGCCAGCGGCGCACGATGGCGTCCGGCGTTGGATCGGAGAACCCAAGAAGATCAGGCAGACGAACCTGGTGGGGAAGCTCTGCCGCGCCGGCAACAACATCGGGATCCCGAAAACCGGCGAGCGCCCGTGCCGCACGGCGCGCCGTCGCCGCCGCAACAGCCCACGGCGCAATCCCTCCGACACTTCGGTTCTCGGCGGGAGCCCGCAGCTGTGATGGTCCGGCATCGGCAATCGAAACAATCGAGGTACACACCGACGGCAATTCGCTCATCGAGGGGGCAATTGCGATGGCGACCGCCCTGCCCCGAGCCGCTGCGCTCAGCCCCTCTCGCACCCGGTGCCAACGTTCGGCGGCGACATCCACAACGTCAACGACAAGCAATCGAACCGGCCTGCAGCCGTCGAGCTCCTGCTCAATCGACTCCAAAAGGGCGGTGACGACCAGGCCGGCCTCCTCACGGTCGGCTCCCAGCCTGCGGAGCCCAGCGACCGGATCGAGGTCGGCGTGGGGCAGCCACTTGATCCAGTCCCACACATCCGCACAGTCGGTGACCACCGTGATCTCGAGATCGGCCGGACCGTGGAGGATCGCAGCCTGAATCAACAGCGAGCGGGCCACGCCGAGGGCACGGCGCCGATCGCCGACCAATCCCGTCACCTCACCGGACCGCAACTCGACTTCGATCGGAACCTCGCGCAACTCGCCACGCGTCGCCAGCAACGTCAGCGCTTCCTCGGCGGCACCCGCGGGTGGGATGATCTGGGCTGGGCTCCAAGCGACGTCGCCGCTGCCAATTCCCAGCACCATGGCGTCGGGGTGATGGGCTCGGCGCTCCCACATCCGAGGACTCCCGGCGAGAAGCGATTCGATCAGCCCATCGGGATGCGGCACCTCGCGGCGTTTGAGTCGAGCGGCGGCGGTGGCGAGTCCGTCGAGTCGGTCCCCGAATCCGGCGAGACTGCGATCGAGATCGGCCCTGCTGCTCTTGCGCTCGCGCCGAACTGCGCCTCCGGTCCTCCATCCAATTGGCCAGCATCATGGCCGGGCTGAAGAGAGCAAACAGTGCCATCCGGGGGTGAAAGAGCACCGCCATGACCAGTCCGAGTATCAGCGGAACGACCAGCGCCCCCCAACCGAAGCGGGTCGATACTTTGGCCGCCGGCGGCGCGGCCGGCACCTCGATGGCGGGCAACGACACCGGATACTCGGACCGCGGGGGGCGGTTGAAGGGAATGCGAGAGCAGGAGTTGGGTCGCGAAGCCGCACCCAGCGCACCCATGGCCGATTCGGGGATGGGGCCTGCTGCTGGCAGCGGGATGAGCACTGATCCGGATCGCAGACCACTTGCCGCGAGGGGCGTATCTCCCGATCGCACCACACCGTCGACGAGAAACGCCGTCGGGGCATCTTCGAACCACCCGGCCACGACCTCGCCAAGTGAGGCCGCTTCCTCGCCGACGGCAAGCACGACCTCGAACTCGGCTCCGGCGCGGTGCACAACGATCTGCATCACTCACCACACGCTCGTCGGAGGCGGAGCCGATCCACCCGGAATGGTCGCCGCCTCCTCAGCAGCAGCTCTCATGTCGAGAACGTGGGCCTCCGCCCTGAGGTCTGCGGACTCCCGATCGAAGCCGATCGCCGTGCTCGACAGAACCTGAGCCTGTTGGCTGAGATCCCGGGCTGCGGCCTGTGCCCTGTCCTCGAAGTCGGTCGCAGCCGGTCCCTGCCAGACGCGGCGGGATTGATCGGGAATCCCCTCCAGCAGATCGCGGAATGAATCGGCCGTCGTCCGCAGTCGGGAGGCGGACGCCGTCAGTGCGTCCGCCTCCGCTCGCTTGCGGTCGGCCAGTTGCCGAAGTTGATACGGGGTCAAGATTCCCCCTCCCGATCGCGAGACTCGCGGCTACCGGGTTGCTGCTTCGATGTTCTCGCGGTATTTGCCGACGGCAACTGCGGCTTCCTCGAGAGCGGTCTCGAGCTTGGTGAGTGCCGGCTTGAAGTCGCCGTTCCATGCCGCCCGAAAGTTGTCGGCGCCCGGCCCCTGCCACGCCGTTGCGCCCGGGTCAACCTTTGCCGACAGTTCCCCAGTCAGCGCCTGGACCTCTCCAGCCTTCGTCTCGAACGTCCCACGCAGGGCCGCGAGATCTGCCAGATCTGCCCCAAACATGTTTGCCATCGTGGTGGTCCTTCCTTCCTTGCTCGGGTCGACCGACCGCTTCGCCGGTCGTCTTGGTATTCCTGAAGAGTATGAACGATGTTTAACAATTGTCAATCTACTATTACCATGTTTGACTATTGACAAAGATGTTTGGCAAGATATATGGTGATCCAATGGAACGAGCATCGAGAGGGATACGGGCGGCCACGCTGATCGGCTTCGAGGCCGGCACGATTGTGGCTCTGCATGCGATCGGCGGCGTTGAGTGGCTCCAGGTTCCTTGGCATCAGCTGGGACACTGGCTCCAGGAGACTCCCGCCGACGAGTCGCTGCCGGCACTGGTGCGGATCGTCGCGCTGGCTCTCACCTACTGGCTGGCGATCTCAACCACGTTCTACGCCCTGGCCCGGGCGGTCAGGATTCCGAGTGCGGTACGCACCATCGAGTGGGCAACGCTCCCGGCGGTGCGCAGGGTCGTTGACGGCACGGCGGCACTGACCATCGTCACCGCGACCGTCGCCGGACCCGCGATGCCCGCCATCGCCACCGATGGCCCCGCTCCGATCGTCGTCGAGATCGGCGAGGACGGACTCCCCATCCCGCCGTTTGTGGACAGCGAAGACGCTCAGCCGGGCGAGACCTTGCCACAGGGAGCCGCCCGAGTCGGGTGGACCCCGACCCCCGCAGGAGTGCCCGCCCCCATAGCTACGGCCCCCACCACCGCGGTCATCACCGAGCCGGCGCAGTGGACCGTAGCCCCCGGCGACAACCTGTGGATCATTGCCGAACAACACCTCGGTACCTTTGCGGGCTCCGGGACCCAACTGCCGGATATCGGCGACTACTGGCACCGCGTTGTCGTCGCCAACCACGACATCATCCGCTCGAGCGACCCCGACCTCATCTACCCCGGCGAGGTCGTTGTATTGCCCGCCGTCGCCGAGGAACAGCCATGACCACGCACCCCGATTTTGGGACACCCGTCAGTGACATCGAGGACTACTTCGCAGCCGAAACCAAGACGTCACCCGAGGCGGCAACCGAACCGGCTCCGTCGCCCCCGAGGCGGCGTGAGGGCAGATCAACTAGGCGTCTCATCGTCGCTGTCGCCATCGGCGCTCTCCTTGCCGCCACAACCTGGCTGTGGGCATTCCGAGCAACACCGAACGCCACCGTGTCGACATCCACTGCTCCGCCTCCCGGCGTCGACGGGTTCGCTGAACTCTTCATCGCGACCTATCTGACGGGAGCCGGGACCAACGGCCAGTCGGTCGAGACCTTCATGGCATTCGAGCCGACGACGGCGGCCATGTCACCACTCGATCGATATGTGACTCGGGCGGCCACTATCGAGATCCGGCCGCTCGGCGCCGACTACTGGGATGTGACCGTTGCCACCGAGGTCCTGGAGCGCACCGAGAGCGGTTACGTCTCGGCCGGGATCGAGCATTACCAAGTCGGGGTCATGAAGGTCAATGGGCGGCTCATCGTGACCGAGATCCCGGCACGGGTAGCTGGGCCGCCCGCACCGACGACACCTCCCATCGCACCACTCGCAGACGAAGTCGAAGCCGACTTGGCCGAGTTCACCGCGGAGTTTCTCGACGGCATGCTCGTCGGATCACACCGTCTGTCGCGCTACACCGTTGCAGGCAGCGACATCCGGGCAGTCGAGCCGTTCCCCTATCAGACGGTTGACCTATCTGAGCTGGCAACAGGTGTGATCGATGGCCGGACCTACGTGAGCACCGTGGTCAAGGCAACAACGCCAAATGGAATCGTCCATGTCGTGGCCTACACACTCGAACTCTCCAGCAACGGGGGCGAATGGGAAGTGGCCGACATCCTCCCCGGCCCTCCGGCCCAACACGGATCTGCGACTCAGTGACCCAACCGGTACTCGACGCCGGGCGACGCGCCCTCACCTTGCCCCGCCGCCTGGTCCCGGCGGCGATGCTGCTGCGAACCGGGGGTGCCACCGAAGCCGACCCGACCATGACGCGCGCCATCTCCGAGTTGGAGCGGGCCGGGATCAGCCGAGGGGGCACCCTCCACCCGCTGGCCGCCGATCTGCTCTCGGTCGTGACCGGACCAACCACGGTTGTGTCCACCGAGGTGACGGAAGATCACACCGAGATCGCCACCATCTGGCACCACAACGGCAAGGCCGTCCTCGGCCAGCCGAGCGACCGCGATGCCTTCGCCCTCTTCTCGATCGAGCCCACCCTCCTGCCCTTCCACCTCGCCCAACTCACCAAGATCGTCGCCCGACCCGACCCCAGCTTCTCGGGCTCGGTCATCGTCCCCGTGGATACGATCGAAATCGCTGAGGAGCTCTGGATGAGCGATCCGGCCGCAGCCACCGCAATCATCACCGGCGCCGGCGTCGAGGCCCACTGGGCGAAGCGCCTGGTGCTCGCCCACCGGTCGCGGCTCCGCACGTGGTGTGCGACGAGTCTGTGGACCGAGATGGATCACTCTCATCACGACGCCGAACTTCGAGTGCTCGACGCCGACCACCTCGGCTATTGGGTGGTTGCCAGCGAGCCGGCCGAAACGCCAACCTTCCGCTTCACGGTGGTGACGCTCGACGGCATACTCCAGCGGATTCGGGCACTGCTCCCCACGATCCCATAGAGGAGGAGCCTCAGCTCCCCAGGTCCGGGCTACGGCGCTCCAACATCGCGACAAAGTCGGGAGCCATCGTGCCGGCTTGGGGAACGAGGATCGGCGTGATGGAGATGACGCCATCCTCCGCCGCCTCGACATCTGTGCCGACGAGGCCACCCATGTGCCGAAACCCGCCGCCAAATCCGTGGCTGAAGACGCCTTCGCCGACCCGCTTGAACAAGTGGTCGTATCCCACCCGGGCCACCGAGGTGACCCGGCGGGGCGTTGTGGCATCGGCGTCGCCGGGAAGATTCACGCTGAGCACGTCGGCCCCGGCGGCGCCGCCGGCTGCAGTGACCGATTCGATGATGTCGGCGGCAAGACCGGCGAGACGGTTCCACATCTCCGTGGCATCTGCCGTCCAAACGAAGTGACTCCAGTAGTCCCAGTCCCCGCGGGTTCCTGCGGAGAACGCCATGGCCGGCACCCCGCTGATCCACCCCTCGACGGCAGCCCCGACGGTGCCACTCGACAGGAGAAACCCCGCCCCATGGTTGTAACCGATATTGATCCCGGAGACCACCATGGCAGGTATCTCATCGAAGAGCAGGTGCACTCCGAGTTGGGTGCAGTCAGCCGGGTACCCGGTTGCGGTGTGCATGGACACCCCGTCACGCTCGACCACCTCGACCCGGATCTCGTCGTGGCGTGTGATGGCCTTGCCGATCCAGCTTCGCTCCCGGTCGGGCACCACCACCTCAACCCGCCCGAGGCGACGCAATGCCTTGGCGAACGGCACCAGTGCAGGAGACTCGATTCCGTCGTCGTTGGTGAGCAGCAGGAACGTCACAACTCCGAGACTAGACCTCCGGCGCGTCGCAAAAACTCCCTCTCCGAATAGCCCCGTGCGCAATTAGAGTATTGATAACGGCGGCCATGCTTCGCGCCACAGAGGTGCCTTGGTCGACGGAATTCCATCGCGTCGGGGGTAGGAAATATGGGGATCGGATTCACACAGGGCCGCGCTCGTTCTGGCTTCATCGTCGTGCTGGCGCTGGCCACAGCGTTGACGATGGCGCTGGCCATCGACGAAGCAGCCGCGACCGGAGTCAACCACGGTGACGTGGTCAAAGAGGTTCCTCGGGCCAATACGCCCGAGTTCCTCGACGACGAGGTGCGCGGCCACCTCCAGGTCGGCAACCGCATCATCGTCGGCGGGGGCTACACGCAGGTGCGCGACAACACCTTCGGTGTGGTCAATCAGCCGTATCTCGCCGCCTACGACATCGCCACCGGCCGTCTCGACATGGCATTCCGACCGGAACTGAGCGGACCCGTCTTTGCCCTCGCCGATGCCGGCGACGGCACAATCATCGCCGTCGGCAAGTTCAACACGGTGAATGGGATCAGCCGCAAGCGGGTCGTGAAGCTCAACGTGGTCGACGGATCCGTTGTTACCGCCTTCAAGGCGAACGCCACAGCAACGGTCAACGACGTTGTCGTCGCAGGCAACCGGGTCTACTTCGGCGGCGGCTTCTCACAGGTCAACGGAACAGCCCGCGAGAAGCTCGCCGCAGTCGACCTCCAAACCGGAGCGGTCGCCTCGAACTTCAACTTCCCGGTCACTGAGGAAACCGGGTACTGGATTGATGGGGATCCCAACGACAGAGCAGGTGCGGTGCGGGCCCTCGACGTGACGCCCGACGGCAAGAAGCTGCTGGTCGTCCACAACTCGCGCAAGGTCGGCGGGCAGGCGCGCCAGAGCGTGGCTCTGATCGACATCGACGGAGCCCCCAGTCTGTTGCCCTGGAAGACCACCAACTACGACTACGACTGCCAGCCGTGGTTCGAATCGTTCATCCGACCGCTGATGCGCGACGCCCAGTTCTCACCCGACGGCTCCTACTTCGTTGCCGTGTCGTCCCTCGGCAACTTCGCCCCGGGATGTGATGTTGCGGTGCGTTTCCCAACCGCAGGGGGCAACGGCGTGAACCCAACGTGGGTGTCGCGCATGTTCGACACTCCCGAAGCCGTCGCCATCACCGACGAGGCGATCTATGTCGGCGGCCACATGCGTTGGTTCCAGCAGCCGGGGACGGTGTGGACCGACTGGGGGAACGGCAACACCAACACCCAGCCTGCCAACACGGTGGACCGGGACCAGATCGGCGCCATCAATCCCGCCAACGGCACCGCGTTGCCATGGGACCCGGGAGCCTCCGGTCAACGCGGGGTGCTTGCCCTCGAAGCCACCCCGGTTGGGCTGCTCGCCGGCAGCGACGGTGAGCGGTTCGGCGGGCTCCAGACCTTCCGTCACGCCCTCTTCGAGCTGCCCAACACCACGCCACCCAGCGACACCACCGCACCAAACGGAAGTCTGACAGTGCCAACCAACGGTCAGGTCTACAACGGTCAGGTCACGGTCACCGGCACCGCCTCCGACAACAGGGGTGTCGCCGAGGTCTATGTGGTGGTCAAGAACACCGGTACCAACAAGTATCTGCAGCCGGACCTGACCTGGGCAGGGGCGTGGGCCCAGATCCCTTCCTTCGTCTACGAGTATCAGTCCACATCGACCGCGTTCGGCTGGTCGGGGGGCCTCCCCAACGGCAACTACACCGTCACGGTCCGGGCCGAAGACATCGTCGGCAACGTGGACGGGTCGCCTGCGACGCGATCCTTCGTCGTCACCTCCGGCAACGACACGGTTGACCCCGACGGGGAACTCGACGTGCCGACGCCGGATCAGGCATTCGCGACGACATCGGTTGCCATGAGCGGCAGCGCAACGGACAACATTGCAGTGGCCGAAGTCAACCTGATCATCAAGGATCAGGAGACCGGCAACTACCTCCAGGACAACGGCACCAGCTGGGGGCCTTGGAACGCAGTGCCCGCCAACCTGGACTCCCCCAACACGCCGGCAACCGATTGGGACTGGGACGGCACGCTCCCCGAGAGCAACTTCGAGGTATGGGTCCAGGTCAAGGACTTGGCAGGCAACAAGGACCCCGCCAAAGCCTCCGCCACGTTCCGGGTCGACACCACGGCGCCCAACGCCACGATCACCAAGCCCAGGAAGGACCAGGTGCTGTCTTCACGCACCGTCGTCTTCGAAGGCACGGCGACGGACAATCTCGGAGTCGACTTTGTGAGGCTCATCATCAGGGACACCGATACCGGCAAGTATCTGCAGTCCGACCTCGTGAGTTGGGGCCCCAAGGTCAAGCTGCCGCGGGCCACCCTCACCGATCCCGACGGCACGGACACAACCTGGACGTACACACTGACGCTGCCCAAGGACGGCAACTTCAAAGTGCTGGCCCACACCAAAGACAAGGCCGGCAACAAGGACCCCCAAAAGGCCAACAAGCGATTCTTGGTGGACACCACGTGACCCACGAAGTCGTGAACCTGACTCCCCCACACCGCTGTACCGACGGCCCCCGCTTCCCTAGAGCGGGGGCCGTTTTCCGTTCCCGGTATCTGCACCGTCCGCCCACCCGGCACCCGAGTCCCTTACACTCCCGGGCCATGATCCACATCACCGAGATCGTCGACGTCACCGACGAGGTCGTCGCCGCCTTTGCCCATCTCATTCCTCAGCTCTCGTCGTCGAATCCGCCCCCGGACGCCGACGCCCTATCCGACATGGCCGCCAATCCGCATACCCATCTCCTGGTGGCGCGAGACACCGACACCGGACAGTTCGTCGGCAGCCTCACCCTTGCCTTCTACCGCATCCCGACCGGGCTCCAAGCCCGCATCGAGGATGTTGTCGTCGACGGCGAGGTGCGCGGCAAAGGCGTGGGCGCCCTCCTCACCGAAGCGGCCATCGAGCGGGCCCGCACCGCCGGTGCCAAGTCGGTAGGCCTCACCTCCCGTCCAAGTCGGGAAGCCGCCAATCGGCTGTACCAGCGGATGGGCTTCGAGCAGCGCGAGACCAACGTCTACCGGTACTCGCTCACCTAACCGGCTCAGCCCCGAACCGATCGCTACGCTCGCAGCCATGGACAACCGCGTCGTTTCCCTCCCCGATCTCATCGCAGGCCTGCCGGGGCCGTGGCAGCCGGCCGATGCCGTTCGGGTCAACGATGCCGTGGTCCGGGTCGCCAAGCTCGACGGTGACTTCCCCTGGCATCACCACGAGGAGGACGAACTGTTCCTTTGCTGGGACGGCACCTTCCGCATCGAGATGGAAGGGACCGATTCCGTGACCCTCAAACCCGGCGATGTCTTCGTCGTGCCGGCCGGTGTCGAACACCGCCCGGTTGCCGATGCTCCCGCCAATGCTGTCCTCTTGGAACGGCCCGAAACTCTCCAATACGGCAACTGACGATGGCCGGCGACGAAGCCTTAGTAGACGCCGGCGGTCAGGAAGTCCGAATCTCCAGCGCGAGCAAGGTCATGTTCCCCGAACAGGGCTGGACCAAGCTCGATGTCGTCGAGCACTTCCTGATGTGCGCCCCAGGAGCGTTGCGTGGGGTTTACAACCGTCCGTCACTGCTGAAGCGGTGGAACCGCGGCGTCACCGAGAAGCCACTGTTCGTGAAACGCCCCAAGAGCGCCTCCAACCTCGTCGACGTTCGGTTCCCCTCGGCCCGGCCGGGACGCATGTTCGCCCCCTTGACCGAAGCCGACGTCATCTGGATGGCTCAGATGAATTGCATCGACCTCAACCCCTGGAACGCCCGCGCCGACGACATCGAGCATCCCGACGAGCTGCGGATCGATCTCGACCCAACCGACGACTACGACTTTGAGGCAGCCCGTGAAGTCGCCGCCACCGTCAAAGAGGTACTCGACGAACTTGGGCTGGTCAGTTGGCCCAAGACGTCGGGCAACCGCGGCATTCACATCTACACAAGGGTCGAACGATCTTGGGACTACTTCGAACTGCGACGGGCCGGGCTCGCCATCGCCCGCGAAGTGGAACGTCGCCACGAGTTGGCAACGACGGAATGGTGGAAGGAAGAACGCGACGGCGTCTTCCTCGACTTCAACCAGAACGCCTGGGACAAGACCATCGCCAGCGCCTACTCGATCCGGCACACCGGATGGGTGTCAACCCCGTTCCGCTGGGACGAACTCGCCACTATCGACCACCGGGCGATGGACATCATGACCTTCAAAGAGCGCTGGGCCGACGTTGGCGACCTCACCGACGGCATCGACGAGGCCGCCTGCTCACTCGAGGCTGCCATGGCCCTCGTCTCCGCCGACGAGGAACAGGGCATCGGCGACGCCCCCTGGCCACCGCACTACCCCAAGATGCCCGGCGAGCCGCCCCGGGTGCAGCCCTCGAAGAAGCGGGCAGAGAACTGGGAAGAGGAATAGACGCCTGGCCGCGGCCCTCCTTGTCCAGGTTGAGCCGTCTCTGGCTCTTCCAGTCCACTGCGCAGTTGTACTGTTCTTGGAAGAATCCGCTGGGGCGGGCGGCCGCACGCTCCATCCAGCGTCACGAAGTAGTTGAATGGGAAAGTGGAGAAAGATCAGCGAGACTGCGGCTCACGATGCGTTGCGGCTGTTGAGCTACGTCCACCCGAAACGGGTGAAGCATCCACAGCCGCCTTGCGGCATCCTGTGAAGTGCGCAAACTGGCAACCGACCGAACTCCGAGGGGTGACATGAGCGAGCCACAGAACACGGTACAGCCTGACGACACCGCGGCCCCTGCCGCGGCCTCAGACCCACCGGCGGCACCGCCACCGGCGCCGGTCGTGGAATACACCGTCAGCACGAAGACGATCATGCGCGTAATCGCAATGGTGCTGCTGACCCTGGCCGCTCTCGTCATCTTGGACCGCGCCCGCGACCTCGTCGGCATGCTGATCATGTCTATCTTCTTCAGCCTGGCGCTGATCCCACTCGTAGAACGTATGCACCGCAAGCGGGGCTGGAAACGTGGGGCCGCCGTCGGTGTGGTCTACGCCGCCGGGGCGCTGTTCATGATCGTCATGGTGGTCTTCCTGATCCCGATGATCGTCCAGGTCGCCCAGACCATCGGCGACAATTGGTCGGAGTGGGTCAACAATGCCAACGACTGGCTCGGGGACACCTTCGGCGTCAGCCTCAACGACACCTCATCGACGGCCGCCGCAGGCGAAGATGCGGCCGGAGCCGCCGAGGATTGGGCCAAGCAAGCCCTCGGTGGCATCGTCGGGGTCTTCGCTACCGGGATCGGTCTCGTCTTCAGCGCAATGACCATTGCGCTGTTCACGTTCTACTTCACCGCCGACCATCAGCGCATCGAGCAATTGGTTCTCTCGATGTTCCCGCCGAAACATCAGGAACGGCTCGGGTGGACGTTTGATCAGGCGATCGAGCAAACCGGTGGCTACTTCTATTCCCGCATCATCCTGATGGGGATCAACGGCCTCGGCTTCTTCTTTACGATGGTCCTCGTCGGGTTGCCGGTGTTGATTGCAATACCACTTGCGATCTTTGCCGGGTTTGTTTCCGAGTTCATTCCCGCCATCGGCACGTACATCGGCGGCGCCGTCCCGGTGCTGATGACCCTGGCCCTCCAGGGTTTCGTTCAGGCGCTGATCGTGCTGGCCTATGTGCTGATCTATCAGCAGGTCGAGAACTACTGGCTGAGCCCGAGGTTGAGTGCCAAGACCATGACACTCAACGGCGGGGTCGCCTTTGGAGCCGCCCTGGCCGGCGGTGCGATCGCCGGACCGATGGGCGCCTTCATGGCCCTGCCGGTCGCGGCGCTGATCACGTCCTTCCTGTCGCACTACCGGACCGTACAGCCGGTTGTGTACAAGTCGATCTACGACGATCCGGGCGAGTTGGCGGCAGCCGCCGCCGGCGACACCGCGCCGACCGACACCGAAGCCGCCAGCCAGGCCGCAGCAGACGAAGCAGCGTCATCCGGCGACGACGGCACTTCGTAGCTCGGGAAACTCAAAGCGACCCGCTCGGCTTCACACCACGCCGGGCGGGTCGCACCGCGCTACGGGGTGTCGACGACCTCGGTGAATCCGACCCCTTCGGGCCGTTCCAGCTGGTCGAGGGTGCATTCGTCGGCCGGTTTGTCGGGGCGCCAGCGTTCGAAGCGGGTGGCGTGACGGAAGCGACCGCCTTCGAGTTGGTCGTAGCTGATCTGCACGACGACGCCGGGCGTTACGGGGATCCAGTCGAGTTCCTTGCCGGTCGACCAGCGGCTCTGGGCGCCGGGCACCCTGACGCCCTCGTCGCCCCCGAAGCTCTCGTCGGAACGGATCTGTTCGAACTGACGCAACAACTCGACCCGGTCATGGTCCGAGAACCCGGAGCAATGTCCCATGAAGTGGAAGTTGCCCTCGTCGTTGAAGAGCCCGAGCAGAATCGATCCGATCCTGTCGCCGTCCTTGTGGACTCGGTAGCCGCCGACCACGCAGTCACAATCACGGCGGTGTTTCCACTTGATCCAAACCCGCTTGTCTTCGACGTAGGCGCCGTCGTCGAGTTTGCAGATGATCCCATCGCAACCGGCGCCCTCGTATTCGGTGAACCACCGTTCCGCCTCGGCGAAGTCTCTGGTCATGGGGGTGAGATGCCAGGGAAACTCGAGGCCGGCGAAGAGTTCCTCGAGTCGCAGCCGGCGTTCGGACCACGGCACGGCGCGCAGGTCCTCACCACCGACGGCCAGCAGATCAAAGGCCACCAGCTCGGCGGGAATCTCTCCCGAGAGCATCTCGATCCGCGAAGCGGCCGGATGGATCCGAAGCTGGAGCTGGTCGAACTGGGTGACGTCGTCGACGACCACGACCACCTCGCCGTCAACAACCGTCCCTGCCGGCAGCTGCTCGAGCGCCGGGAGCAGTTCGGGGAAGTAGCGCAGCAGCGGCTTGCCGTTGCGGCTCTCCAGTTTGGGCTCGGCTCCGCCCCAGGCGACGGCCCGAAAGCCATCCCACTTGGGTTCGTATACCCAGCCATCACCCTGGGGCGGGATCACCCGCACCTTGGCCTTCATGGGTTTGATCGGTGAGGCGAATGGCCACTCAGTCATGCCCCCGAGCATACGTGTCGGCAGGCGGCCGCCGCACAGCGGCTACTCCCATCCCTCCATCATCGACTCGACCGAGGTGCGGATCTCGACGAAGCGGCGCCGGGTCTGCTCGATGGTCGATGCGATCACGATGAGAACGGCGCCGATCCCGAAGATGGTGGCCCACAGCGCCGGGCCGCGGAACTGCGGTATCAGCTCAGCGAGCGGTACGGCGATCATCAGCAGGGCCGCCACCGCTGCGGCCAGGAAACCACCCAGAGCCCGTCGCCGTACCCGAGTTGCCGTGCCCCAGATGGCGAGCAGGACTCCTTGGACGATGCCGAGCAAGCCGTAGGCGGTCGAAACCAGGAGAGTCTGGGCCAACGCCGGTCCGACAAACAGCGCCATCGCCATCAATTCGACCAGGACGAGGTCCTGGCTCGAGGCTTCGAGACCGCGGCGGCGTCGGTCGTAGCGGGCAAGTTCGACGTCGACCAATAGGGCGAGTGCAAGCGGAGTTGAGATCCACTGGACATTCCTGCCCATCACCTCGGAGGCGAAGATCGCCCAAGCGGCAAACACGAACCCGGGGGCAAGGTAGAACCAGCGACGATCTCGAGAAGCAGCGCCGGCCGCCAGACTGAAACCGGTGGCAGCGATCAGCACGATGATCAACGAGGTCCGGTCCGGCCAGAGGGTGGCAGCGGCCGCCCCGGCGGCGACCAATGAGCCCCCGGCAGCCGAGGCCAATGCGAGCACCCAACGGGCCGATGAGGCTCGCAGCGACACCACCATCATGGATGCGGTGCTCACGGCGGCGACGCTCGTCAGCCATGTCACCCAGCCGACGGCATCGAGGTCGAGGCTCCAGCCGGTCAAGCCTATGGCGACGAAGGTCTGCCCCACGGCGAGGATCTGCAGCTCGGACACGTCGAGTCGGACCACGCTCACCACCACAGCCACCGCCCAGACCCAGGCAGCCGCAGCCACCGTCGCCGCCACCGCGGACGGAGCGTCCACGGAGAAGGTGACCAATGCGACAAAGGCGAACCCAACCCAGGCGACGGCCGCCCACGGCGCCGTCCAGCGCATCAGGCGTTCTCCAGCCGGCCGGGTCCAAGCGACGCCTGCGGCGAGCACGGCAACGACAGTGGTGGCCACCGCGCTCGGCGGTCAGGGTTTCGTTCTCCGACAAGCCGAGGGCAAGGGTGAGCTCGACCCAGGCGGCGGCTGCGAACCCGGCGGACAGCCATTGCAGCGCGGCCGCAATCTCTCCGTTGGTCATCCGAGCGGCGATCCCCGTCGCAAGCATCGTGGCGGCCAAGGCGGCCGAGAACCATCCGTGGCCGGCCAGGTAGGCCGCACCGAGAAGAAGCACGAAGCCGAATGGGGCCAGGGCCCACCACCGCTTGAGGACGGCTGCCAACACCAGGCCGACCCCGATCGGAACCCAGGTCGTTGCGGTGGATGCCGCTTCATAGCCAAGCCCGACGGTGGCCGTACCGAGCAGCAACCCAACCACCAACGGGGGCAGGTCCCAGCGGATGACCCAGTCGGCGCGACCCGGCAGAATCACCGCAGCGGCAAGGAGCGCCAGAGTCGGCGCCACCAGCAGCCAGGGATCAGCAGCAAGGTCGTATCCAGCGTCCATCAGGCCTGACACCGTGGCGTAGGTCGCCAGCGTCCACGTCGCTGCAGAGAGGACACCCAACCGCAGCTGGAGGGCGACGACGCCCGAGATGGCAAGTCCGGCGACGGCGACGGGCCATGCCGCTTCAATGGGAACGACAAGTCCGGTGGCGATGCCGGAAACGGCGGCGAAGGCGCCGAGCACAAATGGCGGCCAGAGACGAGCGTCACGCACCACGGTGCGGATCGGTCGGATCCCAGAACGAATCTCATCCGTGGCCAGCGACCCGATCAACGCCAAGCCACCCCACGCAATCAGGGCCCAGTACACATCCGCTTCCGCCACACCGAGCGCCATCGCAGCCACAACCGTCAGCTGCAAGGACAGAAACCAGGCGTACCAGTGCATCCACAGGCGGCGGCGCCCGCCGACCAGTCCGACGGCTACGATGCCTGAGGCCAAGGCACCCATTTGGATGACTCGATCGGACGCCACCGCCACGTCGAACTCGGCGGACGCCAGGCCGACCGCGGCGGTGGTCAGGATGATGCTGCCCACTGCGGCAGCCTCCCCAAGGCGGGGCCGGATCGTGACAAATCCGGCCAAACCGGCGTACCCGACACCGAGCAGCGCCGCGGTCCAGGTGAGCGCAACGAACTCCGCGTCGGGCCAGATCTCGAGCGCCGTGAACGCGGCGAGGACGGGAACACTCAGGGCGAGCACGATTGCCTGCACCCAACTCACGTCGGTTGCGGAGACCTCGGCACCACCAAGCCGCTGCAGTGGGGAGCGGTCTTCGGTGACGACCTCGGCCACCCAACCCGTCACCCAACCTGCGAGCGCGCCGACCAGCCACCACGACTGCGGGACGAAAGCAAATGCTGAGAGAGCCACGACGTGGCCGACCGCGGCCACGCTGCCGCCATTGCGGCCCGGAACAAACATGCCTGCAAGCACCAAGCCGAGTCCGGCCGCAGCGACGACAACGGCGCGCACGTCGCCGCTGAGTTGCGCCGCCTCGGCCAGCAGGATCCATCCCCAGTAGGCGAGAGCGGCTGCGGTCCAGACTCGAACATCGACCCGGATCCGGGGAAGGACCACGGCGATGGCAGCCATGACGACGGCAGCGCCCAGCCGGTAGTCGTCGGTGGGGAAGGGCCAGCCGGCTGCTGCCCCGGCAGCAACGAGCAACGCGGCCCCAACGACCCACATCTGATAGAAGACGTCGTCCGGGGCGGTCAAACGGACCCCGAGCGACACGGCAAGCACGGCCACTGCGCCGACGAGTACGGCAGTCGGCACGTCGACCAGCAACGCAAGCCCGACCACGATCCCGACCGGTGCGATGGCGGCGGCCCCAGCGGTTGCCAGTTCAAGACCCGGCAGCGGCCGAAAGCGCCGCAGGTTGGCCCAGACGGTGATGAGCCCACTCACCGCGATGAGTGGCTCTGGCTCCCAGATAGCCACGAACGCGCCGGCCAAGGCCGCCCCGCCCAGCACCCTGACCGTCAGGTCGGCGTCGTCTTCGCCGGCGATGGCCCAACGCTCGGCAAGTGCCAGGAACGTTGCAGCAGCGGCGACACCGACCCAAGCGGGCTCAACGGTGACGGTGGCGGCTGCGGCGGTGGCGACCACAACGGCTGCCTCGACGAGCCAGGTTCGCGACACCACGGATCGCATCGCTTCGGCCGCGGCGATGGCAGCAATTCCGGCGGCGACCATCGGCCCGAGTGGCCAGTCCTCGGCGAGGGCGAAAACCAGCACAAGGGCGTAGGCAACGACGAGCCCAAATGGCGCCATCAGCCTGGTGGCAACCGCCAAGGCGCCACCGGGGCGCAGCTTGACCACCCACGCGGTGGCGGCCACCGCACCGACGACCAACGCCATCTGGGCTGCGGAGGCACCCTCGTGGAAGACGAGACCGACGACGCCGACCGCCGACCACACCAGCGGGGCGACAAGGAAACGCAGCGGTGAGGTCGGGCGGCGATGCACCATCCAGCCGTACGCGGCGGCCATCACCAGGGCAGCCGACGCCAGCGCCGTGACCAGGGCACCGCGCTCCAAGTCGGGGAGGAAGGCCGAGCCATCGACGATGGCGGCGAACACCATCACCGGGGTCACCGCACCGCCGAGGAACTCGACGGCGGCGGCCATGAAGCTTGCATTGCGGCGCCGGAGGAAAGCGGCCATGCCGAACAGGACGACGGGAACCAACACCTCAGCGATGGGTCGATAGGCGACACCGACCGAAGTGAATGCGAAGAAGACGAACCCGAGGGTCGCAGTGAAGACCAACAGCACGCCGAGCGAGCCCAGACCCTGGACGGCGAAGTCGCCGGCCAGTGCCTGCCAGAAACGCTGGATCGGGGCGAAGATCGAACTGAGGAAGGTGGGGACCTGGCGGGGAGTCGGCGCCGGCACGGGATGTCGCTCGGGAATGGGCGCCGACGGGGTCGGAGGCCGGGTAGGAGTTGCGGGCGGCTTGACCGGCGGCGGAGCAACTGGACGGGAGGAGGCGATTGGAGGTTCGACCGGTCGACGCGGCGGAGTCGGCACGACGGCTGGGGAAGCAGGTCGTGGACGTGCCGGTGCGGTGGCGACCGCGGTTGAAGAAGCCGCCATTGGAGCAGGCGCCTCAGCCTCGGGTACCACCTGGGTGGCCGGTGCCATCCAGAACCCCCGAGCGCGGAGCCGGTCGGCCAAACGCTCATACGATTCGGTGTCGATATCGCCATCGCGGTAGGCACCGCACACGAACGCTCCGATCTCGACCAGATGGCTCCGCGGGGACTCATTGCGGCCGGACAGTGCAGCCACCACTCCGACGATGCCACCGATCAATCCAAGCGGGCCGGGTTCTCCAACGGCAAGACCGAGCAGAATGCCGCCGGCCAAGAAACCGAAGAATCGGCCCCACCTCCGTGTGCCATCTGTGTGCTGGGTCTGCTGCTCGTACATGATTGGTACCTCCTCTCCCATTGTCTGCCCGCAGAGGTCATGGAGACCATGGGGGAAGCCCCCCAGATTCCGCGTAGGGGCATCGGGTCGGCGGTACGCTGCGGAGATGGACCAGACCGAACCACTCGACGCCGGGAGCGAGACTCCGCTGCTGCGTGCGGTGGTCGGCTACCGCATCTTCGCCACGGTCTGGCTATGCCTGCTCGGGGCTCTGATCCTCGCCGGGAGAGGCGGCGATCCCGATCAGCCGGAGGTCGTCCTCGTGACGATGGCAGTGGTCGCGGCCTTCACCGCCTTTGCCGTCATCATCTCGGCGCGTCGGGAAACGTTGCTGGCATCGCCGTGGTTCATCGTGCTCGATGTCGCCGTCGCCATCTTCTCGATGGTTGCCGCCGATTGGGCCGGCACCGTCGTCTTCGCCGGCGGGTACCCCATCGCCGCCATCTTCGGCACCATCTACAGCCGCGGCACTTGGCCGGGGATGGCCGTCGCCGGTGCCCTTTCCGTGTCCGCCTTGCTTCGCTTCCCCGCAGTCACCGGGTTGACGGCGGCCGACATCTCGCTGGTGATCGTGTACCCATTTGTTGCCGCCGCAGCGGCGTGGGCGTTCTCCGTGATCCGTTCCAGCGATCGAGCCCGTCGCAGAGCAGAGGAGGCGCTGATCGCCGAACGAACCGAGCGGGCCAGAGCCGAAGAGCGCACCGCGATGGCGGTGCGGATTCACGACTCCGTCCTCCAGACCTTGGCGCTCATCCAACGACAAGCGACCGACCCTGGGAAGGTCACCAATGTCGCCCGTCGCCAAGAGCGAGAACTGCGCTCGTGGCTGTACGGCAACGGCGAACCAGCCGAACGCGGCTTCCGTGAGGTGCTCCAGGAGGCGTGTGCCGAGGTCGAAGACGTCACCGGCGTCAAGGCAGACCTCGTCGTGGTCGGCAATCGGAACTGGGACGAGGCCGTGCAAGCGATCGTGCTCGCCGGGCGCGAGGCCATGGTCAACGCCGCAAAACATGCGTTCGTGACCGAGGTCTCGGTGTACGGTGAAGCTGAGGCGAACCGTATGGCAATCTACGTCCGGGACCGAGGAAAGGGCTTTGTGCCCGGCAACGTCATCGCCGGACGACGCGGCATCGTGGAGTCCATCGTGAGCCGAATGGAACAGCACGGCGGCTCGGCGACAATTCAGTCGAAACCCGGTGCCGGCACCGAAATTCGCCTCGAATGGGAGGACAGCGGAACATGAGCGACGCCACGACGGTGCGGATCTTCATCGTCGACGACCACGACCTGTTCAGGGCAGGAGTCCGCAGCGAACTGCCGGCCGACGTCGAGGTCGTTGGCGACGCATCGGAGGTCGCCGCCGCCATCGACATGATTCTCGAACGGCTGCCAGATCTGGTCCTGCTCGACGTTCACATGCCGGGTGGCGGTGGCCGGGCGGTGATCGATGCTGTGCACGGTGACCATCCCGAGATCCAATTCCTGGCGATCTCAGCGTCGGATGCCCCCGAGGACGTCGTCGCCACGGTGCGGGCAGGCGCCCGCGGCTACGTCACCAAGACGATCTCCGCCCCTGAACTGGCGGATGCCATTCGCCGCGTTGCCGGCGGAGACGCCGTGTTCTCGAAGCAACTCGCCGGGTTTGTGCTCGATGCCTTCTCCGCCATCCCCGTCAAGGACGTCGACCCCGAACTCGACCTCCTCACCAAACGGGAGCGCGAGGTGCTCCAGCACATCGCCCGCGGCTACACCTATCGCGAGATCGGCGAGCAGCTCTACATCTCACCAAAGACCGTCGAGAACCACGTTTCGTCGGTGCTGCGCAAGCTGCAACTCTCCAACCGCTACGAACTGTCGCGCTGGGCCCAGGACCGCAAGCTGATCTAGGTCAGGGGCCCTCGAGTGCTTCGGCGAAGGCCTGCGCGGTCGCACTTGTCAGTAGCCGACCAACCACACCTGCTCGATCCGGTTGTCGTGATCTTGCAGCCACTGGGTGACGGCCTCGGCGATGACGGCCGTCGCCTCGGCAAGTGGGTACCGGTAGATCCCGGCCGAAATCGCTGGGAAGGCAACCGAACGAGCCTCGACGGACGCTTCGGCGTCGAGGGCCTTGACCGCGTCAAGTGCCGCATAGACCGCCTGGGCGAGCAGCGCCTCGTTGTCCTGGCCCTCGTCGTAGCGGGGACCGACAACGTGCACGACATGCGACGCCTGGAGCGATCCCGCCGTCGTCACGGCAGCCATGCCAGGAAGCAGCGGTCCATTCTCCAGAATCCACTCGTTGGACTCCTCCTGGATGACCCGCCCCCCGGCCCGCACGATGGCAACGGCCACTCCTCCTCCGTGCGACATGGCCTCGTTGGCCGCGTTGACGATCACCGCGACCGGCTGAGTCGTGATATCGCCGCGTACGGCGAAGATGTGCGTGTCCTTGACCTGACGGTGGGCGATGGCATCCATGGGCACAGACTACGCCGTGGCGGGGCCGCGGCGTTCTGTTCACCAGCGGATCGGTGCTCGGCTCGGGCGCGGCCCCGGTGAGGTCTCACGATCTGGACGGCCAACCGAGGCCGGATCGAGGGTCGAGGCATGCACCACCGTTGGGACGTTCCCGATCGGCGCTTGGAGATGTGCGGCAGCTAATCACCCGGCCCACCTGTCGAGCCACCGCCGGAGCAGGATCGACGAGCGTGACATCGTCGCCGACGATGCTGCGGATGGTCGGCGTCAGGAAGGCGTAGTGGGTGCAGCCGAGCACCAGCGTGTCCATTCCTTGATCGAGCGGCGACTCGAGGTACTGAGCGAGCAAGCTCCTTGGTTTCGGTGCTGTCGGCACCCCCAGTCCTCGACGAGTTCGGCCAGTCGATGCCCGATGATCCGCACGACTTCGGCGCCGTTGGAGTGGCGATCCACCACCGTTGCGAAGAGTTCGCCCTGGAAGGTGGCTTCGGTGGCGAGCACTCCAACCACGCCGCTGCGCGAGCGGTCGGCGGCAGGCTTGACGGCAGGTTCCATGCCGACAAACGGGGTGTCCGGATAGACCTCGCGCAGATGGTGCAAGGCGGCCGCCGATGCCGAATTGCAGGCCACAACGATGACTTTGGCCCCGACTTCGATCAGTTGCCCCGTCAATTGGACGGACCGCTGCCGGACCTCAGCCAGAGACCGCGACCCATAGGGGGCCCAGCGTTGATCGGCGACATAGATGACCGACTCGCCGGGTAGTTGATGCCGGATCTCGGTGAGCACCGACAGCCCGCCCACCCCAGAATCGAAGACGCCAATTGGCCGGTCGGAAGACATGGTCCACATTGAAGCGCGCCTCGGCAGATTCGGGCGACTTTTGGGAGTGCCGCGGCAACGCAACTTCCGGGAGCTTCCCCCTCCGTCTCGGCCTCCGGGTCACGCAACTCGCGGGAGCTGCCCCCTCCGACCCGGCGCCCAAAGGGCGCCGGCACACCTCCCCCGACGAAGTCGGGGGAGGTGCCGAGGAGTCCTCGACGAGGCGGAGGGGGCAACGGTCCCTGTCGCTCAAGGTCGGTTGGAGGTTGCTAGCCCCAATCGTTGGTGAGCGTGTCGACCAGATGGGGAGCGTAGAGGCGTGGTTCCAGCAGAAATGAGTCGTGGCCGCGGTCGGAGTGCACCGTGATTCTGCGGTGGGGAACGTCGGCCAGCTTGAGGAATCGAGCCAGGTCGGTCTGCTCTTCGGGATAGAAACAGACATCGGAGTCGATTGAGAAGATCATGTAGCGCTGGTGCTTGCATGAGATGAAGGCGTCGGTGAGGTCGTCGACTCCGGCGTCGATGGCGAGATCAAAGCGCTGCCATGCCTCCATGATCCGCAGGTAACTGTTGGCGTCAAAACGCTCGACGAACTTGGTCCCCTGGTGCCACATGTAGGACTCCATCGGGTCGGTGATGGCGTAGGTGCCGGGCCCCTCGTCGCGCCGGATGACTTCCCGGCGGGCTCGGGCCTCCATGGCTGCCAACGACACAAACGTCTTGTGCCCGATCATGCGGGCGAGCATCAGACCCTCGTCCGGGGCGGGCCCTTCGTAGTAGTCGCCGCCGTTGAAATTTGGATCGTTCTCGATCGCCATGATCTGCTCGAAGTTGTGGATCTTCTGGAGCGGAGTGGCTCGCGCCCCAGTCGCAATCGGTATCACGATGTCGACCAACTCGGGATACCGAGTGGCGAGGGAGAGAGCCATCAATCCGCCGGTAGAGCCGCCGACAACGGCGTGAAGCTGCTCGATCTCGAGGTGTTCGAGCAGCCGGACCTGGGTGTCGACCATGTCGGCGAAGGTCACGGAGGGAAACGAGCCACCGTAGATGCGGCCGGTCTCGGGGTTGATCGATACCGGCCCCGTCGAGCCGTAGCAACTCCCCAGATAGTTGACGCAGATGACGAAGAAGCGGTTGGTGTCGAGGGCTTTGCCCGGCCCGATGAACGCGTCCCACCACCCAAAGCGGCACTCATCGTTCCAGCGGTCCCCAACACCGGCGACGGCGCCGTTGTATCCCGCGGCGTGCTGACTGCCGGTGAGGGCATGGAAGACGAGGATGGCATTGGCGTGGTCGGCGTCGAGTTCTCCGTAGGTCTCGAAGGCGAGCGTCACCTCGGGGAGGCCGGCACCGCCACGCAGCACAAACGGCTCGTCCGGGTCTCCAAACGAGTGGAATTGGGTCTCGGCTTCGCCGTATCCTCGAGCCGGCATCAGTCCTCGATTGTGGGGGCGTTCACCATAGGGCACCGAGGTGCATCGTCAAGAGGTCGCCACCGTCCCCCTGGCGGACAAGATGCCGGCAACGTATGGTCATCGGTGGAGTGAGGTTTCATGGACATCGACGTGGCAAATCAGTATCCAGCCGATCCGGCAATCGTGTTCGCCATGTTTGGGGATGCCGACTTCCTGAAGGATCGCTCCGAGGCTCTCGGCCACACTGACGTCGTCGTCACCGAGTGTGGTCCGGTCGACGACGAGTTCCGCATCCAGATCAGGCGGAAGGTGCTGGTCAACGTACCGAAGTTCGCCCGCAAGGTGTTGTCGCCCCGGACCTCCATCGAACAGACTGATACCTGGGATCTCGAGCCGGATGCCAATAGCGTCCGCACCGGCCGTTGGGAGGTCACCGTCAGGGGCGCTCCGATCAGCATGAAGGGGTCGATCACGCTGGCGGCGAGCGACGGGGGCGCGGTCTACCACATCACCGGGAACATGAACATCCCCATTCCCGTCATCGGCGGCCGACTCAAGACCTACTTGCTCCAGGACACCTTGGACACCATCCAGGGCGAGTACGACCAGTCACTCGCCTACCTGGAGGAGAACTCGGGATGACCCCCGGCCGAGGCATCGCCCCCGGCGAACCCTTCGCCACGGTCGACACCGCTTGGCTGCGGATGGACACTCCCACCAACTTGATGATGGTCAACGGGTTCTTCGAGCTGAGCGGGCCACTCGACATGGAACGGCTCCGGCACACCTTCGAGACCCGGTTGCTGCCGTTCCCCCGTTTCCAGCAACTTGCCGTCGAGCAGTCGCTGTTCCGGCAACCTCGGTGGGAGTACGACCGCGACTTCGATCTCGACAACCATCTGCAGATCGTCACGCTGCCAAGGCGCGGCGCCGAGCGGACCTTTCGCACCCTCCTCGACGAACTAGCGACAACCCCGCTCGACCGCAGCCGGCCGTTGTGGCGCGCCACGGTGGTCAACGGCTATCGGGGCGGGACCGCCATCATCTGGAACATGCACCACGCCGTCGGGGACGGCATCGCCATGATGCGAGTCTTGCTTTCGGTGTGCGACACCTTTCCGAATCCGCCGGCTACCCGCTCCGCCGCCAAGCGCCGTCTCTCCGGGTCGCCTTCCATCGCCTCTTACCTGCGCCCCGCCGCCCGCACCGTCGCAGGCGCCCGCAAGTTCACGGGCAAGCTGATGCACAGCGGCATCGATGTCCTGCGCAGCCCGGCGAGCATCCTCGAGTACTCCGATACCGGGACCGCATACGCCAAGGCGCTCACTCACCTCACCGTGATGCCACCCGACCCTCCAACGTTGCTCAAGGGAGAGCTCGGCTCGGTGAAACGAACCACCTGGGCCGACCGGATCCGCCTCGAAGACGTGAAGCGGGTCGCCAAAGCGACAGACGCAACCGTCAATGACGTGCTCATCAGCGCGGTCTCCGGTGGGTTGGGCCGGTATCTCCGCTTGCGCGGCGAGAACATCGACGGTGCTCACATTCGGGCGATGGTGCCCGTCAACATCCGATCGACCGAGGTCTCGCCTGGCCTCGGCAACGAGTTTGGCCTCGTCCTACCGAAGCTCGAGGTGGGATACCACGACCCGATTGAGCGCCTCGGCGCGGTCAAACGCGAAATGGACGCAATCAAGGCGTCACCCCAGGCCGCCGTGTCGTTTGCGATTCTGCAGACGATCGGCTCGACTGCTTCCGATGTGCAGCGACTCATCGTCAACTTCTTCGGTACCAAGACCTCGTTGGTGATGACCAACGTTCCCGGGCCGACGGTCCGGCTCTACCTGGCCGGGATGACGCTGCGGCGCATGATGTTCTGGGTCCCTCAGTCGGCCGGACTGGGGCTTGGAGTCAGCATCTTCAGCTACGCCGGCGAGGTCGATATCGGTGTCATGTCGGACGAGCGCGTGATTCCCGACCCCGATACGGTCGTCGCCCTCTTCCTCGACGAGTTCGCCGAACTCGCAGTGGCGTCCGGACTGACCGCTCAAGTCGATGATGGCCTGGTGCCGCGCCGCTGCAAGGCGTCGACGCGAGATGGACGGCGCTGCCGGCGCCGAGCCCACCCCGAAACCAGGTGCGCGACACACCGCTGATTCGGGCGCCGGTGGGGCCGTATCGTGCGGCTACGGTGGCAGCCAGAACCCAAGCCGGAGGTGACAAACGAGATGGGCAAGCTCTACACGGAACTCGATTCGAAGATGATCGAGTGGCTCGATGCCCAGCCCATGTTCTTCGTCGGCAGTGCTCCCAACGAGGGCGGCCACGTCAATGTTTCACCAAAGGGGCTCGATGGGACCTTCCGGGTCCTGGATTCCAACACCGTCGCCTATCTGGACCTGATCGGCTCGGGGGCGGAAACGATCGCCCACGTCCGTGAGAACGGGCGGATCACACTCCTGTTCTGCGCCTTCGCCGGACCACCCCGCATCGTTCGCCTCTATGGGTCCGCTCGCGCCGTGGAGCCGGGCGACGCCGACTATGACCGTCTCATCGCAGGGTTCGCCGAGTTTCGGTCGCCGCGTTCTGTGATCGTCATCGAGCTCGACCGAATCGCCGACTCGTGCGGCTTCGGCGTGCCCACCTTTGAATACCAAGGCCAGCGCAGCCGACTGGTCTCGTGGAGTGACCATCGTGATGACGGCCAACTGGGCGAGTACCAACTCGAGAAGAACCTAGTCAGCATCGACGGACTGCCCGCACTGCGGGCCGAAGCCCTCGATCGAGCCGAGTAGAGGCGACGATGAGCGCCCCCGCAGCGCCACCGGACGGAAGCAAAGCCGTTGCGACGGTGGTTGGCACCGTGCTGGTTGTCGTCGGAGGATTGTGGCTGCTGAGCGAGGTCCTTGACTTCAACGTGTGGGGAATCGGTTGGCCCTTCTTCATCATCATCCCCGGCGCGATCCTGGTGGTCTTTGGCCTCGCCTCAGGAACTCCAAACGGTGCCGGCGCTGCGGTGCCGGGCATGATGGCGCTCATCTCGGGGCTCCTCATGCTGTACCAGAACAACACCGGCCATTGGGAGAGCTGGGCCTATGCCTGGGCCCTCGTTGCCCCCGGCGGCGTTGGGCTTGCGCTGTGGCTGGTTGGTCTCCGCAGCGGTGACGAGGAGATGCGGACTGGGGGCCGGACCACCTTCATCGTTGGGCTCAGCCTCTTCACCGCCGGCTTTGTCATCTTCGACCTGCTGATCGGCATTTCGGGCCGGGAGTACGGCAGCTGGGGCGGGGTCGCCGTCGCCCTGCTGCTGGTCGGCTTCGGTGCCTACCTCATCTTCAGTCGCGACTAGGAGACTGTCGGACCGTCGCCGTGAGTGCTCGCCGCACTGAGCAAAGATCCGTCTGGTCGCTCCCGGCGAGCAACGAACTGGCATGGTGCGACAGGCGACTAGGAGACAGTCGGACCGTCGCCGTGAGTGCTCGCCGCACTGAGCAAAGATCCGTCTGGTCGCTCCCGGCGAGCAACGAACTGGCATGGTGCGACTGAGAGGCTGACCCGCTCTCGAAAACTGCTATCCAGCAACGGGTTGCAAGGCTATCGTCAATAGCGCAATTGGCTCTCATGGGGGAATGAAATGGCTCGAGCAAATCCGATTCGACGCGGGCGTTGGGCAGTCGGTGGGGTCGCTGTCGCGATCGCCCTGGTGGTCTCGGCATTTGCCGTACCGATCGACGTCACCGACCCTGACGTATGTGTCGTGGAGTTCTCCGGTTCCGAGGCAACCCTCAGCTGGCTCGACGACGGCGGCTTTCACGTCATCCGGCGCAACGGCAAGTGGCTCGCCAGGGGTGGGAACGGGATCTCGTCGTATGTCGACGAGAACGCCCCGGCTGGTGCGACGTATGTCGTGCGGACCTGGGCGTCGGGTACATCCTCAGATCGGAATTGCACCGAGGGAACCCCGGTCACCACAACCACAACCACGACGACGACCGCGCCACCTCCTCCTCCCCCGACCGACGGCTGCTTCGCCACCCGCAACGGCTCGACCGTCTCTCTCGACTGGACCGACGCCGGAGGCTTCCACGTCATCCGGCGCGACAGCAAGTGGATCGCAAGCCCCGGATCGGGATCCACATCATTTGTCGACACCGCCGCGCCGGCGGGTGCCACCTATGTGGTCCGTACCTGGGCAAGCGGGACCTCAACCGACACGGCCTGCTACGAGGGCGACCCACCGCCACCGCCGCCTCCCCCGACTCCCGGCGATACCGAGCTCGTTGTCCATGTCAGCATCGACGCGCTCCGCGTCGACCACATCACCCCGGCGCTGATGCCGAACCTCAGCCGCCTCATCGACGAAGGCGCCTCGACCATGAACGCCAGGACCGACCCTGCGGTCACGAGAACTCTGCCCAATCACACTTCGCAAGTGACCGGACGGTCCGTGCTGGGCGGGTCGGGGCATCAGGTCGAGTTCAATGAAGACGCCGGCACGACCGTTCATCAGGAGGCAGGCCACTACGTTGCCTCCGCCTTCGATGTCGTGCACGACAACGGCGGGCGAACGCTGCTGTATGCCGGCAAGTCCAAATTCAACATGCTCGATCGCAACTGGAACGGCACAAACGGCGCACCCGACACCACCGGCGTCAACGATGGGAAGGACAAGATCGACGATTTCAGGCTGACCGATCCGAACAACGCGGCCAATCTGTTCATCAACGAGTTGGAAACCTCGAGCGATCTCGAATACGTGCTCTTCCACATCAGATACCCCGACACGGCGGGCCACGAGTCCGGATGGGCCAGCCCCGAGTACCGCGATGCAGTTGAGGCCTCGGACGACGTCCTCGGTCGCCTGGTCACGGCGATCGAAGCGGATCCAGGTCTTGCGACGACCACGTCGATCATCGTGGTGGCCGACCACGGTGGCCCGGCCGGTCAACTCCTCCATGGTGATCCAACGCTGGCCGAGAACTACACGATTCCATTTGTCGTGTGGGGGCCATCGGTGAGCGCCGGCGCCGACCTGTATTCACTGAACACAGGCAATCGGTCGAATCCCGGCACGAGTCAGCCCGGCTTGACCGGCGTACAGCCGATCCGAGGGCATGAGGCCGGCAACCTCGCGCTGAGCCTGCTCGGATACGGGCCGGTGCCCGGTTCGGTCTTCAACTACCAGCAAGACCTGAGCTTCGACTAATCCGGGTTGGGCGCCTCGTCGGCGGCTTCACCGTTGAGGAGACGTTCGGCGCGGCTGCTGTCGCCGTTCCGCTCGCCGAAGCCACGGATGTCGCCGCGCCGCGATGGCCGAAAGATGACGTAGAGCAGCGGGCCAACGATCGGGAGCAACACGATGGCGGCGATCCAGGCCACCTTGCGCCAGGCCCGCTGGTCCGTGCGGCTCAGCAGGTCGAATAGGGCGTAGCCCCACAGCAGCACCACCGGCACGAGCAAGAGAATCAAGAGCACCACGCTCCACCCGCTCATGATCGCAACGCTCCCTCAACTGCTCCCACGAGCGCGGCACGCTCAACCAGGAGCGGCTGTGCGTTCGGCCCGAGGTGACGGGCCTTGCGCCGCTCCGTCCATGCCCGCCACAGGGTGACGGCTCGGTCGAGGACGTAGATCGCAATCGCGCCGTAGAGCGGCGCAGCCACCAAGACGATCAGGGCCACCGTGCCGTTCCAGATCCGCCAGGCGATCACGGCCCAGAAGATCCACATCACCAGGAAGGCGAACAGGGCCACGATCAGCCGGACCGTGGACGGCGTCATCGACTTGGGTTTGAGTCGCATCGCGGTTCGCAGCAGGAGATACGGCACGATGTTCATCGTCACCCCGGCGAGCGCAAACGGTGCCAGCAGGAGGAGAGCGGCAAACACCCCAAGATACCTCCAACTCAGCCGGCCCCCCCGCTGCGCGGCGACCAAGCCCGCATCAATCACCCCAGCATCGGCCAGGGCGGTTCGGTAGCGGACTGCCTTCTCCACCACCGCAGCTTGGGAGTCATCCGAGCGGCGAGCCAGCTTCCCGGCGATCAACTGGCGAGCTGCAAAGGACACGTGCGCCGACCCGGAGGGGTCACGGATGGCAACCTCGGCCGCAAACGACAGCGCCTCCGCCTCGGCTTCATCATCGAAGCCGGGTGAAACGTAGCGCAAGCGAGCCGCGATCTCGGCGGTGAGCAAGTTGACGGCGTGGTGATCCTCTGGCGATGGGGTGTGGCCGGCAAGCAGATCGTGGACTGCGGCGTCGAGGTCGATCACGTCGCCGACCTGGACAAAGGCTCGGCTGCGAATGGCGGCCCTTTCCTCGAGGTGGATCCCGATCGGGACTACCCGCAGGCCGGTGACGCCGGCGTCATAGGCCCCAAGCACGATCCGGGCCGCGCCCGTCTTCACTGGACCAAGGAAGGGCTGGTCGTGGACCTCACCTTCCGGGAAGATCGCAATGATCTCTCCCTGTTCCAGGGCGTCGTAGGCCGAGGAGAACATCTCGGCATTGCCCGTCGTCCCACCGTCCCGGGCGCGATGGACCGTGATGGCACCGATCCGATCAAGAAACCAGCCAACACCCGGCGTCTTCCACAGGGTGGACTTGGCAAGGAATCGTGGACTGCGGCCGAGCAGACCGAGCAGCAGGGCGGGATCCGAGAAGCCGGTTGGGTGGTTGGCGACGATCAGCGCCGGATGCTCGCTCCAACCCGGTTCCGGGTTGGCGACCTCAACCGACTGGTAGACGCCCTTGGCCAACAATCGGGTTGCCTCTGCAATCAAGCGATCGAATACCCGGGGGTTGGGTTGCTCGGCAACGTCCACGTCAGTCATGGCGCACCATGCTGGCACATGACCGGTCGCCACCCCAGCGGGCCAGATGTCAGCCGACGCCGAGTTCCCGCAGCCGCGACTCGCTGAGGCCCATGGCGTGGCCGATCTCATGGAGGAGCACTTGGCTGATGCGATCGGCAACCTCATCGATGGTGCGGCAGACGGTCAGGATGTTGATCCGGTAGAGCCAGATGTAGTCGGGCATGGATCCGGGGTAGCGGAAGCCCCGTTTGGCGAGAGGCACCCCGTGGTAGCGGCCCAGAAGGAGGCCGGGGGTGGTGTCGTCCGGCGGCGGAAGATCCTCAACCATGATCGCCACATCCTTCATGGCGACTTCGACCCATTCGGGAAGCGCCGCGGCAGCTTGGTCGACGAGTTCGTCGAATTGTTCGCGAGAAACCAGCCTGGAGTCCATCCCGGTCAGTACCGGTTGAAGTGGACCACGTCGTCCATCGGCTTGCGCCCTCCGAAGCGGCGAGCCTCGGCCCCGGGCGCCGGATAGCCGAGCGAGATCGCATACCGGCAGCGGCGGCCCTCCGGCAATCCGAGCACGTCACCGGCCAACTCTTCGCGATGCAGCGTGATCGGGCACGAGGCAACCCCGATGGCGTCGGCCGCCAGCATGATGTTCTGCGCCACCCGACCCGAGTCGAATTCGTAGCCATCGGGTTCTTCGACGATGGCGATCGCCACAGGCGCATTGAGCATCGGGACGGTGAAGTCTCCGGCAGCAGCTAGACGATTCTTCTGCGCCGGGTCACTCACGACCACAAAGGACCAGTTCTGCAGGTTCTTGGCACTCCCGGTCCACCGCGCCGCCTCGAGGATCCTGTTGAGGTCTTCGTCGCTCAGCGTTCGGTCCTGGTAGTCCCGAATCGCGCGCAACTTCAGAATGCGTTCGTAGGTGCTCATGCCCCGAGCGTAGCGAGAACCGTGATCCAAGCCGGCCCGGCAATGAGCTGGGTTCCCGAGACGCACCGCGCAACATGCGAGACTGAGATCGTGACCGATGACGCAGCAGGGCGTTGCAACTTCTCGACGAATCGCCTGGTCGTCGATGAGTGGCACAACCAAGCAACCCGCTTTGATCTGAACCTTGTCAGCGTCGTCAGCACCGTACTCACCGCGGCCACAACAGCTGACCTCCCGTCTGAGTGGCGTGGCGACTTCGATGCGGAACGTGCAGAGAGATGGGTCCAGGCCAGGGACATCGAGTCGCCGACGCTACTTGCGATGGAGCTCGAAACGGGCCGGATCGTCGGTCTGTTGATCCTGTTCGAGGCTGCCGACGAGCTCGACCCCCGAGGGGTCGACGTGCGGCTCGGCTACGCACTCGCCGAGGCGGCTTGGGGACGGGGCTTCGCCTCCGAATTGGTGGGCGGGCTGGTCGAATGGTCGCGGTCGGAGCCATCGATTCGTACGATCTCGGCTGGGGTCGCACCGACAAACGAGGCCTCCGCGCAGGTCCTGCGCAAGAACGGCTTCGTGCTGTCTGCGGTTTCCGACAGCGAGCAGGTCTACCGGATCTCCCTGCGATCGACGGGCGACCAATAGTCATATTCCTGTAAGAGGTCAGAAGCCCGTAGACAGAATCGGGCCTGTGTCGTCACACTGACGATGCAATCGCCATTTGGAGGTAGCCGGTGCCTTACCCACGATGGTTGGCCAAGATCAACAAACGGGTCTTCAACCCGGGACAGGTACGCAAGGGGAAGTACCCCGTCGTCACCCACGTCGGCAGGGCATCGGGGCGGTCTTACCAGACACCACTCGATGCGTACCCGACCGAGACAGGCTACGTATTGGTTGCGAGGTACGGACCCAAGTCGGACTGGGTGCGGAACGTCCTTTCGGCTGGTTCCGCCACCCTCAGAGTCGACGGTGAGGAGCACGCACTGGATTCGCCACGGCTGGTCTCGCAGGAGGAAGCACTCCAGGCTTTGGTCTCAAACGAGCCGCCGGCAGACTTCACCAAGGCCGAAGACTTCCTGTTGATGGACCACCAGACCTAACTCATCACGTCAGCCGATCAGAGTTACTGTCGGCCATCGCCCACGATCAGCGCACCACATCATTCTCCCCCAGCCGGACATGGGTGGATTCGGTCAGAGGGGCTTGATCATCCGGTAGGCGCGGGTGTCGGGAATACGGAGGATCGACGGCGATGTGGCTTCAACCTTCATCCCACGGCGTTCGTAGAGCTGCCGGGCACCAGCGTTGTTCTCTGCAACGTCGAGAACAATGCGGGCACACGCCGCAGCTCGACCGACTTCCTCGGAGTAGTCGAGGAGCGTCGAACCGAACCCGGAACCCCGGTACTGGTCGTCCACTGCGACGGCTTGGAGGTAGTAGTCGCCGTCCGGGACCGTCTCGATGAACCTCTTCATGCCACGTCCGAGAACTGAAAAAGCAGCCATTCGCACCATCCGAAACCCGGCAGCCCTGTCAACACCGCCTGAAAATTGACCCCCTGGCACCGGTTGAATATTAACCCCCCTGGGTCGGGTTTTGGTCACTGTGTGTTGTCGGTTGGCATGTTCCTTAGGTCGCGGTCTTTGAGTCGGTAGGAGTCTCCTTTGAGGGAGACGACTTCGGCGTGGTGGACGAGCCGGTCGATCATGGCGGCAGCGACGACGGGGTCGCCGAAGACTTCACCCCACCGTCCGAACGGTTTGTTGGAGGTGACGATCACCGAGGCTCGTTCGTAGCGAGCGGAGACGAGTTGGAAGAACAGGTTGGCTGCTTCGGCTTCGAAGGGGATATACCCGACTTCATCGACCACGAGGAGTGGGTAGCGGCCGAGCCGGGTGAGCTCTGCTTGAAGACGACCGGCGGTGTGGGCTTCGGCGAGACGAGCCACCCATTGAGAGGCGGTAGCGAAAGCGACCCGATGCCCGGCCTGGCAGGCTCTGATCCCCAATCCGATGCCCAGGTGGGTCTTCCCGGTGCCGGGTGGCCCCAGGAACACCACGTTCTCTCTGGCGGCGACGAAATCGAGCGCTCCGAGGTGAGCGATGACGTCTCGTTTCAGGGAGCGTTGATGGTCAAAGTCGAACTCTTCGATGGTTTTACGGGCTGGGAACCGGGCGGCTTTGATACGCAGTTCCCCGCCGTTGGTCTGCCGGGCCGCCACCTCGCGCTCCAGACACGCAGCGAGGAACTCTTCGTGGCTCCATTCTTCTTGACGGGCCCGCTCGGCGAGCCGGTCGACTGCTCGTCCCATCGATGGCGCCTTCAATGCTCGACACAGATAGGCAATATCAGCTGAGGGTCTCCTCTGGGTCATGACGCCACCTCAACGAGGATCTGCTCAACGAGGATCTGGTCGTAGACATTGAGGTCACGTTCCTCAACGGTCACCTCAACTGGTTCCGGTTCGGCGGCTTCGGCTCTCATCTGGCGCAGAATGCGGGCATGGTCTGCGGTGAGCAGCGTCTGGTGTTTCCCCAGACAGCGGCGATGCGTGGCTATCTCGGTTCCGTCACAGGTCACCACCACCGCGTTGAGGGTTACTACGACATTGACTCTCCGGCCGACGAACCGGGGATTGACCGAGTAGTCGTTGGTGTCGACCCGCACATAGTGATCCCGTGGCAGGCGGGTAGTGAACCGCCATGACGGGTCGGGCAACACCGGCGGGAAGCTCATCATCGCGGCTCGATCCTCGAAGATGGCCTCCGACGGCCGGACCCTTGTGGTGCCGTGGATCCGTTGGTTGGCTCGCTTCAACCAACCAGCGAGTTGCCGATTGAAATCAGCCACATCCTCAAAGGAACGGCCGGGCAGGAAACTGGTCTCGAGATACCCGTTGGCTCGTTCCACCAGTCCCTTCGCCTCCGGATCGGCAGGGCCCACCAGGACTACTCCCATCCCCAACATCCCACGGAATGCTTGGAACTCTGTGGTGAGGACCTGCTTGCCGTGTCGTATCCGACCGATACAGCCCTCTTGATCCCACACTGCTTTGCGGGGCACCGCCCCGAACTCGGCGATCACATGGGACATCCCTGCCAGGACGTCATGAGCGGCCCGGGACGGGACCATCACAGCTCCGATCAGCCTCGAATAGCCCGACACGCCCACCACCGTCCATAACTTGGTGGTCTGCCCGAACCCCACCGGGATCTCCACATCCGGCTGCCACAAATCGAACTGAGCCAACTCACCAGGCCGATACGTCGTTCGCTGCGACGGATCCGGCGGCACAAACAACGGCCGCAACTCCGCCACCCGATCCCGTAACACCGTCATCCCCCGCTCCCACCCGACCCGCTCCGCGATCACCGTCGCCGGCATCTCCGGGAACTCCCCCAACAGGTCCCGGATCTCGGGTTCCACCGGATCCACGATCGAACGCTGCGACGCCCGCTCATACCGAGGAGGCGCATCCGAACGCAACGCCATCCGCACCGTGTTCCTCGCCACCCCCAACCTGCGGGCGATCGTCTTGATCCCCAACCCTTCAGCCCTATACAGCCGCCGAATCTCGGCCCAATCTTCCACGTCGATCAATCTCCAATCCTCCCAGCCGGCATCCAGCCAGGATCGAACATCCAGCACTATCCGTGGTGGACCCGACCAGGAGGGGGGTCAAAATTCGGGCGGTGACAAGGGGTCAGTATTCACCCGGTGGCGACAAGCCCGACGCAGCGGTCCGTCCGATGATTGCTCGTGCTGCTGTGACGTGTACCCCGACGCCATTCCAGCGATCCGACCTGACCGCTCGGCGAACACGGCGTTCTCGTAGGACAGGTCGTGGCCAGGACTCAGGTACGCCTCCCCGATCACCCGGTCAAAATCCCTGCCCAGCAGCGCTCGAAACGCTCCGTCGGCAGCCACGTTGAGATACCGGGCGAACAACACACCTTCATCGATCGTGGCGACAGCAGGCCGAAGCGTGACCGACTCAGAAGTCATGCAGCCAGCCTACTTCGAGGACGCCGACCCTCTTCCCGGGGCGCATGCACCCCGCCATCCCGGCACATTTGGGCTGGCTTCCGGCGCGGCGTCGCTGCCTGGGCGTGGTGACGGTTAGCAGGCGGTGATGACGAAGCCTCTGATCCGGCTTTCCAAGTTGCTGTCGCCGAAACGGTTTCGGATTGCGTCGGTTGCTCGTGCCGTGGCCTCTTGGAGACTCCGCGGGTTCCTAGCTTCGATTTCGTTGCGGAGGGGAGTTCCTTGGCAATACGCGATCGCCGGGATCGCCGGGTTCAGTGCAACGCTCTTGACTTCCAGCGGTTCGATCGTGACGTGCTCAAACCCGGCGGCCGCCAATTCGATGCGATATGTCGCCGTACTGTGATGACCGTGTGGCGTGCGGGCGAGGAACGTCGGTGGATCGTCTGTGAACATGTCCGCAAGTGCGCGGGTGACCTCATAGGCGAAGTCGTTCGCTTCGATCCGGTCCCACATGCTGAATATGAAGGCACCGCCTCGGCGCAGGACCCTGCGGGCCTCTTGGTATGCCCGCACTCTGTCGGGGAAGAACATCACACCGAACTGACACAGCACCAGATCGAACGACCCGTCGTTGAACGGCAGATCAATGGCGTCCGCCGTCTTCCAGGCGATGACGTTCGTGTCATCCGCCATTGACGCCGCTCGTTCTAGCATTTGAGGATTCAGGTCGGTCACGACGTAGTTCGCAGATGACCCGAGGACATTTGCTACCGCCCGGGAAACGACGCCGCTACCGGCGGCGATCTCGAGCACATCGCCCGGATCGAGATCCTCTACTCGTTGTGCGAGATCATCGGCATACTGCTCGAAGATCAAGGGCACCAGATACTCGTCGTAGATAGCCGGTATCGAATCAGTGAACGCACTGTCCGCGGACATCACCATCTTGCCTCCTGGCAATTGACTGATCCGACGAATGGCCGGTCTCCGCGTCTCAGCTGAAGAAGTCGATGAGGCGGCGTCGATCCAACCCTACGCGCCAACCCACACCATCGGTAGGTGGATGATGGTTGGCCTCATCAGTCGAGAATCGAACCGCACGCGACTGGCGCTCGTTGCGAGCGGGGTACACGGGTGAGGCCCGTGTCTGGAGGTCAATGCGTCATCCGATCGGTGTCTGGCAATGGCTCCAGAATCACAACGGCGGTTTCAGTGGACCGGAGCGCTGCGTAGGCGTCTAGGTTCGTGTCGATTTCGCTCCACCGAGCCCACAGACGAGACCGCTCCTCCCCCTCAGCGGCCCGCCCCTTCACCGTGCGTCGACCCTCGACAAGATCGACACTGGTTTTGGGATGCGCTTGGAGATTGAGCCACCACGCAGGCTCGCCGTCAGCCCAACCGTTCATCGCCATGGTGACCAAGTTCGGACCATCCTCGAAGTAGCCGAGGATCACGCTCCGCTCCTGACCCGAGCGACGCCCGATGGTCGTCAGACGCATCATCCCATAGCGGTTGTCCTTGGGGCGCCTCAGCCCCACTCGGCCACCGGTAACGCGATACAAGGAGCGATGAGTTGACCAGGCGAAACGAACGAACCACCGCGGAGGCATCCACGCTCGTTTCTTGCGTTCGTCTGTCATCGAATGCTCCTCGTGATGCCGTTCAGTCAAGGCTAGCCAACGGCCCCCCACCACACCGCAGTTGTCCGTGACAGTGGCCGGTCCGACTCGGACGCTCCGCCAAAACCACCCGCCCACAACGGCACACGTGCTCGGGCTAGATCCGGTATGTCAGATGAACGTCGTCCGGTTCTAACGCACGCAGGTCGGGATGCACCGGATCAGCTACTCCACAGCCTCGACTGAGGTAGAAACCCACGGCGGAGTCGGTCGGTGTTGCCGACACGTACATCTCGTCGGCGCCCGCCAAAACTGCGACTTCGACCGCGGCGTCCCAAAGGGCTGATGCGACACCTTGCCGCCGATAGGGGCGGCTCACGTGAAGGAACGCCAGCCACGCCATTGACGGTTCGAATGAGCCGTCTACCACCATGAGTCCAGCCGGCTCTGACCCATCGAGGACTCCCGCAAAGGTTGCGCCGCCAGTGATCAAAGGCTCACAGAAGGCGATCATTGCGGCGACGCTGTGGGGTCCGTCGCCGCTCGTCTCCCAAGACGGGATATCAGCCGTGACCGGACGTGACGCCATGCCTCCATCCGTCATCACGTACTGACCGCCAATCGTCTCGGAACGGTCGATCGCTCCGATCAAGCGAAGATCAGTGACGTCCAGGCGGGTTACTTCAAGGCGACTGAGCACACAATCAGTCTACGGGCGCCACCCGTCACGGCACCTAGGCGTGCCCAAAGCCGGTTGTGGGCGGACGTTCTCTCCAGATCGTCTACTGCTCTGCGTACCAAACGGCCAATGCCAGATGCGACCACTGCAGGTTCGGTTGGGATAGGAAGCTGGTGTGCTCAATGAGGATGTCCGGATTGTCGGCGAGCCACGAGTTCACCTCGGCCTCAAGATCATCGAACGACGGTCTCCGATTGCCCGACTTCACGGAAAAGAGCTTGAGCTTCACGAATGTGCCTTCCACTTGGTGAGGTCACAAGTGTATTCCCGCACATATCGACACACTTGCTTGGCTGGGTCTAGTGGCTCTTGGGTTTCGAGTAGTAGCCGACCAGCGTCAGGACGACACCGAGGCCCACTAGACCCATGTTGCCGGTGGTGAATCCGACCACTGCGAAGATCACGCCCATGGCAAACCCAACCGGGAGTGCCGAATTCCGGAGTCTCTCCATGTCAGAAGCCTAGACCCCACCGTATCGGCACATGGTTCGACGTAGACTTACTGCGACACGGGAGGTTGCATTCAATGAGTTCGAGCAACGCAGGTGCCGCTGGCGGTGGAGCGATCTACGGGCTGGGCATCCTCGGAGCCTTTGTGTATTTCTGGCAACAAGCAGACTCGTTTTGGGAGTACCTGTTCTCCTTCATCCAGGCAGTCTTTTGGCCCGCATTCATGGTCTACGAGGTCTTCGAGGCCCTAGGTGGTTAGAAACCTCAGTGGGACCGTACGAGACGGAGCTCATTCAGTAGCTGCGTCGAGCAGCCCCGGTTCTCTAGTTCGTCTCGGACCTCGGCCATGAGTCCAGCGTCGTCGACCGACCACGAGTCCTGTTCGTAATCGAGCATGAGAGCTGAGAGGGTTTCGACCAACTGCTGCTGCGTCATGTTGGCAAGCTTGGCTTCGTGCATGTCCGCACCTCCTCAGGAGACTTCCATTCTCGCGCAAGGGGGGATTTTGGGGGGGTTAATCATTTGCAAAGAGGCCCTCGCGGCGCTCGGCAACGTCCGCACCCTACGACCCGCCCCGTAGGAGCGGAACCTTGAGGACGTCCCTCCGTACAGGCGTGTCGCCCGCTCGGCCTTGCCAAGGGTCTACTGAGGTGAGGGGAACGGAAAGGCTCTGGATACGACAAGAGGACTCATGAAGAGAACCATCGTCGCCAGCATCGCTGTCTTCTTGTTGGTCGTGGCTGGCTGTTCGTCGAGCAACCCGACCGAATCTGAGGAGTATCAGGCGCTCGAACAAGAGCTCGCACAGGCCGAGGCTCAACTCGCTGAGGTCGCCGCTGAGCGAGACATTCTCATTGTGGATGCCTCGGCTGGAGCGGCCCGATATGAGAAGTCGGTTGCCACCACTGGACGAGTCGCAACGATCATCGACGACCCAGATGCGGTCGGCACCCGAGACGAAGTGCTCGACGAGTTGACGACGCTGGCGACCCCTGAGGCGGTCATGGACGACACAGCGTTCGGCGCAGTCCCGATACGTCGGGCCTGGGCGAACACGTTGTGGGGTAGCGACGCCACGATCAAGACCTGGGTGAGGTGGATGTGCGACGACGGGTCACAGGCCGGATCGCTGTGGACATGGGCCGGCGAGTCCCGATCTGGGGAGCCATTCGAACTGATCGGAGTGAATCTCGACGACTTCGACGACGAAGGCCGGGTCACATACTCACTCGTTGACTGGCCCTACGACGCAGCCTACGTCAGAGAATCCTTCGCCTTCGGAAACACCACCAGCGACTAGCACCAATTACACGCCGATAGCGGCACCTATGCGTGCTCGGTACGACCGAGGATCGGCTCACCGAAGCTGTGATCGCAGCGCCTAGCAGCGGAGCTGGGCCAAGGAGGATGCCGGCTGTGAGCACGATCGAGACTTTTGGCCCTTATCCGGGTGCTCAAGCCAAGCGACCATTGCGTGCAATCGAAGGAAGGTTGATCGTGGGTGACAAAGGACAGGGCGACCCGGGTCTGGTGAACCCGAAGGTGAACATACGGATACTGCTAGCGGTGTTCTGGATGTGCCACTTCATATTGTGGATCTTCGGGGATATGTTTGCCCTGCTGCAGGAGATGGGCGAGCCAGTCAACGACTCATCAGTCCTCTTCATTGCGCCTACGACCGCCATCGTGCTGACATTGGTCGTCGCCTTCACCCTCGTGGGGCACCCATCCCACGTCCGGGTGACCAACCTGATCGTGGCTCCCGTATACCTCTTGTTCAACATCGTGTTCTTCATTGATGCCACACAGGGGTGGGAGTACTACCTAGGGGTCTTCTACGTTCTGTTCAGTGTGCTCATCATCTGGCGTGCGTACACATGGCCCAGGGTTGGACAGGCCTGACGCAACGAAACCCCAGCCCAACAACACATCCAAAGCCGAGGGCCCGACCTCCACCTCCGCTCCGGTTTCCGATGTGCCGAACAACGGATCACCGATCGCGCGTTGGCAACGTCTAGCGTTTCAGGGCACGCCCGAGCACATTGCCGGACAGCGAGCGGGTGGTTCAGGCTGATTTCGCGCAGGTGGCCGCGTGTTATGCGCTGCCGATCCGTTGGCGGTGACCTCTGGCTCGTCGGGACAAAACTGGCGTTGGCTAGGTGTCGCGTTCAGCCAGCCTCTTGATCTCGAGCATCATCTTGCGGCTCATCACGAAAGTGATCACCTCGAGAGGGAAGCGTCCATACGCGAAGCGGCTCTTCCAATCCGGGCTGTAGTCGTAGCGGCCCCTGGTCAGGAACCGACTCCCGCCATCGGGGCCGGGGTTGACGACGAACTGCCAGGTTGACATTCCCCAGCCCTCCTCGACGCCCATATCGGCCAGGGACCCGAGAAGGACGAGGGCGTTTGGAGCATCCACAATCTCTATTCGCATCTTCGATGCGGTCTCATGCAGGCGAATGTCTTCGCCAACCTTCGGATGCTGGTGGTCGGGGAGGATCTCTGTCGTGTTGGTGATCCTGCAACCGGCAATGTTCTCGAGCGTCTGATAGGTGTAGAGACCGCCGCGGCCCTGCCCGAGTTGGGCGATCCAGGGCCACACATCCTCCGGCGCTGCATCAACGGCGATTCCCAGGGTGTACGACCACTTCGGTTCGGGCACCAACCCATCGCCCGGTAGCGAATCAGTTGGCTCGGTTCCCACCGTGCCCCACTTCCAACGCCGCCGCCCGATGAATGGGGTGGCGACCAGGTTCCACACAATGAGGGCGGCACCCTCGAGCGCCGCCAGAACGCCGACCCCGGGGGAGCGAGCCGTGCGATTTCCATGCCGTCTGATTTCCGAGTCCCGTCCGGCCGCCATGTTGCCCTTCTCGATGTGCTTTCGATGATCTTGCCGCGACGCAGGGATGTCCTCCAGGGCAGGAGGTCCCAACACGAAACGCGGTGGGGGGTCACATCGTCGTTTCCAGCAACTCGTTCGTGTCGGCGTACATCTGGAGCATCGCCATCCCACAGTTTCGGCCTGGGCCACCGTGCAGCGACACGAAACTGCCACCAGAAACGTCATAGGCGGTCACTCGATTTCGCGACCGCGGAGGGTGGCCGTCAAGATATCGGTAAGGGAGCGAGGGATTGGCTGATCCAGAGCGACTTGCGTAGCTGATCTGGATCCGCCCGGTCATCGCAATGCGCTACCTGTAGGCGCCTTGGCTGGCTTCGTTCCAGATAACGGGACGGGTAGCGCCGAGTGCCGGTCATGGGCAGTCTCTAATCCCCTGAACGACAGGAGGAAGTCGCGGCTGAGTCGGTCGTCTCTTGATCTCTGCCCTGCCGAGTCGGATGATGGGCATAGCGGCGCGCGAGTTGAAGGATGCGCACAACGATCAGTCCGTTGGCGGAGGGGTGACATGAGCAGCGCGGCAACGACACGGAGTGTTTCGAGCCGGCAGACAGCGAAGCTGGTCGGCAAGTTCGACCGATCATTGAAGCGGACGGCCGATGTCCTTGCCGGCAAGTTCGGTGAGGAGAACGTTCCGGTGATGCACCGGGAGATCTTGGACGAGTTCCGGAGCCTGATCCCAGAGATTCCCTACATCGGGGGACGGCGAAATCCCTACTCCGAGATACTCCGGGGAGTCGCCCGGGGCTTGGCGATGTATCGAGTAGTGCTCCGGCACGGGGGGAGCTTGCAGGACACCGGCGAACTGATGCATCGGAGGAATCGGGCGAAGATGCAGCGAATCCCCCGGGTGATCCGTCACGGGCTGGGGAGGAGCCTATTCATCAGGCAGCAGGAGAGGGCTGCCCGGCGGTCGCAGGCCCGCCGGTACCCGGGGGACTGGGTAATGGAGGTCGTCGACGGCAATGGGGAGTCCTTCGACTACGGCCTGGATGTGACCGACTGCGGTGCTCTGAAGTTCCTCCAGCAACAGGGGGCCGAGGAGCTGTGCCCCTATGTCTGTGACCTGGACTACGTCATGGCCGAGGCAATGGGATATGAGCTTCGCCGGACCAAGACCCTGGCCTGGGGGTGTGACCGGTGCGACTTCCAAATCTCCATGGACGGCGAGACCGCCGCTCCTTGGCCGCCCAAGTTCGTCGAGCGGACCTGCGGCCAACCACCAGCGGAGGAAAGGACTGCGATGTCTTGATCTGGTGAACGATCGAAGGAACGGGAGGCGGCAATGAGGACACCGACAGTTGGAGAGTTCACTCCGACGCACCATGCGCTGATGATGGGCTGGATCTCCAAGGCGGTTGTTGAGGCAGTTGGTGAGGAGGAAGGAGAGCGGATCATCCGCGGGGCCGTGGTGAGGTATGGCAATCAGCGGGGGAGACGGATGGCGATGCGGGCCGAGGCGAACGGACATCCCCGGACTTCCACCAACTACTTCCCCTACGCAGAGATCAAGCTCGGATTCAGGGATTTCAAGGGGGAGTTCCTGGAACGATCCCCTGATGTCAGAGTGCGTACATCGAGGTGTCCTTGGAGTGATGCCTGGGGAGAGAACGGTCTCATGCAGTACGGACGGTTCTTCTGCTTGGAGATCGACCAGGCCGTAGTCCAGGGCTTCAATGAGGACCTGGTTCTAGAAGTCAACGGCACACTGTCCAACGGGGCCGAGTACTGCGACATGACCTTCAGAGAGGCGGACTTCACCCCTGTGAAGATGGCGGGCGTAGCTTGGAAGAAGGTTGTTCGGCCGGGACGAACGGCTGTAATGCCCTGGGAATACCATGTCGGACACCTCTACAAGACCTTGGCTGAGGTGATCACCGAAGAGCTAGGCGAACAAGCCAGCGACGTGATGGCAACGGCCCTAGACGACTTCACCGGTAGATACGGCCAGGCGGCCACTGAGACAGTGCTTTCCTACCGCGACACAGACTTCGACCAACTCCCCGACCCGGAACGCCACACATAGGGACACGGAGGAAAGCAATGAGGATGGAACGCCTTACCAAGGGCGTGTATCAGCTCGGCGCCGGGATGGTGAACTCGTACATCATCGATGGCGACGAGGGCGTGACCTTGGTTGACACTCTGATCCGCGGCAGAGAAAGCGCAATCGACCAGAACCTGAAAGAGATCGGCCGTACTCTCACGGATGTCAGACGCGATCCTGCTCACCCATTGCCACATGGACCACGCGGGAAGCGCTGCGGCGGTCAAGGCGGCCTCCAAGGCCAGGCTCTACGCATCCGAAGCAGACACACCTGCGATTCAGGGAACCGTGAAGCCACCCACACCGCCTACCCACTGGTACTACCGGCCGATGTTCTGGTTGGCGGTCTTCTTCCCAAACGCACCTCCCGCAGAGGTAGACCACTTCGTCTCCGAAGATGGCAAAGAAGTGCTTCCAGGAGATCTTCGTGCGATCGACACGCCCGGACACACTCCTGGACACACCTCATACCTCCTGGATCGAGCCGGCGGAGTCCTCCTCGTGGGGGACGCCGCTATCGCCACCAGGGACGGCAGGGTGAAACGCGGCTACTCCAACCGGTCCACACCAGCAGTCGACGGCAGTCTGCGCCATCTCGCCGAATTCGAGTTCGAGATCGCAGCCTTCTGCCACTCCAAACCGATCCACGCTCAGGCCTCAGGAGTCTTCCAACGATTCGCAGAGTCCCTCACCACACCGAGACGCCCGGTCAGCACATAACGGTACCTCCAGCGCCGGCGGCCAGATTCGGTGGTGACCACGGATCGTGGTGTGGTCGTGAGCCCGATGCCGGTTCGAAGACCGTCGGGCCCCACCTCGAGGAGTGCCGTCAACGTCGTGTCGGGAGCGGTGCTTTCGGATAGTCTGGCTGTGCCTCCGCCGCAGCCATGGGGTAATCATGGTGTGGGGTGTGCGAAAGGCGGTGCTATGTCGATTGACCTCTACGTCGAGTTGGCTGACGGCACGAGGATCGGGTACGCCGAGGTGGGCAATCCCGATGGTCCCCCGGTGGTGTACCTCCACGGGAACCCGGGCTCTCGCCTCGAGGTGGACCTTCCGGCATTTCGACGCACTGCGGAGCAACTGGGGATTCGCCTTCTGGCTCCGGACCGCCCGGGCATGGGTCTGTCCTCTTTCCATCCCTTCTCCCTCCCGGAGTACCCGCGGCTGATAGGCCGTTTCGCAGACGCTTTGGGCCTGGAGCGATTCGCCGTGACCGGGTTCTCGGGCGGTGGAAAGTACGCGTGCGCATGTGCTTGGCATCTGCCTGATCGGGTGAGCCAAGTCGCCCTCGTCTCGTCGACCTGCTCGCGTGATCTGCCGGGCGCCAGAGCGACCCCGAACAAGGAGGACAGGCTGTTGTACCCCCTGGCCGATCGAGCGCCGTGGCTTGTTCGGATGGTGTTCGCCAAGTTTGCTCGTGACGCCAGGCGCGACGCCGAATCACTTCTTTTGATGTTCGACAAGCTCGGACCGGCTGATCGGGAGATCCTTGGGCGTGAGAAGTTCCGAGAGGCTTTCGGCCGAAGTGTCGCCGAAGCGTTCCGGCAGGGAGGACGAGGCGTGGCGCAGGATTACACGCTCGAAGCACGGTCTTGGAATGTCCCGCTGCACCAGATCCAGGTGCCGATTCAGATCTGGCACGGTGAAGACGACCGTCTCGTGTCTCCGCAGGCGAGCCAAATCCTCGCCGAAGCTCTCCCGCGCGCCACCACGCACTTCGTGCCCGAGGCCGGTCACCTCATGATTGCCGCCCACACCAGCGACGTTCTTCAGTCGATTCTCTGACCCTCTCCGGCAGGGAGCAGGCCCTGATGTGCCCAGGTTGGATGGATCTGGGGAGTTGAATCTCGTGTGTACACGCCGCGCTCCAGATCGCCCAATACGAGCGATGACACGCCCTCACCGGAGCACGCACATCCTCACCTATGCGTGCTCGGTGTGACCGAGCGTCGGATCGCCGAAGCCGCGATAGCAACGCTTAGCCGGCCGATGAACTGTCAACTGTCCAGCAGGCTGCAGACCAACCGCCAGCGACGCGGTTACGCATGGTGGTCGGATCCAGTGCGGCATGCCGTCTGAAGCGTCCGGCTCTGGCCTGCACGGTAGGCGCGGTCTATCGAGCCTCGTACGCCGCTTTGCAGGCCCTTCGACTCTCTTGCGATATCCACCTACTGAACGAAGGGTGGAGTCCTCCGCCGAACTCCTCGGCAGTGTCGACGACAGCCGACATATTTGCCTTGCACCAGTCACGCTCGGCGTTCGTCAACAACCCGACCGTCGTGGTTGTGGCGGTCGTCGTCGAGGTCGGCTGGGAAGAACCGGTCGTACAACTCTGAGCGGCTACGGCAAGAACCACAGCAAGGATCGCTCGTCGCTCGCGCCCCCTCGCGTCTCCCCGGCCGCCCCAGGCCGGTGTCAAGCTTCGACCTCGTCCTTGATTGAGGCGAGTATGGCCTCGACGTCGCGGTCGCCGCGCCAGCCGATGGCGTCGATGACCTTGTCCATCAGAGGGATCTTGGTGGAATACTCGAATGCCAGCGTCACCGTCGTGTCATCGCCATCCGGCTCGAGCGTCCAGGTCCACACCGGCCCGGTCGAGGAGCTGTCCACGATGCGCTCGTTGACGACGGACTCCTCCCGCGTTACGACCCCCACCAACTCGAACCCGGCAAGATGACCGAAGACCCACTCGTACGTCGTCCCGACCCCTTCGGGGGTCACAGTGACGGCCTTCAGTCTGGTGCGCATGCGTTCGGGCATCGCGTCGTAGAAGTGGGCCGGCTCCTTCACGTAATCGAAGACCGTCTCGACCGGAGCATCAACGTGAATGCTCCCGACGTGCCTGGTTGTGCTCATCGCGCTCCCCTCTCAGCTCGGCAGTGGAGGCCCCATCGATCTGACCGTCCCCTCCCTCTTGAGCTGCGGCCGGGTGGCGCCTTCGCCTGCACCATTCCTGTCGTTCAGTTTGCGCCCTCATCTCGACGGATTCCTAGAGGAAATGGACCCAGGAATCGCAAGTTTGTGTCGCCTGACCCGCTGCCGCACCGTTGGCCCGAATCGGACCGACAGGGCACCTGCCATGGCCGGGCGAGAGCGTGATTGCACCCGTCCCGAAGCTCGGCACCTCGGAGTGCGCCCGACGGGGCCGAGCATCGGATCACCGAAGCATGCAACGCTCTCCACTCCGAGCAAGGAGCACAATCCCGGACTTTCGACAAGTGGCCCGTAGATTGCACTCATGCCAGATACCTCGCCCCATGTAGGCACCATGCGGGAACGGCCGCTGCATGCCGCCCTCAAGGCCTGGTACGCCGGAGAGGGCGACGGGATCGAGGTACCGGTGGACGGCTTCGTCATCGACATCGTGCGCGATGACCTGCTGATCGAGATCCAGACCCGCAGCTTCTCGTCGATCAAACGCAAGCTCACCATTCTCCTCGAAGACCACAAGGTGCGGCTGGTCCATCCGATCGCCGTCGAGAAGTGGATCGTCAAGCCTGCGACCGAGACCAGCGCAGCGACCCGCCGCAAGTCGCCCCGCAAGGGATCGCCCCATGATCTGTTCACCGAGTTGGTCAGCTTCCCAGATCTCGTTGCCCACCCGAACCTGACGCTGGACGTGGTGCTGATCCGTGCCGAGGAGGAATGGCGCCACGACGGCACCCGTGGCTGGCGCCGCAAGGGCTGGGTGGTCGAGGAGCGACGGCTCCTCGAGGTAATCGAGGTGACGTCGATCGATTCACCCAACGACCTGGTCGACTTCCTGCCGGGCGATCTGCCGAAGGAGTTCACGACCGCCGATTTGGCCGCAGCGATGCGGTCGACCCGTCGACTCGCCCAGCAAACCGCCTACTGCCTCCGCCACGCCGGCGTCATCGAAATTGCCGACAAGCGGGGCAACGCCCTGGTCTACTCCATCGCCGAGTAGACGCGCTGCGCCCTTGGCCGCTACCTGTGGAGCCAGTCGATCAGATCGTCGGGTGCAAGCTGACGGGCCCGCTGGTGATAGTGCGCCAGTTCGGCGGCGGGCAGTAGTTCGGCTCCCGCTCCCGATGAGCCGCGTCGGAAGAAGGCGGCCCGGCTCTTGAGAACGCCCCCGGTGTCGGGAGCCAGTCGCCCGCTCTTGGCAGCCATCGCCTCGAAGCTTGCGGCGCCGGCCAACTCGGTCAGCTTCTCTGCGCCAACTTCAATGCCCAGAACGGTGGCGAGCCACCGCATCTGCCCCGGGAGATCATTGATCAAGTCGTCGTAGTGGACGAGCACGATGTTGTCAGCGCCCCGGCGCGCCCAGGCATCGGACAGGTGCCACATCACGCCGGGGAGGGAGTCGAGCCGCTCGGTGTGCGGGCCGTCCCAATCGATCCAAGCCCGCAACCAGTCACCAATCGGCGGCCGTTGCTCCGGCTCGGCGGGCACGTCTGCACCGGTGAGTTCGCTAATCCGACGCCGGTCGAGATTGTTGCCCTGGTGATAGAGCGACACCGCCATATCGAGCGGGTGGCGGGCGACAACGATGTAGGTGGCCCGTTCATCGAGCGGCAGCCCGTCGAGTGGGGTGTGGGTCTTGATGAATCGGCGGTGGGTCTGGGTCTCCAACTCGGCAACAACCTGCTCGCGAGATGTCCCCTTCCAGTCCAGCCAGGGAGAGAGCACCGACAGAGGCAGCGGCAGCTCGCGAGTCTGGAAGACGAGCAACGCACAGATCATCTGCATCCAGGTCGTCCCGCTCTTGGAGCGAGCGCTGATGACAATATCGCCACGGCGAAACGGGAACCCGAGCCAGCGGGCACTGTCGTCATCCTCGGAGGGGTAGCGGATCGGCTCAGAATTCACGGAGTCGATGCTAGAGATCGCACCGCGATTCGAGCCCCTTCCCCCGACCCGTCTTTTGTGCTACTAATAGCACATGAGCTCAATCGGAATCAGAGAGCTGCGCCAGCGGGCCAGCGAGTACCTGCGCAGGGTCGAGGCAGGCGAGACCATAGAGGTCACCGACCGAGGACGGCCGGTGGCGCTCCTCAGCCCCATCCCGAAGGTGTCGCCACTCGAACGAATGCGTGCAGCCGGCGAGATCGATGAGGCAATGGGAACGATCGACGACCTCGGCGAGCCGATCGAACTGGCGCCCGGCCAAGAACCACCCTCCTCGACACTCGAACGACTGCGCGCCGATGAGCGCTGACCGCGTCTACTACCTCGACTCGTCGGCAATCGTGAAACTCGTTGTGCAGGAGCCCGAGTCGCAGGCGCTTCGCGCCTATCTACGGCGCCGCCGTCCCCATGGTGTCGAGCGCCCTCGCCCGCGCCGAAGTGACCCGCGCCGTCCTTCCCCTTGGATCGGCTGCAGTGAAGCGATCACGAGATGTCCTACGGTCCATCGATCTCGTCCGGGTCAACAGCCGGGTCCTCGCCACGGCGGGAACGCTAGAGCCCAACGAGCTGCGAACCCTCGATGCGATCCACCTGGCTACCGCTGTACTGCTGGGCGACTCAATGACCCGCCTCGTTTGCTACGACGACCGATTGGCTCACGCCGCGGAGGCTCTCGGGTGGAAGGTGGACTCACCGAACTGAGCCGGCCGCAAATGCAGCAAGAAGGGGCGCCGGCTCAGCCGACGCCCCTTCAGCTACGCGTTTGGATCCTTAGAACGCTTCGTCCGCCATCGCCATCAGAGTCGCATCCTCGACCTCGGCGGCTTCGCGGCGCAGCCGGGCCTTGGGCAGGTTGAGCCGGGCAAAGTACTTGGCCGAAGCGATCTTGCCCTCGTAGAAGGCCCGATCCTTGTCGTCGGCATCGGGCAGCGCCGCCATGGCGATCTCGGCCTGGCGCAGCATCAGCCATGAGATGACGACCTCGGAAAGACTTTCGAGCAACGCGTTGGTGTGCAGACCGGTCTTGTAGATCTCGGGCGGATCCTGCATCGAGGCCATCGAGTGGCCGACGAGCACCCCAACATGGTTCTGGACATCCTCGAGCGCGGCACCAAGCAGGTCCCGCTCGACGGCCAGTTCCTCGGCGCCACCCTTGACCAATTGCAGGATCTCCTGGCCGAGCTGCATCAGCGTCGCACCTTGGTCACGGACGATCTTGCGGAAGAACAGGTCCAGTGCCTGGATGCCGGTCGTGCCTTCGTAGAGGCTGTCGATCTTGACGTCCCGGATGTACTGCTCGAGCGGATAGTCCTTCGTGAACCCGGAGCCGCCGAAGACCTGCAGCGATTGGCCGAGCAGGGTGTACGCCGTCTCGGACGAATAGCCCTTCACCAGCGGGAGGAGCAGATCGTCGAGCTTCGCCAGGTAGGTGTCGTCCGGGTTGAGCTTCTTCTGATCCTGGACCCAACTCGTGTAGTAGAGCAGCGCCCGCATCCCTTCGACATGTGCCTTCTGCAGCATCAGCATGCGGCGCACGTCCGGGTGACGGATGATCTCGACCCGCGGCGCCGTTTTGTCGGTCGCCTGGGTGAGGTCGGCTCCTTGGACTCGCTCCTTGGCGAACTCGAGAGCGTTGAGGTAGCCGGTGGAGAGCGTGGCAATGGACTTGGTCCCGATCAGCATCCGGGCGTGCTCGATGACCTTGAACATCTGGCGGATGCCGTCGTGAGTCATCCCGACGAGGTAGCCAACACACGGGGCGTCGGCTCCGAAGGTCAGTTCGCAGGTCGTCGAGGCCTTGATCCCCATCTTGTCTTCGATGCGAGTCGTGACGACCCCGTTGCGCTCACCCATCGTGCCGTCTTCGTTCACCATGAACTTGGGAACGACGAACATCGACAGGCCCTTCGTCCCCGGACCGGCGCCTTCGGGGCGGGCCAGGACGAGGTGGATGATGTTGTCGGTGTAGTCGCCTTCGCCCGAGGTGATGAAGCGCTTGACACCCTCGATGTGATAGATGCCCTTCTCCTCATCGACGGGAATCGCCTTGGTGGTGCCGGCACCGACGTCTGAGCCGGCGTCGGCCTCGGTGAGCACCATCGTCGAGCCCCAGGCATTCTCCAGCATCGGCTTGACGAAGCGCTCGACCTGCTCCTCGGTGCCCGCTGCGTAGAGCACGTTGCCCATCAGCGTGCCGACGACGAAGAAGAACGCGCCTGGGTTGGCGCCGACCATGAGTTCCTGAGCGGCCCAGCGCAGCGACGGCGGGGCACCGACCCCACCGAGAGCCGGAGGGCGACCGAGCATGTCCCAGCCTTGCTCGTAGTAGGCCTTGATGGCTCGGACGATCCCCGGCGGGAGGATCACTTCGCCATCGACGAGTTCGATCTTGGTGCGATCGCCCTCTTCAAAGCTCTCCGCAAAGACGTCGGTGGAGAACCGCTCGACTTCGGACAGCAGGTGACGCGCGGTATCAGCATCCATGTCGGCGTACGGTCCGGTACCGAGGTAGTCCTGCATCCGGTACGCCTCGAAGAGATTGAACTCAATGTCTCGAAGGTTCGTCTTGTAGTGGCTCATTTCAACCCTCTCGCTCGGTGCGGGCAGAACGTGTCGTCTTCAGATTTTGAGCATACACTCTATTTTGAGTATATGCTAAATATTCGTCGGTCGGCCGACTAGGATCGTGACCACGAAGGGAGATTCATGGCCCGCTACCAAGCCGGTCTGCGCACCGAAGCACGCATCACCGAAAGTACCCGTGAGCTCCTCGGCGAAGTAGGGCTGGAAGCCACCACCCTCAAGGCCATTTGCGATCGGGCCGGGGTGCGTGCCGGCAGCTTCTACAACCTTTTCGACTCGAAGGAAGAGGTCGTGCTGCGGGTCGTGGGCGAGGCGATTGCCGCCGTCGATCCCGACCCCGAGGGGCGCAACATCGACACCTTGGGGGATCTGGTCGAGGCCTACATCCGCTTCATCGCGGACCAATCGACCGTGGCCAAGATCTACCTCCAGATCGCCGTCAGTGGGGCGATCAAGGACGGCAAGCTGGGGAAACGGGTGTTCCGGCACCACGAGTCACGCACGGCCCGCTTCACCGATGCCCTACTCCGCCAGCGACCGGACCTCGATCACGCCGAGGCGGAAGCACGCACCGAGGTCCTGCTCGCCACATTGAATGGGCTGGCGTTTCGCTGGATGCTCGACCCTGCATTCGACTTCGCCGATCACGCCAGGCGAGCGACATCGTCCCCGGCAATCGCTCCGAGCGTCTGATTCAGCCGCCTCCCGCCGCGGCCCGCACGACCATTACGTCGACCTGACTGGGAGCGCCGTGAGTGATGACCGGGACCGGACTCTCGGTGACCCATTGGACATCGTCTCCGGCGGCGATATGAATGCGCAACTCGTACCGATCGGCGGCGTCGATGGCATCGAACGCAAACGGCACCTGGAATGGAACCGGCACGTTCCCAGGACGGTCGATGAGTTGCTCGGCCACCAACTCGGCATCACCATTGCGGACATGCTCCACCCTCGCAACGACCATGGCATCCGACGGCATCGCAATGCGTTCTCGGTACCAAACGGTGCCGGTCACCGCGCCGCTGGGCGGGTCGCTCCAGTCGGCGAGTTCAACGGCACGCGCCAGCAACCGTTCCCGGTCGGGCGGGTTGAGCCGGCCAAAGGCCGCAACGAGCGCTTCGATATCTCGTGGTGACGGCGGTTCGGAGATGGTGGAGCCCCCTAGAGCCTGCCCAGATCATGACATAGGTGGCAGGTCGCCGTCTACCCAAGCGCGCCCATTGATGAGTGTTGACCTTGTACCCCTTGCCGTGGCGCTCGGGCAGAAGGAGGATTGGTGGAGAGCGTTTGCGCTCAGCTGGACATGTAGAAGGTGTTCGGTTCCCGGGGGGTCGAGATGGATCAGGACCGTCGGTTCCGGTTGCTGTACGAGCAGCATCAACCCGACGTCCTCGCCTACTTTCTGCGGCGTCTCGACCGGGAGGACGCCGTCGAGGCATGCGCCGATGTCTTCCTGACGGCGTGGCGACGCATCGATGACGCCCCTGCCGGCGGCGACGTCCGTCCCTGGCTCTTTGGAGTCGCCCACAACGTGCTGTCGAACCGAAACCGCAGCGCCCGACGCGGGCGGCGACTGGTTTCACGACTCAGCCGAATCGGGACCACCGAACCGCCATTGTTGCCGGAGATGGTGGTGGTGCGCCAAGCCGAGGACGACGCCGTGCTCGCCGCCCTGGCGCAACTCCCCCACCGAGAACGCGAGGTGCTGAGGCTGCGTCTCTGGGAGGAAGCCGGCTACGAGGAGATCGGCGTGATCGTGGGCTGTTCGCGCCACGCCGCGGAGCAACGATATGCAAAGGCGCTTCGCCATTTCCGCAGCGTGTGGAACGGAGCCGGACATGTATCGATGAGCGGGATCAAACGGTCCCGCCGTGGACGGGAGCAGACCCGTGAAGCCTGATGAGCAGAGCCTCCTCGAGACCGCACTGCGTAGCGCCAACCCGGTGGCGCAGCCGCGTGATCTCACCGGCTCCGAACCGGCCGCCGCGGTAACGCTCCTCATCGAGCAGCGGAGGGGCACCATGACCACTACTCCAACCAGACCTCCACAACGGGCGGCACCGACACCAACCCGCCCTCCATCTCGTTCCTGGGCCTGGGCGTTTGCGGCAGGGTTCGTCGCAGTCCTCATCACGATCGGCGCCGTGGCCCTGTTCGCCGGAGGCGACGATGCGTCGGTGGCGGACCAATCCGTGACTACGACGGTGGCGGAGGAAACCGCTACAAGCACCGTGGCAACGGAGCCTCCGCCAACCACCGCGATCGCAAGCGTCGACCTCGCCACGGCGACCGCGGTGGCCGATGCCCACGGCGCCGGGTGGGACGCCGGCGACGGCGACGCCGTCGCCGCCCTCTATGCCGAGGACGGTGTCAGCATTGACCCGGGAAGGGGCGTCATCAGAGGCCGGGACAACATCGCGAACGATGTCGAAATAGTCCGCCCAGGCGTTTCCAACGGGACGAGAACCGGGGACCTCACCGTTACCGGCGAAAACACCTTCTCCTTTCCCTCTCAGTTCGACTTCGATGGGGACACCTGGGCCGGAGTCGTCGAACTCGAGTTTCAGGGAACCCTCATCGCCCGCAGCGAATGGCTCCATTGGACGTTGGTCCCCACCGACTTGGTCGACGCCTACTTCGCGGCATGGAACGCCGACGATCCTGAAGCCGTCGCGGCTCTGTATGTCCAAGGCGGAAGTCACGCCGACCCAGAGATCGGCGAGGCCACGGGTCGCGCCGAGATCAAAGCCGATGTCACCCGACGCAGCCCGGACACCGCCAACCTCGAGCGAACCGGAAACTTCACCCTGATCGCAGATGACACCTTCACCTTCCCCGCCCAGATCGACCGCAACGGCGAAACCTGGGTCGGAGTCGTGGAGATTGAGACCAGTGCCGACGACTGGATTGTGCGGACCGAATGGCTCCAATGGTCACCGGCCGAGTGACCGGTAGGGCGTCGGATGGCGTCAGCCGTCCGACGCCCGCCAGGGTCTACACGTCCGCCAGCGCCTCGGCAACGGCTTCGAGGATGCCGGGATCCGGTCGGCGCAGCGACACCACCGCATGTTCGGCACCGACGTCGCGCAGGGCAACCACCTTCTCCCGCAAACCGTCGACGGTGCCATCGACCCAGAACTGCACCGAGTACTCGATCTCCGCTGGATCCCGGCCGGCGGCGGCGCAGTGACGTTCCAGCACCTCGATCTTGTGGGCCAGAACCTCGGGACCGGGGTCGTCGATGTTCCAGTGATCGGCGTAGCGCGCCACGATCCGCAGCATCCGCTGCTCGCCGGAGGCACCGATCACGATGGGGATCCGATCCTGCACCGGCTTTGGCTCCGCCCGGGCGCCGTCGATGCGGTAGAACTCCCCGCTGAAGGTGGTCTCTTGCTCGGTCAGCAGTGAGGTGATCACCCGACACGACTCCTCGAACGCCGAGACCCGGGCGCCGACGGAGAGCAGGTCGATGCCGTAGTCGGCGTGTTCCTGTTCGTGCCATCCGGTGCCCAGGCCCAGGTCAAAACGGCCGTTCGAGAGGTGGTCGATGGTTACGGCGATGCGGGCCACCAGGGCGGGGTGTCGAACCAGATTGGCTGCCACCATCGTCCCGAGCCGCAGCCGGGTGGTCTCCCGAGCCAGCCCTGCCAGCAAGGTGAAGGAGTCGAAGGCCTGTGGTGAGTCTGAGTGCGTCGGGTAGAACGGGTTGTAGAGGTGGTCGTTGAACCAACCGGCCACAAATCGCTCGATCTGGTCGCCGGCCTGCCAGACCGTCAGCAGTTCGTCCCAGGAACCATCTTGGATACCGGTCTTGAAGGAGACCTTCACGCTCGCCAACCCCCGGCGAGCAGCGCTGCGTAGTCTTCCGGCGTGTCGACATCACGAGGCCGCGGCCCCGCGACATCCAGGTGACGAACGTCACCGGCAGGTTCTGCCACCAGGAACGTCCAGAGTGCCTTGGGTTGCTGCAGTCCGAGTGCAGTTTCGAGGGCGGGAGCCGACAACAGGAACGGGTGAGCGATGCCATCTTGATAGGCGGCAACGGCCGCCCACGGTTGCTCCTCACGCCATAGGTCGACGAAGCGGTCGATCACTGCGGTGTCGACTCCGGGCATATCTCCCATCAACAGGAGAACTGCGTCCGCATTTGGAGCGACGCCGGCACCCGTCGCCAACGAGGACATGTTGCCCCGCCGGTAGTCGGGGTTGCGGGCCACCACGGCCCGACTCAGCTCCAACTGATTCTCGACATCTACGGCGTTGGCTCCGGTCACGACCACGACATCATCGAGTCGCGACCGCTCCGCCTGGGCGATCACGAAGTTGAGCAGCGTGGTGCCCTCAAGGGGAAGCAACTGTTTGGGCCGGCCCATCCGAGCCGATTCACCGGCGGCGAGCACGATCCCCACGAGGGTTTTGGCGGACATCTGCGCACCATACTGCGAGCGACCTCTGTCGCCCATGTCCGCCAAAACGGGGGTGGGTCAACAGTTGACCGGGGTCTCCACGGCGCAGACATCGGTCCCGTCACCGCCATCGGCCCAGTCGGTGCCGCCGTGGCCAAAGAGTTGATCGTCGCCGGCGAAGCCCCACAGCTTGTTGTCGCCGCCATCGCCGTGAACCACGTCGTCGAACGGCGATCCCTTGGCGTGCTCGAAACCGATCAGGACGTCGTCGCCCTCGCCCGTCGCCGAACCGATCCTCAGGTCGACGACCACCGGGGTGTCGGACTTGGGGTGAGCGACGAAGTCGGTGCCGTCACCGCCGTCGAGCCTGTCGTTGCCCGGCCCGCCTCTGATGTGATCGTTGCCGCCGCCCCCACGCACGATGTCGTCGGCACCACGCGAGTAGAGGTAGTCGTTGCCCCCCAGGCCTTTGATGTGGTTCTTGCCGCCGCTTCCGAGCAGCTTGTCGGCGTGACCCGAGCCCTTGATGTTCTCGATCGCCGTCACGGTGTCGGCGCCGGCCGCCCCGGTGACGGTCCCCTTCCAAAGGTCGACGGTCACCCCTCCCGGAGTCCCCAGGTAGCTGACCCAATCGACACCGCCACCGCCGTCGAGCACGTCTGCCCCCGGTCCGCCGCGCAGTTGGTCGCGGCCCACCCCGCCGCAAATGACGTCGTCGCCGCCCATGCCGTCGATGTTGTCGTGGCCGCCAAAACCGTGGATGACATCGTCACCGGCGGTGCCCGTGAGCACGTCGTCACCGGACGTGCCGCGCACCGTAACGGCGAGGCCGTGGCATTCGGCTTGGCCCGCCGCTGCGGACCCCGACCCGACCGCCAGGCCGCCGGCCGCCAGCAACGCGACACCGGCGAGCAACAACGAGATGCGGGCCATGGGTCTCCTCCTCGACGGCAACGGTGACGACCGGCAGCGTACCCCGGACAACCCCCTACAGGGCGAGGTCCTCGGGACGGACCGGGACCCGGGTGAGCGCCTTGCCGGTGGCGGCACGAATGGCGGCAACCACCGCCGGAGTCGAGCTGATCGTGGGCGGCTCGCCGATCCCCTTGGCGCCGAATGGGCCCCAGTGGTCGGGTTCTTCGATAAACCGCATGTCCATCGATGGAGCATCGAGGAATGTCGGCAACAGGTAGTCGGTGAACGTGGGATTACGAATCACCCCGTCATCGACGATGAGTTCCTCCATGACGGCGAGGCCCATACCCTGCATGATCCCGCCCTCAACTTGGCCACGGGCCGCCTGCGGGTTGAGGATCTTGCCGACGTCTTGGGCGGTGTCGATCTGGACGACCTTGACCAGACCAAGCTCCGGATCGACGTCGACCACCGCGCGGTGGGCCGCTACCACGAACCCAGCGTGGGGATCGCCCTGCCCAAACTCGTCGACCTCATAGGTCGGGGGATGTCGGAACTGAACCCAGTGCTCGACCGGTCCGTCGGCACAGATGTCGGCGACGGTGGCTACCACCGAACCGGCCCGCCACACGCCCTCATCGCTGAGGTCGTCGCCGTCGTACTGCTCGAGCAGCTTGGCCCGCAGGCCGACGGCGGCGGCGTGGACCGCCCCACCCGTCATCTGGGTCTGGCGAGATGCTGAAGTGGATCCCGCCGAGCCGATCTGCGACGTGTCGTCCCAGATCACGGCGACATGCTCCATGCCGAGCACCGTTCTGGTGATCTGCTGACAGACCGTGATCAGACCCTGGCCAACTTCGATGGCGGCCGTGTGCACCTCGACGCCGGCATCGGTGAGGACGACCCGAGCCTCGGAGAAATCATCAAACGCCTCGGAGAAGGCGAGGTTCTTCAACCCAAGGGCGTAGCCGACCCCACGCCGCACCGCCGATACCGGGGTGGTCAGCCCGGTACCGCCGGGCAAATGGCGCGGGTCACTGCTGTCGAGCGGCTCCGGCAGTGGCATCGCCACCAGCGCATCGATGACCTCGTGGGTCGGCAGCGAGCCTTCGATGATCTGGCCCGACGTTGCCAGCGGGTCGCCGGCGACCAGGGCGTTGCGGCGGCGGAGTTCGAGCGGGTCGAGATCGAGTCGTGCCGCCAAGCGGTCCATCTGACTCTCGTAGGCAAAACAGGTCTGCACCGCACCGAAGCCACGCATCGCTCCGCAGGGTGGGTTGTTGGTCCGCACCGCGGCGGCGTCGACCACCACGTTGTCACACACGTAGGGGCCAACGACGAAGAAGGCGGCATTGGCGAGCACGGCCGGGCTGGTGTGGGCGTAGGCGCCACCGTCCATGACGAGGCGGGCTTCGACCTTGACGAGCTTGCCGTTCTCGTCGGCCTCGTGGCGGTACCACATGCGGGAGGGATGCCGCTTGACGTGCCCGACGAATGACTCGCTGCGGTCGTAGACCATCTTGACCGGACGGCCGGTCACCGTCGGCGAGCATGGCGATGTGGATGTGAAGCGAGATGTCCTCGCGAGCTCCGAAGGCACCGCCGATCCCGGCGGGATGGCAGCGGACCCGATCATCGGCGACACCGAGACAGGCAACAATCTGGCGATGGTCGACGTGGACCCATTGGCTGGTGACGTACAGATCGAGACCGCCTTCGCCATCCGGGATGGCCAGCCCGGCCTCGGGCCCGAGCGGCGCTTGGTCTTGGGTCGCCGTTTCGTAGTAGCCCTCGATGACGACGGATCCAGCGGCGGCCGGGTCGCCGCGGCGGATGGTCATCTCTCGAAAGACTTCGCCTGCAGCCGCGGCCGCCTCGGGATCAGCCGACGGCTCGAGTGGCTCCCATTCAGTAATGACTGCCGCAGCGGCCCGGCGGGCGGTCTCCAGGTCGTCGGCCGCCACCACCGCGACCGGTTCGCCCCAGTAGCGAGCTTCGCCGTCGCAGAGGACAGGCTGGTCCTGGTGGTCTTGACCAAAGAGGGGAAAGCCGGGCACATCGTCCTGCGTGAGCACGGCGTGGACTCCGTTCATGGCCAGCGCCGGGCCGATATCAAGGCGGGTCAGGCGAGCGTGGGCATGGGGGCTGCGCACGGTGGCGCCCCACAACATGCCGGCCGCGAACAGGTCCGAGGCGTAGGCGAAGTTGCCGGAGACCTTGGGGACACCGTCGGGGCGAAGCACACTCTCACCGATCCCGCCCACAACCCGACCGCGTGTCTCGGTGGTCACGATCGTCCCTCCTCGGCGAGGGCTTCGAGGCCACGGAGGATCGCCCCGTAGCCGGTACAGCGGCAGATGTTGCCGGAGAGCGCTTCGCGGATTTCGTCCTCATTGGGACTCGGGTTGGATTCGTAGAGGTGGGCGGCGGCGACGACAAACCCGGGGGTGCAGAAGCCGCATTGCACTGCGCCGGCGTCGAGCATCGCCTGCTGCACCGGATGGGCCTCATCCTCAGAGCCGTAGCCCTCGACCGTGGTAACGGTGGCACCTTCGCAGTCGCCCGCCATGACGAGGCACGAGCACACCAACTCGCCGTCGAGCACAACCGAGCAAGAACCACATTCGCCCTGCTCGCAAGCGTTCTTCGACCCGGGAAGGCCCAGTTCGTCGCGCAGCACACCGAGCAACGATTCCCAGCCGGCGACGTTGGCGGTTCGGGTCTCTCCATTGACGGTGAACGTGACGATCATGCTGCGAGGCACCTCTCCAGTAGGCGTCTCGCCAGCACTCCTGCGGCATGACGCCGGTACTCGGCGGTGGCGCGGTGGTCGGTGATGGGACGGACCTCGGCGGCAACCATCCTGGCGAACTCGGCCCAGCGCGGCGTCGGAGGGATCGGCCTCGGCGCTGATCATTTCCTCGGCCTGTCTCGCTCGCAGCGGCGTCGGCGCCACCGAACCCAAGGCGACCCGGGTGGTGCCGTCGTCCCACCGCATCACCACGGCGGACACGACGGAGATGACCATGGCATTGCGTGGGCCGATCTTGGCGAACTCCTGATGAGCCGGCAGGTCGGCAGGCAGCACCGCCGCGGTCACGATCTCGTCGTCGGCCAGCGACGTCTGCTTCACACCGGTGAAGAAGTCGCCCCACGGCACCAGGCGTGATCCCCTGGTGTGCGAAGCCACCTCGATGCTCGCATCGAGGGCCGCCAACCATGGCAAACCGTCGCCGGCGGGGCTGGCGGTGCCGATGTTGCCGCCGAGCGTCCCGGCGGCGCGAATCTGGGGGGAGCCGACGGTGCGAGCGGCTTGGGCCAAGGCTCGATGGTCGGAGCGCTCCAACGTTGCCCAGGTGACCCCGGAGCCGATGCGGCGCGGCTCGAGCACGCGCAACTCGGGGGCATGACGCAACGAGATGACCGCGGACGGTCGGTGGTGGGCGAGGTTGACCTCAACCATGAGGTCGGTGCCGCCGGCGAGCAACTCAGATCCGGGAGCTGCGTCTCGAGCGGCAAGGGCTTCGTCGAGCCCGTGGGCCATCACAAATTCCATTGGGCCCAAAACTAGCAACCCAGCGCCCACATGTCCCGTCCACCAAACCGTTCTGGCGTGGCTGGGGTACCAGAAATCGCCCCTCAGCCACGGACGAACGAGAAAATCCGGTGGCGAACGGCCCCCGCGCTCCGACAATGGACCCTGTTGGGAAGGGCCTTCGCCCCATACATTGTGCAAAGTCAATCAATCAAGGGGTTTCACCATGGCCGGAACGGCCAGTCGTTGGAAAGTTGTCGTCGGGGCAGTGCTGATCCAGCTCTGTCTGGGGGCCATATACGCATGGTCCGTCTTCACTCCGGCACTCAAGGATGAGGGTGGGTGGTCGAACGCCCGGACTCAGATTGTCTTCTCAGTGGGTTTGGCCACCTTTGCGCTGGTGATGGTGTTCGCCGGACGCAAGCTGAACGACTGGGGCCCTCAACGCCTCGCCATGATGGGTGGCATCACCCTTGGCGTCGGCTACTTCATCGCCGGTCTTGGTGATGGGATGAACTTCTTCACGGTGCTGGTCGGGGTCGGCCTCATCGGCGGTGCCGGCATCGGACTCGCCTACGTCGTTCCCATCGCCGTCGGGATGCGTTGGTTCCCCGACCACAAGGGAATGATCACTGGGGCCGCCGTGGCCGGATTCGGCTTTGGCGCCCTCGGCTGGGTCAAGCTGGCCGGCTCATGGGGTCAACTCATCGACCGCATCGGGCTCGACGGCACCTTCATGGTCTACGGGGTCATGTTCGCGGTGATGGTGGTGCTCGGCAGCCTGTGGATGAAGTTCCCGCCGGAAGGATGGCTGCCGGAGGGATTCGTGCCGCCACAAGCGGCCGGCGCCGGTGGCGAGAACTTCACCCCGCGCGAAATGCTGCGTACCCCCCAATTCCACCTCATCTCGCTCACCTTCATGGTCAGCGCCGGTGCCGGCCTGATGGCGATCGGACTGATGAAGCTCTATCCGATCGAGGCCCTCGAAGCGAACGGCGTTGGATCGACAGAGGCCAGCGCCATTGCCGGCACCGCCATGGCCGTGTTCTTCAGCCTGGCAAACGGGATCGGCCGCCTTGCCTGGGGCAGCCTCAGCGACAAGCTCGGCCGCAAACGGTCTGTGATCATCATGACGGCAAGCCAGGGAGTCTTCTTGCTCCTGTTCACAACGATGGCGGGCAACGAATACCTGCTCTATCTCGCTGCGGCGTTGATCGGTTTCAACTTCGGTGGCAACTTCGCCCTGTTCCCAGCGCTCACCGCAGACGAGTTCGGAAACGATGCGGTCGGCAAGAACTACCCGTGGGTGTTTCTCTCCTACGGCGCAGGCGGCATCATCTTCCCGATCCTCGGCGGATGGCTGGGTGATCTCGGCAACTTCCCATTGGCGTTCTTCATCTGCGGCGCAGGCTGCCTGATCGGTGCGGGCGCCGCCTACATGGTGTTCCCGCCGCACCACGATGAAGCAACTCAACCGTTCAGCGTGCATGGCTTCTTGCACAACGCCCACCTGTTCGAGCACCAGTCGACGGCCACCAAGTAACCAACGAGGAGCACATCCCTCCCCGCCTCGGAATTCCGGGGCGGGGACCTGTCGTGGCGAGCCGCCGGGTTCAGCCGGCGAGGAGCCGAGTCGCCGCCTTGTTGTGACGGTTGATGACTGCGGGCAGATCCAGGGTGACAACCCGACCGTCCCGAACCACGGCCCGACCCTGGACGTAGGTGTGGTCGACGGTCGCCGGCGCAGCAAACAGCATCGCCGCCACCGGATCGTGGAGGGCGCCGGCGTACTCGATGCGATCAAGCGAAATCGCGGTGAAGTCGGCACACTTGCCGACCTCGAGCGAGCCGAGGTCCTCGCGTCCCAGCACCGCAGCCGAGCCGAGGGTGGCGATCTCCAACGCTTCGCGCGCCGTGAGCAACTCGCCGCCTTCGAGCGCCGGCGATGCCGCCAGCCGTGAGAGCAGCATGGCCTGGCGAGCCTCGCCGATCATGTGGTTGCCATCGTTGCTGGCCGACCCGTCGACGCCGAGCCCAAGCCGCACGCCCGCGGCGCGGTACTTGCGGACCGGGGCGATGCCCGAGGCGAGGCGCATGTTCGACGACGGACAATGGGCAACACCCGTGCCGTCGGCGGCCATCCGTGCGATCTCGACATCATTGATGAAGATGCCGTGGGCGAACCAGACGTCCGGTCCGGCCCAACCGAGGTCCTCCATCATCTCGACCGGACGCATTCCGCTGGTCTCCAGACAGAACTGCTCCTCGTCGAGGGTCTCGGCGACGTGGGTGTGGAGGTGCACGCCCTTCTCGCGAGCGAGATCGGCCGCCCGCCGCATCAGCTCCGGGGTGACGGAGAAGGGCGAGCACGGCGAGATGACGACGCGCGTCATCGCCCCAGGGGAAGGATCGTGGAAGGCGTCGACGGCGTCGGCGCTCGCTTGCAGGATCACATCCTCGTCTTCCACTACGGAGTCAGGCGGCAAGCCCCCCTTCGACTCGCCGAGGCTCATCGATCCGCGCGAAAGGTGGACCCTCATACCCACTTCAGCTGCAGCGTGGGCTTGGTCGGCCAAAGCCGAGCCGTTGGGATACAGGTAGAGGTGATCTGAGGAAGTCGTACAACCCGACAGCGCCAACTCGGCGAGCGCGATCTGGGTAGAAACGTGGATGTCGTCCGGCGTCATCCGCGCCCAGATCGGATACAGGGTGCGCAGCCAATCGAACAGCCCGGCGTCCTGTGCCCCGGGCACCGCCCGGGTCAGCGTCTGGTAGAAGTGGTGGTGGGTGTTGATCAGCCCGGGCAGCACCACGTGGCCGGCGAGGTCGACTACCTCATCGGCGGTGTCGGGCAATTGCTCTGTGGGTCCGACCTGCTGAATGAACCCGTCAACGGCGTACAGACCTCCGTCGGCAATCTCACGGCGGTCTCCGTCCATGGTCGCCAGGACGGTGGCGTTCTTGATCAGGAGAGTGCTCATACCTCAGACGGTACCTCGTCGCAGGCGAGCAAGCAGCTACCGAGACTCGGAGGACTCCGACGCCGGCTTCTGGCCGGGCACCGCGGCAGGGTCTCCTCCCGATACGTCGATGCTCCCGCCCCCGGGAGGGGCGATCGGAAGCCTGAGCTCGAACCTGGTGGCACCGGCTTCGCGTCGGTAGGAAAGCTCACCGCCCATGAGCAGGGCGAGGTGTCGAGAGACCGTCAAGCCGAGCCCGATCGGCTGTTGGGTTCCCCGCGACTGACCGGCTTGCACAAACGGATCGAAGATGTGGTGCTCGAGTTCCGGTGGGATCCCTGAGCCGTTGTCGGACACCGCCAGCGTGCACCACGAATCGTCGCTTGAGAGGCTGATCCAGGTTTCGCCTCCGCCGTAGCGGGTGGCGTTGGTGATCAGGTTCCGGATGATCTGGCGCACCCGCAGGGGATCGGCCCATGCCGGGGCCGCAGTGCCGTCCACCGCAATGGCGTCGGCGGGCTCGAGACACTTGGCCAGGAGCACGGCGGCGACCTCTTCACCCAGATCGATCCTTCGGTTGCGCACCGTGAGCGCACCACTGTCGAGCTGCGCCGCGGTCAGCAACTCCTCGACAATGTCGGTGACCTCGGTAGCCTCCGACTCGATCAGCCGAAGCGCTTCGTCTTTGTCGGCCTCGCCGAGGGCACTGTGCTCGTCCCGCAGCAGACGCGACCACCCGAGGATCGACGTCAGTGGAGTGCGGATCTCGTGACTGATCGAAGCCAGGAACTGGTCTCGGGAGCGACGAGATCGATCAAGGGCACTGGAGACAACCACGACGAGAGCAATCGTGAGACCGGCGAAGACGACATACGAGATGGCGGTGATCACCTCGGGCGCGGCGGCTACGTCGGGGAACGGAATCACCTCGAAACCGATCAGGGCGAGAACCGTCCAAGCAGCGCCGTAGGCCATGACCCACCACGCCCGGCCCCACGGCAGCAGAAGTGCCGGGACGACCAACATGTAGATGAACGGGGCCCCGATTCCGGCGGGCGCCAACTGAACGACGACCATGGCGACCCCGATCATGGTGATGTCCAGGAGCATGGCCGGCAGGGCGGGGCGATGCGGTTCTCGGCGCCGGATCAACGCATCGATGACGGCAACAGCGGCCAGGGCGGCGGCAATGAAGCCACCGGCCCATCCCCACATGGCGCCGAGCACGACGCCGGTGGCGACGGTGATCGCGCCCATGACGGCACGGAAGGTGTGCCAGGATGCGGCCAAATCGGGAACGTTGACCAGGCCTCGAGGGGTGAGGGGTGATGCAGCCGGTCCCGTGTTTGTCGAACTCATGTGAGGTCGCTCTTCGTCGGCGGTGATGCCTCCCGACCCCCTGATCGTCCTAGGTCATCTATCGACCAAATGACGCCAAAATCGCAGCGTCAAACCACCTTCCCATCAAGGGACTAGTCCCCTACGGACGCTCATCCCGACGGCAGTTCGGCCTTCGGGATTGTCCGAGTGGTCACTAGCGGTACATCTCCCGATAGGTGGCACCGAGCCGCAGGTAGTCGTCGACCCCGCTGCGTTGCCGCTCGATTTCGACTTCGGTGAGCTCACGCAAAGGCTTCGCAGGGATCCCGACGGCAAGCGTCCAGGGCGGGATGACTCGGCCCTCCGGGAGCACCGCTCCCGACGCCAGCCAGGCGCCCTCGCCGAGTTCCGACCCATTCAGCGCACGGGCTCCGATCCCGACGAGACAGTGGTCGCCGATGCGTGCACCGTGCACCACGGCGGCATGCCCGACGGTGACCCGCTCGCCGATCAGGCACGGGATCCCCTCGTCACAGTGGAGCACCGAGTTGTCCTGGATGTTGCTGTAGGCCCCGACGACGACACGATCGACTTCGGCCCGCATCACCGTCCCGAACATGATGACGGCGAACGCTCCGATCGTGATGTCGCCGTGAATGTGGACTCCGGGCGCCACGAAGGCATCCGGATCGATCTGCGGCGTCGCCAGGTCGTACGGCTCGGAGGTCATTTTGGCCCCATCCGAATGCCGCCGTCCATCCGGATCGTCTCGCCGTTCATGTAGCTGTGGGTGACGAGCAGGTGCACGAGGTCGGCGTACTCGTCGGGCCGGCCCAGCCGCTTCGGGTTGAGCACCTGCTGGGCGAGAGACTCACGGGCCGGTTCGGGAAGGCCGGCAAGCAGCGGGGTGTCGATGATTCCGGGGGCGATCGTATTGACTCGAATTCCGGCCGATGCAAGATCGCGGGCGACGGGCAAGGTCATTCCGACAATGCCGCCCTTGGATGCCGCATATGCCGCTTGGCCGATTTGGCCGTCGTAGGCGGCAACCGAGGCCGTGTTGACGATGGCGGCGCGCTCGTTGTGATCCATTGGCTCGTTCGTAACCATGGCGGCCGCGGCGAGCCGGATGCAATTGAAGGTGCCGATCAGGTTGATGCCGATGACCGTGGTGAAATGGCCGAGGTCGTGGGGGCTGCCGTCACGCGCCACGGTGCGGGCCGGCGGACCGATCCCCGCACAGTTGACCAGCACCCGCAGCGGCGCCATCTCGACCGCAGCGTCGACGGCGGCCTGCACCTGATCGGCATCGGTCACGTCGGCGTGCACGAAGGCGCCGCTGATCTCGGACGCGATTTCCTCGCCGAGCGCATCCTGGAGGTCGAGCACCACAACTTTCATACCGTCGCCGGCGAGCCTGCGGGCCGTCGCCGCCCCCAAGCCCGACGCACCACCCGTGACGATGGCCGAACCGCCCTCGATGTTCACGATCATCCTCCTACTGGGACCCTGTGGGGCGACGGTAGTGCGCCGACATCGACCTCAGCCAACTGAGGCGATGCGTAGTCTCCAGGCCATGACTGGACCCAATCTCACGGAGCTGAAAACGCTGGCCCGAGCCCTCGACGACTACCGAGCGATCGTGATCTGGAAGCTCGAAGGGCTTTCGGAGAAGGACGCCCGCCGCCCCGTAGTGCCGTCGGGCACCAACCTGCTCGGCGTGGTCAAGCACCTCGCTTTCGTCGAGCGGTGGTGGTTCCAGGCAGTCCTGGGCCAGGGCGATCCCGTGTTCCCGTGGAGCGACGACGATCCCGACGCAGATTGGCGCATCGACGGCGAAGACAGCATCGAGTCCGTCACGTCGCTCTACGCCGCCGAGTGCGCCAAGAGCCGCCGAGTCCAGGACTCCTTCTCCGATGGCGCCGCCCTCGTGCCGTTCCGCGATGGCGAGACGTCGGCCCGCGGCGTCATCGTCCACATGCTCGAGGAGACCGCCCGCCACGCCGGTCACATGGACATCATCCGAGAGCAGATCGACGGCGGCACCGGCTGGGGTCCACCGAGCACGGAGTAGCGGCGCTGCGATTCGTGTCACACCCCGGCGGTACGTTGCCGAGATGCGACACGACTCATACGCAATTGGATGGCGGGTCCTCATCACCGGGCTGATCCTCATTGTGATGGTGCTCCCCTCGAGCGGCATCATGTTCGGCATCTTGGGGACGCTGCTGGTGATCTGGGGAGGCAATGCTGTGCTCGCCAACCGGCCCGGCCGGCGCGCCCGCTACCGCTGAACGATCTCCGTCGGCGCAGTACCCTGCGGGACCATGACGCTGAGCCTTCAAGAGCAGTTCACCCCATGGAGCGCTTGCTTCGGTTGTGGGCCGGCCAACGAACAAGGGCTGCGCATCGGAAGCTTCATCGATGGTGATTCACTCATCGCCGACTGGAAGCCAGACGCCCGATACGAGGCCATTCATGGCTTCGTCAACGGCGGCGTGGTGGCAACAGCTGCTCGATTGCCACAGTGCCTGGACGGCAGCCTGGCACCTCAAGGAGCGGCTCGCGGTCGACACGCTCCCGCTCGCCGTCACCGCCGAGCTTTCGATCACCTATCTGCAGCCGACCCCGGTCGACGCCAGCCTGCACCTGCGGGCCCAGGTCACCGAGGCGAGCGACCGTAAGGCGGTCGTTGCGGGTGAGGCAACCAGCGATGGTGTGGTGCGCGCTCGCAGCCGCGGCGTGTTCGTCGCAGCCGGTGAGTACGCCCCCAGGGCTGGGACCATCGGACCGGAAGGACACGGCTGATGGCAACTTCGCGCATCATCGACCTCGACGGACCATTCCACTACATGGACTACGGCGGCGACGGACCTCCGGTCGTGCTGATCCACGGTCTTGGTGGGTCCTACTTGAACTGGTGGTACGTGACGAATGACTTGGCGCAACACCACCACGTGTACGCCGTGGATCTGGCCGGCTTTGGGTTGACCCCGCCGGTGAAGCGCAAGGCAACGGTGCACAACAACCAGGACCTCATCGACGCCTTCAGCCAATACATCGCACCGGGTGAGGCCGTGGTGCTGGTTGGTAACTCGATGGGCGGCCTGATCGCCATGATGCAGGCCGACCAGAACCCCCATCGGGTGGCTGGTTTGGTACTGCTCAACCCGGCGCTCCCGCCAAGGTCAATGGGCGGCGTGAATCTGTTCACCTTCCAGCATCTCGCCGTGCCCGCTATCCCCGGGGTCGGCGAGGCGGCGCTGCGCCGCTACTACGCCACCACCTCTCCCGAGGAGCAGCTCGAACAGACGATGGACCTCATCGCCTCTGACCGCTCCCACATCACCGATGAGGCATGGGTCGCCAACGTCGAGATGCTGCGAGTTCGCCGAGAGATGGAGTGGGCGATCCCGTCGTTCACCGCGGCATCGCGCTCTATCGCCAGAGTCATCACCAACCGGCGGGGGTTCAAGAGAATGGTCCACCGGATCAGCTGCCCCGTGCTCCTGATCCACGGCGCCGACGACCATATCGTCGACCCGCCTTCTGCCCAATGGGCTGCCAACGAACGCCCCGACTGGGAGTTCCACCTCCTCCCCAACATTGGCCATGTACCCCAGATCGAGGCGCCGGCGACGGTCGTTGAACTCTTCGAGACGTGGAGTCGGCGGACGCTCGCCAACCACTAGTGGTGTACTAGCCCCCCACACCTCATCGAGCCCCTGAACAGGGCTTTCTTGTTGGCCGCCCGGTTTCTTGACATTGCCTTGACGCGTCCTGGGCGGCCGCTTCTCGCTGGAGAACAAGGAGCTGTTCGCGGGGCTCTGCGTCCAGCGCAACGGTGTCGACACGGTTTGCCTCTGCGGCACCCGGTTCACCATGCTCCACGAACCCGCCCATGTGGCAGCGAGCGCGGGCGAGCACTTCGCCGATGTTGTTGCGTGGGACCTCACCCGTGGGGAGGTGCGACCCTCCCGATCCTTCCCCAACGACGACAAGAGCCTGGAGCAGGCGTTCGGTCTGGCCCTGAGCATCGCCCGATAGGAGCCTTCACCCCTGCCAGACACAAGCGACCCCCCGGGCACCCAGTTCCCGGGGGGTCGTCGTTGTCTCGATCGGGCTCTCGCTCGTCTAACGCTGCGTGATCGTCGCTTGGGCGGCGGCGAGGCGGGCCACGGGGACCCGCGGCGGGCTGCAGCTCACGTAGTCGAGATTGAGCTCACGGCACAGGGCGATCGACTCGGGATCGCCGCCATGCTCTCCGCAGATGCCGGCGTTGAGGTCGGGGCGAGCGCCACGACCCTTCTCGATGGCAATCTTCATCAGAGCGCCAACCCCTTCACGATCGATGGTTGCGAACGGGTTGCGCTCGAGGATTCCCTCCTGGAGGTACTCGAGGAGGAACGAGCCCTCGGCGTCGTCACGGCTGATCCCAAACGTCATCTGGGTCAGGTCGTTGGTACCGAACGAGATGAATTCGGCGTATTCGGCGATCTCATCGGCCGTCACGGCGGCGCGCGGGATCTCGATCATGGTGCCGAACTCGTAGGGCACCTCCATCGCCTGCTCTTCCATGACGGTCTTCGCTTCGGCCTCGAGCACCTCACGCTGGCGGGCAAGCTCATTCACATGAGCGGTGAGCGGGATCATGATCTTCGGGTGCACCTTGACGTCGTCGCGAGCCACCTCGCAGGCAGCCTCGAAGATCGCCCGCACCTGCATCCTGGTCAGCGACGGACGCACGATCCCAAGACGCACGCCACGCAGGCCGAGCATCGGGTTCGACTCACGCAACGCCTCGACCCGCTGGAGCATGTGCTCCTTGGTCTCGACATCCTTGAGCAGGTCATCGATCTCCGCCAACGAGCCGGCGCTCAGCAAGCGGATCTTCAGGTCCGCCAGGTCGTGGGTCAGGTCCTCATAGCTGGGAAGGAACTCATGCAGCGGCGGGTCGATCAGCCGAATCGTGACCGGCAGGCCGTCCATCGCCCGGAACAGTCCGGCAAAGTCCTCACGCTGCAGCGGGAGCAGCTGGTCGAGGGCGTCGCGCCGCTCGGCCCGGGTCTCAGCCGTGATCATCTTCTGCACGATGGGCAGCCGTGCCTGGTCGAAGAACATGTGCTCGGTGCGGGTGAGGCCGATGCCCTCGGCACCGTAGGTGCGTGCCAGCGTGGCGTCCTCCGGATAGTCGGCATTCGTCCACACGCCCATGTCGCGTACCTCGTCGGCCCAACTGAGGAGTTTCATCAGCCAGGGGTTCTCGAGGTCGGGAGTCTGCGTCTCGAGCTGGCCCATGAAGACTTCACCGGTGGTGCCGTCGATCGACAGGAATTCTCCCTCGTGGATCTCCTTGTCGCCGACCCGCAACACACGCTCGCCCAGGTCGATCTCGAGTTCCTCAGCGCCCACAACGGCGGGCTTGCCGAACTGGCGAGCAACCAGCGCGGCGTGGCTGGTGCGGCCGCCGCGGCTGGTCAGGATGCCTTCGGCGGCGAGCATGCCGTGCACGTCATCGGGCTTGGTTTCGGGCCGCACCATGACGACCTGCTTGCCTTCCTTGCCCCAGCGCTCGGCCAGGTCGGCGTCGAACGCGATGGCGCCGACCGCAGCTCCCGGCGACACGTTGAGACCGGTGCCGATCCGATTGCCCTCCGCCAGCGAAGCTTTCTTGCTCTCCGCCACAAACTGAGGATGAAGGAAGAAGTCGACCTGGTCGGGCGAGACCCGCATGATGGCTTCGTCGCGGGATATGAGCCCGGCTTCGGCCAAATCGGTGGCGATCCGCACCGACGCCTGGGCAGTGCGCTTGCCGTCGCGGGTCTGAAGGAACCACAGCTTGCCGCGCTCAATGGTGAACTCCATGTCCTGCATGTCGCGATAGTGCTGCTCGAGGCTATTGGCGTACGAGGCGAACTCGTCATAGATCGCCGGCATCTCTTCGGACAACTCGTCGACCCGCTTGGTGGTCCGGGTTCCGGCGACCACGTCTTCGCCCTGGGCGTTGATCAGGTAGTCGCCCTCGAGGTGGTCCTCACCCGTGGTGGCATTGCGCGACATGGCGACCCCGGTGCCCGAGTCGTCGCCCATGTTGCCGAACACCATCGTCTGGATGTTCACGCCGGTACCGAGGTCGTGGCGAATGCCGGCCGCATTGCGGTAGTCGATCGCTCGCCGACCGTTCCAGGAACGGAACACGGCTTCGATCGCCAGCCGCAACTGCTCCATGGGATCGGACGGGAACGGACGCCCGGCATAGCGCTCGACGATGGCCTTGAACTCATCCGCAATGGCATGCAGCGCGTCGGCGCTGAGATCTGCATCGGACGTCACCCCGGCTTCGCGGCGGTACCGCTCCAGCACATCTTCGAAAGGCTCATCACGAACGCCGAGCACAACGGAGCCGAACATCTGAATGAGACGCCGGTAGGAGTCGTAGACGAAGTGCGGGTCACCGGTGAGTTCAATCATCCCGTCGAGCACGGCATGGTTGAGTCCGATGTTGAGGACCGTATCCATCATCCCGGGCATCGAGAACTTCGCTCCGCTGCGGGACGAGACGAGAAGGGGCTGTTCGGGATCGCCGAAGGACTTGCCGGTCTCTTCCTCGATATGGGCCAGCGCCTCACGAACCTGCTTCCACATGCCCTTGGGGAATTCCTCCCCAGCCTCGAGGTAGGCGTTACAGGCCTCGGTGGTAATGGTGAACCCGGGGGGGACGGGAACGCCGATCCGGGTCATCTCGCCCAGGTTGGCTCCCTTGCCACCCAGGAGTGCCCGAACGGCATCCCACTCACCGCCGACGGCCTCTTCGGCACGGTCGACCTCGTCGAACGAATACACCCACTTGTTAGCGGACACGGCATCCTCACTTGATTGTTGACAGATTGAACGGGTCCCATAGTTGAGGAGACCTCAGGTGCGGCATAGGGCAAGGGGTCACATGCTGATGCGACTACCGGCCGGGGTATTGGCCGCGGCCCTAGCTTACGACGCTTCAGCGACCGGTTCGCCACACAACCTGCGGTACGCATAGGCGACCGCGATGAGGCTGATCGCGGCGGTCGCCAACACCCCAACGATGAACAACAGCAGGCCGACGATGTTCAGCAGGACCAGAACGAGCATGAAGACGAACAGCTGCCCCTTGCGGCCCTTGGTGAGCTGGTTCGATCGGGCGAAGGCCTCCACCATGGAGTCCCCCTTGTCGACGATGTTGTAGCCGTAGAAGAACCAGATCAACGCAATGATGATGCCGGGGACGATGAAGAAGATAAGCCCAATCGTGACGCAAATCCCGAACACGATCGAGGCACCAACGTACGACCAGAAAGCGCCGTCGACCACGAAGAGGTCGGCAACGTCGGCTCGCCGGCCATCCACGATGTTCAATCCGATACGGATCCAACCCATGGCGATGATGATGGAAACCACGTTGCCGGCGATCCAGACGAGCCAAAAGGCAAACCAGCCATCGACAACGCGCTGGATGATGTTGAAGGCGAACTGCACGGCAAACACGGCAAGAGCGGCGAGCAGCAGCGGCCCGATGTTGGCGAGGAGTCGGTTCCACCCGAAAGAGATGGCGCTTCCAATGTCGAGCGGGCGATCAACGTGCTCCTGCATGATGTCCTTGCGTCGTGGGCGGCAGACTCAGAACATAGCGTAGACCCCGCCGGATCAGGGCAGATGCCGGTTCACCATCCTCGCAGCGGTGTCGCCGGTGTTGTGTGAGCATGGCGTCACCGAAGTTGGTTTCGGCGGCGAGGACGGCTCGTTGCCGCCGCCGAGCCCGATGGGGTGTTCGCTACCATCGCCGGCAAGCGACCCAGGGGAAGACACGGGTGAATACTCGCCGACTACACGCAACCAAAAGGCATCCCTTCGCATGGCTGGCCTTGACATTGGCTGCCGTGCTACTCGTTGCGGGGTGCGGCGGTGGCGGCGGCTCGCTGGAGGACACCTCGTGGCGACCAACCGACCTCGGCGAGGTTTCGGTGATCCCGGGCAGTGACGTATTCGTCAGCTTCGGAGCCGATGCTCAGCTCAACGGGGGCACCGGCTGCAATGCGTTCACCGGCGGATGGTCGACCGACGGTGGCGACGGTGGGATTGAGATCCTTACCGGAGGTATGACGCTGGCAGTCTGCGCCACCGACGAGTTCCAGGAACAGGAGCGGGCGTTTCTCAACGCACTCAACCTTGCCTTGTTCTACGAACGCGACGGCGGCACGCTCACGCTGCTCGACGGGGAGAAGACCCAGCTCGCCGAGCTCAGTCAGGCCGGCGGCGACGAGTAGGCGCGCCTAGTCCCAGAGCGCTTCGAGCACGGGAGCAACGGGGTCCGGCCCGTCGACGTTGTAGGCAACGACACCCGGCTGGTCCGGCACTCCGGCCGCAGCCAGGTCGAAGTGATCAGCGGCCGGCGTGAGGAACCTGCTCGGCAAGGCGTAGCTGTGGTTCGGCGACCCGATGAATGCCCGGTGGTAGAAGCGCTGCGGCACCGTCACCTCGAGCTGATCCTTGGCCCGGGTCATCGCCACATAGAGCAGCCGCCGCTCCTCTTCGAGCCCGCCGGGTTCGCCCAGCGACATGTCGGAGGGGATGTTGCCGTCGGCGGCGTGGATGACGTACACCGCCCGCCACTCGCCCCCTTTGGCCGAGTGGATCGTCGACAGGATCAGGTAGTCGTCGTCGAGGTGGGGCGGACCGGCCAAGTCACTGGTGCTGTTGGGAGGATCGAGGGTCAACTCGGCGAGGAACCTGCTGCGGGTCGGGTAGGCGGCCGCCAGGGAGGCAAGCTGCTCGATGTCGCCGAGCCTGGCCGCCGCATCGTCGTAGTTGCGGGCGAACACCACACGGCAGAACTCGAGCAGCGCGTCGATCTGCTCCGCCGGAGGCGGCTCATCGCCACCTTCACCGCGTGACGACCGCAGCCCGGTCTGCAGCTCGGCAAACGGCAGGCGAGCCTCGGGCGGCAACGGGAAATCGCCGGCGATGAGGGCACCGACGGCGTCGCTGCCCTCGGCGGCGCCCCGTTCGGTGGCGTGGTCGAGCAGTCTGCGTGCGGTTGCCGGCCCAACACCGGGAATGGCCTGGAGGACGCGGTGCCAGGCGAGCTCATCCTTTGGGTTGTCGAGGATGCGCAAGGCCGCCATGAGGTCCTTCACGTGGGCGGCCTCGAGGAACTTGAGGCCACCAAACTTCACGTAGGGAATGTGGCGACGTGAGAGCTCCAACTCGAGGCCGTCGGAGTGGTGTCCGGTGCGGAACAGCACGGCCTGGTCGCGCAGGGTGATGCCCTCCTCGCGCAGCTCGAGAATCCGGTCGCACACGTACTCGGCTTGGGTTTGCTCGTCGAAGCACGTTACGAGCTTGGGCCGTGGCCCCTCGGGGCGGTCCGACCACAGGTGCTTGGGGAACAGTTCGGGGGATTCGGCGATGACCGCATTGGCTGCGGCCAGGATCTGCGGGGTCGAGCGGTAGTTCTGCTCCAGCTTGACCACGGAGGTGTCTGCGTGTTCATCGGGGAAGCCAAGGATGTTGTCAATCGACGCGGCCCGGAACGAGTAGATCGCCTGGGCATCGTCGCCAACCACCGTGAGGTTGCCGGAGGGGCCACAGAGGTCGGACAGGATGTCGGCTTGGACCCGGTTGGTGTCCTGGTACTCGTCGACCAGCACGTGATCGAACAGGCCACGGACGATATCTCCTGTCGGCGACTGAAGTAGCGCCCGCCAGTAGAGCAGGAGGTCGTCGTAGTCGACGACGTTGTGGCTTCGCTTGCGTCGCAAGTACTCCTGGAACATGAGCTTCATGTCCTCGGCGTGGTCGCGGCACCAGGGGAATCGCTCATCAAGGGTCTGAGTCAACTTGGTTTGGGCGTTGACGGTGCGCGAGTAGATGGCGGCAATGGTCTCCTTGCGAGGGAAACGGGTCTTGCCATCGGCCATCTCGAGATCGCTGCGGATGATCCCAAACAGCGATTCGGTGTCCCCCTGGTCGATGACGGTGAACCCGTCGGACAACCCGACCGCATTCCCGTAGTGGCGCAACAAGCGGTTGGCGGTGCTGTGGAAAGTGCCACCCCAGACTTGGCCGGCGACGCGATCGGCCGACAGAGCGCCGGCGCGGCGCAGCATCTCAGCGGCGGCCCGCCGCGTGAACGTGAGCAGCAGAATGCGGTCGGGGCTGGTCCCGTCGTCGATGAGCCGGGCGACCCGGCAGGCCAGCGTGCGGGTCTTGCCCGACCCTGCCCCGGCGATGACGAGCAACGGCCCATCACCGTGCACCACGGCGGCGCGCTGGCGTTCATTGAGCTCATCGAGCCACGGGGCCGGCTCCGGCTGGGTCGAAGGTGCGAACATACGTTCGCAGTGTAGAGGTACCTGACCGACCAAGACCGGCATTCCTGCGGCCTGCGCCTGCTTGGTCTTGGCTCGGAAGGAATCGATCTCCTCCCGAGCCAAAGATCGTGGGCTCTTCTTCCTAGAGGGCCGCGGTGACGGTGCCCGCCAATTCGCCGGGTGTGTAGTCGGCATCGTCGTAGAGGCCGGAGGCCGAGTCGCCGCTCACCGAACCGCCCAGATACACCTCGTAATCGGTGCCGACGACCAGGTCGGGGGACGTGAAGACGATCACGTCGAATTCGTTGGCGGTCTCGAAGGTGACGAGGCCTTCGCCGTCGGTGGCTTGGATGTGCATCACCGTGCCGGCATCAATCACGGAATCGGACGTCAGGTATAGCGACGCCTGGGCTGATCCTTCGCCGACCCCTTCCGAATTCCTGCCGTTGATGTTGGTGCCGATGAGCACACCTCCCGACACCTCGAACGATCCGTTGTAGTCGAGGGCGCTGTTGCGGGTGTCGGTGGGGCCGTTCACCACCACGACGCCGCCGGTCATGACCACACTTCCGTTCGAGTCGATGCCGTCACCATCGGCCGTCGGGTTGGACTCGATCGTGATGACGGTCATTCCGCCGTTGAGGTAGACGTAGTAGTCGCCCGGCGTCTCGTCGCCCGGACCTCCACCCACCGTCGCGGTGTTGGCCTCGGCAGCGGTGCCATCCGCCACATTGAGGCCATCGTCGTTGGCGGTCAGGTTGATGGATCCATCGTTGATCGTGATGACCTCGGACTCGATCCCTTCGAACGAGTCGGTGATGAGGATGGATCCGCCGTTGATCGTGACGAAGAAGTCACCGTGGATCCCGTCATCGCCCGATGAGAGGGTCAGGTCGCCCCCGTCGATCGTGACGGTGGAATTGGAGTGGATGGCGTCGTCCCCGGCATCGGCGACGATCGTTCCGCCGCTGATGACGACCATGACGCCGCCCTGGATCGCCCGACCGGATTCCTCCGTCGACGAGGTAACCCCCGCGGTGATCGTGAAGGCCCCGCCCGTGATCAGTGCATCCGTCGCTGCCTGGACACCGTCGTCACCCGAGGTGATGTCAACGGTGCCGCCGGCAATGAGCACATAGCCCTGGTCGGCGTCTTCGTCGTTGTCGGCCTTGATCCCGTCACCACCGGCGTCGACATCGATGTTGCCACCGTTGATGATCACGTAGTCCTTGCCGCGGATGCCGTCGTCGACAGCATCAACGATGATCGTGCCCGACTCGATGACGAGGCCATCCTTGCCGGTGATACCGTCGTTGTAGTTGGCGGTCACCACCAGTTCTCCATCGCCGACGATCGTGAGATCAGCCGCCGAGTAGAGCGCGGCATTCGGTTCGTCGGTATCGGCGTCCGCAAACGTGTACGTGGCGCCGTCGGTGAGGGTGTTGGTCGTCCCCTCCATGAGGACGACGACAACTTCGTCGGCGTTCAGCACGGCGATGGCGGCCCCGTCCGAGTTCGTGATGTCGACACCGTTGAGCAGCAGGGTGACGTCTGCGGTGTCGGCCGCATCGACGATCACCTCACCATCCGAGAGAGTGCCGCTGAGCGAGTAGGCGCCGGCCGACGAGATCGTGATGGTCGACCCGTCGACAGTCACCTCGCCGCCGGCGCTGGTCCCGGTGGTGCCGTCCAGCAAAATCTCCACGACCTCGGACTCGTCGTACCCGAGGTCCGCGGCCGAGGCGTGCGACTCCTGGTTCTCGTTCGTCGCCGCTTCGGTGTTTGCGGAGGCCGCGGCTTGCGCCGAGTCAGGGCTCGGGGCTCCGCCGGTCTCGTAGGTCGCTTTGGCGGCCGCCGCTACCACGCTTCCGGCGACGGCGAGTTCGCTGTCCGACGATCCGGTTGCGGCACACCCTGCTGCTGCCATGGAGAGGGCAAGGATCCCCGCAATGAGGATGCTCCGGAGTCTGCCAGCGGTCATACGCAGTCTCCTTTTGTTGCTGATCACGTCTGAGTTCGTTGGTGTGGTTGTCATCGTTCGGTTCCGATCTCTGCCTCGAGCTGTTCGAGCACATCGGTGATCGTGGCCTCCTCCTTCGGAAGCTCCATGCGCACCTCCACCGATGTCGTGTCGCTGACGAAGTCGACCTTCTTGACCCTCACCCGGTGAACCGTCGCGCCCAGTCGTTTCTCGAGGTAGGGAATGAGTTCGCGGTCGTCGGTGAAGGCCGCATCGAGAACCAGGTTCCGGCGCCGGTAACGGGGCAGCAGTGCCGGGTGGTCGCCCACGTAGAGCGCAGCGAGGATGGCCGCCATGAGCAGTGGCGTGATCCACCCCATGCCGCCACCGAGTCCGGCAAGGAGGCCGAACGCCAACGCGGCGAAGTAGTAGGCAACCTCGTGCTGATCGAGTTCACTCGAACGGAGCCGGATGATCGACAGGATGCCGAACAGGCCGAGCCCGATCCCCATGTCGATGGACGTCTCCGCCAAGGCAACCGTCACCGCCACCACGGCAACATTCACCGTTAGGAAGGCGACGATCAGGCTCCTGCGCCGATGGCGCGGGAAGTAGAGCCCGAACGTCATTACGACAATTGCCACGAGATCCAAGGCGATGAATTCGAGAGTCGTCATGGGTCGTTCCTTTCGAATCGCTCCCCGCATTGGAACAACCCATCTTGAGATCAGCATGTGAACAGCCTCAGATATCGGTGTGACCCGTGGCGTGTTGGAAAGGCTCCCAGCCGCTTCGGGTGTTGACACAGAGTGAACGTTCATTCATAATGAGCGAACATTCACTCACTAGGAGACCTCCACCATGTCCTACACCGCCACCGACATCCCCGACCTCACCGGCAGGACCGCCGTCGTCACCGGAGCCAACAGTGGCCTCGGCCTCGAATCCGCCAAGGCACTGGCCGGTGCCGGCGCCCACGTCGTCATGGCCGCCCGCAACCAGGAGAAGGCACAAGCGGCCTTCGACGAGATCAAGGCCACCTACCCCGACGCATCCCTCGAGATCGTCGAGCTCGACCTCGCCTCCCAGGCGTCGACCAAGACTGCGGCCGAGTCCATCACCAAACGCCACCCCACTGTCGACATCCTCATCAACAACGCCGGCTTGATGGCCATGCCGGAGCGACGCACCGAAGACGACTTCGAGATGCAGCTTGGTGTGAACCACTTCGGCCACTGGACGTTCACCGCCGGACTCCTCCCTTCCCTGCTTGCCGCCGACGCTGCCCGCGTCGTGACCGTGACGAGCACCGCACATCACGCCAGCAAGGCTGTCGACCCCGACAACGTCAACATGGACGGCAACTACTCGGCCTGGGGTGCCTACGGTCGGGCGAAGCTCGCCAACTATCACTTCGCCCTCGGACTCCAGGACGAGTTCGAGTCCCGGGGCTTGGCGGCACAAAGCCTCGTTGCCCATCCGGGCTTGTCCCACACCAACCTGCAGGTCCACACTGCGGCCGAGGGAGGGGCGGGCCGGATGGGTCCGTTTTGGGAGTGGATGGCCGCCCACACCGGCATGAAGGCCGACCGCGGGGCGCTGCCACAGTTGCGAGCCGCAACCGATCCGAACGCCAAGGGCGGCGAGTTTTATGGGCCGCGGTTCGTCACCAACGGGCCGGCCGTGCGCCTCCCCGTCATGCGCCCGGGCAACGACAAGGCGATTGCCACACTATGGGAGGTCTCCGAGCGCGAGACTGGCGTCGTCCTCGACTTCGAAAGCGCACTGGAGACCGCATGAGCCCCAGCATGGATCGCCCCGCAGCGATCCGCCGAGCCCTGCGCGATCTCGTCGCCGAGCGGGGCTTCCACGGCGCCTCGATGGGCGCCGTCGCAAAGGAGGCCGGCGTAGCAACGGGGACGGCCTACGTCCACTACGAGTCCAAGGACGAGCTCGTCTTTGCGACGTACCTCGAGATCAAGGCCGAACTGGGCGTCGCCGTCCTCGGAGAGTACGACACAAAGGCGACACCTTTCGAGCAGTGGAGCCACATCCTGAAGACGGCGTATGGCTTTCTGTCGGAGGAACCCGAGCGTGCCCGCTTCCTCAGCCAACTCGAGGAGTCGCCGTACTACGAGGAGGCGCACGCCCGCCTCATCGCGGCCGGCGACCCCCTCGCGGAGGTTGCCCAGTCCGATGACTTCACGGCGCTCATCGTCGATCTACCGAGCCAGGTGATTTACGCCCTGTCATTCGGCGTGGCAGTTCGCCTCATCGCGGCAGGCGTCCAGTTGAAGGACGAGGAACTCGACACCCTCGTCACCGCAACCTGGCGGGCCGTCACCCGCCCCTAGGTCAGAGGCCCGCGTGATGCGGGCAAGTGCCAACCGAACAGGCACTCCTGATCTGATCAACCCCACAGGAGAAACCATGATCACCGACTTCACAACAGCGGACGTGCCCGACCAGTCGGGCAAGACGTCCTTCGTTACCGGAGCCAACACCGGTATCGGATTCGAAGCCGCCAAAGTCTTCGCCGGCAAGGGAGGCCGCGTCCTCCTCGGCTGCCGGAACCCGGAGAAGGGCCAAGATGCCCTTGCCCGAATCGCAGACGCCCATCCAGGCGCAAACATCGCCCTCGTGGAGATCGACCTCTCTGATCTCGCATCCGTGCGAGCCGCCGCAGAGGTGGTCGCACAGGAGCCGCGCCTTGACATCCTCGTCAACAACGCCGGCGTCATGTGGAACCCGAAGACCATCACCAATGATGGATTCGAGTCCCAATTCGGCATCAACCACCTTGGGCACTTCGCCCTCACCGGACTCTTGCTTCCGCTGCTCGAGGAGACCCCAGACAGCCGCATCGTGACGATATCGAGCGGAGGTCACCGGCTTGGCGACGGCGACATCTATTGGGATGACATCAACGCCGACCAGGACTATCACCCGCGGAAGCGCTACTACGCCAGCAAGCTGGCCAACCTCCTGTTCACCTATGAGCTCGATCGCCGGCTCCGTGCGAGGGACTCGTCAACGATTGCCGTCGCCGCCCATCCCGGTGGTTCGGACACCGAGTTGTCTCGGTATGTCACAGGCTTCACCGGCGTAATGACCCGGGCCATGATGCCCCTGATGCGCCCGATGATGAACACGGCCGAGCAGGGTGCGTGGCCGACCGAACTCGCCGCGACCGCACCCGGAGTCGAGGGCGGTCAGTACTTCGGCCCGAGCAACTGGCGCGAGATGTCGGGCCCGGCACGGCAGGTCGACTCGAGCGACGCCAGCAAGGACCCCGTCAAGGCCGAGCGGCTCTGGGATCTCTCGATCGAGATGACGGGGGTCGATCCGGGCCTCTGAGGAGCAACGTCTACCCCTCTCCGTCTTCCTTTGGTCGGGCCGCTCGGGACCGGCGACTAACTGCAGTCCTCATGCCCGGCCGCCAACGAGCGCCGGCTCAGGCGCTGGTCCTGCCGTGGGTCCGTGGCCGACCAACTCCGGATCAGGCAGGCCGGCCTCGCCCTCAATGTGAATGGTCGGCAGCAACCGATCGAGCCAGCCGGGGATCCACCAATTGGCTTTGCCCATCAGCTTCATGGTCGCCGGTACCAGTACCAATCGCACGATCGTGGCGTCCACGAAGATCGCAGTGGCCAGACCGAGGCCGAACCATCTTGATGCTCGGGTCATCGCCGATGACGAAGCTGAGGAACACCACGATCATGATCAAGGCTGCCGACGTGATAACCCGAGCCGTGCTGGCGATGCCGTGGATGACCGACTTCTCGTTGTCGCCGGTTTTCAGATACTCCTCACGCACTCGCGACAGCAGGAACACCTCGTAGTCCATCGACAGGCCGAACAGGATGGCGAACATGACCATGTGGATGAACGAGACGATTGGACGGTCGACTCGAGTCCGATCACGCTCTTTCCCTTCCCCCATTCGAAAACCATGACCAGCACGCCGTAGGCGGCGCCGATGCTCAGCAGGTTGAGCAGCGCTGCCTTCAGCGGCACCAGGATCAAGCGGAACAGCAGCGTCAGCAGGAGGAACGACAGCAGGATCACGGTGCCGATGAAGAACGGGAGCCGGCTCGCTGACCTGGTCGCCCATGTCGGCGAAATTGGCCGTCAGGCCCCCCACGTGGGCGTGCGACGGACTCCGATCCAGGATGGGTGGGAACACGCTGTCCGAAGACGATCGATGTTGATGACCTGACTCCGTCCTGAGGCGCCCTGGTCGGGATCGCCACGATGGTCGCCACACCGTCCTCGTTGTCGACCTCGGGCGTTCCACCGCAGCGATGCCCTCATCAGCGCGTTACGGCAGCGAACAACGGTTCCACCACGTGGCATCGCCCTGAGATGTCGACGGCGATCAGCAGGGGCCCGTTGACGCCCGGGCCCGAAGCCTTCCGCCACCAAGTCGTAGCTCGCCGCTCCGTTCGTGAATCCGGCAGCGTACCGTCGTCGGGGAAGCCAAGGCGCAGTGCCGTGCACCGGTGCCGTCGAGCGCCAGCAGGAGACGCGTTGCCCCCAACGGCATAGTGCCACGGCGTGGTCGGAGACGTGGCGGCCCCAACGTGTCCACGTCGCACGTCGTGTCCCGCTCGCTGCGCCCCGTCGCCGCCGGTGCAGGCTGAGCCGCTTCATTCGGTCCCCGGCAAGACCGAGAAACGCCGGAAGCAGGGTGATCGATGCGATCACCATGATCAGCACCATGACGGAGGTGGCGATACCGGCACCGTCATGAACGTGATGCCGGCGACGCCATGCGGAGGATGGCGATCCCGACGGTGCCGCCGGCAAAGACCACCGCCTCCCGGCGGTGGCGGTCGGCTCGACCCGCCGACACCGACCGTCATGCCGAGGGCGAGGTGCTCCCTGTGGCGGGTGACAAGGAACAGGGCGTAGTCGATGCCGACACCAAGGCCGATCATGGTGCCATCTGCGGGCAAGGACGAGATCCCGATCACGTGGTGATCAGCCGCATCGCCGCCACACCAAGCGTGATGCCAAAGAGTGCGATTCCGATGGGAAGCCCCATTGCGATCACCGAACCAAACGAAACCAACAGGATGACGGCGCGGCAACAAGACCGATATCTCGCCTACGTTCGTTTCGCCCGATTCGAAACGCGAAGAACAGATCGCCGCTGACCTCGACCTGGAGTGGAGTCGCAGCCGCAGCTTCGGCGGCGAGGTTCTTGAGACTCTCCAAGTCCTCGGCGCTCAACTCTTCGATCACCGGTACTGGACCCGGATCAGAGCGATTCGGCCGTCGGGGAAACCGACCCGCCGCGCCTGCTGCCTCCGGGCTTTGTGCCAGCGCACCAGCAGGATCGCTCGTGCCCAGCACGCCCGGCAACTCAGCAGCGTTGTTCTGGACGCTCAGCAGGCGGCTCGCGCCTCGGCGGACTCGAAGAACGTTGTGCCCTCGGGTGCCGCAACGACGACCTCCGCCCTGAGCCCCGCCGAGTCGGACTGCGCAGCGGTGAGCAGGTCGATGGCTTCCTGTGAATCAAGACCGGGCACCGCGGTGGTGTCCTTGAGGCTCTCGCCCACCGTGGCTGAGGCCATGATGACCAGAATCGACACAACGAGCCACGCACCGAGAACTCGCCACGGGTGCCTGGCAGCGGCTCGTCCCAATCGATACAGCGTGTTCGACATTTCACTCCCTCGCATCGCGTTGCGCCAGCTTGTCGGAGAGCGGCTCCATCGCCATCGGCGGAATGGTCAGAAGGGCTCCGGCCGTACGGCCGAGGTCCGCGTAGTACTTCCGGCTGATCCGCCGAAGCGGCGGGTCCTCTACGCTGCGCGTGATGGGTAGAGCGATCCGAACAATCTGGAACGAGCCGGCGGCTCCAGATGCGCCCCCGCCTACACGCTGGGATTGGGTGCTCTCCGCTGCGGTGATCGTGGTGGCCTTGACCGAGGTCCGCGTTCCGCAGCATGCCGTGGGAGCCCGTGCAGTTGGCATTCACGCTGGCACTCGCTCTCGTGCTTCCGTGGAGGCGTACGCACCCAGTCCTCGTCACGGTCTTCGCGTACACATCGGTGGTTGCCATCGAGGTTGCCACCAACGCTGCCCGGGTGGAGAGCTCTGATGGCATCTACGCCGGCGTTGTCATCCTCCTGATTCCCTTCGCCCTGACCCGGTGGGGATCAGGTCGCGACGTGCTGATCGGGCTTCCGATCCTGGTGGTGTTTCCGTGGGTCAGCCTCGCCTCCGGGAACATCGACTTCGCGGAGACTGCGGCGGGGACCGTGTTCCTCCTCTTCCCAGCGGTGCTGGGTGCTTCGGTTCGCTACTGGTCCAGCGCCCGACAGCGGGCGGTCGAGGAAGCTCGACTGTACGAACGGGAGCAACTCGCGGCGAACTCCACGACACCGTGGCCCATCATGTCTCCGCGATCGCCATCCAGGCACAGGCAGGGCGGACGGTTGCAGCTACCGATCCATCCGCAGCGATCCGGGCACTCGACACCATCGATGCGGAGGCGTCGCGCACGCTCGCAGAGATGCGAGCCATGGTCGGTGTGCTCCGCCGTGACGAGGAGGCGGAGTTGGCGCCCCAGGCAGGAGTCATGGACATCGCACACCTCGCCGACGAGACGGGTTCCCCCCGTGTCATCGTCCAGACCTCTGGCGATCTCGAAGACCTGCCGTCCACGGTCGGCGCGGCCGTGTACCGGATGGCCCAGGAGTCGATCACGAATGCCCGCCGCCACGCTCGCGACGCCATCGCGGTCAACGTGTCGCGTTGCCGGCGATGAGGACGCGGTGCACCTGACCGTGGCTGACGACGGTGAGGTGTCGGGACCCGCTGACAACACCGAAGGCTTCGGGCTGGCGGGGATGGCGGAGCGAGCCAAGCTCCTCGGAGGTTCATTCGACGCCGGCCCCCACCACGAGCGGGGTTGGGTGTCGAGGCGATGTCCCGAGAAACGGAGACGGCCGATGACCATCAGCGTGCTCGTCGCCGACGATCAGGAGTTGGTGCGGGCTGGATTGGGCATGATCCTCGATGCTCAGCCCGATGTCCGAGTCGTCGGCCAGGCGAGCGATGGGTTGCAGGCAGTGACGATGGCGCGCGAGCTCCGACCGGACGTATGCCTTTTTGATATCCGAATGCCGGAGATGGACGGGATCGAGGCGACCCGGGTGCTCGCTGGTCCCGACGTCGCCGATCCCATGGCCATCGTCATCATCACAACCTTCGATCTCGATGAGTACGTCCATCGGGCGCTCAAGGCTGGGGCGCGCGGGTTTCTCCTCAAGGACGCTGGGCCGGAGATGCTGGTGCAGGCCATCCGAGCCGCTGCCGCGGGAGACGCCCTCATCGCCCCCAGCGTTACCGCCCGGCTCCTCAGGGAATTTGCGCACGCCGCCAACCAACCGGCGCCGGCACAACCCGCCTGGCCGCTCACCGAGCGGGAGGAGGAAGTCCTACTCACCGTGGCCCGCGGACGCACGAATGCCGAGATCGCCGACGAGCTCTACATCAGTCTGAGCACCGTCAAGGCGAATCTTCGAGCCGATGAAGCTCGCGGCCCGTCCCCGGGTGGATTGGCTATGTCGTGCCTCGAGCCGGTCGAGTTTGTTAGGTGGCCTCCAGGGTGAGCGTGTAGACCCGCTCCTCGAGCTTGCCGATCATCCGATAGATGGTCCAGAGGTTGTTCGCCTGCATGACGCGGAAGGGGATCACGCCGACCTGGGCAACGATCTCGTCCTTGGCGCGTTGCATCCGTGCGGCGCGTAGCAGTCGTTTCTCGCCGTCCTCTCGTTCGAGGAGCGACTCCAGCCACTCGGATCCGATGATATCGATCTCCTGGATCGTGAAACCGGCTTCGCGGACCGAGTCCTCGAAGATCTCGACGGAGAGCCGGTCGGGCACCGATGCGAGGTCCGCGCAGATGCGCGCCTTCTCCTCCGGCTCAAGCAGTGACGTCCCGAACACCTCATGGACGAGCATGGCTCCCAACGGGGTCAACACTCTGCGGCACTCGGTGAGTGCTCCGTCGAGGTCCTCGACATGGCCCAGCATGTCCCGCGAGAACACGACGTCGACCGTGTCATCGTCGAGGGGTATCTGGTTGATCGTTCCCCGGTGCACGTCGACGAGATCGCCGCTTCCATGGCCGGCAACGGCGCTCATTGCGTCATCGATGTTCAGTTGCACCGGATCGACAACGATGACGCGGCACCCAAAACGCTCGGCAATCTCAAGCCCAGCGGCTCCATCCCTCCCGCCGATGTCCAACACCACGCTCCCTGCGTCAAGGCCCAGGGTGGCGAGGGTGTCGTACATTGACGTCTTCGATCGAGGGTTGAGGCTCCGATCGGTCAGGGCCATGGCCTCGTCCCACTCGACGTCCCAGTCCCCGTACATCTGCTCGACGGTCAGTGGCGTGGTCCATTCATCTGTCATACCCATCAACCTACCTGATCGGTTCCAACCGAAGAATCCGATTTCGTTGTGGGCCTTGGACCCAGCCGATCTCCTCCAGGCGTCGCCTGAATGCGGTTGCCGGACATCCCGGATCACTAGAACCAGCGGACCCGCTTGTTGTCGTGCCACAGCTCGAGGAGTCCACGATCGCCTTCCACGGTGATAGCCGAGTCCCTGCCCCGGTTCCACAAGACGAGGTAGAGGTCTGAAGCGTCTCCGATCAGTGTCACATCTGCAGGCCCGTCGCCGCGAACGGTGGTGATCCCGTTGGGTTTGAGGGTGAGGTGCCAGCGGTCGTCGGTGTCCTCGGCATGAACGACCATGGTCCGAGTTTTCCCCGTCGGAAACTCGTTCGCACGCGGGGCGAACCCGCTGACCATTTCGTCGATCCCGTCGGAGGCGAATACCGGATCGAACCCCGATTCGACGCCTATCGTGTACTGGGCATCGAATCGATGCACGGCCGTCTCGTGGGCTTGGCGCCGTGCCCACATTGCGAGTGGCGATGGTGCCGGGAGAAACGTGGGAATGTCATCAGCCGGTGACGCCAACTCGAGCGCCTGAACGAGATTGGCGTTCGTCTCGAGATACCAATCGACCAGATCGTTGTCGTCCGGCCAGAACACGGCCAGCTCCGGCCAGGACTCGATGTGTTCCGAGATGTCATCGGGAAAGAGCTTCGATGTGCGTTTCGCGACACGAGCCGCAGCCCAGAGGTGGATCTCGCTCAGATGCCGAACCAAGTCCCGCATGTTCCATCCCGGGCAATATTCGATATCTGCTTCGAGTCCGCCCTGTCGAGCAGCCTCTGCGAGGAGCTTGGCTTCTTGTCCAACGGCTGTGATGTGCTCGGAAATCTCCACGATGTCCTCCCAATCGGTCAGAGTGAGGGTTGTACTACGTCTCGTGATCTCGAACCCTGACCGGGCACTCTCCTACAGTTTGCCAACGACGTGGGCGAGCACCTGCGACATCTGGTCGTGGGGGCTGAACTCGACCATACTGACCGCTTCCTCGACCACAACGGTGTGACCGGACGGCCAGTAGTAGATCTCGCCTGCGCCCACGACCTCTTCGGTGCCGTCCTCGTAGTTGACGCGGATGCTGCCCTCGATGACGAACCCCCAGTGCGGGCACTGACAATGGTCCCGCTCGAGACCCTCGAGCAGAGGGCAGAAGTCGAGACCGGTCGGATACTGCATGTACGCGCTGGTCATCCCGCCCCAGTCCTGTCCGCGGATCATCTCTCCGAGGGCCTCGTGGGCGATCGGGAGGTCTTCGACATTGCTCTTCATCTTCGCTGTCTCCTCATGGCTCATTCAGGCGTCGTCGCAGAGTCGCCTGTACTGCAAGTTGCAGCAGACTCTATACTGTATGATGCAGTAGAGTCAAGGGCATGGCCCAAAGAATGACAACATCCTCGTATGCAGTCCTTGCCCTCCTCGACCTCAAACCCTGGACGGGCTACGAGCTCACCCACCAGGCTCAACGAAGCCTCCGCTACGCCTGGCCCAAGTCCGAGCGTCTCCTCTACTCCGAACCAAAGAAGCTCGTCGAACTCGGCTTCGCCACCACCCACCAAGAGGACAGCGGCGGCCGAACCCGCAACGTCTACACCATCACCGACAGGGGCCGCCAAGCCCTCGCCGAGTGGACGAGCACCCGAACCCAGCCGCCGCGCCTCGAGATCGAAGCCCTACTGAGGCTCCTCTTCGCCGACCACGGATCGCGAGAAGACGTACTCGGAGCCCTCGACGAGTTCGAAAGCGACATCGACGAACACCACCGAGCCATCGTCGAACTCATGGCTTCGTATCTCGACGGCGGACATCCCTTCCCCGAACGAACCCACCTCTCCGTGCTGTTCGCCACCTTCCAGATAGAGATGTTCAAGAGCATCGAGCGGTGGATCGAATTTGCACGAGAAGAAATCGATGAATGGCCGAGCACCCGAGACCTCGGAATGACCCCGCGCACCGAAGCCCTCACCCGCCTCCTCGCCCAAGATCAATCACCTGTAAGAACGTAGGGCGCCCGAGCACTGCGACGATCCGCATGGAGCTTCTCAGCAGACGGTGCCGTCGTCTTCGATGTAGCAGGCGTCGCTCTGGAATCGGGACCACTCGGCCATGTCGCGGGTCAGCTGGTCGAGGAAGCCGGGGATCTCGGCCCCGCGGGCAGTGAGTTTGCCGTCGCTGATGACCGGCAGGTCGGCCGCAGACACATCAGCATCGACGACGACAACCTTGTGCGCCACCACGAGGTCACGCAGCCGGTCCTCGATGTCGTCGGCCGCCGGGCTGTCGGCGGTGCGTTGCAGTTCGATCATGACCCGAACCCCTCGCGCCGGACGACGACCCGGGTGTGGGTCCCGTCGGCGACAACGACATCACCCATGTGGGCTTCAACCGAGAAGGTGATCGTCCTTCGTTCAACCGCGGTGACCTCGGCTGACGCCGTCACCACCGCGCCGATCGGACTCGGGGCAAGGTGACGCAGATCGATGTGGGTACCGACGGAGGTGGTGGTGATGGCGAGTCGGTCCCCCAGAGCTGCGATCGCGGCCGCTTCGACCATTGCCACGACTCGGGGCGTGGCAAGGACCTCGACGTCGCCGCTGCCGAATGCGATGGCCGTGTCTTCGATGCCGACGACCGCGGTGACGACGCCTCTCAGGCCTGTGGTGATCTCGTCCATGGGGTCAAGGGTAGGAGGCTGGAGGGCCCCACGACGCCACTACCGTTCTGGTGAGCGAGACGAGGAGCCCGATGATCCAACTGCACAGGGACGGCGACGTCTATGTCCTGCACATGCGGGACGACGAGAACCGGATGAATCGCACCTGGCTCGATGCGATGAACGCCGCGCTCGACGAGGTCGAAGCCGACCCGACCGCAGGTTCGCTGGTCACCACCGGCGAGGGCAAGTTCTACAGCAACGGCCTCGACCTCGAGTGGCTGCTGCGGCCCGACACCGAGGACATGCGTGAGTTCGTCGCCGAGGTCGAGAAGCTGCTGGCCAGGGTGATCGAGTTCCCGCTGATCACGGTTGCCGCCTGCAACGGCCACACCTTCGCGGCGGGCGCCATGCTCGCCCTGTGCCACGACTTCCGGGTGATGCGCGCCGACCGGGGCTTCTTCTGCCTGCCCGAGGCCGACATCAAGATCCCATTCACGCCGGGGATGAACTCGCTCATCATGCAGCGCCTCACCATCACCACCGCCCATGAGGTGATGGTGACCGCCAAAGCGAGTCGGCGGAGAGGAGGCCGAGCGCAAGCACATCGTGCACGCGGCGGTCCCGGTGGGCGAAGTCCTCCCCCGGGCGATCGAAATGGCGGCTGCCGCCGGCGGCAAAGACCGCGCCACCCTCCAGGTGATCAAGCGCCGCATGTACGGCGAGACGATCGAACTGCTGTCCAACAGCATGGGGACGGCGACCCAGGAATGATCCACCCAATCGACCGCTCATCCGGACTGCTGCTGTCGAACGGACCACAGCGGCTCCGGATATTTCAGGATGGGTGGGGCGAGCCACAACTCATCGAGCAGCTGGTGATCCCCGACGAGCTCCAACCGCCCGCATCAATCGAGATCGAGTGGTTGGACCCCGTGGTCGAGGAAGGTCTGACCGTGCGCGATGGCGTCTTCGAGAGTCCCGGCGAATTCCTGCCGGCCGATGCCACGACCGCCCACGTCCGCCAGGTCATTCCCCAGGAGCCGACCAACCGGATGTGTGCGCTGATGGCGGCGTGGAACGATCACGGCTACGCCACCCGCATCAAGCTGGCGGCCCGCCTCGCCGACGCGGGGCATTTCATCGGCGATTCTGGAGAACCCCTTCTACGGACACCGCCGTCCACAGCCAGAAGCCGACCAGCCGATCCGCACGGTCGGGGACTTCGCCGTGATGGGCCGCAGCGCCGTCGCCGAAGGTCGGGCCTTGCTGGCCCACTTTGCCGACGACTACCAAGTCGGCGTTTCGGGCTACTCGATGGGCGGCAACGTCTCGGCCTTGGTTGGTGCGCTGATGGACTTCCCGGTGGCAATCGCGGCGCTGGCGGCGTCGCACTCCCCCGGCCCGGTCTATCTCGGCGGTGTTCTGGTCAACGGGATCGACTGGGAAGCGCTCGGAGGGCGAGAGACGGCTGAGCCCCGGTTGCGCGAGGTCCTCACCGGCGCCTCGGTCCTCAGGGTCGAACCGAAGCCGCACACGGCCTATGCCGTCATTGTCGGCGCCAAGTCCGATGGCTACGTTCCTTTGCAGGCCACCATCGACCTCCACGAGCATTGGCCCGGCTCGGAGCTGCGACTGATCCGCGGCGGTCACGCCACGCTGATCTGGTTCCGCAAGGACGTACTGGTCGACGCCATCGTCGACTCGTTCGACCGCCTGGACGCCGCCGGCATCTGACTGAGTCCTCAAGCGGCGTCTAGGACCACCGCGCGATGTCGAACTCGTTGCCCTCGAGGTCGAAGCGTGCCACGCCGCCGCCAACCTCTCGTGGGTCACGGCGATGATTGCCGAGCACACCATCGAGTGGCCTGCAACGGTCGGGCATCGACTGTCGAACGGGCCGTGATGCCCTAGTCAGCAGCACAGACCCCGTTGTTCACTGGGAGGAGATCGCCAAGGGAACGATCGGAGCGTCGGTGGCGAAACAACGCCGGGGCGATAGTGCCCAGACTGCCGCCTCCGCTGAGATTCCAACGGAGGATTCAATCGCGAGGTCGAGTCCTACTCTGCTGATTGTGTCATTTGCGCTTGCGGTCGTGGGGATCCTCGCCGGATATGCCCTTGCAACGATCGGAACCGGCGACACGGCCGTGAGCAGGGCCTTCACGGACACAGTCGGCTACCGGACGTGGCGCGCCCGTCCTCGCCGCGAATGTTGGAATCTGGTTCGCGTTTGCACCCATCTTGTGGGGCTGGGTCCAGGCGGTGAGCAGGGCTGGCAATGCCGGCCCGATTCGGTGGGGCCGCCTCGGCGCTGGCTATTCAGTCGGTGTGATTCCCATCCTCCTGCTTCTCGGCATGGTTGAGGGGCCAACGTCGCCACTCAGCCACCAGTGGGGTCGCGTGCTTCGCGATAACCCTGGTTGGGTTCCTCACAGTTGTACCCCTCGGTGCTCTCGGCCTCATGGCGATATGGCAGCGGGCACTCGAGCGTCAGGTTGTCACGCCTCCGACAGGGGCGGACGTTGATGCCCTGTTCGAGCTTCGCCGCTACGCCCGGCGCTTCCTTGCAGCGCTGGGGGGCCTCATCGGTATTGCGATCTTGGCAACTGGCCAGCTCCGAGCCGCTGTGGTCGCCTTCGACGCCGAACGGGCCGCCGCCCCGGAAGCGGTGCTCTATTTCGGCGCCCTGTTCACCGCATTCCTAGCCGCCCTCTACGCGCCGGCCCACGCTGCGGTCGAGAACCTCGGTCGGCTCATCCGTGACAAGGCGGCACCGATACCGAACGAGCTATCGGGCGAGTACCTCGCAGAGTTGAAGGCTCGGAGCGAACTCGCTGATGAACTCGATCTGGGTCACGACGCCAAAGGCGCCTTCGAGAGCGCCGTCCTGATTGCCGCGCCGCTGCTCTCGGGCCTCATCAGCTTTGCTGTTGGAGGCTGATATCGGCGCGTTCAGCCCAACGATCAAGCACGCTGCCTTCCACCGGTTCCACCGTCCATAGTTGCCAGGTGTCGCCGGTCTGGTGCAGGTGGATCCGCCAGTCGAACTCCTGGGGTGGCTCGCCGGGCCTCGCCATCACGACCTGCGCGGCCACGATCGCCTCGCCCGGGTCCTCCATTGTCACCACCGGATCGTGCACCTCGAATACGTACGGCGGAGGTCCCAGGGGCTCGGCCAACAGCGCCGCCGCCTCGCCCCGGAGCTGTTCGAGTTGGGGGCCGTGCACAACGAAGAAGCCCGCAACCAGCGTCAGGTCTCCCGTCACCGCGAACTCGCCCCATGCGGCCAAGGCACGATCCATGGCGTCGAGGACGGCGGCTTCCGGCGACAGCGCCGCCGTGGTGGGCGTCGACGGGCTCACACGACGTCGTTGGCGCGGAGCGGCGTCGACGCGCCATCGCAGCCAGTCGTCGTGGGAGTCGGCGCGGGAGCGGCCGTCGGCGAACCGTCGCCCCCCGTCGTCGTAGTGGTTGCCGACGGGGGAGCCACCGTCGGCGGGTCCTCTCCCGAGGAGGTACTGAACCAGACGATCCCTCCGACCAACGCGGCGATGACCACCACGGCGAGGCCGATGCGCCACGGTTGCTCCACCACTCACCTCCGGCCGGTCACGGCGTGCCGCGCAGTGCCGTTGCCGTCGACTCGGCGCCGACACTGATCGGCGCCGTGTCACCGGATATCGCCTGAACCAGGCGGAGCAAGGTCAGATCGACGTCGCGTTCCAATCGAATCGTGATCGACGCATCGACGACCGACACCCCTATCCCCGGCGCCGCACAGCCGGGCGCCAAGCCGCCGTGAACCTCGAGGTAGTCGCACGCCCGTACCCTCGCCTCGGCCGGGTCGAGCCGGATCGGCGCATTCGGATCGGCCCGAATCGCCTCAGTGTCGACACCCGTTGCTCCCGCCGTTGCCGCTCCATCGACCAGGCCTGCGACATCACGATGCTCCGCCAACACTCTCCACAGATCCACCGACAACCCCCCGATGATCAGCAGCATCATCGCCACCATCAACACCAGGACCGGTGCAGAGAAGCCAGCTTGGTCGGACCGGAGGCGGTTCACCGGGCTCATGATTCGAAACTCCGATAGTCGTCGACCCGTTCGCTGTGGTCGGTCGACCACTGAAACCCCAGGGCAGAACCGATGAACGGCACCGTGATGCCCTGCATCGGAACACTGACAATCACTCTGACCTCGCCGCTGCGCACCAAATCCCCGTCAAAGCTCACCGACACACAGCCGCTGCCACCCTCGCACCATCCGGCGTCGTCGACACCGTGGTTCCGGGCAATCTGACGAGCCAGCGTTGCAGCCTGCTCGGTACCCCGCCTCCCAATCATCGGACAGCACCAAGACTCGAGCGGCCTCCTGGGCCATCGTGCGCGCCATCGACGCTTGATGGAACCACGGGGCAAGCGACGCAACCAACACCGCAACCGGCAGCACGATCAGACCGATCCCGATCGTCCACTCCACCACCGCAAACCCCTGCTGATCGCGACCCGCGGGAGTCCTCTCCGTTCTCACGGCGCCTCCTCGATCACGGCCTCTCCAACCAGGGTGAACGACACGTTCGGCAAGCCGCCGGCCCACCACTCGAACGCTCCGGTCGCCGTGGCCGTCATCACCCCTCCCGACTCGGTGCAGCGAATCACCACCCCGTCGCCGAGCCGGCCGCGCAGCAGACCACCGCGGCCCCTCAGGATCTCCTCGGCCTTGGCTTCGCACCCGGCCGTGTCGTGTCCAAGCGACGCGCCAAAACGTGCCGCCTCATCAACCGCCGCCCGGACTGCGCCATGGCCGTACTGCATTGCGATGACGTTGGTGATCAGAGCCAGGAACACCATGACCAGCGAGATCATGATTGCCCACTGCACGGAGGTGAACCCGTGCTGGTCTCCTACCCGCCCGGGATGCCGAACGTGTCCCTGATCCAATTGATCACGTCGACACCGAGCACCTGCAACACGCCGAGAATCGCAGCCAGGACCAGAAGCCCCACGGCCGCAATGCCGATCGCTTCGGCGGTCTGGAAGCCGTCTTCGTCCTGAAGCCGGCCGGCGTCCCACGCTTGAGCCCGGGCTGCCCCCTGTTGCATCCAATCGCTCATACCCACCTCCACATGGTTGTGTATCTCCATCCATCTCATCCGAAACCCTTGAACACGATCCACGGCAGCGGCGCTGCCACAAAGAGGATCAGAATCGGAGCGAGAATCCCAATGATCGGCAGCAGCATCGTGGCCCGCCGCCGGGTCGCTTGACGCCGCAGCGCCTCGCGGCGGTCGTCGCGAATGTCTTCGCTCAGCGCCAGCAGCGCCACCGCCAGATCCGAGCCGCGTTCATCGGCCGTGGCCAGCACGGTGTAGCAGCGTCGGGCGTGCGGCTCGGGCGTGAGGTCGGCGATCCGGCGAAACGCAGTGCTTGCCGGCATGCCGCTCTGGTGGAGTCGCAACGCTTCGGTCAACTCATCGACGACGGCGCCGCGACCCCGTGCGGACAGTTGACGAACGGCAGACACGACCCCGCCACCCACCCTGATCCGAAGCGCAAGCAACTGGTTGACGGTGTACAGCTCGATCCGCATTCGGTTGCGGCGGTCCTCGATGGCCCGGTCCAGCCTGCCCCGCCAGTACGAGGCTCCCGCAGCAAGTCCGGCAATCGTCAGCACCAGCAGCCAGATCGGCGACATCTGCAGCACCACGCCGAGCACGAACCCGATGGCGCCACCGCCGGCTGCAGTGAGGAACTGGCGGACCCGGTACTCCTGCACCCGGTCGGCCGCCGGGACCCCTTGGAGCATCGCCGCCTGACGCAGCTTGCGCCGCAGCGCCTCTTCGCCGGTGTTGTCGATCAGGCGGCCGAACCGATTCGCCACGGAGAACAACGGGGGTCCAAAGAGGCGAACGAAGGTGGTCTGGTCCTTGGTGGCGTGAACCGCGCCCAGTTCGACGGACCGCCCCAACAAGCTGCGGGAAACCACGGTGTATGGGCGAAACCGGCTCGACAGGCGGGTCCGGGGACGAACCAAGATCGCGGCGAACAGCGCGACCGCAACACCGGCGAGGATCGCAGCAAGCAGCGGAAGACCGACGATGCCGCTCACAGCTGCACCCCTCGCGCCGACCCACCAAAGACTCTCTCCTCGACCTCTTCCCGCCCCAGGCGCGCCACGAGGAGCGAACCCCCGAGGCTGAGCACCGCAGCAAACGCAACAACGAGGAACCCAGCCGGGCTCTGATAGAACTCGCGATACAGACCCTGGCGGGCGGTCAGCAGGACGAGCACGAACCACGGGATCACAAAGACGATGCGGGCGTTGAGCCGCTGTTCGAGCGCATTGGTGCGGATCTCCTCAGCGGTGCGCAGATCCTGCGTCGTTGCCTCGGCAAGGTCGCGCAAGATGTCGGGGACCATCGGGCCGCCGCGCTCGTGGGCCAGCAACAAGACCTCGACGATGCGATCGGTCGTGGGATCGGCCAACTCGTCACGGATCACCTCGAGGGCGGGACGCACCCCAAACACCCGTGCCAACGTCGGGTAACGAGCGAACGCCTGGCGCAATCCGTCAGGGCCGGTAGCGGCCAGTTCCTCGAGAGCCATCGGCAGCGACATGCCACTCCGGATCGACGCTACGAGATGTCGCAGCCCATCGGGCCAGGCCTCCTGGACTTCGCCGAGCCGCTTGATGCGGCGCCGACCGTAGAACCACTTCGGAAGGAACATGGCGGCGATCGCCGGGGGAATCGCCACCCAGAACGCTCCAGTGATGGCGGTTCCGACTACAAACGTGACCACCCCGAGGAGGAACGACCAGAACCGAAACATCGTCGGTGTGATGTCGAGCCCGGCCTGGATCAGCCACACCTGGGCGGCGCTCAACTCGCCGTCGTCTTCACGGAACCGAAGCTGTGGAGCGGCCCCGACCACGTACCCGACCAGGAAGTAGGCGAACACAGCGGTCAGCAGGGCAATGAGCAACGTCACAGCGGCGTAACCGATCCTTCGCAGATGGCGCGCAGCGAGAACTCGTGCCCGATGGCGGCCTCGATCCGGTCGACCACGGCAGCCGATGGCAGCTGCCCGGTCCACACCAGTGGCTTGCCGAGGGCTTCGCGCACGAAGATCGGTTCGGTGGTGAAGTCATCGGTGAGGGCGGGAGCCACGGCGAGGATCTCCATGGTCTGGCGCCGCATTCCCTCGCCGGCGGCAACCACCGTGTCGCGGTCGAGGTGGACCACAAAGTCCACCGTGGCGGCGAAGACCTTGCGCACGATCTGCTCGGTCACGTTCTCGCCGGCCATGAGCGCGGCGTTCACGATGGCATTGAGCGCGTCGCGTGCCGAGTTGGCATGCACGGTGCAGCAGAAGCCACATCCGGCGTTGGCGGCCCGGGTGAGCTCGAACGCCTCAGCGCCGCGTACCTCGCCAACGACGATCCGGTCGGGACGCATCGCCAGCACCAGCTTCACGAGCGCCCGCATCGAGATCTCACCCCGATCGTCGAGGCCCGGCGGACGTGCCTCGTAGTAGGAACTGTGCGGACTCAGCGGCACGTGAAGCTCACGAACCTCTTCCACACAGCGCACACAGTGAGTCGGCGGTGAGGCATCGAGCATGGCGGCGAGCAACGACGTCTTGCCGGAGCCGGGTGGTCCCGAGATGAGTGCCGAGGTCGATGCCTGCATCACCGACCAGAGGAAACCCGCCGCCTGCGGCGACATCGACCCCTTCTCGACCAGAAACGGCAGCGTCTCGCGCCGCAGGGCGTAGCGCCGAACCGTCGCCGAAATCTGGTCCGAGATCGGGGGGATAACCGCGGTGAGGCGGGCCGTGTCGTCGAGGACCCTCGCCTGAACAATGGGTGACGCCGTATCGAGATGCCGGTCCGTTGCGCCGAGCAGCCGGTCGATGACTTGAAGGGTCTCCTCCGGCGTGGTCGGCGACATCAACGATTGCAGGCGTCCCTCACCATCGATGTAGGTGACCTTGTCGCCCTCGATGAAGATCTCCTCGATCTCCGGTCGTACAAACAGATCCGTCAGCGGCCCGAATCCGGTGATTGATCGCATCACTCTGCGGCCCATTTCGGACGGGTCTTTCAGGGTGCGCAAGCCGGCGGCGCCCTGGTGGGCGAGGGCCTGGTACTCATCCACCGACGAAGCGACAACACCGGTGATGGCGCTCTCGTCTCGCTCCGGGTCGAGCTTCTCGGATTCGATCCGCTCCAGGGCACGGCGCCGGATGTACTCGTAGGCGCTGGCAGCTCGAGTGGTCACTTCGCAGCCGCCCTCGGCCGAACACCAACCACCTCGGCGAGGCGGTTCACCGACTTCATGAAGGGACCGCGCGCCACAGGATCTCCCTCCCACGTGGCGCGGGCGACCCTCTTGTCGTACGGCGCAACCGTCACGGAGGCAGGCGAGATCGTTCGGCGTAGCTCGACCTCGAGTTCGCTGATGGCGAACGAACCACCGGGGTACTGGTTGACGAACAAGTGGACCGGCGTGCCCGCCAACAACGTTTGGGCGTCGGCCAACCAGTCAACGATGCGACGCGCCCCGATCGGAGTTGCCACCCCGACCAAGACCAGGGCATCGCAGAGCCCAAGCACCGCCCGGGTGACGCCGAACCGAGCCGGACCACCCAGATCGGGGAGGTCATCGACCCGGGGACCGGCGTTGACCACTACCTGGGGCCGGCTGCGTGAGAGTTCGAGCACGACCTCAGCGACCTCACCGGCGCGCAACTCAAACCAGTCGCGCGGATTGGGCAGACCACAAAGGACCTCGATCCCCATCCCAGAATGGCGCGTGAGCGTGTGTTCCAGATCCCCGCTGCCGTGCTGCACGGCATCGACTGCCGTCCGGATGTTGGGGTGCAATCCCAGTCCGAGTCGTTGGGCGACGGCGGGAGCCTGTTCGTCGGCGTCGACCAGCACCGTCGCCCTGCCGTGACCACGCAATGCGCCGGCCAGTGCAACCGCAACCTCGGTGGCACCCGCCCCGCCCGAGGCCGCGGCGACGGCAATGATCCGTCCTCGATCAGGCCGACTCCGCCCATCGTCGGAGGCGCCGGCGGCGGGGGGGCGTGGCTGACGGGCGCCCAACTCTTCGAGAATGCCCGCCAGTTCGAGATCGTCGTCGATCAGCGGGCCGGCCAACCGGGCCACGATCTGTACGAACTCGGCAGACGTCGTGGTCGAGGGAACCGCCTCGTCAACGCCCAATTCGAGCAGCCGCGCCTTGCCGGCACCGTGGGCATCGTCGGCGTCGAAGATCCCAACGATTTTGATGCCTCGGCCCTGGAGCGATCCGACCAGGCGGCGGGTGAGGAAGGAAGTCACATCGTCAACGAGCAGAACGTCGTAGGTCTCGGCCATGGCGTCCTCGCCCGACATCACGTAGCCGCGCACCACCGCGCCCCCGTGGTCCATCAGGAAGAAGTGGAGATCCTGAGCCCAGCTTCGGGTCGAATGGCAGAGAACGACGGTGGGCTCCCGCATCGACTAGCCCTCCGGTGACTCAGCAGTGGCGGGTTCGGGCTCACCGCCGTCGGGCTGATACGGGTTGTAGAGATCGTCGAGGTCGGCCGGGGTTGCGCCCGTGGAACGGACGACTTCGATGTCGCCGAGGTTGAGGGCAGAGGCGAGCCGGAGGCTGGTCGGCCCGTCAACGCCGATCGTCACCGTAAACCCGCTCGAGGAGATGGAGGAGTCGGCACCGGAGACGGCTACAACTTCAGCGTTGGAGACGACGTAGCGGGCAACGCCCTTGCGCACAGTGATGACGTCGATGCGGTCGCCGACTCCAATGGCCCCGTTGACCGCGTTGCCGGGATCGATCTCGATGCTCATGGCTCGCAGATCCGTGTTGGCGAGCTGCGGGCTGAAGTCGCTTTCGCGTAGCGCGGTTCCACGGACGATGGTCAGCGCCGCCACCCATTGATCGGAGATCGCGGTGCCAACTTCGCTCTCATCGAGCAGGGAGGCGATCAGCGCATCGTCGGCGTTTCCCAGCTCGACCATCGTGACGTCTTGGTCGGAGAGGGTGGTTCCTGCCTCGATGTCAACGGCGGCAACGGCGACGGTGACAACTTCAGAACGATCTCGCAGCACCACGAGGACGAGCAAGAACGCGAGGAGCCCGCTGATCAGCATGATTAGATGCCCAAGCGACAGGCGGCTCAGCAAACGCCGCTTTGGCGTCGGCTCAACCATGTAGTGATCATTCGACGTATCCGACCGCTGTGCCGTCTGCGTCATCGCCGGTCCACCTTCCCCCGATTCCCCTGAGGCGACCCCTGTATTCACCACCGAGTGTGACCCACCGTCACTCCTCGTGATATCTGTGCGGCATCATACGGCACTCGACCGCGTGAGGCCACCCAGGATTCTCCTTAGGGTGCCTAGATTTGTTCCTCGACCGTTGCTTCGTCCTCCGCCTGCACCGGGTAGCTCTTCAACCAGTCGAGCACCTCGTCCCGGAAGAACCGGAACGAACGCCCGCCGGGCAGTCGGTAGGCGGGGATCGAGCCCTCACGGGCCATCCGGCGCACCACCTGGACGTTCATCCCCAGCATCTCGGCGACCATCGCCGTGTCGAGGACTTGTGGATAGTCCTCCATAGGCATGCGTCCTACTCCTCCTCTAGTCGACCGACGGTATTTTATATGAATTGAAGATATATGGCAATCTTCGTTTGGTCGTTGGAGTATTTCGCGATAGCACGCGCCCAAAGCGAACTTGCGTACATTCCGGCCACTATTGGCCGCTATGTACGCAAGAACGGGGGGGTCGATCCGCCTGGTTGGTCGGCGCTCGGTACGCTGTGGCCATGACCGGTGATTTTGAGGGCTTCGATGAGCTCGAGCAGGAGCTGCGGGAATCGGTGGGCGGCGAGTTTCGCCGTCAGGCCGAGGAAGACGAGTACGCCGCCCGCAAGGGGGTACTGCGCAAACGCACGCTCGATCAAGTCGCGTACGAGCTGCTGGCTCGGGGCGATACCGTTGCCGTAATCGCCGGCGAACGCCGGTTCCTTGGCATCGTGGCCCACGCCAACCGAGATCTCTTGACCCTGGTCACCCCACAAGGGGATCAGGTTCACGTGAACCTCGGTGGGCCGATCGTGCTGCAGGTGGCCGAGCGAGCGCCGGTGGGCGGCAAGGGACGTGACCGGTTCGGTCCCGAGTCGTTCCTCGCCCGGATGCGAGAACTCGAGTTGAGTGTATTGACCGTCGAGATCGTCGCTCCGCCCGCCGGCGACCCGATATCCGGCCGGATCGAAGCCGCCGCATCAGACCACCTGATGGTGATCGGCGAAACCGACCGCCCCTGGTTCATCCCCCTCACCTCGGTAGCCGCCGTCATCCCCCGCTAAGAGAGAGGGTTTTGGCGGATCTGAACGCAGCATATTGCGCTGGTGTCCGCCAAAACCCGGTTAGGTCGCGGCTAGAGGTCTACCGCGCCCGTTTCGAGGGGGGCGATCAGTTCGGGGACGTTGTTCTGGACCTTGTTGACCAGGGTCGATACCGGGTGCTCGGCCAGGTCGGGTTTACGCAGCGTCGCCAGCAAGTCGCCGAGAGCGCCGGTGTCGTGGTTTTCCGGATCGAGCCAGACGCTCCAGAGACCACGGGGCAGGCTGATGGGCATGCGGTCGTGGATCGGCGCCACCAGGTCGTTGGGCTCGCCGGTGAGGATGGTGCAGGTGCGGACCCGCTCGCCGGTCTCCGGGTCCTTCCACGAGGCCCACAGCCCGGCAAGTGCCATCGGCCGCTTGTCGGCGGTGTAGATGAAGTGCGGCAGCTTGCCCTTGGGCTTGACCTCCCACTCGTAGAACCCGTCGGCCGGGATCAGGCAGCGGCGACGCTCGAACGACTCTCGGAACGACGACTTCTCGGCGACCGTCTCGACCCGGGCGTTGATGTTGCGGGCCGCCATCTTGCGGTCCTTCGCCCAGAACGGCAGCAGCCCCCACTTGAAGGCGCCCAAGATCCGCTGGTCGTCGTGCTCGGCGATGGCGTAGACCGGGTCGGTCGGCGCCACGTTGTACGACGCCTTCAATTCCTCGGTCTTGATGACGTCGGCGCCGAAGAACTCGGCGTAGACATTGGGCGATTGGGATTGAACAAAGCGGCCACACATGGGGGCATTGTCCCACCTGGCCGTCGCGATGGAAGACCTTCGCGGCTCAACTGCGGACGACGTCGCGGCTCGAGCGCCACGCTTCGCGCCAGCCAAGCTTGGATGTCGCCCGCGAAACCCCGCCGACGTACACCCGGCCGGCGAAACGAACCAGGCCGTAGGTCGCCGCCAGCATCAGCGCCAACGACAGGCCAACCTCCCACCACTCGGCCCAGCCACGCACGATGCGCGCCGGCATGGTGAGCGGGGCCCACAGCGGAATGAAGGAGAACACGCGAAGCACCGGGCTGTCGGTGGCGGCCGACATGCTGATGAGGCCACCCATGTAGCCGACGCCGAGGATGAGGCTCAGCGGCCCGAAGGTACTGCCCGCCTCTTGTGTGTTCGAGGCCAGCGAACCGCCGGCGGCATACATGCAGCCGTAGAGGGCGTACCCGAGGATGAACCAGACCAGCACCCAGAACACCGCCCATCCGGCCACCGGGGGCACATCGATCCGATCGGTGACCAGGCCAAAGGTGAGCACGACCGCACCGAGCAACCCGACCTGCGCCAGGCCCAGTGCGCCGATGCTGACGACCTTCGCCGCCATCAAGTGGTGAGGGCGCACCGCGCCGAGCAGCAACTCGACCACCCGGTTCGCCTTCTCCTCGACGACGGCGTAACCGATCCACTGCCCGTAGGCCAAGATCGCCATGAACATCACGATGAGCGCGACGGTGGCAACCACCTCGTCCGCCTGACCTTCCTGTTCCACGCCGGCGACAACGTTGACCCGGATTCCTGGGTCGGCCAGACGGGCAGCCTCAGCTGCCGACAAACCCAATTCCTGCACGCGCTCTGCCGTGATCTCACCGGCCAGTGCTAGGTACGTCGTGTCGGCGAGCCAATCTGCGGTGGAGGGACCCACCATCATCGTGCTCGCCCCGACGACGGCGACACCGATGTCGCCGCTGGTCAGCGCCTCCTCTGCCGCGGCGACGGTGGGCAGCGACACGAAGGTGACTTCGGCGTCGGGACCGAACAGGGCATCCATGTCCGAAGGCATCGAGGACGCGGTATCGCCCACCAGACCCACCGTGAAGACCGTCGGTTCGTCTTCGCCCTGCACCAAGGTAACCACGACCATCAGCGCGGCGACCCCGATCACGATCACGGCAGACGAGATGAGGAACGGCTTGCGCCACGCTCGGAGGTCTCGTTGCACCGCCAGCCAGAACACCGACCAGTCGCTCATGAGGCCACCGCCTCGCGGAACACTTCGGACAACGCGGGTGGCTGATAGGTGAATTGAGTGATCTCAACAACCGCCGACACAGCGGCAGCCAACGCCGCAAGGTCAGCCCCTTCGTCGACAACGAGGCGGACACGATCACCGCGAATATCAACCACGTGGGCGGCGGGAATGGCATCGATCGTCTGTGCCGTCGCCGCGTCCGCAAGCACCAGGTCGAGGTAGCGCCTGGTCGAGGCTGCCCGCAATTCGGACACTCTCCCGGCAAGCACGACTCGACCGTGATCCACGATGACGACGTCCTCGCACAGATCTTCCACGACGTCGAGCTGATGGCTGGAGAACAGCACGGCCACTCCTCGCTCAGCCTGGTCTCGAAGCAGCCGAGCCATGGTCATTGAGGCAATCGGGTCGAGCCCTACGAACGGTTCGTCGAGCACCAACAACTCCGGGCTGTGGAGCAGGGCAGCCACCAATTGCACTCGTTGCTGATTGCCGTGGGAGAGTTCGTCGACCTTGGCATTCGCCCGTTCTTCGAGTCCAAGCTCGCCGAGCCATTGATCCACGACCTTCCCAGACTCGGCGGCGGCGAGTCCGTGCAAGCGCCCGAAGTAGACCAGCTGATCGTGCACGCGCATCTTCGGGTAGAGCCCACGCTCTTCCGGCATGTAGCCAAATCGGCGCCGCACGGCCGCTGTGATCGGTTGGCCGCCCCACGCCACGGTGCCCGCTTCCGGCCGAACCAGCCCAAAAACCGAACGCATCGCCGTTGTCTTGCCGGCCCCGTTCGGCCCAAGGAAGCCCAGCATTTGGCCGGGGGCAATGGTCAGATCGAGTCCGTCGAGAGCCGTGACATCGCGATAGTGCTTGCGCAATCCGCAGAGTTCGAGCATTTCTCAGCACTACCACGCGGTCGGCTCCTGATCCAGAGACCACTGACACAACCGACAAGGCCCAATGCCGACAGCACCACTTGGGTTTTGGCGGATCTGAGCGACACTTGTGTCGCTCAGATCCGCCAAAACCCTCTCTGCATAGGGTCTCAGGATTCGTACGCTGGGGCCGATGAATACAGGCATGCCTGATCCCTCAATCGAACTCACCGACGTCACGCGCAACTTCGGCACGGTACGTGCTCTCGACGGCCTCTCGCTGTCGGTTCCTGCCGGATCGGTCGCCGTACTGCTCGGACCCAACGGCGCCGGCAAGACCACCACCGTGCGCATCATCACCGGAGCGTTGCGCTCCAACAGCGGAACGGTGCGCGTCCTCGGCGAAGACCCCATGATCGAAGGCGATGACCTACGGGGCCGCATCGGGGTAGTAGCCCCCAAGCCGGCGATGTGGGACCGCCTCACCGGCGAGGAGAACCTGTCGTTCACCGCTGAGATCTACGGGGTCCCCAAGTCGACCATCTACGAAGCGGCAGAACGCTTTGGCATCACCTACGCCCTCGACCAGGAGGTCGGCGGCTACTCAACCGGGATGCGCACCAGGCTCGCCCTGGCCCGTGCCGTCGTCCACGACCCCGAGATCCTGCTCCTCGACGAACCCACCGCGGGCCTCGACCCCGAGTCGTCGCGGGCGGTGCTCGAGATGATCCGCGAACTCGCCGGTAAGGGCCGCACCATCGTCATGTGCACCCACCTGCTCCACGAAGCCGAAGGCATTGCGGACCAGGTCGTGCTGATGGGTGCCGGCAAAGCCCAGGCCGCCGGGCACCCCACTCAACTCGCCGCCGCCTACATGAAACACCCCAAGGTCGTCGTCGACGCCGAGAACCGGCCAACGCTCGACAACATCGCCGCACATCCTGCCGTGATGCGAGCCGAGTGGAACGGAGCCCTCCACCTCACACTCAAGGACATCGACGCGCTACCCGACCTCGTCACCGACATGGTCAACGGCGGTACCCGGCTCACCCGGGTCGAGCCGCAGCTCCCCACCCTGGAGCATTTGTACTTCGAGATGCAGCGCTCGTTGCGGGAGGAATCATGAGCTGGCACAACGTGATGATCATGGCTCGCATCGACCTGAAGCGCCTCTTCAAGAGCCGCGACTACTGGATCCCGATGGCGCTGCTGTCGGGGATCTTCTTCGTCATCATGCCGTTCGTGCTCCTGTCGATGATCACCGGCATCACCGGCACCAACATCGTTGAACAGGTCGGCGGAGTACTCAACGCGCTGCCCGGCCCGATCCAGGACAATCTCCGGGGCGATACTCCGGAGGCGCAAGCCGCCTACGCCTTTGCTGTCTACCTGTTGGCCCCGATTGCGATCATCGTCCCCCTGACTATCTCGTCGGCGGTCGGGGCGCAGACCATCGTCGGCGAGCGAGAGCGCGGTACCGGCGAATTCCTCGCTCACTCCCCCCTCACCGACACGGAGATCTACCTGGGCAAGCTGATTGCCAGCCTCATCCCCGGCTACCTGGCGACGGCGATCGGGTTCACGGCGTACTCGCTCATCGTGAACTTCCGAGTCGGGCCCGAAATGGGGGGTTGGTTCTTCCCGACCGCGGGCTGGTGGCTGCTGATCCTGTGGGTGGTGCCGCCGTTCATCGCCATTGCCCTTTCGATCATCCTGTGGGTGTCCTCTCGGGTGAAGAGCACTGCCGCTGCGCAGCAGGCGGCCAGCCTCGTTTCGCTTCCGATCATCATCGCTTCGTATGCCATCGCCAGCGGCCTGCTCTACGACCCCACGGTGGCGGCCTTTTCCGTCGGCGCCGTCGCCTGGGTACTTGCCATCATCGGGCTCGTCAGCGGGTCGAAAGCACTGAGCCGAGAACGACTACTCGGTGTCGGTATCGACGGTTAGCGGACGACGGGCAACACCGGCTGAGCACCGCCACCGCGCTCCTCGGCCCCGCGAATGGCTACCGTGGAGGTCGAATCCCTCTCATCGGAGCGCCATGCCCGAGCAATTCTCACCCCTCTACGTCTTCATCCACATCCCAAAAACCGGGGGTACCACCATCAGTGGGCACCTTCGCAACGAACTCGACTGGGACGTCGAGTTTGTGCACCTCGGCCCGTGGGGCGAGGACTACCGAGCCCGCAACAACCTGACACCGTTCGCCGACCGTCCCGAGGAAGTACGGACGCAAGTCCGAGTTCTTGCAGGCCCCGACGCCACCGACGACATCGACGCCCTGGTCCCTGGTAGCCCGACCCGCTACCTGACGTTCGTTCGGGACCCGGCAGACCGTCTGGTTTCGGCCTACAACATCCGGACGTCCAAACCGCAGGAAGGTGAGTATGTGGTAGTAAATCCAGATGCAGATGGGATTTCTGTTGATATCATCATGCCATATAGAATTCTTCCACCATCGGCTGGAGAAGGCGAGAAGGTCTGGCAGGCCCAGGCAAGGCAGCTAACATTTGTTGGGGAAGCTGGATTAAGCGACATTAAAGTAACAGTTGAAAAAATGATCGAGACAATCATCATTGGCATGATGGCTACTTTCTTTGGGATCGTATTTGGACTTCCTACTAGTTTCTGGCAGCTAAAATTTAACGTCGGCTAACCCAATAACGGTGGGAATCTATTATATTGTTCGGACCATATTGAATGTTGTGCGGTCAAATCGAACTCTTGATTTCGGCGATTATAGCCGTCATCGTCGTGGGATTGGGACCTTTTGCTGGTATTATCGCTCTAACCGTTCACTCAATGGCAGCTTTAGCAAAGTTATATTCTGAAGCGATCGAGAATATCGATTCCGGCCCTATCGAAGCTATTCACGCTACCGGCGCGAACTGGCTGCAGACCGTAGCCTTCGCGGTTATCCCGCAAATCATCCCGCCATTTGTTTCATTTACCGTGTACCGATGGGATATCAACATCCGTATGTCTACAGTTATCGGCCTCGTTGGTGGCGGCGGGATTGGCTTCTTGCCATCACAATGGATCCGCCTGTTAGATTACCGGTCCGCCGGGTATGGCAGTCTGGTTTATCGCATTGACCGTGATGATCCTGGATTACCACAAGCGCGGAAATTCGTGAACGATTTGTTTAAATAGATAATCTAAAATAACAAACTGATTCATATGAATTAGCTTGTTGTATGTATAATACCCTCGATAAATATTACAGTATTTCAAAATCGACAAATGAAAGACAAATCGTAAAGAACTTGCGGAAAATATATGAATGGGTGAATGACCATACCTATGGGGTCGTTGAGAGCATTGCGCATAGCTATATACTAATTTTGGTGAATCTAACGCTACCCAAGCGGCAGCTGGAATGGCCTATTACGCGTTCTTTTCATTTTTCCCACTGCTTACTATTCTTCGTGGTGGGGGCTTCTTACGTGTTGGAATATGCAATCAGCTTATGACTTTGTTTTAGGATCTGTGTATCGATTTTTCCCAACCGCTCAGAATCTAATCGATGCAAATCTGCAGCAGGTCTTTCAATTCCCGTGGGGCAGTGGGGTGATCGGCTTGATCGGATTTTTATGGTCATCTACCAGCTTTTTTTCATTGCTAACCCGGAATATAAATAGAGCCAACCCGAACTCAACCAAAAGGGGATTTTTTGAAGATAGGGTGGTTGCCCTTGGGAATGATTGGCTTACTGGCACTCCTGCTTGGTTTATCATTCCTTTCCAACACTATCACCGGGATTGTTCCAAACATCGATATGCTTTCATTTTCAGTGGAAAAGCCGATCCAGGAAACAGTAGTCTGGCGTCATCTTAATCAAACTTATTCCTTATCTGATCACTTTTTACTCCTTATCGCATTATACCGGTATATACCCAAAAGAAAAGGTAGGATGGAAGGGGGTATTGATAGCTGCGCCAATGGCCACACTCTTATGGCAAACTGTTACAAGAGCATTTGCTTGGCTTCTGCAAGAAGGTTTGGTGCAGTTATGAGTTGATTTATGGATCCTTAGGTACACTGCGCTTCCTTATTGTTTTGGGTCGATTTGATCAGTCTCATCACGATTTTCGGGGCTCATCTCAGCGCTGTGATTGACCTAAACATTTTCAAGAATCAGGTTTGAATTTTGTCAAGAGTTTGTCTAAACAGGTTTTTTAAGCGAATTCCCAATTCATCTTTATATTCTGTGGTCACATCATCTTCATTATTGAAATATTGCGTATGGAACTAACTTTCCGTTTAATTTTAAATAAAGTTATTATCGCCTGAAACTAACTCTGAAAAATCACATTCAGAATACATGAATTCTAATTTTTTATCCGGAATTCCATGCTCGAAAATGCTATCTGGTTTGTCTGGATTGAATCGCAATCGGTTTTTTCTTAAGACTCTTCCCAGGAAACATTTAGATAAAGAATGGATAAGTTTGTTTCAAATATTTTGTCGCTGAGTATTGGGAAAGCCTGGGATATCCACCATGTTGTTTTCCGCGAGAAAATTCAAGAATTACCGTGTAATACTTCTATATTTTCTATATCCCGCACAAATTTCTCATACTCAATATTAATGAGGTGAATAAGAAGATCCCACAAATAATTGTATTTAAAATATCCTTGGTCATCGGTAAATAGGCGATCTTTTCCCATTTCTGCTAAGAGGTAATCCTCCTCAAACCACCGCCAAAGAAAGGGGAAATCATCGATTACTTTGATCTTACCTATGTGGAATTTGGCCTTTCGTTCTTCTGCTGGTCCATATCAGATAAGTATCTGATAATCTCGCTTTTTCCAGCCCCGGGGCGTGCAATAAAAAGTAAAATGGGCAAAATTTTCAGTTTATTGTTCGATTTGTTCTCGTTATTCATTTTCTTCAAAGACCTCCCAAAACCCTTTATCCATTTCATCGTCTGATAGGTGTGCATATCTCTGAGTGATGGCAATGTTTTTATGGCGTGCTAAATTCTGTGCTAATTTCAAGTTTCCGGTAACTGTAAGCACTCTGGTTACAAAGAAGTGCCTGAAAAGAGTGGGGGGTGATCGTGCCCACGGCGTTCTTCACCCAAAATCTCACGCACACGTGCTGTGACTATATTTCTTCCGGTTGTTGGTGTAATTGGTTTGACTTTTTCACCAGCACCCTTATCGTGGCGTGCAAAAATTGGAAGGGAACCGAGCTGGCGCCCAGAAATGCCATCAAGCGCACTTCTTGCCTGCAAATACTCTTTAATAGCCTTAAATAGACCGTGAAGAAAATCTGACAACTGCCTGGCGGTTCCCTTTGCCGATAACCATTGCTTTTCCAGCAAACCAATCTATATCACCTCTGCGCAGGGCACAAGCTTCATGCACACGTAATCCTGTGTCACCGAGCGTAATCAGGAATGCTCTATCACGCAATGCGCGTAGTTTATTTCTTCCTTGAGAATTTATATCCGCAAGCTGATTATCTTGTATCGTTCGTAATAATTTATCTATATCATCTGCAGGAAACTGGGGAAGCCTTTTGCCGGGCTTTCGAGTGCGCTGCTTAATCAATAACTTGACCTTTTCAATATTTATGTTTGATATGTTTTCGGCAATTAAGAACTCTAAATATCCTTTTACTGCTGTTATATAGAGCTGCTCAGTGGAGGCTGCATATCCTTTTAGGTCATACGCGAACCATGTAATCGCATCTTCTCTTATCTTTTCTACACCATCTGCTCCCGGATCAATGTTATTGCTTTCAAGAGACATCCAGAAATAATTCATTGCATTAGAATACGCAAGAAATGTGTTTTCACTTCTCGCATATTTCACAGATTCAAGGTAATTTTTAAAAGAATGGGCTATTGTCGGCATTATATAATGCTTATTATAATACTACTTATCGAAAGCAAACCATGTTTCAAATTACTCCCCTATTGAATAGAGAGATCTTTGATCCTTAAACAAATTAACGAAATATCTATTATTATATATGTGGGTGGTTTACTTATAAACTCAAGATATGCTCCCCCACTTCTTTTAGAATATTAAATATGATGAAAAAAATTAAAATTCCTTACGGTGATAAAGAACTCGCTTTTCCGATTGATGATATGTTTGAATTTAATATTATGCTGCCTAAGGAAGAGGAGATTTCTCACATCACAACAAGTTGAAATCATTAATACTTCAATAAATAATTATTTTTCAGATAATCGAGTGAATATCTTTAAAAGGAGCAAAACTGTTGGAATAGCTGTAAATGATCGTAACAAGACCACTTCCAAATGAACTTTTGCTGCCTCCCCTGCTAAGGTTTATAACCAAAAATAATATTGATCCTCGAGAAATAAACTTTTTTCATCGCTTCCGGGACACATAAATCCCCCGGTAATGAAGAAATAAATAACCTTTTAACAAACAAAATAAGAAATAGATATAGAACAATTGTCCATAATTGTGATGAAATCAAAAATCTCATGGATTTTGGTGAGTCTGCGGCCGGAACTCCGATCTATGTGAATAAAAAATTTATTGATATATGACATCAAAATTGTCGTTGGACAAATTGAACCTCATCATTTCATGGGATTTTCGGGTGGAGTTAAAATGTGCAGTAATAGGTCTGGGGGGCGGAAAACGATTGAAATGAATCACAAGATGATCACCGATCCCTATGCGAAAATGGGGATTTTTTATGAAAACCCCATGCGCCGCGACATAGAAGAGATAGGTAAGAAACTTAAGATTGATATTGCATTAAATGTTGTGTTAACATCTAAAAAGGAAGTAGTTTTTTCAAGCATGGGGGATCCTTTCAAGGTGATGGTTGCTGGTATCAAAAAGTCGAGAGATGCCTGCCTGGTAGAAGATAGCATGAATTATGATCGGTGATCGCATCGGCCGGGGGTTATCCGAAGGATATCAATTTTTACCAGGCTCAGAAAGCCATAACACATGGCTGTACTTTCCTGGATGAAAAAGGTGTGCTCATACTAGCCGCTGAATGCAGAGAGGGCTTAGGGAGTCAAAAACTCCGCGCTTTCCTCGAGGGCAAACAATCTATCGATGATATCATCAAAGCATTCAAAAGGTCAGAAATTCCAAATTGGCCCGCACAAGGCATACCAACTAGCGCTACAGCTAAAGAAACACCGAATCATTCTTGTATCAAGACTTGATCCTATTGAAGCCAACAAAATTGTTTCTTATTCCCGCAAATGATATGCAGGATGCATTATGGATAGCAAAAAAAATGTTCACCTACAAACCCAGAGTCGCCATACTTCCATACGCGACCCACTTAATGGGAGCAACTAATTGAAGTCAGTCAAAATGAATAATAAACTTTTTACAGAACTCCCATTTGCCAGGAAGTAGAATATTCATAGAGGGTGGAAAGAAAGGAATTCTTCTTATACATGGCTTCACCGCCACAACGGAAGAAGTACGCTTCTTAGCGGATTTTTTCATATCCCAGGGTTATACTGTTGCAGCTCCCCTGCTGCCAGGCCACGGCACTCATCAATCTGATCCATATAGAAAATTGTGGACGGATTGGACTACATGCGTTGACAATGAATTCTCAAACCTAATAAATATATGCACCTCAGTCGTTGCTGGAGGAGAATCAATGGGTGGTGTGTTAGCCCTTTATTTAGCAGAAAAACATCCTGAGATCGCATCACTGTTGTTATTTTCAACTGCATTATTTGTTGGAAGATTAAAAATACGCGAAATATCTCAAAATTTTTATGACTAATCGTGGCAAAGGCAGTCCAGATGATAGTTTGCCATGGAAAGGTTACACAGTCTATCCACTAAGAGCAGCCGATCAGTTCAATAAATTAACCAAATTTGTAAAAAAGCGCGTTCAACAGGTTGTTTCACCTGCAATCATTTTCCAAGGAAAATATGATAAGACCATAGACTCGAGAAATATGGGATTTATTTATGAGAGGATAAATTCAAAGATGAAACAGAAGGTATTTCTTGAAAACCTGGCCACGTCATACTTTTGATAAAGAACTTGAACTTAATTTGCAAACTTTCGCAAACGTTTATTTATAATTCAGAAAAACCATAAGGGGTTTGCAGGGTTATAATTTACACAATTGAAAGGTGATTCTTATGGCAACAGAAAAAGAAAATTCTGGATATTCAGGTCAAGGCCGTACAACCATAGATCCTGGAGTTTTGATCAAAATTGCTAAACTTACAGCGCTCTGGCGTTTCCGGAGTGAGCAGAATGGCATCGAAACCAGCCAGTGTGAACAACTTTCTGAAGAAAAATTACTCGGATGGTATCCGTATTGAGGTCGAAAACAATACGGTCTATGTCGACCTATATCTAGTCCTTGATCGCGAGGCCAGACCTGTACAAAACAAGTCAAATAATACAAGAAAAAGTATCCCGCGCAATTACAGAGATGGTTGGAATGGATGTAGGGAAAATTTAATATTCATATAGAAGATATCAGCTACGCATAGAAAACCAATATGAACTCTCGCACCAAAGCAAGGGGGATTGCTCTACAGGTCTTATATGAGTATGACATGTCCCGGTCATCCCATCGGCGTGATCCTAAACGACAGATTTGAGGAAAATAGCCTTGATAAAAAACTGGTCGATTTCATTCGTGAGATCGTACAGGGGGTGCATCCGTTCATAGAGAAAACTCGACAAGATTATCAGCACATATGCACCTGATTGGCCTCTTGACCAGGTGGCATCTATTGATAGGAGTATTATTCGAATAGCGCTTTGGGAGTTCGCTGTGGGGAAGATCACTCCAGTGAAAGTCGCTATCAATGAAGCTGTCGAAATTGCCAAGATATATGGTTCAGATAGCACTCCAAGATTCATCAACGGAGTCCTGGGAAGTTTGGTGACGCATTTAACCAATACGAAAAAGAATTGAACAAAGCAAATCCGGTGGAATAAATGAAACGAATGAGATATATCCGGCAGACCATTTTCCTTTCACTTCTAGCATTTTCCTTTCTTTCCTGCAATACGAAAGGAGCGTCTGACACCACAGGTTCGCAAAAACTATCCTTCCTCCGAAATTGTTTTTGAAGCTACAATACCGGAGAAAATTGGAGATGAAGATAAAATTTTCCTGGAAATTCTGGATGAAGTTACCGGTGTTTCTCTCAATCCTTCTAGGCTCGAAATGGTGTCCAAAGATGATCTTTCTTACTACGTTCGGACATCAATAGTAAATGGTTCAATTGTCAAATACCGCTATTTGAAACAAACTAACGCAGATCTCATAGAGCACTCAGCCTTCGGAAATCAAATTTATTATCGGACTTATTTTGTGGATGGTCCAGGAGTAGTCTCAGACTCAGTCATAGATTGGGGAAATACAGTGAAATTCCTTCAGGAGAAATTAGTGGATTTGCTCTATGATGAAATTACCGATCTTCCTATATCTGAGGTATATATTTCAATCAATGGATTAGATACATATACATCCTCAGATGGTTATTATGAGATCAAAGGATTATCTTCGGGAACGTACACATTGACCGCGGTTCATCCTGACGGTATCTACGAACCTTTCAAACAAAATGCAGTGATTGCAGAATAAGATCCAGTAACCCCGGCGTCTTTTGGAATGGAACCATCGAAAATGGTTCAAGTAACTTTTCGAGTATCTGTCCCAGAGGGCACACATCGGAACGCTCCAATTCGACTGATTGGTGATATGGGAGTACTAGGAAATGTATTTTTTGATTTGGGAGACGGGACATCCATCATTCCATGAGACCGATCTCCCATATTGAAATATGAAGATGATTCAACTTATTCTCTGACTCTCTAATTACCGGCGGGGATCGCGCTCAACTACAAATACACCCTGGGAAATAGTTTTATTAATGCGGAGCATACATTTGATGGGAAAATTACACCCGGAAATATTAATCGAGGATACAAATTACACTATAGTAAACGATGTGGTCGAATCATGGTCTTCTGAAAATGATTTAGATTCAATTTCATTTGTTGTTACTCCACCGGTAAATACACCTCCAGGGGATGTGATTTCGCAACAATATCAAACCTTATACCTGGATGCAGCCGTTCCCTATGTGGAAAACTGCGGATGGCCAATGGATATATACCCTCTACGCGAATCTTGGACCACTAGATTATTCCCAATTTCGGTTCTGCAGGAATGATTTATGTGGGTATGCTGATGAAGTAGCACCTGCCGGCAAAGATGCAAGCGGATTTGTATTAAATACTGGGGAACCAAGTACAAACGACAATTGAATATACGATAGAAAATTGGTTTGGTTTGAATGATTACAACTACACGATTCCATCTAGCGAGCTTTCACTAAAAAGAGATAAATATGTCAAAGGAATTGCCATTGCCGAAAATTTCAATCCCGTTCGGCTCCCCTACTCTAAATGGGGTTTTATCGATGCAGGCGTAAGTGGAACAAAAATCCCATCGTTCTTTCTCCATCCTGGCTGTTTCAAAAATGGAAAAATTCCGTCAGCCCGCTTTGATCCAAAATATACTTCTCATTTTCCAAAGATATTGATAAAAAAGAATATAACTATGCGCAAGAAGCAGAACTTTCTTTTGCTGTTTACCCGAGCCGCATTTGAAGAAGAATTGCCAGAAAACTACTGGGCAGAGCGCACCCTCAACATACAGTTGCTGGCTCGATTGGTTTGAACAATATGGAACGATTATTTGAATTGATGCAATAAACCGCCGAACAAATCGACAGCAATTTTCTTATCCTTGGCGGTGATTATGACAGCACCCAGCTTTCCCGGTTGGCAAATTGCCAAATGGAAATCCTTCAAATATTCCATATGGGTTTTCGACCGGTGGAAATCGCTGTTTGAGAAGATTCATTCGAGATATTCCGGACAAGTTATCTTCTCGATACCCGCGAAAATAATTGATGGGAATGATTTTGATTACATAGATGGTGCTCGATGGCGTCTTAATCGTACTTCTCGCTACCCCTTTCCCCCGATACGGAACCGACGATTCATGATTTATCTCGGGCAAAATTTTCACAGCAATTAGATAGTCCCATATATCAGCTATACAAATCCGGCACAAAAAGCCCATCATTATCGGAATAAATTACCTTTCGGTTGATGGAGAGCGCATTGGGGTGTGCCAATAAAGGCCTGGGTTGTAAAGAATTAATTTCAAGAAATGAATTCTCCGAATATGTCTTGGATTTGGAAGAAACAAGCTGACATTTATACAGCAATTCTGGAAGAGGCATCATCGCGTGATTGGATAGCGGGAATAATTTCTATGGGCTACAACCCAAGTGTAAGCGTTCCAGGATGTTAGCGCATCAATACGCGGAAAACCCGCGATGGATGTACTCACATACTACTTCAACACAATAATTCAAAAATAAATTTCAGATAATAGCATTGATTAAAATAAAACACTAGCATGCTGAGAACAATTGGGGGATGAAGTGGAATTGTTTGCCAGCGTTTACTAATAACCAACCCCTTATTGGATTCGCGTTTAAAACATATCCATGCGGCCGAAATTCCGAACAATATGATCAGTACCCTTTTCTTATACCATTTATCAAAAAAATGGAAATAAAAAAGAGAAGGTCGCCTTTTGAAATATTATAAATAGAGCTAGAATTTCTTTTCAGCCTGAACAGTCTAAACAGTAAACAAAATATTGAAATCCAAAACAGATCAGTTATTGCCAAGGGAATTGTTGATCGTTCTATCCATATATAAAATGATGCGAAAATTGTCACAATAAGTATTTCGAACCTGACTTTTTCGTAACACAGGTCAAAAATTGCATTCATGCAAATAAATAAAAGGACAAAAAAAATCATTTGATAATCCAGGTTGGATTATTTCCAAATAAACGAGATGAATCTATTGTTGTGCTTTTATAGCTCGGGCTTCCAATTCTGACCGCAAATCTCCACATGACCGCTGATAATTTTTGATGTTAAAAAAAAAATACCGCACAAAATCCATGTACTAATGCATATTATAAGGATCGCTGTACCGCGGGGGCTGGAATTCCCTGTTGAACGTAAATAATCCAGATATTAATCCGGTCATCAATGGCGCTAATCAGCCACTAGATTCGATAAAGTATTGAATTGCGATCGCCGTGCTTCGCACTTCTGGGAGAGTTACATCGTTTACAGTCGAGGTTACGTTTGGAGAGGCAATTGGGATAAATAAAGCTGTAATCGCCAGAATAATATACAAGCAGGAATTTTTGACTTAAAGGGATATTCAATGTTAGAAAAAAGAAAAACTGCCGCCGAAGGTAGCACTCGACCGATGGAAACCAGTACCCTGCCTCTCCGGGAATTTTTTAAAGAAGTGGTCTCCAAGAGCACCTCCAAAAAAATACCCGGAAGCCAATACGAGAATCGCCGGAGCCATCGTTAGTAAAACTTCTGATTCTGGAGATATCCCCGCTCTTCAGAAAGATATATAAAAATAAAGGCAGTAATCGTATTCCATGGAAATACACCGAAAAATCCTTGTAAATACATATATCAAAAATATTTTTTTCAGTACATCTTTGACCTTGTGCCATTCAAATTTATAATGCTCCACATTTTCAATGTTTTCAAATTCCGGCTCGCTGCTTCCTCTTTTGATATCCTTCACTCCAAAAAAGATCAGAACTGAGAGCAATATTCCAAGCCCGCCGGTGATAAAAGATATTTCTCCACCGAGGGGAACAGCGACGGTGGTCGCGAGCACCAGGCCTGCCATATCGTAAAGGCATGGTCAATTGCAGGATCCCAGAAACTTCCGCGTACTCTCGGAGAAAAATAATCAGCTATGAGGCTGTATAAACCAGGGTAGCTGGAATCATCTACGCCGGTTGAAGCACGTGTCGCGAGAAATATGCCATAAGTTGGTGCAATAGCGCTTAGCCACGTCGTATACCGCCTGAAATAAAGGAAGCCAGAGCAATTAGTTTACTTCTTGCATAATGGTCATATAAAAAGCCCCAAAGTGGATAGAATACGGCACCAACAATGAGCGCGACGGTTGAAATAGCCCCCCATTGTGTATCAGTTAAATTCCATTCATCATATATTTGAACCGCCAATGGATTTACCAGTAGTTTATCAGTTTGGTGCAGCAGCATAAATATAAAGAAAATTATGACAACCACCCACCGATACTTGTTTTTTTCCATTTTTCAGTTCACCTGAATTAGATAAACCTAAGTATATAAGAGTTTTCCATCTTGAAACCGAATCGATAATAAAATATTGTTATGAAAGACCGGCAAACGATTTTCCCGCAATACCTAAAGAATAACTTTGCTTCAACCTGGGAAATGAATCAGAAGGAAGCAGTCTATTCTCCATATCCTGATCGTGTTCCCGAAGAAATTAAGGATTTATATGCGAAACAGGGCATATTAAAATCTGTACAACATCTACAGATGCAATTTCAGCAATATTTTCAGGCGAAAATGTTGCTATTACGACCGGAACTGCAAGCGGAAAGTCAATTTGCTATCAACTGCCGATACTGTCATCCATTCTACGCGACAAAACAGCAACGTCTTCAATCGTCTCCGACTAAAGGTTAACAGCAGACCAATTCAAAAGCATTGATGATCAATTATCCAAATTAAAGATGTGCATATGAATTGGGATTACCCTTCCCCTTCGCTGGAATTTATGATGGTGATACACCTATTTCAAAACGATAATACCTATACGCAATCTCTCCCTGCGTAGTCCTTTCCAACCCGGATATGCTGCATATTGGCATATTGCCCCATCACCCATCATGGGAAAAGTTCTTTCGCTCATTAAAATTTATTGTTGTCGATGAGATCCATAACTACAAAGGCGTATTTGGCTCGCATATGACAAACATCATTGGCGCTTGAAAACGGATTCTTCAATTTTACGAATCGCAACCACAATATATTCTCACATCAGCAACGATCGCAAATCCAGGAGAATATGCAAGCAAGATGATAGAAGAAGAATTTGAGGTCTTTTCATTAAACTACGCCCCGCAAAAGAGAAAATCAATTATTTTTATAATCCACCAGTAGATCGAGAGCTTGGAATTCGCGCGAGCATGCAGGGACAAGCACTTGAAATATGCGAAGTCCTTCTAAAGGAAAAACTGCAAACAATAGTTTTTTGCGCACAAGGAAGACTGTCGAAAAATTCAATAAATATTTGAAATCAAAACTCGGTGAAAAAACGATTTTCGCCATTTCCCCCTACCGCAGTGGTTATCTGAAGACCGATCGCAGGCGAATTGAAGTAGGTTTAAAGTATGGGACATTCGAAATCTTGCCATCTACAAATGCATTAGAACTTGGAATTGATATGGGGATGGTGGATTCAGTAATAATGCTGGGGTATCCCGGATCAATTTCAATTTTTCCTTCAGCAGACAGGGCGCGCCGGGAGAAAAGAAAACAAATCCATTGCTGTCTTCATCGCCTCATCTTTCCCTGTGGACCAGTTTATTATGAATCACCCTGAATTTATTTCTGATAAAAATCCAGAACCTGTATTGATCAATCCTGATAATCCCTTCATACTTTTTCTTCAATCATCTCAAATGTGCTTCATTTGAGCCGCCATTTACCGAAGGCGATGGTTTCGGCACCATTCCAAGATTAACGTTACAAATTTCTTAGAAATTTTTACATCTTCTGGTTTTCTCTTCAAAAAAGACAGAATACTATTGGAGATTATCCGATTATCCGGCCAACGACATTATGGCGCAATATATTGGGTGATCAATTCAAGCTGGAAGTTGGTAAAGAGGTTAACGATCAGACCATTGGTGAAATAGACCAACAAAGCATGAAGAAATTTGTTTATCCGGGTGCTGTTTATATGCATAAGGGGGATGAATACGATGTCAAGACCATCGATTTTAACAAGCACATCGTTTTCCTAATCCCAAACAGAATCTCATTCACAGAGCCAATCGTTAACGTCACAAATGTAATTAAATTCGTGCGCTCAGAAATTTGAAAATAAGTATTTCAGGATAGGGTTCGTGGTGGTAAGGGTCACAGAGACAATAGTTGGATATAAAAAGATCTCCTGGGAAACCAATTTTGCGATTGAAGAGGAAAAGCTGGATTTGAATTCCTGAACGATTTGCCAACCAGACTGTGGATCACAATCCATGAGGATGTATCAGCCATTTAAAGAATTTCAATCTATGGACAAATGAAAGAAATGACTATGGGCAAAATTGGAAAAGATTAGGGAAAGAATTATCAACCGTGACAAAAGTACCTGCCAATTATGTGGGGAAGTATTTACATCAGGAATCCTGCATGTGCACCACAAAATACCGATTAGACAATTCTCATCATTACACGCAGCCAATCATGCAAATAATCTCGTCGCTTTGTGCCCAGCCTGCCATCCAATTGCTGAAAGAAAATGAACGATGTGAAGTGCATTAAACGGTTTTGCATATGGTACAGCTAACATAGCTACGGTCATTTTAAATTGTGATACCCATGACCTCGGTTATATATTTGATGAGAAAATGGGTTACGAGGAGGAACTGAAAATGGAATACTTCGATACGACTTCCATCCCGGTGGTGTTGGGCTGAACAAAGGCTGCATTTCATAAATTTGATGAAATCATCCATGGATTATTTGACCTTGTTCACCAATGCCCATGTGAGGACGGGTGCCCTTCATGCGTTGGGCCTCCTGGAGAAAATGGGCTAGGAGCGAAAAAATAACGATCGAGCTTCTAGAGTTTGCTTTACGACAATGAATAATCTATAATAGAAATTGAGCAAAAGTTGCAATGGACCATCCCTGGAGAATATATTGAAAACAAGAAAGCTACGGGCAATAAATTAGAAACACAATTAACGGCTGATGGTTATTCAATACTCTCGGAAAAGTTCTATTGATTGAAAAAAATTATCCTTATCCATTAACAAGGAAAGATTCAAATAGATAGGGATATTGATCCAGATCCATTGTTCACTTTAGATAAACCCCATTCATCCATTTCCTTACAAATTTGGAAACATGAAGTTGTATTCTTATATCGAAACCAGCAATCTCAGCATCGGCGCAGGTTCTTTTGTTTTTCTAATTGGTCTATGTTTTTTTTCACAAACCGGTTTGAAATCTGAAGCTCTATTTATTGATTCTCCAGCCCGAAGAGCATGCGCTTCTATCGATTCTAGATGATCGGTTATCGAAATTTTCAACTCTATGTTCTTATAATGGAAATCATTTGATATTCCTTTTCGCAGAGAACCGGTTCATAGTGCATAAATTGCCCTTTAATTCTCTTCCAGACAACCATGTAGACCTACTTCACATCTCAAGAAAAATATGGAAAATGAGATTGGGTGCATGTGCTTTGTCAGATATAGAAAAAAATATATTAGAGTTCTCAAGGCCGGAGGAAGAAATTCCCGGCTGGTTGGTTCCTCAGATCTATTTTGATTTTTTGGATTAAAAGACTCCTCTATATTGAAAGGGGTTCTACAGCACAATGAATTAGACGTATTATCGCTGGCGGCTAATTCTTAGATGTCAATCAATTATTGCTAAGTAATGTAATCTGGACTAATTCAAAGGAACAGATTTAGTATCGATCGCGCGGGTATACCAAAACCAAAATAATTGGCGAATGTCTTCAAAATATTACGAACAAGGCTTTAAAAAAGGTGTGCAAAATGAACGCTATGCGTTTTTTTATCGCAATTATGGTTTACTTTGCAAAAAACAAAATAAATGGGAAAATGCTGTTTTATATTGGAAAAAGAGCGGCAAAAAGAAATGATCACTATTCTTGAAGAGAATTAGCTAAATATTTTGAACACCATGAAAAGAATCTAGCCCGTGCGATGACCTGGGCAGAAAAGGGCAAAACAATTATAAACATGGAATCTGAATCAGCTTTGAAAGAGAAATTAATCTACAAAATCGACCATCGGATTAGAAGGATCCAAAGGAAAATAGATGAAAAAGAGAAGAAAGAATCTTGAATTAGTATGGATCGCACAGGGAGATTTGGATGCGCAGATAAAAAAGAATTATCTTGTCGCCAATGGAATTACGCCCATCCTTTATGAGGAGAGCGTCGGAGAGAGCTACGGTTTTACAAATACACCCCTCGGTGAAGTTGAAATATATGTAAACCGGAAATCTACAAAAAGCAAAGGGTTTACTCGACTGATCTATTGGAATAATCTTCCTGTTACATTAGACAAGATTTATACACCTCCATTGTATCTATATCAATTAAAATAACTGCCTATCCTTCCAATTGATCAATGGACCTCTTTTTCATAACAATTAATTAATTTTTTCCCCCCCTCCTCTCCCAACCCTTAAATCCATCAAAATATTTCTTTGAAAAATACAAATACATTGTCACTTTCGGGGCGATAGGACGGCTTTCGCACCAAAAGATATAATTTTATTATGATTTTCTTGTTTACTGAATGGCCGATCAACCAAGGGGAAAACGATCCATTCGCATTACTTTCAACGTATCAACACCGTGATGGAGTAGCACCC